>JBFLYK010000010.1:135941-158439 GCA_040756995.1 Actinomycetota bacterium | reverse complement strand
CGATTCCGCCGGCCACCAGTTCCACCCAAGCTGCCCACCGTCGCCTGGATCAACCAGCCCCCCGAGGTCATCGTCACCCGATAACTTCCGAGCACCCAGGTGTCTCACGACCACGTGCACGTTCCGAGGTCCCTCTCACTGTCACATCCCTTTGGTACCGTCCGAACGGAGATGAGCCTGCCGCTGCCGACCACGCTGTCCCCGAGCAAGATCTCGGCCTTCAAGCACTGCCCGCTGCAGTTCCGCTTCTCGGTCATCGACCGGCTGCCGGAGCCGCCGTCCCCGGCGGCCAGCAAGGGCACGCTCGTCCACCGGGCCCTGGAGCTGCTGATGCTGCGTCCTCCGGCCGCCCGCACGCCCGATGCGGCCCTGGCCGACCTCGAGCGGGCCCGCGCCGAGCTGGCCGGCCACCCCGAATTCGCCGGGCTCGAGCTGTCGGAGGAGCAGCTCGACGCCTTCCACGCCGACGCCCGGGCGATGGTGCTGCGCTACTTCGAGATCGAGGATCCCGCCACCGTCCGGCCCATCGGTCTGGAGCTGCGGCTCAGCGTGGCGCTGGGTTCGCTCACGCTGCGGGGCATCATCGACCGCCTCGAGCTCGACGCCGACGGCGAGCTGGTCGTCACCGACTACAAGACCGGCGCCGTGCCGAGCGAGCGGGCGGAGCAGGACCGGCTCGGCGGCGTCCACTTCTACTCCCTGCTGTGCGACCGGCTGTTCGGCCGCCGGCCGGTCCGGGTCCAGCTCATGTACCTGTCCCGGCCCGAGGTCCTGTCGATCCGCCCCAGCGAGCAGTCGGTGACGGGCATGGAACGCAAGGCGGTGGCGCTGTGGGCGGCGGTGGAGCGGGCCTGCGCCCGGGAGGATTTCCGGCCCAACCGCAGCCGGCTGTGCGACTGGTGCAACTTCCAGGCCTACTGCCCGGCCTGGGGCGGCGATCCGGAGCAGGCGGCCGCCCTCCGGCCCGAACCGGTCCTGCTCCCCGCCTGAGTGCGGGCGTTCCGCCGGGCCCGGGCCCATCCCCTGGCGGCCAAGGTGCGGGCCGTCGACCGCGCCGTCGACGTCGCGGTGTCGCGGCTGCGGAACCCTGTCCTCGACGCCGTCTTCTATCCGCTGTCGAGCGCCGCCGACCACAGCCTGCTGTGGCTGGCGGCCGGCGGGGTGCGGGAGGCGGTCGGCCGGGCCCGGCCGGGGACGGCGGTGCGGCTGGCGGCCGTCCTCGGCGTCGAGTCGGCCCTCACCAACGGGGTGTTGAAGAGCGCCTTCGGCCGGATCCGGCCGTTGCTCGACGAACCGGCCCTCACCGGCCCGCTCCCGTGGGGCCTCCGGCGACCGGTGACCAGTGCCTTCCCGTCGGGCCACGCCACCGCCGGGTTCACCACCGCCGTCTTCCTCTCCCGGGCCGATCCCGGCCCACCGTGGTATCTCATCGCCGGCCTGGTGGCGTTCAGCCGCATCTACGTCCGGCTCCATCACACCTCTGACGTGGTGGGCGGCGCCGCCCTGGGGCTGGCCTTCGGCGTCGTCGCCCGCCGGTTCGCCCCGCCGCCGCCTCCGGCCCCGGTCGAGCCGCCGGTTGGCACCGGGAATGCCGGGTAGACCGGGAGGGGTTGTCCCCTCTACAGGTCTTTTGCAACGTCGTCATCGGTCGGGAGGCTCCGTGGCTCGTCAGTTCGCCGTCACCTGGGATTACCGCTGCCCGTTCGCCCGCAACGCCCATGAGGCGCTCGTCGCCGGCCTGCGGGAAGGTCGCGACTGGGACGTCCGGTTCTGGCCGTTCTCGCTCGACCAGGTCCACGTCGAGGAGGGCGAGACGCCGGTCTGGGAGCGGGGGCTCGACGAGAAGGGTGTCGGCGGAGTCCGGGCGCTGCTGTGGGGCATCGCCGTGCGGGACGCCTTCGCCGACAAGTTCCTCGACTTCCACCTCGCCGCCTTCCGGGCCCGCCACGACGAGGGCAAGAAGATCGCCGAGGAGCAGGTCATGCGGGACGTGGCGGCCGCCGTCGGCCTCGATCCCGACGCCGTCGCCGAGGAGGTCGCCTCCGGGCGCCCGCTCAAGGCGCTGGAGGCCGAGCACACCGAGGCCGTCGGCCGCTACGCCGTCTTCGGCGTCCCGACGATCATCGAGGGCGAGGAAGCGGTCTTCGTGCGGCTGATGGAGCGGGGCAACGTCGACGACCTCGCCCACGCCCTCGAGCTCGTGCCGAGCACCCGCCTCAACGAGTTCAAGCGGACGAAGATCCCCCGCTAGGGGATCCCTTCGTCAGCCCTCGCTACGGCCGGGCCTGGGGCCGGGGCCCCATGGCTCGGGTGGAGGCGGGGTTGGGGCCCCGGCCCGGGGCGGCGAAGCCGCCAGGATGGGCGGGAGAGGGCGCTAGCCCTCGACCGCATCCGCCCATTCGTCGTAGCCGGGGTCGAGCCAGGCGTCGTGGGTGCAGGAGCTCCCTTCGTCCACCAGGTAGACGTGGAGGGTGGGCGCTTCGTCGGCCAGCTCCACCAGCTCCGATGCCCGCGGGTGAGGGGGTGCGGCGTCGAGCAGGTCGACGAGGGCGACGGCGGCCAGGATCCGGCTCCGGCACGTCGGGCAGGCGGACACGGTCACCGCGTCGAGGTCCCCCACCAGGGCCCGGAACGTGGCGGCCTCGTCGTCGTCGAGGGAGACCTCCGACAGCTCTCCGTCGAGAAAGGTCAGCCCGCCACCACCCGCCTGGGGCTCCCCTTGGACAGCCACGGGCCAAACCGTAGTGCGGGACTGCCAGGATGGTGGCTTAAGTTCCGGGGGGCACCCCCGCGCCCCGGGCATCACCCGAACGGGAGTACGCAGTGGCAGTCATCGACGTCGCGGGCTACGTGGCCGATCTCAAGGACCACGCCGTCCGCCACGGGTTCCACATCCACGACGAGCGCCACTTTCTCGAGACCTACTCGCTGCGGCAGAACTGGGAGGTCGACCTGCACCCCGAGGAGGGCTGTGGCGGCCCGGTGGACCTCCACCTCACGCTGGAGATCGACCCCCGCACACTCCTGTCCTTCGAGGACGCCGTCAACAGCCTCGACGATGACGACTCGCCGCCCGACGGCTACGCCTTTCCCCTGACGTTCACCTGGGTGCTGCCGCCGCTGACCAACGGGCCGGACCTGCTGGTCCTGGCCACCGAGCTCGCCGGTGTCGGCGGCCGGGACCTGCCGCTCGACGTGTCGGCCATCGACTCCTTCCCCTCCGCCACCGACGCCCCCCAGCGCAGCCTCACGGTCGTGGCCCGCCAGGAAGTGTCCCTGTCGGAGATCCTGGAAGGCGAGGAGAACCTCTGCGACGCCTTCGAACGGTGCCTGGCCGTCAGCCGTTACCTTCTCTCCGCAGCCGAGAGTTGGCTCTAGGGCCCGGTTAGGCTCCGTTCCATGCGGGCCCTCGTCATCCAGGAAGGCGGCCGCCTCGTGGTCGAGGAGCGGCCCGTCCCCGAACCGGCCGCCGGCCAGGTCCTCGTCCGGGTGCACGGCGCCGGGATCAACCGGGCCGACCTCCTCCAGCGGGCCGGCCGCTACCCCCCTCCCTCCGGGGTCCCGGCCGACATTCCCGGCCTCGAATTCGCCGGTGTCGTCGAGGCCGTCGGGTCGGGGGTCGCCTCGCCGTGCCCCGGCGACCGGGTCATGGGCATCGTGGCCGGCGGCGGCCAGGCCGGGTACCTCGTCACCGCGGCGTCGCACTGCGCCCGGGTCCCCGACACGCTCGATCTGGTGGAAGCGGGCGGCATCCCCGAGGCCTTCATCACCGCCCACGACGCCATGGTCGTCCAGGGCGGCCTGATGTCCGGCCAGCGGGTGCTGGTCCACGCCGTGGCGTCCGGGGTCGGCACCGCCGCCCTGCAACTGGCCCAATGTCTGGGGGCCACCGTGGCCGGCACCAGCCGTTCGAAGGACAAGCTGGAGCGGGCCGGCGAACTCGGGCTCGACCATCCGATCCTGGCGCCGTCGCGGTTCGATCCGGCGGCCCTGGCCGCCGAGATCACCGCCGCCGCCGGGCCGGCCGACGTCACGCTCGATCTCCTCGGCGGCCCCTACCTCGGCGTCGACGTGGCCGCCGCCGCCCCTCGGGGGCGGATCATCGTCGTCGGCCTGATCGCCGGTCGGGCGGCGGAGCTCGATATGGGCACGCTCCTGGCCAAGCGCCTCGTGGTGCGGGGGACGGTGCTGCGGTCCCGCCCGGCGGCCGAGAAGGCCGACGCCACCCACCTCTTCGCGGGCCAGGTCCTGCCCCTGATCGGTCGGGGGACCATCAAGCCCGTGATCGACGCCGTCGTGCCCCTGGCCGAGGCCGAGCGGGCCTACGAGCTGGTGGGCGCCGACCGCACCTTCGGGAAAGTGGTGCTGGACCTCCGTTGAACGCCCGGCCTCTTGGCCCCGACGACGTCGAGGCCATCTGCGCGCTGGTCGACCGCGACCGCCTCCCGGGCCAGCCCGAATGCACACCGGAGCGGGTGCGGACGGCGCTGGCCGGCCGGTCGACGACCGACCCGTGGTGGTGGCGGGAGCTGGCCACGATGCGGACCATCGGCGTCGAGGGACCGGACGGGTCGCTGGTCGGGGGCGGGGCGCTCGGCCGACGCCGCAGCGGCGACCGGTACCTGCTCTGGCTCCACGCCGGGGAGGACCCGGCCACCGTGGAGGCGGTCCTGTGGCCCCTGCTGCGGGGGGTGCGCCGGGGCGACCCGATCTTCGCCTTCTGGTCGGCGACCGAGCTGGCGGTGGGTCTGGAGGGCCTTCCCCGCGACCACCGGCCCGCCACCCACAACGCCCTGCTGGCCCGGGGCTTCACCGGCCAGGACCGCTGGCTGTACCTGGCCGGCTCGGCGGCCGGCGAACCGCCTGACGTGCCGTTCCGGCGCCGGGGGCACGGCGCCGAGCTGCGGGTGGAGCTGGAGGTCGACGGCCATCCGGTGGGCGGCGCCGAGCTGAGCCTGCCCGCCCCCGGTCTGGGGGTCGTCTGGTGGCTCGAGATCGAACCGGAGTACCGCCGGCGGGGGCTGGGCCGTCAGCTGCTGCGGTCCGCCCGGTCGGTGCTGGCCGAGGAGGGTGTGGCCGACGTCGTCCTGTTCGTCGACCACGACGACCCGAAGGTCCGGGACCGCCGGCCGGCGCTGGAGCTGTACCTGGCCGAGGGGTTCACCGTCGTCGACCATCTCTGGTCGTACCGGCGGGGTGAGGGCGAGGCCGAACCCGGGGCCGGCCGCTTCGGCTGAGCCGCCGCCCCAGCTCAGTCGCCGACGTCGACGATGACCCGGGCCGGACCGTCCTGGGTGGTGACACGGAACGGGCGCTGCTTGTCGAGACCGATCACCCAGGTGAGGACGCCCTCGAAGTCGCCCACCCGCCGCACCTGCTGGATGCGGGTGGCGCCGTCGGCCACCAGGGAGGGGGGACCGGTGTACGTCGCCGGCGCAGCCTCCTGGCTGAGGTCGGCGCCGGTGGCGCTCATCGTGACGACGAGAAAGGCGGCGCCCTTGACCGGCACGGTGCGGCCCGACCCGTCCTCGGTGATCGGACCCGGTTCGTAGGCCGCCTTCCAGCCGACCGGCCCGTCAGCCTCGCCCCGCTGCGGCTTGAGCTCGAAGGTCACCCGCTCGTAGCAGCCGTGGACGCCGACCCGGACGTCAGTCAGCAGCCGGGTGGGGGCGTCACCCCCGCCCTTGGCCGCGTCGGTGCTGCCCGCGAAGGTGCACGGCGCCACGCTGGGCTGGGTGGTCGACGACTGCTCGACCGGGGCCGGCTGACCGCTGGCCGCCGACGTCGCCGGGGGGGCGTCGTCGCCGCAGGCGGCGAGCCCACCGGCAGCCAGGAGCGCCACCGTCAGCCAGCGGCGGACGGGCCTGGGGCGACCATGGATTCCCATAGCACGACGGTACCCCCGGGGGCGCCGGGAGATGCGGCAATCCAAACCGCCCGAAAGGGGGCGAAAGCCCCTAGAACTTCTCGCCGTTGTAGCTGCGGACGACGCCGTCGGGCTGGGGCTGGTCGGCCGGAGGCTGCCCGATGAAGCACGGTTCGGGCTCCTGGCCGGTCCGGTCCCAGGTGTCGAGGTACTCCCGCATGCTGGCGAAGCAGCCCTCTTCCTTAGTGCCCGTCCGCACCCGGCTGCCCTGCGGAGGAACGGCCGGCAGCCCCGTTCCCTCCGGGTTCTCGCCGACCCCGCCGGGGTTGTTGGTGGGCTCCTTGGCCGTGTTCTCCGTGACCCCGCCCTCGACGGTCACCGGCTGGGGCTGGTCGGTGTCGCCCCCGCCCCGCCCCGGGTTCCAGCTCAGCCCGACCACGATGGCGATCACGCCGGCCGCCGCCAACCCCATGGCGATGCGGCGCCGGCGACGGCGCCGGTTGTCGAGCCGCCGGGCCCAGCGGCCGTGGTCGCCCGCACCGCCGCTGCGATCCCGGCCGCCGACCGGAGCGCCGGCGTCGATGTCAGCGTCGTGCGTAAAAACGTCCATCAGGCTCGCTCCACTCCCTCGGCGACCACGGACTGGGGGGCACGCCGTCGGGTTGCAGCCCATTCTGGCACCGCGCCCGGACGGGCACGCCGACCCTCTTCGAGAAGTGGACGCCCCATCCTCTCTCCGATGACGGCCCGACGGGTTCCTGAATCGGCCGAAATCCCCGCGACCCTTCCCGGCCGGTAGCGTGGCGGTGTGGATTCCGTCGTCTCCCACGGCCCGGCGCCCGGGCCCATCCGCTCCGATGCCGATTGCGCCATGCGGCGGGTGCTCCGCCTCCCGGAGGACGCGCCGCGGCCCTCGGGCCGGGCGGCCCAGCAGGCCTTCAGCCGCTCGGTGTGGATCTCCGCCGCCCGGTGTCTGCTCACGTACATCGTGCTCCCCGTCCTGGGGCCCATCGTCGGGTTCGCCGGCAATGTGGGGCCGGTTCTCGGCCTGGCGGTCGGCACCGTGTCGATGGTGGCGATCGTCGCCTCCATCCGCCGCTTCTTCGCCGCCGACCACCGGTGGCGATGGCGGTACACCGCCATCGGCGGGAGCATCCTCGTGCTGCTCGTGATCCAGGCCGTCATCGACATCGCCGACCTGGCCGGCTGACATGCGCTGGATCTGGTTCATCGCGGGCTGGTTGGCGGTGGGCCTCGGCGGCATCGGCATCGTCGTCCCCGGGCTGCCGACCACCGTCTTCTTCATCATCGCCGCGTCGTGCTTCGCCCGCTCCAGCCCCCGCTTCGAGCAGTGGGTGCTCGACCTGCCCCGGATCGGCCCGATGGTCCGCGACCACCGGGCCGGTCTCGGCATGCCCCGGCGGGCCAAGGCCTGGGCCGTCGGGACCATGGTGGTCGTCGCCGGCGCCAGTGCCCTGGCCGCCGGTCACCCGGCCATCTCCCTCACGATCATCGGCCTGGTGGCCATCGGCGCCTGGTACGTGCTCTACCGCGTCCCGACCCGGGAACGGGTCCAGGGAATCCAGGGCGCCCAGAACGCCCCCTGACCCTCAGGGTTCGGCCCGGCCGCCCAGGTGCTTGGCCAGGAACTGCTCGGCCACCTGGAAGAACTTCATCCGGTTCTCGGGCTTGGCGAAGCCGTGGCCTTCGTCGCCGAAGAGCAGGTAGACGTGGTCGATGCCCTTCTCCCGCATGGCGCCCACGATCTGCTCCGACTCCGCCTGTTTGACCCGGGGGTCATTGGCGCCCTGGGCGACGAGGATGGGGATCTTGATCTGGTCCACCCGGGACAGCGGTGAGCGCGCCCACAACAGGTCGGCCTCGGTCTCGGGGTTGCCGACCCGCTCGTGGAACTGCGCCACGATCGGGGCCCAGTACGGCGGGATCGACTCGATCAGCGTCTTCAGGTTGGACGGGCCGACGACGTCGACCGCGCAGCAGAACACGTCGGGCGTGAACGTGGCCCCGACGAGGGCGGCGTAACCGCCGTAGGAGCCGCCCGAGATCGCCACCCGCCGGCGGTCGATCCAGCTCTGGCCGACGAGGTATTCGACGGCGTCGACCAGGTCGTCGTGCATGGCCGCCGCCCACTGCTTGTTGCCGGCGTTGACGAACTCCTTGCCGTAGCCGGTCGACCCCCGGAAGTTGACCTGGACCGACACGTAGCCCCGGTTGGCCAGCCACTGGGCCTCGGGGTTGAAGCCCCAGGTGTCCCGGGCCCACGGCCCGCCGTGAACCATCAACACCGCCGGCAGGTCGCGCCGCTCGGCCCCGGGCGGGAACGTCAGGTAGCCGTGGATCGTGAGGCCGTCCCGGGCGCTGAAGGAGAACGGCTCCATATGGGCCAGCGTGTAGCGGGACAGCGCCGGCTGGTGGTGGAACAGGAACGTCGCCTTCTTCTGCGCCCGGTCCCAGGCGTAGTAGGCCACCGGCCCGTCGTCGACGGTGAAGCCGACCAGCCACGTGCGATCGGCGTGGTCCCGCCCGAGGAAGGTGAAGTCGCCGGGCTGGATCTGGGCGATGGCGGCCATGTCGTCGGCGATGGAGGGGTCGAGCACCACGTGCTCCGTGCGGGCCTTGGTGTACGACACCATCTGGATCTCTTTGGTGTCGGGGTTCGACACGACGCCGCTCACGTCGTACTGCGGGTCCTCGGCCAGGACGGTGGCCATGCCGGTGCTGAGGTCGACCCGCAGCAGGCGGCTGGCGTTGGCGTCGACCGACGACAGCAGGTAGAGGCTGTTGCCATCGGCGGTGAAGCCGATGGGGGCGGTGCCGAGGGCGTCGTCGGAGTCGACCTCGAGGAACACCTCCCACTGTTCGGCGCTGGCGCCGGGGCGGCGGCCGACGAGGTTCATCCCGCCGTCGGGTCGGGGCTGGAGGCCGGCCCGCACCCGCATCTCGGCGTCGGCCACGAAGCCCACGATGCCGGGGTTCTTGAGGATCAGCTCCAGCTCCCCGCTCTCGATGTCGAGGTGGTAGACGTCGTGGAGCTGCGGGTTGTCCTTGTTGAGGCCGACCAGCATCTCGGTGGGGTACTTCTTCTCCTCGGCGATGAGCTGCGCCTGGACACCGTCGAACGGCGTGAGGTCCCGGATCGTGCCCGTCTCCAGCTCGACGTCGTAGAGCCGCCAGTTCTCGTCGCCGCCCACGTCCTGGACGTAGAGGATGCGGGCGTTGTCCTGCCCCCAGAAGAAGGCCCGGATCCCCCGGTCGGTGTCGTCGGTCACGGCCTTGAACGTGTCCTCGGGGGCGCCGATGTCGCCCACCCAGACGTTCAGCACCCCGTTGAGCGGAGCGATGTAGGCGAGGCGCTTCCCGTCGGGCGAGATGCGGGGCTGGACCTTCTCGGGGTTCCCGAACAGGACCTCCCGAGGGACGAGGGGGACGGCGTCGGCAGTCATAGGCCCCGTCCTAGCACGGCTGCTCGAGCGGCTCACGCCGCCTTTATCAGGGGGCCACCCCCTGACCCCCGGGGTAGCGTTGCGAGCATGACGCTTGCGGAGCGGCTCGGGTTCGCCGCCGATGCCCGGCTGGTCATCCTCAACGCCGACGAGCTCGGGCTGACCCGGGCGTCGAACGTCGGCATCTACGACGCCCTCCGCCATGGCGCGGCCACCAGCGCCTCGCTCATGGTCCCGGCGCCCTGGGCCCGGGATGCCGCCGCCGGCTACCGGGGCGAGGACGTCGGCGTGCACCTCACCTTCAACGCCGAGTGGGACACCTACCGGTGGGGTCCCATCAGCCACTCGCCGTCGCTGCGGGACGGGGACGGCGGCTTTCCCCGCACCATCGAGGATCTCTGGGACCACGGCGACATCGAGGAGGTCCGTAAGGAGGGCCGGGCCCAGATCGAGCGGGCCATCTACTGGGGGTTCGACGTGAGCCACGTCGACAGCCACATCGGCGCCCTGCTCGGCCGGCCGGAGTTCTTCGACGTGTACCTGGAGCTGGCCCTCGACTTCGGCCTGCCGATGCGCCTGCCGGGCGAGGCCACCCAGCGCCTGGTCGGCTTCCCGTTCCGGAAGCTGGCCGCCGAGGAGGGGGCGATCTTCCCCGATCACCTGGTGGCCGTGCCCCGCGAGGGGATCGGGCGGGTCGGGTCGCAGCGGGCGATCGAGCGGGCCCTGTTCGAGCTGGCCCCCGGCGTGACCGAGATCCAGACCCACCCCGCCATCGACACCGACGAATTGCGGGCCGCCTGCCCCGACTGGCCCGGCCGCGTCGAGGACCACGCCTATGTCCGCAACGATCCGTCCCTGCCCGATCTGCTCGAACGGGCAGGGGCGGTCCTGATCGGCTACCGGGATCTACGGGATCTGCAGCGGAGTTAGTACTCCGTGATCTCCCGGATCTGCTCCTGGAGCGCCCGGTACTCCGGCGAGTTGGTGAGGGGCAGGAGCGACATGAGCTTGGCCATGTTGCCGCTGACCTTCATCCGCCCCTGCATGAAGGCGGCGTTGGGGTCGAGCTCGCCCTGCTGCACCTTCTTGGCGTCCTCGTAGCTCATCGTGAGGGTGAAGTCGCCATCGGCGATCTCGCCGAGCTGCGACTCGAGGAGCTTCCCGTCCTCCAGCACCCAGTAGTACTTCACGTCGCCGTCGGGGCCCCCGGTCACGACGTACTGCATCTTGGCCGTCGCCCCCGGGCGGACGGGCTGGTCCTCGGCCAGCTTGCGGGACTCGTCCAACCATTCCTGGGACAGGTACTTCGCCATCGGGCTCACCTCGGAGTCTCGGAGGGACGGGGTGGCGCAGTTTACCCAGCGGTACGGCGACGGGCCGAGGCACCCGTCCGCAGGCCGCAGAAGAGGTCGTCCTCGTAGCCTCCGGCGGGAATGACGGCGTCGACCAGCGACCGGGCGAGGTAGTACTCCTCCCAGGGGAAGACCTCCCGCACGACCTCCTCGGGCAGGCGCATCCAGAACCCGGCCGGGTCGACCTGGGTGCGATGGGCCAACAGCGCCGCCCGACGCTGGTCGAGGTAGTCCCCGACGTCGATGCGGGTGGTCATCGGCCGTTCCGGCATCTCCGGGTCCCACTTGGCCAGCCAGTCGGCGTAGGGACTCTCCTCGCCCCGGGCGACGAAGGCCTCGTGGAGCGCCTGGAGACGGACCCTGGTCCAGCCGGTGTAGTACAGCTTCAGCGGCTGGAACGGCGGGCCGGCGTCGGGAAAGCGCTCCGGGTCGCCGGCCGCCTCGAAGGCCGCCACCGAGATCTCGTGGGCGCGGATGTGGTCGGGGTGGGGGTAGCCGCGGTGGTCGTCGCCATAGGTGATGATCACCTGGGGCCGTTCGGCCCGCACGACACGGACCAGTCTCTCGACGGCCTCGTCGAGCGGTGCCTGGGCGAACGATTCGGGATGCTCGTTGGCCGCGGTGCCCGGCATGCCCGAATCGCGGTAACCGAGCATGTGGCTGGCGCCGTAGCCGAGGATCCGGATGGATTCGTTGAGCTCCCGCAGCCGCACCGAGCGGATGTCGGCCCGGACCTCGGGGCTGTCGGCGGCCGGGTTGAGGATGTCGCCCTCGGCCCCGTCGGTGCACGTCACGAGGACGGTGTGGATGCCCTCGGCGGCGTAGCGGGCGTTCGTCCCCGCCCCTTTGGAGGCCTCGTCGTCGGGGTGCGCGTGGACCTGCAGCAGGCAAAGCCGGTCGTCGGTCATTGCCTACGCAACGTACCCGGCTGGACTCCCATTCCCGGCCGGGACGAGCTCGCACTCCCCGGTCTCCTCGTCGTCGACGAGGCGGAAACCGCACAGCTCGGCCAGCCCGGCGTGGCCCTCGTCGGGCCCGCTGGCGATGAGGGCGTCGCCGGCCTCGAGCCGGACCCGGCCCCGGGGCCGGTAGATGTAGCGCCCGCCTCGGCGGACGGCCAGCAGGTAGAACCCGGTCTCCAGCTCGAGGTTGGCCTCGGCCAGCGTCTTGCCGTCAAGCGGCGCCCCCGGCGCCACCGGGACCCGGACGATGACCTCGTCGCTCTCCCCGAAGGCGTAGGCCAGGACCGGGTGGATCTCCTCCCCTTGCTCCACCAGCCACACCATGGCCTGAGCGGCGTCGCCGATCTCCTCGGCGGACTGGCCGAGGTGCAACAGCCCCCGCAGGGGCGACGGGTCGAGGGTGTCGGCCGCGCTGCGCAGCACCCAGACCTCGAGGCGCTCCTTCATCTCGTCGAGCCGGTCCTCGAGATGGTTGACCTCGGCGGCCAGCCCCTGATCCTTGAACAGCACCGCCGAGTAGGCGAGGCCGACGGCCACCTCGGAGATGTTCTTCATCTCCACCAGCACGTCGATCGCCCGGTCGAGGTCGGTGATGGCGGTGTCCTCCTCGAACGTGCCCGTCCGCCACTCGGGGGCGCCGGCCAGCGCCCGCAGCTCGGCGATGCCGCCGCCCGGACCCCGGGTGATGAGGACGTCGTTGGGCAGCAGGACCTCGTCGCCGTCGGGGTCGATCGTCCAGTCCTTGCCCCGACGCAGCGCCACGACCCTCATGCCCACCTCGGTGGGCAGTTCCAGATCGGACAGGCGCCGATGCGCCATGGCCGAGTCCTCCCGGACCCGCACCCGGTGGGAGACCTCCTCGGCGGCGGCCAGGTCGGCCACCAGCGCACTGGGGATCCCCAGGTGGTGGGTGACGATCCGGGCGACGTCGACGGCGGCGTTGCCCATGCGTTCGATGGCGGACACGATGCCCAGCACGCCGGCCAGCTCGTCGGCGTCACGGGGAGAACGGCCGGCCAGGACGCACACCGCCCGCATCTCGTGGAGCAGCGCCGTGAGCCGTTCCTCCAACTCGACGACCTCTTCGGCCATCGCCGGGTCGCCGAAGAACAGCGCCGCGTACCCCAGGTCGACCATCAGCTCGGAGGTGTCCTTGGCCTCCGACAGCATGGCCTTCAGATTTCGTGGTCGTTCGTCCATAGCCAGCCTTGCGCTGACTTCAGGATACCAACGGGTCATCGACCGCCGTTTGGCCGCCTGCCCCTAGCCTGGGGCGCGGATGAGCCCGCTCGATCTGCTGACCGTCGCCGTCCTGGCCTTCGTGGGCTTCCGGCTGGCCGACGCCGCCCGGCAGACGTTCTCGTCCCGGAGCCACGTGTGGCGGCTGGTGGCCGGGCTCCGGCCACGGCACTTCCTCCGGGCGGTTCCGGTGCTGGGCGGGGTGCTGGCGGTGGCCACTCCCCTGCTGGCCGTGCCGGGCCTCGACTTCGGCTGGTGGACGGCCATCGGCGGTGAGGGCAACCCGGCCGTCGGGGTCGGGCGGGAGAGCGCCACCCCGGGCGTGCTCGAGACCATCGTCCCGATCGTCTTCATGACTCTCCTCCTCATCGGCCTGCCGCTGCTCGTCGAGGGTGAGGAGTGGGTTTTCCGGCGGGGCGCCCAGAACCGGACCCGGGCGGCCAACGCCCGCCGGTCGGTGCTCTTCGGGCTCGTCCACGCCCTCATCGGCATCCCCATCGGGGTGGCCCTGGCCCTGTCGGTGGGCGGGTTCTACTTCACCTGGGCCTACCTGCGGGCCTGGCGGGCCACCGGCTCGGAGGACGAGGCGCTGGCCGAGTCGACCCGTTCGCACCTGGCCTACAACCTGGTGATCGCCTCCATCGTGATCGCCGCGCTGGCCACGGGCTCCGCTTAGACAGCGTTTCGTTCCGGCCGGGGAACTAGTCCGGCGCGCCAATTGGGACAAGGCGCCCGGACCTGTCAATTCCCAGAAAACTCCAAGGTCCGACGTCTTCAGCGCGCCGCTCCGACAGCCCGATCTAACGGACATGTTTGCGGGGAATCGGACTGTCGTTGGAGGACGGGCCCGCCCGCGGCGCCGTCCGCCGCGGGCCGGGCTGATCGCGGCGGTCGTGGCGGCGGGCCTGGCGCTCGGCCTGCCCGCGCCGGTCCGGGCCGCCGCGCCCGCCGCCGCTGAGCCGGTCAGTGAGCCGGTCAGCGAGCCGGTCGACGGCCCGGCCGACGGTCTCCTCGTCCGCTTCGACGGCTCCGCTTCTTCCAAGGCGGTCGAACGGGCCGTGGCCGCCGCCGGCGGCACCCTCGAGGAGGCCTCTGACCCGTCCGGCTTCGTGAAGGTCTCGACCGGCTCCAAGCCCGCCGCCGAGGTCCTGGCCGCCCTGGCCGCCTCGCCCGTCGTCGACGTGGTCGAACCGAACCGGATCCGCTACGCCGGCGCCGTCCCCAGCGACCCCCGCTACGCCCCCAGCCAGGCCTCCTACCTGCAGAGCATCCGCCTACCGGAGGCCTGGGACCGGGTGACCGGCAACGACGCCATGGTGCTGGCCATCATCGACAGCGGCGTCCAGCTCAGCCACCCCGACTTCGCCGGCCGGCTCGTGGCCGGATTCGACTTCGTCAACCGGGACCCGGTCCCGGAGGACGACTTCGGCCACGGCACGATGGTGGCCGGGATCGCCGGCGCCGCCACCAACAACGGCATCGGCGTCGCCGGCGCGGTCTGGCAGGGCAGGATCATGCCGATCAAGGTGCTCGACAGCCGGGGGGCGGCCAACGACGAGAACATCGCCGCCGGCATCCGCTACGCCGTGGACCACGGCGCCGACGTCATCAACCTCTCCCTCGGCGGCCCCGGGGCCAGCACCATCCTCCAGGAGGCGGTGGACTACGCCACGACCAACGACGTCGTGGTCGTCGCCGCCGCCGGCAACGACGGCAAGACCGAGCCGCACTACCCGGCGGCCTGCGAGGGCGTGGTGGCGGTGGGCGCCGTCGACACCAACGGCAACCTGGCGGAGTTCTCCACCCGGGGCAACTGGATCAGCCTCGTGGCTCCCGGCGTCTCGATCACCACGACGACCCGCACCAGCGCCTACGGGCAGGGCTCGGGAACGTCGTTCTCGTCGCCATTGGTCGCGGCCGTCGCCTTCCTCCTCCGGGCCGCCGACCCGAACGCCACGCAGGAGAGCATCGTCGCCCGACTGCTGGACTCCGCCGACGACCTGGGAGCGCCGGGCTTCGACAGCCTCACGGGGGTCGGCCGGGTCAACGCCCGGGCCGCCCTGGAGGAAACGGGATTCACGACGGCGTCTTCGGCTTCCGGCTACTGGATGGTGGCCAGCGACGGCCGGGTCTACAGCTTCGGCGGAGCGCAGTTCCTGGGCAGCGCCCGGCGGTCGCTGGCCGCCGGCCAGACGGCGGTCGACCTCGAACCGACGCCCTCGAACGCCGGCTACTGGATCGTCGACGCCGCCGGCAACGTCTACGGCTACGGCAACGCCGGCTACCTGGGCGGCGTCGGGCCCGGCGCCCTCGCCCCCGGCGAACAGGTGACGAGCATCTCGACGACCCCGAGCGGCAACGGCTACTGGCTCTTCTCCACTCTGGGCCGGGTGTTCCCCTTCGGCGACGCCCGCTGGTTCGGCGATCTCCGGGCCGTGCGGCTGAACGGCCCGGTGCTCGACTCGATCCCCACACCGAGCGGCAATGGCTACTACATGGTGGCGTCGGACGGCGGCATCTTCGCCTTCGGCGACGCCCGCTTCGCCGGTTCGATGGGCGGCACCCGCCTCAACGCTCCGGTGCAATCCCTGGTGCCCGATCCGGACGGGGCGGGCTACTGGCTGGTGGCGTCGGACGGCGGCGTGTTCGCCTTCGATGCGCCGTTCCGGGGTTCGACCGGCGGGATCCGGCTCAACGCCCCGGTCACCGGCATGGTCCCGTTCGGCAACGGCTACCTGATGGTCGCCACCGACGGCGGCGCCTTCAACTTCTCGAACCTGCCGTTCTCGGGATCGCTCGGCGGCTCGGCACCGGTCCAGCCGATCGTCTCGGTGGCGGCCAAGCGCTGAGCGCGTCCCCTGGCCGACGGGCCTAGCGGAAGTCGCGGGAGCGGGGCGTCGCCCCGGCCGGCAGCGGGGACAGGCGGTGGGCGACGAGGTTCGTCACGCCCTGGTGGCGTTCGAGGACCCCGCGGATGAGCAGCGCCGCCGATGTGCGGGCCACCCGGCGGTACCGGCGCCACAGGCCCGGTGAGCAGATCACGTTCAGGAGGCCGGTCTCGTCCTCCAGGTTGATGAAGATCACGCCCTGGGCGGTGCCCGGCCGCTGCCGGTGGGTGACGACGCCGGCCACCTCCACCACCGATCGGGGCGCCACGTCGGCCAGCGCGGCGATCGGCAGGACTCCCCGTTCCTCGAGGGCGGACCGGGTGAACTCGGTGGGATGGGCCGTCGGTGACAGGCCCATCGACCACAGGTCGGCGGCGGCCTCCTCCTGGTCGGTCATGCCCGGCAGCGCCGGAGCCCGGAGGCCGGTGACGAGACCGGGCAGCTTGTCGGGCCGGGCCTCGCGCAGGGCGGCGGCGGCCCACAGCGCCTCCCGCCGGGACAGGCCGAAGCACCCGAAGGCGCCGGCGGTGGCCAGGCCCTCGATGGCGTCGGTGGTGGCGCCGGTGCGGCGGGCGAAGTCCTCCAGATCCTTGAACGGGCCGCCGGCGGAGCGCTCGGCCTCGATCCGCTCCAGCAGCCCGTCCCCCAGGTTGCGCACGTACCGGAGACCGATGCGCACCGCCATCGTCGATTCGTCGGCGTGCCAGGGGCCGGCAACCGGCCGGCCGACTCCGCCGTCGGGGCGCGGCTCGAGCGTGCAGTGGGTGCGGGAGATGTTGAGGTCGGGGCCGAGAACCTCGACGCCGTGGCGGCGGGCGTCGCGCACGATGGTGTGCGGCGAGTAGAAGCCCATCGGCTGGGCGTTGAGGAGGGCGGCGGTGAACTCCGCCGGGTAGTGGAGCTTCATCCACGAGCTGGCGTAGACCAGGTAGGCGAAGCTCACCGAGTGGCTCTCGGGGAAGCCGAAGTCGGCGAAGGCCTCGAGCTTGTGGGCGATCTCCTCGGCCACCGGGCCGGTGATGCCGTTGGCCGCCATGCCGTCCAGGAGGCGGGTCCGCATGAGCGCCATCCGCTCGTGGGACCGCTTGGAGCCCATGGCCTGGCGGAGCTGGTCGGCTTCGCCGGGGGTGAAGTTGGCCACGTCGATGGCCATCTGCATGAGCTGCTCCTGGAACAGCGGCACGCCGAGCGTCTTCTTCAGGCAGCCTTCGAGGAGCGGGTGGAGGTAGGTGACCGGCTCCTCCCCCCGGCGGCGGCGGATGTAGGGGTGGACGGATCCACCCTGGATCGGCCCCGGCCGGATGAGCGCCACCTCGATGACGATGTCGTAGAAGGTTCTGGGCCGCAGGCGGGGCAGGGTGGCCATCTGGGCCCGGCTCTCGACCTGGAAGACGCCGACGGTGTCGGCGTCGCAGAGAAGGTCGTAGACGGCGTCCTCCTGGGGGATGGTGGCCAGGTCGATCTCTTCCCCCCGGTGCTCCCGGATCAGGTCGACGGCCAGGTGCAGCATCGTCAGCATCCCGAGACCCAACAGGTCGAACTTCACGAGCCCGGCGGCGGCGCAGTCGTCCTTGTCCCACTGGAGGACGGAGCGGTTCTCCATCGTGGCCCACTCCGTGGGGCAGTACTCGACCAGCGGCCGGTCGGCGATGACCATGCCGCCCGAATGGATCCCGAGATGGCGGGGGAAGCCCTGCACCTGGCGGGCGAGGTCGAGGACCAGCGGCGGGATGCCGGCGCCCCCTTCGGCTTTCGGCGTCGTCAGGTCGCCGCCGGCGTCGCTCTCCGCTTCCCGCATCGTCCAGCCCTCGACCGACTTGGCCACGGCGTCGGCCTGACCCGGTGAGAGACCGACCGCCTTCGCCATCTCCCGCAGGGCGGAGCGGGGCCGGTAGGTGATGACGTTGGCCACCTGGGCGGCCCGGTCCCGGCCGTAGCGGCGGTAGACGTACTGGATCGCCTCCTCCCGGCGCTCGTGCTCGATGTCGAGGTCGATGTCGGGCGGGCCGTCCCGCTCCGGGGAGAGGAAGCGCTCGAAGAGGAGGCCGAGCCCGACGGCGTCGGCCTTGGTGATGCCGAGGGCGTAGCAGACGGCGGAGTTGGCGGCCGAGCCCCGACCCTGGCAGTAGAGGTTCTCCTTGCGGCAGAACTCGACGAGGTCATGCACGAGGAGGAAGTAGCCGGCGAAACCGAGCTCCTCGATGAGGTCGAGCTCGCCGGCGATGCGCCTGATGGCTTCCTCGTGCTTGGGATGGCTCGGCGGGTAGCGGTGGGCGGCGCCGGCCCAGGCCAGCTCCCGGAGCCAGCTCATCTCGTCGTGCCCCGGAGGGACGGGGAAGTCGGGCAGATGGGGGGCGGCCATGGCCAGGTCGAAGGCGCAGGTGTCGGCGATCTCCACCGTGCGTTCGACGGTGCCCGGCCAGCGGGCGAAGCGGCGGGCCTGCTCGGCCGGGGAGCGGAGGTGGGCGCCGGCCGCCGCCGGGAGCCAGCCGTCGAGCGCGTCGAGCGGGCGGCGGGCCCGGATGGCGGCCAGCGCGGTGGCCAGCGGACGTTCCCGGGGCGTGGCGTAGTGGACGTTGTTGGTGGCGACGAGGCCGACCCCGGCCCGGGCGGCCAGCGTGGCCAGCGCATCGTTGCGGGAGCGGTCGAGGGGATCGCCGTGGTCCCACAGCTCGACCAGCACCCGGTCCTTCCCGAAGGCGTCGACGAGTTGCTGCAGCGCCCGGTCGGCGGCGGCCGGGCCGTGGTCGACGAGCGCCTTCGGCACCGTGCCCTTGCGGCAGCCGGTGAGCACGAACCAGGAATCGTTGTGGGCACTGGATTCCGGGCGGAGGTGGACGGGCGCCCGGGCCGCCCCGGCCAGCTCGGCGAGGCTGAGCCGGGGGCTTCCCTTGCCGCCCCGCATCTGCGCTTCGCTGATCACCCGGGCCAGCCGGGCGTACCCGACAGGTCCCTCGGCGAGGACGACGAGGTGCTCGCCTTTCGGGTCGGGCACGCCCGACTGCCCCACGGTCCCGGCCGGGGACGGGGGCGAGCCGAGGGTCAGCTCGGCCCCGAAGACCGTGGGCAGGCCGAGCTCGCGGGCGATTCCGGAGAACCGGACCACACCGTAGAGCCCGTCGTGGTCGGTGACCGCCAGCCCGCTGAGCCCGAGCCGGGTGGCCTCGGCGACGAGGTCCTCCGGGTGGCTGGCCCCGTCGAGGAACGAGAAGTTCGTGTGGCAGTGCAGCTCGGCGTAGCGCGGCTCCCCCGGCTTGGGCCGCCGCCGGGCGACGACCTCCGGCCGCGGCGGCCTGATCTTCCGCTCCGGCCAAGGGCCGCTCTTCCCCGGCGGCGGCTCAGGCACGGTCTTCCTCAGTCATAGATCGCCTCGAGGTGGGCTTCGCCGCCTTCGACGGAGACGAGACAGGCCACTCCGGCGGCGACGATCTGCCACAGGGCGCGACGACGGCGGGCCGGCGGGTCCCACCAGCGGAGGTCCTGGAGCCAGGGGCCGGCCCAGGCCTCGATCGGGCCGCCGCCCCGGGGCAGCGCCGGGCTGTTGAGCCGCTCCGGCGCAGCCGACGCCTCCCCCCGGCCCGACACGGTCACCGGCCGTCCGCCGGCGTCGAGCAGCTCCGCCGGCCGGGCCGGCCGGTAGACGATCGCCGGCGCCGGCGCCGGAATGGCCCCCGGCCACGCCGCCTCCCGGCTGCGGTCCCCCGCCGCCTCCCGGCTGCGTTCCCCCGCCGCCGACGGGGGGACAGTTGCCAGGCTCCTGCCCCCATGACTCTCCAGGCGTTGAGGGGCGGCGGGCGGGCGGCAGTGGTCGGAGGGGGCGGGCGGGTCCTCGCCCCAGGGGACCCAGGCGATCCGCTCGTCGGGGGTGCGGCCGCCCTGGAGGACGGGAGTGGTGACCGCCTCCGGGCCCAGCAGCGACTGCAGACGGGCCAGCGCCCGGCTGGCCCGTTCGGCGGCGGCCCGGTCGCCGCCCCAGAGGCCGAGCTGGCTGCGCCCGGCCACGACGACCTCTTCGGGCACCAGCCGCAGGAGGGTGAGCCCGCTGGTGACGAGGTCGTCGTCGGCGCTGCGGCCGGAGTCGGCCCGGCCGGGCCCCTCGTCCTGGCTGACCCACGCCTCGAGCTGCCCCCGCACCCGCTCGGCCAGGATCGCCGATCCGGGGGAAGATCCGGCGCCGCCGCTCCACGATCCGCCGCCCCGGCCTCCCCCGGCGCCGCTTCGGCCGGTGCCACCGGCGCCGGCGGAGAGGCGCCAGGTGCGGGCCAGGCGTTCGCCGTGCTCGGTCTCCGCCTCGACCCGCACCTGGGTGCAGATCAAACCGTCGGCCGCCAATTCCTCGAGGAGCCGGTCGGCCAGCGCCCGCCCGGCGAACACCGCCGTGTCGACCCGGGACACCGGCGGATCGAACTCGTGATGGAGCTCCAACTCCGGAGGCGGGACCCGCAGCGCCGGCGGGTGCTCGTCCTCCCCCCGGGCCCGCCGGTGGGCGCCGAGCCCCGCCGTCCCGAACCGGGCCAGGACCGAAGCCGGCGGCAACCCGGCGAAGTCGCCCAGCGTCGGAAGCCCCAGGCGGACCAACAGGGAGGCGAGATCGTCGTCCTCGAGCGTCCGCACCGGCCACGGCGCCAGAAAGGCGGCGCTCTCCCCCACCGGCACGACAAACGCCTTGCCCGGCAAGGCCCGCCGAGCCGCCAACCGGGCGGCGAAGCTCCCGTCCGCCACGCCGACCTGAGCGGCCACACCGATCACCTCGGTGAGGACGCGGGTGGCGAAGGCTTCGTCGCCGCCGAAGTAGCGGGACGGGCCCCGGGTCGGGACGAACAGCAGGCCCGGCCGGTCGAGAGTCAGGCGAGGAGCCAGCACCTCGACCGCCCGGCTCAGGGCCTCGAAGGCGCGGGCCTCGCCGCCGGGATCGACCGGCCGGAGGACCAGCCCCGGACAGCGGACCTCAGCTTCCCGCCGGCGCAGCCCCCGCCGTACCCCCTCGGCCCGGGCTTCGACCGAGGCGGCCAGCACGAACCCCCGGTCCAGCACGACGACCGGCACGCCCTCCAGGGCCGGATCGGCCCGTCGCGCCGCCACCACCGGCCAGTCCGGACACCACAGACAAAGCATCCGCTCCGCCTTCATGCCGGCACCCCCGGGTTGCTCCTCAGGCGGCGGAGCGGGTGCCGGTCACCAGCTCCGCCATCCGTTCCCGGCCGGCGGCGCCCCGGCCGCTCACCACGACGCGCAGCACGCGGTCGGCGACGAGGCCTTCGCCGCGGGCGAGGCCGCTCCAGGACGAGTGCTCGGCCCGCAGGCGCAGCGCCGCTTCGCCGGGCCACGAGCCGGCGGCCACGAGGACGGCGGAGCGCTCCCGGGCCCGGGCCTCGAGTCGCCGGGCGTCGCCCAGCCGGAACCCTCGCGGAATCGTCGCTCCCACCACGGTCACGCCGTCGAGCAGGGTGGCGATCACCCGGCCGAAGAGGGCGGCCGGCACGGCCCGCACCACCGCCAGCCGTTCCAGCGCCACGCCCGCTTCGGCGGCGGCCAGCCCGCCGAGTACCCCGTCACCGTCGACCATGGCGGCCCACTCCCCCGCCGCGGTGGCCGCGGCCAGCAGCGAGAGCACCAGCGACGTCGCCCCCGACCCCGGCGCCCCTTCGATCCGCACCACGGACCCCCGCTGGAGCCCCCCGCCCGGGAGGATCTCACCCAGCGGCCCGGATACAGCCAAGCGGCGCTCCCCGGCCAGCACCACCGGCCGGACCCGGGCCGCGACTTCCGCCAGCGCAGCCCGGGGGACAGGGGGTGTCCCTCTGACAATGGCGGCGTGAGCCGCCAAGGTAGGCGGGCGGGCTGACGGAAGGTCGACAGGGGTATCCTCGAACAGAGGTTCGACGAGGGCCACCCCGCCAACGTATCGAACATGTGTTCGCTAAGGCAAGCCGGCTCTGCCGATTGTCCGAATCAGCGCTGCGGAAGGCTCTCCTGCCGCAGAACCTCGAGCACTGCGTCGGCCCACAGGCCATAGCCGGCGTCACTCGGATGGAAGTCGTCGCCGGCGAAGTACCGGTCGGGATGGCGGCGGAAGAGAGGGCCGGTCGGCCCCGCGATGTCGACGTAGACGGCGCCAGTGTTCGCCGCCACCCGGCGCACTTCGGCGTCGAGATTGCGGCCCCGCCACCCGGCCACCGCCCGCAGGGGCTGGGCGAAGCGGGGAATCGCGCCCATGTCCGGCACGCCGAGCAGCACGACGGGGACGCCGGGCGGCAGGGCCCGCACGACCTTCTCGTAGGTGTGGCGGAACGCCCCCCGTCCGGTGAGGTGGATTGTGTCGTTCGCCCCGACCGAGATCAGCACGACGTCGGGCCGCAGTCCCGCCACCTTCGGGACCTGGTCGGCCAGCACGTCGGCCACCCGGGCGCCGGAGACCGCCAGCACCGCCACCGGGAGGGCGTCGCCTGCCGCCAGCCCGTCCGCCACCCGGGAGGGCAGCGCGCCGGCTGACGACGAGGCGCCGACACCGGCCGCAGTCGAGTCGCCCAGCCACACCAGCCGCGTCCCGGTGCCCGACCGGTCGAGGACGAGCTCCAGATCCGGCAGGCGGCTCCCCGACCGGGCCAATTGGATCTCCACCATCAGGACGACCACCGCCCCGGCGACCACGGCCGCCAGCACCGAGCCGCCTCGCCGAGCCAGCAGCATTATGGCCGGGGGGGGGGGGGGGGGCCCCCCCCCCCGA
>JBFLYK010000010.1:0-135931 GCA_040756995.1 Actinomycetota bacterium | reverse complement strand
GTGGGGCAGGCGCCCCACGCTCCGGAGGAGGACGGGGTTGGGGCCCCGTCCGGGGCGGCGAAGCCGCCAAGATGGGGCCGTAGCGTGCGCTAGCACGCTAGGCGCCGATCCGGCGGAAGGTGCGGCGGTAGACGAGGGGCGAGGTGTCGAGCACCCGGCGGAAGTGGAGCCGCAAGCCGGCGGCTGTCCCGAAGCCGCACCGCAAGGCGATGAGCTCCACCGGGTCGTCGGTGGTCTCCAGCAGCCGCTGGGCCAACAGCACCCGCTGGCGCACCAGCCACTGGCCCGGCGTGGTGCCGGTGGTGGCCCGGAAGCGGCGGGCGAACGTCCTCGGCGACATCGCCGCCCGCTCGGCCATGGCCTCCACCGACAGCGGCTCGTCGAGGTGCTCCAGCATGAATTCGAGCGTGGCGGCGAACCGGTCGGAACCGGGCTCGCCCGACGTCACCGGCGTCTCGACGAACTGGGCCTGCCCGCCCTCACGGTGGGGCGGCACGACCATGCGGCGGGCGACGGCGTTGGCGATCTCGGCGCCGAAGTCCAGCCGGACCACGTGGAGGCACAGGTCGATACCGGCGGCGGTACCGGCGGAGGTCATGACGTCACCCTCGTCCACGTAGAGGACGTCGGGGTCGACGTCGATCTGCGCGTAGCGGGCGGCCAGCGCCTCGGCGTGCATCCAGTGGGTCGTGGCCCGCCGGCCGTCGAGCAGCCCGGCGGCGGCCAGCACGAAGGCGCCGGAACAGACCGACAGGATGCGGGCCCCCCGCCGGTGGGCGGCCCGCAGCGCGTCGATCAGCGCCGGCGGCGGGTCGGTGTCGAGCTCTGCCGCTCCCCAGGCGGGGACGACAACGGTGTCGGCCCTGACGACGTCGTCGAGTCCGTAGGGCGTGTCGATCGTGAACCCCTGCGAGCTGCGGATCGGCGGTTCCTCGGCGGCGCAGATCATGTGCCGGTACCAGGGGACGCCGAGCTCGGAGCGGTCGATCCCGAACACCTCGCAGGGCACCGCCATCTCGAACGGCGCCACGCCGTGGCAGATGACCGTGGCCACGGTGTGGCGACGACGGCTCCGGGCGGGCGCAGCCATGAGGGTCATCCTGCCATGCGTTCGGACCACGGCTCCTCGCAGATGATCGGCGGCCAGTAACCCTCGTAGCCACAGCTGCAGCGGTATCCGATGGTGAAGCCGCCATCGGGGGCGGGGCCGAGCGAGCGGATGTCGGACGGGCCGAGCAGCACCTCCCGCCCGTGCCGGGGGCAGTGGACGGAGAACACGTTCAGCCTCCTTGCCTGGGGCGGCGCCGGCGGATCACCAGTCGTGGGTGTGACCGCCGGACCAGTTCCGCCAGGCGCTCCTGCTCGGCGACAACGATCCACCGGGCGATGTCGGGGTGCAGAACCATGCTCTGATCGTCCGCCTCCCGGCGCCGCCGCGACAGTGACCGGAACGACGACTTTCGCAAGGATCCTGCCAACCGGCCGCGACCGGAGTTGGCGGCGGCAGGCGCTCCGGGTGGTACAGATGGGGTCCGTCCGCACCATGGCGGCGATCCGCCCCGATCCGTCCGGAGCCGGTTGATTTGTCGTTGTTGCTCGTGCTCCTGGCCCTGGCCACCGCCTCGCTGGGAGCACTCGGCGGGCTCGGCGGGGCCGTCATCCTCGTGCCGCTGCTGGTCCTCACCGGGACGCCGGCCCGGGAAGCCGCCCCGCTCGGGTTGCTGTCGGTGGCCTCGCTGTCGATGGCCGCCGGCCCCCGGCAGCTGGCTGAGCTGACCGTCCACCACCGCCTCGGAGTGACCTCGGAAACGGTGGCCAGCACCGGGGCCGTCGTCGGCGCGCTGCTCTCGGGCGCGGTGGGCGACACGGTCCTCACCCGCCTGCTGGCCGTGGCGGCCCTGGCGGCGGCCGTCGCCAGCCTGCGCGGGCGCGACGAGGCCCGGGCCGTCACCGTGGACGACGGGGAAGGAGCCGGCGACCTCGGCGAGCGGCGCGGCACTCTGTCCGGCACGTTCCGGGCCGACGGCGTCGTCCGCCGCTACCGGGCCCGCAACCTCCCGGGCGCCCTGGCCGTCATGTCGCTGGCCGGGTTCGTGGCCGGCATCGCCGGCGCCAGCGGTGGATTCATCAAGACGCCGGCCACCACCGAGATCATGCGGGTACCGGTCAAGGTGGCCGCCGCCACCACCACGTTCACGACGGGGATCACCGCCGCCGCCGCCCTCCTGGTCTTCGCCGCCCACGGTCGCGTCGACCTCGAGCACGCCGGGCCGGTCATCGCCGGAAGCCTGCTCGGCGGCCACCTGGGCGCCCGCTTTCAGGCGACGCTCGATCCCGACGTCATCCGCCGCGCCATGGCCGCCGTCCTCGTGGCCGTGGCCATCGTCCTCTTCGTCGGGGCGTGACGCGTTGAGCACCGAACGGGTCCGCTACGAGCGAATCATCTGGGCCCTGCGGATCACCAAGCGGGTGGCGCTGGCCGCCGCCCTGGCGGCCACGTTCCTGCCCGGCGATCTCGGCCGCCGCGCCGCCGCGGTGGCCGTCGGGCTCGTCATCGCCGCCCCGCTCCTGCGGGTGAGCTGGTTGACCTACCGGTGGTGGCGGTGGGGTGACCGGGCCTTCGCTTCGGTGGCGGCGTCGCTGTTGGTGGTCGTGGGAACCGGAACGGCGATCGCCGTCCTCACCCGGTGAGCTCGGCCGGCTCCGCCGCCGGCTCGGCGGGCGGCAGCTGCCCGTCCCGATAGTGGATGAACAGGTTGGCGATCGTGTCCTCGACCTTGGGGAGCAGGGCTCCCCACTCGTCGGCCGGCGCCACCACGGTCACCACGCTGGAGTAGATCGTCACCGCTGACACCCCGAGGGCGAACAGCCGCCGGGCGAGCTCGTCGGGGGGCTTGGTGCCGGTCACGCTGTCGGAGGCGGCGTACCGGTGCGTCTGCATCCCGGTCAGAGAACGGTTGAGCTCGAAGTGCTTGACGTCACCCCGCACGCCGGGGCGGACCGTCACGGTGATCGCCTGACCCATAAGCCCAGCCTAGAGGGTGACCGGCCGCTAGCGTGGCACGACATGGCGGACGGGCGCCGCACCGATGGCCACGACGCGGAGCTGCTGCGGAAGGTCTTCGTCATCCTGTCCGGTGTACTGGCGTTCGCGGTGGCCGTCCTCCTGTTCTGGAAGCTGCGCCGGATCGTCAGCTGGGTCGTCATCGCCGCCTTCTTCGCCACGATCCTCAACCCGCTGGTCGACGCCCTGACGCGACTGCGGATCCGCCGGGCCGTGGCCACCTCCATCGTGTTCCTCCTCGGCGTGGCCGCCTTCTCCGGGCTGACCTACACCTTCGTCCGGCCGATCTACGACGCCGGCCAGACCTTCGCCCGCGACATCCCCGGCTTCGTCGAACGGGCCCGCAACGGCGAAGGCCGCGTCGGCGAGCTGATCAAGCGGTACAACATCGACGAGAAGGTGGCGGAGAACGCCCCCAAGCTCCAGGAGGCCCTGAGGAACGCCGGCGGGCCGGCGGTGCGGACGGCGCAGCGGGTGGCCTCCGGGCTCCTCGCCCTGCTCACCATCCTCGTGCTCTCGTTCCTGATGCTGCTGGAGGCGCCGTCGATCATCGCCGCCTTCCTGGCGTTGCTCTCACCACGACATTCCGTGCAGGTGCGCCGTATCGGCCAGGACGTCGCCCGGGCGGTCACCGGCTACATGGCCGGCAATCTCCTGATCTGTCTGATCGCCGGCGTGACCACCTGGATCTTCCTCATGATCGTCGGCGTCCCGTTCGCCGGCGTCCTCGGCCTCTGGGTGGGCTTCGCCGACCTGCTCCCGCTGGTCGGCGCCACGATCGGGGCGATCCCGACCATCGCCATCGCCTTCCTGCATTCGACCGGCGCCGGCATCGCCGTCGTCATCTGGTACATCGTCTACCAGCAGCTCGAGAACCACATCCTCCAGCCCGTGGTCATGAGCCGCACCGTCAACCTCAACCCCCTGCTCGTCCTGCTCTCGGTTCTCGTCGGAGTGGAGCTGGCCGGGTTCGTCGGCGCGTTGCTGGCCATCCCCGCCGCCGGAGCCATCCAGGTCGTCGTACGGGACCTGTGGGACGAGCGCCAGGCCCGCCTCAAGTCCGTCCCCACGGTCGGCGTCGAGGAGGTCCCGATCACCGAGATTCCGGCCAATCCTCCCGAAGGGCCGCGGGCGACCGGCACGGCCTGAGTAACGTTCTGCGGTCATGAGCGCCACCGACGTCGTCGAGGTCTCCGGCCACATCATCGACTCGTTGATCCTGGCCAAGATCCTCGACGAGATCATCGAGGCGGAGGCCGACTACAAGATCGTCCAGATGGACGTCGGCAAGACTCCCGCCGACCTCTCCCGGGCCCGCATCGAGGTCACCGCCGAGAGCGAGGAGGCGCTGGCCGCGTTGCTGGCGCGCCTCCACCCGCATGGGGCCCATCCCGTCACCCAGCCCGACGCCGAGCTGGTCGCGGCCACGATGGACGGAGTGCTGCCGGCGGGCTTCTACTCCACCACCAACCTCCATACGGCGGTGAAGGTCAGCGGGCGGTGGCTCGAGGTCGAAAACCCGGAGATGGACTGCGGGCTCGTCGTCTCCGCCGACCGCACCCGGGCCCGGACGGCGCCGATGCATCGCATCCGGATGGGCGACCTCGTCGTCTGCGGTTCGGAAGGGGTGCGGGTCCGGCCGTTGGAGCGGCCGAGCGGGCGCAGCCCGTTCGAGTTCATGGCCTCCGAGGTGTCGTCGGAGAAGCCGAAGGCCGTGCTGGTGGCCGAGGTCGCCGAGCGGATCCGGCGGGCCCGGGCCGGCGGCGGGAAGCTCCTGGCGGTGTGCGGCCCGGCGGTGATCCACACCGGTGCCGGCCCCGACGTGGCCACACTGGTGCGGGAGGGGTTCATCGACGTCCTCTTTGCCGGCAACGGTTTCGCCACCCACGACATCGAGTCGAACCTGCTCGGGACGTCGCTCGGCGTCTCGGTGCGGGAGGGCACCGGCGTCGAGGGCGGGCACGCCAACCATCTGCGGGTGATCAACGAGGTGCGGCGCTGGGGCTCGATCCGGGCCGGAGTGGAGCGGGGGCTGCTCAAGGGCGGTGTGATGTACGAGTGCGTCGTCAACGACGTGCCGTTCGTGCTGGCCGGTTCGATCCGGGACGACGGCCCGCTGCCCGACGTGCTGACCGACGTCGTCGTCGCCCAGGACGCCATGCGGGCCCATGTCGGCGACATCGACGTGGCGCTGATGCTGGCCTCCACGCTGCACGCCATCGCGGTGGGCAACATGCTGCCGGCCGGAGTGGAGACGTACTGCGTCGACATCAACCAGGCGGTCGTGACCAAGCTGGCCGACCGGGGCAGCCACCAGGCGCTCGGCATCGTGACCGACGTCGGCCTGTTCATCCGCGACCTCGCCGAGCACCTGACCCGTGGCTGACGTGGCGGCCGGGCCCGTCCCGCTTCCCTGGGGTCACCGCTATCTCGTCTGCCCGCCGAGCCACTTCGGCGTGCTGTACGAGATCAATCCCTGGATGCACAAGGAGGTCCGGGTCGACGTCGACCTGGCCCACCGGCAGTGGCACGACATGGTGGCCAACCTGCAGGCGGCCGGAGCGGAGACCGTGTCGATGGAGCCGGTGGCCGGACTCCCCGATCTCGTCTTCACCGCCAACGCCGGTCTGGTGGACGGGAGCCGCTTCGTGGTCAGCCGCTTCCGCCACCAGGAGCGCCGGGGGGAGGCCAAGTTCGACGCCGAGTGGTTCGCCGCCAACGGTTCCGAGGTCCTCGAGATCAAGGCGGAACCGGACATCTGTTTCGAAGGGGCCGGCGACGCCTTGCCCTTCGGGCGGAGCCTGCTGGCCGGCTACCGGTTCCGGTCGGACTTCAAGGCCCACAGCCTCCTGGCCGAGATGCTCTCGATCCCGGTGCTGTCGGTCGAGCTGGTCGACGCCCGCTTCTACCACCTCGATCTGACCTTCTGTCCCCTCGACAGCCGCCACGCCATCATCAATCCCCATGCTTGGGACCGCTATGGCCGGGCCGTGGTCGAACGCCTCGTCCCCGAGCCGCTGGTGCTCGAGCTCGACGAAGCCCTGTCGTTCTGCGCCAATTCGGTCGTTATCGGACGGAACATCGTGATGCCGGCCTGCCCGCCCCGGGTCGGCCGGGTGCTCGAGGACTGGGGTTTCGACGTCTGCGTCTCGCCGGTGACGGAGTTCATGAAGGCGGGCGGCGGCGTGCGCTGCCTCACGCTGGCGCTCGATGTCCGCCTGGGACGGAATTTCTCCTCCTAGCAGGCACTTTGTCGCTCAACTCCGGGCGATTTCTGCCGATACAGCGGTAAGGACCCAGAGCAGGACCGACGGCACAGAGCGTCGAAGCATCTGGTGTCCGTGTGCGCCGAGGAGGGTGCAGCGCGATGGCATCGGCCCGCAGTTCAGCGAGATCGAATCTGCCTCGCCAGGACGCAGAGGCCCTGGCTGAGGAAGACGCGGCCAAGGCGGCCGAGGCGGCGGCGAAGGCCCCCGCCCGCAACGAGGTTGCCGAGGACGCCGACGAGCTCCTCGACGAGATCGACGCCCTGCTCGAGGAGCAGAGCGTCCTCACCAACTTCCGCCAGAAGGGCGGCCAGTGAACTACCTGAGCCCTTCTTCCGACGGCGGCATCAACCTCCAGGCGACGCTGTCCGCCTCCAGCGCCATGAGCACCCCTGACGGTGCGCCGCTGCCGCACCACCCGATCACCTGCACGAGCTCGCTCAGCTTCGCCGAGGACGGAACCTTCGGCTGCGAGCACACCGCCGTGCCCCCGGGCGACATCCGCACGCAGTACTGCATCGACCACAGCATCGCCCTGCTCCTGATCGAGCTCTCCCGCTCCCTGTAGGGCCCCGAGCTCTCGCTGTCAGACCCGCCCGGTAACCTCGGCCCAGCCGTCGAGGTCGCCCCGGCTCCGGGCCCTCCCGTTTCGCGGTTCGCCGTTCCCGGGAGGGGTCATGTTGGCTTGTGTGCGCAGCGCCATGCTGTTCGGCGTCGAGGGCTTCATCGTCGACGTGGAGGTCCATGTCTCGACGGGCCTTCCGTCCTATACCGTGGTCGGGCTTCCCGACGCCGCCGTGAGGGAGTCGCGCGACCGCGTGCGGGCGGCTCTCCTGTCCTCAGGCCTGCCGTGGCCGCTCCGGCGGGTCACGGTGAACTTGGCTCCCAGCGGTGTGCGGAAATCGGGCCCGGGTCTCGACCTCCCCTTTGCCCTCGGGCTCATGGCCGCCACCGACGAGCTCCCGGAAGGCGTTCTCGACGGGGTCGGCGTCATCGGAGAACTCGGCCTCGACGGTTCGCTGCGGCCCGTTCCGGGCGTGCTCGCCATGGTTGACGCCCTGCGGCGCTCAGGCACGAGCGCCGTGCTCCTTCCCGCTGAGAACGCTCCGGAAGCTGCTCTGGTGACCGGCGTCCGAGTGCTGCCGGCGACCTCGCTCACCCAGGTCCGCGCCGCCCTGAAAGGCGAGGACGAATGGCCCTCGCCGTCGCCGCAGCCGACTCAGCGCGGCAGTGACGATGTTGAAGACGACATCATCACGGATCTCGCCGTCGTTCGGGGACTGGCCGGTGGCCGGAAGGCGCTCGAGGTCGCGGCGGCCGGCGGTCACCACCTCTTCATGGTGGGGCCTCCTGGTGCCGGGAAGACACTCCTCGCCCGCTGTCTCCCGTCGATCCTCCCGCCCCTGGAGGACGACGAGTCGCTCGAAGTGACGAGGATCCATTCGGCCGCCGGGCAGCCGCTCCAGGGAAGGCTCATCCGTCGCCGGCCTTTTCGCGCGCCGCACCACACCGCCTCGGCGGCGGCCCTCGTCGGTGGAGGGCGGGGCCGACCGTCACCCGGCGAGGTCACGCTGGCTCACCGAGGCGTGCTCTTCTTGGACGAGTCCAGGAGTAGGGTAGAACCAACTCTCTGCAACCCGCACGCAGAGGCAACCAGGGGGAGGAACGGCCATGACCCCGAGGGGTCCCAAGCGCGCTGCCATCTACATCCGCATCTCGCGAGACCGCCCGACTGAGGTCTCGACCCAGATCCAGGAACGCGACTGCCGAGCGTACGCCGACTCCAAGGGGTGGGAGGTGGTGGAGGTCTACTCGGACCTCGGCCTCTCGGCCAGCAAGACGGAGGTGGTCCGCCCCGGGTACGACCGGCTCCTCCGGGCGGCGGCTCTCGGGGAGTTCGACGTGATCGTCTTCTGGAAGCTCGACCGGTTCGGGCGGTCCGTCATCGAGCTGAATCGGGTGGCGGAGAGGCTGCGGAAGCAGCGGGTCGCCATCGCCTCGGTCAACGACTCTCTCGACACCACCACGCCGGGGGGCAAGTTCGTCTTCCAGGTGCTCGCGGCCCTGGCCGAGATGGAGTCGGCCCAGATCTCGATGCGGGTCACCGCAGCGCAGGGCTTCCGCGCCTCCCAGGGGAAGCCGCACGGCGGTGGGACTCGCACCTACGGCTACGGTCCGGGTGGCCTGGCGGTGGTCGAGGAGGAGGCAGCGCTCATCCTCGAGGCCGCCCAGCGGGTGATCGACGGGGAGGGCACCACGGCCATTGCCCGGGACTGGAACGCCCGGGGAATCCCCACCGCCACCGGTCGGGGGAAGTGGCACCCGGCCCGCATCGGGTCGATCCTTCTCAACCGGCACGTGGCCGGCCAGCGGACGTACCACGGCACGATCGTCGAGGGGACCTGGCCCGCCATCATCAGCCCGGAGCTGCGGGAGCAGGTCCTGGAGGTCGTCTCGGACCCCGACAACCGCGGGCGCCCCTGGCGGCGAACCCTCCTCTCCGGCCTCGCGGTCTGCAGCAAGTGCGGGGCCAGGCTCGTGCGGGGGCAGCGGGGGGAGGAGGAGCGCTACGTGTGCAAGTCCACCGACTTCACCCCGGGCTGCGGGGGAACCATCGTCACCGGTGCTCCCGTAGACCGGGAGGTACGGGACCGGACGCTGCTCCTCCTCTCCCAGTCGCCCCAGCTGGCGACGGCAGGCCAGGGTGCCAACGTGGTGGAGCTGGAGACGCGGGTGGCGGATCTGCGGGAGCGGCGAACCTTGCTCACCAACGAGTTCGCAGCCGGGCGGCTCAGCCAGGAGGAGTGGGGCCTGGCGAGGCGAACGCTGACGGAGTCGCTGGAACCGCTGGAGCTGCAGCTGATCGCGGCGCAGCGGGCCGCGCAGCCCGACGTTCCAGAGCGGCTTCCCCGGGACCTGCCCGGGCTGGAGTGGTGGTGGGAGGAGGCCGACCTCGACCGGCGGCGAGCCCTGCTACGGGCCGTCATCGAGAAGGTCGAGATTCTGCCTCCGCAGCGGCGAGGTCCCGGCGCCGTCGAGGAGCGGGTGCGGGTTCACTGGCGCGGGTGACCGGTGGGCAGACGTCCTTGATAGTGAGCAGGTCGTCTTGCCCGTACTGCGACCGCTGGGTGGGGAGGGCAGAGGTGATGCTCAGTCCCCCCCACAGAAGAACTACTAGTTCATCACGTGGCTGGAAGCACCAGGTGGGCTTCTTGCCGAGCAGGCCCACACCCAGGACAAGTACCTGGCCCAGGTCTGGTACCAGACAGTGTTGTGGTGTACCCCGAGGATCAGGCAGATGCCATATCAGTACAGGCCGACGCTGCTGTCCCCCGAGGAGGACTCCTACTACCCCCGCTCGACGGCGGCCCGGAAGGCGGTGGCGAGCTTCGCGTGAACCGCCCTCCGGCGGGAGGCGACGGACTCCGCGATGGCCCGCTCGATCGCCGCCTCGTCGGGCAGCTGCCCCGCGTTCGCGTACCGCATCGTCAGACCGAGCCGGAGGTCGAACGACCTCCGCCGCTCCTCGGCGAGGCCCTCCTCCCGGAGGAAGAACGCGTCCGAGACGGGGAGGCGCACGGATTGCACCCGCCGACCGGCGGTCCGCGTCGACTCGGGGACCTCGGGCCAGGACCAGCCGGTCTCGACCCGCTCGATCCCGTCGCGGCGGCTCCGGCGGCCGGGGGCGTACTCGTCGTAGAACTCGCGCGTCGCGGGGTCCCACCAGCGCCACCTCCCCCCGACCGAGGCGAGGACGGGACGCCTGGGGCGGGCCGGCCTCGTCTCCTCGACCTCGACGTAGGCGTACGAAACCTCGGCCCGGCCGGCCTCCTCGAGGAGCTGCACCGCGCGGCGCAGCGAGCGCTCGAGGGCGGGGGTTACCTCCCTCCCCTCCTCGGCGGCGAACTTAGCGAGGAGGTCCCGGGTGTCGACCCAGACCCCCTCCTCGAGCTGCCCCAGCTGGGACAGGACGAAGCGCTGCAACTTCCCCGGCCCTCGGCTCATCGCGTCCTCCTCTCCTCTCGGCGGTATGTGTTCCGGCGGGGAACTCCTTAGCCCCTCCCGGAACACTTAGGGGAGTACTAGTTCTACGCGGGGAGGGCAGACTCCTCCTTTAGGGGGGAACTTTTCTCCCTCCCGGAACACATAGGGGGGAGGGTAAGCCCGGGGAGGGGGAGGCCCTTCCTCGACGTGCAGCTTGCCCGGGCACCGTAGGAGTCCCCCCGGACCTCCCCTGGAACACTTAGGGCACTGCCACCTCTGCGGCAAGGGCGTACCTCTCGATGCCCCACTTGATCATCAGCTCCCCCGCCGCGAAGAATAAGTAGTCAGCGCGCGGGGCATTTTCGCAAAATGCGAGCCTCGACGGGACCCCTTTCCGCCTAGACCCATAAGCCCGTCGAGCGGGGCGGGCCTCCCGAAAAGTGCAGGGTGTACGTCTCGAACCGGGCTCGCTGAATCAGGTGCTACTATCTCCTCGCTGGCGCTGGGCCAGCCCCGCGGGCTCCCGGGTAATGGAGACTCCCGGCGCAGTGCGGCGAGGGAAGTAGCCGGCTGGGAGTTGCTGCTTCGGATGGTAGAGGTCCCACCCTCGGATCTCACAGGCGTACCGCGGCCATCCACACCCCTGGAGGTGTGGCGTGTCGGCGATGCCGGACGAGGTGGCGGAGCTTCTCCGCCTGGGACAGGAAGAGCGCGAGCGGCGCCAGCGGATCAGCGACGGCCAGCGTCGTCGCTGGGCGGCGCGCAAGCGGTTGTGGGCGGAGCGCGAGGCCCAGGGCCTGCCTCGCTGCGGTTGTGAGGACCCCCACGTTCTCGCTGAGGTTCGCGGGGTGGTTGAGGGGGTGGAGCCGTGAGCGACGAGTTCTTCGAGCGCAACGTCCTCATCCTCGGTGAGGGCTACGTCCCCCGCACGGCAGAGAGTGAGGCCCGAGCCAAGAGCGCAGCGATCACGCAGCAGGTGGACTTCATTGCTCACCAACTCGTGGCGATAGCTGGTGACTTCATTGCACCTCAGGAGTTGCTGTATGAACTGACCTGGCGGGTTGAGGACCTGGTGGAAAAGCGCTCGCGCAAGGCAGGTGCCCGGTGAAGATCACCACCGCCACCAACGCCCTCCACCAGCCCTGCCTGACCTGGTACTGCGACGCCTGCGGGGAGCCGATCGCGGACGGGGAGGGATACCTGGAGGTCAGCGTCACCGAGGCCAACGCCGTGCGCCAGGCCTGGAAGGACGCCCGGAAGGCCAAGCAGCGGGAGTCCGGCTGCGTCGTCTGGAGCGGCGGGGAGCTGGCGGCGATGCCGGACCAGGCCCCCTGGATGGCCTGGCACTCGAGGTGCGACCCGAACCCCGACGGGAGTGGCTACTGGTTCTGGGTCGAGCGCTGCCGGACCGCCGCCCAGCTCCTCGACTGGACGGCGCACCTTGCCGGGAAGAGCTGGTTCAAGCACACCAGCTGGACCTCCCTCCTCTACGGAGTGCCGGGGGTCGGCGGAGCGACGCACGTTCGGTCGGGAGGTGTGACATGAGCAACAAGCGAAAGCGTCGAATCGGATACACACCCGGGGTAGCCAGGGAGATTCAACGGATCTCTGGCCACGCGCCCCCACAGGCATACGAACTGGACCCGGCGGACTTGAAGTGTAATGCCCCGTGGCCCCTCCAAGGTGAGGCATTTGACCCCGCGGCGATGTTGTCTTTCACAAGCCAGTGTGGTCGACCCGCCATCGCTGCGGTCGAGATCGAGGACGGTAACCCACCGACGGCGATTTGTCAGAAGCACGCTGATGCGCTTCAGAATCACGTGCGTCAAGCCAAGCGCTGGGCTTCCCGGGCTTCAAACTGAGAAACCCCCCGGCTGCGCCGGGGGGCCTCTCGGTGACCAGTACCAGCGGACGAGAGCTGGAGGTTGCCGGGGGGACGAGTCCCGACCTACCCATTCTAGACCTTGGAGCGGGCGGGTGGAGGGGATGAGTACACCCTGCACCAGTCTCGGAAGTAACCCCGGTGCAGAACTCTAAATTGAGGTTGGACGCATTACCCACCGAGAGGAGAACGCAGTGACCAGTATCCGGACGAATCAGTGGAGGAACAGCGGTGTCGCAACTTCTCGAAGCAGCCCTGGAGTACGCGCGTAAGGGGTGGCCGGTCTTTCCCTGCCGCCTGGTCAACGGCAAGAAGGTTCCCTGGCTGGACCACGCGGCTCGCGACTGCCCCCAGGGGGAGGGCAACTGCGGCTACAAGCACGCCACGTGTGACGAGCAGACCATCCGTCAGTGGTGGACCACCAAACCCGACGCCTGGATTGGCGTCAACTGCGAGGGGGCAAGGTGGGCGGTCGTCGACGTTGACCCCAGGAACGGTGGAGTGCGGCCGGCTGCGGCGGACCCGACCCTGCTTCAGGAGACGATGTCGGGGGGAGAACACCTCATCTACCTGGCGGAACCCAACCGGCGGTATCCCGGGACGCTCGGCCCCGGGGTTGACGTGAAGCACCGGGGGTACGTCATCGTGGCCCCCTCTCCTGGCTACCGCTGGAAGCACGAGGTTGACCCGGTTCCCTTCCCTCCCGCCCTCCTCGGAGGCTCTGGCGGGCACGTGGGCGGGTCTGGCGGGCAGTACAAGCCTGACCCGGAGCTGGAGTGGGCGGGGATTCCCGAGGGGCAGCGCCACGACAAGCTCTTCGGCAGGGCGGCGGAGCTGCGGGGGCGGGGGGGCGTGTCGAGGGAGGAGGCCGTCGCGATACTCGAGAAGATCGCGAGGAAGGCGGGCTGCGCCGATCCCGAGAAGGAGGCTGAGGGATTCGTCGACGACGCGTGGCGGCGCTACGAGGACGGCGGAAGTCCGGAGCAGCGGGCGGCCGCGAGGTGGTTCGCGGAGGACGAGGAGGCCGAGGAGGGCGAGGGGGACGAGCGCGAGGAGCCGGAGGTCGAGGAGGACTGGCCGGTCATGGAGGAGGCGGCGTTCCACGGGATCGCGGGTGAGGTGGTGGACCTGCTCCTCCCGGCGACGGAGGCCGACCGCGTGGCACTGCTGGTGGAGTTCCTCGTCGCCTGGGGCAACCTGCTCGGCACCGGGCCGCACCTGCGGCTCTCGGGCGCGCAGCACCCGGCCCGGCTCTTCGGCTGTCTGGTCGGAGACACCGCCCGGGCCCGGAAGTCAGCGGCCTGGAGCTGTCTGAAGCAGGTGTTCTACCTGGTGGACCAGGACTGGCTCACCCGGCAGGTCGGCGGGGACGGACTCTCCTCGGGGGAAGGTCTCATCGTGGCGGTTCGGGACCCCATCACCAGGCGGGGGCAGAACGGGCGGGAGTACACCGACGAGGGCGTCCCGGACAAGCGGCTCCTCATTCACGACCCGGAGTTCGCGGGCAAGACGCTGACGTTGATGCGGCGGGAGGGCTCGATCCTCTCCGCCGTCGTGCGGGAGTGCTACGACACCGGGAACCTCCTCAACCGCAAGTCCGAGCAGATCCGGGCGACGAACGCCCACGTCAGCATCATGGGGCACTGCACGCTCGAGGAGCTGGGCAGCAAGCTGACGGACGTGGAGATCGCGAACGGGTTTGCAAACCGCTTTCTGTTCTTCCTGGTGCGGCGGTCGAAGAACCTGCACGTCGGCGGGCACCCCGACCCCGACGCGCTTGCTGAGCTGGCCCGGAAGCTGTCGGCCCTGTACCAGGCAGCCCTCCGGACCGGGCAGGTCGGGTACGACCACTTCGGGGACCGCGCGTGGAAGAAGTCCTACGACCGGATGATGGACTCCCCCACGACCGGTCCCCTGGACGCCCTCACCGCCCGAACCTCGATCCACGCGCAGCGGCTGCAGCTGCTCTACGCCACCCTGAACGGCTCGGAGGCCATCGGGGCGCAGGAGGTCGAGTCGAGCCTCGCGGTGGTCAGGTACGCGTACCTCAGCGCGCGGCGGCTGCTCAACGCCAAGGGGTCCACCGGGAACCGCGACGCCGACGCGCTGCTCGAACTCCTCCACCGGGAGGGCATCCTGTCGGTGCGGGACGCGATGCAGAAGCTGGGCTGGACGAGCGGCGCGAAGATGAGCCGCGCGCGGGGGTTCTTGGAGCGGAACCGGCTCATCAAAACGGAGCCCGGCAGGGGGGGCAAGATCCTCATGCGGGCCTACTGATTTCGCCAGGTGTGTCAGGTGTGTCAGGTGTGTCAGGGGTGTGTCAAAGTAGGCCCATTTTTGACACGAGAGCGTGAACCAAAGAGATAGAAAGAAAGTAATTGTCAAGTATGAGTGATCTAAAAGGGGGGTGTTAGCTGTGAGTAGAGACACACCTGACACAGTGACACACCTGTGTCTAGGTGTGTCAGGGCGCTGACACACCTCCTGACGCAGAACCACCCCCGAGAGCACCCCAGTGAGGGGCAGGCGGTGGGGGGCAGCAGACCTACCCCCGACCCCCGGCGATTTCGCCTTCGTGGTCCAAGTACACGCAGGGTGCTTCCCCTAAACCAACCTTTAGGGGAAGCGGGCTACCCTTGGGGGGACCCCAGAACACAAGTTCGCCCCGGCGAGGGGGCAACCTCCCGGGGCCGGCCGACCACGAAGGAGCGTGATCGACGTGCCCGACCCTACCCCAGGACTAGACGCGGTCTCAGAGGCCCCCAGTGACCTCCACGACCTGATGCGGATGGTGGAGGAGGTGGAAGCCAGGAACCGGCGGCCCAGGGCCACACGTGCCTGCGTGGAGGGCGTGGCGGTGGGCTACCTCCGCTGCTCCACCGCGGAGCAGGCTGACAGCGGGCTCGGGCTGGCGGCCCAGCGGCAGGCGGTGGAGGAGGTGGCGCAGCGACGCGGACTGCATCTCCACTCCGTCCTCGCTGACGAGGGAGTCTCCGGCTCCGTCGAGCCCGCGAGGCGCCCGCAGCTGTCCCAGGCCCTGCAGCTGCTCGGGCGGGAGGCTGGCACCCTGGTCGTCTCCCGGGTGGACCGGCTCGGGCGAACGCTGCACGACCTGGTGGTGCTCTTCAAGGTGGCCCAGGAGGGCGGGTGGTCCGTGATCTCGGCGGACGGGCTCCTCGACACCTCGACCCTGTGGGGTCGGGTGATGGGCATTCAGATGGGAATCGTGGCGGAGATCGAGCGCGAGCTGATCCGCGCCCGCACCCGCGAGGCACTCGCCACCAAGAAGGCCCGCGGTGACCGCCTGGGGCGGCCGATCCAGACCCCCGAGCCGCTGCGCCGGCAGGTGGCCTCCGTCTACGTGGAGCAGGGCAGCTACCTCGGCGCGGCCGAGGCCCTCAACCAGCGGGGCATCACCACCGTGACCGGCTCCACCTGGACGGCCTCGAAGGTGTCCCGAACGCTCGCCTCCCTCCGCCTGGACGACGAGGCCAACTCCACCCGGAGGTCCTGATGGCAGGCACCCCCTCCACGAACCAGCGCGCCTTCGACCCGGCCACCCCGTCGAGCGAGCGGGTGTACCCGGACTGGTGGAACCCCCAGCCGCTGAAGCCCGGGCACACGCTCAGCCTCAAGTACGGCGCGAAGAGTCCCCGGGTCTACGAGCCCCTGGCACAGCAGTTCATCGAGGAGGCCGTGCAGGCTGAGGCGTACCTGCAGCAGCCGCAGTACCAGGCCACGCTCCACCGCTGGGCCGTGGCGGAGGCCAAGGCGTTCCTCTACGGGCGGTGGGTGTCCAAGAACGAGAACCTCGACGACCCCGACTTCGACCCCCAGCCGACGGGTTGGGCCAGGTCAGAGCAGCACCGGTGGCAGAACCGCGCCCTGGCCGAGGCCAAGGAGCTGGGGCTGACGCCCCTCTCGCGCTCGAAGCTCGGGCGGAACGTCACCCAGATGGCCCTCAACGTCGAGGCGATCTGGAACAGCACCCCGGCCTCGACCCGGGCCCGGGAGGAGGAGGAGCAGCCGTGAACGCGGAGGACTTCAGGCGCCTGGTGGAGGCGGCGAAGGCGGACGTCGAGGTGTTCGCCCGCGAGCTGCTGCGGGAACCACTGTGGCCCCACCAGGTCGAGCTGGTGCGGTGCCCGGCGCGCTTCGTCTGCGCGTGCTCGGGGCGGCGGGCCGGCAAGTCCCGGGCGGTGGCCACCAAGGCGATCCACTCCTGCCTCACCACCCCCGGCTTCAAGGTGCTGATCGTCTCGGCGGGGGACGACGCCGCCCGCGAGCTGCTCCAGACGTGCTCCGACCTGGTGAGCATCCCGATCGTCGAGGAGCTGGTCGACGACGTGACCACGCACGTGATCCGGTTCAAGAACGGGTCGACGATCCGGTCCGTTCCCGCCAGTCAGAAGCAGGTGCGGGGTCACGGCGCGGACCTGCTGATCGTGGACGAGGCGGCGTTCGTGGACGAGGACGTGCTCTCGGCGGCGAAGTGGGTCATCACGGCCAACCCGGGCTCCCAGCTGCTGATGACCTCCACCCCCTACGGCCGCCTCGACCGCTGGTTCGCCACCCTCTACCGGGCGGGCCTCAAGCCCGGCAACGACCTGGGCGTCGCCTCCTTTCACTGGCCCTCGACGGTCTCGCCGCTGGTGGACGAGGAGGTCCTGCGCGTCTTCCGGGCCACCAGCACCGACCGGGAGTACCGGCAGGAGGTCCTGGCGGAGTGGGTCGAGGACGCCGGGAGCCTGTTCCCGGCGGAGCTGCTCGAGTCCGCGACCGCGGACCTCCCGGAGGAGGCCCTCGCCCTCCCCGTCGCGGTGGCGGGCGTGGACTGGGGGCGGTCCTACGACTCCTGCGCGCTCGTCGGGGTCAGCCGCCTCCCCACCCCCGACGGCCGGTACGCCGTCACCCTGGCGGAGGAGCGCCAGTGCAAGCCGCACCTGTTTCTCCCCGTCGTCCTGGAGCTGTGTCGATCCCGCACCATCCGGACGGTCATCCCGGAGGAGAACGGCGTCGGGGGGACCCCCGCGGACCAGCTCGCGGAGCGCGTCGCGGACCTCCGCCTCCCGACGACCTGCCAGCTGCTGACGACGACGCAGCAGACGAAGGTGGTGGGCTTCGGCTTCCTCGAGCGACTGATGCGGGACGGCCTCCTGGTGGTTGACCGCCGCTTCACCCAGCTCCTCCGGCAGCTCGGGAACTTGGAGGTCACCTCAACCGATGCCGGTGACAAGATCAGCGTCCCCGAGAACCGCGGCCACGACGACCTGGCGATGGCACTGTCGTTCTGCGGCTGGTTCCTCGCCGGGCGGAACCACCGCGGCGTCGAGGTTCGGGCGGGTTCTGGACGTGGCGTCCGGCCGCCGCCCGCCCCGCCTGTGGTGGCGCCCCGAGCCGACTCCCCGGACGGACCGGCGCTGCTGGAAGAGCGAGCTGCACCCGATGCGAGAGTGCGCCCACCCCGACTGCGTTCGGCTCCGGACGGTCGGGGACGTGGCCGACGACCTCGAGGTCAACCTCGGTCTCACCCGCTCCTCCTCGCCCTGGCGGCTCTGACCCCGCGGAAGAACCCCGGACCGCAGCCCGGGGTCTCCCGCTGCGCTGCGCTGCACTCTAGGTGCTGAGCCACTCCAGCAGGATGGACTTCTCCACGTCCGACAGCATCAGCTCCTCGTAGTTCAGGATGTCGGCAATCTCGTTGGCGTCGAGGGTGAGGAAGTCCAGGCCCTCGATGGCCTCGATGGCCCCGAGGATGCCCGACAGGCGGGCCTCGGTGGCGGCGTCGACGGTGGGTTGGTGGCGGGTCACCCCGCCACCTCCTCAAGCTCGGCGGCCAACTCCCGGAGGTGTTGGCTGTTCTCCTCGATGAGTCTGCTGTTCTCCTTGGCGATCTCGAGGGCCTGTCTCAGAAGGTCGATCATCGCTTCCACCTTGGTTTTCCTCCTTGGTCGGTTGGTGGTGCAGGAGCGATGACAACACACCTGCGGCGCAGCCCGGTCAGGAGTCGCGAGTTCGCGAAGAGCGCGCGGGCCGCCCCCTGGCTGGTGGTATCATCCCCCGCCAGCCATCGTGCAAACTGCTGACAGCCATCGGTTTGAGCGATGGAACAGGGTAGGATCGAGAGGTGGAACAAAGGACCACCATCCTCGACCCCATCCCCCCCGAGGACCAGCGAACCGCGTGGATGCTGCGCCTCGCCCGGGAGTGCGGGGTGCGGGACCAGGACATCGCCCGGGAGATGGGGGTCACCCCGCGGGCCGTCCGGGCCTGGCGCACCGGTGCCCGCCACCCGAAGGCAGGCACCAAGCGCGCGCTCTTCACGGTCATCCAGGAGCTGTCGGAGGAGAAGGTCGCGTGAGCACCCTCGACGAGCACTTCCCGACCTGCCTCTGCGTCCGCTCCGGTGACCGGACCGTTCTGTGTCTCGTGCACTCGGGCCTCAGCCGCGACCGCCAGGTCCTCAGCCTGAGCCTCGCGGTCGAGGAGGCCCTCACCCGGATCGAGGCCCTCGAAACCGCGGTCCTCGCCCTCACGGACCTCAGCCGCGACCACCCCAACCCCGGCGTGTTCCTCGACGACGACGCGGAGGCTTCAGCGTGATGCCCGACTACCTGATCGTCGCCCTCCTGGAGCTGCGGGTGGCCGTCCTCGAGCACGAGCTTCAGCTCAGCCAGGAGGGGACCACCCTCCCCACCATCCTGCGCGAGGCCCTGGCCCGGGTCCGCGACGCCGAGACGGCGTGGCACCTGGAGCGGGCGCTGTGACCCCCTGATTCGCCTGGCCCTGGGCGGAAAGCGAGCGCCACCGCCGGTCCTACTCCCGGCGGTGGCCTCGCGAAAAGCCCTGGTCACTGAGCATCTGCATTGGCATCCCGAGTGCATGGAGGAGTACTGAATGAGCCAGACCGAAACCACCCCCCTGTATGCCGACGACGACCAGTCGCTTCAAGCAGAGCGGTGGAGGCGTCGTCAGCGAGAGGCGGGCAACTCCCGGACGAAGGTGGCAGCCAACCTGTTCGGCGCCACCCTCACCGAGGACGACGTTGCCGAGGCCCGCGCCATCAAGGAGCGGGGCGAGCAGGCCCGCCTGGAGCGGGAGGCCGCAGCCCGAGAAGCGGCAGCTCAACAGTCAAGTCCGTTCGTGCGTCTGGGGCACTACGCCGACGACATCACCGTCCACACCATGCGACTGGATCGCTTGGAGGAGTTCTGCAAGGGACTTCTGGCGCGGGTTGCGGAGTTGGAGGCCCGGCTGGGCACAGTCAGTTTCACCGGCAGCTTGTACCCAGAACGCGAGCCGCGCGACGGCCTCGAAGCCGAGGAGGCATCGTGAGCAACCGCCAGCGATTCACCGATGGGAAGGTTACGGCTGAGGAGGCGTCCAAGTGCCGCGCGAAGCGGGACCTGATCAACCGCTACGCCAGCTCCACCCCGGGCACCCAGAGCCGCCTGGACCTGCGCGCCCTGATTGACTCCTACGACGCGCAGGGCATCCCCACCCTCTCCCAGGCTGAGGTCGACGCGCTGGCGGTGGCGTAGCCATGGCGAACGAGGACTGGGACAAGGTCCTGAAGTCGAACCCCTCCCTCCAGGAGCGCTGGGAGGCCCGCATCCGGGGTGACCACAGCGAGGTCATCCCCACCGCGAAGGCGGACGAGGAGCCGGCCCCGGTGGCGTACATCCACGCGCCTGACGAGCTGACCTCCCTGGCGGCTGAGATTCGCAAGTCGCAGCCGGGTCTCACCCGGGAGCAGTCGCTGCTTCGCGCGCTTGAAATTTCCCCAGAAGCGGGCCTCAAGCGCGGGCGGGTCGAGCGAGCTGAGGAGGTGGTCAAGGAATTTCGAGCCGCAGTGAGTACGAGGCGACTGTTCAAGTCCAACCAGCCGGCCGTTCTGAAGGAGGCGGCTCAGCTCATCTGCGAAGCGCACCTGGGCAAGCTCAAGCCGGTGGTCAAGAGCGGTGAGGACCAGCACGCCTACTTGAAGGATCGCCCTGACGTCTACGCCAAGCAACACGTGATGGACATCCTCAAGTCCAGCGGGTTCACCCCAGATGACTGCCAGCGTGCCAACACCATGGCGCTGGTCGCCCTTGGAATTCTCCCCGCGGACGAGGACCTGCTCGCTCGCTGCGACGACCCGGAGATCACCCTGGCCGACCTGCGGCAGGCCAGCAGCGGCACCTGGCTCGAGGTGTCGTAGGTGGCGGCATCCCTGGTCCTCGAGGACCCCGACGGCAACCCCCTCACCGGCTCGCTGTTCCCGCCAGTGGAGGTGGACGCTGACGGCAAGATGACCGTCCGCGCGCCGGACGACCGCATCACGCTCCTCCCTGCCACCGTCGAGGTCTACCTTCGGAATCCCGGGGACGAGGCGCTGTTCGCGGTGGAGGTGGAGACCAACACCCCCCTCGTGCTCTCCCTCGACCGCCGCACCTGGGCCGCGCACGTGACGCTCCGCGGGACCGTCGCCGACCCGGCCATCCCAGCGGGGGGACGCCGCCGGGTCTACTGGCGCCGACCGGTGATCCTGGATGACCCGATGATGGAGGCGCTGATCTGGGCCAGGGGGCTGGAGATGGTCAGGCCGGCTTCGTGAGCGCACTCGGCGGGCGGGGGGATGGAGCCAGACAGCGTTCGAAACCCAAGGATGAGGCGCCCCTCCCCTCGCCCGCTGATTCCTGCCCCCCCGGCTGCTCGTACCCCGAGGGGCACCGCCACACCGTCCTCTTCAGCGGCACCGTTCACTGGCACGTTTACGAAGACGGCTCCATGGGTCCGATGACGATCCTGCCCGACGCGATGGGGCAGCAGTTCGAGCTGGAGACTGAGTGAGCGCCCCGTCCCGCTGCCGCATCTGCGCGAACCCCGAGTTGCGGGAGGCGGTGGACGCCGTCCTGCGTCGCCCCGCGGACGAGCCCGCGGTCGAGGCGAGGTTCAACCTCCCCCACCGGACCGTCTACCGGCACCGGATCGGGAAGTGCGACGACCCCGGCTGGAGGCGTCCCCGAATCCTCCCACCCTCCAACGCGCCCGACCCCCTCGCTGGCATCCTCCCCCTCCCCCCCGCCACCTCCTCGACCGCCCTCCTCGACGCCCTCGAGGAGCGGGTGATCTTCAGCGCCCTGCCCGGGTTCGACCCCTGCTGGTTGGTGCGGGAGAAGGTCAGCGGGGGCGAGACGCGGTGGGTGCAGGGCAGCACCAGCAGCCGGGGGGCCGGGGGGCGTTCGGCGGTGGACAAGGTGGTGGGGAAGCACCTCGACGCGCTGCGCGAGCGGGGGTTGGCCCGGGCGGCTTCCTTCACCTGGGGGGACGGATGAGCCTCCTCACCTTCCTCAACCTCACCTCCAACGACCTCAACCGGGTCACCACCCCGGACTTCGCGGCGCTCCACCCGACGACCTCCCTCGACGTGCGCATCCAGCTGGCAGTGGACGACTGGGCAGGGGCAACGGGCCAGATCCAGCTGCTGAACCAGGAGGATGGGGGGATTGCCTGGGAGTTCATCGCCTTCAACACAAAGTCCATGCGCTTTCTGTGGTCAACGGACGGCTCGGCCAACACCCAGGTCATCAGTGACACCTTCACCGCGGCTGACGCCGAGACGGTCTGGCTCCGAGTACAGTTCACGCTCGCGACGAGCCTGGTGGAGTTCTTCACCAGCACCGACGGCGAGACCTGGACGGACGCCGGGGGCAACACCGCGGGGGCGGCCACGACGGTGTTCGACTCCACGGCGGACCTCGTGGTCGGCTCGAAGTTCAACAACACCGACGCCCCGGACCGGGTGTACCGGGCCGAGGTCCGGGTGGACGGGGTCCTCGTCGCCACGCTGGAACCCGAGGACGCCGCCGGTGAGGCCGAGTCCGGGACCCAGACCCCCGGCTCCTGGACGGGGGACGACGACCTCGTCTGGACCGTCACCGGGGCGGAGTGGACCTGGACCAACAACTCCCCGGCCTCGTCGGTCGGAGCCGTGGCCCTGGGGGGCCTCCTCCGCCCCGACGGTCACCCTGGGAGCAGATTCTGCTCCCACCATCTCGAAGGCCGGCTCGAGGTCGGCCTCGATCACCCTGGAGGCTTCGCACGATGGCAACTAGAGCCGACATCTCGGCAGCCGACGACCTGTTCCTCCGCGAGGACAAGGATCTCGTCTTCACCGTCACCACCTCGACGGGCGGGACCCAGGACGTCACCGGCTGGACGCTCGTCTGGAAGCTGGAGCGGGCCGGCTCCACCGCGGACGTCCTCACGAAGTCGACGGGCGCGGGCCTGGTCCTCACCACCCCCGCCTCGGGGGTCATCACCGTCACCCTCAACAGTACCGACACCGCGGCCCTCGCGGCGGGGTCAACGTACCGCCACGCGCTGCGCCGGACGGATGCCGGGGAGGCGACCGTCCTCTCCTACGGGACCGTCACCCTCCGTGACGCGGTCCGGTAGCAGTCCGCACGCCCTCCGTGTGTCCGCGTGAGCCTGTGAAGCCAGGGCAGCAGGGTTAGGACACCCCCCAGAAACTACGAACCCCTCGGCACAGGCCGAGGGGTTCTCAAGGTTGGGGGAGTAGAAGCGGCAGTGCCGGAACTACCGGGCGGTGGCCCTCCGGGTCCGGGCGGGCTTCGTGAGCTTCGCCCTCGCGGCCTCGATGGCCCGCTCGAGCTGGGCCGCCCCGACGGAGTGGCGGACCCCGTTCTCGACGGACCAGTACAGGGCGTTGGAGATGGCGGCCGGGGTGAGGGAGGAGTCCTCGCGCAAGAGGGCGAGCACCCGCTCCTCGGCCTGCTCGTCGGTGGCCTTGACGGTGGCCTCCTTCAGCTCCTTCGAGAGGCGGCCGTGGAGCTGCTTCTTCAGCTCGTACGAGGCGGCGACGGTAGGGGGGAGGGAGCGGGAGGCCGCGGCCTTCTCCTGCTCCTTGTCGGCGGGCTGCTGGGGTGAGGATGTCCTCGACCCGGTGGACTTGGCGGTGGCAGGGGTGGTGATCTTCGCGGCCGTTCCGCACTGCGGGCAGTTCGTCGCGTCGTAGGACGGGTGGTCCTGGCAGGGGGTCTCGGGCTTGCGGGCGGTGATCTTGCGGGTGGGGCGGGTGGCCATGGGAGTCTCCTTCGGAGTAGCGAACGTATGTTGCCCCTAGTCTTCTCCGCTGGGCTGCTGAAGTCCTCCCGAGTTGGTCCAACTGGAACACTGGAAGAACTCGGAGAGTTCTCCCCTTTGGTCCTCGACGCTCTGCGCCAGCCGCTCGAGGAACGCGTTGTGCGGATCGCCCGCCAAGGGGCGGCTGTCGCCTTCCCGGCTGACTTCCTCCTCATCGCCTGCTCGAATCCGTGCCCCTGTGGGTTGGGGCCGCCGCGGTGTATCTGCTCTGAGGCACTCCGGTTGAGATATCGCCGGCGCCTCTCGGCTCCGCTCATCGATCGCTTCGACCTACGGGTTGCGCTGGGGCCGGCCGCACCCGGTGACCCCACCGGCGCACCGTCGCATGAAATGCGAGAGCGTGTCCGTGAGGCGATCGCTCGACAGCGCCGTCGCTACCGGCATTTCCCCTGGCGACGCAACGCCCTGGTCCCGGCCAGCACGCTGACCCGGGCCGTTCCTCTCAACAGGGACGCCGAGGAGACGCTCCGGCAGGCGGCCTACCGGCGGGAACTGAGTGGCCGAGGCCTCGCCTGCACGCACCGGGTGGCGAGGACCCTGGCCGACCTCGCCGGAACGGAGACGATCTCCCCGGAACACGTCCTGCTGGCCGCCAGTCTCCGAGAGGACGTGTTGTGAGCACGGAACCCCTTCCTGGCCTGGATGCTGATCCGGCGACCGGGGAGGCGATGAGTTCTTCGCCGACCGACCCCATACGGCGCACGGCATGCACTTCAAGCGCTGTTGCACCCCCCACAGACGCGACACGTCTGTCGGCGGACACCGGCACGGTCGCGAACGATCGTGTGTCCGTAAGCCGACCGGCGAACTGCACTTCAAGCGATGCTGCGGCCTCCCCAGACCCGACAGGGCCGTCAGCGGACACCGGCACGGTCGGGAACGGGCCCGCAAGCCGCCCGACGACCTGGCCCCCGTCGCGGCCGGAGACCCGCCGCCGAAGCAGCGCCAGCGGCGCCCTGGCGTCGTTGGGAGCAACGTCCGTGGCGTCGCAAGCGTCTTCGACCAGTGCTCACGGGCATATCCATGACGTCTCTGCCCCGTCACCGGATGCGCTCATCCGGCGAGCGTTTCCTGGATGGCCGCAGGAGCGACGCAAGGCGCTCGTCTCCCAGATCATCAAGCGCAACACGCGCCTCCTCGGCCATGACGATCCGGACTTTCCGATCACCGACGACCTTCCCGGGTGTCCGGTCCTGCTGTTCCTCGAAGGAGAGCGGCCTGAGGTGCTGAGAGCACCCCGGGTGGCGGTGGTCGGTACCCGAGCGGCGTCGGTGCATGGCTTGGCCGATGCCTGGGAGCTCGGTGCGTTCCTCGGTGCGGCTGGAGTCTCCGTGGTCTCCGGGATGGCCATCGGAATCGACGGGGCAGCGCATTTCGGGGCGCTCCAGGCGGCGGAGATGGCAAGCGAGCGACGCGGTGATTCGCCGACAGTCGTTGGCGGAGACGACATCCACGGAGCCGGGCCCATCGGGGTGGTGGCAACGGGGCTCGATGTCGTCTACCCGAGGCGGCATCGGGTCCTGTTCGAGCGGGTGCGGCGCTATGGGGTGCTCCTCGGCGAGCAGCCGTTCGGGACGCCGCCGGAACGGGGGCGGTTCCCGGTGCGGAATCGCATCATCGCCGCCCTCGGCGACGTCGTCTGTGTGGTGGAGGCGACCCTCAGCGGGGGGTCGCGCATCACCGCCGAGCGCGCCCTCGATTACGGGCGGCCCGTGCTCGCCGTGCCCGGTTCGCGCCGCAACCCGGCGGCCGCCGGATGCAATGCCCTGCTGGCCGACGGGGCGCAGCCGCTCCTCGACCCGACCGACGTGCTCGTCGCCCTCGGCCTCACTCCGGGAGGCCAGCGCAAGCTCTGGGGCACTGCGCCGAAGCCCGGCAACGGGCCACAGCCCAGCCGCAACGCCGCCGCCGTCCTCAAGGCCCTGGCCGGCGAGGCGGCCCACCCGGACCAGCTGGCCTCCCGGACGGGCCTCGATCCCGGCCAGGTCGCCCTGGCTGTCGAAGAGCTCGTCGCTCTGGGCCGGGCCACCCGCGACCGCGGCTTCGTCTGGCCGACCTGACCGGCCCGGGTTGGTACCCTCACGACAGGAGGACTCGCCATGATCGACCGTGTCGATCTGCTCATCGCCGTCATCGGGATCGCCGTCAGCATCGTCGGCTCCTCGACCGCGCTCTGGATGGCCTTGTCGAAGAAGGCCGACAAGGACGACTTGGCCCACCTCGGAACCCGCCTCGAGAACAAGATCGGCACAGTCGAGGGCAGGTTGGACGCCACGATCGATACGGTCGAGGACAGGTTGAACACCAAGATCGACGCCGTCGAAGTCCGATTGAGTGCAAGGCTCGATGCGCTCGAGAGCAAGGTCGAGGGCGTCGAGTCCCGATTGGGCGCAGGGCTCACCCGAGTGGAATCGAAACTCGACGCGCTGATCCTGCGCCTCGTGCCCGGGCAGCTTCCGCAGCCGGAGAACTAGCAGGCGGTAGAGGGGGGCTCCCCCGCCTAGGCCGCCATGGCCACGATGGGGTGGGCGAGCTTCTGGTCGGCGGCGGAGCCTTGGAAGCCGGCGGCGCCGAAGTTGTAGATGGCGCCGTCGGAGCCGACCAGCCAGTAGCCGTCGCCCTGGCGGGTGCGGGCCATCCCGACGATCGGCTGCTTCAGCGGCTTGCCGCCCATCGACCCGAGGAACTTGGCGTCGCCGAAGGTGAAGATTCCGCCGTCGGAAGCGACGAAGCGGTAACCGTTTCCGGTCGGCGAGCGGTCCATGCCGACGATCGGCTTGGCCAGCTTCACGTTGCCGGTGGAGCCGTAGAACTTGGCGTCCCCGAACGAGAAGATCCCGCCATCGGAGGCCACGAGCCAGTACCCCTTGCCCGACTCCGTCGAGGTCATCCCCACGATCGGCCGGCTCAGCGGCTGGCCACCCATCGAGCCGTAGAACTTGGCGTCCCCGAAGGAGAAGATTCCGCCGTCGGCGGCCACGAACCAATAGCCGGCACCGCTCGGTGTGGGCGCCATCCCGACGATGGGGCTGTTGAGCTGCACCGCGCCGGTGGAGCCGTAGAACTTGGCGTCCCCGTAGGCGAACACGCCACCGTCGGAGGCCACGAGCCAGTAGCCGCCGTTGCTCGGCGTGGAAGCCATGGCCGCGATGGGCTTGGCCAGCTTGGTCCCACCGGCCGAGCCGTAGAACTTGGCGTCCCCGAAGGCGAAGATCCCACCGTCGGAGGCCACGAGCCGGTACCCCGGTCCGCTGTACACCGGGCCCGCCCCGGCGCCACAGCCGGTGCAGGGGCCGGGCAGCTCGGCCAGCACCCGGGCGAAGATGTCATAGGCGCTGTTCGCGTCGCCGTCGACGAGGTTGGTGGCGCTCGAGCCGAAGGCCACGACGAGTCCGTTGCTGGCGATGCCCGGCATGTACGACGGCCCGTCGGGCTGGAAGCCGTCGGCTCCCGGCCGCACGTTGACGCGGCTGATCCCGCCATTGGTCATGTTGGCCACGAACACGTCGGGCGCGCCGTTGTTGTCGCCCGGCACGAGGTTGGGGGCGGCCGACACGAACGCCACCGCCGAACCGTCGCCGTTGATGGCCGGGGCGGTGCTGGCGCCACCGGGGACGCCGCTGGGCGGCTGGTTGACCATCCGCACCGAGTTGCCGGGGATGTCGCGGATGAAGACGTCGGTGTCGGGGTTCTGGTCGGCCCCGCTCGTCGGCAGGTTGGTGGCGTCCGACGCGAAGGCGACCTTCGTCCCGTCGGCGCTGATCGAGGGGCGGTAGCTGTCCCCCGTCGCCGGCGACTGGTGCGTGCTGCCGTCGGCCGCCTGGTAGGTGCTGTTGCTCATCGACGCCTTGACCACCGAACCGTTGGGCAGCGCCACGTACACGTCGGTGTAGTTGGGCTTGGCGCCCGGCGGGTCGTCACCGTCGAAGCCCGTCAGGCCGGTGGCGTCGGACAGGAAGGCCACCGTGCCGTCGTTGGCCACCGAGGGCTGGAAGCTCGACTTCCCGTTGGGGGCCTGCCGGGACGGGTTGTTCTTCCCCGGCGGCTGGGTGCTGACCATGATGAACTGCCCGTCGCCCCCGCCCGCGGGGTTGCTCCAGCGGAACACGTTGGTGACGTTGGAGTTCCGGCCCTGGATGGGGCCGAAGTTCCCGTTGGAGTCGAAGGCCACGAACTTGCCGTTGGGGCTGATCGACGGGTTCTGGCTCGGCGAGGCGGCGCCCGACTCGCTGACGCGCTTCGTCTCGCCGGTCTGGCGGTCGCGGATGAAGATGTCCTTCACGCCGTTGCTGTCGGCACCGCCCGCCAGCAGGTTGGTGGCCGCCGATTCGAAGACCACGAATCGCCCGTCGGCACTGATCCCCGGCCGGAAGCTGCCCTTGTTGCCCTGCGTCCCGTCGGTACCGACGCTGACCCGCTCGGTCTTCCCCGCCGCCCGGTCCCGCACGAAGATGTCGCTGACGCCGTTGGTGTCCCCGCCCACCAGGTTCGACGAGTCCGACTCGAAGGCCACGATGTTGCCGTCGGCCGACACCGCCGGCGGCGCGCTCGGCGCGGTGGCGAAACCCGACGCCTCGCCGCCCGACGCCGGCACGCTCACCCGCACCGTCGCCCCTGGCGCGGCGGGCTGCGCCAGGAAGATGTCGATCGCGCCGTTGAAGTCGTCGGCCCCGAGGTTGTCGGCCGCCGACTCGAACACCACGTAGTTGCCGTCGGGGCTGATCGACGGGTTGATCGCCTGGTCGTTGGCCGGCTTGGTGGCGTCCCCCCGGTCGTGACTCACGAGCGTGACCGCCGACGTCCCCGTCCAGACCTGGTCGCTGTTGATCTGCAGGTCGTTGTACTTGGCCGACGACTGGAAGGCCAGCACCGAACCATTGGCGTTGAGGGACGGCAGCACGGCGGCCTTCGGCTTCGCCTGGCAGGCGGCCGACGTACAGGCGGCGACGTAGTCGTTGGGGGTGGCCATCGCCCCCGTGCTGACCTTGTAGATCCCCTTGTTGGGCCCGATGGCCTCGGCGATGAACGCCACCTGCGAGCCGTCGGCGCTGATCGAGGCTGCCCCGGCCTTGGCGTCCTTCGACACCAGCTTCGAGGTGTTGGCCGCCAGGTCACGGATGACGATGTCGGGGATGCCCTTGGTCTTCGAGCCGGCCGGGACCGTGTCGTCGGCCTGGGTGGTGAAGGCCACCTTGTTGCCGTCGGCGGTGATCGTGGACTCCAGGCTCGGAGCGTTCCCCGAGGAGGTCCCCCCGTTGTTGACGCTTACCAGGACCGTCGACGGGGACGCCGCCGGGCTCTTGCGCACATAGACCTGCTGGAACGCCGTCGTGGCCCCCGGGACGAGGGCGTTGTAGGACGTGAACGACGTCGAGCCGTCGTCGGCGATCGACGAGGCGAAGCTGCCGCCCGTCCCCTCGGTGGCCGGCGCCTGGGCCACGCTCACCCGGTACAGCGCCTTGGTGGACACGTTGTAGGCGAACACGTCGTTGGCCGTGTTGTTGTCCCCGTTGACGAGGTTCGACGCCAGCGAGTCGAACGACACCCACTGCCCGTTGGGGCTGATCGACGGCCCGGCGCTCTCGCCGTTGGCCTCGACCCCGCCGGGCCCGATGTTGATGCGGTGGACCGACTCGATGGCCGGCGGAGCCCCCGCCGCCCCCGGCGTCAGGGTGGTCAGGAAGATGTCGGTCTTGCCGTTGTTGTCGTTCGGCACCAGGTTGTTGGCCGCCGAGGCGAACACCACCCGGATCTTGTTGGTGGCGGTGTCGACGGCCACGGCGCGCTTGGTGCACTTCCCGGCGTTCTGGGCGTTGCACTGCAGCGAACTGCCGGTGGGCAGGACGTTCCGTTCGCCGCCGCCCTCCGGGACGCTGACGCGCTCGAGGCCGCCCCCGGCGGGGGCCGCCTGGGCCCCCAGGCCGTGGAACGTTGCGATCAGAGCGAGGGCGCAGACCAGCGCCAGAGCCGAGTGGGAACGTCTCATGGTTGCGTTGACCTCTCGCATCATTGGTAACACAACCCACAAAATAGGACAGAAACGCCAAAATGTCGACGCTGAGCAGGTCTAGAAGGCCGCTTCGATGACCTCGAGGTCGGGTTCGGATCCGGCCCGGACCGTCACGCAGGCCACGTCGAAGCGCAGCTCGGCGAATCCTTTCGACGGCCCCTGCTCCCCCAGCCACCGGGTGGCCAGCCGCCGGAGGCGGCGCTGCTTCTCCCCGGTGACGGCCTCCGCGGGCAGGCCGAAGCCGGTGCCCGTCCGGGTCTTGACCTCGCAGAACACGACGCAGTGGTCACGGCTGACGACGAGGTCGAGCTCACCCTCCCGGCAGCGCCAGTTCCGGCCCAGCACCGTGTAGCCCTGACCCGTGTACCAGGCCACGGCCAGTTCCTCGCCTCGGGCGCCCAGGTCCAGCTTCCGCCGGTCAACCGGCGGCCCACCACCGGCCCGAGCCGGAGGCACTAGATCTCCTTGCCGGCCAGCTCCTCCACGTTGACGTCCTTGAACGTCACCACGTGGACGTCGGAGACGAACCGGGCGGGGCGGTACATGTCCCACACCCAGGCGTCGTGGAGGTGGACGTCGAAGTAGACCCGCCCGCCCTCGTTGCGAACCTCCATCTTCACGTCGTTGGCCAGATAGAACCGGCGCTCCGTCTCCACGACGTACGAGAACATGGGCAGGACGTCGCGATACTCCTTGTAGAGCTGGAGTTCGATCTCGGTTTCGTACCGCTCGAGGTCTTCCGCGCTCACCCACGCCTCCCGTTTAGGCCAGTTTAGAAGAACCGGTTTCGGCCAGGGCCTGAAGCGGCGGCCCAAAGGGCCCCGAAACTCCCATCACAGGAAGCCCAGCCGGTTGAGGGGCCAGATCCGGAGGATGGCCCGGCCGACGATCTTCGACTTCTTGATCGGCCCGAAGACCCGCGAATCCGACGACCGGTTGCGGTTATCGCCCATCACCCAGACGTGGCCGTCGGGAATCGTCTTGGCCGGGAAGTCGCCCACCGGTTCCTCGGCCAGGTACGGCTCCACGAGCTGCCGCCCGTTGATGTAGATGTTCCCGCTCTTGCCCTCGATCGTCTCGCCGGGGAGGGCGATCACCCGCTTGATGAAGTCTTCCGTGGAGGGCTGGCGCAGCCCGACGCTCTCCAGGACGGTGTGGATGATGCGGGACGGGATGGAGCGGTCGTCGCCCGACCCGTTGGTCTCGAATGGGGAGGTGAAGACCACGATGTCGCCCCGCCGGGGGTCGTGGAGGCGGTACGACATCCGTGAGACGAGCACCCGGTCACCCACCTCGAGGGTGTGGACCATGGATTCGGACGGGATGAAGAAGGCCTGGGCGACGAAGGTCTTGACCAGGAAGGCGATGACGAACGCCACGCCGAGCAGCAGCGGCAGCTCCCGCATCAGCGACCGCGGCTTGGCCGGCGGTTCCTGGACCGGGGCCGGCCCGCCGGCCTCCGGAATGACCGCGGGCCAGCGCGACCAGGGCCGGCGGGACCCGCCGGGCGCCGAGGTTACGGTTGGTGCACCCGGGGGTTCCGAGGCCCCGGGGAGGTCATCGGCCTGCATCGGCCTGTGCGTCCAGACCCCGGTGGGTCAGAACCGCTTCTCCTTGACCTTGGCCGCCTTCCCTACCCGACCCCGCAGGTAGTAGAGCTTCGCCCGGCGCACGTCGCCCCGGGTGAGGACTTCGATGCGGGCGATGATGGGCGAGTGGACGGGGAACGTCCGCTCCACCCCCACGCCGAAGCTCACCTTCCGGACGGTGAAGGTCTCACGCAACCCGCTGCCCTGCCGGCGGATGACCACACCCTGGAAGATCTGCACCCGTTCCCGGTTGCCTTCGACGACGCGGACGTGGACCTTCAGCGTGTCGCCGGGCCCGAAGTCGGGGATGTCGTCGCGGAGCGAGGCGCGATCGACGAGGTCGGTGCGTTGCATGGTGAGGCTCCTGCCGAGAAGAACGACCAGCGAGATCGAGGGAAGAACACCCCAGTGTAACTACTCTGAGCAGTCATCCTCCAACATGGCCCGCTCGGTATCGGACAGACCGCGCCGCTCCAGCAGGTCGGGACGGCGGTCGCGGGTCCGGCGGAGCGCCTCGGCGTGGCGCCAGCGGGCGATCCGGGCGTGGTCACCGGACCGCAGCACCTCGGGCACCTCGAGCCCCCGGAAACTGGCCGGCCGGGTGTACTGGGGATACTCGACCAGGCCGTCGGCGAACGACTCCTCGCCCGCCGACGCCTCGTTGCCCATCACGTCGGGGAGGAGCCGGGCCACGGCTTCCACGATCACCACCGCCGCCGCCTCGCCGCCGGCCAGGACGTAGTCGCCGACCGACAGCTCGCCGTCGCAGAGGTGGTCGGCCACCCGCTGGTCGACGCCCTCGTACCGCCCGCAGAGCAGCGAGAACCCGGGCCGCCCGGCCAGCTCCCTGGCCACCGCCTGGTCGAAGGGCCGGCCGGCGGCCGACAGCAGGAACAGCGGCCGGGGCGGCTCGACCGCCTCGACGGCGGCGAAGAGGGGCTCGGGCATCATCACCATGCCCGCCCCGCCGCCGAAGGGCGTGTCGTCGACCGTGCGGTGCCGGTCGGTGGTCCAGTCCCGGGGATCGTGGAGGCGGATGTCGAGGAGCCCTTTCTCCCGGGCCCGGCCCAGCAGCGACGCCGACAGGGGGCCGTCGAAGTACCCGGGAAAGATCGTGAAGACGTCGATCCGCACGGACTCAGTCCAGGAGACCGGCCGGCGGGTCGACCACCACCCGCCCGGGGGCCGTCTCGACGACGAAGACCATGGGCACGAGCTGGCCGCTCTCGAGGACGAGGAGATCAGAGGCGGGGTTCGCTTCGACGGCCGCCACCCGGCCCAGCACCCGCCCGGCCGGGTCGAGGAGATCCGACCCCACGAGCTCGTGGACCCACAACTCGTCGGCGTCGTCGTCGTGGTCGAGGGGCTCGCCGCTGAGGACGGTCCCGCGCAGCCGCTCGGCCTCGTTGCGGTCGTCGACGCCGTCGAAGCTCACGATCCATCGGTCCCGGCTCATCCGCCCCGCCGGGTCCGGGCCCCCCCGGGGGCTGGCCCGCCGGACGCGGAACTCACGGTCTCCGGCGTAGAGCACGGCCCCGGGCGTGAACCGCTCCGGCCGGTTGCTCACCGCCTCGACGACCACCTCACCCCGGATTCCGTGGGCCTTGACGATGCGGCCGACCTCGAGACGGTCTCCCGCCACCGCAGGAGCGGTCAGTCGACGATGTCGAGGCTCGCCCGGACGCCTTCCCGCGTACCGGCGGCGGCCACGACCTGGCGGAGGGCCTGGGCGACACGGCCCCGCCGGCCGATCACCTTGCCCATGTCGGACGGCGACACGTGGAGCCGCAGTTCCACCTCGCCGCTCCGGCGTTCCGACATCTCGACGAAGACCCCGTCGGGGTCGTCGACGATGTTGCGGGCGACGTACTCCAGCACCCCCTTGGGGATGCCGCCGACGATCCGGTTCCCCTCGGCGGCGATCTCGTCCTCGTCGCCGTCGTCGTCGACGTCGTCCTCCATCGACAGATCGAGGTCGTCGTCGTCCTCGAACTCGTCGCTCGAGTCGAACTCCTCGTCCTCGGAAGTCACTTCTTGCCGGCCTTGTGCTGCTCCCAGGCCCCCGAGATGGTCAGCAACCGCTGCACCTGCTCCGTCGGCTGGGCTCCCTTGCGGAGCCACTCCAGCGCCCGCTCGTTGTCGATGTCGACGAGGGGCGGCTCTTCCCGGGGCCCGTACTTCCCGATGATCTCCACGAAGCGCCCGTCGCGGGGAGACCGGGCGTCGGCCACGACGACCCGGTACGTCGGCTGCTTCTTCTTGCCCATCCGCATCAGGCGGATCTTCACCACAGCACTACCACCTTTTCTTTCACAGACAACCGGGAGAGGTTACAGCACCGCCGGGGACCCACTACATGCCCGGGAAGTCGGGCATGTTCGGCATCTTCGGGAGTCGGCCCTTCTTGCCTCCCACACCGGCCATCTGTTTCATCATTCCCTGCACCATCTTGAACTGCTTCAAGAGGGCGTTGACGTCCTGGGTCGTCGTGCCACTGCCGTTGGCGATCCGCAGCCGGCGCGACCCGTTGATGATCGAGATGTCGTTGCGCTCCTGAGGCGTCATCGACCGGATGATCGCCTCCACCTTCCCCAGCTCCTTGTCGTCGATCTGGGTGTTCTTCAGCTCCTTGGGCATCCCCGGGATCATCCCGATGATGTTCTGCAACGGGCCCATCTTCTTGACCTGCTGCATCTGCTGCAGGAAATCGTCGAGCGTGAAGTCGCCCTTCTTCAGCTTGGCGGCGGCCTTGACCGCCTGCTCCTGATCGAAGTTCTGCTCGGCCTTCTCGATCAGGGTGAGGACGTCGCCCATGCCGAGGATCCGCCCCGCCATCCGGTCGGGATGGAAGGGCTCGAAGTCGACCAGCTTCTCCCCGACACCGGCGAAGAGGATCGGCCTGCCGGTGACCTCCTTGACCGAGAGCGCGGCCCCGCCGCGGGCGTCGCCGTCGAGCTTGGTGAGGACGACGCCGTCGATCCCCACGGTGTCGGCGAACGACTCGGCGACGCTGACCGCCTCCTGGCCGGTCATGGCGTCGACGACCAGCAGGACGTTGTCGGGCTGGACCGCCTCCCGCATCCGGCGCAGCTCGTCCATCAGGGCCTCGTCGATCTGGAGGCGGCCGGCGGTGTCGACGACGATCACGTTCTTGCCGAGCCGGGCGGCTTCGTTGCGGGCGTTGCGGGCCACCGTCACCGGGTCGGTCGGCTCGCTGTAGACCGGCACGCCGACCTGCTCGCCCAGGACCTGGAGCTGGGTCACGGCCGCCGGGCGCTGGAGGTCGGCGGCGACGAGCAGCGGCTGGAGCCCCTGGCTCTTCAGGTGCTTGGCCAGCTTGCCGCAGGCGGTCGTCTTGCCGGAGCCCTGGAGGCCGACGAGCATCACCACGGTCGGCGGCTTCGGGTTCATGGCCAGCTTGCCGGTCTCGCCCCCGAGCGTGTTGATCAGCTCCTGGTGGACGATCTTGATGACCTGTTGGGCCGGGGAGAGGCTCTTGGACAGCTCCGCCCCGGTGGCCTCCTCCTTGACCCGGCCGATGAAGTTCTTGACGACCTTGAAGTTGACGTCGGCTTCCAGGAGGGCGAGGCGGATCTCGCGGGCGATCTCGTCGACTTCCTTCTCCCCCAGGCGGCCGCGGCCGCGCATGCGGGTGAAGATGGCCTCGAACCGGTCGGACAGTGAATCGAACATGAGAGGTTCGAGTGTAGGAGCGGCGGAGTCAGGCCGCGAAGAGGGCGTCGACGAACTCCTCGGGGTCGAACTCGATGAGGTCGGCGGCCGACTCGCCGACGCCGACCAGCTTCACCGGGATGCCCAGCTCCGCCTGCACGGCCAGCACGATGCCGCCCTTGGCCGTGCCGTCGAGCTTGGTCAGGATGACGCCGGTCACGTCGACAGCCTCCCCGAACTGCTTCGCCTGATTCAGACCGTTCTGGCCCGTCGACGCATCGATGACCAGCAGGACCTCCTTCAGGGCGCCCGGGGTGCGGTCGACGATCCGGCGCAGCTTCTTCAGCTCCTCCATCAGGTTGACCTTGGTGTGGAGCCGCCCGGCGGTGTCGACCAGCACGAGATCGGCGCCGCGGTTGCCAGCGGCGGCCATGGCGTCGAAGACGACGGAACCGGGATCGGCGCCGTCCTGGCCCCGGACGAGGTCGGCCCCGACCCGCTCCGACCACAGCTGGAGCTGCTCGGAGGCGGCGGCCCGGAACGTGTCGGCGGCGGCCATGACCACCGAGCGACCCGCCGCCGCCTCCCGCTGGGCGATCTTCCCGATGCTGGTCGTCTTCCCCACCCCGTTGACGCCCACGAACATCCAGACATTGGGCTGGCCGGGTGAGAAGGCCAGCGAGCGGTCGGCCGATCGGAGCTGGTCGACGAGGTCGGCCTTGAGGAGGTCGAGCAGCTCGGCGGGGGTCGTGACCGACGCCTCCTTGACCCGCACCCGGAGGTCCTCGAGGATCCGGCCGGTGGAGGCCACGCCGACGTCGGCCCGGATGAGCGCCTCCTCGAGCTCCTCCCACACCTCCTCGTCGATCGTCGTGCGGCCCCGCAGGTCACCGAAGTACCCGGCCAGCAGCTCCCGGGCCTTGCCGAGCCGGTCCCGCAGCCGGGGACGGACGGGCGCCTCCTCGACCTCCGGCTCCGGCGTCGGCACCTCCTCCGCCTCGGGCGGGACGACGACGTCGTCACCAGGCGGCAGGACGATTTCGACGTCGGCCGGTTGACCCGCCGGCTTCGGCCGGGTGACCGCCGACCGCTCGGCGGCGTCCATCCGGCGCTGCGCCTGCCGGGATTTGGACACGGCGGTGACCGTGGCGGCCAGCGCCAGCAGAACGAGGATCCCGAGGACGAGCACCAACTCCATGGCCGGCGATCCTACCGGCCACCCGGGGCGGCCCCAGAAGGGCACAACGCGTGCCTCGGCCGGTGACGTTGCCGAGTCTCAGGGCGAGTCAGGGGCGTCGCTGGCAAGGACGCACGACGAGGCGTAGCGGGGACTACGTTGAGGAGGAGGACGCAGCCAGCGGCGTCCCTGGCCGGCCTGAGGCCGGAGGACGTCGCCGGTCGAGGCACTATGGTCCGGGCGATGAGCAGCCCCTCCCCCACGCCGCCCGTGGCGAAGCGCGTTCCCCATGTCCACGAGGCCCACGGCGACCGCCGGCCGGACGACTACCACTGGCTCCGGAACCGGGAGGACCCGGACGTGACGGCCTACCTGGAGGCGGAGAACGCCTACGCCGACGCCGTCATGGAGCCGCTACGGCCGCTGCAGGAGAAGCTCTACGCCGAGATCGTGAGCCGCATCCAGGAGACGGACCTGTCGGTGCCCGTCCCCTACGGCCCGTTCCTGTACTACTCGCGCAGTGTCGAAGGGCTGCAGTATCCGATCCACTGCCGGCGGACCCCGGAAGAGGGGAGCCCGGAGCAGATCCTGATCGACGAGAACGTGCTGGCCGAGGGCGAGGAGTACTGCGCCCTGGGCGCGCTCGAGGTGAGCCCCGACCACCGGCTGCTGGCCTGGTCACTCGACACCGAGGGCGACGAGGACCATGTGCTGCGCATCCGCGACCTCGACACCGGGGAAGACCATCCCGAAGCGATCCCCGGCACCTACTACGGCGTGGCCTGGGCCAGCGACAACCGCACGCTCTTCTACACGACGCTGGACGAGGCCCGGCGCCCCTGGCGGGTCTGGCGCCACCGGCTCGGCACCGACGCGGCGGCCGACGTCATCGTCCACCAGGAGGACGACGACCGCTTCTTCTGCTCCGTCGAACGGACCCGCAGCGGCGGCTTCATCGTGATCGACCTCCGGTCGGCGGTCACGTCCGAGACGCGGATCCTCCCGGCCGACGACCCCGAGGGCACCTTCACCGTCCTCGAACCCCGCCGGCAGGACGTCGAGTACGGCATCGAGCACCACGGCGACCGGTTCTTCATCCTGAGCAACGACGGTGCGCCCAACTTCCGGCTGGTGGAGGCGCCGGTGGCCGATCCCCGCCGGGAGAACTGGCGGGAGCTGATCCCCCACTCCGCCGACGTCAAGCTCGAGGGCCTCGCCGCCTTCGCCCGCCACCTGGTGGTGCTGGAGCGGGCGCAAGCCGTCCGGCGCCTGCGGGTGATCCATCTGGAGAGCGGCGGCCACCACCTCATCGAGCAGCCGGAGGCCGTCTGCCGGGTCGGCATGCCGGAAGAGGACAATCCGGAGTTCGACCGGAGCACCCTCCGGTACACCTACACGTCGCTGGTCACGCCGCAGTCGATCTTCGACTACGACATGGACACCCGGGAACGCACGCTGCTCAAGCAGGAGCCCGTCCTGGGCGGCTACGACCCTGGGCGCTACGAGACGCAGCGGTTGTGGGCCACCGCCTCCGACGGCACCCGGGTGCCGATCTCGCTGGTGGCCCGCAAGGGCACCCCGCTCGACGGCTCCGCCCCCTGTGTCCTCTACGGCTACGGCTCCTACGAGTCCAGCTCCGACCCCCGCTTCTCCTCGCTGCGGCTGAGCCTCCTCGACCGGGGATTCGTCTGGGCGATCGGCCACATCCGGGGCGGCGGCGAGATGGGCCGGGCGTGGTACGAGGCCGGGAAGCTCAAGCACAAGACGAACACGTTCACCGACTTCATCGCCTGCGCCGAGCACCTCATCGAGACGGGCTGGACGTCATCCGACCGGCTGGCGATCCTCGGCGGCAGCGCCGGCGGGTTGCTGGTCGGAGCGGCCCTCAACCTCCGGCCGGACCTGTTCCGGGCAGCCGTCGCCGAGGTCCCCTTCGTCGACGTGGTCAGCACCATCTCCGACCCCACGCTCCCGCTCTCGGTCATCGAATGGGAGGAGTGGGGCGACCCCGCCGACCCGGAGTTCTACGAGGTCATGAAGTCGTACTCGCCCTACGACAACGTCCGGCCGGTGCGCTACCCCGACCTCTTCATCACCGCCGGGCTCAACGACCCCCGGGTGTCGTACTGGGAGCCGGCCAAGTGGGTGGCCAAGCTGCGGGTGACGGCCGATCCCGGCACCCGGGTCCTGCTGCGGACGGAGATGGGCGCCGGGCACGGCGGCCCGTCCGGCCGGTATGACGCCTGGCGCAAGGAAGCGGAGATCTTCGCCTTCCTGCTCGACGCCGTCGGGGTCAGGGAGTAGCGCGGTCTCCTAGCAGGTGACCCGCGAGACCCGGGGCGGCGTCGGCTTCTTGGCCTCCGGGTCGATCATCTTCCAGCGGTTGGCCTCGATGACCCCCTGCACCACACAGGGCGGGACCGGCTGGGGGTCGGGGCTCACGGCCGGGGACATGAGGTTGCCCTCGTAGTTGGTGTGGCCGAGACCCAGGGCGTGGCCGAACTCGTGCTTGGCAATCTGGCCGAGGCCGCCGGCGTTGCCCGGCGCGACGGCGCCCTGGATGGTGATCTCGACCTTGCTGATGAGGCCCCGGCGGGTGAAGCTCGTCACCGCCTGGCCCTCGGTCCGCCCCTGACCGGGCGTGAAGCGGATGGTCACGTCGGCCGGCGAGCCGGCCGCCACCTCGGTCAGGCGCAGGGCCGGGAGGTCGCCGTCCCACTCCCGGACGGCGCTCCGGATGACCTGGGTGCTGGGTCCGTCAGGCGAGGTGATGCTGTAGGTGAGGGTGGAATCCTCCAGGCTCTTGCCCCAGGCGCAGCACAGAGCGAGCTCGCGGCGGTCACCGTCCGCGCTCGCCCCCCCACTGCTGAACGGGAACTGGGTCCAGACGAGGGCCAGCACCACGATGAGCAGCCTCGCCATCCGTCGTGACCGCGGCGGCCGCCGCACCGGTGATGGGGGCATCGCCCCGACCACCGCCGACCCCGCCAGCGAGGCATCGACCCGGTCCCGCAATTGGCCCTCCCCAGGTACTCCGCCGCAACCCGGGAGGAGCATATTCCGGCAAATCGGACAGACGCCAGAGGCGGTCGTGGCCTGTGTGGGCTATGAGGGCAGTGAGGAACGGGCCTCAGGTCACTCTCAGCGACGGGCTAGTTCAGGAGACTTTTTCAGACGGCGATCGAGGCCGGCTCGGCCGACGGAACGCGCTGCGTGACCACGATGCTCGACCCGCCGGGGGGCATCGAGACGCCGTAGAGGCAGTCAGCGGCCTCCATCGTCCGCTTCTGATGGCTCACGACCAGGAGCTGCGCCTCGTCCCGGAATTCGTGAATCAGGTCGACGAACCGGCAGAGGTTGACGTCGTCGAGCGCCGCCTCCACCTCGTCGAGGATGTAGAAGGGCGTCGGCCGGGCCCGGAACACGGCGAACAGGAAGGCCAGGGCCGTCAGCGACCGCTCACCGCCGGAGAGCAGTGAAAGCCGTCGGACGCTCTTGCCGGACGGGCGGGCCTCGATCTCGATACCGGTGTTCAGCGGATCCTCCGGCTCGGTCAGCCGCAGCCGGCCGGAGCCGCCGGGGAACAGGGTGGCGATGAGGTCCTCGAAGTGCCGCTCGGTGTCCTCGTAGGCCGAGGCGAAGAGGGTGGCGATCTCCTCGTTGACCTGCTTGATGATCTGCTGGAGATCCCGCCGGGCGGCCTTGACGTCCTCCAGCTGAGACTCGAGCAGCGTGTAGCGCTCCTTCTGGGCCTCGTACTCCTCGAGGGCCAGGGGGTTGATGGCGCCCATCTGGCGCAATTCCCGTTCGAGTTCCTTGGCCCGGGCGGGCAGCGTGGTGCCCTCGGGGCAGGGCGGCGCCGGCGCGGCCAGGGCGACGTCGGGCTCGACCTCGAGATCGCGCCGGCAGGCCTCGACGGCGGCATCCAGCTTGGTGCGCACCTCGGCCTCTTCGATTTCGAGGCGGGCCCGGCGCTCCCGGGCGTCACCCACCGCCCGCTCGGCGGTGGCCCGTTCCCGGCGGAGCGCGTCGAGCCGGGCGGCGGCGGCCCGGGCGGCTTCCGACCGTTCCCGGCGCTGGTCGCGCAGCCGGCCGTGAACCTCTTCGAGGACGGCGATGCGTTCCTGGATCGCCTGGTCGACGGCGGCGTAGGCGTCGCCCCGGCGGGCGAGCGCCGCCCGGCGCTCCTCCGCCTGCTGGCGGGCCTCACCGTGCCGGACGAGGCGGGCTTCGACCTCTTCCAGCCGCTTGGCCAGGCCCCGGCGACGCTCCTCCACCGCCGCCACCCGCAGCTCGTGGTCCCGCCGGCTGGCGGCCAGGGCCCGCGTCTCCGCCTCGAGGGCGTCGGCGGCGGCCTTGCGGGTCGCCTCCTGCCGGCGCTCCACGTCCTCGGCCGCTTCCAGCTGCGGGTAGCGGGCCTCGAGCTCGCTCCGGCGGGCGACCTCCGCCTCGGCCTGGGTGGCCAGCGCCGCGGCGTGCTCGTCGAGGGCGGCGGCTTCGGCTTCCGCTTCAGCCCGCTCCCGCTGCAGCCGTTCGGCGGCGGCGGCCACGGCCGCCTGCCGGGCCCGGTGGGAGTCGAGCGCCTTATCGCCCGCCGCCTCCCAGCGCCGGGCCTCCTCCAGGGCCGTCCGGGCCTCGGCCAGCGCCGCCTCGGCCCGGTCCCGGGCCAGAGCCGCCTCGGCGGCCTTGTGCCGGGCCTCCTCCGCCGCAGCCGGCGTGGCCCCGATGACCGTCCCACCGGCGTGCCAGGCGCCCCGCCCGTCGAGCCGGTCCCCGTCCGGAGTGACGACGACGAACTCGGGGTTGGCCAGGGCGACGGCCAGCGCCTGCTTCCACGTCCCGTCGACCATGACCGTGTGGCCGAGGAGCCGGCCGAGGACGGCCCCGAGGCCCGGGACGGAACTCCCGACACAGGCCGCCAGCGGCCGGGCCGCCGCCGGACCGGGGTTCTCCGGTTGCGGGGCCGGGAACTCAGGAGCGCCGGAAGGATCGGGGACGAGGACCGTGCCGGCCGTGCCGGTCGAGCGGAGGCGGGTCAGGGCCGCCCGGGCGGCGTCGGCGTCGCGGGCGACCACGCCCCGCAGGGCTTCGCCGAGGGCGGCGGCGACGGCCGCCTCGCAGCCGGGTTCGATCGTGATCAGGTCGACGACCGGACCGAGCAGGCCGTCGACACCCTCGAGGGCCGAGGCCAACCCGGCCCGCAGATCCCCGAGGGCGGCGTCCAGGGCGTCGGCCCGGGCCGTCCAGCGGTGGACGTCGGCGTCGGCGGACCGGCGGGCCGCTTCGGCCTCGGCGGCGGCCGTCTCGGCCGTCTCCCGGGCCTGGCGGGCGGACTCCAGGGCTGCGACGAGGGGCGACTCGTCGAACTCTTCGACGCCGGCCGCTGCCTCCTCTTCGGCCAGGCGGGCCAGCCGGCGCCGGATCGGTTCTCGGCGGCTCTCGAGCCGGGACTGCTCGGCCTCGGTGCGGGCGATGGCCCCGGCCAGGGCGGCCAACTCGGCCCGGGCGTCGGACGCCGCCTTCCGGGCCGGGAGGTTCCCGGCCGGTTCCAGCTCGGCCCGCCGCTCCTCCAGCGTCTCCTCGATGGCGTCGAGCTCGGCGCCCCGGGGCTCGAGCGCCGCGCCTTCCTCCTCGGCCGAGGTGAGGTCGGCCCGCAGCTTGGCCGCCTCCGCCGTCAGCGTCTCGACGACTCCGGCGTCGGCCAGCGCGGCCAGCGACCGGTCGATGTTGCGCCGCTTCTCGGCCACCAGGGCTCCGAGGCCCCGGGCCCGGGCCAGGAGCGACTCGGCGGTGGCCACGGCGTCGCCCAGGGAGTCGGCCGGCAGGTCGGCCAGGGCGGCCTCCGACTCGGCCACCTCGGCCTCGAGGCGCCCGGCCTGCTCCCGGGCCACGGCCTCTTCGGCCTCGACCTTCTCCTTCTTGTCGCCGATCGTCGCCAGCCGCTCGGTGAGGGTGGTGATCTCCCGGCCGGCGAGGTGGAGCCGGATGGCCTGGAGCTCCTCGGTGAGGCCGCCGTGGCGGCGGGCGGCGTCGGCCTGGCGCTCGAGGGGCTTGAGGTGACGCCGGACCTCCTTGACCAGGTCGCCGAGGCGCTCGAGGTTGACGGCCGTGGCCTCCAGGCGCCGTTCTGCCTTCTCCTTGCGCTGGCGGTACTTGAGGATGCCGGCCGCCTCCTCGATGACCGCCCGCCGGTCCTCGGGCCGGGCCTGGAGGATGGCGTCGAGCCGGCCCTGGCCGACGATCACGTGCTGGGTGCGCCCCATCCCGGTGTGCGACAGCAGTTCCGTGATGTCGAGGAGCCGGCAGGGCTCACCGTTGATGGCGTAGCCCGACTCGCCCTCCCGGGTCAGGCTGCGGGTGATCGTCACCTCGCGGGACGCCACGGGGATGGTGCCGGCGGAGTTGTCGAGGGTGAGGGACACCTCGGCCGCCTTCGATGCCGGCCGCTTGGGCGTGCCGGCGAAGATGACGTCCTCCATCTTGCCGCCCCGGAGGGAGCGGGCCCCCTGAGCGCCCAGCACCCAGGCCACGGCGTCGACCACGTTCGACTTTCCGGAGCCGTTGGGGCCGACGACGACCGCCACCCCCGGCTCGAACTCGAGCGTCGTCCGGTCGGCGAACGACTTGAAGCCCTTGACGGTCAGCCGCTTCAGGAACATCGCCGGTCCAACCTAACGGGCTCGTCCGGTGGAGGCGCGGATCCCCAGGGACTGCCAGATGGCCACGGGCTGAACACCTATCCGAGCCCGAAGCCCCGCTCGCCCCGCGGCGTCTCGGGAGTCACGTCGACCGCCGTCACGAGCGCCGACGGCGGCCCGCCCCGGCACCAGGCCACCGCCCGTTCCACGGCCGCCGGCGGCCCCTCGAAGACGGCCTCCACCCGGCCGTCGGGCAGATTGCGGCACCACCCGCTGACGCCCTGCGATTCGGCCATCCGGCGACACGACCACCGGAAGCCGACGCCCTGGACCCGCCCCGAGATGAGGACCCGCCGGCGGATGGGCTCGGTCGGCTGGTCGCTCACGGCTGGCAGGTCTCGCAGAAGAACGTCGAGCGCCCGCCGAGCGGCATCCGCCGGACGGGCCCGCCGCACCGGGGGCACGGCTCCCCCTCCCGGCCATAGACGCGGTGGCGGTTCTGGTACTGGCCGGGGGCGCCGAACAGGTCGACGTACTGGGCGTCGCGCAGCGACGAGCCCCGGTGTCGGACGGCGTCCCGGAGCGTCCTGCGGACCGCCTGGTGCAGGCGGGCGACCTCGTCGACCGACAGCGACCCCGCCGGCCGGTCGAAGCGCAGCCCGGCCTCGAACAGCGCCTCGTCGGAGTAGATGTTGCCGATCCCGGCCACGAACCGCTGGTCCATGAGCAGCAGCTTCAACCGGGCGGTGCGGCCGGCCAGACCCCGGCTCAGCGCCGCCGCCGACCAGCCGGCCGACAGCGGGTCCGGCCCGAGGTGGGCCAGGACCGCCGGCAGTCCCGGGGACCGCCCCGGACCTCCCGGCGGCGACGGCGCGATGAACAGCTCGCCGAAGGTGCGGGGGTCGACGAACCGCAGCTGCCGCCCGTCCGACAGCCCCAGCACGGCGTGCGTGTGCCGGGCCAGCGGCACCTCGGGCGCCGTCAGCAGCAGCTGCCCCGACATCCGCAGGTGGATCACGAGGGTGTCGGGGCCGTCGTCGAGGGGCACGAGGAGGAACTTGCCGATCCGGCCCGCCTCGCCCAGCCGGGCGCCCCGGAGCCGGTCGATGAGGGTCTCGGCCGGCTGGCGCCGCACCGTCCGGGCCCCGGTGACCGCCACCGAGGTCACCTCCCGCCCCGCCACCTCCCGGGACAGCCCCCGGCGGACGACCTCGACCTCAGGCAGTTCCGGCACTCGGCGGCGTCACCAGGCCTCAGGTCTCGCCGGGCCGGTCGGCGGCGGTCGCCGCCGCTTCGGCCGCTTCGGCGGCGGCCAGCGCCGCGGCCTCGGCCTCACTGTCCCGGAGCCACTCCCAGGCCATGCGGGCGGCGGCCTGCTCGGCCTGCTTCTTCGACCGGCCCTCGCCCTTGCCCCGGGCCGTGCCCTGGAGCACCACGTTGGCGTAGAAGCGCTTGGCGTGATCGGGCCCCTCGTCGCGGACCTCGTAGCGGGGCATCTGGTCGAAACGGCGGGCGGCCAGCTCCTGGAGGCGGGTCTTGTAGTCCTGCCCCCCGGGGCCTTCGGCGGCGGCGGCGATGCGCTCGCCGAGGAGGCTCATGACGAGTTTGTAGGCGGCGTCCCACCCGCCGTCGAGGTACGTGGCGGCGAGGACCGCCTCCATGGCGTCGGCCAGGATCGACGGCTTCTCCCGGCCGCCGGACAGGCCCTCGCCCTTGCCCAGCAGCACGAACGAGCCGAGCTCGATCTCGGTGGCCAGTTCGGCCAGGACCCCGGCGTTGACCACCGACGCCCGCACCTTGGCCAGCTCCCCTTCCGGCAGATGGGGAAAGGCCCGGTAGATGTAGTCGGTGACGACCAGGCCGAGGACGGCGTCACCGAGGAACTCGAGCCGCTCGTTCGACTCGAAGGAGGGGTTCTCGGCGCAGAACGACCGGTGGGCGAGGGCGCGGCCGAGCAGGCTCCGGTCGTTGAAGGGGCGACCGAGCAGTTCCTCCAGACGGTCGAGGGAGCTGTCAGCCAACGGCTCGCCCAGCTTCCTCAGCCCACCCGCTCGACGACGTAGTCGACGGCGTCACGGACAGTGCGCAGCTCGGCCAGGTCCTCGTCCTCGATGCGGAAACCGGAAGCCCGGTCCTCCAGCTCCTGCTCGATGGCCTCGACCAGCTCGATGAGGGCCAGAGAGTCGGCCGAGAGGTCCTCGGTGAAGCTGGCTTCCATCGTGATGCGGCTCTCCTCGATCTCGAGGATGTCGGCCAGCCGCTCCCGGATGATCCGGAACACCTCGTCGGCGTCGACCGGTCGGGCCGGGGTCTCAGACACCATGGTGGGAGATCGCCTCCTTCATGCGATGCACGATGCCCGCCTCGGCGCATTCGGCGGCCAGCCGGATGGCAGTGTCGATGTTGCGGGCGTTGCTGGCGCCGTGCGAGATCACACACACGCCATCGATGCCGAGGAGGACGGCGCCCCCGAAGGCATCCGGATCGTACTGGGCGACCGCCGGACCGAGGACCGGCTCGAGCACCTCGCCGACCCGGGCCTCCCCGACCGGCAGGTTCAGGGCCTCGGCGGTGAGCCGGAGCACGGTGCGCATCCCACCCTCGATGGTCTTGAGCGCCACGTTGCCGGTGAAGCCATCGGTGACGACGACGTCGGCCTTGCCGAGCGTCAGGTCGCAGCCCTCGACGTTGCCGATGAAGCCCGGCACCTTCGTCAGCAGGTCGTAGGTGCGCTTGCGCATCTCGTCGCCCTTGCCCATCTCCTCGCCGATCGAGAGGAGGCCGATCCGGGCCCGCTCGATGCCGTGGCGGAGGCGGGCGTACTCGGCGCCCATCCGGGCGAACTGCACCAGCCACTCGGGGGCGCAGTCGACGGTGGCGCCGACGTCGAGCAGCAACGTCGGCGTGGGCAGCGGGCCGGGGATGGGGGTCACGATGGCCGGCCGGGCGATGCCCCGGATGCGGCCCATGCGCAGGAGGGCGCTGGCCATCGTGGCGCCGGTGTTGCCGGCGCTGACCATGGCGTCGGCCCGTCCGTCGCGCACCGCCTCGGCGCAGCGGACGAGCGAGGAGTCCTTCTTGCGGCGGACGCTCTTGGCCGGGTCGTCGTCCATGGCCACGACCTCGCCGGCGTGGAGCAGCTCGACCGGCGCGGCCAGGGAGCGGGAGTCGAGCCCGTCGAGCAGCGGCGCCACAACCGGCTCCTGGCCGACCAGGAGGACGGCGATCCCGGCCTCGGCCGAGAGCAGGGCGCCGGCCACGACCTCGGCCGGGGCGCGGTCACCGCCCATGGCGTCGACCGCCACCACCGGGCTCCGGCGGGCGGGAGCAGCCACGGCCGGGTCGGCCGCCGGTGCCGGCGCCCCTCCGACTTCAGCCACCTTCAGTGCCACGTTCCCCCCGCGTCGGGCTGGGTCACTCGACCTCGACGGCCTGACGCCCGCCGTACCACCCGCAGTTGGGGCAGACCACGTGGGGCAGCTTGGTCTGGTGGCAGTGCGGGCAGACCGAGCGGGCGGGGGCGGACACCTGCCAGTTCGAGGCCCGCCGGCTCCGGCTCTTGGCCTTGCTCGTCTTCCTCTTGGGGACGGCCATCGAGGCTCCTCAGCTCCTAAATCAGTTGGGGTCGGGACGGTGGTCGACTTCGTCGGGAATGGTGAGGGCCCGCAGGGCGTCCCAGCGGGGATCACGGGATTCGCTCCCGCAGTCGCAGGGTGCGTCGTTCCGGTTGGCGCCGCACGTGGGGCAGAGGCCCTGGCAGTCGGCGGCGCAGAGCGGGACGGTCGGCAGCTCCGGCACGATCAGGTCCCGCAGGGGCTGCTCGAGGTCGATCTCCTCGTGGCGGAGCGGGTAGGTCTCGTCCTCGATCGGATCCTCCTCGAAGACCTCCCTCAGTGACAGGTCGAAGTCGGCCTCCAGCGGGTTGAGGCACCGGCTGCAGACCGCGCGCCAGCGCCCCCGCACGTGACCCGAGGCCACGATGGCGGCCGACAGGCTCTCCAGGCGGAGGTCGATCGTGAGGGGATCATCGGGGTCGACCCGGCTCGACGGGTTCTCGAGCCCGGGGACGGGCGTCTCGAGATGCACCTCGCGGGTGCTTCCGGGTCGACGGAGGAGGTCAGCAACGTTCATTCGAAGTCCGGTCATCAGGGAGCGCCGAAGCGCGACGACGGAGCCGGCGCGACTGCGGCGGCCCGTCATCTTAGCGGCCCGGTTCGAGAAGACCGGGGCCCGCGCGGCGGCTGTCGCTACATGATGTCCTGGTCGAACAACCCGGGCTCGGAGGGCAGCACCTCGACCGGAGCCTCAGGGGTGAAGGCCTGCAGCCGGCGGCGCCCCTTCTGGACGACGCCGATCGTCCGTTCCAGGGTGGCCTCGAAGCTGGCCAGCTTGGCGTCGACGTAGTCCTCGGCCTGGTTGCGGAGTTGGCGGGCGTGGGCCTCGGCCTGCTCGATCGTCACCCGGGCGATCCGCTGGGCTTCCCGCACGACCTCCGTCCGCTGCACCATGCCCTCGGCCTGCACCCGGGCGGCGGCCAGGATCTCGTCCGCCTCCCGGCGGGCCCGCTCCAGGTATTCCTCCCGCTCCTTGAGCAGCCAGCGAGCCTGGCGGAGCTCCTCGGGCAGGCGCTCGAGGGTCTCGTCCAGCAGTTCCAGCACCTCGTCGCGGTTCACGATGGCGGAGTTCGACAGCGGCATCGACCGGGCGGTCTCGACCAGCTCGCGCAGGTGCTCGAGCAGGTCGCACAGGTCGCCGCGGTAGGCCGGGGCCGACAGCTCCTCGTGGATCGCAGTTGGGGTCATGCGGGAGGTCCCTCCTTGAAGCGCTGGTCCAGCCGGGCCGCCACGACCGGGGGGACGAGGTTGGAGACGTCGCCCCCGAAGCGGGCGACCTCCCGAACCAGGCTGGAGGACAGGAACGAGTACTGGGGACTGGTGGCCAGGAAGAACGTGTCGATCCCGGACAGGCTCTGGTTCATCTGCGCCATCTGGAGCTCGTAATCGAAGTCGGTGACGGCCCGGAGGCCCTTCACGATGGTGTCCGCGCCGTGCATCCGGGCGAAGTCGACGAGCAGCCCGGTGAAGTACTCGATCTGGACGTTGCCGAGATGACCCGTCACCTCGGCCAGCATCGATTCCCTCTCCTCCAGGCTGAACAGCGACGCCGCCTTCTGCGGGTTGCGGATCACCGCCACGATGACCCGGTCGAAGAACCGGGACACCCGTTCGATCACGTCGAGGTGGCCGTTGGTCACCGGGTCGAAGGACCCGGGTACGAGCGCCGTGGCCACGACTGATCGCTCCTTTACTTCCGTTGCGCAAACAACACGAGTGTATCTCCGTAACAACGTTCCCAGGTTGACCCCCAACCGGCGGGCCAGCGCAGGGCGGGCGAGTCAGCCGACCGCTCCACCACCATCGTGGCATCGGGCCCCAGCCAGCCCCCGGATCCGAGGCGGTCGAGGATGTCCTCCAGCTCCGGGCCCGGGGTGTCGTAGGGCGGGTCGAGCAGCGCGAGATCGAACGGTGGCTCCGGCGGCCGTCCGGCGAGGACGGTGGCCGCGGCGGCGACCCGGAGCACGGCCCGGCCGGCGAAGCCGAGGGTGTCGATGTTGGTCCGGATAGCCCGGGCGGCGGCCGGGTCGCGGTCGACCAGCAGGGCCTCGGCCGCTCCCCGGGACAGCGCCTCGAGGGCCAGCGCACCGCTCCCGGCGAAGAGGTCGAGCACCCGGGAGCCGACGAGGCGGTCCGGGCCGAGGGCCGAGAACACCGACTCCTTGACCCGGTCGCTGGTCGGGCGGACGCGCTCCCCCGGCGGGACCGCCAGGCGGCGGCCACGGGCTTCGCCGGCGATGATCCGGGGGCGCCGCGGACCGGAGGGCATCGGACCATCGTGGCGCCTTTCGCGGTCTTCGTCCCGATGCGCACCCCGGGCCGGCCAGCCCGCAACAGGAATGCCCCCGGCAAATGCCGAACAACGGGCAAACCTTCCGCAACGAGGACTCACAGGGCTATGTCGCTCGTGCCTCCCATGGGCCGCCGCCGGCTGGGGCTGCTCACCGCTGTGCTCATCGTCTGCGCCACGCTGCCGGTGTCGCCGCGCCCGGCCGGCGCGGCGGTGGCCCTGACGGTGCCGGCCGCGGCCGACGCCAAGGTGGCCCAGGCGTCTCCCACGACCAACCTCGGCACGGCGACGACCCTCGAAGTCGACAAGAGCCCGGTGCTGGAGAGCTTCGTGGCCTTCGACGTCCCCGATCCAGGAGGCACGGTGACCCGGGCCCGTCTGCGGCTGTTCGTCGTGAACTCCTCGAAGAACGGCCCGGAGGTCCACCGGTCAGGGACGGAATGGTCGGAGACGACCGTCACGTGGAACACGCGACCGACCCGGGGCGGGCTGCTGGCCGACATCGGGTCGGTCAAGTCCGGCCGGTACATCGAATACGACGTGACGGCGGCGGTGACGGGGCCGGGGCGGGTCAGCTTCGATCTCGTGGCCGACTCGAGCGACGGCACCGACTTCAGCACCCGGGAGGCGGCCGGCAACCACCCGCAGCTGGTGGTGGAGACCGCCGCTCCGACCACGACCACAAGCACGAGCACGAGCACGTCGACGACCACCACGACGACGGCGCCGCCCGTCGGGACCGTGGGGACGATCCACACGCTGGCCGGGGTGTCGGCCGGGTTCGGCGGCGATGGCGGCCCGGCCACCTCCGCCTGGCTCCGCCTGCCCCGCACGATGGCGGCCGACGCCGCCGGCAACGTCTACATCGTCGACAGCTACAACCACCGCGTCCGCCGCGTCGACACCAACGGCATCATCACGACGATCGGGGGAACGGGCTGGGCCGGCTACAGCGGCGACGGCGGGCCGGCCGTCGACGCCCGGTTCGACACGCCGCACGGCATCGCCGCCGACACGGCGGGCAACGTCTATGTCGCCGATCCTCCCAACCAGCGGATCCGGCGCATCGACGCCGCCACCGGCATCGTGACGACCGTCGCCGGGACGGGCAGCACGGGCTCGGGCGGCGATGGCGGCCCGGCCACCGCCGCCCAGCTGCGCTACCCGAAGGGCGTGGAGATCGGCCCCGACGGCAACCTCTACATCGCCGACAACAACAACCACCGGGTCCGCCGGGTCGATCTCTCGGCCGGCGTCATCACCACGGTGGCCGGAACCGGCAGCCGGGGATTCTCCGGCGACGGCGGCCCGGCCACCGCCGCCCGCCTCGACGAGCCCCGCAACATCGCCTTCGACCCCCAGGGCCGCCTCTACATCGTCGACCAGAACAACCGCCGCATCCGGCGGGTCGAGCTCGACGGCACGATCCGGACGTTCGCCTCCGGCTTCACGTTCCCCCGGGACGTGGCCGTCGACGGCGACGGCGTCGTCTACGTCGCCGACGAGGACGCCGACCGGGTGTGGCGCGTCAGCCCGGCGGGGGTCGTCGGCGCCTTCGCCGGGACGGGCACAGGCGGCCTGTCGGGCGACGGTGGGCCGGCCGATCTGGCTCGGCTCAGCCAGCCGATGGGGGTCGCCTTCAACGCCGCGACGCGGACCGTCCTCATCGCCGACACCAACAACGACCGGATCCGGGCGGTCCGCCTCTAGCTCTTGAAGAGGAACTCCACGTCGTCGCCGAGGAGGTCCTCGACCTCTTCGGCCAGCTGACGGTGCCGGGCCAGCGCGGGGTCGGCGTCGAGGATCTCTTCCGCCACCCGCCGGGCCTCGAGAACGACAGGTTCGTCGCGGGGAATCCGGCCGAGCTTGAGGTCGGTGAAGCCGGCCTGGCGCTCACCGAACACCTCCCCCGCGCCGCGGATCTCCAGGTCGCGCTCGGCCAGCAGAAAGCCGTCGGTGGAGTCGGCCATGGCCTCGAGGCGGGCCTCGGCCTCGGCCGTCTGGGGGTCGGCGAACAGGAAGCACCACGACTCACCGCCGCCCCGACCGACCCGGCCCCGGAGCTGGTGGAGCTGGGAGAGCCCGAACCGGTCGGCGTCCTCGATGATCATGACGGTGGCATTGGGGACATCGACGCCCACCTCGATCACGGTGGTGGCCACGAGCACGTCGATCAGGCCGTCGCGGAAGCGGGCCATCGTCGCTTCCTTGTCGGCCTGGGGCATCTGGCCGTGGAGGAGGCCGACCCGCAGTCCCGCCAGTTCCTCGGCCTCCAGCCGGGCGGCCTCCTCGGTGGCCGCCTTGGCCTCGACCTTCTCCGACCCTTCGACCAGCGGGCAGACGACGTAGGCCTGGCGGCCGGCGGCCACCTGCTCCCGGAGCCGCCGATAGGCCGACTCCCGTTCCAGGGGCGACGGGCCGATGACCTCGGTGGTGATCGGCGTGCGGCCCGGGGGCATCTCCCGCAGCTCGGACTTGTCGAGGTCGCCGTAGATGAGCATGGCCGCAGTCCGGGGGATGGGCGTGGCGGTCATGACGAGCACGTCGGGCTCCGGTCCTTCCCCGCCGTCGGGGCCGCCAGGGCCCTTGGCCCGCAGCAGCGCCCGCTGCTCGACGCCGAAGCGGTGCTGCTCGTCGATGACGGCGACGCCGAGCTTGGGGAAGGCGACGCTGTCGTAGATGAGGGCGTGGGTTCCCACCACGATGTCGACCTCGCCGGCGACCAGGGCGGCGGACAGCCGGCGCCTCCCGGCGGCGCCCGTCCGGTTGGTGAGGAGCTCGATCCGGACGGGCCGCTCCCCCATCAACGTCCCCTCCGATGCCACGGTGAGGCCCTCGACGAAGCGACAGAGGCTCAGGTGGTGCTGTTCGGCCAGGACCTCGGTCGGCGCCATCAGCGCGCCCTGGTATCCGCCCTGGACGGCGGTGAGCAGGGCGGTGAGCGCCACGACCGTCTTGCCCGAGCCGACGTCGCCCTGGAGGAGGCGGTGCATGGGACGGGGGGCGGCGAGGTCGGCGGCGATCTCGGCGATGGCCTTCTGCTGGTCGCCGGTCAGCGGGAACGGGAGCTGGGCGTGGAAAGCGGGGACGAGCGGCCCGTCGACCCGGTGGAGCAGGCCGATGCGGCGCTCCTCGAAGGCCCGCTTGCGGGCCACGAGCCCGAGCTGCATCCGGAGAAACTCGTCGAAGATGAGCCGCCGGGCGGCCCGGTAGTGGTCGGCGTCGACCTCCGGCTGGTGGATGCCGTTGTAGGCCCGGGTGCGGTCGACCAGCCCCAGGCCGTCGAGCAGGTCCGGCGGTACGGGGTCGACGAGCTCCCGGGTCCGCCGCAGAGCCTCGGCCACCAGCTTCTGGAGCTGCCAGGTGGAGACGTCGGCCTTTCCCGACTGCGGATAGATGGGGACGATGACGCCGGTCTTCTCCCCGATGCGGCCGAGCACGTCGACGGCGGGGTTCGTCATCTGGTGCTTGCCCCGGTAGTGCTCGAGCTTCCCGAAGAAGGCCGCCTCCGTGCCGACGGGGAGCTGCTGGGCCCGCCACGGCTGGTTGAAGAACGTCACGTAGAGATACGAGGTGCCGTCGTAGACGATCGTCTCCACGAGCGCCCGGCCCTGGCGGGTCCGCCGGGAGCTCATCTTGCGGACCTCGGCGTAGACGGTGGCCTCCTCCCCCACCCGCAGGTCAGCGATGTCGGACTTCTTGGTCCGGTCGAGGTAGCGGCGCGGGTAGTGCTCGATGAGGTCGAGCACGGTGCGGATGCCGAGCATCCCGAGCCGCTCCTCGAGGCGCGGCGTGACGCCCGTGAGGCGGGTGATCGGGATGTCCCTCAGCTCACGCAGGGTCTTGGCCACTGCCGGGCGAGCGTATCGGCACTGTTATGCTGAGCCGTTCCTTGTTTTGCGTCGGGCTCTGGCGCGTCAGAAGTGAGGTTTGCTGATGTCGGCGGTTTGCGAGGTTTGCGGGAAGCGGCCCCGGGTGGGCATGCGGGTGAGCCACTCCCACCGCCGGACGAAGCGGCGTTGGAGCCCGAACATCCAGCGGATCCGGGCCGTGGTGGCCGGTGCTCCCAAGCGGGTCCGGGTCTGCACCTCCTGCCTCAAGGCGGGGAAGATCCAGAAGGGTTGACGGCGCCGGGCCCGGCGCCCAGCTCCACCCCGGCGGCGATGGCCGCCGTGACGAAGCCTTTCGCCCCTTCGATCGCCTGAATCAGGCCGTCGCCTCTCGCCAGCCGGGCGGCGATGGCCGCCGACAGCACGCACCCGGTGCCATGGGTGTTGGGGCTGTCGAGGCGCGGCCCGTCGAACCAGATCTTCTCGGACCCACCGTCCCGGGTCACGAGCACATCGGCCGCCTCGGGCCCCGGCAGGTGCCCCCCGGTGACCAGCACCGCCCGGGGACCGAGGGCGAGCACGTCGAGGGCCAGCCGTTCCACCTCCTCCCGGTCCCCCGGAGGTTCGGGCCAGCCCGCCAGCGCCGCCGCCTCGGCCAGATTCGGGGTCACCAGATCGGCCAGCGGGAGGAGGCGGTCCCGGAGGGCGGCGACCCCGTCCGGTGAGATGAGCGTCGCTCCGGTCGTCGCCACCGCCACCGGGTCGACGACGAGCGGGTGCAGGTTCCATGCCTCCACCCCGGCCGCCACCGCCGCCACCACCTTGCGGCCGCCCAGCATCCCGGTCTTGGTCGCCTTGACGTCGAGGTCGTCCGCCACGGCGACGATCTGGGCGGTGACGAGCGCCGCCGGGAGGACGTCGGCCCGGGCCACCGCGACCGTGTTCTGGGCCGTGACCGCGGCCACGGCGCAGGCGCCCCAGACACCGTGGGCGGCGAACGTCTTGAGGTCGGCGGCGATCCCCGCGCCACCGCCGGAGTCCGAGCCGGCGATGGTGAGGGCGACCGGCGGCTTCACTCGACCGGGTGCTCCCAGCCCCCGGGCGCCAGCGGCCAGGTCCCGCCGCCCGGGGTGGTAAGGAGGACCTCGTCGCCGGCCGTCACCGTGCCGATCGGGGCCGGCAGGTGCAGCCCGGCGGCGGCGAAGGCCTCCGCCACCCGCACGGGATCCGCAGCGGTGAAGCACAGCTCGTAGTCGTCGCCGCCGGAGAGGGCGTCCTCCACGACGGCACCGGGCGCCACCGGGATCGCCGAGGGCTCGAGCAGCGCTCCGACCCCCGAGGCCCGGCAGATGTGGGCCAGGTCGGACGACAGCCCGTCCGACAGATCAATCATGGCGCCGGCCCCGGCCGCCGCCGCCGTGCGGCCCTCGAGCAGGCGGGGCACGGGCCGCTGCAGGCGGGCCAGCGCCACCGGGTCGGGATCCTCACCCCGGCGCAGCGCGGCCAGCGCCGCCCGCCCGCCGCCGAGCGGGCCGGTCACGAAGATGCTGTCGCCCGGGCGGGCGCCGGAGCGCAACACGGCCCCGCCTTCGGGAGCATCGCCCAGCACGGCCACCGTGACGGTGAGGGCCGCGCCCACGGTCGTGTCGCCGCCGACGAGCGGGCAGCCGAGCTCGGCGGCGGCGGTCATCAGCCCGGCGGCCACGTCGTCGGCCTCCCCCTTGCGGCCGGCAACGACCACGACGCCGCACACCGCCGCCCGGGGACTGCCGCCCATGGCGGCGAGATCCGACAGGTTGACGGCCAGGGCCTTCCATCCGACGTCGGCCGGCGTCGACCACTGCAGGTTGAAGTGGACGTCCTCGGTGAGGACGTCGGTGGCGAAGAGCAGGCCGCCCTCGAGAACGGCGGTGTCGTCCCCCACGCCGACCTGACCGGCCGGTAGGTCGGGCAGCGCCTGGCGGAGCCGCTCCACAAAGGCGAATTCGCCGCCCAGCTGTGCCTCCGGCGTACCGTTGAGGGACGAGACGGGCCGCATGCTAGAGGCCGAGGAGCCGGAGGGAAGCACCATGCAGGGCGTCATCAAGTCGTACGACCCCGGAACCGGCGAAGGCGTCGTCGTGCGCGACACCGACCGGACGGAGTACGCCCTGGCCGCCGGCGCCCTCGAAGGTTCGATCTTCCGGACGCTCCGCCAGGGCCAGCGGGTCGTCTTCGATCTCGACGACGCACAGCGGGCGACCCATCTGCGGACGGGAGCCGAGCCCGATCTGGGGATGGGCAGCGTCCAACTCCAGTAACCCACCCGCCGCGCCCCGTACCATTGGTGGCGTGGTCCTACCTGTGCTTGCCGTCCTGTTCATCGCCGTTCCGCTCGCTGAGCTCTACGTCATCATCCAGGTCGGCCAGGCCATCGGCGCCCTCGACACCCTGGCGCTCCTGATCCTCATCTCGATCGTCGGCGCCTGGCTGGCCAAGCGGGAAGGCCTCGGCGTGCTGCGGCGGATCCAGCGCTCGCTCGAGGCCGGGCGGGTCCCGGGGGCGGAGCTCGTCGACGGGTTCCTCATCCTCCTGGCCGGAGCCCTCATGCTGACCCCGGGCTTCCTCACCGACACCCTCGCCATCCTCCTGCTGCTGCCGCCCGTCCGGGTGTTTGTGCGCCGGCAGCTGCGCCGGGCGTTCGCCCGCCGGATCGAGATCCTGTAGGGCGAGGCGTGGGCCTGCGTGAGCGCCTCCCGCTGCGGCGCTGGCGCCCGACCCGCCTGGCCCTCGACGTGCAGGACCGCTACCGCGAGCTCCACGGCGGGGAGCTGGCCTCGGCCATCACGCTGACGGCCTTCCTCTCGCTGCTCCCGCTCCTGCTGGTCGGCATCGCCGTCCTCGGCTTCTTCTCGGCCGCCTCGTCCAAGGACCTGGCGGTCGAGACCATCAGCCGCCTCGGGCTCGACGCCTCCTCCGACACCGCCGATCTGATCAGCGACGCCATCCGCACCGCCGAGAGCAGCCGCAAGGCCGCCTCCGCCCTCGGCCTGGCCGGCCTGCTGTGGACGGGCCTCGGCCTCGTCAACGCCCTCCAGTACGCCTGGAACACCGCCTGGCAGGTCCCCGGGCGCGGTCTGCGCGACAAGGCGGTGGGGCTCGCCTGGCTGAGCGGCGCCGGCGTCCTCTTCGCCGGGTCCTTCGCCCTCTCCGCCGCCGCCCAGCTCCTGCCCTGGTACCTCGCTCCGCTCGGGATCGTGGCCGGCCTGGCCACCGGTGTGGGCCTCTGGCTGTGGACGGCCCACACCCTGCCCAACCGCCGGGTGGGCTGGCGGGCGCTGCTGCCCAGCGCCGTGGTCGGGGCGGCCGGCTTCGAGATCCTCAAGGTGGCGGCGGCGGTCGTCGTCCCCCGGGTGGTGGCGTCATCCTCCGACCTCTACGGGCCGGTGGGCGTCGTCTTCGCCGTCCTCGCCTGGCTCCTGGTCTTCGGGCGGCTCGTCGTCTACGCCGCCGTCGTCGAGGTCATCTGCTGGGAGGAGCGCCACGGCACCGTGCAGCTCGTCATCGAGGCGCCGGCCCGGCCGGGGCCGGCCCCGGTCGGCGCCACCCGCGCCGGTGAACAGCGCTTCTCTCCTCCCGTGGGGCATCCCGGGACACCCGGGCCCAACGGGGCCCGATCGCTCAGGGCTTGGCGACCAGGGCGGAAAGTGCGCCAGTGACCGGCTGCAGCACGCTGCCGAGCACCCCGCTCAGCGCCGGCGGGACCTGCACGGCCACCGACTGGCCGGCCGGCAGCTGGGCCGTCACCGACAGCGGAGCGTCCAGCGGGCCGGTCACGCCGGGCACCGACACGGCCACGTCGACCGGGAGCGGCACTGCCTGCGACACGGCCGAGAGCGCCGAGTCGAGCACCGCCCCGACCGGCGTGTCGGCCAGCAGCCCACCATCCTCCGAGCCGTCGGGCCGGTGGATGATCGTCTGCCGGGTGCCGCCGGGGTGGTTCGACGAGGCGTCGTCGTTGCCGCTGAACAGCAGCTTGCTGCGGCTGCCGCCCTGCACGTCGCGGTAGGTGGGCTCGGCGGCCGGAGCCGGCGTCGTCGCCGCCGGGGCGGCCGGCGCGGCGGTGGTGACGGTGGTTTCGGTGGGGGCCGGGGCCGTGACCTGGCCCACCACCGACGAGGCGGCAGAGGTGGCGGCGGCCAGGGCGTCGGCGGCCCCCGACACCGCGGCCGGCGCCTGCGCCACCTGGGCGGGCGGGGTGCCCCGGTCGTTCATCACCGTCGGCACGGCCGTGCCCGACAGGGCCAGGACCATCATCGAGAGCCCGGCCACCGCCTTGTGGACCAGCGGGTTGTCGACCACGGCGGCCGTCTGCGACAGGTCGGGCGCCTTGTCCATCAGCGGGCCGGCCATGTGACCGATGTTGAACGCCTTGCGCTGCAGGCCGGCCAGGAGGAGGGGGACGGGGAGGAAGGCGTTGCGCAGCGTGGCGTTGACGTCGGTCAGCTCGTCGCGCCGGCAGCGGCACTTGGCGCAGGCGTCGAGGTGGCTCTGGACCGCGACCCGCTCCTTCTCGGCCAGGTCGCCCCGCACGTAGTTCCCGAGGCGGCTGACGGTGGCCCGGCACTCCTCGCTGGCCTCGGCCTTCAGGTGGGCCTGGAGGTACGCCTCCCGCAGACCCTTGCGGGCCCGGTAGGCGAGAGCGGCCACGGCGTTGGGCTTGATCCCGATGCGGCGGGACACCTCGGCCGGGGAGAGGCCCTCGACCTCGGTCAGCCACAGCACCGTCCGCCACCGGGCCGGCAGCGCCTGGAGGGCCTCGCCGACCAGGTTGCGCTCGAGCCCGAGGAGAGCCATGTCGTCGGCCTGAGCGGTGCCGGCGGTCTCCGGCATCTGGTCCCGCAGGTCGATGCGCCGCTCCCGCCGCAGCCGGTCGGTGGCGGCGTTGCGGACGCAGGTGAGGAGATAGGGACGGAAGGCGATCTGGCGACCGGCCATCCGGGGAAGGGCGGCGAACACCCGGGCGAAACCCTCGGCCACGGCGTCTTCGGCGTCGGCCGCCGACGAGGCGCACATGCCGGCGACCTTGCGGGCCGCGTCCCGGTGCCGGAGGTACAGGGTGCCGAAGGCGCTGCGATCGCCCTCACGGGCCCGGTCGAGGAGCTCCTCCTCGCTGACCAGGGAGGCGTCAGTCAAGTTGATGAAGCTCAAGGTGTCGCTCATGGCGTCCCCTCCAGCCCACGAAACGCCCGTGGAACGCCCAGATGACGTGAATCCACACTAATTCTCCCATATCCCACGCCTCGTGACAAAAAGGACGGAGAAAGAACGCGTTCAGCGTTCAGATTTGCGGGGAGAATCTGGGACTGCGCGGAGGGGTCGGACGCTCGGACACTGATCGCGGACGGGCCTGCCACGAGCTCGGCCGCGGGAGTGGGAAGCGTCGTCGGCCTGGGGGATCGGCCCACGTCTTGCTCCTTGACCTTGGGCGACCCGCCACCCGGCCGCCTGGTGAGGAAGCTATTCGCCGGGGGTTCACCTGATCCTCCCCGCGGCGGTCCAGATGCCGGAAATGTCGGATTTGGCCGGGGGCCTCCGAGGCGGCGTGAGATTCGCACATCTCTGCTTCGGCGGAACCGCACCCCGTGTCACAAAGTTCGCGAAGTGGGCCGGAAATTCGTCCCAGCCCGTCCGGAACCGACTCAGTCCCAGGTGCGCAGGTCCGTGATGGGCGTCGCGCCGGCCTCGAGGGCCGTGACGACCTTCACCTCGACGTCGAAGCGCAGCCCGGACCGGATGGTGTCGTGGACCTCGGCGGCCAGGTGCTGGTGATCGATGCCCTCGGCCGCCGGCACGACCTCGCAGCGGAGCACGTCCTTGTGGTCGACCCGGTCGATCAGAAAGCGGTAGGCGGCCACCGATGGCACCTGCGCCATCACCGCCGTCACCTGGCGGGGATGAAGGAACATGCCCCGCACCTTCACGGCCTCCCCCGTCCGCCCGAGCCAGCCGACGAGACGCGGGGTGGACCGGCCGCAGGAGCAGTCGCCGGCGGCGAAGGCCGACAGGTCGCCCGTCCCGAAGCGGACCAGCGGGTAGTGATCCGAGAACAGCGTCACGACCACCTGGCCCTCCCCGCCGTCGAGGCGGGGGGCGCCGTCGTCGAGGGCGCACACCTCGACCAGGGCGTCGGCCGGCACGTGGAGGCCCGACTCGGCCTCGCACTCGAAGCCCAGCGTCCCCGACTCGGCCGTGCCGTAGAGCTGGCGCACCACCGGGACCCGTTCCTGGAGCCAGCTGCGCAGTGACGGCGGCAGGGGCTCGGCGGTGACCAGGGCCCGCTGGAAGCGCAGGGAAACGCCGGCCTCCTCGGCCTTCTCCAGCAGCGCCTTGAGGTAACTCGGCAGGCCGATGTAAGCGGTGGCGCCGAGGTCGCGGGCGGCCCGGACGGCGAGGTCGAAGTTCCCCACCCCCGCCGGTACGACCCGGCACCCGAGGGCCTTCGAACCCTCCTCGAACATGACCCCGGCCGGAGAGAGGTGGTAGCCGAAGCAGTTGAGGACGGTGTCGTCGGGCCCGAACCCGGCCGCCTCCAGCGCCGGCGCGGCCCGCCAGGGGTCCGGTACGTCGGCCTCCGGTTCGTAGATCGGCCCGGGCGACTGGAAGATGCGGCGGATCTTCGCTCCCGGGGCCAGGAAACCGCCGAAGGGCGGGTCCTTGGCCTGCAGGTCGATCAGATCGTCCTTCGACAGAACGGGCAACCGGTCGAGGGCGGCCACGTCGACCAAGTCGTCGGGCACGAGACCGGCCGCCGCCAGGCGGTCGGCCAGGGCCGGGACGAGGCCGGCGGCCGGCCGGAGGACGTTGAAGACGCGCTCGTCGAACGCCGCCCGGTAGGCCTCCAGTGCGCTCACAGCCACCGCTTCCGGCGCTTGTAGTGCTTGACCTCCCGGTAGCTCTTGCGGGCCCCGCCCTCCGACAGGCCCAGGTAGAACTCCTGGACGTCGGGGTTGGAGGCCAGCTCGGCGGCCGGGCCTTCGAGCACGATGCGTCCGTTCTCCATCACGTAGGCGTGGTCGGCGATCTCCAGGGCCCGGCGGGCGTTCTGCTCCACCAGCAGCACCGTGGTGCCGATCTCGGAGTTGAGGGCCTTGATCCGCCCGAAGATCTCCTCCACCAGCAGGGGGGCCAGGCCGAGCGACGGCTCGTCGAGCATCATCAGCTTCGGCTTCGACATCAGCGACCGCCCGATGGCCAGCATCTGCTGCTCACCGCCGGAGAGGTAGCCGGCCTGCTGGTTGCGCCGGTCCTTGAGGCGGGGGAAGAACCCGTAGACGAGGTCGAGGTCCTCGCTGACCCCCGACCGGCGCGTGTAGGCGCCGGTGACCAGGTTCTCGTGCACGGTCAGGTGCTCGAACACCCGCCGGCCCTCCATGACCAGCGAGATCCCCAGCCGCACGATCTCCGCCGGGTTGGCCCTGGTGATCCTGCGGCCCTCGTAGACGATGTTGCCCTGGGTCACCTCGCCGTGCTCCGAGGGAAGGAGCCCGGCCACGGCCTTCAGCGTGGTGCTCTTACCGGCGCCGTTTGAGCCGAGGAGAGCGATGATCCGGCCCTCGGGCACGTTGAGGGACAGGCCGCGCAGCACGAGGATGACGTCCTCGTAGATGACCTCGATGTTGTTGATCTCGAGGACCGGCTGGCCGCCCGGGCGGGGGCCCGGCGCCGGCCGGGCCCCCTCTTCGACTCGCTGCGCCAATGGAATCCCTACTTCGTCGGGTCGACGGGGTCTTGGATCTTCTTGAAGGTGGTGCCTTCCACCTGGTACAGCGGCGCGGCCTTCATGCCGGCGTGGTACTCGGGCGTGAACGTGATCGGGTCGGACACGCCGGTCTTGAAGTCGGTGATCTTCTCCAGGCCGGCCTTGATGTCCTCGCCCGACGGGTCGTCCTTCTCCTTGACGGCGTTGGCGATTCCCTCCGCCATCGTGGCCATGGTGTACCAGCCCTGCACGTAGTGCAGGCCCATGCCCGCGGCGTCCTTGTTCTTGCCCTTGAGGAAGTTGTTGATGTCGTCCAGGCTGCCCGGCTCGGCGGCCGCCGGCGGCACGAACGGCATGACACCGATCATCTTGTCGGCGGCCGGACCGGCGAGCCTCACGAACAGCTCGTCAGCGCACCAGTTGAGGCACATGATCTGGGCGCCGAAGTTCTGGCCCTTGATGTCGCTGGCCAGCTTGGCGGCCGGCTTGGCCACGTTCTGGATGATGACGTACTTGGCGCCCTGCGCCTTGGCCTGGCCGATCTGAGCCACGTAGTCGGTGGCCGTGGCCGGCATCGGGTAGTTCTTCATGTTGATGTCGAGCTTCTTGTCGGCGATGAACTTCTTGCCGTCGTCGAGCGGTGACGTGCCGAACGGGCTGTCGTGGTGGAACACCGCCACCTCAACCTTGCCCTTGCCCTGGTTCTGGTCGGCGATGTACTTCAGCGCGATGCGCATCTGCTGGCTGTAGCTCGGGGCGGGGAAGAAGTTGTAGGGCGTGACCTTCGGGTCGGTCAGGGTCTCGGCCAGCGAGGCCGACATGAAGGGAACCTTGTCGGCGTTGACCCGGGGCCGCAGGGCTTCGGTGTCACCGGTCCCCCAGCCCATGAACACCTTGGCGCCCTGCGAGACGAACTGCTGGTAGAGCTGCTCGGCCGTCGGCACCTTGTAGCCGTAGTCCTGATAGGTCAGCGCCAGCTTGTGGCCTTCGACGCCGCCCTGACTGTTCTTCCATTCGATGAAGTCGCGGATGCCCTCGGAGAAGGGGGTGCCGACATCGGCCGTGGCGCCGGACAGGTCGAAGATCGCGCCGACCTTGATGTCCTTCTTCGCCGACCCGGATTCGGCGCCCTGCGACGCTTCGTCGTTGTTGTCGTCACCACCGCAGGCGACCCCGGCGACCAGCGCGAAGCAGAGTGGTACTGCGAGCCTCCTGATGAAGCGATTCATCCTGTCTCCTCCTTGATGGGGGTCGGCTCAGCTCAATATCGGAACGGCCAGATGCGGAAGTAGTCCTTGGCCCTCTGCCACAGTCGGGCGAGGCCACGGGGTTCGAACAGCAGGAAGACCACCAGTACGAGACCGAAGATGGTCAGCTGGATGGCCGGCAGCTTGGGGATGAGGTTGCGCAGGATCTCGACTTCGCTCGACTGCAGTGTCTGCCCGACGCGCTGGATGTAGGCGGGGAGCCAGATCATGAAGGCCGCGCCGTACACGGCGCCGGAAACGCTGCCGAGCCCGCCGACGATGATCATGGCCACGAAGATGAACGACGTCGCGATCTCGTAGTTCTCCCACGTGACGATCGTGCGGTAGTGCGCCTGCAGGGCACCGGACAGACCGGCGAGCCCGCAGGCGATCGAAAAGGCCAGCACCTTGTAGCGACCGACCGGCACCCCCATGACCTCGGCGGCGATGTCCTGGTCGCGGATGGCGATGAAGGCCCGGCCGAGGCCGGTGCGGAAGAGGTTGATGCCGGCCCAGACCACGAGGCCGGTGATGACGAGCAGCAGCCAGTACCACTTGAAGTCGCTGCGGCCGATGGCGCTCGGGTAGGCGGCGCCGATCGTTCCCTCGTTGTCCGTCAGCCAGCCCCAGTTCCGGAACCGGTTCGACAGGATCACCTGGGCGGCGAACGTCGAGATGGCCAGATACAGGCCCTTGAGCCGCAGGGCCGGCAGGCCGAAGAAGGCGCCGATGGCGGCGGCCAGCAGCGTGGCCAGGACCACGCTGATCGGCATCGGCCAGTGGAGCCGGTGGGTGATGTTGGCCGTCGTGTACGCCCCGACCCCCAGGAAACCGGCGGTGGCCAGGCTCACAAGGCCGGTGTACCCGGTGAGGATGTTGAGCCCGACGGCGGCGATGGCCGCCAGCAGGATCAGGTTGACGTAGCTCAGCCAGTACTGGTCGAGGGAGAAGGGCAGCACGACCGCGAAGGCGGCCAGGAGGGCCAGTCGGACGTACTCGGCCTTGGTGTGGCGGAGCGCGAAATCCCTCTTGTAAGTCCGGTTGTAGACGCCGGTGGCGGTGGCAGCCATGTCAGACCCGCTCGATCTTGACCTGGCCGAACAGGCCGTAGGGCTTGATCAGGAGAATCGCCACCAGGATGACGAAGGGCAGGATCTGGGCGAAGTCCGAGCCCGTCATGCCGAGCTTCCCGTCCAGGTAGCCCTTCGAGTACTCGACCAGCAGGCCGACGATCACGCCGCCGACCACCGTCCCCAGGATCGAGTCGAGGCCGCCGAGGATCACGACGGGAAACACGAAGATGGCGAACGCCTCCAGCAGGACGAGGTCGTAGCCGCCGCTCAGGCTGGCCAGCAGGACGCCGCCGATCGCGCCGGCGGCACCGGCCATCGCCCAGGCGATGGCGAAGACCCGGTTGACGCTGATGCCCTGGACCATGGCGGCCTGCTGGTCGTCGGCCACCGCCCGCATCGCCACACCGTGGCGGGACTTCTGGAAGAACAACCCCACCGCGATCAGGACGATCGCGGCCACCGCCATCGCCCAGAGGCGATCGGCGCCGACACCGACATCGCCGAAGTTGACCCGGCTGTTGGGAATGAACTCGGGTCGGCGCTTCGGCTCGGCGCCCCAGATGTAGAGCACGAGGCCGGCCAGGGTCGAGGCCAGACCGATCGTCACCATGATCACCGACAGTGTCGCTTCGCCGACCAGCCGGCGGAGGATGACACGCTCGATGGCCATGCCCAGCACGATGCCGCCGCCGATGCCGAACAGCACCGACGCCCACGGCGGCCAGCCCCACGTGACGTTGGCGTTGTAGACCAGGAAGGCCCCAACGACCAGGAACTGGCCCTGGGCGAAGTTGATCACCTCGGTGGCCTTGTAGATGAGCACGAACCCCAGCGCCGTGAGCGCCAGGATGGCCCCGTTGGCCAGACCGTTGAGGGTCAGGTTGAGAAACTTCGTCACCTGTGGCCCGGTGTCGGCGAGGATGGCGACGTCGGCCATGCCGTCGAGCGCGAGGTTGAGAAACTGAGTCATGCGTGGCTCCCGAACAGGGAGCGGCGCGCACCCTCCTTGGGGGTGAACCCCTCCATGCTCACGATGGGCAGGGTGATGTTGCGGGTCACATTCGTGCCGTCCTGGTACGTCACGACGCTCTTGATCTCCACTTCGGACGCGCCCTCCGTCAGGGCGTCGATGATGGCGGCGTACCGTTCGTTGATCACCCGCCGGCGGACCTTGCGGGTCCGGGTGATCTCGTCGTCGTCGGGGTCGAACTGCTTGTGCAGCAGGACGAAGCGCCGCACCCGCACGCTCTCCGGCAGGTCCTCGTTGGCCCGGGCGACCTCTTCGGCGATGAGCTCGCTCACCTCGGCCTTCCCGGCCAGGTCGGTGTACGTGGTGTAGCCCAGGCGGCGGTGCTCGGCCCAGGCGCCGACGGTCGACGGGTCGATCGTGAGGATGGCGGTGATCTCCGGCGAACCCTCCTGCCAGAACACGACGGCCTCTTCGAGGTAGGGCGAGAACTTCAGCTTGTTCTCGATGAAGGCCGGGCTGAAGCGGGTCCCGTCCGGCATCTCCATGACGTCCTTGGCCCGGTCGATCACCACCAGGTGGCCGCTCTCGTCGAGGTAGCCGGCATCGCCGGTGTGCAGCCACCCGTCCGAGTCGATGGTCTCGGCGGTGGCCGCCTCGTTGCCGTAGTAGCCGTGGAAGACGGCCCGGGACCGCAGCAGGATCTCGCCGTTGTCGGCGATGCGGAGCTCGGTGCCGGGACAGGGCTTGCCGACGGTGGCGAACTTGATGTCGTCGTCGGTGTGCATGACGGCGATGCCGCAGATCTCGGTCTGGCCGTAGATCTGCTTCAGGTTCACGCCGATCGAGTGAAAGAACCGGAAGACGTCGGGACCGAGTGGCGCGCCGCCCGTGTAGCAGCGCGAGATCCGGGTGAGGCCCAGCTGGTCGCGTACCGGGCGCAGCGCCACCCAGTCCGCCACCCGGTGCTTGAGCGACAGGAGCAGTCCGGGCCGCTCGCCCTTCAGCTTCGTGTCGGCGTAGCGGTCGCCGACCGCCTGGCCCCAGGCGAACGTCTTGCGCTTGAGCCAGCCCGCCTCGCCGACCCGGACCATGATCGAGCTCAGCATGTCCTCCCAGATGCGGGGCGGGCTGAACATCACGTTGGGGCCGAGTTCCCGGAGATCGGAGCGCTGCGTCGACGCCTCCTCGGCGAAGCTCAGCGTGAAGCCGAGCTGCAGACCGCAGGCCACGGCGATCATCTGCTCGCCGATCCAGGCCAGCGGCAGGAAGCTGAGGTACCGGTCGTCGACTCCGATGGGGTCGACCTGGTTGAGGGACCGCCCCATCTCCAGCAGGTTGGCGTGCGACAGCATGGCCAGCTTCGGCCGGCCGGTGGTGCCGGAGGTGGTGCAGATCACGGCCACGTCGTCGGCCCGGCCGGCGGCGATCTGCTCGTCGAGCCAGCCCGGGTGGGCCTCGGCCCACTCCCGGCCCTTGGCCTCCACCGCAGTGAACTCCAGCAGGTACGGCACCTCGTAGAGCTCGAGACCCCGGGGGTCGTAGAAGATGACGGTCTCGACGCCGGGCAGCCGGTCCTTGAGCTCGATGATCTTGTCGACCTGCTCCTGGTCCTCGGCCACCACGACGCGCACCTGGCCGTCGGTGAGGACGTGGAGGATCTCCTCGCCGACGCTGGTCGGGTAGATGCCCACCGTGCAGGCACCGAGCGACTGGGCGGCCAGCTCGGAGATGACCCACTCCGGCCGGTTGTCGCCGAGCACGGCCACCACCTCGCCGGGCTGAACCCCGAGCGAGGCCAGGCCGTGGGCGAAGTCCCGCACCCGGGCGTGGAACTGCCGCCAGGTGAACGGCTGCCAGATTCCGTACCGCTTCTCCTGCAGGGCGACCCGGCTGTCGCCGTAGCGCCGGTCGAGCTCGGCCAGGAGCTTGGGAAACGTCGTCGTCTCGTCGACGGGAATGGGCTCCGTGGGGGTCTTCCTGAGGGCCAGCTTCACGCGTGGGCCTCCTGGCCGAGATAGGCGTCGCGGACCGCCTGGTCACTCCCGACCTCGGTCGGGGTGCCGTCGGCGATGCACCGGCCGAAGTCGAGGACACTCACCCGGTCGGAGATGTCCATGATCACTCCCATGTCATGCTCGATGAGCACGGTCGTCACACCGGCGAGGTCGTTGACGTCGAGGATGAAGCGGGCCATGTCCTCCTTCTCCTCGGCGTTCATACCCGCCATGGGCTCATCCAGCAGCAGCAGCGCCGGCTGCATGCACAGGGCTCGTCCCATTTCGACCCGTTTCTGGAAGCCGTAGGCCAGCGCCCCGACCTGCTTGTTGCGGACCGACTGGATCTGAAGGAGGTCGATGACCTCCTCGACGAGCTCCCGGTGCTCGATCTCCTGGCGCTGCGCCGGCCCGTAGTAGAGGAACGACGCGAACAGGTTGTGCCGCATGTGGGTGTGGCGGCCCAGCATGAGGTTCTCGAGCACCGTCATGTGCCGGAACAGCTCGATGTTCTGGAACGTCCGGGCGATGCCGAGCCGGGCGATGGTGCCCGGCTTGGTGCGGACGAGGTTGCGGTCGCCCCGATCACCGGTGTGGAAGACGATCTCGCCGATCTGGGGGCGGTAGAGGCCGCTGATGCAGTTCAGGAGGCTGGTCTTGCCCGCCCCGTTGGGCCCGATGATGGCGTGGATGTCGCCCTGGGCGACATTGAAGGTCACGCCGTCGAGGGCGCGGACGCCTCCGAAGCGGAGTGTGACGTCCCTGATCTCCATCTGCAGCGCTCCCGGCTGGAGCGTGCTGCCATTCAGGTTATGCCGGTAGGCCCGGGACATCCCGACCTCCCCCCACGGAAACTCGTCCGAAAGCTTATTCAAGTTGCAGGTTCACGAATGTCAGCCGCCTCAGCAGCCGGGACATCGTACACTTCCACTATGTGAAACCGTGTACCGGGTGCTGAAGGCGTCTTGCCTGTTAACCTACGGGTCATGCAGGGCGACGACCACCGGGGCACGCTCGGCACGGTCCGCAACGCCACGCTTCTCCTCTCGCTCCTGGCGGAAGGGCCGGCCTACAACCAGCTGACCGATCTGGCCGAGCGGTCCGGCATGTCGCTGCCGACCGTTCACCGCCTGTTGCGCTCCCTCGCCCTGGCCGGGCTCGTGGAGCAGGATCCCCGTTCCGCCCGTTACAGCCTCGGCCCCGAGATCGTGCGGCTCTCGGAGCGCTACCTGGACCGGCTGCCGACGCTCCGGGCCCTGTCACCGTACCTGCGGGAACTCCGGGACACCACGAAGACCACCATCCTGGTGGCACTGCTGGTCCGGACGTCGATCATCTATGTCGATCGGGTCGACGGCGAGGAGGGCGGCGGAGTGTTCCGGGAGTCCCATCGCGTCCACGAGGCGCTCGACACCGCCGCCGGGCGCTTGCTGCTGGCCCGGGGCGAGCCGGAGGTGTGGGCCGAGGCACTCGGTGGGCGCACGCGCCCGTCCAACCGCGATCGGCGGGTGTGGGCCGACGCGCCGTTCCTGCTCCTCGGGCCGGACGGCGAACGGCCGATGACCGAAGTGGCGGTTCCGGTCCTGGACGGCGCCGGGCGGGCGCGGGCCGCGCTCTGTGCCCGGGGGGATCCGGCCGCCTTTTCCGACGATGTCCTGAAGAGCGAGGTCGCGCCACAGCTCATCCGGGCCGCCCGGGCCGCCGCCCGGGCCGTGGTCGGCGGATGATGGCCGCGCCCGCTGCCGCGCACCGCCGATGAGCGGGGGACGCGCCGAGGCGCTGGCCGGCTGGGAGGAAGCCGCCTCGGCCCTGAGCTGGGAACGCCGCTGGGACGCCGTGTACCGCGATGACCGCCCGGGAGGGAGCTGGTTCCCGGGCGGGAGGCTCAACGCTTCGGTCAACTGTGTCGATCGTCACCTGCCGGACCGGGCCGATCAGGTGGCGATCTACTGGGAGGGTGAGACGGGCGACCGGCGCACGATCACCTACGGTGCGTTGCAGGCCGAGGTCGTCTCGTTCGCCGAGGCGTTGCGGAGCCTCGGCGTCGCCCCCGGCGACCGGGTGGCGCTGCACCTCGGCTGGCTGCCCGAGACGGTGGTGGCCATGCTGGCCTGCGCCCGGCTCGGCGCGGTCCACGGGGTCCTGCCGGCGTCGCTGCCGGCCGACGCGCTGGCCGACCGCCTGTCCGACCTGGCGCCCAAGGTGGTCGTGACGCAGGACGGCGCCTTCCGCCATGGCCTCATCGTCCCCTCGAAGAGCCGGGCCGACGAGGCGTTGGCGGCGGCCAGCGGAGTCGAGGCGACCGTTGTCGTCCGCCGTGTCGGTGTCGACGTCGCCTGGTACGAGGGCGACCGCTGGTATCACGATCTCGTCGCCGCCCCCCGGCCGGGCAGCCGCCGCTCCCCCGCCGGCACCGCCGGCGAACCGGCCCCGATGGCGGCCGACGATCCGCTGCTCATCGTCCCCCTGGCCCACCGGCGGGGCCGGCCGACGTGGATCGTCCACCGGACGGGCGGCTACCTGGTGGCGGCGGCCACGGTGCATTCGCGGGCGCTGACCACCGGGCCCGACGACGTGTTCTGGTGTGCGGCCGAGATCGCCTGGATCGGAGGTCAGAGCCACGGCGTCTACGGCCCGCTGGCCTGCGGGGCCACGACGGTGATGAGCGAAGGGACGCTCGACGTTCCGGCCCGGTCGCGGGCCTGGGAGATCATCGAGCGGTACGGGGTCAATGCTCTGGTGACCACACCGTCGGTGGTACGCAACCTGCGCCAGTGGGTCGACTCGCCGCCGGCCCAGGCCGATCTGAGCTCGTTGCGGCTGATCGTCACGCTCGGGGAGCGGATCGACGCCGAGACCCGGAACTGGCTGGACTTCGAGGTGGGTGGCGGACGGGCGCGGATCGCCAACGCCTGGGGGCAGACGGAGTTGGCCGGTCTGGTGCCGGTGACCGCCTCGGGAGCGGATCCGGCGACGACGCCCGCCAGCGCCGCGCCGCCGGTTCCCGACCCGGGGCTGGATGTGTTCGACGCCGAAGGGCGGCCGGTGGCCGCCGGCGCCACCGGCGAACTCGTGCTCCGCCATCCCTGGCCCGGGGCCTTCCTCGAAGCCCAGGGCAGCCCGGCGCCGGCCGACACGTGGTGGACGGCCTACCCCGGTGCCTATGCCACCGGCGACGACGCCCGGCGGGAAGCCGACGGCCGCCTCACGGTGCTCGGGCGGCGGGATCCCGTCGTGAGCATCTCGGGCCAGCAGGTCTCGTTGACCGAGGTCGCCCGGATCCTGGAGGAACATCCGCTGCTCGACGACGTCGAGGTGATCGCCGTGCCCGACGAGCGGCGGGGCCAGGCGCTGTGCGCCGGCGTGGTCCTCGATCCGAAGGCCGAACCCGGCGAGCTTCTGGCCCGGGAGCTGCGCAGCTTCGTGCACGACGCGATCGGCGGCCTGGCCCGGCCCCGTACGGTGGCGTTCGTGGAGTCCTTCCCCGCTGACCTGCCGGCCGAGGCCCGCCGGCGGGCCCTCCGGCTTCTCTGCACGGCCAATCCGGCCGAGTGGTTCACCGTCACCGCCGCCCAGCTGGCGGCGGCCGCCACCGCCACCGAGTGACCAGATGGGACATCCCGGCTCAAGGTCGCCGGCAGCGGCGACGATATAGTCTCGGCAAGATCCTTCCGGGGTAGCTCAGTCGGCAGAGCGGGCGCCTGTTAAGCGCTTGGTCGGGAGTTCGAGTCTCCCCCCCGGAGCTGAAATTCTTCTCAGCGGCTCCCTCCGCCGCCGTCCTCGTCTTTTGTCCGCCCGAACGGACTCTGAAAGACTTTGAGGATTCGGGGAGGAGACCACTTGTTCAAAGGCCGCTCGAAGCTTCTGCCACTACTTTCCGCCTTCCTCCTCGTTCTCAGTGCCTCATGGCAGGTGGCCGGCGCCGGCGCCGCCCCTGTGGACGCTGACCGGGACGGGATATACGACGCCGTCGAAGGCACGGCCGACACCGACGCCGACGGCAAACCGGACCACGACGACCCCGACAGCGACGGCGACGGGTTGCCCGATGCCGTCGAACGTCTCGCCGATCCGGACGCCGACGGGCTCCCCGCCTACCGCGACGTCGACAGCGACGGGGACTTCATCCCCGACCACCTCGAGGCGGGCGCCAACCCCGGCGGGCCGGTCGACACGGACGCCGACGGGGTGGCCGACTTCCTCGACACCGACAGCGACGCCGATGCGATCGCCGACCGGGTCGAGGCCAGCCCGGTCCCCGAGAAGGCGGGCGACGCCGACCTCGACGACGACGGCGTCCCCGACGACATGGACCCGTCGGTGGTGGCCACCCGGCCGCCGGCCGACCTCGACGCCGACGGAGTCCCCGATTACCGCGACACCGACACCGACGGCGACGGCGTCCCCGACCGGCTCGAAGGCAGCATCGCCAGCTCCGCCCGGGGCCTTCCGAACTACCGGGACGGCGACAGCGACGACGACACCATCCCCGACCGCGTCGAGGCCGGCCCCAACCCGGCCGCGCCGGTCGACAGCGACGGCGGTGGGCTGCCCGACTTCCGCGACCCCGACAGCGACGGCGACCTGATCCTCGATCAGACCGAGGTCGGACCCAACCCCGATGCGCCGATCGACAGCGACCGGGACGGAGTTGCGGACTACCTCGACCGCGACAGCGACGGCGACGGCCTGCCCGACACCGTCGAGGGTGCAGCCGACATCGACGGCGACGACAAGGCCAACTACCTCGACGATGACAGCAACGGCAATGGCCTGGCCGACAAGGACGAGGGCGTCACCGACCAGGACAACGACACGCTGCCGACCACGGTCGACCCCGACGACGACGGCGACAACATCCCCGCCCTGGTCGAGGGTGACGGCGATGTCGACAAGGACGGCGTGGCCAACTCGGCCGACCCCGACAGCGACGGCGATTCGCTCTCCGACCTCGCCGAAGGCGCCGTCGCCGACGTCGACGGGGACGGTACGCCGAACTACCTCGACGCCGACAGCGATGGCGACGGCATCAGCGACCGGGTGGAAGGCACGGGCGACACCGACGGCGACGCCAACCGGAACTGCTTCGACCCCGACAGCGATGACGACGGGATCCCCGATTCCGTGGAAGGTCTTCCCAACCCCGATGCCGACGTCGACAACGACGGCACGCCCGATCGCGTCGACTACGACACCGACAACGACAAGATCCACGACACGATCGAGGGCACGGCCGACACCAACAACGACGGGTTGCACGATCGGGTCTCGATGGACAGCGACGGCGATGGACTCCCCGACCGCCTCGAGGGCACGTTCGACAGCGACCGGGACAAGACCCCCGACTTCCGGGACGCCGACAGCGACGCCGACAACATCCCCGACGCCACCGAAGGGGCGTCCGACCCCGACGGAGACAAGGCCCCCAGCTTCCGGGACACCGACAGCGACGGAGACGGCAAACCCGACGCCGAAGAGGGCGCGGGCGACGACGACGCCGACGGGGCGCCCAACTACCTCGACGCCGGCTAGGGCCGGCGGCCGGTGGCCGCGGTCAGCTACCCGATAGCCGGGAACTGCACGAAGCCGGGCTGAGGCGTCCCGTTCGCTTCGGTGAAGTCACCAACGACGTAGAGGCTCCGGGCACCGATCAGCGCGGCGTAGGGCCCCTGCGGCGTATTCAGCTGGGCGGTGAACGACAGGTCGTGGGCCCCGCCCGCCGGCTCGAACACCGAGATGTGGCGATTCGGCACGTCGCCCGGCTTGCCTCCCGCGCACGCGCTGCTCCCGCAGACGGTGTTGTCCCCGAGGACGTAGTCGTAGTGGCCGACGAGGATCACGCGCTCGGTCGTCGCCACCACGTCCTCGGCGTCGCCGTCGGTCTTGTGGATCCACAGCGGCTCGCCGCCGTCGGGGTCGTCCGAGTCGCTCGAACGCCCGCTCCGGCGCCGGCGACGGTCGTCGTCGTCACCGTCGTCGTCGCTGTCGTCGTCATCGTCGTCGACCGCAGCCGGCCCGCCGTCCTGAATGCGGAAGGCCTGCACCTGCCCGCCCGTCCCACCGGTGGCGACGAAGAACGTGCGGCTGTCCCCCGGCCACATGGTCAGGCCGTGGACCGGCCGGTCGATGGCCGGCTGCCAGGCCGCCGGCTGGCCGGTGGCGCCGTCCACCACCAGGAGCCCGCTGCGGCCGCCGAAGTCAAGGAAGTCGCCCCCGGCCACCAGGTACCGGCCGTCGGCGGTGATGCCGAGGTCCTGGACCGACCCGTCGTTACTGCCGCTGTCGACCTCGCGGCCGCTTTGGCCCTGGAAGTACCCGCCTTCGTTTTCCGGCGGGACGAAGCCATCCCGGAGGGCGCCCGTCGTCGCGTCGAGCGCGGCGAGCTGGGCCCGGTCGGCGTCGCCGACCCGGTGGAACTCACCGCCGATGTAGAGCGTGTTGCCATGCAGCACCATCGACTTGACCGGGTCGCTGACGCGGGGCGGGTTGAAGCCGGCTCGCAGGGTGCGGGTCTCGATGTCAATGGCGGCGAGGTGAGCCGCCGGAGCGCCGGCGATGTTGCTGAAGCGCCCGCCCACATAGAGCGTGCGGCGGTCGGCCGAGACCGCCAGGGCCAGCACGGCGTCGTCGGGACTGACGGTCCAGTCGAGCAGCGCCCCGGTGTTGGCGTCGACGGCGGCGAGGTAGGGGCGGGGCGTGATGGGCGCCGCCGCCGCCGCTTTGCGGGTCGAGGCCGGGGGCACCATGCCGGCGAACTCGCCGCCGATGAACACCCGGTTCCCGGCCTCGGCCACGGCCAGGGCCCGACCGGCCTTGTCCTTCTCCACCTCGGACGGGCTGGTGCCCCACGTCGGCTTGTGGGCGGAGGCGAAGCGCTGGGGCGTCGGGCCGGTGGGACCGACCGGCGGCACCGCCGGCTTCACCGGCACCGGGCCGGGAACGGCGACACGAGCGGCCATCCCGACGATGCCGGCCCGGACTCCCGCCGGTGCGCCGAGCAGGGGGGCGTCCCCGAAGGGAAACACCCTGCCCGAGGCGGCCACCTGCCAGTAGCCGGCGCCGGACTTCGTCGGGACGATGGCCACGACGCCCCGGCCGGCGTCCGGGGTGGAAAGGCGGTCGCGGGCGGTCCCGAAGAACCGGGCGTCACCGAAGGCGAAGAGCCCGCCGTCGGACGCCGTCAGCCAGTAGCCCCGCCCGCCCGGCGTGGCGGCCATGCCGGTGATGGGCCGGACGAGCTTGAGGTTGCCGGTGGAGCCGGCGAATGCCGCGTCACCGAAGGCGAAGATCCCGCCGTCGGAGGCGACCAGCCAGTAGCCCTGCCCGCTGCCGGTGGGCGCCATCCCGACGATCGGCTTGTTCAGCGTGATGGCGCCGGTGGAGCCTTTGAAGGCGGCGTCCCCGAAGGCGAAGATCCCGCCGTCGGAGGCCACGAGCCAGTAGCCGGCGCCGCTCGGCGTCGAGGCCATTCCGACGATCGGCTTGTTGAGCTTGATGGCGCCGGTCGAACCACGGAAGGTCGCGTCGCCGAAGGAGAAGATGCCGCCGTCGGAGGCCACGAGCCAGTACCCCTGCCCGCTCGGGGTGGGCGCCATGCCGACGACCGGTTTGTTGAGCTTCATGGCGCCCGTCGAACCCTTGAACGGGGCGGAGCCGTAGTTGTAGACGCCACCGTCGCTGCCGACGAGCCAGTAGCCGGCATCCGCCGTCGCGGGCAGGGCGGCCGGCCCGGCGGCGGGCGCCACCGGAACCGGCGGTGCGGGAGCGGGAGCGACCGGCACATTGGCGCGGGTCCTCTTCTTCGACGCCGCCGTGAGCGGTTGCTGGGCGGCGGCGATCAGCACTGAGACCGTCAGCAGCGCCAGTACTCCGACGCGCCGGTCTGAACCGCGGCGCCCGCAGCTGGACATGACGAAACCACCCCTTCTGGACAAAACCTGGCGCTTCGGGCGGATCGACCCGTTCACCCCCAATTCACCGCGATCCACCTGAATCCCTTCGCCACGCTGCGTGTTCGTCGGCGAAAGTCAATGACGGTCCCGTGACAAAGGGCCCAAACTGCCCAATTCGTCCCGGCGAAACTCGTACGCTGCTGTTCCAGCACCGGGCTCGTAGCTCAGCGGTCAGAGCGGGGGACTCATAATCCCTTGGTCGCAGGTTCGATCCCTGCCGAGCCCACCGATGCGGGTGTTGGCGCGGGTGATGCTGGCTGCGGTCCTCTTGGCCGGGTGCGGGTCGCGGGTCCCACGGGAGCAGTTGCAGCGGACGCTGGGGTGGCCCGGCGAGCCGACGACCGTCGGGACGGCGGTCCCCTCTCCGGGCATCGACGCCGGACGGACGACGACGACCACCACCATCGGTACCTCGACGCGAGCTGGCTCGGCGCCCGCGTCCGGGTCCGGCACCGGCCCTGTCGGGAGCGGACTCGCCGTCGGCGGCTCCGGGCGAACGGCACCGGCCCCGCCGGGTCCCGCCCACCGGACCCGGACGGCCGAAGGCCCGGCGACCGCCGCCTCCGGCGCTCCTCCGAAGGTGGCCGGGAGCGTGCCCGCCATGGCGGTCGAGAACGGACCGCGGCCCGCAACGCCGGTCGTCATCGGCAGCGTGGGGACGCTGTCCGGGCCGGTCGGGGCGGCGATGCAGGGCGGTCCGCTGGCGGTGCGGGTGTGGGCCAAGGCGCTCAACGACCGGGGCGGGCTCGGCGGCCGGCCGGTGCAGGTCGTGGTGGCCGACGACGGCGGTGACCCGTTCCGGTACCAGGCCATCATCCGGGAACTCGTGGAGCACAAGGGCGTCGTGGCCTTCGTGTCGAACATGGCCGCGTTCACGCTGGCGTCGGGCAGCGCCTACCTGGAGCAGAAACGGGTTCCGGTCATCGGCGGCGACCTGACCAGTTCGATGTGGAACGAGAGCCCGATGTTCTTCCCCCAGGCCGGCGGCGAGCACGCCCTCGTCTGGGGCATGGTGGCCAACGGTGCAGCCGCCGGCCGCCGCCGCTTCGGTGCTCTCTCCTGCCGCGAGTCGGAGGGCTGCACCCACGCCGATCACTACTGGTTCGAGCGAGGTTGGGTGGCCGAGGCGGGGATGGAGCCGGCCTACCGGGGCCGGATCTCGATCGCCCAGCCCGACTACACCGCCGAGTGCCTCACCGCCCAGCGGGCCGGCGTCGAGGTGCTGGCGGTCGTGGCCGACGGCGCCACGGCCCGGCGGGTGGCGGTCTCCTGCGCCCGGCAGGGCTACCGCCCGACCTTCTCCATCGCCGGTCCGGCGGTCGACGAGCGGCTGGCCGGCGCCGGCGGCGCCAACGAGGCGCTCGAGGGCACCCTCGGCACCGTCGCCACCTTCCCCTACGTGCTGCACGACACGCCGGCCACCGAGGAGTTCCGCCGGGCCATGACCCGCTTCGGTACCGGCGAGCCGCTGTCCGCCGCCGCGGCGCAGGGCTGGGTCTCGGCCAAGCTGTTCGAGCGGGTGGCGGCCGGCGCCGAGCCCCTGACGTCGGAACGGATCCTCGAGGGTCTGTGGAGCCTGGCCGGCGAGACACTCGGCGGCCTCACCGCCCCCCGCACGTTCGTCCGGGAGAAGAAGAACCCCGATGTCCGCTGCTTCTTCGTGATGAAGCTGACCGGTGGCCGCTGGACAGCTCCCCGGGGTTCCGAGCTCGTCTGCCGCGACTAGAGCTTGAGGAGCAGCGACAGGGAGGCGACCACGCCGATGGTGATCACGGCGTGGCGGACCAGGCGGCGGCCCAGGCGGTGGGCCATCGCCGCACCGGCCAGCCCACCGGCGATCGAGGCACCGGCCATCAGGAACACGTCGGTCCACAGCAGGGCGCCCTTGGCCGCGAAGTAGAAGGCGGCCAGGCCGTTGATGGCGATGGCCAGCAGGTTCTTGAGCGCGTTCATCTGGTGGATGTCGGTCAGCCCCAGGATGGCCAGCGCGGCCAGCATCATGATCCCGATCCCGGCGCCGAAGAACCCGCCGTAGATGCCGACGAGGAGCTGGAAGACCACGGCGGCGGCGGCGAAGCCGGTGGTGCGCTCCCCCACGAGGCTGCCGCGGCTGATCCGCTTCGACAGCGGCTCGTGCACGGCCAGGAGCAGGGTGGCCCCGAAGACCAGGATGGGGGCCAGGCCCTCGAAGACCTCGACCGGGGTCTCGAGCAGCAGGACGGCGCCGATGATCCCGCCCAGGAGCGACGGGATGGCCAGCAGGATGATCACCGACCGCTCCGGGAGATGGCGGCGGAACCCCACGACGCCACCCAGGCTGCCGGCCCACAGCCCCATGGTGTTGGTGGCGCTGGCCGTCACGGGGTCGATCCCCACCCAGACGAGCGTCGGGAACGTGAGCAGGCTCCCGCCGCCGGCGATCGAGTTGACGAACCCGCCGGCCACCGCCACGAGGGCCACGAGCCCGTGCTGCCACGGTTCGATGGCGGCGACAACGGCGGCGTCCATCCGGGGAACGGTAGTGACCCCGCCGGTCTTTACCGAACCTTTGCCTCCCCTGCCTCGATGCTTGGCGCGGCGGTCGGGACACTGGGACGCGTGTCCACGACCTGGCCTCCCCCCACTTCCCCGCCGTCGCCTCCTGCGCCGCCCTCCGCCGAGCCTCCCCATCCGCCGGCCGAGCCCGCCGTCCCGCCCTCCCTTCCCGGTTCCCCCTCTCCCGGGAACAGCCCCGTAGGGACCGGCGGGCCGGGCCGGCGGTTTCTCCTCGGGGTCGTTCTCGGGGCGGTCGTCGGCGCCCTCGTGGCCGGCGGCATCGTCGCCCGCACCAACGACCCGGCAGTGGTCGGCGGCGCCCCGGCCTCCGACGCCAAGGCCATCGCCGCCGCCCGAGCCTCGCTCCTCGAGCACAAGGGCGACGTCCACCAGATCACCCAGGCCGTCGGCCCCTCCGTGGTCTCGGTCCAGACGCGGTCGCTCGGCCTCGGCGCCTTCCTCCAGGCCGTGCCCCAGGAAGGAGCGGGCAGCGGCTTCATCCTCAGCTCCGACGGCCTGATCGTCACCAACAACCACGTCGTGGACGGGGCCAGCACGATCACCGTCACCCTGGCCGACGGCCGCAAGCTCGACGCCCGGGTCCTCGGTCGGGACGCCAACTCCGATCTCGCCGTCCTCAAGGTGGACGCCACCGGCCTGCCGGCGGTCAAGCTGGGCCGCTCCGATGCGCTCGTCGTCGGCGACGGGGTCGTCGCCATCGGCAACGCCCTGGCCCTCGACGGCGGGCCGACCGTCACCCAGGGCATCATCTCCGCCGTCGACCGCACGATCTCGGCCGGCGACCGGGGCGGTCAGGGCACCGAGACGCTCCGTCACCTCCTGCAGACGGACGCCGCCATCAACCCCGGCAACTCCGGCGGGCCGCTCCTCAACGCCGCCGGCGAGGTCGTGGGCATCAACACCGCCGTGGCCGGCGACGCCCAGAACATCGGCTTCGCCGTGGCCATCGACCAGGCCCTGCCGATCATCAACACGCTGAAGACCGGCCAGACGCCGGAGCGGCCGTTCCTCGGCCTGTCGACCGTCAGCCTCACCCCGGCGATCCAGCGCCAACTCGGCCTCGACGCGAGCAAGGGGGCGGTCGTGGCCAGCGTCACGCCGGGCTCCGGGGCCGAGCTGGCCGGTCTCGCCGAAGGGGACGTCATCACCCGGATCGGCGGCCACGACGTCGAGAACGCCGACGACGTGAGCGCCGCGGTGGCCGAGCACAAGCCCGGCGACGAGGTGGAGATCACCGCTATCCGGGATGGCGCGACCCGCACGGTCACCGCCCGGATCGGCCGCCGGGTCGGCGGCGGTGGCTGACGCCTTGCCCGGGGGTTCGGGGGTGTCCCCCGGAAAGTACATTCCAGGAGGTGGCCCGCTTGCTCCTGGTGGAGGACGACGCCTCGATCGCCGAACCGTTGATGGCCGCCCTCGCCCGGGAAGGGCACGAGGTGGCCTGGTCGTCCACCGGCGGCAGCGGGCTGGCGGCGGCCGGCCCGGAGATCGATCTCGTTCTCCTCGACCTCGGCCTGCCCGACGTCGACGGCCTCGAGGTCTGCCGGCAGATCCGCCAGCGCCTCCCCGACCTGCCCGTCCTCATGCTGACCGCCCGGGCCGAGGAGGTCGACGCCGTGGTCGGCCTCGACGCCGGCGCCGACGACTACGTCACCAAACCCTTCCGCCTCGCCGAGCTGATGGCCAGAATCCGGGCCGCGCTGCGCCGGGCGCCGGCCGGCCCGCCGCACATGACCACGGTGCAGGACGTCCGCATCGACCACGCCGCCCGGCGGGCCTGGCGGGGCGACGTGGAACTCGAGCTGTCGGCCAAGGAGTTCGACCTGCTCGCTCTGCTGGCCGCCGATGCGGGGCGGGCCGTCACCCGGGACCGCATCATGCGGGAAGTGTGGGACGAGCACTGGTACGGCCCGACCAAGACGCTCGACATGCACATTTCCTGGCTCCGCAAGAAGCTCGGCGACGACCCGGCGGCCCCTCGGCTCATCACCACGCTGCGGGGAGTCGGGTTCCGCTTCGAGACGGGCTAGCCACCAGGCGGGGCGCGCCGTGCGTCAGCGCTTGATTCTCTCCACGATGGCGGTGGCCCTCGGCGCGCTGCTGGTCCTCGGCCTGCCGCTGGTGTTCTTCGTCGACCGCCTGGCCCGGGCGGAAGCGGAGGGCATCGTCCGCCGTCACGCCGAGGCCATCGCCACCGGGCTGGCCAATGAGATCGCCGCCGGCCGGGTCCTGACCACCGACGACCTGGCCTCGGCCGTCCCGCCCGGCGACCACCTGGTCCTCCGCACGGCGGGTGGGACGGTGGTCCGCGCCGGCCGGGTCCCCACCGGGGGCGTCGTCGCCGTCGAGGTCTCGGCCATCGGCGGCATCACCCTCCGGCTCGAGACGTCGGACGATTTCGTGCGGGGCAAGGTGCGCCAGGCGTGGCTGGCGCTGGGCGGACTCGGGGCGCTGGGTCTGATGGTGGCCGCCGGGCTGGCGGCACTGCAGGCCCGCCGCCTGGCCGGGCCCCTCGACGACCTGGCCCGGGCCGCCGAGCGGCTGGGCGCCGGCGACTTCTCCACCACCACTCCCCGCAGCGGCCTGGAGGAGGTCGACACCATCGCCGCCGCCCTCGACACCAGCGCGGCCCGCATCGCCAGCCTCGTCAAGTCGGAGCGGGAGTTCTCGGCCAACGCCTCGCACCAGCTCCGCAGCGCCCTCACCAGCCTCCGGCTCCGGCTCGAGAGCCTGGCGGCGGTCGACGATCCGGCCGTGGCCGCCGACGCCGTTCGGGCCCTGGAACAGGCCGAGCGGCTCTCCGACACGGTCGCCGAGTTGCTCCGCCTGGCCCGCACCGGCCGGGCCGACGACGCCCAGACCTTCGACCTCGCCGTGCTGGCCTCGGCCCACCTGCGCGACCTCGCTCCCCGCTTCGAAGTCGAGCACCGGGAGGCGGCTCTCGTCGCCCCCCGGCCGGTGCCCGTCCGGGCCGCCGCCGGAGCGGTGGGGCAGGCGCTCGACGTCCTGCTGGACAACGCTCTCCGCCACGGCGCGGGGCCCGTGCGGGTGGTCGTCGAGTCGGCCGGCGACCACGGCCAGGTGACCGTCGAGGACCAAGGCCCCGGGATCGACCCCGCCGCCTCCGCCGGACTGTTCGAACGGCGGGAGGTCGGCGTCGGGGCCGGCGCCCACGGCATCGGCCTCGCCCTCGCCCGCACCCTCGTCCAGGCCGATGGCGGACGCCTCGACCTCGTGCGGGCCAGGCCCGCCTCCTTCCGGATCACCCTCCCGCTCGCCGCCCAGAACGGCCCAGGTTCGGTCACTTCTCAGGCGGGGTAACGGTCTTTCGAGACTTACGAGGTGAACGCAAGCTCACCGGCGGCGGTCAGGAGTGGTGTGAGAGTGGAGATCCGGTTCTCCCTGGGTTTACCCCGCGATGTGGCCACGGTGCCATTGGCTCGCACCATTCTGCGCGACGCCATGCACCGGCTGGGGGTGACGCCTGACTGTCAGGAGGACGTGGCCCTCGCCTTGACCGAGGCCTGCGCCAATGTCGTCCAGCATGCCGACGGTGACGACGAATACGAGGTCGCGATCGAGTTCAATGGCTGCCTCTGCCACATCCGGGTGCTCGACAACGGCCGCGGCATCGACCTACGGGACACGACTCGGACCGAAACCATCCTTGACCAGGACAGCGGCCGCGGGATCGTCCTCATGCGGCTCCTGGTCGACCGGATCGCCTTCGAGTCGCGGCCCGAGGACGGCACGATCGTGCACCTCCAGAAGCAGCTGGACCTGGAAGACGACGCCGTCCTGGCCGCCCTCTAGGCCGACGCGCTCAGCCTTCGTCGAGATAGTCCCGCAGTCGCTGGGAGCGGGTCGGATGGCGGAGCTTGGCCAGGGTCTTCGACTCGATCTGGCGGATGCGCTCCCGCGTCACGCCGAATTCCTTACCGACTTCTTCCAGCGTGTGGAGCTGGCCGTCGTCGAGCCCGAAGCGCAGCCGGACGACGCGGCGTTCCCGTTCGGAAAGCTGTTCCAGGGCTTCCTCGACCGCTTCGGTCAGCAGCGCCCGGGCGGCGGCGTCGGCGGGGGCGATGGCCCCGGGATCCTCCACGAAGTCGCCGAGCAGGCTGTCGTCCTCGTCGCCCACCGGCGCCTCGAGAGAGACCGGCTCCTGGGAGATGCGCTGGATTTCCCGGACCCGCTCCGGCGGCATGCCGAGCTTCTCGCCCAACTCCTCCACGGTGGGCTCCCGGCCGAGCTCCTGGAGCATCTGACGCTGCACCCGGGTGACCTTGTTGATGGTCTCCACCATATGGACGGGAATCCGGATGGTGCGGGCCTGGTCGGCGATCGCCCGGGTGATGGCCTGGCGGATCCACCACGTGGCGTACGTGGAGAACTTGAATCCCTTCGTGTAGTCGAACTTCTCCACGGCCCGCATGAGGCCGAGGTTGCCCTCCTGGATGAGGTCGAGGAGGAGCATGCCCCGGCCGACGTAGCGCTTGGCGATCGACACCACCAGCCGGAGGTTGGCTTCGATGAGCTGACGCTTGGCCCGGTGCCCGTCGGCGACGGTGGCCGACAGCCGGTCCTTCTCCTCCGGTGAGAGCCCTCCGATGGCGGCTTCGATGGCCTCGGACGCCTGCAGACCCTTCTCGATGCGCTGGGCGAGGCTGACCTCCTGGGCGCCGGTGAGGAGCGGCACCTTGCCGATCTCCTTCAGGTACATCCGCACCGGGTCGGACACACCGCCCTCGCCGACCCGGTCGGGCCGCACGTTGTCGCCCGGAGCGGGCTCCGGTCGGGCCGGCCGCCGGTTTCTGGTCACCGGTTCCGGCGCGGCGGCGGCTTCGGGTGCGGCTGGCGGGGCCTCAGGGCTGGGGACCGGAACGATGAGCGGGATGGGGATCGAGATCGCCGGCGTCTCCGTCGTGGCGGCGGCCGCCGGGGCCGGAGTCCTGTCCTCCTCGTCGTCCTCCGCGGCGAGGTCAGCGGCGATCTCGTCGACCAGCTCGATACCGCTCGCCCGGATGTGGTTGTAGATGGCGTCGAGTTGGGCCGGTGACGGCTCGACCTCGTCGGCCAGTGCATCGAAGACGTCGCCTGTCGTGAGCGAGCCTTGCGCCCGCCCTTTCGCGATCAACCCGGCCAGCCCTCCTTCGGGCAGACCTTCGAGGTCATCGGCGGACGGGCTGATCGGCTCCCCCACGCAATCTCTACTCCTCGCCTGAGCCGGCAACCCAGGGTAGCAACTGTTCTGCGGCATGGGCGGCAACCGTCCACGTTCCCGCAGAACGGTTCGAAACCAGCATCTCCAACACCGCCTTCAGCTCGCTGGCGCGGTCATCGCCGGTGCGCACCATAACGGCCAGACGGCGGGCGGCGGCTGCTTCGACGAGTTGGACCAGCACCGAAATGGCATAAGGGGCGGGATCGTCACCCCAGGGAAGGTCCTCGACCGCCAGGCGCTGCAACAGGTCGTGGACCTCTCCCCCGGCCCGTTCCAGCGCCTCATGGAACGTCGCCGACGAGGCCAGCACCCCGAATGCCTCCTGGACGACCGGATCGGCGAACAGTGCGGCGTCGAGCCGGTCGGCCACCAGCGCCGGCTCGTGCACGGCCACCCGCAACGCTTCGACCTCGGTGCGATCCCGCGGCGGTGGACGGCGGCGCGGCGGCGCGTCGTTTGCCGACTCCCGGGCAGGAGAACCGTCCGGGTGGGAGCGCCGCTCCCGCCGTCCCGACGGCGAGTCCGTCCTCGGCGCCCTGGCCACCTCGGCCGTGGCGTGGCGCAGCCGGTCCACATCGATGCCGACGCGGTCGGCCAGCTGCATCAGATACTGATCCCGCACCAGATCGTCGGGATGTTCGGCGATGAGCGCCACAGCCCCTTTGGCCGCCGCCGCCCGGCCTTCCACGCTGGCCAGATCGGCGGCCCGCAGCAGGCGCTCGAGCCGGAACTGGAGGAAGGGCCGAGCCCCCGCCACCGCGGCGGCGAGCCGCGGCGGGTCGGCGAGCCCGACGTCGGCCGGATCCTGCCCCGGCGGCAGATCGGCCACCGACAGGCGAATCTCGTAGCTGGCCTCCCATTGGTAGATCCGCAGGGCGGCGTTCTGGCCGGCGTCGTCGGCGTCGTAGGCCAGCACGAGGTTGGGGGCGAAGTTCCGCAGGACCTTGAGATGGTCCTCGGCCAGGGCGGTGCCGCAGGTGGCCACCGCCCGGGGGACGCCGGCGCCGAAGAAGGCGATCACGTCGGTGTAGCCCTCGCAGATCACGGCCTCCGACCGGGCGACGATGTCGGGCTTCGCCCAGTTGAGGCCGTAGAGGACACGGCTCTTCTGGTAGATCGGCGACTCCGGCGAGTTCTTGTACTTGGGCCCCCCTTCGAGAGCCCGTCCGCCGAAAGCGACGGGATCGCCCCGCACGTCGAAGATCGGGAACATGACGCGGGCCCGGAAGAAGTCCTGCAGCTTGTTCACGCGATTGACGAAGGCCAGACCGGCGTCGAGGAGGTCCTGCCGGGAGAACTTCTTCTCCCGCTGCAGGTGGAGCGACAGCGCGTCGTAGCGGTCGGGAGCCCAGCCGATGGAGAACGCCCGGGCGACGGCGCCGTCGAAGCCCCGGCTGCGCAGGTACTTGCGGGCCACGCCGGCGCTGGCGTCGTCGAGCAGGAGCCGGTGGTAGAAGTCGACGGCGGCCGCCGTCGCTTCGACGAGGCGGTCGCGGCGCTGCCGGTCCCGGGTGACGGCGGCGTCGTCGTAGCGCAGCGTGATGCCGGCCTTGGCCGCCAGCCGTTCGACGGCGGTGGCGAAGTCGAGATGCTCGATCTCCCGGACGAAGCTGATGGCATCGCCGCCGGCGCCGCAGCCGAAGCAGTGGTAGAGACCGAGCTCGGGGTTGACCGAGAACGACGGCGTCTTCTCGGCGTGGAAGGGGCAGAGCCCCTGGTAGCGCCGCCCCACCCGCTTGAGGGCGAGGTGCTCGGAGACGACCTGGATGATGTTGGTCGCCTCCCGGACCCGGGCCACGTCCTCGTCGAGGATTCCCACCGCTGCGGAGCGTAGGGCGGCCGGGCCCCGGTTGCGTCGTTACTGAGCGGGAGCCCGGCGCAGACCGGCGGTGTCGATACCGGCCGGAAGCCGGGACGGGTCCCACCCGAGATGGGCAACCGCGCTGGAGAAGGCGAACCGGTCGGTCATCCCGGCCACGTAGGTGACCGCCGCCCGCAGCGCCTCGGGGCTCCCGGCGGCCAATCCGAGGTCGGGGCCGAGGGCGTTCGGCCGGTCGGCGAAGTAGTCGACGAGCGCCTGGAGAACCCCGACCACGGCTTCGGCCTGGGCCACCGACGCCGGGCGGAGATAGATGTGCTCGTAGTTGAAGGCCCGCAGGGCGGCCAGTGCTTCGGCCAGGTCGGCCCGCATCCCGACCTGGCCCGTGGTGACGATGCCCTCGACGAGACCGTCGATGAAGGCTCTGAGCTGGCTGGCCCGGGTGGAGCCGCACCGCTCGACGACGACCGGGGGCAGCATCGACAGGCTGACCACTCCGGCCTTCACGGCGTCTTCCAGGTCATGGGCGGTGTAGGCACAGCGGTCGGCCCAGCTCACGACGGCCCCTTCCGGCGTGGCCGGTGCCGGGCGGGACCACGAGTGGTTACGGATCCCGTCGAGCGTCTCGGAGCAGAGGTTGAGCGGGGCCAGCACGACGTCCGCGCCCCAGACCGCGTGGTCGTAGCCGCCCTCCAGGTAGGGGCTTAGGGCCTCCTCGCTGGCGTGGCCGCCCGGGCCGTGCCCGCAGTCGTGCCCCAGGGCGATGGCCTCGGTCAGGGCGACGTTGAGCCGGGTGGCCCGGGCCACGGCGGTGGCCACCTGGGCGACCTCGAGGGCGTGGGTGAGGCGGGTGCGCTGGTGGTCGTCGGGGAAGACGAACACCTGCGTCTTGCCGGCCAGGCGGCGGAAGGCCGTGGAATGGAGGATGCGGTCACGGTCCCGCTCGAAGCACGTCCGGAAGGGGTCGGGCTCCTCTGGTCGGGCCCGGTTCCCGGCGCCCGCCGCCCGGGTCGCACCCGAGACGAGGAGCATGCTCTCCGCCGCCTCCCGCTCCGCCCGGCGCAGCGGCTCCACCGCCCCGGTCGGGACCCCGGGGCCGGCGTGGGCGAGACGGATCTCCGGGACGGTCGCATGGCCCTCCATGGTGGAGGCCCACCGCCGGGCCCGTTCGCTCTCGATCATGCTGAGCACCTCATGGTCCGAGGGTACCGGCGGGGTGTGACAGCCCTGGCGGACGCAAAAGACCCCGGGGAGCCCGTCCGAGGCTGGGGACTCGGCGAGCTCGACCCGGGGTCAAGGGTCGAGCATAAAGCTCAACCCCACCGAACGTGGAGCACAAGCCGGCGGGGGGTTCCGGCTCCGCCCCAGGCCCGGAGCCTGGTGTTGTGGTTGTGGCGTTCTGTCAGGCGATGGTGTCAGGCACCAATGGCCCGGCGGGACTGCAGCCAGCGCTGGAGGGCGAGCACGTCGTCCTCCCGGTAGCGGCGGTGCCCACCCAGGGTCCGCACGGTCACCAGCCGGCCGCAGGCGGCCAGGCGGCGCAGGCGGGCCAGCGAGACACCGAGAGCGTCGGCGGCCTCGGCGGGGCGCATCATCCGAACGTCGTCCATCTGTCTGTTCCTCCTCCAAGGTCGAGGGACGCCGTGCACCCCTCCGGACTCCACCGTCCGTCCTTAGAAATGTCGGTTTTCCGCCGACCGAAGAACATGGCTAGAACGCGTCATTTCCCCATGGCCCGAACGGACTAGTCCTTCCGTTCGGGGAACACCCACCGCGCCGGAATTAGGGGCTCAGGCGGTGCTGCCGGGCCCGCCCGCGCCGAGCGCCGCATGGGCCGCCGCCAGCCTGGCCAGCGGCACCCGGAACGGCGAGCAGGACACGTAGTCCAGACCCACCTCGTGGCAGAAGTGGACGGAGGCGGGGTCGCCGCCATGCTCGCCGCAGATGCCGAGTTTGAGCGTGTCGCGGGCACCGCGCCCCTTCTCGCAGGCCCACCGGACCAGCTCGCCGACCCCCGCCTGGTCGAGGGTCTCGAACGGGTTGGCGGGGATCAGCTTCTTCTCGAGGTAGGGCGTCATGATCCGCCCCTCGACGTCGTCGCGGGAGAACCCGAACGTCATCTGGGTCAGGTCGTTGGTGCCGAAGGAGAAGAACTCGGCCACCTGGCCGATGCTGGCGGCGTCGATAGCGGCCCGGGGCGTCTCGATCATGGTCCCGACGAGGTAGTCGACGGCGACGCCGGACTCGTCGAGGACGGCCTGGGCGGCCTCTCGGGTCCACTTGGCCAGCAGCTCCAGCTCGGGGCCGGTCACCACCAGCGGGATCATGATCTCGACCCGGGGGTCGCCGCCGGCCTGCTTGCGCTCCACGGCCGCTTCCATCAGGGCCCGCACCTGCATCGTGTACAGCCCGGGCTTGATGACGCCCAGGCGGCAGCCCCGGGTGCCGAGCATGGGGTTGACCTCCTCCCACGCCCGGGCGGCCCGCAGCAGCTCCTCCTCTTCGGCCGAGAGCCCTTCGGTGGCCTGCTTGATGGCCAGCTCCTCGGTGTCGGGCAGGAACTCGTGCAGCGGCGGGTCGAGGAGCCGCACGGTGACCGGCAGCCCGTCCATCGCCTCGAGGATCCCGACGAAGTCGGCCTTCTGGAGCACCTCCAGCTCGTCGAGGGCGGCCTGCTCGTCGGCCTCGTTGTCGGCCAGGATCATGCGCCGCACGATGGCCACCCGGTCCTCGCCGAGGAACATGTGCTCGGTGCGGCACAGCCCGATCCCTTCGGCGCCGAAGGAGCGGGCCCGGGCGGAGTCCTCCGGGGTGTCGGCGTTGGTCCGGACCTTGAGGCGACGGAACTGGTCGGCGAACCCGAGGACGGTGGCGAAGTGCCCGGTAGGCTCGGGGGTGATGACCGGCACCTCGCCGAGGGCGATCTGGCCGGTGGTGCCGGAGATCGAGATGACGTCGCCCTCCTTGACCACGTGGTCGCCGGCCTTGAACTGCTTGGCCTTGAGATCGATCTTGATCTCCTCGGCGCCGCAGATGGCCGGTTTCCCCATGCCCCGGGCCACGACGGCGGCGTGGCTCACGAGCCCGCCCCGGGAGGTGAGGATGCCCTCGGCGGCGATCATGCCGTGGAGGTCGTCGGGGCTGGTCTCCGGCCGGACGAGGATGACCTTCTCCCCCGCCTGGGCGTGCTCCTCGGCGTCGTCGGCGGTGAAGTACACGGCCCCGACGGCGGCGCCGGGCGAGGCGTTGAGGCCCTTGGCGATCGGCTCGAACTTGGCCTTGGGGTCGAACTGCGGGTGGAGGAGCTGGTCGAGCTGGGCGGGCTGGACCCGCAGCACCGCCTCCTTGGGCTCGATCAGGCCCTCCTCGACCATCTCCGCCGCCATCCGCAGGGCGGCGGCGGCGGTGCGCTTCCCGACCCGGGTCTGGAGGATGTACAGGCGACCCTGCTCGATGGTGAACTCGACGTCGCACATGTCGCGGTAGTGGCCTTCGAGGGTCTGCAGGATCTCGAGCAGCTGGGCATGGGGCTCCGGGAAGTGCGTGCCCATCGAGTCGAGTGGTTCGGTGACCCGGATGCCGGCCACGACGTCCTCGCCCTGGGCGTTGGTGAGGAAGTCACCGTAAGGAGCCCGCTCGCCGGTGGCCGGGTTGCGGGTGAAGGCCACGCCGGTGCCGGAGTCCTCACCCTTGTTGCCGAAGACCATCGTCTGCACGTTGACGGCCGTGCCGAGGTCGTCGGGGATCTTCTCCATCCGGCGGTAGTCACGGGCCCGTCGCCCGTTCCACGACCGGAAGACGGCTTCGATGGCGGCGGCCAGCTGGTCGTCGGGGTTTTGCGGGAACTCGGCGCCGGTCTCCTCTTTCACGATTCCCTTGAACGTCTCGACGACCGCGGCCAGGTCGTCGGCCGACAATCCCGTCTCGCTCTCGGCCCCCTTGGCCGTGATCGCTTCGTGGAGGGCGTCCTCGAACCGTTCGCCGGGGATGCCGAGAACGATCTTGCCGAACATCTGCACGAAGCGGCGGTAGGAGTCCTGGGCGAAGCGCTCGTTGCCGGTCTGCTTGGCCAGGCCCTTCACCGACGTGTCGTTGAGCCCGAGGTTGAGGACGGTGTCCATCATTCCGGGCATCGAGAACGCCGCCCCCGACCGCACCGAAACCAGCAGCGGGTCGGCCTCGTCGCCGAGCTTCTTGCCCATCTCGCCTTCGAGCGCCGCCCGGGCCCGCGCCACTTCGTCCATCAGCCCGTCGGGCATGCGGTTGCCGGCCGCCATGTAGGCCTTGCAGGCGTCGGTGCTGATGGTGAAACCGGGCGGCACCGGCAGACCCATGCCCGTCATTTCGGCGAGGTTCGCGCCCTTGCCGCCGAGGAGGTACTTCTGGTCGCGGTTGCCCTCACGGAAGGCGTAGACGTACTTCATCGGATCTCCTTGCGTTGTGCGTCGTCAGCGCGGCAGCCGGTCACCGAGGTACGAGATCAGCTGATCGATGGATACCCGGTCCTGGCCCATCGAGTCGCGTTCCCGGACCGTGACGGCTTTGTCGTCGAGGGAGTCGAAGTCGACGGTCACGCAGTAGGGCGTGCCGATCTCATCGTGGCGGCGGTAGCGCCGGCCGATGGCCCCCGCCTCGTCGTAGTCGATCTGGAAGACGGGCCGCAGGGCGGCGGCCACGTCGCGGGCCACCGGCGAGAGGCGCTCGTTCTTCGACAGCGGCAGCACGGCCACCTTGACGGGCGCCAGCCGGGGATCGAGACGGAGCACGACCCTCTTCTCACCCCGCACCTCTTCCTCGTCGTAGGCGGCGAGGAGGAACGCCAGCGTGGCGCGGTCGGCGCCGGCCGACGGCTCGACGACGTGGGGCACGTAGCGGCGATCGTTCTCCTGGTCGAAGTACGACAGGGCGTTCGGGTCGTTCTTGGCGAACTCGCCGTGCTTCGTCAGGTCGAAGTCGGTGCGGTTGGCGATGCCCTCCAGCTCACCCCATCCCCAGGGATAGAGGAACTCGATGTCGGCCGTGCCCGCCGAGTAGTGCGACAGCTCGTCGGGATCGTGCTGGCGGAGTTTGAGCATGTCCTCGGGGATGCCCAGGTCGAGGTACCAGCGCATCCGCTCCTCGCACCAGTACTCGAACCACTTCTGGCCCTCTTCCGGCGGCACGAAGAACTCGAGCTCCATCTGCTCGAACTCCCGCGTCCGGAACGTGAAGTTTCCCGGGGTGATCTCGTTGCGGAAGGCCTTGCCGATCTGTGCGATGCCGAACGGCGGCTTCCGGCGCGACGTCGTCTGCACCGACAGGAAGTTGACGAAGATGCCCTGGGCGGTCTCGGGCCGGAGGTAGGCGATCGAGGCGTCGTCCTCCACCGGACCGACGTAGGTCTTGAACATCAGGTTGAAGTTGCGGGCCTCGGTGAAGCTGTCCTTGGCGCCGCAGTTCGGGCAGGCGCCCGACGCCGGCAGCTGGTCCTCCCGGAACCGCTCCTTGCAGTTCTTGCAGTCGACGAGGGGGTCGGTGAAGGTGGCCACGTGGCCTGAGGCCTCCCACACCCGGGGGGCCATGAGAATGGCAGCGTCGAGGCCGACGATGTCGTCGCGGTTCTGGACCATGGCCCGCCACCACGCCTCTTTGACGTTGCGCTTGAGGAGCACCCCGAGCGGCCCGTAGTCCCAGGTGGACCGGAACCCCCCGTAGATCTCACTCGACGGGAAGACGAAACCCCGGCGCTTGGCCAGGTTGACGATGGTGTCCATCAAGTTAGGAGCGGGGGGCATACCCCGGAATGCTAGCGAGAAGCATCGGTGTGCTCCGTAGGCGCCGTTCCAGGTGATGCTCCAACGACCGCAGGGCGAGCGATTCCGCCTCGGCCAGGGCCGGCCCCGGCGGCTCGGCCAGGACACCCCGCAGGCCTCCACCGAGAATCCGCCCGACCAGCGCCAGCCCCGCCGCCGGCACCACCGGCGCGCCGGGCCCGGCGCAGGCCCGGCACAGCACTCCGCCGTCGGCGACGTCGAACGTGGCCGCCACGTCCACCACCGTTTCGTCACACCGCACGCACGCATCGAGGACCGGTGACACGCCTTCGAGCGCCAGCAGCTTCCAGAAGAAGGCGGCGCTGACCGCCGGCACCGGGTTCTCGGCCAGCGTCCGCAGGGCGGCGGACAGCATCCGGTACAGGCCGATGTTGGCTTCGCCCTCCTGGGCGACGTGGTCGACCGCCTCCAGCATGGCGATCGCCTGGGTGAAGGCGTCGTAGCGCTCCCGCAACGCCCGGTTGGAGTCGATCGTCTCCACCTGCGTGACGACGTCGAGGTTGCGCCCCTCGTAGAGCTGCAGGTTCAGGTGACTGGTCGGCTCCAGGCGGGCCCCGAAGCGGCTCTTGGGCTTCCGCACGCCCTTGGCCACGGCCCGGACCTTGCCCCGGCCCTCGGTCAGGAACGTGACGATGCGATCCGCCTCCCCCAGCTTCACGCTGCGGAGGACGACACCCCGATCGCGATACAACCCCGCCACACCATGAGTGTAACTACGGCAGGGTCATTTACTGCTCGTTGAGGCCTCCGAACCGGCGATCCCTCGTCTGGTAGGCCTTGACCGCCTCGTAGAGATGCTCGCGCTTGAAGTCGGGCCACAGGACGTCGGTGAAGTACATCTCGGCGTAGGCCAGCTGCCAGAGCAGGTAGTTCGACAGGCGGTACTCACCCGACGTCCGGACCAGGAGGTCGGGGTCGGGGACATCCGGCAGGTAGAGGTGCCGGGCCAGGACCTTCTCGTCGACCTTGGCGGGGTCGAGCCGGCCCTCGGCCGCCTCGCGGGCGATGGCCCGGGCGGCGTCGGCCAGCTCCGCCCGTCCCCCGTAATTGAGAGCGATGATCAACGTCATCGTCCGGTTCCGGCGGGTCAGCTCCTCACTCTCCTCCATGCGGCGCAAAACCCGGGCCGGGACGCGCCCGCCCCGCCGCCCGGTGAACCGGATCCGCACCCCTCGCTCGTGGAGCTCCTGCCGGCGGCGCAGCAGGATGCTCTCGTTGAAGTTCATGAGGAAGCGGACCTCGTCGATCGGCCGGCGCCAGTTCTCGGTCGAGAAGGCGTAGACCGTGAGGTAGCCGATGCCGAGCTCGAGCGCGCCCTCGACCGCCTCGAAGAGCGCGTCCTCGCCGGCCTCGTGCCCCTGGGTGCGCTTGAGGCCGCGCTGGCGCGCCCAGCGGCCGTTGCCGTCCATCACCACCGCCACATGGCGGGGGATGCGGGAGGGATCCAGGTCCGACGGGAGCACGGCCTAGACCGTACCCCCGACCGTCAGGTGACGGTGAGCTTGGCTTCCATTCCGGCGGCTCGATGGCCGGGCACGTCGCAGAAGAGTGTGTACGTCCCCGGTTTGGCGTTGAACGTGCCGGTGGCGCTCTGGCCGGGCTGCGTGTCGAGCTTCTTGAAGCTCGGGTCCTCTTCCACCAGCAGCGTGTGCTGGATCTTCCCGACGTTCTTCAGCGTGATGGCGATCGGACCGGCCGGGGCGGTGGGCGTATTGGGAGTGAACGTGAGGTCGGCGCCGTCGATGTTGAGCGGCGTCCCCCCGCCTCCTCCCCCTCCGCCGCCGCCGCTGCCCGGCGGCGGAGCTGACGGGTCGACGATCAGCTTGCCTTCCATCCCACCCTGCCGGTGACCGGCGATGTCGCAGAAGTAGGTGTAGGTCCCGGGCTCGGTGATCTCGAAGGCGGCGCTGTCACGGTTGCCGGTGGCGGGCGTCGACAGCTTCCGGCCGCTGGTGACGCCCTCGAGCACGAAGGTGTGAGCGATGGCGCCTTCGTTGACCATCTCGATCCGGATGGTCCCGGGCCCGATCTTGAGCTCCTTCTCCTTGAAATTGATGTCGATGGCGTGGACGGTCAGGTCGGGCTTGCTGGCCTCGGCCTCCGCCTTGGCGTGGGCCCGCTCCTGCTCCTCGTTCTCGTGGATGAACTCGGCGCCGAAGAATCCGGCGATGAGCACCATGATCCCGGTCAGCGACATCAGCGCCACGCTGGACGTCGAACGGGCCTGCTCGCCCTTGGCGGAGAACCAGGTGAAGCCAAACAGGATGGCCGACGAGAGGATGACCGCCAGGGCCGTGACGGTCTCCGGGCCGCTCTCCTCCTCCAACGCCAGCAGCAGCCGGGAGATGTTCAGCACGAGCACGGCGATGATCGCCAGCGCCCCGAGGGGCACGAGCAGCGGGATCAGGACTCGGTCCCGGAACTCCTTCATCAGTTACTCCACCTCATGGGATCTCTCTCTCCATCGAGCTCACGCTCAAGGGCGCGCCAGTGGCGGGCCTGCCTGTCGTTCTCCTCTTCCGCCGAGTGCCATTTGAAGAACAGCACGGCGATGATCATCCACAGCAGCAGCCCGCCGCCGATCTTCATCAGCAGCCCGGCGATGCGCTGGTCCTCCCCGGCCGACAGGCCCCAGAGCCGGGGTACGTGCTCGTAGAACCGGTAGATCGGCTTCTCGGCGAAGACCAGGAACGAGGCGGGGACCGTGGGGACGATCGACTGCAGGAACAGGTACAGCATCTGGGCCGGTGGGGCCAACGGCCGCAGCTCGGGAAGCGGCGCGGTCACCGGGACCCACATCAGAAGGGCGGAGATGAACAGCGCGGCGTGGATGGCGAAGTGGAGCAGCTCCGACTCCAGCGTGGCGTCGACGAACGTCGGCCAGTGCGTCACCACGACCAGGGCGTTGAAGAGGACCAGCGCCGGGAACGGCCGGGCCAGGCGGCGGACCGCCCGGTACAGCGCCGGCGGGCGCAGGAGCTCCCGGGCCAGCCAGGCGGGGGTACCGAGCAGCAGCAGTGGCGGCGCCACCAGGGTGATCAGCAGGTGCTGCGTCATGTGGACGCTGTAGAGGAACCGCTCCGACAGGTCGTGGACCGGCCAGTCCGAGGCGACCCAGACCGTGGCCACGCCCGTCACCCAGCACACCTTCTGGAACCCGGTGGCCACCGGCTGGCCGGGAGCGGTGTGCCGGGGCCCGAGGTGACGCAGGGCCCAGATGTAGCCGCCGAGGAGGACGGCGATCAGGACCCAGACATCGGGATGGGCGTGCCAGGCGTACGGCAATTCAGGACCTTGTCAACCGATGAGGACGTTCAGGGTGAACAGGGCGACGGTGTACACCGCTCCGGCGAGGATGATGCCGGTGATGAACAGCCGCCGGAGCATGGGGCTGTCGAACTTCAGGTGCATGAAGAAGGCGCCGACGAGGGTGAACTTGAGCAGCGCCAGCACCATCAGGAAGGCCACCATGAGGCCTTCCGGCATGTCGATGTAGTACAGCGCCACTTCGACGCCGGTGATGACGGCCAGCAGGATGGCGATGCCGACGTACTTGACCGGGCTCGGGTGGGTGTGCTCGGGAGCATGGTGCACGAGGGCCAGGCCGCTGGGCGCCCCCGCTTCCAGTTCCGGCGTGGTCGCCGGCTCCTCGGTGGTGGCGACCGCTCCTTCGGTTGCAGATTCTTCGTCGGCCATTGAGAACGGCGCTCCCTTAACGCGTGTTGGGGACCAGGTAGACGACGGTGAAGATCACGATCCACACGATGTCGACGAAGTGCCAGTACAGACCGGCGATCTCGACCTGGAGGTGCTTCTCGGTCGGGAGCTGGCCCCGCAGGGAGATCCCGACCAGCGAGAGCAGCCACAGGATCCCGACCGTCACGTGGACGCCGTGGAACCCGGTCAGCACGAAGAAGCTGCTGGCCGCCACGCTGGACGACAGGTTCAGCCCCTCGTGGGTGAAGACGGTGAACTCGTAGATCTGACCGCCGATGAACACCGTGCCCAGGAAGGCGGTGGCCAGCAGCCAGATGCGCAGGCGCCGGTGGTCGCCCCGCTGGATGGCGGCCAGGGCCAGGACCATCGTCAGCGAGCTCATGAGCAGCACGAAGGAGCTGACCGACGTGTAGGGGATGTCGTAGACGTCGTGGGGGATGTGGACGCCTTCCGGGGCCCGCGAGCGGTAGAGCAGGTGGCTGGAGATCAGCGCCCCGAAGAAGAGGCACTCCGACGCCAGGAAGCCCCACATCCCGAGCTTGCGGGAGTCGATCCCCGTGACGGCGTAGTCGTGGTCGCCGGGAGCCGGCGTATGGGGGGCGTGGCCGATCGCCGCCTGCATCAGTGCTCCTCCGCCAAGGGCTCGTTGCCCCACCCGAAGATGCCGGCCAGGGTGATGATTCCCCCGACCGCGCCGATCCACCAGTGATAGATGGCGCCGTAGCCCACGATCAGGATGCCGACGGCGGCCAGAGCCGGGAAGTACGAAGGCGACGGCATATGGATGCCATGACCATGCCCGTGCTCCTCATGGCTTTGTTCCTTGTCTCCGTGCTCCTCGGTCTCGACGGAGCCACCGGCCGGGATGCGGACCAGGCGGCCGTTCTCGTCCTCGGTGTACTTGCGGTGCCAGAAGTCGTCGCGGGCGTGGACCACCGGGATCTCGGCGAAGTTGTACTCCGGCGGCGGGGTCGGGATCGTCCACTCCAGCGTGCGGCCGTCCCACGGATCTGGCGGAGCCTGCTCCTTCGACCGCATCGTCTTGATGATGTTCCAGATGAAGAACAGGAGAGAGAGGGCGATCAGGTAGGCGCCGAGCGTGGAGATCCGGTTCCACATCTCCCACCCCATGTCCTCCGGGTACCGGTAGGTCCGCCGGGGCTGGCCCTGGAGGCCCAGGATGTGCATCGGGCCGAAGGCCAGGTTGAAGCCGATGAGCATCAGCCAGAAGTGGATCTTGCCCAGCTTCTCGTCGAGGATCTTTCCGGTCACCACCGGGGCCCAGTAGTAGGCACCGGCGAAGAGCCCGAGGATGGCGCCGCCGAAGAGCACGTAATGGAAGTGGGCGACGATGTAGTAGGTGTCGGTCTGCTGGTAGTCGGACGGGACGATCGAATGCGTCACGCCCGACAGGCCGCCGATGGTGAACATGCCGATGAAGCCCAGGGCGAAGAGCATCGGCGTCTTCAGCCGGAGGTCGCCGCCCCAGGTGGTGGCCAGCCAGTTGAAGATCTTCACCCCCGTGGGCACGGCGATGAACATCGTCGAGGCGGCGAAGGCGGAGTTGGCCACCGGCCCGAGGCCCACGGCGAACATGTGGTGGGCCCACACACCCCAGCCCATGAAGCCGATGGCGATTCCGGAGAAGACGACCACGGAGTAGCCGAACAGCGGTTTTCGGGAGAAGACGGGCAGCACCTCGGACACGATCCCCATGGCCGGCAGGATGAGGATGTAGACCTCGGGATGGCCGAAGAGCCAGAACAGGTGCTGCCACAGCACCGGGTCGCCGCCCATGTTGGCGTTGAAGAAGTTCGAGCCGAAGTTGCGGTCGAAGTACAGCTCGAACAGCGCCACCGTGATGACCGGGATGGCGAAGAGCAGGAGGAAGCTCACCACCAGGTTCATCCACACGAACACCGGCATCCGCATGAGCGTCATGCCCGGCGCCCGCAGGTTGAGTGTGGTGACGATGAAGTTTGCCGCGGCGGTCAACGACCCGATACCGGTGATCACCAGGCCGACGAGCCAGAAGTCGATGCCGTTGCCCGGCGAGAACGGCTCGGCGGTCTGCGGTGAGTACCCGAACCAGCCGCCGTTAGGGGCGCCGCCGAGCAGGAAGCTGGAGTACAGCAGCAGCCCGCCGGCCAGGAAGACCCAGTAGCCGAAGGCATTGAGCCGGGGGAAAGCAACGTCCCGGGCGCCGATGAGGATCGGCACGAAGTAGTTACCAAAGGCGGCGGCCAGCGGCATGATCACCAGGAACACCATCGTGGTGCCGTGCATGGTGAAGAGCTGGTTGTACTCCTCCGCGGTGAGGATCGTGCCGTTCGGTTCGGCGAGCTGGGCCCGGATCAGCAACGCCTCGACGCCTCCCACGAGGAAGAACACGAAGGCGGTCACGCCGTAGAGGATGCCGATCCGTTTGTGGTCGACCGTGGAGATCCAACTCCAGAAGCCGTGCTCAGCCTTCGGGCGGGCGAACGGTCGGGCCGGAGCCCGGGTCACCGCCACGGCCATCAGAAGCCTCCTTCAATCATTTGAGGGTCTCCAGGAACGCCACCAGTTGGTTGACCTCGGTCTCGGTGAGATTGGGCGGGCCGTCGACGAGGTTCGGCATACCCGTCCCCTTTTCCGGCCGCATCGGCTTCATCGCCGACGGGTTGCGGATCCAGTTCCTGAGGTTCTCCGTCGTGATATCGAACGTGGCGCCGGCGAACGTCTTCCGGCTCATGAGATGGGTCAGGTTCGGCCCGACGCGGGACGCGGCACCCTCCACCCCCTGCAGAGCGTGGCAGGCGATGCATGTGCCCCGGGCCTTGAACAGCTCGAAACCGGCCTTGGCGTCACCACTGGTTGGTGGTGTGATCGGCGCCCGCTGTTCGGCGACCCACTGGTCGAATTTCGGCTGGTCCATGCTGATGACCCGCAGGCGCATGTCGGCGTGGGCGAGGTTGCAGTACTCGGCGCACTGGCCGAGGTACGTGTCTTCCCGCTCGGCCCGGATCGTCAGCTTGTTGACCCGCCCGGGGACGACGTCCTGCTTCCCGGCCAGCTTCGGGACCCAGAAGCTGTGGATGACGCCGGTGGCGAAGTCCTGGCCGGGGCCGGCCGGGAGGCCGGGCTCGATGGTGTGCAGGCTCAGCCGGACGTCGGTCTTGGTCGGGATGTGCAGCTCGTTGGCCGTGGTGATCCCGAGCGTCGGGTAGCGGTACTCCCACCACCACATGTGCCCGTAGACCTCGACCGGCAGGACGTTCTTCTTCGGCTCCTCGGCCAGGTCGAAGATCGTGAACACCGTCGGGAAGGCCACACCGACGAGCAGCAAGGCGGGGACCACGGTCCAGCCGAACTCCAGCTTCGTGTTGCCGTGGACCTGGATCGGGTCCGGACGGCCCGGGCGGTGCCGGTGCTTGACGATCGTCAGGGTCAGCAGCGTCATGACCAGCACGCCGACCATCCCGGCGACAAGGAACACCGGCACCTGGAGGTTGTCGATCTTCTGGGCGATCGGACCGTCAACGTCGAACGTGTCCTGCGGGGCGTCTTTGGCACAACTGGCCAGGAACACGAAGACGGCCGGTAGTGCCGTCGCCCTGAGACGCCGTAAACGCCCCCCTAGCCCTCGCCGCATCCGAACCTCCATTCGAGTCGCGGCGGCACTCTACCGAAACGCTTCGCCGAAGTTGGAAACACCGGCGCCATCTGCGTCACAGGCCGAGGCGGTCCAGGGCTTCGGGGCGCCGCTGCCAGTCCTTGTCGACCTTCACGTGCGTTTCGAGGTGCACCTTCGTGCCCAGGAGCGCTTCCAGTTCGAGCCGGGCGGCGGTCCCCGCTTCCTTGATCACGGACCCTCCCTTCCCGATGACGATTCCCTTCTGCGAGTCGCGCTCTACCCTCACCACCGCCCGCAGGACCAGCAGGTCGGGGCGCTCCTCGATCTCCTCCACGGTCACGGCCAGGGAGTGGGGCAGCTCCTCCCGGGCCACGGCCAGGAGCTTCTCCCGGAGGAGTTCGGCGGCCAGGAAGCTGTCCGGCTGGTCGGTGACGACCCCGTCCGGGTAGTACAGCGGCCCTTCAGGCAACCGGGCGGTGATCTCCGCCAGGAGGGCGTCGGTCCCCTCCCCTGTCCGGGCCGACAGCGGGACGTAGGCCGCGAAGTCACCGAGCGTGCCCGCCGCCCCGGCGAGGTGCCCCAGGATCTCGCCCGGCGGGGCGGCGTCGGTCTTGTTGACCACCAGGATCACGGGGGTGTCGACCTCGGCCAGCAGCCCGGCGATGTACCGGTCGCCGGCGCCGATGGGGGCGGACGCCTCGATGAGGAAACAGATGACGTCGACGGCCGAGAGGGAGTCGGTGGACCGCTGGTTCAGCCGCCGCCCGAGCTCGGTCCGCGGCTTGTGGATCCCGGGCGTGTCGATGAACACGATCTGGCTGCCCGGGCCGTTCCACACGCCGTGGATCTGGTTGCGGGTCGTCTGGGGCCGGTCGGAGACGATCGACACCTTGGTGCCCACCAGCTGGTTGAGCAGGGTCGACTTCCCGACGTTGGGCCGCCCGACGAGGGTGGCGATCCCCGAGTGGAAGGCGGCCTCGGTCGGCGGGGTCACGTGGCGGCCGACTCGGCCGGTTCCGTCTCCTTGGGGGTGATCCGGACGGTCAGGATCCGCCGGCCCTGGACCCGCTCGGCCCGGAATTCCAGACCCTGGAACTCGACCGTCTCACCCTCGACCGGGACGTGGCCGAGGAGGTTGAACATCAGGCCGCCGACCGTGTCCCAGTCGGTGTCGGGCAGCTCCACGTCGAGCAGCTCGTTGACCTCGTCGATGGGCGTGCCGCCGGCCACCCGCACGCCGCCGTCCGGCAGGCGCTCGATCTTGGGTGCCTCGACGTCGTACTCGTCGACGATCTCCCCCACGATCTCCTCGAGGAGGTCCTCCAGCGTGACGAGCCCCGCCGTGCCGCCGTACTCGTCGATGACCACCGCCATGTGGAACTTCTCCTGCTGCATCTGCCGGAGGAGCTCCGCCACGCGCTTCTGCTCCGGGACGAACACCGCCGGCCGGACCAGTTCCCGCAACGTCCCGTGGCCCGCTCCGCCGTTCTCCCGGGTGCGGCGGATGATGTCCTTCAGGTAGACGAGCCCGAGGATGTCGTCGGGGCCCTCGCCGTAGACGGGCAGCCGCGAGTAGCCGGCGCCGATCGCCTTGGCCAGCGCCTCGTCGACGGAGGCGTCGCCTTCGACGCCGACCATGTCCGGCCGGGGAACCATGACCTCCCGGACCACCGTGTCGCCGAACTCGAAGATCGAGTGGATGAGCCGGCGCTCCTCCCGCTCGATCACGTGCTCCTCGGCGGCCACGTCGGCCATCGTGCGGATGTCCTCCTCCGTCGTGTAGGGGCCCTTCTTCAGGCCCTTGCCCGGGAGGACGATGTTGGCCACGCCGATGAGGACGCGGGAGATGACCCGCAGGGGCGGGATGCGGGTCAGCGCCCAGAGCAGGCCCGACAGGCGCAGGGCGGCGGCCTCGGTGTGCTGGACGGCGTACGTCTTGGGGGCCACCTCGGCGAAGACGAAGAAGGCCACGACCTCGACCGCCGTACCGGCCAGGAGGCCGTAGCCGCCGAGCTTCCGCTCCACCAGCACACCGACGAGGGTGGCGGCGGTCAGCTGGCAGATCAGCACGAGCAGGAGCACGAGGTTGAGGGCCGTCTCCGGCTGCTCGAGCAGCTTCATCAGCTTGTCGGCGCCGCGGCGTCCCTCTTCCTGCAGGGTCATGGCCCGGATGCGGTTGATCCGCACGAATGACGTCTCGGCCATGGCCAGGACGGCAGACGCGATCAGCAGGGCGATGATGCCGGTGAGCGTCAACCAATCCTGGTCGGACACCTCACTGGCCTCGCTCGAGCTCCCGGAAGCGGGCCATGAGTTCCCGTTCCCTGCGTTCCATCACCGCCGCTTCGTCGTCGTCCTCGTGGTCGAAGCCGAGGAGGTGGAGGACACCGTGGACGACCAGCAGGCTCAGCTCGTCGTCGAGCGGCACGTTGTGGTCCAGGGCCTGCCGTTCCGCCACCTTGGGGCAGATGACGACGTCGCCGACGAGGATGGGGGCGTCGGACGGCTCGGCCGGCGACCCGGGGCCCCGGCCGCCCTGGTCGGGCTGGCGGCCGCTCTCGATGAGCTCGTCGTCCATGGGGAAGGCGAGGACGTCGGTCGGCCCGTCCCGCCCGAGGAACCGCTCGTTGAGGTCGGCCATCGACTTCTCGTCGACGAAGAGCATCGACAGTTCGGCGTCACCCCGCACGCCCTGCTCCTCCAGCACCAGGCGGGCCAGACGGACCCAGCGCAGGGCGTCGACCGACACCTCCGCCTGTTCGTCGGCGACGAAGACCTCCACCGGATCCATCACCTCTGCTCTTCGTGGCGGGCGTAGGCGTCGACGATGTCCCCGACGATGCGGTGGCGGACGACGTCGCGCCCCGTCAACTCCACGAACGACAGCCCGGGGATCCCCTCCAGGATGTGACGGACGAGGAGCAGCCCCGAGCGGGACCGGCCCTCGGGCAGGTCGATCTGCGTGACGTCACCGGTCACCACCGCCTTCGACCCGAACCCCAGCCGGGTGAGGAACATCTTCATCTGCTCGCCGGTGGTGTTCTGCGCCTCGTCGAGGATGATGAACGAGTCATTGAGCGTCCGGCCCCGCATGTACGCCAGCGGCGCCACCTCGATCGTGCCCCGCTCCATCAGGCGGGCCACCGCCTCGGGCTCGAGCATGTCGTAGAGGGCGTCGTAGAGGGGGCGGAGGTAGGGGTCGACCTTGGCGATCACGTCGCCGGGCAGGAACCCGAGCCGCTCCCCCGCCTCGACCGCCGGGCGGGTGAGGACGATCCGGTTGACCTGCTTGGCCTGCAGCGCCTGCACGGCGAGAGCCACCGCCAGGTAGCTTTTGCCCGTCCCCGCCGGGCCGATGCCGAAGGTGATGATCTGCTCCCGGATGGCGTCGACGTAGCGCTTCTGGCCGGCGGTCTTCGGCCGGATCGTCTTGCGGCCCCGCAGCACGGCCGTGTTGAGGACGTCGGACGGGCGCTCGTCGGCCTTGACCATCTCGATGGTCCGGCCGAGATTCTCCCGGTCGATGGTGTTGCCGCTCTCGAGCAGCAGCACCATCTCCTCGAAGAGCCGGGCCACCCGTTCCGCCTCGGTCATCTCGCCCGACACGGTGATCTCGTTGCCCCGGACATGGATCGAGACGGGGAAGGAGCCTTCCACGAGGCGCAACAACTCGTCCCGCTGCCCCAACAGGCTCACCATGAGATGGTTGCCGGGCACGAGCACCTTGACCTGGGTCTGCTGATCGGGCGTCAAACCGGCTTCAACACTACCCGCCCGCATCGCTCCCCTTCGGTGGCCAGCGGAGCGATCGGCCACCGAGGACATGGAAGTGCAGATGGCGCACCAGCTGGCCGGCGTCCTCCCCGACGTTGGTCACAACCCGGTACCCGCTCTCGGCGATGCCCTCCTTGGCCGCCACGGCCCGGATGGCATCGAACAGGTCACCGAGGAGGACGGCCTGGGACGAACCGACGGCCTCCACGCTCTCGAGGTGCTCCTTGGGCACCACGAGCACGTGGACGGGCGCGGCGGGCTTGATGTCGCGGAACGCGTAACAGGTCTCGGTGTCGAGGACCTCGGTGGACGGAACGGATCCGGCCACGATTCCGCAGAAAAGGCAGCCTTCCATGAGCCCCCGAGCCTAGTGGCCCGAGGGTCCGCTCAAGCCGGAAGAGCCTGCAGCCCCATCCCGGTCAGGCGGCCGCACAACTCCTCAGGCGTGGTGAGGAGGAAGTAGGCCAGCGCCCGGAGGTCGTCGCCCCGTACCGTCAGGACCCGCCCGTTGAAGTCCTGCCGTTCGGCCTGGATCATCGCCACGAGGCGGGCCAGCGCCAGCGCCTCGGGCTCCCGGCACTCCTGCAGCCGGTTCAGGTCGACGGCGAAGCCCTCCGAGAGGTCCATCGCGCCCGGCTCCGTGAGGTCGACCTCGACCTCCTTCGGGAGGAGCTGTTCGGGCGGAACGCCGTAGACGTTGGCCAGGCGCATCAGCCGGGGGACGGAGATGACCCGCTCCCCCCGCTCGTAGGCGCCGAGCACCGAGGCCTTGAACTCCTCGTTCGACATTGCCTCGACTTCATGCAGCGACAGGCCCTTTTGCCGCCGGATGGATCGCAGTCGATCCCCCACCCGCTGCGTCGAGATGGCCACCCGATCCCTCCAACTTCCGTCTTCCTGCCCCAGCGCGGATGCCTTCAAGGCTACCTCGCGAATGCGCAAATGTCGACTCTTCGCGGCATTTGACCACTTTCCGGGCACATTGCCGGGTTCTTGGCGGTTTTGGGACGGGTTTTCGACCCGACGGTCCAGATCCGGCGCCCGCACCTCGGTCTCCATCGGCCCTCCCCCAGTCGGCGTGTCGGTTGCAGTCGAAAAAAGAGGCGGCGGCCGAGGTGCACCCGCCCCGGACCGCCAGAGCGGATCCACTCTACTCACCGGCGGGGCGGGGCGCCCGGGCCGGGGTGAGGACGGCGGCGGCCGCCAGGGCGGCGGTCTCGGCCCGCAGGATGTGGGGCCCGAGGTCGAGCCGGGCCCAGGGGCCGAGGTGTTTCACCTCCTCGTCGGTCAGCCCGCCCTCGGGACCGATCACCACCAGCAGCTCGCCGGCGGGCGGCGTCTCCAGCTCCCCGGCGGGCGTGCCGCCCCGCTCGGCCACCACCAGGCCGGGGTGGCCGGCCAGCTCGTCGAGCGGCGCCACCGGCTCGATGACGGGCAGCGTGGCCCGGCGGCACTGGCGGGCGGCTTCCCGGGCGATGCGCCGCCAGCGCTGCACCACGGCGGCCGCCCGGTCGCCGTGCGGGCGGGACACCGACCGCTCGGCCACCACCGGCACGATGCGGTCGACGCCCAGCTCGGTCAGCTTCTGGACGACCAGGTCGGGCTTGTCGCCCTTGGTCAGGGCGAAGGCCAGGGCCAGGCGGGGTGACCGGACCGGCTCGCGGTCCGACCCGGCCGTGGCCTCCAGGCGCACCGCACCGGTCGGCTGCACGGCGGCCACCCGGTACGGCCGCCACGCCCCCGCCCCGTCGGCGACGGTCACGGCTTCGCCGGGACGGAGCCGCAGGACCCGGGCGAGGTGGTGGCCGTCCTCGCCGCCCACCTCGAAGGCGTCGCTGAGGTCCGCCGACGAGCCGACGAAGACGTGGGCCGAGGCCGGGATGTCGGCCGGCCAGCCCATCGGCTACTGGAAGGCGCTCTTGATCCGGGAGAAGAAGCCTTCTTCCCGGGGGGCCACGGCCTCGCCCCGCAGCTCGGCGAGGCGGCGGACCAGCTGCGCCTCCTCGGCGGAGAGCTTCTCGGGGACGACGACCTCGACCTGGACGATCAGATCGCCCCGCCCCCGGCCGCGCAGGGCCGGCACGCCGCGGCCCCGGAGCCGGAACAGGCGCCCGGTCTGCGTCCCGGCCGGAATCAGCAGGTCTTCCTTGCCGTCGAGCGTCTCGATCGTGAGGTGGGCGCCGAGCGTCGCCTGCGTCATCGGGAGGCGCAGGACGTGGATGAGGTCGTCGCCGTCGCGCTCGAAGCGGGGGTGGGGCCGGACCGAGATCGACACGTAGAGGTCGCCGGGCTCCCCGCCCCGGGGGGCGGCCGGCCCTCGGCCGGCCAGCCGCAGGCGCTGGCCGTCGTCGATGCCGGCGGGAACCTGCACCTCGACGGTGGCGGGCAGCGTGACCCGCCCGTCGCCCCGGCAGTCGCGGCAGGGCGAGAGGATCTCCCGCCCCGTCCCCCGGCAGGCCGAACAGGGAGTGGCGGTCATCATCTGGCCGAGGATCGTGCGCCGCACGGTGCGGACTTCGCCGGCGCCGCCGCAGGTGCGGCAGGTCGAGGGGTGGGTTCCGGGCTCGCAGCCCGACCCGTGGCAACGCTCGCACTCCACCGGCATGCGCAGTTCGACGGGTTTGATCGCCCCGAACGCCGCCTCCTCGAGATCGAGGACGAGGTGGACCTCGGCGTCGGGCCCGCGGGCCGGCCCGGCCGGGCCCCGGGCGCCGCCGAAGCCGGCGCCGAAGAAGGCGTCGAAGAGGTCGGAGACGCCGAAGTCGAAACCGCCCATCCCCGGGCCGCCGGCACCGGCGCCGACCCCCTCGGCGCCGTACATGTCGTAGCGCCGGCGCTTCTCCGGATCGCGCAGGGTGTCGTAGGCGACCGAGATCTCCTTGAAGCGGGCCTCGGCCGCCGGGTCACCGTCGTTGGCGTCGGGGTGGTACTGGCGGGCGAGGCGCCGGTAGGCCTTCTTGATCTCGTCGTCGGTCGCGTTCCGGTCGACGCCGAGCAACTCGTAGAAATCGGTCGGCATCCGTCAGCCTGGCGGGGAAAGGTGTTCGCCGAGTCGGCGGGAGACGGCGGCCACGGCGGCCATGGCCTGCGGATAGTTCATGCGGGTCGGGCCGAGGACGCCCACGGAGCCGGCCGGCCGGCCCTCGATGTCGAACCGGGCGAGGACGACGGAGCATTCCCGGAGGTCCTCGAGCTGGTTCTCGGACCCGATCCTGACGGTGACGCCCTGGTCGATCAGGTCGCGCACCAGGGTGACGACCAGGTACTGGTGCTCGAGCACCTCGAGGAGCCGCCCCACGGTCTCGCTGGCGGTGAAGGCGTCGAGTTCGGCGGCGATGCGGCTGGCGCCTCCGACGTAGACCGGTTCGTTGCCCCCGCTGGTGACGCGGGCGACGAGGGCGTCGCGGGCCTGGCGGGCGAGCTCGTCGGTGGCGGCGTCGCCGGTGGCCCGCAGCGTCGGCAGGTCGGCCAGCGTGTGGTCGCGCAGCTGCGTCTCGAGGACGGCGATGGCGGCGCCGATGCGCCCGTCGTCGATCTCGGTGGCCAGCTCGATGAACTGTCGCTCCACCTGGCCGTTGGACAGGACGGCGACCACCAGCAACGACGTCTCGTGCAGCCGGACGAGCTGGACGCTGCGGACCCGGGCGGTGTCGGGCTGGGGCCCCACGACCACCGCGGCGTGGGCCGTGATGCGGGACAGGAGGAGGCTCGTCTCGTGGAGCATGTCCTCCAGGGCGTGGTGGGCGGTGGCGAAGAACTGGGCCACTTCCTGCCGGGCGGCCGGCTGGAGGTCCTTCTGGCGGGCGAGGTGGTCGACGAAGTGGCGGTAGCCCTTGTCGGTCGGCACGCGCCCCGCCGAGGTGTGGGGGTGGGTGACGTAGCCCTCCCGCTCGAGAACGGCCATCTCGTTCCGGATCGTGGCGCTGGAGACGCCGAGCGCCGCACCCCGGGCGACCGTGCTGGACCCGACCGGCTGACCGGTCTCGACGTACTCCTCAATCAGCGCTTTGAGGATGGCGGCCTTGCGTTCGTCCATGGTCACTCATCCGGATTCTACCGACCCGGCGGTGGCCGAAGGCATGCTGAACGGCCCGTCAGCAGGACGAATAGGCGCCCAGGAGCCGGGTTGTGGCCTCGTTGGCCAGAAGACGGCCATGCGGAGTGAGCACGACCCGGTCGCCCTGGCGTTCGGCCAGACCGTCGGCGACCAGCGTGTCGGCCACCGGACCGGCCGGCACTCCGGCGCGGGTGCGCAGGGCCAGCATGGTGGCCTCGGCCTCGCGGTCGGGCCCGGTCAGGAGCTCGTGCGCCGCTTCGGGCGACTCGCCCCGACCGACGAGCGCGATGTAGCGGTCGGGGGTACGGACGTTCCACCAGCGCCGGCCGAGCGGGGTGTGGCCGTGGGCGGCGCAGCCGATGCCGAGATACTCGCCCTGGGCCCAGTACAGAAGGTTGTGGCGGCATTCCCGACCGGGCCGGGCCCAGTTGGAGATCTCGTACCACGGCCGGCCGGTGGCGGTGAGGGCGGCGTCGGCCGCCAGGTACTTCTCGGCCTGGTCGTCATCGTCGGGGGCGGCGGTGTCGCCGGCATCGACGCGGCGGGCGAGCGGGGTGCCGGGCTCGACGGTGAGGGCGTAGGCACTGACGTGGGGCGGGTCGAGGGCCAGCGCCGCCTCGAGGGTGCGCTGCCAGTCGGCCAGCGTCTCCCCCGCCCCGCCGTAGATGAGGTCGAGGTTGAAGTTCTCGAACCCGGCGGCCCGGGCGGCGGCCACGGCCTCCTCCACGCCGGCCGGGTCGTGCGTGCGGCCGAGGGCGGCCAGTACGTGGGGCGCCATCGACTGCACGCCGAACGACAGGCGGGTGACACCGCCGGCCCGGTAGGCGGCCAGCAACTCCGGGGTGACGGTGTCGGGGTTGCACTCCACGGTCACCTCCGCCCCCGGCCGGCGGGGTATGGCGGCCAGGATGGCCAGGAGCAGGTCGGCCGGCAGCAGCGACGGCGTGCCGCCCCCGAAGAAGACGCTGGTGGCCGGCGGGAGCGGTGCGCCGTCGTACCGGCGGGCCAGGTCGGTGACGCAGGCCGCGGTGTAGGCGTCCATCAGGTGCTGCCGGTCCGTCCACGTGGCGAAGTCGCAGTAGTCGCAGCGCCGGGCGCAGAAGGGCACATGGACGTAGACACCGAAGCCGGCCATCACCCCGCAGAGCGTAGGGGCCGGGCCCGGCCGTTACGCCTTGGTGTAGCCGAGCATCAGCGGCTGGTTCTCCGTCACGCCCACGCCGCCGGCGTTCTCCTCCGTGATGGCGAAGGCCACCACCGGGCCAGTCATGCGGAAGGCGGCCACGTCCGGCCGGTCACCCAGGACGCCGAGGGAGATCTTGGCGTCCGACCGCACCGCCCACAGCTGGTACACCTTCCCGGCCGGCGGGGGTCCGAGGCTGGTGGGCAGCAGGTACCCCGTGCCGTCGGGCAGCCGGACGACCTGGGCCATCGGCTTCCCGTCCGCCGCCTTCAGCTGCACCTGCTCGGCCTGCGGGTTGGCCAGGGCGGCGTGGGCGGCGTTGGCGACGAGGCCCTTCTCCATGGCGTCGGCGAGCCGGTCAGTCCGGTCGAACCCGTCGTCGCTGCGGCCCAGCGCCACCCCGAGGAACAGCGTGACCGCGGCGGCGACGGCCATGGTGACGGCCGCCACCCGCAGCGGTATCGACCGCGGCTCGGCCTTGGCCGGGGTGATCCGGGTGAGGTCGAGGGCGGGCGGAGCCTCATCGAGCGCTCCGGCGATGCGGTTCCACACGCCCTCGGGAGCGCGCTCGCCGCTGTGGGCCAGAAGGGCGGCCGTCTCCCGGTGGCCCTCCACCTCGGCCCGGCAGCGGGGGCAGCCGGCCAGGTGCGCTTCGATCACGTCCCGCTCGTCGTCGTCGACGGCGTCGAGGGCGAAGGCCCCGAGTAGCTCCTGGATGTCCTGGTGGCTGAAGTCACGGCTCATGACGCACCGATCCCGGAGTCGACGAGGACCGTCCGCAAGCGGCGGAGGCCCGAACGGATGCGGCTCTTGACCGTGCCCTCCGGTTCGTCGAGGAGGGTGGCGACCTCCCGATAGGTGTGACCGCCGAAGTAGGCGAGCTCGATCGCCGCCCGTTCGCCGGGCGGGAGGATCGAGATGGCCGCCTTGACCTCGTCGGCCACGGCGAGGTCGACGACGGCGTGTTCGATGTCGTACTCGGCCTCGGCGGTGGCCCGGGCGTCACGCTGCTCCCGCTGCCGCCGCGACACCTCGGAGCGGAGGAGGTCGACCGACCGGCCGTGGGTCTGGGCCAGCAGGAACGACCGCAGCGAGCCCCGGTCGGGATCGAACTTCTCGGGGCGGTGCCAGAGGCGGAGGAAGACCTCCTGGACGACCTCCTCGGCCAGTGTCCGGTCGACCAGTAGGCGGCGGGCGAGAGCGAAGACCGCACCGGCGTGACGCCGGTACGCCTCGGCCAGCGCTTCCTGGCGGTAGCGGCTGATGGCCACCAGGAGCGTGGCGTCGCTGGCGTCGCGAATGTCGTCGGTCGGCATGGTCACGCGGGTCTTCGTAGCAGGTCGGGGGGTGGATGACGGGTAGTGTCCCCGGCCGTACCCCGAGCGCGAAAGGGAACGACACGATGATCCGAGTGCAGAGCCGGCCGCGGTGGCTGGTCGCTGCTGGCCTGACCCTGGCCGTGCTGGGCGCCGCCTGCGGGACCCCGGTCAAGAAGAATCCCGCCAGGGGGAGCATCGCCGAGACGACGACCACGACCATCGCCAAGGGCCCGGACACCACCGCCGCCCAGCTCCGCAGCCGGCTGACCGGCCTCCTCCAGGAGCACGTCTACCTGGCCGCGGCCGTCGCCGGCAGCCGGGCTCGTCCCGATGAAGCGGCCGCCGCCCAGGCCGCCCTCGACGGAACCACCGAAGCCCTGATGGCCAACATGACGGCGATCTTCACCGGTGACGACGCCCCCGTCGCCACCCAGTTCGGTGAACTCTGGAAGGCCGGCCCGGCTCAGAACGCCGGCGCCATCGGCTCGCTGTTCAGCGGGGCGCTGCCGGGGCTGGCCGCCGACTCCGTATCCGGCCCGCTGACTGCGGCCCTGCAGGGCGTGGGGAGCGGAACCAACTTCACCGGGCTGCGGGCAGCGGCGGCCGAGATGGGCACGCTGGCGTCGAGCCTGGTCGGCGCGATCGCCAAGAAGTACCCGGACAAGATCGGCGGCGACCCGGCCAGCAAGGCCGCCGAGCTGCTCAACAACCTCAACGCCGGCCTCCGGGAGCAGGTGTATCTCACCGCTGCCGCCACCAACGCTGCGCTCGGCGGGCGGGCTGACGAATCCGCCGGGGCCCGGGCGGCCCTCGACGCCAACTCCGGCGACGTCACCAACGTCATCGCCGGTGCCTACGGCCCCGAGGCCGGTACCGCCTTCGGCCCGCTGTGGAAGAAGCACATCGACCTGCTCGTCGAGTACGCCAACGCGGTGGGTTCCAAGGACCAGTCGAAGGCCGACGAGGCGATGGGCAAGCTCCTGGCCTACACCGAGGAATTCGGCACCTTCGTCAACACCGCCTCGCCGAAGCTGACGAAGGAGGCCGTGGCCGACCTGGTCAAGACCCACGTCCTCACGCTCAAGGACGTGATCGACGCCCAGGCGGCCAAGAACTTCACCAAGGCCTACGCCACCGAACGGACGGCGGCTGACCACATGTTCATGATCGCCTCGAACCTGGCGACGAACATCGTCGCCCAGTTCCCCACGAAGTTCTGACCCGGGACGGCCGGCCGACGGCGGCAGCAATGCAGCTCGATCTCCCTCCGGAAGCCGAAGCGGCCCGCGCCGCCGTCCGGCGGTTCCTGGAGGAGACACTCGGGCCCGACGGCCGACCGCCGCCGGATTGGTACGCCCGCCTGGCGGCGGCCGGCTACACCGCCCCGCACTGGCCCCGGCCGTGGGGGCTCGGGGCGTCGGCCGCCGAGCAGCTGGTGATCGACGAGGAGCTGCGCCGGGCCGGCGTCGGCCGCCCGGAGAACCCGATCGGCATCGGCTGGGCCGGGCCGACGCTGGTTCTGGCCGGGACCGAGGAGCAGCAGCGACGGTGGCTGCCGGGGCTGCTCGACGGCTCGGAGGTGTGGTGCCAGCTGTTCTCCGAGCCGGGGGCGGGCAGCGACCTGGCCTCGTTGTCGACGAGGGCCGTGCGGGACGGCGACGAATGGGTGATCCACGGCCAGAAGATCTGGACGTCGCTGGCCCGGGAGGCCCGCTACGGCATTCTGCTGGCCCGCACCGATCCCGACGGTCCCCGGCACCGGGGCATCTCCTACTTCGTGCTCGACATGCGCTCCCCCGGCGTGGAGATCCGGCCCATCCGGCAGATGGACGGCGGCGCGACCTTCAACGAGGTGTTCCTCGATGGGGTGCGGATCCCGGCCGACAACCTGATCGGCGCCGAGGGGGACGGGTGGCGCCTGGCCCGGGTGACGCTGGGCAACGAACGGGTGGCGTTGTCGGAAGAGGGTGCCCTCTGGGGTCGGGGGCCGACGGTCAAGGCGTTGGTGGACGCTGTGCGGTCGGCCCGGTCGGGCGGGCGGGCGCCGCTCGACCCGGTCTCCCGCCAGCGGCTGGCGGCGATCTACGCCGAGGCCGAAGTCCTGCGGATCCTGCGGCTGCGGACGGTCGCGGCGCTGGTCGGCCGGTCGTCGGCCGGGAGCGGCTCCGCCGCCGAGCCGGGACCGGAGGCGTCGGTCCGCAAGGCGCTGGCCGACCGCCACGGCCAGAAGCTGTTCGACCTCGCCGTCGACCTCTGCGGCCCGGACGGGATGCTGGCCCGGGAGAACCCGCCGCAGCTGCCGGGCCTCTTCCCCTGGGTGTCGGGCTTCCTGTTCTCCCCGGCGCTCACCATCGGAGGCGGCACCGCCGAGGTGCAGCGCAATATCATCGCCGAGCGGGTGCTCGGGCTGCCCCGGGATCCGGCCGCCTGAACGACGTCTTCGCCCACGGGGTGGCGAGCGGGGACCCGGCACCGGACGGTGTCGTGCTCTGGACCCGGGTCTCCGTCGGCGCCCGCGACACCGTTGCGGTCGAGTGGACGGTGGCGGCGGATCCGTCGCTGGCGTCACCGGTGGCCAGCGGATCCGTGCCGGCCACGCCGGACTCCGACCACACGGTGCATGTCACGGTGTCGGGCCTGCGGCCGGCTACGACGTACTGGTACGGGTTCGGGCTGGGATCGCACCGTTCACCGGTCGGGCGGACCAGGACCCTGCCGGCCCCGGACGGCCCGGTGGAGCGGTTCCGCCTCGGGGTCGTGAGCTGCGCCCACTGGGCCACCGGGTACTTCAACGCCTACGGCCGGCTGGCCGAGCGGGACGTCGACCTCGTGCTCCACCTGGGCGACTACATCTACGAAGCGGAAGCCAAACGTGAGAAGTGGACGCGGTTCCACCGTCCCCGGGGCCGGTGCCTGACCCTGCCCGATTACCGGGCCCGTCACGGCCAGTACAAGACGGATCCCGACCTGCAGCTCCTCCACTCCCGCCACCCCATGGTGGCGGTGTGGGACGACCACGAGCTGGCCGGGAACGCCTGGTGGGACGGCGCCGCCGGGCACGATCCCTGGACCGACGGCGACTGGCCCCGCCGCCGGGCGGCGGCTGTGCGGGCTTACCGGGAGTGGATGCCCTCGGGTCTTCCCGACCCGGCCCACCCCTTGCGGATCTGGCGGACGGTGCGGCTCGGCTCAATGGCGGACCTGGTGCTCCTCGACACCCGCCTCACCGGACGGGAGGCGCCAGTGGCCGGCCGCCGGCCGGTGCTGGGCGTACGGCGGCGCGACCGGAGGCTCCTCGGGCCCGAGCAGTGGGAGTGGTTGGAGCACGAGCTCAGCGGGCAGGGCCGGAACGGCCGTTGGTCGCTGGTGGCCAGCCAGGTCGTGGTGGCGCCGATCCACATGCTGGCCGCGGACGGTGCCCTGGCCCGCCGGCTCGGAGCCGTCGGCGGTGGGCTGATCGTGAACTCCGGGCAGTGGGACGGCTACCCGGAGGAGCGAAAGCGGCTCCTCCGCCTGCTGGCCGGCCGGGAGGGCGCGGCGGTGGTGGTGAGCGCCGACCTCCACTCGTCGTGGGTGGCGCAACTGGCGGCCGAGGACGGGCGGGGTGCGCCGGTGGCGGCGGAGTTCAGCGTCCCGGCCGTGAGCGCGCCGTCGTTCGCCCGGGCGCTGGCGCCGAAGGTCCGGGGCGCCCGATCAGTACTGGAGGCGGCGATCCGCCGGGCCAACCCCCACGTCGCCTGGCTCGACACCGCCGGCCATGGCTACCTCCTGCTGGACGTGACCGCCGATCGGATCGATGCCCAGTGGTGGCACGTCGACCGGGTCGGCCGGCGAACCGACGGGGAACGGCTGGGCGCCCGCTGGTCGGTGATCCGCGGCGACCCCCGGCCGGTGCGGACCGACCCCCGGCCATGACCTCTCAGTCCTCCTCGAGTCGGAGAGCCGACACGAACGCCTCCTGGGGAACCTCGACGCGGCCGACCATCTTCATCTTGCGCTTGCCTTCCTTCTGCTTCTCCAGGAGCTTGCGCTTCCGGGTGATGTCACCGCCGTAGCACTTGGCCAGAACGTCCTTCCGTTTGGCCTTCACCGTTTCCCGGGCGATCACCCGGCTGCCGATGGCGGCCTGGATCGGGACGTCGAACATCTGCCGGGGGATCAGGCCCCGGAGCTTCGTGGCCATCTTGCGCCCGTAGTCCTCGGCTTTCGCCTTGTGGACGATCGTCGAGAAGGCGTCGACCGGCACGTTGTTCAGCAGGAGGTCGACCTTGACGAGGTCGGAGCGGCGGTCGCCGGCCGGCTCGTAGTCGAGCGAGGCGTAGCCCCGGGTGCGGGACTTCATCTGGTCGAAGAAGTCGACCACGATCTCGGCCAGGGGCAGCTCGTAGACGAGCTCCACCCGGTTCTCCGACAGGTACTCCATGTTGGTCATGTCGCCCCGGCGGCTCTGGGCCAGCTCCATCAACGCCCCGACGTACTCGGTGGGGGTGATGATCGTCACTTTGACGTAGGGCTCCTCGATGAAATCGAGCTTGTTCGGCGCCGGCATGGCCGACGGGTTGTCGACCAGCTCGACCTTCCCGTCGGTGGTGTGGGCCAGGTACTCGACGTTGGGCGCGGTGGCCACCAGCGACAGGTCGTACTCCCGCTCCAGCCGCTCCCGGATGATCTCCATGTGCAGCAGCCCGAGGAAGCCGCAGCGGAAGCCGAAGCCGAGCGCGCCCGACGTCTCGGGGGCGTACGTGAACGACGAGTCGTTGAGCCGCAGCTTCTCCAGCGCCTCCCGGAGGTCGGCGAAGTCGTCGCCCTCCACCGGGTACAGGCCGCAGAAGACCATGGGCTTGGGATCGCGGTAACCGACCAGCGGCTCGGCCGGCCGGGAGGCGAGGGTGACGGTCTCCCCCACGCGGGCCTGGCCGACGTCCTTGATCCCGGCGATGAGGTACCCGACCTCCCCGGGGCCGAGGCTGGCCACCGGCGTCGGTTCGGGGAGCCGGACGCCGATCTCCTCGGCGTCGTGCGTGGCGTTGACCTGGATGTACTTGAGCCGGCTGCCGGTGGTGAGCGTGCCGTTCATGACCCGGATGGCCGAGACGACCCCGCGGTAGGGGTCGTAGTAGGAGTCGAAGATCAGCGCCTGGAGGGGAGCGTCGGGGTCGCCCTTCGGCGGCGGGACCCGGGCCAAGACGGCGTCGAGCAGCTCGGGCACGCCTTCGCCGGTCTTGGCCGAGATGTGGAGGATCTCCTCCGCCGGGATGCCGAGGACGTGCTCGATCTCGCTCGCCACCCGGTCGGGCTCGGCCGCCGGCAGGTCGATCTTGTTGAGGGCGGCCACGATCGTGAGGTCGTGCTCGACGGCCAGGTAGCAGTTGGCCAGCGTCTGCGCCTCGATCCCCTGGGAGGCGTCGACCAGGAGGATGACGCCTTCGCAGGCGGCCAGTGACCGGGACACCTCGTAGCCGAAGTCGACGTGGCCGGGCGTGTCGATGAGGTTGATGACGTGACCTTCGTACTCCAGCCGGACGTTCTGGGCTTTGATCGTGATGCCCCGCTCGCGCTCGATGTCCATCGAGTCGAGGTACTGGGCCCGCATCTCCCGGGGGTCGACGGCGTCGCAGTATTCGAGGATGCGGTCGGCCAGGGTCGATTTTCCATGGTCGATGTGGGCGATCACGCTGATGTTGCGGATGGCGTCCGGGCGGGTCATCGCCAGTACGCTAACCTCCAAGCTTTCGTCTTCAGAGCTTTGCCAAAGAGAGATTTCGGAGCACCCTGCATGGCCAACATCAAGAGCCAGAAGAAGCGCATCCTCACCAACGCCAAACGGCACGAACGGAACAAGGCGGTCCGTTCGGAGCTGAAGACGCGCATCAAGAACGCCGACAAGGCGGCGGTCAACGGTGCCGAGGACACCGAGGCCTACGTGCGCCGGGCGGTGAAGGCGCTCGACATGGCCGCGGCCAAGGGGGTCATCCACAAGAACCAGGCGGCCAACCGCAAGTCCAAGCTGATGAAGCGGGTCGCCAAGGCGCAGACCTCCGCCTGAGCTAACGACGGCGGTTCGGACCGGACGAGCGGGGGCGGCCGCGGGGAGCGGAGCCGCCGGCGGCGCCGGCCCGGCGGGACAGGCCGGCGAGACGGGCGACGAGCACTTCGAGCACGGCGTCCTCCGACAGGCCGGTGGCGCCCCGCAGGTCGACGTCGGCCTTGGCCAGGTGGCCGTAGGCCGCCTTCAGCCCGTCGGCGCCGAGGAGGCGGGCCTGGCGCAGGGCGAGGCCGGCGGGGTAGGGCTTCACCTTGCCGCCCAGCGCTTCGACGGCACCCTGCTCTCCGCCGATGGACGGGTCGTCGAGCCGGAGCATCCGTTGGTAGTGCCTGTGCAGCAGGGCCATGACCTGCAGGGGGTGGAAACTCGCCCCTCGCAACCGGTGGAGGATCTCGAGGGCGCCGCCGGCGTCGCCTTTGTCGATGGCCCCGGTCAGGTGGTACGGGGCGACGCCGCCGGCCTCGCCGAGGTAGGGCTCGAGGTCGTCGACGTCGACGCGGGCACCTTCGCCGTAGGCCGCCCGCAACACGTCGAGGAGGGCGGGGATCCGCCCGGCGTCGTCACCGAGCCAGTCGGAGAGCCGGTGGGCGGCGGCGGCGGTCAGCTTGATCCCGGCACCGTCGAGGGCTCCGGTCAGCGCGTCGCCTGTTTTGCCCGGGGCCGTCTTGACCTCCACGCCGCCGGCGGCCTTGACCGCCTTGGTCAGCGCCACCGGCAGGCGTCCGCCACCGCCGACGAGAACCAGTGACGTGGTCGGGCAGGGGTCGGCCAGGTAGCGGGCTACGGCGTCCGCCTCGGCGGTGCCCATGGCACCGACTTCCCGGATGACGATCACGCGCCGCTCCGTGCCGAACGGCGGCGTCGACGCCGACCCGAGAGCGGCGGCCACGATCGGCGGGGCGTCGGCGGCCGGCGCCGCGTCGTCGCCCGCCGCGTCGGTCCGGGGAGCGAGCGAGAACTCCTCGAGGGCCAGGCTCGGGTCGTCGGCGCCGAGCAGTTCGGCGATCAGCGCCTTCGTGGCGTCGGCCCGAAAGCGCGGATCGTCGCCCAGCACGAGGTGAACGGGCGGTGTTTGGCTCATGCGTCGTGTTCCCTTTCGGCGCCGGCGCCTGCTTCGAGGATCCGCTCGATGACCCGCACGACCCGGACGGTACCGGCGACGTCATGGACGCGCACGATTCGGCACCCCCGGCTGACGCCGTAGGCCACCGCCGTCAGCGACGCGGCGCGGCGGCCACCGCCGGCCCGGTCGGGGAGCAGGCCGGGGAACGTCGCTCCGGAGGCCGAGAGCACCAGCGGATATCCGAGTGCAGCCAGCCGCTCACTCGCCCGCAGCAGAGCCGCGCGCTCCGCCGCCGTCTTGGCGAGATCGAGGCCGGCGTCGACCATGATCTGATCGGGGGCCAGCCCTGCCGCCCGGGCCCGCTCTGCCCGGTCGGCCAGGAAGGCGGCGACGTCGCTGACGAGACCAGTTGACTGCGGGGGGCGGGCCACGACCGACGCCCCGGCCCGGGCGGCGGTGGGCAGGTACTCCGGATCGGCGAAGCCGCGGCTGTCGTTGCCCACGACGGCGCCGGCGGCGCAGGCGGCGGCCAGGACGGGGGCGCTTCCGGTGTTGGCTGCCACCGGCACGTCGAAGCGCCCGACCAGAGCCTCAACGGCGCGGACGATCCGCTCGAGCTCCTCCGCCTCGCTCAGAGCCTGCCCGGGACCGGCCTGTACACAGCCGAATTCGAGAACGTCGGCGCCGTCGTTCACGAGCCCTTCCGCCCGCTGCAACATTCGATCCACTGCCGGCGTGGCACCCTGGTTGGAGACGGAGTCCGATGTGCCGTCGAGCAGGCCCATCACCAGGCACCGGCGCGTGAGGTCGTAGCAGCGGGAGCCGAGCCGGAGTGAGGGGTTGCCGATCGGCACGGCGGGGCAGGGTACCGGGAACGAAGCCTGAAGGGAGTGCTGATGCGGCTGGGACCGATCCGCTTGCCGTTCACCAGCGGACCTCTGCCCTCCGGGGCGGCGTTGCTGGCGATCAGGGTCGTGATGGGGCCGATGCTGGCCTACCACGGATACAAGAAGATCGAAGGCGGCGTGGAGAAGTTCGTCGCCACCGTGGACCGGTACGGCTTTCCGCTTCCCGAGCTACTGGCCCGGGCGACGATCGTCATCGAGCTGGTCGGTGGGGTGTGCCTGGCCCTCGGCCTGCTCACCCGGCTGTGGGGCGCGCTGGCGACCACGCAGTTTCTGCTGATCGTGGCCAAGGTCAAGTGGGACGTCGGCGTACTTGGCGGGGGCGGCCGCAGCGGTTTCGAACTCGACCTCCTCTACGCCGTGACCGCCGCCGCCCTGCTGCTGGCCGGCCCCGGCCTGCTGGCCGTCGACCACTGGCTCGGGCTGGAGACCGACCCTCGGAAGGAACCGAGCGGAGAACTCGCTTCGACGCGCTCGGGCTGAGGCCCACCAGAGCCCGGTCAGGACCAGGCCGACAGCCACCGCCCGGGGACCGATCATCAACGGCGATCTGGCCGCCAGGTGAGCGACCGCCTGGATCCAGCGGGCCAGCGCGGCCGTGGGTAGCTGCAGCACTGCCGCCGGACCGGCGTCCGGGGAGCCGGCCGCCGGCCCGATCAATCCCCCGGCCAGACCCGACGCCAGCCCCCACAGGCTCAGGGCGGCGGCCGCCGGCGCGGCCAGCAGGTTGGCCGGCAGGGCGGCCAGCGGCAGGCTTCCGAACGCCGGCAGGGCGATCGGCGCCACCCCCACCTGGGCGGCGGCGGTCACCGCCAGCGGCTCGCGCACGAAGCGCGGACCGGGAAGGCCGCCGGCCAGCGGCCCGGCCAGCAGGAGGATTCCGGCGCTGGCGCCGCACGACAGGCCGAAGCCCAGTGAGTGGACCAGGAACGGATCGAGCAGCACGAGACCGGCGATGGCCAGGGCCAGAAGTCGCAGCCCGCTGATGGGCCGGCCGAGAAAGGCGGCCAGCAGCGCCAGGCCGGACATGGCTCCCGCCCGCAGCACCGACGGTTCGAACCGGGTCATGGCGCAGAACAGGAGCAGCGCCGCCGCTCCGCCCACCAGCCGGCCCACGAGCGAGAAGCGCTGCAGCACCGGAGCCACCAGGGCCAGGGCCAGCGTGACGTTGGCCCCGGAGACGACGAGCAGATGCGACAGGCCAGCGGCCCGGAAGTCCGCGGCCACGGTCGCCGGCAGGTCGCGGTCGTCGCCCACGAGGAATCCAGCCACCAGTGCCCGGTCGGTCGGCGCCAGCGCCTCTCCTCCGGCCAGCACCCGGCGACGGACACCGTTGGCCCACCGGCCGAATCCCGTCGCCGGCCCGGCGCCGACGAGGTCGCCGGCCTCGAACACGGCCCCGACATGGCGCCACCGCCATCGCCGCTCCCGCGCTTCCAGTGCCCGGAACCGGCCGGTCAGCACCGCCGATTCGCCCGCCTCCAAGAGCCGCAGCCTCGCCGCCGCCGGCGGCCGGGCCACGACGAGGACGAGCCCTCGGACTCGACGGCCGCCGACGGCCTCGAGCCGAGCCGGCACCCGCACGCCCGTCCACCGGCCCTGAGGGTCGGCCGCCAGCCGCACCGTCGCCTCGGCCTCGGTCTCCCCGGTGGCCAGCCGGGCGGCCGCCCCGTCGAGCCCCGACACGGCGCGGGCCATCGATCCGGCCCCGAGTACGGCGAGCACCAACAGTGCAGCCAGCCGTCGGACCGGCCGTGCGCTCGTTCTCGCCGCGATCGCCGACGCCGCGGCGATGACGACGACGGCGGCCGCCGTGCCGGCGGACCATCCGATGGCCTCCCCCACCCGGGCACCGGCGACGACGGAGGCCGCTCCGAGGATCGCACCGAGCTCCGCCCGGAAGGAGTTCACACCCGGACACGATCTTTCAGACGGGCGAAGCGGCCTTCGCCGATGCCGGGCACCCGAAGGAGATCACGGGTCGAACGGAAGCCGCCCCGGCGGGTTCGCTCCTCGATGATGGCCCGGGCGGTGGCCGGCCCGATGCCGGGCAGGGAATCGAGCGCCGCCAGGTCGGCCGTGTTCAGGTCGATCGGCTCGGCCGGCGCTTCGCCGGCGGGCTCCCCGCCGCCGCCGGTCGTACCTCCTGCCGCGCCGGCCGACGTCATCTCGACCGGAGGCAACGGATCGCCCCTCCGGGTGACCAGGATCTTCTGGCCGTCGACCAGGCGGGCGGCCAGGTTCAGGCGGTCGAGGTCGGCCCGGGGCAGCTTTCCGCCAGCCCGGGCCAGGGCGTCGGCGACCCGGGAGCCGGCGGGAACGTGGTAGAGGCCCGGTCGGGCCACGGCCCCGGCCACGTGCACCGCCAGCGGCGCGCCGGTCGTGCTGGTGACCTCGGCGCGCTGTGCGGTGAGCGACGAGGGCGGGCCGCCGCCCGTCGGCGAGCCCGGCGCCGCCGACGCGGCGGGGACGCCACCGGAGCGGGCTCCGGCCCAGAACCACACGAGCCCGGCCACGACCGTCACGACGAACACGACGGCGCCAAAGGCCAGCGGGTCCTCTCCCGACCGGATCCGATGCCACAGCCCCCGAAGGCGTTCGGGCATGGCCACCTCCCATGAGCGCGCCGACAGCGAGCGAGGGAAGCACCGGGGGGAAGAACGACCGCAACGACGCTAGGCAGCGCCGATCGCCGGCCGCCAGCGATTTTCCGGGGTCAGCGGCCGGCCAGTTGCCGAGCCTCCACTTCGAGCGGAATGGCTCGGTAGGCGGCGTCGTGGCCCAGCCCCGCCCGCCGGCCCCGGACGTAGGCGCCGAGGTACCGCCACAGGAACCTCGGCGCCCCGAGCTCGCGCCACTGGCGGACGTGGACGAGTTCGTGGGCCACCAGCGCCCGATCGGCGGCGTGGTCGCGCCGCAGCAGGATGATGCGCCCGAGCGTCATGGCGGCCACACCGGGTGTGAGGCAGGGCACGTCGATGATCCGGGCCCGGGCGACGTCGGCCGGCGGCACGAGGGGATAGTCGCCGTCGACCCGTCGGAACGCCACCGTGGTCTGCGGCCGGCTAGCCGACGATGTTGACCAGCTTGGGCCGGACGATGATCACGTTGCGGGGAGTGCGTCCGCCGAGGTGCTCCTGCACCCGGGCCGACGCCATCGCCACCTTCTCCATCTCGTCCTCGGTGATGGCGGCGTCGACGTCGATGCGGTCCCGGACCTTCCCGTTCACCTGCACGATCATCGTGACGGTCTCGGCCTTGGCCAGTTCAGGGTCGTACGTCGGCCAGGGCTGCTCGTGGACATGGGCGCCTTCGCCGTGGCGCCGTTCCCACAACTCGGCCGAGATGTGGGGTGCCATCGGCGACAGCACCAGCAGCAGGCCGTCGATCGCGTCATCGAGCGTCTCCCGGCGCGGCCCGGCCTCCGACTGGACGTACTTGTACAGGTCGTTGACGTACTCCATGCAGGCGGCGACGGCGGTGTTGTATCCCCACCGCTCGAAGTCGTCGGTCACCTTCCCGATCAGGGCGTGCCGGCCGCGGGTGATCGCCCGGTCGGCGTCGGTTTCCGTCCGTTCGACCGGCGCCGAGCCGGCTTCGCCGGTCGCCAGCCGCCAGACCCGGCCGAGGAAGCGCGACGCGCCGTCCACGCCGTGGTCGGACCAGTCGGCGTCGTCGCCGGGCGGGCCGACGAAGAGCTGGAACAGGCGCAGGGCGTCGGCACCGTGGCTCTCGAAGAACTCGGCCGGGGAGACGACGTTGCCCTTCGACTTGCTCATCTTCGAGCCGCCGAGGCGGATCATCCCCTGGCTGAAGAGCCGCTGGAACGGTTCCCGCACGTCGGGCGGGATGATCTCCAGGTCGGCCAGCGCCTTGGTGAAGAACCGGGCGTAGAGCAGGTGGAGGATGGCGTGCTCGATGCCGCCGATGTACTGGTCGACCGGCATCCACCGACTCACCTTGGCCGGGTCGAACGGCGCCTGGGCGTTGGTGGCGTCGCAGAAGCGCAGGAAGTACCACGACGAGTCGACGAACGTGTCCATCGTGTCGGTCTCGCGCGTCGCCGGTCCGCCGCACTTCGGGCAGGTGGTGTTGAGGAAGCCCTCGTGGCGTCGCAGCGGCGACTCGCCCGACGGCAGGAACTCCACGTCGTCGGGCAGGAGGACCGGCAGTTCCTCCTCGGGCACCGTCTGAGCGCCGTGCTCGGCGCAATAGACGACCGGGATCGGGCAGCCCCAGTAGCGCTGCCGGGAGATGAGCCAGTCCCGCAGGCGGTAGTTGACCTTGGCGTTGCCCAGGCCGCGTTCCTCGAGCCAGGCGGTTCCGGCCGCTTTCGCTTCCTCGACCGTCATCCCGTTGAGGAACGCGCTGTTGATCTTCTTGCCCGGACCGGTGTAAGTCGGCTCCGTCCAACCCTCGGGGCGTTCCGTCGTCTTGATGACCGGCAGCTCGTAGACGAGGGCGAAGTCGAAGTCGCGCTGGTCCTCGCCGGGGACGGCCATGATGGCGCCCGTCCCGTAACTGCCGAGCACGTAGTCGGCCAGGTAGAGCGGCACCTCGGCGCCGTTGAACGGGTTGATGGCGTAGGCGCCGGTGAAGATGCCTCGCTTCTCCAGCTGGCCCTCGGCCGACTGCCGTTCGACCTCGGAGGTGTTCTTCACCCGCTGCACGAACTCGGCGACCTCCCGTTCGTGCCCGGTGCCGGCGGTCAGGGTCGGCACCAGCGGATGTTCGGGGGCCAGGACGACGTAGGTCATGCCGAAGACGGTGTCGATGCGGGTGGTGAACACCCGGATCTTGGTGTCACTGCCCTTGACGGCGATGTCGAACTCGACGCCCTCGGACCGGCCGATCCAGTTGCGCTGCATCACTTTGACCCGCTCCGGCCAATCGACCGTGTCGAGGTCGTCGAGCAGCTGCTGGGCATAGTCGGTGATGCGGAACATCCACTGCTCGAGGTCGCGCTTGACGACCTCGGTGCCGCACCGGTCGCACACACCGCCCTCGGCCTGCTCGTTGGCCAGGACGGTCTGGCAGGACGGGCACCAGTTGACCGGGGCCATCTGCTTGTAGGCCAGGCCGGCCTTGTGCAGCTGCACGAACAGCCACTGCGTCCACCGGTAGTAGTCCGGCTCGCAGCAGGACACCTCGCGGCGCCAGTCGTAGGCGGAACCCAGCCGCTTGATCTGGGTCTTCATGGTGGCGATCCGCTGCCGGGTGATGATCCCGGGGTGGATGCCCTCGGCGATGGCAGCGTTCTCCGCCGGCAGGCCGAACGAGTCCCACCCCATGGGCGAGAGCACACCGAAGCCCTGCATCGTCTTGTACCGGCAGAGGACGTCGCCCAGCGTGTAGTTCCGGACGTGGCCCATGTGGATCGGGCCCGACGGGTACGGGTACATGCAGAGGTCGTAGAACTTGGGGCGCGGATCGCTCTCGTCGATCTCGTAGGTGCCGCGCTCCTCCCACACCTTCTGCCATTTGGCCTCGATGGCCTGGACGTCGTACCCCTCGCTCATAGCCGAGGAAGTGTACCGGTGGCCCCCACCAGCCCCGATGCCCATTTTGGGTCGAACGAGGCGCCGGTTCCGGGGCGCTCACTGCTAGGGTGGTGGCCCGCACCGGGGCCATAGCTCAGTTGGCAGAGCGCTTGCATGGCATGCAAGAGGTCGGGGGTTCAAATCCCCCTGGCTCCACGGAGGAAGTCCTGGTCAGAGATTATTTCCGGGGAAGCGCCTCACCCGTCGATCCGGTAGTGGCAGCCTACGTGGCAGCCAAACGGGCGAACAAGTACGGTCTGATCCGAACGGATTCGGCCGCGTCCGCCCCGGGCGGGCCCTTTGGCCCAGGGCGCTGAAGTGAGGCGATGTGGCTGGTAGGCGCGGGAAGGGCGAGGGCGCCATCTACCGGCATGGCGACCGCTGGCGCGCCGTCGTCGACCTCGGCTGGGAGAACGGCCGTCGCAAGCGCAAGTATCTGTCCGGCAAGACCCGGGCCGCGGTGGCTGCGAAGCTTCGAGTCGCTCAGGCCCAGGCGGAGTCCGGGACGTTGCCCATCGGGCCGGCGCCGACCGTCGAGCGTTGGATGACGGAGTGGCTGGAGAGCGTCTCCACCCGCGTCGCACCAAGGACGCTGGCGCACTACCGCCGGATGACGAGCTACTACATCGTCCCCGCGCTCGGCCGTAAGCGGCTCGACGCTCTCCGCCCGACCGACTTCACCAGGATGACGAAGGGCCTCAACGAGAAGGGCCTCTCCCTGCGAACCATGCAGGCCGCCCATCAGGTCCTCGGGATGGCGCTCCGCCAGGCGGTTCGGCAGGGCGTCATCCCGTCGAACCCGGCGGATCTTGTCGATGCGCCCGCGCCTCGCAAAGAACCCTTGGACGTCGTGTCGCCCGCGGAGGCTCGCACGCTGCTCGCGGCCGCGCAGGACGTCTCCTACGGGCCGCTCTGGACGCTTGCTCTGACCACCGGGATGCGAGAGGGGGAGATCCTTGCGCTCCGGTGGCGGGACGTCGATCTCGATGCCGGCATCGTGCATGTCCGCCACGGCAAGACACGCGCCGCCCGGCGGGCTGTTCCCCTTACCGAGGTCGCCCGGCAGTCCCTCAGTGCAGTAGCTGGGGCGCGGAAGCCCGAAGACCTGGTCTTCAGCACCCGGAACGGAACACCGATATCACCGAGGAACCTCCTCCGGGCCTGGCACGCCTTCTCGCAGCAAGTGCTCGGCCGACGCCTCAGCTTTCATGCGCTCCGCCATTCCGCCGCCACTCTCATGCTCGGCCAAGGCGTCGGCCTCCGCACAGTGTCGGATGTCCTCGGCCACGCGAACATCCGAATCACCAGCGACACCTACGTCGAGGTGCTCGACAACCTGAAGGTCGAGGCAGCTCGCCACATGGACGACCTCTTCAGACCGTAGGACGACGCTTTGCGAGCGGATGACGGGATCGAGGCGCTTCCCCAATGCACTAGAGGGTTTCGCAGACGGCTCTCATGGACGATCTCGACGCATTCGACTCGCTCTCAACAGCGCGGTTGATGGAGCGAGTCAATCGACCTTTGGCACCTTCTCTCCGAGGCGGTACCAGAAAGCTCGCTCCACCATCATCGGGATCCCCCGCTCCCTTGCCTTGGCGACGGTGGCGTTCTCCACTTCGTCCGATCCGATCACAAGGAGGTCGCAGGTCGCGCCGACCGAGGTGGTGAACACGATCCCGTACTTTGCGCAGAACCCCTCCCGGATCGAGTTGCTGTAGATCCCTCGTCCGGTGAACGTAACGACGCGGCCCTTCATCTCGGCTCGGGCGTCATCAACCTGGGCCCTCCCTCGGGCCCGGGCCTGCCGGATCAAGAGGTCAAGGTCACCGGCTTCGACTCCGAGCCAGATGGCGACCTTCTGGATCTGCTCGCGCTCGTCCTTCGAGAGGGTCCGGTCAGCCAGGGCGGCATCGAGGAGGACGTCGAGGAACTCCCGGTGGAGAAGGTCGGCCTCGTCGCGAGAGAGCCCCCAAGTCTGGGCCGTGCTGATCAGCTTCTCCCGCTCCTCGGGCGAGATGTAGCCGTCCTCCATGACCTCTTCGAGGATGGTCAAGTAGGCCGCCGCCGCCTCCGGGTCGTGGGTCTTGTCCACGTCGAAGGGGGGCAATTCCTGGATGAGGTCCGAGAGGAAGCTCTGCGGCTTCGTGAGGGTGCCGGCCTCCTTCCGGTGCATCACCTTCCCGCTGGGGGGCGAAGCGGGGAAGGACCCAGGAGCCAGCACCGCTCCAGCGAGGCTCGCATTGTCGATGTACCGGAGGAAGCGGGTGAGCACCTGCGCCGTGACCCGAGCGTCGTCGAGAGCGCCGTGCGGGTAGTAGGGCAGACCCAGTTCGCCTGCTAGTCGCTGGAGCTTTCGGGGGAGGCCCATCTGGTTGGCCAGGTCCATGGTGCAGGCGTAGCCGAGGTCTGACCGGATTGGATGGCCGAGTCGGCGGAACTCGCCCTCAATGAACTCCAGATCGAACTTGACGTTGTGGGCCACGACCACGCGGCCGACGAGACGCTCCGTCAGGTCGCCCGCGATCTCGCCGAAGGTCGGCGCTGCCGCCAGCCAGTCGGCCTGAATCCCATGGATTGAGGTCGCTCCCGCCTTGCGGTCCCCAGGATTGACCAAGGTCTCCCATTCGTGGAGTACCTGCCCGGAGGCGTCCATGATGACGACGCCGATCTCGATAATCCGATCAGCGACCGGGGAGAGTCCGCTCGTCTCGATATCGACCACCGCGAAGTGGAAGTTCGGGGGTGCTGACCTCTGGGGAGCAGTCTCCTGTCGGGGCTGCCGGAATCGATCGAGGAAGCCCATGCCGCGCACGCTATCCGGCTGGGCAACGGGGGACGTCCGTTCGCCGTTCCCCGAGATTCACGCTCGCACAGGACCGGCACCAGCCGGTGCCGTCGGCGGGAACTTCGCCCCGAAGTCCAGCCCCGGCCAGGTGCGGTCGGCCTGTTTCGGCAGGTCAGGAGACGTTTTGTCGAGCCCTCAACCTTCGCTAAAGCATGATCCTAACCCGGTGGTAAAAAGTTACATTAATGGTATTCTCCGCTCCTCGGCTCGTCGATGGGAGGAGCGGCATGCCGACGAAACAAGGGTCAGTCGAGGCGGCCAGGCCGCACACCTTCGAGGCCAAGCATCGGATCTTGCGGGAGTACCTGCGTGCTTGGTATCCGATCCTCCTAAGGGCTCCGTTTACGAACAGGCTGACTGTCCTCGATGCTTTCGCCGGCCCAGGCGTCTACCCGGACGGCAACCTGGGCTCACCGGTGCTCCTTCTGGAGGAGCTGCTCGCCCGGCCGGACTTAATAGCAATCGGCAAGCCTGTCCACTTCATATTCATCGAGAACGACCGTGAGGACTTTGCCATCCTCGATGGCCTGCTCGCTGAACGGTTCTCCGCCTTGCCTCTGCACATCACGATCGAACGCAAACATGGCCGCTGCCAGGACTACGCCGAGTCGATACTGGCCCAGTCGGGAGCCTTCGGGCGCGGTCGGCCGATCTTCGCCAATCTCGATGCCGAGGGACTCGATGTCCCGTTCCCGCTCGTCCGTCGCATCGCCGCCAACGACGCCTCTGAGGTTTTCGTCACCATGTTGACGATGCGGCTCATGCAGTTCGCCAAGAATCCCAACCAGAAGGCGGATCTTCAATACGGCGGCCCCAGCTGGCGCGGGGTCCTCGAGATGCCCTCGAGCGAGAAAGTGAACTACCTCGTCGGGGCCTACCGTCAGACGCTACGCCGGGCAGGGTTCAGCGGCACCCTCACCTTTTCAATGGTCGAGGAGAGGGGGTACACCCTCCACCTCCACTTCGCTACAAAGGGCGAGCGCGGCTTCGAGCGGATGAAGGATGCGTTTTGGAAGGTCGACCCCGTTCAAGGCGTCCGGTACCGCGACCCCAAGGATCCTGGCCAGCAGACCTTCCAAATCCAGCTCGAACCCGACCTGAGCAGCCTGAAAGAGCGGATCACGGAGGAGCTTCTTGCAGACGGCGGGTGGCACACGATGGAACAGGTGAGGAAGTTCGTGTGGCCCACCCTCTACAAGCCGGTGCACGCGACGTCGGCTATCCAACAGCTGCTCGCCCAGGGACGGATTGAGCGGCGGCCCAGAACCGGTCGGCTCACCACCGCAGTCAAGCTTCGCCTTATGCCGTCCCTCTTTTGACCGTCGGCATCTCGTCATAGGTCTGGCCATCGAGGTCGCGCCCGCCGGCCTTGGCCGTGGCGCCGCCCCATTGCTTAAAGAAGTAGGCGACACCGGCTGCCCGGCACTGGTCCCGCAGATCCGTAGCCCACTCGAGCTCCATCGGTCGCGCCCCGGGCCCGCTCTCTCCGCCGGCGATCAGCCAGTCGATCCCGGCGAGGTCGAGCCTGGGTAGCGGCCCGAGAAGCGGCTCTGCGCTCACGAAGCGAATCGCCGCCGGCACCTGCCGGAGGTGGTCAATGCGGAAGGCATAGCGGTCGTTCTCGACACTGACCCCCATCCACAGGTTCGCCGACCAGGTGAGCTCGGATGCGAGCTGGGCGAGACGCTTGGACCGCTTGGTCAGCACCTGATAGTTGTGCTGCGGCGTCTCGGCGATGACCGTGAAGACCTCGCGGATGAAGTCGACCGGGACCTCGTTGTGGAAGAGGTCGCTCATCGAGTTCACGAAGATCGTTCTCGGCGCCTTCCACCGGCGCGGGATGTCGAGGGCGTCGTGGTGGATGGTCAGCCCGAATCCCGGGCCGCTGGTTCGAGCGTCTCCGTCGCGCTGGTATTTCGGCTGGCCCATTGCCTTCATCCGCCTGGCTAGGCTCATGGCGTAGCAGTTGTCGCACCCGGGCGAGGTTCGGTCGCAGCCGGTCGTGGGATTCCACGTCGCCTCAGTCCACTCGATTCTGCTCTTGTCACCCATGGCGGGCTGCCCCTGGCCGGACATACGTCAGCATCACAGATGCATCGTAGATAACAGCTGTGACAACGATAGGGACGGCTGCCGCAACGCCGGCTTGGCGGGACGCCCACAGTGCCAGCTGACAGCGCTGCCATGGCGGCGTGTGAATCCGCACTCCCGACACCCTTCAAGGAATGTCAGATTCTGCTCGGAGCTGGGCGATGAACTCCTCGAGAGCCGTTCGCGGGATCTTCCGACTGCCGTCGAGCCGGACCGACGCGATACGGCCCGCGGCGACGAGTTCGTAGAGCTTGACCCGGCCGATCGAGAGGAGCTCGGCGGCCTCGCGGACGCTGTAGAGAAGGCGCTCCGGCCTGATGACATCATGGCGACCACCGTCGTCTTCATTCGGATCGGGCAAGGTGCTTGTCCGCTGGTTCATGGTTGTCCCACTCGGTCGGATCGGCAGCGACCGTCACGGTCGAGCTCTACGAGGACAGGGGTCACGGCTTCAACCACGGCGATGGCGGCCACGGTCACGGCGGCTTTCGCGGCCTGGACGTACTGTTTGTGAGTCGCCCGCGGCCCGGGTGGATCAGGGAGCACCACGTCAAGAACGGTCCGCAGTGAGAGACGATTGAGCGCGACCCGGTCGGCGGGCCACGGTTCTACGAGGTGGCCATGACGGTCGCGCTGCCAGCCTTGCCAGCCGACCAAGCGGGCGGGCGACTCCATCCGGATGACGATGTCGGCGGCGAGTTGGCCGTCGTCCCAGTTGAGCTCGATGTCTTCGACGGGGTCGTTCCACCTGAGGTACCCGGGAGACATCACAGGTGGGGTGGCGGCCGCCCACGCGAAGGCAGCCCATCGGATCCGATTGGTGAGGACGTCCGGGTCTGCATGAGCGACGGCGGGGAGCCGCATCGCGAGGTAGCGGCCGAAGCGGCTGAACTTGTCTGAGGCGCGTCTCTTGTCGTAACCCTCGTCAATGACGACGAGCCTCGGCAGCTTCACTCGGGCGGTCGCGTTCACGCCGCGACCCCCTCGTCGCCGTGCTGCCGGTTGCCAACGGGCTGGTTGCGTCGAGCCACTAAGCCCTTGCCCGACATGGTCGCCGCGGGGGCGGGGCGGCCGTCTGTGGCTTCGCTCATTCGACAGGCTCCCATCGCGAGTTGGTGTTCGAGGTGGACGGTGGCGGAAACGTCGGTCGTGAGTCTCACGCGATCGGGTCCCAGCTCTGATCGAGTCGTTCGACGGTCCGGGCAACGATCTGATGGGTCTGGCGGGTTGCGCCATCCCCGGTCTTCCACTCCCTCTGGTCGAGGCGTCCGATGACCTTGACGGGCTCACCTTTCCTCAGCTCCGCCAGGAGACCAATGCGGTCGCCGTAGGCGATGACGTCGATGAAGACCGCACCTTCGTCGCCCCTGCGCTTTGGTACCGCCAGGCGCGCGATGCATACGGCTAGTCCGGAGCGCGTCGTCCGCAGGTCGGGGTCGCGGGTGAGACGCCCGCTGATCGTGACCTTGTTGATGGGGCGGTCACTGTTGTCCCAGTGCGCTTCACCGCCATCCCTCTCGAGCATTTGGCTGAGGGCGGTCTCGGGCACTCCGATTCGGTCATGGAAGCGAACCGTCTGGAGTTCGCCCGTGCGGGCGTAGCGGTAGGCCTTGCTCCGCGAGATGCCAAGCAGAGTGGCGGCCTCGGGGATCGAGTAGATCAGGCGGGGCGCATTCATCGTTCCTCCTCAGGCCCGGGTTCGGCCCGAGCCCTTCGATGGATCTCAAGTAGTAAGCGCCACGTTTCGGCGGGAACGCGACAGGCGGATCTTTTGGAGCGCCGGACAGATTTCTCTGTCGCGTTCTGGCTCCGGCGCGTCGCTTACTCCGGGTGAAGGATCGACGAGGAGGTCTCGAACGTGCTGGCTCTGCTCGCCCTTGACCTGAATGTGAGCCCGACTTCGGCGGGGATGCCGGGGGCGGAGCTCATCTCCAAACTTCTGTCCTGGCTGTCGCAGCTGGCGCTGTGGGGATCGCTGGCCAGCATCCTCGTGGGGGCGGCCATCTACGGGCTGTCCAAGGAGGGCGGGCACGGATACAACGCCACCCGGGGGCGGTCGCTCGCCGCCGGCGGAGCGGTAGGTGCCGTGCTCGCCGGGTTGGCGCCGACGGTCGTCAGGCTGTTGTTCCAGGCGGCGTCGTGATCGGCCGCCTGGTGCGAAACCGCGCCGTCCAGTTTGGCGCCGTCCTCGCGCTGGTCATCGCCGGGCGCTTCCTGCCTGAGGTAGAGCCCCGGACCCGTGCGGCGCTCCCCTCCCATGACGCCTTCTTCGCTCCGGCTTCGGTGAACGGCGCCGGTGATCCGCTTCTCGTGGCCGTGAGAATCCTCCGGGCCCATACGCGCTTCCCTGCCGTCGGCCCGGATGCGGCTGCTGCGGAGATCAGGGCGATGGCCACCACGGCCGACGGCGAGCGGCTGGCAACGAGCCTACGCGGCGACCTCGAGCGTCTTCACGCCGGCTATCCCGGAGGACCGACCCGTTTTTGGGTCGGCCCCCTCGGAGCACGTTCGTCCAACGAAGGGCCGGGCCGGGCGCGGGTCGACCTCTGGTTCAGTCGCGTCGTTGCACCGCCGCGGCTCCCGCTCTACGAAGAGTGGCGAGTCGCGAAGATGCAGCTTGTCCGGGAGGCCGGAGCGTGGCGCCTGGCTGACTACCAGGACGTCCCTGGGCCGCGTCCCGGAGCGCATCCGGCCCAATCCGCCGAGCCGGCTGACGTCGATGCCGTGTCGCCATTCGAGGCGATCCCCGGATGACCCGCGTCGTGTTAGCCGGGATTCCGAACCCGGTCGAGGTCGTCACCGACGCCGCGAGCAACGTCGCCCGGGCCACAACGGGCTCGCTGTTCGACGGTCTCGGGTCCTTTCTCGTGTCGTGGGTGGCTGACGGCTGTCGGGACATCGGCCGGGAGGTGGTGGCCGCGCTCTCGGGGCCGGCTCAGATCGACTTCGCCCATGGATGGTGGGCGGGCCCGCGGGGCCGTGCCCTCGCCGGCGACATTGGCGTCCTGGCGATTGCGCTCACTCTGATCTTCGTGTTCCTTGCCGTCCTCCAGGGCGTCCTGGCCGGCGACCCGGGAGGGATGCTCCGGGCGGTTCTGACGCAACTGCCGCTGTCGGTTCTGGGAATGGTGACCGTGGTTGGCGCGACGGAACTTCTCCTCGGGGTCACCGACGAGGCGACCCATCTGGTGCTGGGTGACGCGCCGGCGAACCTCGGGCGGTTCGTGGACGGACTCACGGCGACCGCCGCAGTCCCGGCCGGTGGCTTGGCCTTGACCTTCTTGCTGGTCGTCTTCCTCCTCGGCGCGTTCCTTGTATGGGTCGAGTTGGCCGTCCGCTCCGCTCTCGTGTTCCTGCTGGTGGCGTTCGCGCCTCTGGTCCTTGCCGCCCGGATCTGGCCTGGCGCGCGTGGAATCTTCCGCCGGCTCGTCGAACTGGGGATCGCCGTGATCGTGTCGAAGTTCGTGATCGCCGTGGTGCTGGCCCTCGGCTCGGCCGCACTGGCCGGCGGCGGGCCAACCGAAGGCGCCTCGGCCACACCGCTCACCATGGCGTCGCTGTTGGGCGGGGCGACCCTCATGGGCCTGGCTGCCTTCACGCCGTTCGTCGTGCTCCGTCTGCTTCCAGTGGTCGAAACCGCGGTGGTGGCCCACGGCATCGCTTCATCGCCTGTCCGGGGGGCCCAGGCCGCGGCGGCCGCGGGAGCGCTGCCCGGCCGGGTGACCCGGATGGTGGCCGCCGGCCATCCAGCGACTTCTGCCGCTGGGCCGGCTGCCATGGCCGCCGGCCCCATGCGCGCGGCGGGACCCTCGGCTCACCCCGACGGGCGAAGGAGCGGGACCAGGGCGGCCACATCACCGACCAGCGCCGACCATGCCCGTCCGCCTCAGAGGCTCGACGGCACCTCGAAGACGGCCTCCACGCCTCCGGCGGACCGCAGCCCGAACGCCTCGGCTCCGGATCGCCGAATCGAGCTTCCGACCCGTCCCGATCGGGGCTCGGGTGGCCGTCCTCCGAAAGGAGTTGACCAGTGACGATGCGGACCTACCGTCTTCCCGACCCCGACAGAACCGGTTGGTTGCTCGGATTGGGACCGGAGCGGGTGGTTCCCGGGGCTGCCGGCCTCGTCGTCGGCGTGCTCGTCCTGGTGGACAGCGGATCGGTGCTTCTGGCGGCTGTCCCGGTCGTGGTCGGGATCGGTCTCGGATCGATCCGTCCCGGAGGCCGTCCTCTCACCGAGGTGATCCCTGCGGCGGTGGGTTTCGTCCTCCGACGCCGGCACCGGCGGTTCTCGGCTCCCCTGGTTCCCCAATCCGGCGCCACCTCGGTCCTGCCGCATCCGCTGGACCGCCACGAGTTCCTGCAAGGGGACACAGCCGACGGTCAGCCGGTGGCTATCGCTGTCGACCGGCGCGGGGGCGCGGCCGCGGCCACGTTGCGGCTCTGCGCTCCCACCCCGTTCCTCCTCGCCTCCGACGCCGAGCAGGAGCGGCTCGTCGCCGCCTTCGGTGATGCGCTGGGGAGCCTTCATCGAGAGCGGTCGCGGGTGCTGCACCTGCGATGGACATCGTTCGCCGCCGCACAGGCACCACGCCCCTACGGCGGTTCCGGCCCGGCCGCTCTGGCAATGGGCGAAGTGAACCGGGCAGTCGCCGACGTCGCCGTCCAGGAGGTGCTGCTGACGTTGGTGCTGGGGAGCGGGCGCCGCGAAGAAGACGAACGTCTCGTCGCCCGGGTCGCCGGAACGGTCGACCGGTTCGCCGAGCGGCTCAGCAACGCGGGGTTCGACGCCAGGCCGCTCGACAGCGCCGGACTGGCAGCCGCACTCCGGCAACGCCTGGATCCGGCCGCCTCTCCGGCGCGACGGCAACACCGGTCGCTCGCCGAGCTGGCCGCTCTCGTCACGCCGGCCGACGCAGGCCCGTCCGGCCTCAAAGAGGACTGGGACGGGCTGCGGGTCGACGGGACGCACCACCGGGCGTATCGGGTGCTCTCCTGGCCTCGGGGTGCCGTCCAGGCCGAATGGATGGGTGACCTGCTGCTGACCCTGCCGCCGCCCCGCTCCGTCTGCGTGCTGTTCGAACCGGTTCCGCCTTTCTCCTCCCGCCGGGCGATCGAGCGGGAAGCCGCCCGGCTGGACTCGGACGCCGAGCAGCGCCGCCGGTCGGGCTTCCGCGTCGGTGCCGATCACGACGCCGCCCGCGAAGCGCTCGCCAGCCGGGAGGCCGAGTTCACCGCCGGCCATCCGGAGGTCGTCACCGCCGGCCTGGTGATCCTGTCGGCGGGAAGCAGCGAGGAACTCGACGAGCGGGAGGCGGAAGCCTTCTCGGCGGCGGCCGCCGCCGGGGTGGAGCTCGCGCCGTGGTCGGGATGCCACGGCCTCGGGTTCGCGCTTTCGTTGCCGGTCGCGTTCACGCCCGACCCGGGGACGAGCCGGTGAGAGCACCAGGGCTCGTCCGGCTCCGGGCGACGACGGCGCAGGCCTGCGGCCTGTACCCCTGTCTGGCGCCGGGCCGCCAGGCGGGAGCCTCGGCCTGTCTCGGAATCGGTGTCCTGGGATCGGGCCCGTTCGTGGCCGACCCGTTCGACGCCTACGCCGCAGGGACGCTTTCGAACCCCAACGTGCTGGTCGTCGGCCAGCCCGGAGCGGGGAAGTCCGCCGCCGTCAAGACGATGGTCCACCGCCTCGTGGGGTGGCGACGCCGCGGCCAGGCACGCCGATGGGTGGCGATCTGCGATCCCAAGGGTGAATACAGCGGTCTGGCCGACGCGCTGGGGCTGCCCGTCGTGGCGATGCGGCCGGGTGGCGGCGTTCGGCTCAACCCTCTCGATCCCGGCCCCGGCGCACCAGAACTCGTGGCCTCCCGCCGCATGGTGCTGCTCGCCGCCCTGTTGTCGACCGTCCTGCGCCGGGATCTCAACCCGCTCGAGGACGCGGCCGTGGGATGGGCGGTCGACTTCCTGGCCGCCGACCCCACCGCCGAGCTGGGCGACGTCGCCCGGCTGCTCTCCGAGCCGCCGGCCATCATGGCCGAGCGGGCCGGGCGCTCCCCCGCCGAACTCGCCCGGGAAGTGGAACCACTCCGGCTGGCGCTCGGCAAGCTGCTCGACCGGGACCTGCGTGGCATGTTCGACGGCCGCTCCACGGTGCGGTTGGATCCCGACGGCCCCGGGCTCGTCGTCGACCTGTCGGCCGTCCACCACGACCCCGCCGCGCTGGCGCTGGTCATGGTGGCGGCCACCGCCTGGGTCCAGGCTCGTCTGGCGATCCGGGACGGGACGCAGCGGCTCCAGGTCGTCGACGAGGCATGGGCCCTGCTCGCCACGTCGGCGTCGGTGCGTCATCTCCAGGCGTCGTGGAAGCTGTGCCGGGACTACGGCGTGGCCAACATCGCCGTCGTCCATCGGATCAGCGACCTCCGTTCCCAGTCTGACGACGGCACAGCCCTGGCCAAGGTCGCGGCCGGGCTCCTCGCCGACACCGAGACCAGAGTCCTCTTCCGCCAGGCACCCGACCAGGTGGCGGAAACCCGGACTTTGCTCGACCTGACCGACCGCCAGGCGGCGCTGCTCCCCAATCTCGCCCGGGGTCGAGCTCTGTGGCGCTGGGGCGAGCATGCCGAAGTCGTGCAACACGTCGTCGCTCCGTCGGAATGGAAGTTCGCCGACTCCGACGGCGCCCTCCTTGGACGCAACGCAGTTTTCTGTGACGATTTCGGCCACTCTGCGAAGTTTGAGTGGGAGCGGCCGTCATGACCGGATCTGCCCGCCGTTGCCCGGTTTGGAACGGATCCCGGCTCTCCCCCGGCTCTCGGATGTCGCTCGAGAGGAACCCGAAGACACCCATGCACAACACCACGACCAAGACAAGGCGGTGCCTCTGCGCCGTCATCCTCAGCTCCACCCTGGCCGCCTGTGGCGGCGGCCGCTCCGGCGGAACCGATGGAGGGCGTGTCGCCGGAACCCAGCCGTCCACGACCACGTCGGGCCCGGCTCCGACCACCCCGGCCACAAGCTCCGATCCGGAGGCGGCGGTGCTGGCCGCCTACCGCGACTTCTGGGCGACCTATGACGCCTATGCCGCCGAGGCGGCCCCCTTCGACCCGGCCGTGTTCCGGGACCGGTTCGGGGTCGTGGCCACCAACGGTGAGTACGACCATCTCTACGAGCAGTTCCAGCTCGACCGGCTCCGTGGTTGGGTTGCCCGGGGCGGCGAAGGCGACGTGAACCGGCCGAAGATCGTCGAGCTGACCGCGGATCGGGCCGTCGTGGACGACTGCGCCGACGACACCGGGGGTGTCTGGGACACCAAGGCCAACCGGTGGATCGAACCGGAAACTCCCGGGGCCCGCAGCCTGTTCCATGTGGTGCTGGTTCGTTCCGACGGCCGGTGGAGAGTGACGTCGGTCGCCGGGAAGGACGTCGCATGCGCCGCCTGATCGTCACGATCACCCTGGGCGTTGTCATCGGTCTGCTGATGCCTCCGCCGGCGATCGCCCGGAACCGGGTGCGGGCCGTCTGCGACGACGAGGGCTGCGAAGCCGGTGCGGCCACCGAACGGGCCGGAGCCCGTCGAGGCCGCGCCCGCAGTTGGAACCCGGTCAGCTGTCGCTACTACCGCCTCGACGTCCCCGACGGGACGGTCCTGACCCGACCCGACGGGTCCCCGATCGCCGCTGACGGGCCCGGCCGGTGGTTCGAGAAGGTCTGCGTCGACGCTCGGGAGACGGCCGCCATCGAAGCTGCCTTCCCCGATCGGGCCGACCCCATCAACGACACGCTCGCGCTCCAGTCGATCGTCCGCGCCCCCGACCGCACGCCGGTCTTCATCCGTACCGCCGACACACCGGCCCTGATCGAGGAAGCCCGGTCCCGCCTGACCTTCCCCGATCCGCAGCCCAGGTTCGCGCCGTCATCGCCGTGGACGTTCGTCAACCACCCCACCGCACTGTGGCTCGACGGCGGCCTCAACCCGACCAGCGCCACCGCCGAAGTGCCGGGACTGCGGGTGACAGTCACGGCCGAACCCACCCGCATCGACTGGGACACGGCGGACGGGACGGTCGTCTCGTGTCCCGCTCCCGGACGCCCGCCGGACCCGAAGGCCCCCGGCGACCGGGGTGACTGCGTCCACGTCTGGACGTGGCCGAGGGCCGGCACGCCCGACGGTGCCTACCCCGTCACCGCCACCGTCTACTGGCACGTCACCTGGACCAGCGAAGGCGCTCCCGGGGGCGGCGACCTGGGAACGATCCCTCGCCGCACAAGCGCCGTCATGGTTCCGGTGGCCGAGATCCAGGCCGTCAACATCCCGCCCGAGGAGTCCCGATGACCGTGACCACCGTCCGCCCCGACGCACCAGCCGCCAATGGCACCCGCCTCCGGCCGTCCCCCCGACGCCGCTCCTGGCCCCTCGTCGGCGGGGGGATCGCCGCCGCGCTGATCGGCTCGGTCGTCGCCGCGTCCGCCGCGCTCTCCGCTGACCGGCGGGAACCGGTCCTCGCCCTGGCCCGGCCGGTTCAGGTGGGCCACGTCCTCGGCCCAGATGACCTGCGGACCGTACGTGTCGGGGCCGACCAATCCCTCCCCGTGGTGCCGGCCTCGGACCGGTCGTCCTTCATCGGCCAGGTCGCAGCGGTCACCCTGCCGGCCGGTACCCTCCTTCAGCCGGCCCACGCCGGCGCCGCTCCGGCTCTTGGTCAGGGTGAGGCGTCCGTGGGTGTCGCCCTCGAACCGGGCCGCTTCCCGCCCCGCATCGGGCCGGGCAGCCGGGTCGTCGCCGTCGAAGCCGCCACCGCGACGGACGGGGCGTCCGGCGGGGAACTCGCCACCGGCGTCGTCACCACCGTGGATCCGCTGCCCAGCGGTTCAGGCGTCGTGGTCGGGCTGCAACTCCCGCGGGAGGCGGCGGCACCGGTCGCCACTGCGGCATCCGCCCGTCGCCTCAGTCTCTTCCTCCTGCCCGCGTCATGAGCCTGGTCGTTCTCGCCTCCGCCAAAGGCGCACCCGGGGTGACCACCACGATCGCCGCGCTGGCCCACGTCTGGCCCGACCAGGTCGACCCCCTGCTCATCGAGCTGGACCCGGCGGGCGGCGACCTCACCGGCCGGTTCGGTCTCACCTCCGAGCCCGGTCTCGTGACCCTCGCCGCTCGTTCGCACCGCTGCGGTGGTTCCGTCGACCTCTTGGCCCACGCCCAACAGGCCCGCGGCGTGCGGGTGATCCCGGCCCCACCGGGACGGGCAGCGGGACGAGCCACCTCCCTGCTCGGCCCGGCGCTCGGCGCCGCGCTTGCCCGGCTCGCTCGAGACACCGACGTCCTCGTCGACGCCGGCCGCGTCGACGGCGCCGGGCCGGACGGGCCATCTACCACCGGAGTTCTTGCTGCCGCCGATGTGGTCGCCGTCGTGTGCCGCTCATCGGCGGGTGACCTCGCTCATGCGGTCAGCGCCGTTGTCGAACTGCAGGAGTCGGGCCGGCGGGCCGGTCTGGTTCCCATCGGCACGAGCGGCGACATCGGCCGCGCCAGCCGGGCCGTGGCGGTCCCGGTGCTGGGGTCGTTGCCTGACGACCCGAGAGGCGCCGACGCGATGGCCGGCCACCCGGTCCGCCCGTGGCTCCTGGAACGACTTCCGCTCGTCCGGGCGGCCCGGGGCCTCGCCGACGCGCTCACCGCCGAAATCGGAAGCAGCGGTCCGGTTCGTGTACCGGAGATCGCGCTGCGGCCAGCCGGCAACGCGCCACTTGTCGAACCTGGAGGTGTCCGTTGAGAGTCCCCGGAGGACTGGAAGAGGTGGCGCATCGCCTGCGCGCCGCGGTGGATGACCGGCTCATTGCCGAAGCAGGCCGCCTCGAGCAGGCCGGGCGTCCCATTGAGGCGGAAGACCAACGGGCGCTCGCCGCCACCCTGGCTGAGGAGTGGCTGGCCGGTCTCGCCGAGCAGCACACCCGGTCGGGTACACCGCCTCTGTCCCGGCGGGACGAAGAGACGATCGTGCGCCGCGTCCTGGACAGCCTCTTCGGCGCCGGTCCACTCCAGCCCTACCTCGACGACCCGAGCGTGCGGGAGATCCGGATGAACGGGGCTCGCACCGCCTTCATCGTCCACCGCAACGGCTACAAGGAAGAAATCCCGCCGCTGGTCGACCATCTCGACGAGGTCATCGAGCTCGTCCGGAGCCTCATCCGGCGCCGGTCCGGCGCAGGCGGCGAGCGTCGGTTCGACGCCGCCCACCCGATCCTCGACGACCAGCTCGACAGCGGCCACCGGCTCTTCGCCGTGATGGGCGTCTCCACCCAGCCGAGCCTGGTGCTGCGCCGCCATGACTGGGAGCTGGTCAGGCTCGACCTCCTCGGCGAGCGGGGCATGTTCCCCCCGCTCGTGGGCCGGCTGCTCCACGCCGTGGTGCACGGCAAGCTGAACACCGTCCTGTCTGGCGGCACCGGCACCGGCAAGACAACGCTGCTGCGGGCCATGTGCGCCGAGATCCCCGCCGACGAACGGCTCGTCATCATCGAGGATTCCCCGGAGCTGGGTCTCGACCGCATCCGGGGCCAGCGCAACGACGTCCTGACCTTGTGCCGCCGGGAAGCGAACGTGGAGGGCGTCGGTGCCATCGACATGCCCCAGCTGGTGCGGGCCGCCCTGCGGGCCAGCCCGGACAGGATCGTGGTCGGGGAGGTCCGGGGCCACGAGGTGTTGCCCGCCCTCCTCGCCGCCACGGTCGGGAACCAGGGGTCCATGACCACCGTCCACGCCCGGACGGCCGGTGACGTGTGGTTCCGCTTGGCCACGTTCGCCGGTATGGGGCCCGACGCCATGCCCTTCGAGTCCGCTGCGCCACTGATCGCCGGCGCCGTCGATCTCATCGTGCATCTCTCGCCCCGGCCGGTGACCGGCCCCGACGACGCCCCCGGCGCCGTCACGTCGATTCATCAGGTGGCCGGACATCACCACGGCATGGTCATCACCGAGGAGATCGTGCGGGTGACACCGGACGGCACCGTCGAGGCCCGGACCCGGCTGCGGGACGACCTGAGGGCCCGCCTGGAAGCCGGAGGCTGGCCGGCAGGCGAGCTGCCCGGGGAGGAGCGGTGGTGATCCCGGCCCTCTTCGGGGCGGTGGCCGCTGCCGGCCTCTTTGTCGCGGCGCTGGGCCTGCGAGGCGTGTCCCGCTCCGGAGCCCGGCCGTGGGCCGCCCGTCGACGTGGTGCGCTGCA
>JBFLYK010000009.1:0-160848 GCA_040756995.1 Actinomycetota bacterium | reverse complement strand
GACCCTGTCCTTGAGCGCTCTGGTTCGGGTTTTGCGGGCCGGCGGCCAGGCTCGCTTGGGCGTCGGCGAGGGCGCCGAGCGCCTGGGCGGTCGCCTCCTGATCGCTGACGGCGGCTTCGGCGCCGTCCTGGGCGCCGGCGGCGACGCCGAGGGCCGTGGCCGCCGCGCCGGTGTCACCGGAGCGCAGCGCCGATGCCGCCTGCGAAAGCGCTTGGGCGGCTTCGGGGTTCCCGGCGGTCTGGGTGGCGGCCAGCGACGCCAACCGGTCGGCCAGCGCCGCTCGCTGTTCCGGAGTCAACGACGCCAGTTGGGACGCGGCCTGGCGGAGCTGTTCGGCGGCCGACCCGTTCGTCCCCGGCAGCGGCCGCGTGCCCAGGGCGCGTTCGAGACCTTTCAGCGCCGCTTTCTGACCCAGGAAGTTGGGATCGAGGTTCGACGCCAGCTTGGCCGCCGCGGCGTCGACCGCCTTCTTGGCCGTCTCCAGATTCGGCGACCGCTCCAGCTCGCGGGCCAGCGCCTCGAGGGCTTTGGCCGCCTCCGACTGCTGGCCGTCCGCCGTCTTCGGCAGGGCCTGCGCCGCCTTCCGCAGCGCCTCGGCTTCCTGCTTGGCCAACTCCTGTTCCGCCGCCCGCCGGCGGCGCACGTCGTCCTGATGATTGGGCAGCACGGCGAGACCGGCCGCCAGCAGCACCAGCACGCCGGACAGCGCCAACCGCCGCGGCTCCAGCCGGAGGCGTACGGCCTCGGCGGCCCGGCGTCCCGACGCCATCGCCGCCGCCCGGGCCCGTACCCGCTCGGCCAGTGGGCCGTCCGGCAGCCGCCCGGACTCCAGCTCCAGCGCAGTGGTGAAGGCGTCGCCGGTCTGCAACCCCCGGTCGGCCGCCCGCGCCGCCACCGCCGGCGAAACCCGCAGAAGCATCGCGGCGCCGACGAGCACCGGGATGGAAACCAGCCCGAGCACCAGAGCCACCGGCTCCGGCCATGTCCACGGCCGCACCCGTGCCGCCAGAACGAGCAGAACGAGCCCGAGACCGACCAAGGGCGCGAAGAGCTGTCCAGTTGCGAGCCCCCAGGCGACCCGGAGGCGCCGCCGGACGCCGTCCAGCAGTGCGTTCACCGCTGACCAGCCGATCGGGCGGCGAGGCCGGGGACGAAGCCCTGTCGCCAGCGCGACCGGTCGCGCTCAAGGCCCCTATAGGGCCCGGATCGCGACCCGTCGCGATCCGGCACGGCGCGGCTCGTGCTCAGGCACCGACGAGGCGGGCGGGAGTGGCGGAAGACGTTCACCGTTCGCCTGCCGCGGGGGTGGCGAGCTTGCGGGCGGCCAGGGCCAGGCCGCCCAGGGACAGGAGCGTGTAGCCGGCCAGGGCCAGGGCCCACATGGGGATCCGGTTCAGGAACGGTGGGCGGAACTTGGCGGCCTGGGCGACGGCGAGGTTGCCGTCGACCGGGAGGGGGATGCCGTCGGGACCGGGCTTCATCACGAAGCCGCCGTCGCCGAAGTTGGCCACCCCCGCCACGCCGGACTCGACCGTCACGGCCCAGGCGTTGCCGACCATGCTGTTGACCAGGTCGTCCTTCGGCTTCTTGCGTTCGTCGATCAACGACTGCAGCGGTGTGAACGGCGACGGCACGCGGGAGTCGCTGTCGGGGACCCGGCTCACCACGTCAGCGGTGGCCACCAAGGGGTTGAGGGCCAGGATCAGCTGCGACCGGCCCCGCGGGCCCTTCCGGTCGACGAGCATCTCGGCGCCGAAGGCGATGAACGTGCCGCCGATGAGGAAGGCCACCAGGGCGTAGGACAGCACCGTGGCGCCTTGCACCCGGCGCATCAGCGTCGAACAGGTCAAAGCGAGGGCGGCCACGGTGGTGGCCACGGCCAGCACCATGCCGACACCCCGCACGACCTCGCCGGGTTCCACGCCGCCGAGGAGGAACGACACGCCGATCAGCGGCAGGGCGGCGACCACGAGGAAGACCACGAAGGCCAGGGAGGCGGCCAGCTTCCCGAACAGGATCGAGCTCGGCCGCAGCAGCGTCACCTGCAGCGGCACCAGCGTCTGGCGTTCCCGTTCCCCGGCCACGCCACCGGCGGCCAGGCCCGGAACGATGAAGCAGACGAGAATCAGCATGGCGAACAGCAGCGTCTGGAAGGCGGCCCGGCCCAGCGACGCCAACCGCAGGACGCCGGGCCCGTCCGCTCCGGCGGCCGAGGCGCCGAGATAGAGCAGCCACAGGGCGCCCGACAGCAGCACCAGGTAGACGGTGAGCACGAACCCGGAGCGCTTCCGCCGCATGCGCTCCTTCAGCTCCCGGGCGAGGACAGGATTGAGGGGGCGGCCCCACCGGGGAATCCTCACTCCGCCACCTCCTCGCCAACGATGGCCGTATCGACCGGTGCCGCCGCTCCGGTCACCCGGAGGAACAGGTCCTCCAGGCCGCCGCCGTCGCCGGTCACCTCCACGACCGCCAGCCCTTCGTCGACGACCAGCCGCCGGACGAGCGCCGCCTGCTCCGCCTCGTCGGCCACCTGGTGGCGGCGCACCTCACCCCCGGCCAGACGGACGAGCACCGTCCGGTGGCCGGCCAGCTCGGCGCCGATGTCGCGCGGCGCGCCCTGGGCCAGCACCCGCCCGCCGTCGAGGATGGCGACGTGGGAGCACATCTCCTCCAGCTCGGCCAGGATGTGCGAGCTGATGATCACGGTCTTGCCCATGACCGCCAGCTCCCCGAGCAGCCCTCGCAGGTCGATGCGGGCCCGGGGGTCGAGGCCGCTGGCCGGCTCGTCGAGAATCAGGATCTCGGGGTCGTGGACCAGCGCCCGGGCCAGGCTCAGCCGCTGCTTCATGCCCCGCGACAGCGAGTCGACCATGGCGTGGCGCTTGTCGGAGAGGTCGACCAGCTCGAGCAGGCCGTCGACCAGCGCCGGCCACCGGTTGCGGGGGACGTGGTAGGCGGCGGCGAAGAACTCGAGGTACTCGGAGACCCGCAGGCCGTCGTAGACGCCCATCACGTCGGGCATGTAGCCGACGATCCGCCGCACACCCCGGGGATCCCGCACGGGGTCGACCCCGCCGACCTCCACTTCGCCGTCGGTGGGCGCCAGCAACGAGGCCAGGATCGAGAACGTCGTCGTCTTGCCGGCGCCGTTGGGCCCGATCAGACCGAACACCGAACCCCGGGGGACGTCGAGGTCGAGATGGTTCACGGCGAAGAGATCACCGAAGCGCTTCGTCAGCCCCCGGGCCCGCACCGCCGGCACGGCCGGCGGCGGCCCGGCGGGGGCGAGCGCCTCGAGGTTGTCGGCCGTCACGGTCACTTGCCCACCTCCCGCAGGCTCAGCACGGCATCGGGCGCCACGCCGGAGCTCGGGTCGACCACGAGGCGGAGGAAGATCACGCCATCGGTGCCGATCCCGGCCGGGAGGGGGACCTCGACGGTGGCGCCCGGCGCCACGAGTCCGCCGCCCGGTACGGCGATCGGTGGCGCCGGCAGCGTCCGCGCACCGGCCGGGGCGGGAATGGTGGGAACGGGCGGCATGGTGGTCGCCGGCATCTGCCCCGGAGGAGACGGCGCCGGCGCCGTGGTGGTCGTGAACATTTGAGCTGGTGGAGGCGCCGGCGCCGTGGTGGTCGTCGGTGGCGGAACGGCGTCGAACACCACGCCGCCGCCGCCGATGGCGATGGCCCGCTTGCGCAGGAGGGCGTCCATGCCGTTGATGCCGAAGGGAACGTCGAGGTGGCGCCAGGCGCCGTTGTGCCAGACGGCCACGTCCGTCAGGGTGAGCGATGTCTGCAGGACCAGCCGCCGGTCGGCCCGCCCCGGCGGCAGCGTCAGCTTCACGACCGACGCCTGGCCGGGGTTGTTCCCGGCCCACCGACCCCGGAAGGGATTGAGCGACGGCCCTCGCACGACGTCGGCGGCGACGACCAGATCGGTGACCCGCCCTCCCGTCGGCGCCACCGGCGCCCGTCCGACGATGGCGGTGCGGCCGGGGGCTTGGCGCTCGTTGCCGTCCACCGTGACGGTCGGCTTCCAGTCGCGGGTCCAGCCGACGGCCATCGCCTGGCCCGACGGGTCACCGTCCTGCCCGAGGTCGCCCATCGCCGACTGCCAGAGCGAGAAGTTCACCAGCCCGTCCGGCCGGAAGCCCATCTCCGACATCCACGCTTCCGATCCGCTCGGGTCGGACATCCGGTCGCCGGGACCCACCGACCACGACCGCTGCTCACCGGGGGCCAGCCGGCCGACCCGGGCCCGGTACGAGCCGACGAACACGACCACCCGATCGACGGCGAAGGGCAACCCGTTGCGGACGGTGCCGTTGGCCACGCCGTCGCCGGCCGACGAGGCGCTGACCTCCAGCCGGCCGGGCAGCGACACCGGCCCCGACGCCTTGAACACCCCGAACTCGCCCGACGACAACGGCAGGCGCACCTCGGGCCCGGCCTCCCCGGCCCCGACCGACGGCGCTTCGAGGTCGGCGTTGCCGGGGCAGCCGTCCCCGAAGCACCGCCCGAACTGCGAGTTGAGCGCCACGGTCCCTTCGACTCCCCAGCCCTGCGGAAGGTCGACGTGGGCCGTCCCGGCCGTGCGCCGGGTGAGCGCCACCCAGCTCGTGGCCACCGGGCCCGACGTGCCGGTCTCCACGATGCTGCCGTGGGCCAGGCCGGCGCCGGGCCGCAGCTGGTTGCCGGCCACATAGGCCAGCACCGTGAACACCACCGCCAGGCCGGGCACGACGACCCAGGCCAGATCAGGACGGCGCCGCCAGCGGAGCACGAGCCCCGTCACCGGGCCGACGACGGCGATGTAGACGCCGAGGAAGCCGAGCAGCCACGGCAGGCGCGGCAGGCGCAAGCCGGCGTCGCGGGCCAGGCTGTCGGCGACGCTCTCGGGGGAGAAGAACCCGCCGGAGTCGTTGCGGGCGACGGAACTCGGTTCGATCAGCCCGGCCCAGCGGCCGGCGGTCATGGCGTCGCCGGTGAGGCGGACCTCGCCGAGCCCCGCCGCCACCCGGCCAAAGGCCGGCGCCGGTTGCCACTCGGCCGGCAGCCCGTCGAGGGCCGTCCCGGGCGGCTCGTCGATCAGCAGGTGCCCGCCGCCGCCGACCCACCGCAGCAGCCCGGCCCGGACGCCGGGCGCCAGCGCGCCGAGCTCACCGGGGGCGAGCGCCACCGCCGACAGGCCGTCCAGCGAAGCCGGCGCCTGGGCCAGCAGCCCGGCGTCGAGGGCGGCGAAACGGGCCACCCCCGCATCGACCGCCAGGGCCGCCGGGCCCGGCAGGCTGCGGCCTTCGACCAGCTGCGGCCCGAGACCGACCAGCTCGGCGTCGTCGGCCGCCTTGACGTCGGCCCGACCGCGCCCCAGGGCCCGGCCGCCGGCCCGCAGTTCCACGTCGACCGCTCCGTTCGACGCCGTCACGCCGCCGGGCAGGACGACGGTGAAGCGCTTCACGCTCCCGCCGGCCACCTCCACCGGCAGCGTGGCTTCCCGCTTGGTGCCGCTCTCCTTGACGACCAGCTCACCCTTCACCAGCCGTTCGGCGGTGACGGTGACCTGGACCGGTAGGGCCCGCCGGGGCACATGGAAGCCGGCATAGCCGGCCGTGACGTCGAGCCGGCTCTCCGCCCCGGCCGCCGGGACCAGCGGCGCCACGAATCCTCCCAGTACCAACAGGAGCAGAGCGCTCAGCCCGATCCGCCCTGCCCTACGACGCCGATCCACGCAGGTTGACCCTTTCAGCCGGAGCCGGCCCGCCGCAGACTCTCCGCCGGTTGGACGAACGGACGGCCCTGCCGGTTCCCGGGCCCCCAGCTCGAGCGTCCACCGGAGTCGAGTGTGACATGGCGGCTGTCAAGGACCGATGAAGATTTTGTGGGAACCCGGTGGAATCAAGCAGGTAGGCACCTTTTGGGAGGGCGATCCGCCCGTTCCGGCCTCGGCGGCCGCCATACGCGAACCTGGGCGGCGATGCAGAACCGGTTCACCGTCTCACCGGCCGGCTACCGCCGGATCACCTTCCTCGCCCTGCTCGCCCTGGCCTTCATCGTCGTGACGGGTGGAGCGGTGCGGGTCACCGGGTCGGGGCTCGGCTGCCCCGACTGGCCCACCTGCGCCGAGGGGCGGATCGTGGCGCCGCTCGAGTACCACGCCCTCGTCGAGTTCATCAACCGCACCGTGACGGGGGCGGTCTCGATCATGGTGATCGTGGCCGTGCTGGCCGCCCTGCGCCGCCGGCCCTACCGGCGGGATCTGATGTGGCTGGCCGGCGGCCTGGTCCTCGGGGTGATCGGCCAGATCGTCCTCGGCGGCCTCGTGGTGCTGTTCCACCTCTACCCGCCGCTAGTCATGGGGCACTTCGTGCTGTCGATGGTGCTGGTGGCCAACGCCGTCGTCCTCCACCACCGGGCCGGGATGCCGGACGGGTCGGTGCTCGTCCCGACGGTCCGGCCCGACCTCCGCCAGCTCGGTTCCTGGCTGGTCGTGTGGTCGGCCGTGGTGCTCGGCCTCGGCACGGTCGTCACCGGTTCCGGCCCCCACGCCGGCAGCCATGAGGGCGAGCTCATCGAGCGGCTCCCGTTCGAGGTGCGCGAGGTCGCCCGCATCCACGCCGTGGCGGTGTGGATCTTCCTCGCTCTGACGCTCTACACGTTGTGGCGGGTCCGCCGGGACCGGGCGCCGGCCGACGTCCAGGCCCGGGGCGGTGTGCTGCTCACCGTGCTCTTCTTCCAGGGCGCGGTCGGCTACATCCAGTACTTCAGCGACGTCCCGGCCGGCCTGGTGGCCATCCACATCGCCGGCGCCACGGCCGTGTGGATCGCCGTGCTGCGCTTCCGGCTCAGCCTGGCCGGCGCCCCGGCCGACGCCGGGGCCGGCACCGGACAGCCCAGAGGCGACAAGGCGGATCGGCCGGCCCTCGTCAACTAGACGATGGCCACCGACCGGACGCTCCTCGTCACCGTCACCGGACGGGACCGGCCCGGTGTGACCTCGGCCCTGTTCGGTGCCCTGGCCGGGGCCGACATCGAGGTCGTCGACGTCGAACAGGTCGTCATCCGCGGCCGGCTGGTGCTCGGGGTGCTCATCAGCGTCGGCGACGGGGAGGACGAGGCGGCCGTCCGGGCCGAGGTCGCCGAGGTCGCCGAGCACCTCGGCATGGACGTCGAGGTCGCCGCCGGTGCCGGCGAAGAGGAGGCGCCACCGGTGGGCGGGCGGCTGCACGTCACCGTCCTCGGCCACCCGCTCCGCCCCGCCGCCGTCGCCACCGTGGCCGCCCGCATCGCCGGCTGCGGAGCCAACATCGACCGGATCACCCGGCTGTCGCGCTACCCCGTCACCAGCCTGGAGCTCGACCTGTCGGGGACCGGCGACCCGGCCCGGCTCCGCCGGGAGCTGGTGGCCGAGGCGGCCACGGGCGGATTCGACATCGCCGTGCAGCCGGCCGGCCTGCACCGCCGGGCCAAGCGGCTGGTGGTGATGGACGTCGACTCCACCCTCATCCAGGCCGAGGTCATCGAGCTGCTGGCCGAGCGGGCCGGCCAGGGCGCCGAGGTGGCCCGGGTGACGGAAGCGGCCATGCGGGGCGAACTCGACTTCGAGTCGTCGCTGCGGCAGCGGGTGAAGCTCCTCGCCGGCCTGCCCGTCGAGGCGGTCGACGAGGTCCGCAAGGCGGTGGTGCTCACCCCCGGCGCCCGGACCCTGGTCCGCACGTTGCAGCGGCTCGACCACGAGATCGCCATCGTCTCCGGCGGTTTCACGCAGGTGACCGACGCCCTCGTCGCCGAGCTCGGCCTCGACTACTCGGAGGCCAACACGCTCGAGGTCGAGGACGGGCATCTCACCGGCCGCCTCGTCGGGTCCATCATCGACCGGGCCGGGAAGGCCGCCGCCCTGGAGCGGTTCGCCGCCGCGGCCGGCGTCCCGCTGTCCCAGACCGTCGCCATCGGCGACGGGGCCAACGACCTCGACATGCTGGCCCGGGCCGGTCTCGGCGTGGCCTTCAACGCCAAGCCGGTCGTCCGGGAGGCGGCCCAGGTGTCGCTGTCGGTGCCCTATCTCGACGCCATCCTGTTCCTCCTCGGTATAAGCCGCGAAGAGGTCGAAGCGGCGGACGCCGGGGAGATTCACCTGCCTCCCCCGAGGCACTCGGGCTCCGGGATGTGACCGGCCCGTAGTATTCGGCGGATGGCGAGTGCCTCGACCGCACCGTTGGTCGTCCTGGAGCGGGTCAACAAGTACTTCGGGTCGCTGCACGTGCTGGTCGACATCGACCTCGAGATCCAGCGGGGCGAGGTGGTGGTGGTGCTCGGCCCGTCCGGCTCGGGGAAGTCGACGCTGTGCCGGGTCATCAACCGCCTCGAGACCATCGACTCCGGGCGCATCCTGCTCGACGGCGTGCCGCTGCCCGAGGAGGGCAAGGCGTTGGCGGCGCTGCGCTCCGACGTCGGCATGGTGTTCCAGTCGTTCAACCTCTTCGCCCACAAGACCGTGCTGGAGAACGTGATGCTCGGGCCGGTCAAGGTGCGCCGCCAACCCAAGGCGGAGGCGGAGCGGCGGGCCCGGGCCCTGCTGGCCCGGGTGGGCATCACCGCCCAGGCCGACAAGCTGCCGGCCCACCTCTCGGGCGGTCAACAGCAGCGGGCGGCCATCGCCCGGGCGCTGGCCATGGACCCCAAGGTGATCCTCTTCGACGAGCCCACCTCGGCGCTCGACCCGGAGATGATCAACGAGGTCCTCGACGTGATGAAGGAACTGGCCAACGACGGCATGACGATGGTCGTCGTCACCCACGAGATGGGCTTCGCCCGCCACTCCGCCAACCGGGTCGTGTTCATGGACGAGGGCCGCCTCGTCGAGCAGGCCACTCCGGCGGAGTTCTTCGCCAATCCGAAGAGCGAACGGGCCCGCGACTTCCTGTCCAAGATCCTCACCCATTAGCCGCAATTCGGACAGATGCCCCAGATACTCTTCGATTCCGCAGGATTCGCGGGGTTCGGGGGTAGAACCGGCTCAGGAGTCTTGACGAAAGGCACGAGATGCGAGTCAGGCGGCTTCAGGTCTTCCTCTTGGCGGCGATGGTGCTGGCGCTTCCCGCCTGCGGCGATGACAACGAACCCGAGACCAGGTCCCAGGGAGGCAACCTCGAGGCGGGCACGACCATGGCCGCGCTCAACCAGGCGCAGCGGATCACGGTCGGGACGAAGTTCGACCAGCCGCTCTTCGGGCTGAAGGGCCTGTCGGGTCAACCGGAGGGCTTCGACGTCGAGATCGCCAAGATCATCGTCGGCGAGCTCGGCATCCCCGAGGACAAGATCACCTGGACCGAGACGCCGTCGGGCGTGCGGGAGGAGAAGATCCAGCAGGGGGCGGTCGACATGGTCGTCGCCACCTACACCATCAACGCCACCCGCAAGGAGCGGGTGTCGTTCGCCGGGCCCTACTACGTGGCCGGTCAGGACCTGATGGTGAAGAAGGAGAACACCACGATCACCGGGCCTGAATCGCTGAGGGCGTCGAAGGCCAAGGTGTGCTCGGTTTCGGGGTCGACACCGGCCGAGAAGATCAAGTCCTACATCGACCCGGCGCAGCTCGTCCTCTTCGATGTGTACTCGAAGTGCGACGACGCCCTGCGCACCAACCAGGTCCAGGTCGTGACCACCGACAACGTCATCCTCCTCGGGCTCATCGACAAGAGCAACGGCGCCTACAAGCTGGTCGGCAAGCCGTTCACGTCCGAGCCCTACGGCATCGGCATCAAGAAGGGCGACGTGAAGTTCTGCCAGTTCATCAACGAGACGCTGCAGAAGGCGGTGGCCGACGGGCGCTACCAGGCGGCCTGGGACAAGACGGCCGGCAAGGTGGCCGGCGCCGTTCCGCCGCTGCCGCCGGCCGATACCTGCAGCTGACGTCCGAGCCGGCCGGATGCGGGTCGTCGTCGACCACTTCGACCTCTACTGGCACGGCTTCCTCAAGACGCTCGGCATCTGCCTGTGGGCGGGCAGCGGAGCGCTGGTGCTCGGAACGCTGCTGGCCGCCTTCCGGGTGTCGCCGATTCCGCCGCTGCGCTGGACGGGCACCGGCTACGTCACCCTGATCCGCAACTGCCCGCTGACCGTCGTGCTGTTCTTCGTCGCCTTCGGGCTGCCGGAAGTCGGCGTGAACCAGAGCTACTACCGCTTCGCCGTCGCCGGATTGATCGTCTACACCGCCGCCTTCGTCTGCGAGGCGGTCCGCAGCGGCATCAACGCCGTTCCCACCGGCCAGGCCGAGGCGGCCCGGGCGATCGGGCTGACCTTCGGTCAGTCGCTGCGGTACGTGGTGCTCCCGCAGGCGTTGCGCAGCGTCGTTCCGCCGGTGGGCAGCGTGCTGATCGCCATGGTGAAGAACTCGGCCATCGTCGGGGCCTTCGGCGTCGGTGGTGAGCTGTTCAACGTCGGTGCCACGCTGACCGGCGCCCAGGGTTTCGCCGCCCTGCCGGTGCTGACCGGTGTGGTGCTCGGCTACCTGGCCATCACGATCCCGGCCGGCGCCGGCCTCGCCGCCCTGGAACGCAAGCTGGCGGTGGCCCGGTGACGTCCGTTTTGTTTGATGCGCCGGGGCCGCGGGCCCGGCGGCGCATCTTCATGGGCAGCGTCGTGGCCGGCATCGCTCTGGCCGGTCTTGCGCTGGTGGTCGTGCAGCGCCTGTCCGACAACGGCCAGTTCGAAGGCGTCAAGTGGGGACCGCTGCTGAACCCGTCCGACGAGAACTTCGCGCTGTTGTGGCGCTCGCTGTGGGGCGGGCTGCGGGCCACGCTGGCGGCCGCCGGCTGGGCCATGGCCTTCTCCCTGGTGCTGGGCACGGTCATGGCCGTCACCCGGATCACCGCCCGGCCCTGGTACCGCTGGCTCGTCGTGTCGGTCATCGAGCTGCTGCGGGGCGTGCCGGTGGTCATGGCCATCTTCTTCGCCAGCCGGGTGCTGCCCGAGGTCGGCGTGCAGCTGTCGCTGCGGTGGTATCTCGTGATCGGCCTCACCGCCTACAACTCGGTGGTCATCGGCGAGATCATCCGGGCCGGCGTGGCGGCCCTGCCCCGGGGCCAGACTGAAGCGGCCTACGCCATCGGCCTGACCCGCTGGGGGGCGCTGCGGCTGATCCTCCTGCCGCAGGCCTTCCGCATCATGTTGCCGGCGCTCATCAGCCAGCTCGTCGTGATCCTGAAGGACACGTCGCTCGGCGCCTTCATCAGCTACGAGGAGCTGCTGCGCCGGGGCAACCTGGCCGTGCAGAACCTCGGCAACCCGCTGCAGCTCTACCTGGTGGTGGGCGCCATCTTCATCGCCGTCAACTACGCCCTCGGCCGCCTGGCCGTCGCCGCCGAACGCCGCATCTCCCGCGGCCGGCGGACCCCGGCCGTGGAGCTCGAGCCACCGGCGGAGGCGGAGCTGGCCGTCTGACCCCTAGAGTGCGCCGATGCCTGCATCGCCGCAACCGGAGCTCAAGCGGGCCATCTCCCGCAACATGCTGTTGGCCCTCGTCGTCGGAGACGTGCTCGGCGCCGGGATCTACGCCCTGGTCGGCGAGGTCGGGGAACGGGTCGGCGGCGCCATCTGGTCGTCGTTCATGCTGGCCCTGGCGCTGGCGCTCTTCACCGCTTGCGCCTACGCCGAGCTGGTGACGAAGTACCCGCTGGCGGCCGGCGCCGCCCTCTACGTCAACCGGGCCTGGCGCCGTCCCTTCTTCACGTTCCTCGTCGCCTTCGCCGTCATGAGCTCCGGTCTCACGTCGGCGTCGACGTTGGCCCGGGCCTTCGGCGGCGACTACCTGTCGGCCTTCGTCGACGCCCCGGCCACCCTGGTGGCGCTGCTCTTCATCGGCGCCGTGGCGGTGATCAACTTCCGGGGCATCTCGGAGAGCGTCCGACTCAACGTCGTGCTCACCTCGATCGAGCTGTGCGGACTCCTGCTGGTCGTGGTGGCCGGTGTGGCCGCCATCGTCCACGGCGGTCCGGACATCGACGGCGGACGGATCTTCGAATTCATGGACGGCGACCCCGTGGTCCTGGCGCTGCTCGGGGGCGCCGGGCTGGCCTTCTTCGCTCTGATCGGGTTCGAGGACTCCGTCAACATGGCCGAGGAAGCCCGTGAGCCGGCCCGGGACTACCCCCGGGCCCTCTTCGGCGGTCTGCTCGTGGCCGGTGCCATCTACCTGCTCGTCACCACGGTGGCGACGGTCGTCGTGCCGACGGCCCGGCTGGCCGCCTCCGACGGCCCGCTGCTCGAAGTCGTTCAGACCGATCCGCTGAACCTGCCGACCAAGCTCTTCTCGGCCATCGCCCTGTGCGCCCTGGCCAACGGCGCGCTGATCAACATGATCATGGCCTCCCGCATCGTCTACGGCATGGCCCGGGAGGGAATTCTTCCCGCCGGCCTCGGCGCCGTCCACGGGGCGCGCCGGACACCGTTCGTGGCCATCGCCGCCACCACCGCCATCGCCGTGGTCCTCATCGTCTCGGGCGACCTCGGCGCGCTGGCCGACACGACCGTGCTGCTGCTGCTCCTGGTGTTCAGCGCGGTCAACATCGCCGTCCTCGTCCTGCGCCGCGACCCGGTCGGCCACACCCACTTCCGGGCGCCGACGGCCGTCCCCGTCATCGGCGCGGCAGTGTCGGTGGCGCTGATGGCCACGAAGGAGGCGGAGACGTTCGCCCGGGCCGGACTCCTGCTGCTCGTCGGCGTCGCCTGCTGGGCCGTCAACTGGTGGTTCCACGGCCGCCACGTGGATCAGCCGCCGTCCGCCACCGGCGGTGCTTGACCCTTCCGCGTTCCGGCGCGTTCGTGGCCGCCCCCGGCAGGGGCGGCCACGATGTCCTCGGCCTCGCTGATTTGGCTCAGCGGCGCCGCACGTCGCCCTCGACGTCGATCCGCTCCTTGCGGATGTCGGCCTCGACCGGGCGCTCCTCGTTGACGACTTCCTTTTCGAGCCGGACCCGTTCCTTGGGGACGGTCTCCTTACCGACCACCGGGCGCTCCTCGTGGAGGATCACTTCCTCGGCGTCCTCCTTGATGTCCCGGCTGGAGGTCCCCCGGTCGACGTCGGCTCCGGTGACGGGCTCCCGCACGACGCGAGCCTCTTCTCGCTGGACGGGCACGGTCTGCTTCACGTGCTCCGTCTCGACCCACTTCCGCAGCCGGGCCTGGCCGGCCTCGGTGCGCTGGGTTCCGACCCGCAGCTCTTCCTCCGAGCGGGTCATGCCCCGGTCGGTTTCCCGGCCGCGCCCGCGGCCATCGCCGGTCATACCCGTCGTCGATCGGCCGTACATGTCGCCGAACCCGTAGTGACGGTAGAGCCGCTGCTCTTCATCGGGTGACAGGGCTCCGTCGGTCTCAGCGGTGGGCGCCTCCTTCACCATCTCCTTGTCGAACGGTACGAAGGCTTCCTCGCCCCGCACCGTGACCTTCGTCAAAGGCACGAAGCTCACCCGACTGCCGAACCAGCCGGTGTTGACCGTCACCCACTCGGGCTGACCGGTCTGCTGATCGACATAGATCTCGTTGATCTTGCCGATCTTGTCTCCGTCGGCGCTGTAGAGCGTGCAGCCCACAAGCCGATCCATGTCCCGGGTTTGCATCTGCCGCTCCCTTCACTCGTTCCGTCGCAACGGTTCTCTGTCGATTTCGATCCCCCAGCGCGTACCCGGCGCCGGTGAGAGAAAACTGGAAATACTGGAAGCCCTGAGCCAGGCCGTGCCGGACGGGCTCATGACGGCCGACTACTTTCGGCGGAATGTTCGACGGTTTCGAGGAGCGGCTGGTGGACGTCGCCGCCGACGTCCGGATCCATTGTGTGGTCGGGGGCAGCGGCCCGCCCGTCCTGCTGCTGCACGGCTATCCGCAGACGCTGTCGCTCTGGGCCGGCGTGGCCCCGATCCTGGCCGAGCACTTCACCGTCGTCTGTGCCGACCTGCGGGGCTACGGCGACTCCTCCAAACCGAAGGGCGCGCCCGACTCGTCCAACTACTCGTTCCGGGTCATGGCCGGCGATCAGGTCACGATGATGCACCGGCTCGGCTTCGACCGGTTCCACATGGTCGGTCACGACCGGGGCGGGCGGACCGGGCACCGCATGGCGCTCGACCGGCCGGACGTGGTGCAGTCGTTGGCCGTCCTCGACATCGCTCCCACGTACACGATGTTCATGGAAACCAACCGGCACGTGGCCGGCGCCTACTGGCACTGGTACTTCCTCTCCCTGCCGGCGCCGTTCCCGGAGCGGATGATCGGCGCCGACCCCGACTACTTCTTCGAGACCTGCTTCGAGACGTGGGGCAAGATGCCGGTGGCCGCCCTCGACCCCGAGACCCTCGCCCAGTACCGCCGCTGCTGGCGCGACCCGGCCATGATCCACGGTTCGTGCTGCGACTACCGGGCGGCGGCCACGGTCGACCTCGAGCACGACGCGGCCGACCTCGACCGCCAGGTGACCTGCCCGGCGCTGGCCCTGTGGGGCTCCGAAGGCTTCATGCACCAGTGCTTCGACATGGCCGCCCTGTGGCGCCAGCGCTGCTCCGACCTGCGGACGGAAACCCTGCCCGGCGCCCACTTCTTCGTCGACCAGTACCCGAAGGAGACGGCGGCCGTCCTGCTCGACTTCCTGCGCCACTGATCCGTGGCCGCCATCGACACGGTGGTCCTCTGGGACATCGACGGCACGCTCGTGCACACCGCCGGCGTGGGGGCCGAGGCGTTCGTCACCGCCATCGAGACGCTCTTCGGCGTGCCGGCCGCCGGGCACGGCGTCTCGCTGGCCGGCAAGACCGACACCCAGATCGCCCGGGAGATCCTCACGGTGCTCGATCTGCACCACGACGCCGACACCGACCTGCCCCGGCTGGTGGCGGAGACCGAGCGGCTCGTCGCCGCCGGCCAGGAGCGCATCCGCCGCGGCGGCCGGGTCCTCCCCGGCGTGCCCGAGCTGCTCGCCGCCCTGGCGGCCCGGCCGGGGACGGTCCAGACCCTGCTGACGGGCAACACCGCCGCCAACGCCGCCTCGAAGCTCGGCGCCTTCGGGCTCCACGAGCAGCTCAACCTGGACCTCGGGGCCTATGGCAGCGACGACCCCGACCGCAACGTCCTCGTCGACGTCGCCCTCGGCCGCATCGAGGCCCGCTACGGGCCCGTCGACCGCCGCCGGGTATGGGTCATCGGCGACACGCCACTCGACGCCGCCTGCGCCCGGGCCGGCGGCGTCCGCTGCCTGCTCGTGGCCAGCGGCTTCGCCCCCCGTTCCGCCCTCGACGCCGCCGGCGCCGACCACGTCGTCGACGACCTGACCGACACCCAGGGAATTCTGCGGCGCCTTTTTCGGTGAGTTTGTCGATTTCCGATCCGGTCGGAGGCGAAGAAGCTCTCAGGCCCCGCGAGGTAGCGTCGGGCGATGCTCCTCGTGACCGGCGGCACCGGCTTTGTGGGATCAGCGCTCGTGAAGGTGCTGGCGGATGGCGGCCTGCCGGTGCGGGCCGCCATCCGCAGTGCCGAGCGGGCTTCGGTGTTGCCCGAGGGGGTCGAGCGGGTCTTTGCCGACCTCGGTGACGAGGAATCGCTGGTCGAGGCGATGCGAGGGTGCGACGGCGTCTTTCATCTGGCCGCTTCGCTCGGGCCGCGGCCGGAGGACACGCGGCGGTCGAACGTCGACGGCACGGCCCGGGTCCTGGCCGCCGCCCACCGGGCCGGCGTGCGGCGGGTGGTCTTCACGTCGAGCAGCGCCGCCGTCGTCGACTCCTCCGGCCTGGTCAGCGAGCAGGCCCCGAACCGCACCGCGCTCGTCGACCCCTATTCGACGAGCAAGGCGGAAGCCGAAGGCCTGGTCTTCGCCGCCGTGGCCGAGGGGCTCGACGTCTGCATCGTGAACCCCGTCAACATCTACGGGCCGAGCCCCTACGGCCCCGGCAGCTACAACGGACTGTTCCTGGCCGCCGCCCGCGGTGAGGTGGCCGAGATCGTCGATGCTCCCGTCGGCTGGGTCCTGGCCGAGGACGTCGCCCGCGGTCACCTCCTGGCCTTCGAGAAGGGTGAAGCCGGCCGTCGCTACGTCCTCTGCGGCGAGATCGCCGGCTTCGGACGGGTCCTGCACCGCTTCGCCGAGCTGATCGGGAGCCCGCACCGCGTGAAGACCCTGCCCCCCGGCACCACGCTCCCCGACGACGCCTCGCTCTTCGCCCGCCGCTCCGAGGTCTACGGCAAGCTCGGCGCCGTCCACGTCGACGACGCCCGAGCCCGGGCCCTCGGCTTCGCTCCCCGCGGCCTCGATGACGGCCTGTCGCTCACCGCCACGTGGCTGGCCGACCGAGGCTCGCAGCACCGTTAACGGGACGCGAAACCACAGGCGGCGAAAGGCGCGAATGGTCCCAAAGGTGCGTCCCCGCCTGGACAGGTGGGGCGTCATTCCGGACAGTGGCGTACCGAACGGCTCGAACGTCCACCCGGGAGGAGGTCCAGATGCAGAGCCTTGGTGCCGCCGACCTGCTCGTGCTGGTCGTGTTCGTCGCGCTGGTGCTGGACTCGCGCCGGCTCCGCGCCCTGGCCCGGTCAGCCGTGGGGGGCCGCCGCGATTCCAGCGCCGATCGCGGGATTCCCCCCGGCGCCAACCCTGATCAGGCCGGGCTTCCCCTGCGCCAGATCCAGATGCGCCTTCAGATCGACTGGGAGGACGGCGGCGCCGGCTGGGACGGCCCTGAAATCCTGCCGGCCCACGAGTCCGGCGACGCGCCGGCCGACGCGCCCGTCGACGCCGCCCCGACGCCGGAGGCCGAGCCGAACCGGGCCCTGCCGGTCCTCTGGAGGCCGTTCCTCCCTCTGCTCGCCGGCGGCGATCAACCGACGAGCACGACCTCGTCGCCGACGGCCACCCGACCCCGGGCCACGACGGCGGCGTGAGCGCCGAGGCAGGTGGCTGAGCCGAATCCTTCGATCGGGACCGGCACGAAGTTGTGCTCCCGGACAGTGCGGAGGGCGTCGGGGTCGGGTGGGAGGTCTCCGTGGCGGAGCGTCGGGATGGCGCAGCGGGGACTGGGGACGAGGACGTCGATCACGACCTCCGGCCCGATGCGCAGCCTCCGGCCGACCCAGTCGTTTTCGACGAACCCCTCCAGCGCCGCCACTGTATCGATGACGAAGTTCGGCCGGTAACGCGCCGCATCCACGCGCCCCGCCGGATGACTGGCTCCGACACGGCGCAGCGCCGCCGTCGTGACGAGCTGCAGCGGACTGAAGTCGAAGAACGTCCCGGGCGGAGAACCGGCGGCGATCTCGAGCATGGTGAAGGCGACGTCGGCGTCCTGACCGGCGGCCAGGACCTCGTCAGGATCCGATCGCTCGAGCGCCGCTCCCTCGCCGGCCTTCTCCTGCAGCTCGACGTCGCGCCCGAGAAAGGCCGACAACACGGCGTGGCTGTCGGCGTCGGTCGAGACGACCCGGCGGCCGTCGGGCAGGCGCACCTGCACCACGCCGGGCGACACGAGTTCCGACTGCAGCTGCAGCAGGCGGGCCCAGCGCTGCGGCCGCTTGGCGCTGGCCACCAGACCGGTCGCGGCGTCGATGATGCCGAAACCACGGTCGCCGCCGAACCCGGCGGCGGAAACGTCGACGGCTTCCAGCTGCTCGCCGAGCGTCGACTTCACCGGATAACGCCACAGCTCCGCCACCCGCCCGACCGGTACCGCTGTCCCGTTCGACATGCCGTCAGCATGCCAGAGAACCCGCCCGGGTAGACGCCTGGCATGGCCGCAGGCACGGAAACGCGTTCCAGCCGGGCCTCTTTGCTGGACGGCGCCCGGCTTCCAATCCTCTCCTGGGCGCCGGACCTGGAGGAGGGCGCACTGGCCCAGGCCAGGAACTGCGCCGAGCTTCCGCCCGCCTTCCATCGCGTCGCCGTGATGGCCGACGGGCACCAGGGCTACGGGGTGCCGATCGGCGCCGTCGTCGCGCTCGACGGTGCGATCGCGCCCTATGCCGTCGGAAACGACATCGGCTGCGGCATGGCGCTCGTCCCCACCACGATCGGGCGGGAGGAGTTCCTTTCGCCGCTCACCACCCGATCGGGGGCACCCGGCCCGATCGCCCGGGACGACGTCATGGGCTGGATCCAGACGTCCATCCCGTCAGGTGACGCCGGTCACAAGGCCCCGGTCAGCGACGACGCCGACGGGCTCCTGGCCGCCGCCTATGACGCCATGGGCGAAGCCGCCGGGCTCTCCGGCCAGCCGCTGTCCACGGCCCAGTCAGCCGACGCCTCCCGCGGCGAACTCCTGGAACGGGAGCGCTTCGTCGCCCGGGGTCGATCCCAGCTCGGCACGCTCGGCGCCGGCAACCACTTCATCGAACTGCTGGCCGGCCCCGACGACGATGTCTGGGTCATGCTGCATTCCGGCTCCCGGGGCGTCGGCAGCATGATCTGCAACAACTTCCACCGCATGGCGCTGGCCCACTGCCAACAGGCCGGTCACAGCCTGCCCGATCCCGGGCTGGCCTGGTTGCCCGTCGGCCACGACGAGGACGCATGGAACCGCATCGGGCACTGCTACGCCCGGGCCATGCGGGCCGCCCTCGACTACGCCGAACTCAACCGGCGGCACATGCTGCGGCGCATCGGCGACGTCCTCGACCGCCGCTACGCCGACGCCCTCCGTTGGGACGAGATGGTCAACATCCACCACAACGACGCCACGTTGGAAGACCACTTCGGCCGTCCTGTGTGGGTCCACCGCAAGGGCGCCGTCAAGGCCGACCGGGGGCAGCCGACGATCACCCCCGGATCGATGGGCACCGGCTCGTACCTCGGCCGCGGCCTCGGCCATCCCGACTCCTTCCGGTCGTGCAGCCACGGCGCGGGGCGGAAGCGCAGCCGGGGCCGGGCCCGGCAGGAACTGTCTCTGCAGCGGGAACTGGAAGCGGTCCTCGCCGTCGGGGGCAAGGTGTTCACGGCCAACAAGGAGGCCGTCCTCGACGAGATGCCTGGTGCCTACAAAGACCTCGACGAGGTCATGGCAAACCAGTCCGACCTCGTGGAACCCGTCCGGCGGCTGACCCCGCTCGGCACCTACAAGGGCTCCGAGTCCCGTCGCCGCCGGCGAAAGAAGGGAAGCGCCCCGGACTGGCGGCCGGAGGAGGAACGCTAAAGCGCCGCCCCGCGCTTCGGCTTCCTGGGGTGAGGGGTTCGCAATACCCCGGGTCGGGTACCGCGAAGAGAAGACGACGATGAATGGAGGTGCGTCGTGAAGCACGACGAGTTCATCGGTCAGGTCCAGCAGCGTGCCCGGCTCGACAGCCGGGGCGCCGCCGAGGCGGCCACCCGGGCGACGCTCGAGACACTGGGTGAGCGCCTTTCCGGCGGAGCGGCCGAGAATCTGGCCGCCCAGCTCCCGCCCGAGATCGGGGAGCACCTCCGGCGGACGGCGGACGGGACCGGCCAGCAGATCGACCTCGAAGACTTCTTCGGGCGGATCACGCAGCGGGAAGGCACCGGCGTCGACGAACCGCAGGCCGTGTTCCACGCCCGCTGCGTACTCGAAGTCGTCGACGAGGCCACCACCGGGAACCTGCTCGGTAAGCTGAAGGAGCAGCTCCCCGCCGAGTACGAGCGCCTGTTCTCGGCCGGCAGTACGGGACGCATGCCGTCCTGAGCGATCCCACTCCCCGCCGATGAGCCTTCCGGCCCGGGCCTTCGACTCCGCCGAGCTCGACGAGATCCACGAACGGGCCCTGCCGCTCACCGATCCGGGCGACCTCGATGCGCTGGTCGAGCGGATCGGTGACGCCCGGTTCGTGCTCGTCGGGGAGGCGTCCCACGGCACGGCCGACTACTACCGCTGGCGGGCCGAACTCACGCGTCGCTTGATCACCGAGCAGGAGTTCTCCTTCGTGGGCGTCGAAGGCGACTGGCCGGACTGCTTCCGGATCAACCGGTGGGTGAAGGGCCGGGCGGACCAGGACCGCTCGGCCCGACAGATCCTCGCCGGCTTCGAACGGTGGCCGACCTGGATGTGGGCCAACGAGGAGGTCGCCGCCTTCATCGACTGGCTCCGTCACCACAACCTCGAGCACGGCGCCGGCGTCGGCTTCTACGGGCTCGACGTGTACTCGTTGTGGGACTCCATGCGCGTCGTGCTCGACTACCTGAGCGAGCGCGATCCGGCGTTGCTCGAGGCGGCGCAGAGGGCGTGGCAGTGCTTCGAGCCCTACGGCGAGGACCCGCAGGAGTACGCCTGGGCCAGCCGCATGGTGCCCGGCTCCTGCGAGGACGAGGTGGTCGAACTCCTCTGCGAGATGCACCGCCGCCCCCGCCTTCGGGACGACGAACCGGAAGCGGAACTCGATGCCCTCCAGAACGTCGAGGTCCTGGCCGGTGCCGAACGCTATTACCGGACGATGGTCCGGGCCGACGGCGAATCCTGGAACGTCCGCGACATCCACATGGCCGACACGCTCGACCGCCTCACCACCTGGTTCGGACCGCAGGCCAAAGCGGTGGTCTGGGAGCACAACACCCACATCGGCGACGCCCGCGCCACCGACATGGCCGCCGCCGGGATGGTGAACGTCGGCCAGCTCGTCCGGGAACGGCATTCCGACGACGGCGTCGTACTGGTCGGGTTCGGCGGCTACGAGGGCAGCGTCATCGCCGCCGACTTCTGGGGTGGACCCATGCGGCGCATGGCGGTTCCCCCGGCGCCCGACCGCACGCACGAGCAGCTGCTGTGCCGGGCGGCGCCGCCGGCGGCGTTGCTGGTCTTCCCCGACGAGCGCGACTCGCCGTGGCTGAGCGCCCGGCGGGCGCACCGGGCCATCGGGGTCGTCTACCGCCCGTCCGCCGAACGGCGCGGCAACTGGGTCCCGACCATCATGGGCCGCCGGTACGACGCCTTCATCCATTTCCACCACGCCGAGGCGCTCGCACCGCTCCACCTCGAGATGGCCCAGCCCGGCACCGAGCAGGAAACCTATCCCTGGACCACCTGACGAGGAGGTGTCTGATGCGGTTCACCGATCGTCGGGATGCGGGACGCAAGCTTGCCGAGCGACTCGGCGACCTCGATCTGTCCGACCCCGTGGTGCTCGCCCTGCCGAGGGGCGGAGTGCCCGTCGCCTATGAGGTCGCCCGGGCGTTCAACGTGCCGCTGGAAGTCTTCGTCGCCCGCAAGATCGGCCTTCCCGGCCACGAGGAGCTCGGCATCGCCGCCATCGCCGAAGGCCTCGACGAGCCGGTGAAAACCGATCTCGTCACCCAGCTCGACATCGGCCCCGACGACCTGGCCCGCTTGGCGGCCCGGGAGCACGAGACGCTGAACCGGCGGGTGGCCCGCTACCGGGAGGGCCGGGCCGCGCCCGACGTCGGTGGCCGTGACGTCGTGCTCGTCGACGACGGATTGGCCACCGGCGTCACCGCCGAGGCCGGGCTCCGCGCCCTGCGGGCCCGGGAGCCCCGACGGCTCGTGCTGGCCGAACCGGTCTGCGCCAGTGACACCGCCGACCGGCTCCGGCGCATCGCCGACGACGTGGTGTGCGTCTTTGCTCCGGACGCCCTCTTCGCCGTGGGCATGTGGTACGTCGACTTCACCCAGACGACGGACCGGGAGGTTCTCGATCTTCTCGAGCGGAGCCGGACGGCACCGGTCCGAAATTGATTTCCATCGGCAGCATCAACGCCGACTTCCTGTTCTCCGTGCGGCGCGGCGTCCGTCCGGGGGAGACGCTCCTGGCCGGCGCGTTCCTCCGTACGTCCGGAGGGAAGGCGGCCAACCGGGCGGTGCAGGCCTGCCGGCTCGGAGTGCCGGCCCGGCTGTTCGGCTGTGTGGGCGACGACGACCTGGCTGCGCTGGCGCTGGCCGGCCCGGTGGCGGCCGGGGTCGACGTCGGGCCGGTCGGCCAGGCTCCCGGCCCGACGGGTACGGCGGCGATCCTGGTGGAGGAATCGGGCGACAAGACCATCGTCCTGGCGGCCAACGCCAACGACGCCTGGCCGTCCGGCTACAAGGCCACGGTGGCGGAGGCGATTGCCTCCTGCCCGCCGGAGTCGGTGATGACCTGCGACCTGGAGGTGGCCCCCGGGGCACCGCACGAGGCGATCCGGGCGGCGGCCGGCCACGGTCTGACGGTCGTGGTCGATCCCTCACCGGCCGACCGCGCCGATCCCGAGCTGTGGCCGCTGGTGGACCACGTCACTCCGAACGCCAACGAGGCCGCCGGGTTGACCGGGATCAGCGTCGACTCGGTGGAGTCGGCGGCGGCCGCCGGGACCCACCTGGTGAAGGCCGGGGCCGGAACCGCCTACGTGAAGCTGTCCACCGGCGGATGCGTCGTGGTGGAGGACGGCGCTGACCCGGTGGTCTGCGAGGCGCCGGAGGTGCGGATGATCGACGCCACCGGCGCCGGTGACAGCTTCGCCGGGACGCTGGCCGCCCGCCTCGAGGAGGGTCGATCGCCGGCGGACGCCGCTCGCTGGGCGGTGGCGGCGTCCACCTGGTCCGTCGGCCGGCGAGCGTCGCAGGAGTCCTACGGCACCACGGAAGAGCTGAACGCACTGGCGCAGCAGGTCCGGCCGAGACCATTGCGCTGAACCGCATCTGTCGGGCCGGGCTCAGTCGCGGAGCGGCGTCACGGCCCGTCCGGGCGGTGGGTCGGGCCCTGGAGGTGCCGGGTGAACCATTCGGCGGCGAGGGCGGAGACCTGGTCGAGCGCGCCGGGTTCTTCGAAGAGGTGCGTGGCGCCGGGCACGACGGCGAGGTGCTTCTCGGCGCGGAGGCGCTGCAGCGCCTGGCGGTTGAGGTCGAGGACGAGATGGTCTTCGCCTCCGACGATCAACAGCGTGGGGGCGGCGACCGCCGGCAGGGCGTCGTCGGCCAGATCGGGCCGGCCGCCCCGGGAGACGACCGCGCCGATGCCTTCCGGATGCTCGGCGGCGGCCACCAGCGCGGCGCCCCCGCCGGTGCTGGCTCCGAAGTAGCCGATGGGCCGACCGGCCGTCTCCGGCTCACCGGCCAGCCACCGGGCGGCGCCGGCGAGGCGGCGGGCCAGCAGGCCGATGTCGAAGCGCAGATGGCGCGTCCGGAGATCGACCTCCTCTTCCGCCTCGGTCAACAGGTCCATGAGCAGCGTGGCGAGCCCGGCCCGCCGCAGAGTCTCCGCCACCTGCCGGTTGCGGGGACTGTGGCGGCCGCTCCCGCTGCCGTGGGCGAACACGACGATTCCCGTCGCCTCGGCCGGGACGGCGAGGTCGCCGGCCAGGACCGCGTCGCCCACGTCGACGCGCACCGACCGCTCGACGCCCGCGGCATCGCGTGTGTGCCTCATGACAGTCGCGCTACCCGGATCCATGCCCGGGAGAACCGGAAACTACCGACAGCGCCCGTCCTCAGCGCCGGGGGAGCGGGGTATGGTCCAGCCAGAGACGGTCGTCGCGCCGGACGTCTGCCATGGACTGGTTCACCGCCCCGGACTACTGGCTGAGCCGCCTGCTCGTCCAACGGGGACTGGCGGGCATCTACCTCGTCGCCTTCCTCGTCGCCGTCCACCAGTTCCGGCCGCTCATCGGTGAACGAGGCCTGCTTCCGGTCTCTCGCTTCATGGCCGCGGTGCCCTTCCGGCGCTCGCCGAGTCTCTTCCACTTCCACTGTTCGGACCGGTTCTTCGCCGCTGTGGCCTGGACCGGTGTGGTGGTGTCGGCCGCCGCCCTGGCCGGAGTCACCGAGCGGGGGCCGCTGTGGCTGTCGATGGCGGCCTGGCTGCTGCTGTGGGCCCTCTACCTCTCGATCGTCAACGTCGGCCAGGCCTTCTACTCCTTCGGCTGGGAAGTGCTGCTGCTCGAAGCCGGATTCCTGGCCGTGTTCCTGGGGCCATCGGACATGGCGCCGCCGGCGCCGGTGCTGTGGCTCATGCGCTGGCTGGTGTTCCGCCTCGAGTTCGGCGCCGGGCTGATCAAGCTCCGGGGCGACCGCTGCTGGCGGGACCTCACCTGCCTCTACTACCACCACGAGACCCAGCCGATGCCCAACCCGCTCAGCTGGTACTTCCACCACCTGCCGAAGCCGTTCCACAAGGTCGAGGTCGTGGCCAACTACGTCGCCCAGCTGATCGCCCCCATCGCGTTGTTCGCTCCCCAGCCGGTCGCCGGGCTGGCGGCGGCGGTCATCGTGGTGACCCAGGCCTGGCTGGTGCTGAGCGGCAACTTCTCCTGGCTCAACGCCGCCACCATCGTCCTGGCCTGCTCGGCGCTGGCCGATCGGTTCCTCGCCCCGCTCCTCCCCATCTCCCCGCCCGCGACGCTCGAGGGACCGCCCGGCTGGTACCAGGCCCTCGTGCTGGTCCTGGTGGCGGTCGTGGCGGTGCTCAGCTACCGGCCGGTCCGCAATCTGGCCTCCCGGCATCAGGTCATGAACACCAGCTTCGACCGCCTCCACCTGGTCAACACCTACGGCGCCTTCGGGTCGGTCACCCGGGTGCGCCACGAGGTGGTCTTGGAAGGAACGGCCGACCGGGAGATCGGGCCCGACACCGAGTGGAGGGAGTACGAGTTCAAGGGCAAACCGGGTGATCCGCGTCGCCGCCCACCGCAGATCGCGCCCTACCACCTGCGGCTCGACTGGCTCATGTGGTTCGCCGCCCTCTCGCCCGCCTACGCCGAGCCGTGGTTCATGGCGCTGGTCACGAAACTGCTCGAAGGTGACCCGGCCACGGCCAGGCTCCTGCGCCGGGTGCCGTTCCCCGACAGCCCTCCGATGTACATCCGGGCCCGGTTCTACGAGTACCGCTTCACCACCTGGCGGGAGCGCCGCTCGACCGGGGCATGGTGGACGCGGCGCCTGGTCGGGGACTACCTCGCTCCCAGCACCCTGCGCCGAACCCGGGGGCTGGTCTGAGCCCCGGCCCGCCGTTTCGCCCCGCCCGCGGCACTCGATGTCACATTCCCGGTCCCGGCGGTGCTGTAAAGACATGGACCTGACGTCGAACGGAGGAGCGGCGGCGACGGTCGTCCTGGCGGACGCCGGACCGCTGGTTGCTGCCGCGGAGGAACGGGCCGAGAGCAAGGAGCGCGTGACGGTGTCGGGTTCGATCCGGGGTGCCGTGCGCGCCGACCTGGAGGACATCTTCCGTCGCGACTACCGGCTGGTTGTCGGCGTGGCCGCCCGCGTGCTGGGTTCCCGGGACCAGGCCGAGGACGTCGCCCAGGAGGTGTTCCTCTCCTTCGGTCGCTCCTCGGTGCCGGCCGGAGAGGCCCGGGGCTGGCTGTCCGTCGCCGCCGCCCACACCGCGCTGAACCTGCTCCGTTCGGGGCGCCGCCGCGCCTCGCGGGAGGAGAAGACCACCGCCACGGCCGACGACACCGTCGTCTCCGACGTGGCCGAGGCGGTGGTGACGCTCGAAGAACGCCGCCGCGTCCGGGCCGCGCTCGCCCGTTTGCCGCGCCGGCAGGCCGTGGCCCTCGTCCTGCGGCACAGCGGCCTGAGCTACGTCGAGGTCGCCGCCGCCCTCGGTCTGTCGCCCGGCAGCATCGGCACGACGGTGCGGCGGGCCGAGTCCGCCCTGCGCAAGGAGCTGAACCGCCATGCGTCATCCAGCTGAAGGGGTGCTGCGCCGGCTGCTCGACGAGCCGGCCGGGGTAGCCGACGCCGACCGCCGGCATGTGGCGGCCTGTGAGGAGTGCCTGGGCCGCCTGGCCGCCGTACGCCGGGACGCCGACCTCGTGCACGCCGCGCTGGCCACCGGGGCCGGCGCCGACGTCGATCCCGCCGCCGCCTGGTCCCGCCTGTCCCGGGCTGCGTCCGCCCCCGGACGGGTGCAGGCGGCGGCGCCGCGGCCGGCCGGTCGGGTCCGGACGGGCCGGCGTCGCCGTCGCTGCCGTGCTGGCCGGCGCCGGCGCCGCGGCGGCCAACGACTGGCTGCCGATCTTCCGGACCGAACGGATCGCCCCCGTCAGCCTCAGCACCGAGGACCTCAACGCCCTGCCCGACCTGCGGGAGTACGGCGAGGTCGTCCTGAGCGGCGATCCGGACGTCCATCCCGTCGGGGACGCGGCGGCCGCGGCGGCCGAGAGCGGCCTCCACGTACCGGAGGTGACGAACCTGCCTCGGGGCGTCAGCGGCGAGCCGACCTACCAGGTTGGCGACGAGGTCAGTGTCACCTTCACCTTCTCGGCCGACCGGGCCGCCCGGGCCGCGGCCGACGCCGGGGAGGCGCTGCCCCCGCCCCCACCGGGGCTGGACGGAACCCGGGTGCGTCTGGTCGCCGGCCCCGGAGTGGCCGGGATCTGGTCCGGGTCGACCGGGGTTCCGGATCTCATCGTCGGCCGCGCCGTCGCACCCCGGGCCTTCTCCTCCTCCGGCGTCCCGTTCGAGACGCTGCGCGACTACCTCCTGTCGCTGCCCGGTCTCCCGAAGGACGTGGCGGCGTCGCTGCGCGCGTTGAACGCCGACGGCTCGACCCTGCCGCTGCCCGTGCCCACCGACCGGTTCACCACCTCCTCGGCCGCGGTCGACGGCGCGCCGGCCACGGTGCTCGCCGCCCGCAACCGCTCGATGGCCGCCGTGGCCTGGGTGAAGGACGGGCTGCTGACGGTCGTCGCCGGGCCGCTCGACGCCGACGAGGTCCTCTCCGTCGCCCGGAGCCTGCGATGACGGCGGCCGCTGACGCCATCGCCATGGGAAACCTGGTCGCCGACCTCTCGCCGGCGCCGGCCATCTGGTGCTCGCGCCTGCGCAAGCGGTACGGCCCCCGACCGGCGGTCGAGGACGTGTCCCTCGAGGTGGGTCGGGGCGAGGTGGTCGGGCTGCTCGGGCCGAACGGCGCCGGCAAGACCACGGTCATCAAGATGCTGCTCGGACTGGTCCATCCCGATGCGGGCGAGGCCATGCTGCTCGGGCAACCGGCGGCCGATCCGGCGGCCCGCACCCGGGTCGGGTACCTGCCGGAGCTCTTCCGGTACCAGCCGTGGTTGCGAGCGGCCGAGGTGGTGGCCCTCCACGTCCGCCTGTCGGGACTCGACGTGCCGGAGCGGGACCAGCGCGACGGTCTTTCCCTGGTCGGACTGGCCGACCGCGCCACCGATCGGGTGGGCGGGTTCTCGAAGGGCATGCAGCAGCGCCTCGGGCTGGCGGTGGCGCTGGTGGCGAGACCGGAGCTCGTGATCCTCGACGAACCGACCAGCGCCCTGGATCCGCTCGGCCGCGTCAACGTCCGCGACATCGTGCTGGGGCTCAAGGCCCGGGGGGTGGCGGTGCTGCTCAACTCGCATTTGATCGGCGAGGTCGAGCGGGTCTGCGACCGGGTGGTCATCCTCGACCGGGGCCGGGTCGCCGCCTCGGGCACGCTGGCCGAGCTGCTCGGCCAGCGTGAGCTGCGGCTGCAGTTGACGGAGGTGTCGCCCGCCGCCGAGGCCCGGCTCGCCGCCACCGGCGCCGTCGAGCGGATCGGTGACCGGTTCACCGTGACGCTGCCCGCCGACGCCGGGGACGACGGGACGGCCATTCCCGAGCTCGTGCGCGACCTGGTCGCCCTCGGGGCCCGGGTGCACGCCGTCGAGCCCGCCCGCATCAGCCTGGAGGACCGGCTGCTCGGCATCCTCCGCGACGGCGAGGGCGACGAGCGATGACCTCGGTCCGGACCGTCCTCACCATCGCCGGGCTGACGTTGCGCGAGGCGTCCCGCCGGCGGGTGCTGCTCGCCGTCGCGGCGCTGACCGTGGTGCTCATCGCGCTCAGCGGATGGGGGTTCTCCCGCCTGGCGGCGGAGTCGGGCGGCACCACGCTCACCAGTGGCCAGGCCCGGCTCACGGCCTCGATCCTGCTCAACCTCGTGATGTTCGGCTTCAGCCTGATCGCGGCGTTGGGCACGGCGTTCCTCGCCGGGCCCACGCTGGCGGGCGAGACGGAATCGGGCATCGCGCTGGCCGTGCTCGCCCGGCCGATCCGCCGGTCCCACTTCCTCCTGGGAAAGTGGCTGGGGCTGGTGGCGTTCGGCAGCGGCTTCGTCGTCGTCGCCGGTCTGGCCCAGTGCCTCGTCGTGCGCCAGACGGTCGACTACTGGCCTCCGCAGCCGGCGGTCGCCCTCGTGCTCCTGGCGGCCCAGACGATCCTGCTGCTCACCCTGGCCGTGCTGCTGTCGACGGCGATCTCTCCGATGGCTTCCGGCGTGGTGACCGTCGGCCTCTTCGGCGCCACCTGGATCGCCGGCGTGGTCGGCGGCATCGGTGCGTCGCTTGGCAACGCCAGCGTCGAGCGCGTCGGCATCATCTCGAAGATGATCCTTCCCACCGACGGTCTCTGGCGGGGAGCCATGCATGCGTTCCAGGACCCGTCGGCCCTCGTCGAGATGGGGCCCGACGGGCTCGAGGCCTTCCCCTTCCTGAGCGTGGCCTCTCTGACCCCCGCCTACCTCGTCTGGGCCGCCATCTGGGTTGCCATGGTCTGGGGCCTGGCCGCCACGTCCTTCCTCCGCAAGAACCTGTGAGGGGCGGGGGAGCGCGGGAACGGCCCGCTTACCGATGCGCCTTTTCCGTCTACTCCACCGCACCGAGGCGCTTGAGGACCGATTCGGCGATGGCGGCGAGGGTCGACACCTGCCGGGGGGTGAGGCCGTCGAAGACGAGCCGTCGCACGAGCTCGACGTGGGCCGGCGCCGCCGCCTCGATGGCCCGGCGGCCGACCGGGGTCAGCACGACGTAGGCACCTCGGCGGTCCTCTTCGCACCCTTCCTTCTCCACCAGCCCCCGGGCGGCCATGCGGGAAACCTGTTTGGAGAGCCGGCTCTTGTCCCAGTCGAGGGAGGCGCCGAGGTCGTTGTACCGGCGACGCCTGTCCGGGACGTCGGTGAGGTGGACGAGGACGTCGTAGTCGGACAGCGACAGCCCCGAGGTCCGCTGCAGCTCGTGGTTGAGCCGGGCGGCGAGCCGGGCCTGCATGGTGAGCAGCCCGCGCCAGGCCCGTTGCTCCTGGTCATCGAGCCACTGCACGTCGTCAGTCCCCATCGGCCGGCGACCGTACAGCAAAACAGTTGACACGTCCACGATCTTGGCGGCCCTTGAATGGGGGCAACCGGCGAGCGCGCCTCTGACAAGCTCGTCTCCGCCCGCTGGATCGAAGGAGGCGCCGTGTTCCGTGATGCTGCCACGCCGGCTCCCGAATGGGAGACGGTCCAGTGGTTCAACAGCCCGCCGCTGACGCTGGCCGAACTCGAGAGGGTTCTGCCACTCGCCTTCAACGGGATCGGGTAGAACGTTCTCTGCCGCTGACCAGGCCGCCTGCGACCCCGACGGCTGCCCCGCTCCATCCGGGTCGGCGAACTGACGCTGAGTTGGCCGCGCTGCGGAAGACGACCGCTACCGGGCCGGGCCTGACCGGGACCGCATCGGCGGCTTCGCGGTCGACCGCCGGTCACCCATCCGACCCGGAGACCGATGGAATAACCGGCACCGTTCAGTGTTGTACATCTCGAAGGGTGCAGCATCGTCGTACGGCTTCGAGCAGTTCCCTTTTGCCCGGCATCGAGCCGGAAGGCCACCGAGCGCCGCGACGCCGGCTCGGCCCCAGAGAGGAGGGAATGCTCATGACTATCGGCACCGTGAAATGGTTCAACCCCGACAAGGGGTTCGGATTCATCTCGCAGGAGGGCGGCCCGGACGTCTTCGTCCACTTCAGCGCCATCGAAGGCGCGGGGTACCGCAACCTCGACGAGAACGACAAGGTCGAATTCGAGGTCACATCAGGCCCGAAGGGCCCGAACGCGGCCAACGTCCGCCGGATCGGCTGATCCGGACATCATCGATGAGGGCAGGCCCGCCATCTCTGGCGGGCCTGCCCTTTGTCTCTGAAGGACCGGCCGGTGCTCTGGCGTCATGAGGGATGCCGCTTCGAATCGAACTCGACCAGATGACGGCTGCCTGGACGAACACATGGCGCCGGCGGCGACGCCGCCGAGGACGCTGAAGAGCAGACCGAAGGCTCGGTACAACAGTTTCAATGCTTCGCCCTTCTGCGCTTGAACCGACGTCGGGCGATGAGGGCGGCCAGCATGGCGACCGCGGCACCGATGAACGGCGCCGGCCGGCGACGGGCTCGCTGCTGGGCCTTGTCGATCGCTTGCCGGGCGGGCTCGGGCACCGCTCCCGCCGTTGTGCTGGCTAGCTCGGAGGCTTTGGTCTTGGCCACATCAGCCTTGTCTTTGACGGTCTCTTTGGTGGCCTTGACCTTGTCCTTCACTTGGGCCTTGACGTCCACCTTGGCGGCCAGAGCCTCTACCGTCTCGCCGAGCTCCTGGCGCGTTTCCTCGATCTGCGCACGGATCTCCTCGGGATTGTCCGACTGCTCGACTTTGGGATCGTCGTCGGTCACCGGAGCGTCGTGCTCGTCCCCGGCGGTCATCGCCGTGTCCTCTCCTTAATCTCAGCCACGTCGGCCTGCACGCTCTCGATCGCAGCCTCCGGCTTGGGAGGCGTCGCTTCGGCCACCTGCTTCTTGCCCATCAGCGCCATCACGCCGGCGATGAACGCCAGGGCCGCCGTCACGATGAAGGCGGAGATCCACATGGCCACCAACTCCCCGAGGGCCAGGATGAGGGCGGCGACAAGCGCGCCGAGGGCTGCTAGCGCAACCACGCCGGCCGTCCCGAACAGGCCGGCCCCGATCCCGGCACGCTTCCCCTTCTCCTTCAGCTCCGCCTGGGCCAGATGCATTTCCTCGCGGACGAGCGCCGCCGTCTGCTGCGACAGTCGCTGGACCAGCTCTCCGATTGAGGCGTCGGTGACATCGACGTCCGCCATAGCGACCTCCTGAATCTTCAGATCAGACGTTGCCTATTCCGCCGGTGACTCCGAACCGCTGACTGGCCCCGGCAGCAGGCGCACAGGGGGATGGCCTCACCGAGGGTGCCGCGCAGGTTATGAGGATCGAAGGGAGTGAACTCGCCGCATCCCTGGCAGAGGACGAAGGCGACGCCGCTTTCGGCGTCTTGGGTGCGAGCGGCGAGACGGCTGGCCATGGTTCATCACCTCACGTCGACGAGTTCCTGTTCATCGCGGCCGGCGGGTTCGTTGCCGCCCCGCTCCCCCTGCTCATCAGGAAGGGCGGTGCGGACGTCCTGGTCGGGGACGCGCTCCTCCACCTCAGCGTGCTGAGCGAGGGCCCGCCGGTCGCCGTCGGTCAGGTCGTCGGGGTCGAGGCTCCTCGGCCACAGGCGACGGGAACGCACCACGTTCACCTCGCCGGCGAACAGTGTCAGCTGCGCCTGCAGGTAGAGCCAGGACAGCAGCCCGATCACCACCGCGAAGGTCCCGTAGGTCTGCGACGCACCCTTGAGCTTGCTGTCGATGATGGCGCCTCCGGCCACCTGGAGTAGTGCCGCCGTGACGCCGGCGATAACGGCGCCAGGCAGGAGCTCAGACCAGCGCAGGTCTCGCTCGGTCAGGACTCGGAAGGCGACGAGGAACACGCCGATGTTCACCACCATCGAAAGCAGCGGTGCCAGGAGGCGGCCGGCCGGACCGATGGAGTCGGCCGAGCTCGCCACCGTGGAGGCGCCCGCCGTCAAGAAGAGGCCGCCGCCGATAACCACCAGCATGAGCAGTGACCGCAGCCGCCGCTTCAGGAACTTGGGCTTGTCCCGGATGGGAACGTCCCAGATGGAGTTCATGGCGTTCTGGGCGGCGTCGACCGCCCCCATCCCGGCCCACACGGCACCGCCAAGACCGATCAGCAGGACGATCCAGTTGCCGTCGAGGCTGCCGATGTTGTCCCTGATCTGATCCCCGATCACGGGAAACTGCACCAGCGCCGAATCGACGATCTTTCGCTGGATTTCCGGATCGCCTCCCAAGACGAACCCCAGGATCGTGACGAGCGCCAGAAGCAGCGGGAACAGGGAGAAGAAGGTGTAGTACGAGATGAGCGCGGCAAGGTTGCCCGCCTGGTCCTCGCCGAACTTCTTCATCACACCCATCGGGAACCCGAGCCAGGCGTGACTGCGCTGGTAGTCATTCACCTTCCGCACCAGCGGCTTCACGCCACCGCTGCTCCCACTACCGTCAGACTGGTCGTTTCGGCCGTGGGGGCGCGATTCTTCTCGGCTCTCTTCCTGGCCGGACTTCGAGTGCTTCGACCGGTTGCTCTCTGCGTCCCGGGGGTGTTCATCCGCTGCGGCGCCACCATCCTGCCGATGCTTGGCGCCCTTCACCCCCTTGACCACGGCGACTGCGGCGACCGCCCCGACAACGGCCTTTTCGATCCCGGTCTTCGCTCCGTTTCCCACCGCGTCCTCCTCGACCGTTCTTGACGCGTGCCTACCCTCGCCGACCAGACGAGCAACCTCGCCGACGCTGGGTGCCGTGACGGGGCTGCTGATGGCGATCGGGTCGATCTCCTGCGTCCTCGCCAAGCTGCCGGCTGGGCATTCCGTTTCGGGGTGGAGCCTTCAGAACGTGTGGCGGTACATGGAGCATCCCCGGCAGACCGGGGGAGGCTCTGCCGTGAGCAGCGCGGCCCGAAAGTCGCGGTATGGTCCGCTGTGCCAGGCCTCGGCGAACGTCTCGGTCGACAGGTCTGCGAGCGTGGCCCGGTCGGATCCCATCACCATGCAGCACGGCTGCAGTTTGCGGTCATGCGTCACATAGGCCGAGCGCCAGGGCCAATCACAACCCGGCTCCCCGGGTTGCCTCGAGCGCTGTGGCTCGGCCAGACGGGGTAGCCGGAGGGTGACGTCGAGCTCCTCGGCCTGCCGGCGGGCCTCCGCAAACGGGGCATGCACGGCCTCGTCTGCGGCCCACAGGGCCTGAGCGGCGGTGAAGGATCGGATGCCGCCGTACTGCCCGGCCGGATCGGTATCAGAGAAGCTGTGGGACAGGTTCTGGACCCACACGTCGGGTACATCCAAGCTGCGGGCCAGGCGTACGAGAGCAGGCAACTCAGCGATGTTGCTCTGCATGGCCACGAAGACGATCTGCAGCGTTGGCCGGTCGGCGCCGAGCGCCCGCTTCACCTCCACCAGCCCGGCCACGTTGCCGACGACCCTGTCGAACCGGGCCCCGTCGCGGATGGCTTCATAGGTGCCGGCCGTGGCTCCGTCGAGCGAGATGTGGAGCCAGCTCAGACCTGAACGGACGAGGCGTTCCGCCTTCTGCCGGGTGAGCAACGTCGCGTTGGTGTTGAAGCCGACATCGATCCCTCGAGCCGAGGCGTACTCGATCATCTCGAACAGGTGTGGAGCGAGGAGCGGCTCTCCCAGTCCCTGCAACGTCACTCGCTCCAGGTTGGGGTTGCAGTCGACGAGATGCAGGAAGTCTTCGAGGCCGAGGCTTCCCGAGACCCGATCGAGGGCCGGCCGGTAACGAACGAGGCACATCCGGCAGCGGAGATTGCACGCTCCGGTGACCTCCACCTGGAGTTCCCGCGGAAGTGGAGGCGCGAGCGGGATCATCACGCGGCGGCCCTGCCGGCCCCCGGCGCCGGGCCGGTGACGGCCGACGAGCTCATTGCTCGCGAGTTCCTCCCGGTCACCACGCGTGGCTCTCGCCCTCGGCCAGCTCCTCCCCGACCTGTCGCGCCTCCAGCGCAGTCGACGACAGCGGCGCCGACGACGGCGGGGGGTGCTCCTCCCGGATGGCGGCTTCGATGTCACCGGCTGCTTCCCATGTCTCGTCGTACTTGCGCCGGATCAGCACCGAATACCGGCCCTCCGCTCCCAGCCCGGCCAGGAACTCGCGGACACAGTGCCCCACCGCCTCCCGCAGGAGCTCGCCGTCATCGAATTCTTCGGCGTGCGACGGCTGCTCGCCGGGAGCCACTTCCTCCAGATAGCGACGGACGGCCTGGCCGCTCACCTCGCTGAGCTGGCTCTGCACGGTGATGTCCCAGCTCCTGGCCATGGACCACCTCGATCCCGCTCGCCAGCCGATCCTTCGCGGCCCTGATCTCAACGGGCCGTCTCCCGGCCGCGCTACCCGATGCCCCCGGCTCGGAAACGGTGCGTGATTCAGCTGAATCTCCCCGCACCGCCGTATTTGACAGCGCAAGCGCGGGCCCGGGCCTGGCTCCGCAATTGGCTGACCCCTGCACGGGACGGCCGGGATGCTGGCGTCGGTGGCCGACGCCGGAGTCCGCCACATCCAGGCCCGCCGCGAGTCCATGTCCCGTTGTGGTCGACGGCCGGCCGGGTACAGGTGCGGTATGGCTCATACGAGGACGATCACCACTGATGACTGGGGGCGGGCCTGACCTCCGACCTGGGTCTGACCTTCGCTGGTGAGAGTGCCAGCCTCGGTCAGACCTCCGGGCGGCTGACGCTGGTTGTCGGCTCGGGCTTCTGCATATCGGGTCCGAGCGGGGACATCACATCCGGCTCGCCCCACGGTCTGTTCTTCCAGGACACCCGGTTCCTGTCACAGTTCGAACTCCGCCTGGACGGCCGCCCGCCGGAAACCCTGGCCACGATCCCACAAGGCCTGCACTCCGCCACGGTGATCGGCCGGGTGCATCCCGACGAGGACCCGGGCCGGTCGCTGCTGGTCTTCCGCCGCCGGACGATCGATGCCAGCCTGCGGGAGACGGTCGTGCTCCGCAACGCCGGTAGCCAGCCCCTCCGCTGCATCCTCGACCTGCACGTCGGGGCCGACTTTGCCGGCCTGTTCGAGGTCAAGGAAGACCGGGTCGAAACCGACGGGCGGGGGCGGGTCGAAATCCCCGACGATCAACGGGTGGTGATCAGTGCCGGTGACGGTGAGCACCGCTGCCGGCTGCGGTTCGGTCAGCCCTGCCGATTCGACGGCACCACCGCCCGCTTCACGGCTGAGGTACCCGCCAAGGGCGATTGGGCGCTCGACGTCGTCGTGATTCCCTGCACCGGTGATGACGTCGCTGCCGACCAGGAGGGTCTCGACACCGACGAGGGGATCGCCGCCCGGACGGCCGAACAGTGGCGGGCCCAGGCGCCCGTGCTCATCGGCGACGATCGGCTGGTCCACTCCTTCGACTGCAGCGTCGCTGACCTCGGCGCGCTGCGGATCTTCGATCCCCGCTACGGCGGCCATCCCGTCCTCGCCGCCGGCGCACCCTGGTTCATGACGCTGTTCGGGCGCGATTCCCTCCTGGCCAGCTGGATGGCCCTGATCGTCGACCCGACGCTGGCCCTCCACACACTCGAGGTCCTGGCCGACCTTCAGGGGGAGAAGGTCGACGACCGGACCGAAGAGGAACCCGGCCGGATCCTCCACGAAGTGCGCTTCGGCCGATCCTCCCTGGTGGCGCCCGGCGCCGGCGCCGGCACCATCTACTACGGGACGGCCGACGCCACCCCGCTGTTCGCCGCCCTCGTCGGGGAGGTGGCCCGCTGGGGCGCCGACCATGAGGCCATCGCCCGGCTGCTGCCCGCGGTGGACCGGGCGCTCGAGTGGAGCGAGCAGTGGGGCGACCGCGACGGCGACGGCTACGTCGAGTATCAGCGCACCACCGAGGCCGGCCTCCACAACCAGGGATGGAAGGATTCGTGGGACGGCGTCTCCTTCGCCGACGGCCGGCTGGCTGAACCGCCCATCGCCCTCTGCGAGGTCCAGGCCTATGTGTACGCGGCCTTCCGGGCCCGGGCGGCCCTGGCCGCGCTGTTCGGCGACGAGGCGTCGGTACAGCGGTGGCTCTCCCGGGCCGACGAGTTCCGTCGCCGGTTCAACGAGGACTTCTGGCTCGAGGACCGGGGCTGGTACGCGGTGGCACTCGACCGCCACAAGCGGCCGGTCGACGGGCTGACCTCGAACATGGGCCATGCACTGTGGTGCGGCATCGCCGACGACGAGAAGGCGGCGGCGGTGGCGGCCCGGCTCACCTCCGGCGACCTCTTCACCGGATGGGGGGTCCGGACCCTGGCCCGGTCGATGGCCCGCTACGACCCGCTCAGCTATCACAACGGCTCGGTGTGGCCCCACGACACCGTGATCGCCGCCGCCGGGCTGACACGCTACGGGTTCATCGGCGACGCCCATCGGCTCCTCGACGGACTGCTGGACGCCGCTCGGCACTACGACCGGCACCTCCCGGAGCTCTTCAGCGGTCTGGACCGTGACGAAGCCCCCGTCCCGGTCGACTACCCGACGTCGTCGGCACCGCAGGCCTGGGCGGCCGCCGCGCCGCTCCTCGCCGTCCGGACGCTGCTCGGCTTGGAGCCGGACGTGCCGGACGGTTGCCTGCATGTCGCCCCGGCGTTGCTGCCCACCATGCGCCGACTGCGACTCGAGCGGCTGCCGCTCGGGGATGGAACCCGGATCACCGTCGAGGTGGACGGCGACGACGTCTCCGTCACCGGCCTCCCCGACGGCCTGGCCGTCGTCGGCGAATCCGCCGCCGTCCGTCGGCCCTGAGCCCGCAGCGGGAGATGTCCGGTGCTGCGCCGTCAGCGGTCAGCTCACCGGGGCAATCCGAGGATGCGCTCGGCGATGATGTTGCGCATCACGTTCGAGGTTCCGCCCATGATCGTGTACGCCGGGAGATAGCACAGCCCGTGGGCGGCCGCGCCGGCGAGCAGGGCGTCGGCGCCGAAGACCCGGCCGGCGAAACGGGCCACGCGCTGCTCGTGCTCGGTGCAGAAGCACTTCGTGGCAGCACTGAAGCCTCGGGGGGCCTGGCCGAGCGCTTCGCGGTAGACCAGGAGCCGTCCGACGCGGTAGCGAGCCTCCAGGTCGGCGGCCTCCTGGCGGAGCACCGGGTCGGACAGGTCGGCCCGCCCGAGCGCCTGGCGGAAGAGCCCGTGGTTGGACACGAGCCGGTCGATCCCGGCCCGCTCGTGCTCGAGCTGGCGCATGGTCTGCTTGAAGGCGGCGCCCTCGGCGCCCACGAGGTTGGCGGCGGGAACGCGCACCTCGTGGAAGAACACCTCGCAGAAGTGCGAGCCGCCGGCCATGTCGCGGATGGGCCGCACCTCGATACCTGGCGCGTCCATGGGGACGATCAGCTCGCTGATGCCGGCGTGGGGCGGGCCTTCCGTGGAGGTGCGGCAGATCAGGTAGCAGTAGTCGGCCACGGCCCCGAAGCTCGTCCAGATCTTCTGCCCGGAGATCACCCACTCGTCGCCGGAGCGGACGGCGGCCGTCCGCAGCGAGGCGAGGTCGGAGCCGGCGTCGGGCTCGCTCATCCCGATGCACCATGTGTGCTCGCCGGCCAGGATCGGCGGGAGGAACCGGGCCTGCTGCTCGGGAGTGCCGAAGGCAATGATCGCCGGGCCCATCTGGCGCTCCGCCACCCACCAGGAGCCGACCGGCGCCCCGGCGATGATGAGCTCCTCACCGAGGATCAGCCGCTCGATGGCCGGGCGGCCACCGCCGCCGTGCTCCGCCGGCCACGCCAGGCCGATCCAGCGCCGCGCCGCCATCTCCTTAGCGAAGGCCTTGGAGTAGCCGTTGATCCAGGAGTCGGGCGTCCGCCCGTAGCGGGCGGCGGCGTCGGCCGCCACCTGCGCCGCCTCGGCCCGCAGCCGGAGCTGGTCAGGTGTCCAGGCGAAATCCACGACCGCCCCCGCCCCGACGGCGCCTCAGCCCCGGCGGAGCAGCGTGCCGGTCCCCAGACCGCCGCCGCAGCACATCGTGACCAGCGCCAGCTCACCGTCGGAGCGTTCCAGTTCGTGGACCGCCTTGGCGATCAGCGCCGTGCCGGTGGCGCCGAGCGGGTGGCCCATGGCGATGGCGCCGCCGTTGGGATTGACGCGCTCCATGTCGGGCTTGAGTTCGCGCTCCCAGGCCAGCACGACCGAGGCGAAGGCCTCGTTGATCTCGAACACGTCGATGTCGTCGACCGTGAGCTTGTTGTCGGTGAGGAGCCGGCCGGTGGCGGGGATCGGCCCGGTCAGCATGAGGACGGGGTCCGCGCCGACGAGGCAGGTGTCGACGATCGTCGCCCGGGGCGGCAGCCCGAGCGCGGCCGCCTTCTCCCGGGTCATCATCAGCAGCGCGGAGGCGCCGTCGGCGATCTGCGACGACGTTCCGGCGGTGTGGATCCCACTGCCGTCCGGCCGGCTGGTCGGCTTGAGGGCGGCGAGCGCCGCCAGCGTCGTTTCCCGCAACCCCTCGTCACGGGCGACCCGATGGGTGGTGCCGGTCGGCTTCCCGTCCTCACCGATGTCCGGGGCGTCGAGGGGCACGACCTGCGTGTCGTAGCGGCCGCTGTCCCAGGCCTGCCGCGCCCGGTCCTGTGAGAGCTTCCCGAACTCGTCGGTGTCGGCCCGGCCAATGCCCCACCGCTCGGCGATCCGCTCTCCGGCCTCGAACTGGTTGGTGTGCTCGTAGTGCTGCCAGTACGTGCGGTTGACCGCCTTGCCGCAGAACGGATCGCGGGGCGCGGTGGCACCCATGGGCACCCGGCTCATGATCTCCACGCCGCAGGCCACGGCGACATCGACGATGCCGGCGGCCACCAGGGCAGCGGCCATCCCCGCCGCCTGCTGCGACGAGCCGCACTGGGAGTCGACCGTGGTGGCGGCGACCTCGAGGGGCAGCCCCGCCGCCAGCCAGGCGTTACGGGTCACGTTGGCGGTCTGCATCCCGACCTGCCCGATGCACCCGCCGACGACCTGGCCCACCTCGGCGGGATCCATACCCGACCGGACGAACAGCTCCCGCTGGACGGCGCCCAGCAGCTCCGTCGAGTGGAGCGTCGACAGGCCGCCGTTGCGCCGGCCGAACGGCGACCGCAGCGCCTCGGTGATCACGACGTCGCGCCCGTTCATCCTTTGACCCCGCCTTTCGAGAGGAACTTGGCCACGACCTCGCGGTGCTCGGCCGTGTCGAACGACTGGAACTCAGCCGAGAGCGCGTACTCCAGCACGCCGCTCACGGCCCGGCTCACGTGCATATTGATCGCCCGCTTGGTGGTCCGCAAAGCGTGCGCCGGTTGCTCCGCCAGACGGCCGGCGAGCTCCAGCGCGGCCGGGACGACCTCGTCGTCCGGCACGACCCGGTTGGCGAACCCCATCCGCTCCGCGTCGGCCGCCGGGATGCGGGCGCCGGTGAAGAGGTACTCCTTCACCTTGAGGATGCTGGTGAACAGCGGCCACAGCGGCGCACCGCCGTCGGCCGCGGTCAGCCCGACCGTCACGTGCGGGTCGCACAGGTAGGCCGACTCGCCCATGACCACCAGGTCCGAGAGCAGGGCGACGTTGGCGCCCAACCCCACCGCCGCACCGTTCACCGCCGCCACCACCGGGAGAGGGAAGCCCGCCATCTCCGACACCACCTGCGCCGCTTCGTCGAGCAGGAACTGCCGGGTGGCGTGGTCGTCCTGCAGCGCCTGGAACAGCTCCATGTCCCCGCCGGCGCAGAACGCCCGCCCGGCACCGGTGATGACGACGGCCCGCAGGCCGGGTTGCTCCGCCAGGTGCCGCCAGATCCGGGCCATCGCCCGGTGCAGCGCCGGATTCGAGGCGTTCAACGCCTCCGGCCGGTTGAGCGTGACGAGGGCGACGGCGCCGCGCTCTTCGATGAGGACGGTGGGCGCGAAGGGATTCTCCACAAGGACTCTCCTGGGTCAGGGAAGCGGCGCGAAGCGCGGAACGGTGCGTTTCTCCAGCAGCGACCGGCCGAGCTGGGCCCGCAGCTGATCGGCGCTGCCGTAGAGGGCGTCGAGGACGCCGGCCCGGCGGAGGGCGGCGGGCAGGCGGTGCTCCTCGGTGAAGCCGATCGCTCCCGTCACCTGGAGGGAGTGCCGGCCGGCCAGCGTGGCGGCCCGCCCGGCCAGCGCCTTGGCCGCGTCAGCCATCATCGGCTCATCCGTCAGCCAGGCGGCGTCAAGCGCGCTGCGGGCGGCGGCGATGGCCACATACACCTCGGTGAGGCGATGCCGGACCGTCTGGAAGGCGGCGATGGGCCGGCCGAACTGGTGCCGGTCGGTGACGTGCCGGGCTGCGTCGTCGAGCATCGCTTGAGCGAGGCCGCACAACTCGTGGGCCAGGGCCCGGCGCGCCGCCTGCCGGACGGCGGCCCAGCCGGGCGGTGCGGCGGGGCCGCTTGACCGGGGGACGCCGGACAGGCGGCCGTTCGCTGCGGCGGCCGTGCCGCTGACCGAGATGAGCCGAAGGGCGGGGTCGAGCCCGGCGACGGGACGGCCGTTCGCGGCGGCCGGCGAGGCGGTGGCGACACCGACGGATCCTTGGGCGGTGACGAACGGGACGGCGAGTTCGCGCATCCGCCCGGCCCTGGCCAGTACCAAACCGGAGAATGTGACCTGCCCGTCGGAGTCGAGCGCCCCGGGAGGTTCGTCACAGCCCGGCGCGGGGTGCACGACGGCGGTGCCCGGAGGCAACGGCCGGGCCGTGGCGACCGCCACCACCATGTCGAGGGCGGCGGTGGAACCGAGCAGGCGCCCCTGCGCTTCGAACAGTTCGGCCACGGCCACGGCCGGTTCCGCCCGGTGCAGCTCCTCCCAGCCCAGTTCGGCGAGGACGGCGGCAACGTCGTCCGCCATCGCCGGCAGGGCGCTCTCGAAGGTCTTGCGGATCAGTTCGATGTCGGCGGCGTCCACGGTCACCGGCCCTTCGGGAGGCCGAGCAGGTGCTCGGCGACGATGTCCCGCTGCACTTCGGCGGCCCCGCCGTAGATGCTGGTCGCCCGGGAGTAGAACCACTCGGACCGCCAGCCCTGCGCCGCCGGGGAGTCGTCGAGCACGAACGCCGGGCCGAGCACGGCGCGAGCGGCGTCCTGCACCTCCTGCTCGGCGGCGGAGAGCAGGAGCTTGTCGACGGAGATCTCGGGACCCAGGAACGCTCCGGCGGCCAGGCGGCCGACCGTCGACCGGCAGCGCAGCCGCAGGCTGAGGGCGGCGAGGTAGGCGTCGGCCACCGTTTCCGGTGACGCCGGACCGGCGGGCGAGCCGCTGGCGATCGCCTCCTCGAGCCGGCGGTGGAGCCAGGCCTGGCGGATCCAGCCGTACATGCCGCGCTCGAACTGCAGGAGGTGCATGGCCACCGCCCAGCCGCCGTTGAGCTCTCCGACCAGCGCATCGCGGGGGACGACGACGTCGTCGAAGAACAGCTCGGCGAACTCGTGGCGACCCGACGCGGCCCGGATCGGCCGGACGGTGACGCCGGGCAGGCTCATGTCGACCCACAGGATCGACAGGCCCCGGTGGCGGCTCTCGGTGTCGCCCGTCCGGACGAGCAGCCCGCATCCGTGGGCCAGGTGCCCGAAACTGACCCAGGTCTTCTGCCCGTTGATCCGGAACGTGTCGCCGGCCGGCACCGCCCGGGTGCGGATGGAGGCCATGTCGCTGCCGGCGTCGGGCTCCGAGAACCCTTGACACCACATGCGCTCGCCGGCGGCGAAGGCCCGCAGCTCGTCGCGGGCCAGGTGCGGAGCGTACGTGCAGAGCATGGGCCCGATCGTCTCGAGGACGTTCACGGCCTCGGGAATCACGTAGCCGGCGCCGATCAGCTCGTCGTAGAGGATGGCCCGCAGAAGAGCGTCGCCGCCCCGGCCGCCGGCCTCCTCCGGCCAGCCGTACAGCAGCCAGCTCTCCTCGGCCAGAAGGAGTCGCAGGCCGTGGTCATGGGCGAACACGTCCTCGATGGCCCCGGGGCGGTAGGCGCGGTACGGCTCCAGGCGCGCCCGGTTCTCCCGCAACCAGGCCACGAACGTCGAACGGAACTCCGGCGCCTGCACTAGGGGCACACCGGCCGGCTGCCCTGGGGCGCCACCCAGGCGCCGTTGCTGATGGTCTGCACGAACCAGCACGGCACCCGGGACGCCGCCGCGTCACGGTTGTAGGTGATCGGCGGTGTGAGGCCACCGAACGTCTCGTTGCGGAAGCTGTACAGGGCGTCGAGCAACGCCGCTCGGTCGGGCGGCCCGGCCAGGCCGGTGGCGGCCTGTTCGAAGATCTTCGCCGCCACCCACAGCTGCGTCGACGACGCCGCCGGCGTGACGTCGGGGGCGAAGCGTTTCATCGCCGCGTGGTACTCGGCGGTGGCGGGGCTGTCGTTGGCCGGCCAGGGGAACGTCGCCACCGCGCCGTAGGCGCCCTGCAGGTTCGGGTCGCTCTTCTCCCGGTCGTCGACGACCGTCTGGATGAACAGGTACGTGGGCTTGAACCCCTGCCGGCCGCACGACGCCGAGAAGCGCGACACGCCCGTGACATCGACGACCGTGGCGAACAGTTCCACCCCGGCGTTGCGGGCTCCGAGGCATTCGGCCGTGAAGTCCGGCTGGGCCAGCGACACCTGGGTCCGGTAGACGAGATCGAGCCCGAACCGGCGGGCCACCTCGGGCCAGCGTTCGTAGGCGTCCCGGCAGGCCTGCGCCTCGGCGCAGGTGGCGATCCCGAGCTTCTTCTTGGTGGTGAACTTGGCCCCGGTGGCGATGGTCGCCACCAGCATCTCGGGCAGCGTCGTCCCTTGAGGGAAGAACACCGGGCTCTCGTGCCAGGCGGCGCTGGCGAGATCCCCGCCGATGACGGGGATGCGCTTCTCCTCGAGGTAGGCGCGGCCGGCGGTGCCCGTCAGCGGCGCGGGGTTGCCGACGAAGGCGACGACCTTCTTGTTCTCCACGAACTCCTGCAGGAGGCTGCGGTGCCGGGCGGGATCTCCGCCGTCGTCACCGAAGATGATGTCGACGGGATGGCCGCTCAGGCCGCCCCGCTCGTTGACGAGCCGCCGCCAGGCGAGCAGCGTCGGAGGGCCGGCGGCGTAGGCCGCGCCGACCGGGCCGGAGAGGGTGCCCACGACGCCGATGGTGACCGGGGAACGCGGCGGCACCGGAGATGCCGGCCGGCCGCCGCCGGGAGCGGTCGCCTCCGGGCCGGCAGCGGTCGTTGCGCCTCCCGGTCGCGCCCGCTCGGCCGGCGCGTTCGCACCGGCCGCCGCCCCCGCCGGTGCGGTCGCACCGTCCCGGGTGCCGGCGCCCGTCCGGGCCGTCGCGCCGCCCCCGGACGAGGACTTCGCCGCGCCGCCCGCACCGGCCGCACCGCCCATCGGCGCCGCGGGGCCGGTCGTCGAACCGCCGGACGGGCTCGCGCCGGCGGTGTCGCCCCCGCCGGTCCCGCCGGCGTCCGTCCCGGCGTCACCCGTTGCGGCCGCCTCCGCCTCGTCGGTGGCGGCCGGGGCGGCGCCCTCGGCCGGGAGCGCGCCCTGCAGCTTGATCTGCTGGGCGCTCACGACCTCGGCGCGCTCCAACCGTGTACCGCAGGCCGACCCCACCAGCACGACCAGAAGCGCCGGGCCGAGGATCCGCCGGACGGTGCCGGTACTCGTCATGACTCTCTCCCCCTCACGAGACACCGATGTAGTGCGAGAACACGTCGTCGCCGTCGAGTTCGGCCGGTTCACCGGCGAACGACACGCCACCCGACGACAGCAGGTAGACGAAATCGGCGATCTCCAGCGCCCGGACGACGTACTGCTCCACGAGCAGCAGGCTGGTTCCCTCCGCCGCCATCACGGAGAAGAAGGCGAAGATCTCGTCGACGATCACCGGGGCGAGGCCCATCGACACCTCGTCGACGAGCACGACCCGGGGCTCCGTGACGTAGGCCCGGGCCAGCGCCAGCATCTGCTGCTCGCCGCCGCTCATCGTTCCCGCCGCCTGGTGCAGCCGCGATCCGAGGACGGGGAAGGCGGCCGTCGCCCGGTCGATCGCCTCGGCCTCCCGCCCCGCCGGGGCCTGGAGCACGAGGTTCTCCCGCACCGTCAGGCGGGGGAACACGCCCCGCCCCTCCGGCACGTGGCAGAGGCCGGCCTGCGCCAGCTCGTGCGGTTTCCAGCCGGTGACGTCGCGGCCGTTGAGCAGCAGCCGGCCCCGCTCGATCGGGAGCACGCCGGAGGCCAGCCGCAACAGCGTCGTCTTCCCGGCGCCGTTGGGTCCCAGCACGGCCACGACGCTGGAATCGGGGACGGCCAGCGTGACGCCGTGCACCACCGGCGCATCGCCGTAGCCACCGTCGACGGAGCGCAGTTCGAACATGTCAGGCCGCCCCCACGGCCGAGCGTTCGGCCACCGGGCTCCGCCGCCGGCGGCCGTCCGACGCCGCGGCCCAGCGGGCCAGCCGGCGGCGCACGTCGAACGCTCCGGTGGAAGCCACGGCGGCGACGATGGCGGCGACGCCGAACGCCACCGGCTGGTACTCGATCAGGGTGGGGCTGTCGGCGTAGGCCGGGACGAGGACCAGCAGGCCGGCGGCCACGAAGGCCGAACCGAGCGGTGCGGATCCCGAGATGGCCAGCACGCACAGCCACACCAACGACGTGAACGATCCGAAGCCCTGCGGGCCGACGGAGCCCGTCAGCGCGCCGAGCAGCGCCCCGGCCGTCCCGGCGATGAAGGCCGACAGGCAGAAGACCAGCACGCGGGTGGTGCTGACTTCGACGCCCAGCGTCATGAGCGCGGCCGGCGAGTCGGCCAGGCCGCGCAGCAACCGCCCGAGCCGGGTGCGCTCGACGACGATGACGACAAGGCAGCCGACGGCCAGGGCCAGCAGGCACACGTAGTAGAAGCCGGTGTCGGAGCCCAGTCCGGCGACGTCGGGCCGTGGCGCCAGGCGGCCGCCCCGCACGCCGAACATGAGGCCGGTGCCGTAGACCATGCGCTCCAGCAGGACCCCGAACCCGAAGGTGGCCACGGCCAGGTACAGCCCGGACAGCCGGATGGCGGGGATGGCCACCACCGCGCCGACCGGTGCCGCGACGAGCCCCGCCCCGAGCAGGGCCACCAGCCACGGGAGGCCGGCGCCGGCCGCCAGGTGGCTGAACGTGGCGGCGCCGACGGCGGCGAACGTGGCGTGGCACAGCGACACCTGGCCCGACGTCGTGACGAGGAGCCGCAGCGACAGGAGCACGAGCGCCAGGATGACGAAATTGGTGTACACCGGGACACGGGCCCCGACGACGTGGGGCACGGCGATCAGGGCCGCCGCGACGATCGTGCCGAGCAGCGGCATCTGCCGCCCGGCGACGGCGCGGCGCGGGCGCGGGCGGTTCCCGCCGGCGGCCGGGGCCTCGAGCAGGCGTCGTTTCGGCAGGGCCAGCAGCACCACGAACAGCACGATGAAGGGCAGGCTCGATGGCAACCCGGCGAGCGACGGGAAGTCCGGGACGTACTTCGTCGAGATGGCGGCGGCGATGCCGAGGAACAGCCCGCCGGCGTACGTCATCGGCAGGCTCGAGAACGCGCCGAGGGCGGCGGCGCCGTACGCCTGAACCACGAGGAGCGTGAGCACCCCGGCGTTCAGCCCGATGGCCGGCGCCAGCAGGATGCCCGAGACGGCGGCGAAGGCGGTGCCGACGATCCAGGAGCGGCGCCGGATCCGCACCGGGTCGGTGCCGCCGAGGCCGAGGAGGACGGGATCGTCGACGACGCCCCGGGTCGCGATCCCGAGGCGGGTCCGGCGGAAGAACAGCGAGAGCCCGGCGGCCGCCACCAGCGTGAGAGCCACGATGATCATCTGTTCGACACCGACGTACACGGCGCCGATCCGGTACGCCCGCTGCGGCAGGAACGGCGCCGAGCTCAGCGTCGCCGCCCCGAAAGTGGCGAGGACGAGCCCCTGGGTGGCGAGGAGCAACCCGACGGTGGCCACCACCTTGGCGGCCGTGGTGGCCGAAGTCAGCCGCCGGGCCAGGAGCTCGATTCCCGCCCCGGCCAACGGCGCGGCCACGAAGACACAGATCGCCGCGGCGACGGGCCAGGGCAGGCGGCGCTGATCCCGCAGCTCGTAGAACAGGTAGGCGGCGCCGGCGGCCAGCGCACCGTGCGAGAAGTTGAACAGGCCGGATGTCTTGTAGGTGAGGACCAGCCCCATCCCGGCCAGCCCGTAGACGGAACCATTGACGAGGCCGACGATGATGAACGGCAGGAAGTCCGCCATCAGCGCAGCACCTCGAGCGGCCGGCAGACGGGACAGGGGCGGCACCCGGCCGCCTCATGCTCGGCGGCCCCCGCCGCCACCACTTCCCTGCTGGCCACCAGATGGCATCCCGACCGGTGATAGCGGCTCATGCGAGCCCCGCGCACGAACATCCCATCCGGCGCAGCCGTCCGCACGGCGCCTGAGCCGACGCCGGCCCCGGCCAGCAGGAACCGGCGCCGAAGGGCCAGCCGGCGGTAGCCCACGATCAGCCAGGCGGCGACGATGACGCCGATGACCGCGTCGGCGGCGATGGCCAGGCCGAGCCAGCCGAGCTGGCGGCCCTCGTCGGCGTCGCCGCTGGCGCCCCACCAGGCGGCGGCGATCAGGCCGGCGACCGCCACGACGGCGACGTAGACCACGGCGACGTCGAACGGGCGCCACAACTCGGCGGCGCGCTCGGCCGGGGCCGGGCGGGTATCCGCCCGCCGCGCCGTACCGGACACGGCGATCGTCACGGGGCAGGGCTCCGGTCCGGTCCGAGTTTCCGCTCGATGGCGTCGAGTTTGCGCCACTCGTCGCGGAGGTCGGCCGAGAGCCAGAGCATCACCGCCACGCCGAGCAGGAAGATGCCGCCGGCCGCGCCGCTCACGATGTACGGCAGCTGCTCGACGGTGTACGGCGTGTTGCTGGCGCCGAGCCAGCCGGCGGCGAGCGCACCGAGGCCGGCGAGGAGCAGCGCGGCGGCCAGCACGCGGTCCCACTGGTTGCGGGCCCAGCGGAGCAGATCGTTCATCGTTTCACCGCCCATCCCCGGATGGCCGCCACCCCGCCCAGCGCCACGACGGCGGCGATGGCCACAATGGCGTAGAACCCGGTGGCCGACGTCTGCGGCACCGTGGCGATCGGCTGCCACAGCCCCGAGCGCCCGCCGGGCGCCGTCGTGGCCGCCGGAGCCGCGCTGGTGACCTCACCGGCCGAGGGCTGCGTCGGTTCGCCGGAACCGCCGGCCCCGCCCGGAATTGCTCCCCACGCGGCCTCCGCACCGGAGCCACGCGCCGGCGCGGTGGAGGCAAACTCTGATTCCGAACCAGGCCCGCCGTCGCCGTACAGCCCGTTTCCGGCGCCGTACGGCCCCGTGCCGGCGCCGCCGTGGTCCACGCCGCCAGCTTCGCCGTTCGTCACCTGCCCACCCCCGCCGCTCGTGGCGCGGGCGTCGCCGTTGGTCGCGCCGGCGCCCGGCGACCCGTCCGGTTCGGCGGCCGGCCCGGCCGGGGCCCCGACACCGGACTGCGAACCCACTTCGACGGGTTCGCCAGGCACGGGCGGCACCGCCGGCCGCGCCAGCGTCCCCGAGGCGAACGCCGCCGCCCGTCCGAGGGTCAAGGTGAGCTTGATCTCGGCCGGCGCGCCGGGAACGCCGGGCCGGGCCAGTTGCGTGATCTCGATCCCGGCGGCCACCACGCCGTCGGCGGTCTCCACCGGTGCCAGGTACCGCAAGGAGATTCCGGCGCCGGCCAGTGCCCGGGCCGCACTGTCGTCGGCCGCCACCGGCACCGTGGTGCCGGCCACTACCAGCCCCTGCTCGGTGAAGCCGAACGCCTGCCCGGCGATCAGGACCTCGCCGACGGCCAACGCCGAACTGCGGCTGAGTTGCCCGGCCCGGTCCCGCTCGGCCTTGGCCTCCGACGCCACCCGACCGAGGCGGAGAACGTCGCCGACCCGGACGGCCTCGACGTCGTTGCCGGCCACCGCCCGCACCGTTCCGGACGCTTCGTCGGCCACGACGTCGGCCACCGCCGACGTCCGCCCGACCACGGCGTCGCCTCCGCCGGCCGCCGTCGCCGCCTCGGCGGACGACGCCCGGTCGCTGCTGTGCGCCCGCAGGCGGTGCGGACCCTGCTCGGCCGTCGCTTCCGGCCGCACCGGCGACTCCGACTCCACCACGAAGGGATAGCCGGGCAACGCCGGCAGACCGGTGAAGCCGGCCAGCGTTCCCGGGCCGGCGATCACCAGGTCACCGGGGAACGGGTAGGCGGCCAGCGCCTTCGACTGGCCGAGCGCGTTGACCGTCGCCTGGGCCAGCGGCCCGCCGGCGTCGACCAGCTGATCGGTCAGCAGGTATCCGGGGGCCGCCACGCCGACCCGGACACCCTCGGCGGCGGCGGTGGCGGCGAACGACGCGCCCGGCGCGCCGCCGGCCTCGTCGGCGTCGACCGGCGCGCCGGCTCCGGCCGTGGCCAGGCCGGCCAGGCCCAGCGCCGCTAACCACCGCCATCTCGTCTTCATGGGCCCTCCCTTCACCGGATCGGGTCTCCCACGCCGGCCCCCAACCAGCCGGCCAGCACCTCGTCGGTGTCGGCGCCGAGCGCCGGGCTCGGCGTGGCGTCCTGCCCCGGCCGGGTTGCGGTTTCGATCCACCGGACGGGGTCGGCGATCTGGGGGATGGCCGAACCGTCCCGCCACAGCAGGCCCCGCGCCGCCAGGTGCGGGCTGGCCAGGACCTCGGCGGCGGTGAGCACGCGGCTGCCCGGTACCTCCCAGCGCAGGAAGCGGTCCGCCCACTCGTCGGCCGGAGCGGTGAGGAACACCACTTCGAGCTCCTTGCGGAGTTCACCGTCCTCGGCGAAGTGGACATCGCCGTCGGAGCACCACCGGGGCGCGAGGTCCGGCCGTCCGAGACCCCGGCAGAGGTTCTCCCAGAACTTTCGCTCGATGGCGCCCAGGAACACGAGCCCGCCGTCCGCCGTCTCGTACAGATCGTAGAGCGGCCCGAGCTCCCGGACGTCGCTCATCTCCTCGCCGGTGGCGTCGAGGTAGGCGAGCCGGTAGCGGCTGAACTCCACCGCGGCGTCCCAGCACGACACGTCGATCCAGGCGCCTTCGCCGGTGGCCCGGGCCCGCACCAGGGCGGCCAGCACGGCCACGGCGGCGTTGAGGCCGCCGAGCTCCGTCCCCAGGCTGTTGTAGATGCCGGCCGCCATACGGGGGCGGCCCTCCCGCTCCGGCGTCAGGCAGCCGGCCAGAGCGTCGATGTTCATGCCGTGCGACGGCAGGTCGGCCAGCGGCCCGGTCTGGCCGAAGCCGGTGATCGAGCAGACGACGACCTCGGGCCGCCGCTCCCGCAGTTGCATGAGGTCGAGGCCGGCCTCGGCCAGGCGACCGGGACGCGACACCTCCACGACCACCTCGGCCACCGAGGCCAGCCGTTCGATCGTCTCCCGGCCGGCCGGAGTGCGGTAATCGACGGTCACGCTCTTCTTGCCCCGGTTGAGCAGCCGGTGCATCACGCTCTCCCCGTCGACCAGCGGAGCGATCGTCCGCAGGTAGTCACCCCGGCCCGGTTCCTCGACCTTGACGACCTCGGCACCGAGGTCGGCCAGCTTGCGCGTGGCCAACGCCCCGGGAATGAGCCGCGACAGGTCGAGGACGCGCACACCCTGCAGCGGCCGGTAGGGCCGGACGGGCGTGGTGAGGTCGATCTGGGCCACGTCAGCCGAGCATGACGAGGCCACCGTCGACGACGATGACCTGTCCCGACATGAACGCCGACGCGTCACCGGCCAGGAACAGCAGCGGCCCGACGAGGTCGGCCGGATCGCCCTTCCGCTTGATGCACTGCGACGCCACCATGGCGTCGAGCAGCTCGGCCGGTGCGGTCTCCAGCGTCGACTCGGTGCCGATCACCCCCGGAGCGATGGCGTTGACGCGGATTCCGGAGGCGCCGAGGTCTTTGGCCATGGCCCGGGTGAAGGCGTTCACCGCTCCTTTGGACGTGCAGTAGTGCGACAGCATCGGCCCGGCCAGGAAGGCCCCGACCGACGAGATGTTCACGATCACGCCCCGGCCGGCGGCGGTCATGGGGGCGGCGACGGCCTTCGTCGCCAGCCACATCCCGGTGACGTTGACGTCGAGGACCCGGCTCCACGTCTCCTTGCGGATCTCGGTCGGCGGCTCGAACGCCAGGCCCGCCCACAGCCCGGCGTTGTTGACGAGGATGTCGATCCCGCCGTACGCCTCCACCGCCCGGGCCGCCATCGCCGCCGTCGACGCCTCGTCCGTGACGTCGGTGACGACCGCCAGCGCCTCGCCGCCGTCCTTGCCGATCAGATCGGCCGTCTCCTGCGCCCGCTCGCCGTCGATCTCGGCCACCACGACACGGGCGCCGGCCGCCGCCAGCCCCCGGGCCAGTTCACGGCCGATGCCCCGGCCGGCGCCGGTCACGACCGCCACCCGGCCGGTCACCCCGGGTACGTCCATGGTCCTCGTCCTTTCGTTGTCGGGAATCTCAGTCGCGGGTCACGGTGAAGCCGGCGGCGTCCCGGTCCCACGTACCGGGGGTCACGCCGCGCTGGCGGAGCCGGAACTTCTGCACCCGTTCGGTCGGCGTGTGCGGCAGTTCGGCCAGCAGCTCGATGTAGCGCGGCACGAAGTAGTACGGCGCCCGCTCGTTGACGAACCGGGCCAGTTCCTCCTCGGTGACCACCTCCCCGGGGCGGAGCACCACGCAGACCTTGATCTCGTCCTCGCTGGCCAGTTCCTCGGCCGCCACGCCGTGGGCGGCGGCCTCGGCCACCGCGGGGTGCGAAAGGAAGACGCGCTCGACCTCGAACGACGAGACGTTGCGGCCCTTGTGGCGCATGTAGTCGGCGGCGCGGTCGACGAAGAACAGCTCGCCGGTGGCGCTGAGCCGGCCGAGGTCTCCGCTGTGGTACCAGAGATCGGTGAAGGCGGACAGCGTGTCGTCGGGTCGCCCGTAGTAGCCGCTGAACATGACGCCGGGGCGGCGGGCCCGTACGCAGATCTCGCCGACCTCCTCGGCGCCGACCTCGTTGCCGTGCTCGTCGAGAATGCGCACGTCGAGATCGGGCCGGGGGAAGCCGCACGACCCCGGGCTCCACGCCCCGTCCCGCGAGGTGATCGCCATGGGCATGACCTCGCTCTGACCGAAGCCCTGCCAGATGAACTCCAGGCCGAACCGCTCCTTCATCGGCTCGGTGAGCTCAGGCGGGAGCGGCACGAATCCGGCCACCCGGACGGGGTTGTCGGCGTCAGACGGAGTGGCGGGCGCCTGCCAGAGATACATGTGCATGGCGCCGAGGGTGACGACCTGCGTGGCCCGGTAGTGGCGGCAGCGGTCCCAGAACGTCCGGACGGAGAAGCCGGGGTCGATGGCGACGGGCAGGCCGGCCACGAGACCGCAGAACACGTTCAGGACCCAACCGCCGGAGTTGAACAGCGGGACGCAGCAGTAGAAGACGTCTCCGGGCCGGGTGTCGCGGGCCCGCACGAAGATCTCGGCGCAGGCCAGCCAGGCGCTGTGGGTCTGCATGACACCCTTGGAGCGGCCCGTCGTGCCCGACGTCCACATGACGGCGGACAGGTCACGGGCGCCGACGGTGACCCCCGGCGAGCCGGCACCGTCGACGGCCAGTTCCTCGAAGGCGCTCACGGCCTGGCCGGGCAGGCGTTCGTCACCGGCGCCGGCCCGCACCACGACGTGCTTGGCGGGGATGTCGCCGGCCAGGTCGGCCACCCGGCCGAGCATCGAACGGTCGACCACCAGCACGGGCGCGCCGCCGTCGACGAGCGTGTCGCGCAGCCACTCTCCCTTGTAGGCCGTGTTCGTCGGGATCCACGCCGCCCCGAGCTTGTTCGCCGCCAGGGCGAGCAAGACGAAGTCCAGCGAATTCTCCAGGAACAGCGCCAGCGGATTCCCCGGCCCGATTCCGAGCCGGGCCAACCCGGCCGCCAACTGGTCGGCCCGCCGGTTCACCTCGTCGAACGTCAGGGCGACGTCGTCGTTGAGCAGGAACGGCGCGTCACCGGCCGCCTCGGCCTGGCGGCGCAGGACGTCGCCGACGACGCGGCTGTCGAGATCCGTGGTGTCGATGAGGTGCATCAGCGGCCGGCGGAAACCCGGCAGGGCAACGAAGTCAGCGTGTAGACGACGCTGCAGTCCTCGATGACGCTGGCCTCGGCGCCCTCGGCCACCTCGTAGTCGGGCATGCGGCGGAGGACCTCCTCCAGAACGACCCTCGTTTCCATCCGGCCGAGGTGGAGACCGAGGCACCGGTGCGCTCCGACCCCGAAGGCCACGTGACGGTTCGGGCTGCGGTCGAGGTCGACCTCGTCGGGCCGGTCGAACTCCTTCTCGTCGCGGTTGGCCGAACCCCACAGCACCCACAGCTTGTCTCCGGCGCAGAGCTGCTGGCCGCCGAGCACGGTGTCGCGGGTGACCGTCCGGGCCAGGCCCTGGACCGGGGACCGGTAGCGGAGCAGCTCCTCGATCGCCGCCGGGATCCGGTCGGGTTCGGCGGCGAGGCGGCTCCGTTCGTCGGGGTGACGGGCCAGATAGAGCAGCGAGAAGCCGATCGCCGCCGCGGTGGTGTGCAGCCCTCCTGTCAGCTGGAGGAAGCACATGTCGAGGATCTGCTCGTCGGAGAGCGGCACGCCGTCGACCTCCGACCGGACGAGAAGCGAGATGAAGTCGTCGCCCGCGCCGCCGTCCGCCCGCCGCTCCGCCAGGCGGCCCATGAGGTCCGGCGCCACCTCCATGAACGCGCCCATCGCCTTGGCGAAGTCGCGTGACGACTCGTGCACAATGACGCTCACGGCGTGCAGGTATCGGGGCCACTGGTCCTCGTCCAGACCGAGGAAGCGAAGCGTGGTGCGGGCCGGCACCGGCTCGGCGAGGTCGGTCATGAGGTCGCCTTCGCCCTTGGCCAGCAGGGCGTCGATGAGCTCGGTGACCGTGGCCCGGACGGCGGGTTCCATGCGGTCGACCGCCGCCGGCGAGAACAGCGGGTTCAGCAGCCGGCGGTACTTGAACAGGTCGGGCGGGTCGATCTCGATCGGGATCAGCGGCCGCGGGTTGCCGGCCGAGGGGAAGCTCACCCCCTGCGCCGAACTGAACCGAAGGTCGTCGTTGGCGACCTCGGCGACGTGCTCGTAGCTGGCCACGACCCACATGCCACCCCAGGCGTCGGACCGGCTGACGGGGCAACGCTCGCGTAGCCCGGCGTAGACGGCGAACGGGTCGCGGGAGAGGTCGGGGTCATGGTGGTCGAAGCGTTCGACTAGGCGGGCAACCGCGTCGGGCTGCCGGTCTGCTGCTGTCACGAGCTCCCCCTTCTGTCCCCGTCCTCGTGTTCGCAATCTTCGTATTTATATGAAAGAATAGCAGCGATGGCTGGAGCCCTGTCAACGAGAACGATGCTGCCGTCGACGCCCGTCCGGAATCAGAAGGTCGGAGAGCGGGTGGCCCAGCAGATCGCCTCCTACATCCTCGATCGGGGCCTGCGGGGCGGCGACATGCTGCCCAACGAAAAGGACATGGCGGCGGCGCTGGCGGTCTCGCGCACCACGTTGCGAGAAGGGCTCCGGCTGCTCGAGACGCAGGGGATCATCGTGATCCGCACCGGCCCGGGCGGCGGCCCGATCGTGCGCACGCCGAAGCCCGCCGACCTGGCCAACAGCGCCAGCCTCCTGCTGCAGTTCATGGACGTGACGTTCAGCCAGGTGATCGACTCCCGGGCGGCGGTCGAGCCGGAGATCGCCCGGCTCGCCGCGCTGCACCGCACCGACGAGCAGGTCGAGGAACTCGCCGCCTCGGCCCGCACCATGGCCGAGGTCGTGGACGACCCGCCGCTGTACCGCGAGCAGTACGCCGCCTTTCACGAGCTGATGGGGTACGCCACCCGCAACGCCGTGCTGGCCGTCTTCGCCGCCACCCAGCGGAAGATCTCCGAAGTGTTCCAGCAAGAGGTCGTCTACGGTCCGAAGAGCGTGCGCGGCGCCGTGCAGAGCCATAACCGGCTGGTGGAAGCCATCCGTGAGCAGGACGCGGCCGCCGCCGAAGCCGAGGCCAAGGAGCACTTCCGCTGGTACCGCTCCTACATCGAGCGCCGGTACCCGACCCTGCTCGACCGTCCGGTGCGCTGGATACCGACTTGAGGTGTCCGGCCGGCTGCATGTCGAGCGCAGAGGTGACGGCCCCGGGGTCGTCTTCACCCACGGGCTGGCGGATTCGTCCCTGACATGGAGCGCGCAGCTCAGCGCGCTGGCCGACGAACACACCGTTGTGGCCTGGGACATGCGGGGGCATGGCCGCTCGGACCCGCCGGTCGGTCCCTATCGCCGGGACGACGCGCTCGAGGACTTGACAGCCGTGGCGGCGATGGCCGGTCACCCCGTGACACTCGTCGGCCACTCGCTGGGCGGATATCTCAGTCTGCTCTTCGCCCTCCGGCACCCCGAGCGTGTCGCGGGACTGGTCGTCGTCTCGGCCGGACCCGGGTTCCGCAATCCAGCCCGGCGGGCTCGGTACAACCGGTTGCTGAGAGGCGTGGCGCAACGCCACGGCCTCCCCCCGGACACGGCTGCCGTGGCGTACCAGGACGACGCCTGGGTGATCGAGCGGCTGCCCTCGCTGGCGTGCCCGCTGCTGGCCATCGTCGGTTCACGGGACGACGCGTTCTATCACGACGGGAGTCGCTACATCGCTGAACACGTCGCCGGTGCGAAGCTTCTCGTCGTGAGCGTGGCAGGACACCCTGTTCACTCCGACGAGCCCGCCCGCGTCAACGCCGCCCTGCGGGCCTTCCTCGCCGAGGTCCACGGAGCGCTCGGCGAGGAGAGGGGTGTAGGCATCGCCTCGGACCCTTGAGAGCGATCTCGATACTCGATGTGGCGCCAGCGACGCTCGGTCGCGGAGTTCGCGTTCTGTGATCACGGGGCGGCGATGGCCTTGGCGAAAGCTTCGGCGATTTCGAGTTCCCGGGACGGGTCGTAGGCCATCAGCTCGGGGTCGAAGGCCGGGCTGGTCAGGTCGATCACCCAGCAGTCGCCGGAGAGGTCGGCGCCGAAGTCGTGGAGCGCGCCGATGGGGATGTTGACCACGTCGCCCTGGGTGAGGCGCAGCATCGTGCCCTCCATCCACACCAGTGCCGTGCCCTTGATGACGGCGGTGTAGTGGTTGGCGTCGGGATGGGTGTGGGCGCCGGTGCGGTTTCCCGGGTGCACCACCGCGTAGAGGGCGTGCAGCTGCCGCTTGTAGCTCAGGTTCCAGATCTTCCAGTTCCGGCCGCCGCTCTCCTTGTCGACCGCGTCGGGCCGTTTGTCGAGCGTCCGGAAGTCGTGCAGCCGCCAGACCAGCGGGGTGTACGGCGGCGTCTGCCCGTCGAGCCCACTGGGTGACGGGACCCGGGCCGCCTTCGCCAGGTCGGGTGGTACTCCGGCGGCCCGAGCCAGCTCGCCCGATGTCCACGGCGGCGGCTGTCCGGCCGCGAAGGCCCGCATCCCGGCGCTGAAGTCGGGCCCCAGCGCCGCCTCGATGTGCTCCGTCGGCAGGAGCGGGGCGAGCTCGCGGTGCATGACCTGCTTCATCAGCCGGCGAGCCAGCGGCGAGGTTTGTAGGACCGCGTCCACGTAGTCGGCGATGGCCTCATCGAAGGACTGTCTCGGGCAGAGCCGGTTGACGAGGCCCATGTCCATGGCTTCGGCAGCCCGCACCGGCCGGCCGGTGAAGAGCAGGTCCTTGGCCCGACCCATCCCGATCCGGCGGGCGAGGCGGGTGGCGTTTGGCGTGTCGCACAACCCCCAGCGGGCGGGGGCGAAGACCAGCTTGGCGTCGGAGACGGCGATCACGAGGTCGCACATGAGGGCGATGTCGAGCCCGGCGCCGAACGCGTCACCGTTGAGGGCGGCAATTGTCGTCTTGGGGCAGTTCAGAATGGCGTCGAAGATCGGGTATTCCTCGAGCACGTGCTCCTGCATCCGGATCTGCTCCTCGAGCACGAGGCCCCGGGCGGCGGCCGCCGTCCCCATCGACTCGAGATTGCCCCCACCGGAGAAGACCCGGCCCGTCCCTCGCAGCACCACGACCGAGCGCTCAGCGTCCTGCGTGGCCCGTAGGAAGGCGTGGCGCAGTTCGTCGAAGAGGACGTCGTCGACGAGATTCAGCTCGTCGGGTCGGGCCAGGGTGATCCAGATGGCCTGGGGTGTCTCCTCGTACCGGATGCGGACGTAGCTACGCATCGAACTCCACTCTCAGTTCGGTTAGGGCATTGGCGAACAGGCCGGCGTAGCGGGGCTCGTAGCCGTCGGCGAGGCGCAGGTTGGGAAGCTGGTCGATCAGCGCCGCCAATCCCATCTGCAGTTCGAGGCGGGACAGCGGCGCTCCGATGCAGGCATGCACGCCCGTCCCGAAGGCCATGTGCCGGTTGGGGTCGCGGGTGATGTCGAAGGTGTCGGGGTCGGGGAAGATCCGCTCGTCACGGTTGGCGGCGTTGAGCGCCCCGAGGACCAGCGCCCCTTCGGGGACCGTCACACCCGACAGTTCGATCGGAGCCAGGGTGATCCGATTGATGTAGGCCACCGGCGCCCGCCACCGTAGCCCTTCCTCGACCGCCGTCCTGATCAGCGTCGGATCGGCCCGCAGCTTCTCCATCCGTTCCGGCTGCGCCAGCAGCTCGTAGACGGTGGTGCCCAGGGCACTCGTGGTCGACTCCTCGCCGGCGGGGAGCATGAACCGGAGGAAACCCAGGACGTGCTCGTCGTCAAGGGTTTCACCTCCGGCCGAGGTGGCCGTGACCAGCTGACTGACGAAGTCGTCGCGGGGATTGGCCCGCCGGTCCTCGACGATGGGAGCCAGCAGGCGGGTGATCTCGTCCTTGGCGGCCATCGACTTGGCCATCTGCTCCGGGCCCATCTCCAGCGGTGTGGTGGCGAGCGACTCCTTGTACACCTTCGACAGGTGAGGCTGGTCGTCGCCCGGCAGACCGAGCAGGTCGGCGATGGTGAAGAAGGCCAGAGGCTCGCAGAACTCCCGCATCAGCTCCGCCTCGCCCCGGGCCCGTAGCGGGGCCAGCAGCCGCTCGATGATCTGCTCGATGCAGCTCCGGGCGAAGTCGTTGAGGATGCGCGGCCGGAAGGCCGGGGCGATGAGCGACCGGTTGTGGTGGTGGTCGGCGCCGTCCATCTGGATCATGTTCGGGCCGTCGATGGCCTCTCGCAGGAGCTTGATGAGCCCCACCGAAAAGACGTCCTCGTTGCGCATCGCCGCCACGTCGTCGTAGCGGGTCAAGATCCAGACCGGCATGTCCGACGCCTGAAAGACCGGATCGTCACGGCGGTGCTCGGCCAGCGCCGGGAACGGATCGTGCTGGAACTCCTCGTCGAGGATCAAGACGTCGGTCACCGGTCCTCCCTCGTCTGCTCCTCGTGCCAGCGGGCGAGGAGTTCATGCTTCTGGATCTTGCCGGACATGGTCGTGGGCAACTGGTCGAGAAGGTGCCACTCCACCGGGAACTTCTGACGGGCCAGCCGGGCCCCTTCGAGGTGGGCGATCATCCCCTGCTGGCCCGGCCACTCGGCGCCGGGTCGGAGCACCACGAACGCCGCCACCTTCTCGCCAAGGCGGCCGTCGGGTACGCCGAGGACGGCGGCGCCGGCCACCGCCGGGTGGCTGGCGATGACCCCCTCGATGTCGGAGCAGGAGAACTTCTCGCCGCCCCGGTTGACGATGTCCTTCTTCCGGCCGACCATCGTCACCCATCCGTCGGCCGAGACGAACCCCATGTCGCCGGTGTAGAACCAGCCGTCGGCGTCGACCTGGGCCGCGTCGGCCACCGGATCGGTGTAGCCCATCATCTGCTCGGGGCTGCGGACCCGCAGCTCGCCGAGTTCGCCGGGAGCGAGCGGCCGCCGGTCGTCGTCCACCGCTTCGATGTCGGTCCCCTCGGACGCCCGGCCGTCCCGTGTCGCCCGCCACTCCAGCGGATCGTCGGGAGAGCAGAGCGTGGTGGTCGGAGCCTCGGTCATGCCCCAGCAGCGGAACGCCTTGATGCCCACCGCCTCGGCCCGCTCGATCAGGGACGGCGGGACGGCCGAACCGCCGCACATGAAGGTGCCCAGCCGGTGCGACGGTGAAGCGCCCTGCTCATAGCGCTCGACAAACCCAGCCAGGAAGACGGTGGCGCCGGCGCAGAAGTCCGCCCGTTCCGCCTCCGCCAGGGCGACGGCCCGGTCGGCGTCCCAGGCCGGGAGGAGCACGGCTCGGCCGCCGAAGGCGGCGGGGAACACCAGCGTGCACAGCAGGCCGGCGATGTGGGTGATGGGAGCGCCCATGATGAACGTCGTGCCGACACCCCAGCCGAAGGTGTCGCGGCAGGTGGCCACCTCGGCCAGCAGCGAACGGGAGTTGTGCATCGCCCCTTTCGGCGCCGCGGTCGTTCCCGAGGTGTAGAGGATCAGGCAGCAGTCGCCGGCCGGAGCCGGGTCGGGGAGCGAGACGCAGGGGGCGGGGTCATCGTCGGCCGGGCAGGGCGGCACCGCCGACCACCCGTCGGCGTCGTCCCCGATGGCGAAGCGGAGCAGCGGCTTGATGCCCAGGCTCTCCATGAGTGTGGCCATCTCCTCGGCCGGGCGACGGTCGCCGAGGGCGGTGGAGAACGCCACTGCCGCCGGCCGCACGTCGGCCAGGATGTGGGCCATCTCGTGTTCCCGGTAGAGCGGAACGACCGGCACGCAGACGGCACCGATGCGCCACCCGGCCATGTGCAGCACGAGGCCCTCAAGGCAGTTCGGCACCTGCCACAGAAGCCGGTCGCCGGGCCGCACACCCCCATCCACCAGGTCAGAGGCCACGGCGGTGACCCACCGGGCCAGTTCCCGATATCTGAGACGACGACCCTCGAACACGACGGCCTCCCGTTCCGGCCACCGTTCCGCGGCTCGGGTGAGGACCTCGCCGATCCGTTGATCGGTGTGGAGGCCTCGGGCTCGCAGCCATTCACTCCGGTTCATAGCGTGGGCGCCCTCCCGGCGATTACTGTACCGCCAGGTACGTTTTTCTGCACAGAGGGGGAGGGCATGTCGACCGAACCGAGGTCCTGGCACCTGTCCGACTTCGAGAGCCTCACGAAGGATCCCGACCACGTCGACCCGCAGACCGGCGGGAAGCTGTGGAAGATCTGGAATCTCGGCGCGACCGCCGACATGCTGGCGCTGTACGCCGTGGTCCATCCCGGGAACCGGACGGGGGCCCACACCCACCCTGACGCCAATCACTACACGGCGGTGGTGAAGGGCACGGCCCTGGTGTGGATCGAAGGCACCATGGTCACCCTCAGTGCCGGTGACGTGATCAACATCCCGGTGGGCGTCCTGCACGACTTCGGGGCCGACGCATCCGGCGACTGCTGGGTGATCGACATCACCAGCCCCCCGTTCGACCCCGAGAAGATGGCCTTCGACCCGAGCCGGGAGGACGAGATCGCGCAGGCCTTCGCCGCCGCCTTGCAGTGATGGCACGACCATGACCGGCTTCAGCACACTCACCGTCGAACGCCGCGACGCCGTCACGGAGATCACCCTCTGCCGACCCGACCTGCTCAATCGGTTCGACGACGATCTCCACATCGAGTTCACCAGCGCGCTGCGACAGGTGGCCGCCGATCGCGGTGCGCGCGTCATCGTCCTGGCCTCGACCGGCAAGGTCTTCTCGGCCGGGGGCGACTTCGAGCTCATGCGAACCGCCCATGACGACCCCGCGGCCCGCCGGCGCATTGTCGACGACGGGCGGGCGCTGCTCACCACGCTCATCGATGTGCCGCAAGCCGTGGTGGCCGCCGTGCAGGGTGCCGCCGTCGGGCTCGGGGTCACCGTGGCGCTGGCCTGCGATGCCGTCGTCGCCGCCCGGGCGGCTTGGCTGGCCGACACCCACGTGAACATCGGGCTCGTCGCCGGTGACGGCGGCTGCGTCGTGTGGCCCCAGTCGGTCGGGATGCTCCTTGCCAAACGCCATCTTCTGACCGGCGACCGCCTGACCGCCGAACGGGCGTGGCAGCTCGGTCTCGTCACGGACCTCGTCGACGAACCCGACGACGTCCTCCCCGCTGCCCGCGCCCTGGCCGACCGGATTGCCGCCCTGCCGCCGCTGGCCGTGCAAGGCACGAAGCGGGCCCTCAACCGCGTCCTGCAGCAGCGTTCCGGGGAGGTTCTCGACCTGTCGTTCGCGCACGAAGAGGCGACGCTCGCCTCCCGCGACCTCCTCGAGGCGATCGCCGCCTTCGAGGAGCGACGCCCCGGTGACTATCTCGGATACTGAACGGTCAATGGCGAGGAGGGACGGAATGCAGCGACTGATCGGACGGGCGGCGTTGGTCACCGGAGGCGGATCGGGGATCGGCGAAGCGACTGCGCTGCGCCTGGCCGCCGAGGGTGCCCTCGTGATGGTGGCCGACGTGGACGAGGATCGGGCAGCGGCGGTGGCCAAGACCGTGGTATCGGCCGGCGGGCGGGCGGAGGCGATCCGCACGGACGTCCGTCACCGGGCGGAGGTCGACTCCGCGGTCGCGGCGACGGTGGAGGCCTTTGGCCGCCTGGACATCCTCCACAACAACGCCGGCGTCGGTTCGATCCTTCCGGTCGTGGCACTCGACGAAGCGACCGTGGATCGCCTCCTCGACGTCAACGTGAAAGGTGTCGTCCACGGCATGGCCGCCGCCGCGCCGATCATGCTGGCCGCCGGGTCCGGCTCGATCGTCAACACCGCCTCCGCCGCCGCCACCTTCGGGGCTCCGCTCCAGGTCCTCTACTCCGGCACGAAGGGAGCCGTCGTCAGCCTAACCCGGGCGGCGGCCATGGAGTTCGCCCCCGCGGTGCGGGTCAACGCCGTCTGTCCCGGCGGTGTCCGCACCCGCTTCGTGGAAGCCGCCATCGGCGGTCCGCCCCCCGACACCCTCGAAGAGCTCGCCGCCAAGGTCCACCCGCTGGGGCGGATTGCCGAGCCCTCCGAGATCGCCGCCGCCGTAGCCTTCCTGGCATCCGACGACGCCTCCTTCGTCACCGGCGTCGCCCTGGCAGTCGATGGCGGCATGACCGCCGGTGCCCGTCTCGACCTCGCCTGACCGCGCGATCACCTCTGGAGGAGCCGACGATGCCCGACGACCTCACCCTGCACCCGCCCCGGCCCGGCGCGCCGGACGGCTCCAACTGGGGCGTCTTCGGCGACGACGACGAATACGGGACGCTCAACTACCTCACCCCCGAAGCCGTCCGGCGGGCCGTCGCCTGCGTGCGGGACGGCCGTGTCTACCCCCTCAACCTGCCCGTCAACCTGCCGTCGGACCGGCCGATCGGCCGGCCGGAGCACACCAAGGCGGCGCACATCCGCAACATGCAGTTCGACGGGATCGTCGTCAACGACGACCACATCGTGCTGGCCACGCAAGGGTCGACACAGTGGGACTCCTTCGTCCATGTCGGCGCCGATGAAGAAGGCTGTGACGGCATCTTCTACAACGGTGTGGGGCTCGACGCCGTGGACGAGCACGGCTTCGTACACCGCAACGGCATCGACAAGATCGCCCAGCGGGGCATCGTGGGGCGCGGCCTACTGCTCGATGTGGCCCGGATGGTGGCCGGCGGCGCCTCTGACCCCCTGCCCCTCGACCACGTGATCGACGAGGGCGAGCTGCGGGCCTGCCTGGAGCACCAGGGCACCGAGATCCTCCCTGGCGACATCGTCTGCTTCCGCACCGGTTGGGTGGAGGCCTACCTCGACGCCGACGAGGCCGGCCGCGCCGAGCTGATGAAGCCCGTCGGCTGGACCATGGCGCCGGCCAGCCCCGGCATCACCCCGGACCTCGCGCCGGTCGCTCAGCGCCAGCAGTGGGCCGCGGTGGTTGCCGACAACCTGGCCGTGGAAGCGTCTCCCTTCCGGCCCGACAACGCCCATTCGGCGCACGTGCGCATGCTCCGCAACCTCGGGCTGCCATTCGGGGAACTCTTCCTGTTGCGGCACCTGGCCACCGCCGCGGCGGCTGACGGCCGTTACGAATTCCTCTTCACCGCCGCGCCGCTGTGGATCCCCGGTGGGATGGGGTCGCCGGCGAACGCGCTCGCCGTGCGCTGAACCGCGGGCTTCAGAGGCGCGATTCGACCTCGTCGGGCGCAATTTGGACCCGGCTCATGGCCTCGGAACGGCCTGTGGCCTGCTGATGGATCAGGTCGGTCGACGCGTTCGTGTCGGGCGGAACGATGAAGCCGGCGGGGTCGAACGCCTCCGCGATGTGGTCGCCGAGCGCCTCGGCGGTGACCCCGGGCGCGCCATTGGCCCAGCCCAGCGTCTGGCCCAGGAAGATCCGGCACCAGTGGCCCGCCCCGGCATGGACCACCTCGCCGCTCAGCTCGCACGCCGGGCTGGCCAGGTAGACGGCGGCGGCACCCACGGCCGCCGGGTCCATCAGAGGGCCGAAGCGCTCCTTCTGCGCTTCGCGGGCCATGCGGGTGGCGGCGATCGGGGCCAGGGCGTTGACCTTGATGTCGACCCCGGCCATCGCCGCCTCCTGGTGCAGCGACCGGGTCAGGCCGATGATGCCATGCTTTGCCGCGGCGTAGGCGGCCACCATCGGATGCCCGAAGATCGCCCCCGACGTCGTCAGCACGATCCGCCCGAACCCCCGGGCGGCCATGTCCCGCCAGGCTGGCTGTCCCACATGCCAGGCGCCGAGCAGGTGGACGTCGAGCACCCGACGGACGTCGGCCAGCGGCTGGGAGGCGAACGGGCCGGCCAGCACGACCCCGGCGTTGTGGACCAGGATGTCGACCGCCCCGAACTCCGCCTGAGCTCGGGACACCAGAGCCTGGCCGCCGTCCGGCGTGGCGACGTCGTCGATCGACGCTACGGCCCGGCCGCCGGCCGCGGTGATCTCGGCCACCACCTCGGCGGCCGGCCCGTCGTCGACCCCGGACCCGTCGATGCCGGCGCCGATGTCGTTGACCACCACCGCCGCGCCGCGCTCTGCCAACGCCACGGCGTGGGCCCGGCCGATTCCACGCCCGGCGCCCGTGACGATGGCCACGCGGCCGGTCAGGTCGATTCGTTCCACGGCTCCTCCATGGTCATGGTGGTCACCGGGGGAGGCCCAGGCCCCGCTCGGCGATCAGGTTGCGTTGCACTTCGCTGGTCCCGGCATAGAGCGTTCCCGCTCGCCCGTCCAGCAGGTCGTAGGCCCACAGGGCGGCGTCGTCGCCGTCGGCCGCTGGGGCGGCGGTCGCTGCCGCGCCGAGGACGGTCACGGCCAGTTCGCTGACCGCCTGCCACAACTCGGTCGACACCAGTTTCACCATTGAAGCCCAGGCGGCGGCGTCGGGCGCGCCGGCCTGGACGCGGGCGAGGGCCCGGGCCTGCAACCACGTCGCCGCCCGGAGTCGGGCTTCGAGCGCGGCCGCGGCGTGCCGTTCGACCGCCGAGGCAGCTCGCCCCCGGAGGAGGGAGAGCAGTGCGTCGAGGCGGGCCCGGACGGGCGCCACGTTGCCCGACAGCAGCCGCTCGTGGGCCAGGCTGTGCATGGCGATCGCCCAGCCGTCGCCTTCCCGGCCGACGAGACCGGATGCCGGGACCGGCACGGCGTCGAGGAACAACTCGCCGAAATGCCGCTCGCCGGTCAGCTGGCGGATCGGCCGCCACTCCAGCCCGGGGCTGTCCATGGCCACGAGGAAGAACGAGATCCCTCGGTGGCGTGAGCCGGGCTCACCGGTCCGGGCCAGAAGGAAACACCAGTCGGCCCGTCCGCCGTACGACGTCCACACCTTCTGGCCGGTGATCACGTAGCCGGTGCCGTCACGCTCGGCTCGCGTCGCCAGGGCGGCCAGGTCGCTGCCGGCCCCCGGCTCGGAGTAGCCCTGGCACCAGAGTTCCTCGGCCGAGAGGATGGGAGGGAGGAACCGGCGGCGTTGTTCGTCGCTGCCGAAGGCGATGAGGGCCGGGCCGAGAATGTCGACGCCGGCGAAGCCGATAGGGGCGGGGGCTCGGACGCGGGCCATCTCCTCCACATACTCGAGCCGCTCGGTCAGACCAAGGCCGCAGCCCCCGGCCTCGACGGGCCAGCCGGGGGCGATCCAACCGCCGGCGTGGAGCCGCTCGTGCCACTGGCGGCTGACGGCCACCTCGCCCGGCTCGTCGTCGCCGGGCGGCCATTGCGCGGGGAAGGCTCGGGTGCGCCACTCCTTCGGGAGATTCTCCTCCAGCCAGGCCCGCAGCCGGGCACGGATCGCGGCGTCGCCCATGCCTAGTTCGGGGAGATCCGGCGGACGGGAATGGGGCGGCCCTGCTCGGGGCACGGCCCGTAGCGGGTGCCGGTGCGCTGGCCGCCGGTGTCGAGGGGCGCGTCGCAGATGTTGGCCACCAGCGCGGGCTGCATCGGCTTGTACGGGTCGGCGTAGAACCCGGCCACCACCTGGATCGTGCACATCGCGATCCACAGGAGGTTGATGACCGCGATCGTGGCCAGCAGGGAGATCGTCGCCTGCCGCCGCGGTGTCTCGTTGCGGAGGCCCCTCTCGGTCACATGGTCGCCACGGTCGTCCCGGAAGAACCGCAGGGCGCCGAAGGCGGCGAAGGCCAGCCCGGCCGGAACGATCTCGAAGATCGGGAACTTCCCGGCCTGCGTGCCCCACAGCGCCAGTTCGTCGGGCGTGCCAGGGAAGGCCCACATCCCGGTGCGGATCATGAACGACTCATAGACGAGGTCGAATCCCATGCCGAACAAGGCGCACAGGACGAGCAGACGCCGGACCGACCAGGTCGGGAAGCGGCGTCGCAGGCGCGTGAGCAGCGCGGAGACGATGATGCCGGCCCCGACGCAGGCCAAGGGATAGTTGAAGAAATGGAACAGCGTCGGGAACGGCATGTCCTTCATCACCGGGTTGATCACGCCGGGTAGGTAGGCCGTGGGCGGAGGCGTATTGGTGAAGTTGGTGCTGTAGAACCAGATCGGAGCGGCGAAGTTCGTCCACGCGTCGAGCCACAACGCCGACAGCCCGGCCACGAACAGCTTGGCGTCGAAGATCAGGCGGCGTTCCCGGAGGCACCGGGCGACGATCCACGCCGCCATGGCCACAAAGGCCACAGCGGCGACCGCCTCCATGACGCGGGCCGCCTTGAACGTGAAGTCTGCCGGGTTCTGGAACTCGGTGACCTGCGAAGGGCCGTCGGCCAGCCAGGCACTCCAGGTCCAGGCCTGGACCACGACGAGGACCGCCCCCAGCGCACCGAGGGAGTGGGACAGGCTCCGGCGTCGGGCCTCGACCAACGGCGGTGCGGCGGTTCTCATCCGGTCCGCCTTGTCGTCGGCAGTCGGAGGTGGCGGCGGGCCAGGATGTCCCGTTGCACCTCGTTGGCACCGGCGGCGATGGTGGTGATGATCTCCGCCCGCCAGTTGTGCTCGAAGCGGCCGCCGATCGGAGCCTCGGGGTCGGCCCCCCGCAGCAGTCCGGGTGGGCCGAGCACGTCGACCATCTGGTCGGCGATGTTCTGGCGGAGTTCGGTCATGGCGACCTTCAACATGCTGGCCTCGACCGTGGGAACCTCGTGCCGGGAGACGCGGTCGTAGGCCCGCAGCAGGTGCGTTCGGGCTCCGTCGACCGCGACCGAAAGGCGGGCGACCCGGCGCCGGGCGGTCGGATCGTCGAACAGTCCGCCCTCCCGGGCCCACACGACGATCTCGTCGAGGTCCCGTTGCAGGCCACCGAAGGGGAGGCCGCCGAGCCGCTCGTAGTCGAGGGCGTCGAGCATGTAAGACCATCCCCGGTCGACCTCACCGACCAGGCGGTCGGCGGGAACCCGCACGTCGGAAAAGAAGACCGCGTTGGCCTGGTGGTCGGCCATGGTCGGAATCGGCCGGATCTCGATCCCGGGGCTGTCGAGGTCGACGAGGAGCAGCGAGATGCCCTCATGCCGGGGCGCATCCCGATTGGTGCGGCAGGCCAGCCAGATGAGCTCGGCGAAATGGGCGGCACTGGTCCACATCTTCTGGCCGTTCAGGACAAACTCGTCGCCGTCGCGCTCGGCCCGCAACTGCAAGGCGGCCAGGTCGGATCCGGCGTCGGGTTCGGTGTAGCCCAGGGCGATGTCAAGGTCGCCGGCCGCGATCCGAGGGAGGATCCGTCGCTTCAAGGCTTCGGATCCGTGGCGGAGAATGGTCTGCCCGATCATGCCGACCTCGATGGCCATGGACGGGTGACCGACGTACTCCAGCTCCTCCTGGAGGACGAGCTGGTAGATCTCGTCCCAGCCGCGGCCGCCGTATTCGACCGGCCAGGACAGGCCCAACCAGCCGCGCTCGGCGAGCTTGGCGACGAACGCCCGCTTCTCCGGCGTGTCCCGCTGCGGCAAAGGGCCCTGCAGGGCGATGACTGGATCGGCATGGACCTCGAGGAATCGGCGGACCTCCTCCCGGAAGCGCACCACATCCGCCGGAAGCGCGAATCTCACCGTCGCTCCCGAGTCAAGAGCGGGATCTCGGAGTTGCTGCGCCCGGGACCGAGGTGGGGGTAGCGGTCACGGGTCAGGGGCACGCCGGCCAGTTCGGCCGCCACGACGTCGAGGTGGTGGTCGGTGCCGCCCCAGGCCTGCTGGGCGGCCTTGGCCCGGCGGCTGAAGAGCTGGACGTGCGCCTCGGTGCCGTAGCCGATTCCGCCCCACACCTGATGGCAGTGACGGGCGACGGCGACGAAGGCATCGGTGGAGCGGACGAAGGCGGTGGAGCCGAGCCGCCGACCGGACGCCTCTCCGCCGTCCAGAGCGGCCGCGGCCTGCCGGGCCAGGGTCGCCGCCTCGGCAACGGCGATGGAGCAGTCGGCCATGCGGTGCTGCACGGATTGGAAGCTGCCGATCGGGACACCGAACTGCATGCGCTCGGAGATGTAGGCGACCGTGTCCTCCACCAGCCGGGCCGCGGCCCCGGCGCACCAGCCGGCCTGGAGGACGGCGGCTCGGGTCACGGCAACGTCGACCAGCTCCGGGCCTCCGAGATCGGCGACGACGGCGGCCGCATCGAACCTGACCAGGGCCGTGGACAACCCGGCGATCGTCGGTCGCGGGACGATCTCGACGGCCGGGTCGTGGGCGTCGACGACGATGACCCGGAGATCGTCGCCGCCGCCTGGGAAGGCGGTGGTCAGCAGCCAGTCGGCGGTGGCGGCCGCGTCCACGAAGCCTTTCTCGCCCGTCGCGCCACCATCGGCAATGGTCACCCCGGGATGCCCGGCGATCCGCCCCGACCGGCCGGTCAACGCCGGAACGGGCCGGGCTGCGCCCTCGACGAGTTCTCGGAGCAGCCGTTGCGATACCTCACCGGCGGCCGCCTCAAGCATGCCGGCGGCGACCATCACGGGCACGAACGGTCCGGGGCCGAGCGCGCGACCGAATTCCTCCGTGAGCAACTCGAGGTGAAGCAGTGTCCCGGCACTGCCGCCCCGGTCTTCCGGGATCGTGAGCCCCAGCCAGCCGAGCGCTGCCATCTCCGCCCACAGCGCCGCGTCATCGGCAAGCGGGTCACCTTCGGCGGCCGCCGTCTTGTCCAGCGGGGCCCGCCGAGCGAGCAGTTCCCGCGCTCCGCGGCGGAGCAGTTCCTCGTCGTTCGAGAGGCGCAGGTCCATGCACTCGCCGGTCACGGTTAGCCGGCCCGCACCAGGCGGGCCCGCAGTTCCCGTTTCAGAACTTTGCCCATGGCGTTGCGGGGAAGATCGGACGCGGCGACGAACTCGACCCGTTCCACCACCTTGAGGGGACCCAGCCGCTCGGCCACGGTCCGGCGCAGCTCCTCGCCGAGCGCCGGCCCGGCGGTCACCGCCGGGCGGGTGACCACGTAGGCGACGGGAACCTCGCCGAGCCGCTCGTCGGGCTGGCCGACGACCGTCGCCTCCGCCACCGCCCGATGTTCCGACAGCACCCGCTCGATCTCGGCCGAGTAGATGTTGAACCCGCCCCGGATGATCATGTCCTTGCAGCGGTCGACCACGGCCACGAATCCGTTTTCGTCAATGCGGCCGAGATCGCCCATCCGGTACCACTCGCCGTCGAGGAAGGCTTCCCTGGTCGCTGCTTCGTCGCCCCAGTACCCGACCAGTGCCCGGCTGGCGTGGACGGCGAACTCGCCGACGGTGCCAGGCTCGACGTCCCGGCCGTGCTCGTCGACGACCCGGACGAGCCCTTCGAGGCGGGGGAAGAGCTCACCGCAGGCGCCCCAGGGAGGGCGTCGCCCCGCCCGCTCCATGGCGATCGAGCCCATCACCTCGGTCGACCCGTAACCCTGGAGCAGCGTGACGCCGTAGGTCGATTCGAAGCGTTCTCTGGTCTCCGGGGAAAGCGGTGCTCCGCCGATGTTGAATCGGCTTCCCGGGACGAACCGGGGCCGGGCCTCCGGAGGAACGGCGAGGAGTGCCTGCACGATGGCCGGGACGAACGTCCCGGTCGTGAAGCGGTGGCGGCGGGACTCGTCGGCCAGCACTGCAGGGTCAAACCGACCGAGGAGGACCAACTGGCACCCGACGTGCACGCAGAGCCCGGCCTGGGCGAGGAAGGCGTGCAGCGGAAACAGTGGGAGGAGGTTGACGATGACGTCGTCGGGCCCGTAGCCGAGTGCTTCGACACACACGTCGAGGTGGTGGCGCAGCCGGTCGTGGTCGTGGACGACGCCCTTCGGCCGGCCGGTCGTCCCGCTGGTGTAGGCGATGACCGCCGGTTCGCGGCCGTTCCGGGCGATGGCGGGCCGCGCCGGCGTTCCTGCTCCGAGCCCGGCGAGCGGTAACGCTCCGGCCGCATCACCAGTGGCCCACAGCTGCACCGCAGCGTCCCGGTCGAGCAGGCCGCGCAGCCGGGGGACGAACTCGCCTCCCGCCAACACCGCCCGGGGCGCGCAGTCGTCGAGGATCGCCGTCCACTCTTCGTCGCCGAGGAGGATGTTCAGATCGACGGGCAGGGCGCCCGCCTTCGTGATGCCGTACCAGGCGGCGACATGGTCGGGTTCGTTGCCCATGACGATCACGACCCGATCGCCAGGGCGCACACCGGCGCTCTCCAGGCCCGTGGCGACCGCCGACGCCCGGGCATCGAGGTCGGCGAACGTCCACACTTGGTCGCCGGAGTGCAGGGCGGGCCGCTCGCCGCGGTCCCGGGCGATCCGGTCCAGCTCGGCTGCGATGTTCATGCGGCAGCTCCCCGCCGGTTGAAATTTACGTACCGAAAGATACGATAAACCGTATGGCCGTGCCGTGGTACCCCGTCATCAGTTGCGACAGCCATATCCACGAACCTCGGGACCTGTACCAGACACGCCTTCCCGAGCACCTCCGCCACCGGGGCCCGAGGGTCGAGTCCACCGACGAGGGCGACCGGATCATGATGGGCGACCGGCTCGTGCGGTGGGTGGGCCTCGAAGCGATGGAGGAGTTCGACACCAAGGACCGCACCTGGAAAGGCACCCGCTACGAGGTCGGGCGTCGGGGCAAGTTCGACGCCGAGGCCCGCAAGGCGGACCTCGCCGCCGACGGGGTGCAGGGCGAGGTCGTCTACGGGTTCTCGTACTGGATGGACCAGGAGGACCGCGAGGTCCTGGCGGCCATGATCCGGGTCTACAACGACTGGGTGACGGAGTTTTTCGCCGACGTCGCCGACCGGTCGATAGCGCCGGCCATGCTGCCGTCGTGGGACGTCGACCTCGCCGTGGCCGAGCTCACCCGGGTGCGCTCCACGGGGCACCGGGCGGCGCAGATCGCCGTCCCCTATGTCGGCGAGATCAAATACGGCTACATGAATCCCGAGTACGACCGCTTGTGGGCGGCGTTCGTGGACCTCGACCTGCCGGTGACGATGCACATCGGTACCGGCTGCGCCAAGCCCCGCTACCGGGGCCCGGGTGCGACGATGCACGACTTCATGGACACGTTCGCCGACACACAGGACGTGGTGCGGGACTTCATCTGCGGCGGCCTGTTCGACCGGTTCCCGACGTTGCGGCTGGCCGCCACCGAGGGTGGCATCGGCTGGGCGCCGTGGTTCGTGATGATGATGGACCGGATGTGCGTCGACAACGGCGCCTTCCTCTTTCCGAAGCTGGCCGAACTACCCAGCTTCTACTTCGCCCGCAACTGCCTCATCACGTTTCAGGAGGACGTGCCGGGGCTGCGGTGCCTCGACATGATCGAGTCGTCGGTGGCGTGGGGGTCCGACTATCCCCATCGGGAAGGGACCTTCCCCAACAGCCGGGCCAAGATCGCCGAGCAGGTCGCACACCTCCCACTCGAGACACAGCAGCGGATCTGCGCCGGCAATGCCGCCCGCGTGTTCGGCTTCGACCTCGACGCGATCGCCCGCCGCTACGGGCCGGACTCTGAGCACCACCGGCGCTACTCCGCGATCGACGGCGGATCGGTCACGCCCGACGACGTCCCCACCGTCGTCGGCGCCGGGGCGGGCTGACGCCGTGGCAGTGGCCGAGCGCGTTGTCGCTCCGCCCGGCGCGGGAACGCCGCAGCGGGGGCACCGACCGGTCCTCTGGTGGGCGGCGGTGGGCGCCGGATTCCTGGCGCTGCAGCTGTGGGTGTTCGGCAGCTGGATCCTGTCCGGCGATGCCAAGGCGATCCCGCCCGGCCCGGATCCGGTTCCCACGGCGGCCAAGGCGTGGGCGATCGGTTCGCAGATCGGCCTGTCGATCGGAGCGGTGCTGGTCATCGGTTCGGTGGTGCGCCGTTGCCGCAAGGAGCACCGCCTCACCTTCGACGCCATCCTGTTGATCGGCTGGGCGTCGATCTTCTGGGGCAACCCGTTGGAGAACTACACCCAGGTCATGCGCCTGGCCAGCGGCTACATGGTCAACGTCGGCAGTTGGATCGGCCACGTTCCCGGCGTCGTCAGCCCGACGGCCGACCGGGTACCCGAACCCCTGATCTACATGCTGGCGCTCTACTTCGGCTACGGCGCGCTCACGACGTTCGCCGTGTCGGCGGCCATGGGTCGGGCCACGCGTCGATGGCCGGCGCTCGTCGGAGTCCGTCTGTTCTTCGCCACGTGGATGGCCTTGTTCGCCGTGGAGATCGTGGTGGAGAGCCTCTGGGCCCGGACAGAGATCATGGCCTACGCCGGCGGCATCCGGGGCATCTCCCTCTTCGCCGGTCACCCGGCCCAGATGCCGCTGCACATCCCGCTGCTGGTATCGCTGACGCTGGCGTTGTTCGCCTGGATCCACCATTCAAGGGCGGCGCAGGCAGCGCTGTTCCGGGGCGCGGAGCGGACCAGCCGCCCGACGGCGGTGCGAATCCTGGCCATGATCGGCGCCGCCAACGTCGTGATGCTGTGCTACGCCGTGCCCGCCCAGTGGTTCGCTCTGCACGCCGGCCGTTTCCCCCAGTACCCGAGTTATCTGAACAACGGCGTTTGCGGCACCACCGCCGCCGGCCTGCCGTGTCCCGGCCCGGGAACGCCGATCTTCAGCCGGGATCGGTGATGCGACTCGCCCGGGCGCTCCTGCTCACGGTGGTGGTCGCGGCGTCGGGCTGCGGCAGCACCGCCAGTCGAGAAGAGCTGCAGGCGGCCAACCACGGGATCGACGACCCGGAACTCGTGGCCGAACTGGCGCGCCGCGGTGGCGCTGCGGGCGCTGGAGCGGCAACGCCGGGGTTGGGGGTCGGCGGCGGTGCCGAATCTCCGACGGGGCCCTCGACCGGTTCGTCCGGCGATGGAAGCGGCGGAGGTCCGCCCACCCCGGCGGCGATGGTGCCCGCCAGCGGTGTGGCACCCGGTGGGGCGGCGGCCGGCGGTGCAGTCGCAGGCCGCGCCGGTCCCTCGCTGGGGGCGGCGACCGGCACCGGCGCCGCCGGCGGGTCGGCGAGTCCGGCCCGGGCCGGTCCATCCGGGGCGGGGCGACCCGGAGCGCAACCGGGAGCGGCGCCACCCGGGGGTGGCGCGTCCGGCGCCGGCGTCGGGGATGGCGGCGGGCCGTCGGCCGCGACCAGGTCGCCGATCAAGCTCGGCAGTTTCGGTACTCAGAGCGGGCCGATCGGACTGATCCTGGCCAACGCCGTCGCCTCGGTGCGGGCCTGGGTGGCCGACATCAACGCTCGGGGCGGGCTCAACGGTCACCCCGTTCAGTTGATCATGGCCGACGACGGCGGCGATCCCGGCAAGGCGCTGGCCATCGCCCGGAGGATGGTGGAGGAGGAGAAGATCCTCGCCTTCTACGGCCTCTTCGGCGCGGCGACGCTCCACACTGCCGTTCCCTACGTCGAACAGCATCGGGTACCGGTGATCGGGAGCGTGCCCCACCCGGCCATCGAGTACAGCCCGGTGTTCTTCGCCCCGGAAACGACCAACGTCGAGTTGAACCGGGGCCACCTCACCGCCCTTCGGGCCATGAGCCCGGTGACGAGGCTCTCGCTCATGGCCTGTCGCGAGGCCGACTCGTGCCCCAAGGCCATCAAGGACATGAAGGACTACGCCGCGAAACTCAACTTCTCGGTGGTGCACGAGGCGACCGTCTCGCTGGCGCAGCCCGACTACACCGCCGAGGTGCTGGCCGCCCGCAACGCCGGCGCCCAGGCGGTGGTGCTGGTCCTCGACGTGCAGAGCGTGGTGCGGTTCCTCCGCTCGGCTCAGAGGCAGGAATGGCGGCCGGTCGTGCTCGGCGGGCCGGCGGTCTACGAGCAGGCCTTCCTCGAGAGCGGCGGTTCGATGGCCGAGGGCACGCTGCTGTTCGCCACGACGCTGCCCTACAGCGCTTCGCCGCGGATGGCGCCGTATCGGGAGGCGGTGGCCCGCTGGGTGCCGGGCGGCAAGCTCGGCGACTTCGGCGCCGGCCTGTGGCTCGGCGGCAAGCTCTTCGAGCGGATCGCTCCGGCGTTGGGTGAGCCCCCCACCCGGCAGCAGATCTTCGACGCGCTGCACGGTTTACGGGCCGAGACGCTCGGCGGACTGACCCCACCTCTGGAGTTCCCGCCCGTCCGCAGTGACACCACCAACCACTGCGTGGTTGCCGTGCGGGTCGAGGGCGGCCGCTACGTCGCCCCGAACGGCGACACCTTCGCCTGCAACTCCCGCTGAGCCCGGCGATGGCGAGCTTCCTGCTGCTTCATGGCGGGCAGCATGGACCCTGGTGCTGGGACGCCGTCCGTTCCATCCTCGAGTCCCACGGTCATCTCGTGGAGACGCCCGATCTCCCCGGCGCAGAGGGCCGCCCCGTCACACTCGACGAGGTCGCTGACGCAGCGGCCCGTGGCCTGGAACGCCTCGAAGCGCTCCGACCAAGGGTCGGAGCGTACGAACGTCCGGTAGTGGTTGCGCACTCCATGGGGGGCATGGCGGCCGTACTCCTCGCGGACCGGCACCGCGCCCGCATCACCGGGCTGCTCTGCGCCGCCGCTGTCGTCCCGCAGCCCGGCGTGCCGGTGCTGCGCGACGCCTTCGGCCGGACGGGCTCCGTCCTCATGGGTGCCCTCGGCCGTCCCGCACCGATCCGGGCGGTGGCCTCCTACTTTTCCGGCCACCGCCTGTCCGCCGCCGACCGCCGGGCGCTGCTGTCCCGTCTGCGCCCCGAAGACCTCTCCCGGGCCGGCGTCCCCTTCCCTCACTACGACCTCGCCGGCCTCCGCTGCCTATATGTGCTGGCCACCCGGGACCGTCTTCTCCGCCCCGCCATCCAGGCCCGTTTCGCCGCCCGCCTTCCCGGTGGACGGGTCATCGCCGTCGACGGCGGTCACTCCGTCCCGATCGAACACCCCACGCTCATCGCCGAAGCCGCCGAAACCCTCGGGGCGTGAGCCCACCAGCGTCAGGTGGCACAGACGAACGTGTCGCCCAAGGGTGCGGTGATCTTGCCTCCGACCATCTTCAGGGGGACCGTGCAGAGGTTGACGGTGGCGTGGGCGCCCTTGGGGAACGTGATCGGGGGAACTGTGCCACCCAGGGTTTCGTCTTTCAGGGAATACAGGGCGTCGAGCAACGCCGCGGGAGTGATGTCGCCCTTGATGAGACCGCCGATCCGCTCGAACAGCTTGCCTTGGACCCAGGCCGTGGCGCCGGTTCCGCCCAGCTGCCCACCGGGAACGTAGCGGGCCACCGCCTCGCGATAATCGACCAGTGTGGGTGACGTGGCATAGGGCGTGGTCGCCGACGACAACAGCGTTCCTTCCACCTCGCTGCCACCTTTGGCGAACCCGTCCTCGTTGATCGACACGCCGCCCACGAACACCGGATGCCAGCCTTGGCGGTGGGCTGATCGCTCGATGCGGATCATGGATGCGAAGTCGATGTACACAAAGACGGCTTCCGCTCCTGCCCGCTGGGCCGAGAACATTTCCGCGGTGTAGTCGGGCTGAGCCAGCGAGATCGCTTGCTCGTAGATGACCGTCACGCCCTTGGTGGGGGCGTACTCCTTGATGCGCTGGGCGCCGTTCTGGCAGGTGGCGGCCTCTCGGCAGTACAGGAGGGCCACCTTCCGGGCCGGCGATTGCGCCACGAGCGTGGTCACGAACGCCCGGGTCACGCCGAGGTCGGCGCCGACCTGAGGATTGAACACCATCGGGCTTTGGTCCTCGACTGGATTGGCACCGGCAGCGCCGATGATCGGAACTTGGCGCTGCTCGACATAGGGGGTGACGGCCTGGATGGTCGTGGCGCCGAAGGTGGCGAACAGCGCCCGGACCTTGTCCTCCTCCACCATCCGGCGGGCGATCGCCAGAGCCTTGCCGGGATCGCCGCCGTCGTCCCCGAAGATCACCCGCACCGGGCGGCCGTTGATGCCGCCCCGGGCGTTGACCGACGCCACCCAGGCCCGGATGGCAACCGGGATCGCGGCCAGCTGGGCACCGATCGGGCCCGACGCCGTGCCGAAGGAGCCCAGCAGGATCTCGCCGCCCGGCGAGGCCAGCGCCGGAGCGCCGGTCGTCGAACCTGGCGCAGGAGCAGGCCCGTCGGCGGCGGACGGAGAAGAGCCGCCGGGCCGGCCGCCCGCGGCCGACGCGCCGCTTCCCGCACCCGGCGCCGTTCGTCCGGCGATGGAACTCGAACCGGCTCCGGCGGGCCGTGCGCCGCCCGAGCCTCCACCGCCCACACCGGCGGTTCCGGGCGAACCCGCGGCCGCCGAACCGCCCGTACGGGCGGCCGTCGGCGCCCCTGCTCCGGCCGTTCCACCCGACGACGGGTCGGAGACCGATCCGTCGGGCGTCCCTTGGCCGTCGGCTATCGGGCCGGCTTCGGCGCCGGTTCCCGGCGCCCGGGCATCAGCGGCCGGCAGCACGATTTCGGACGTCAGGGAACCGTTGGCGTCGCGCAGGGCATCGCGGTCCAGGCCACTGCCGCAACCACCCAGTCCGACAAGCAGCACAGCGGCGAAGAGCGCGACGGCGCCGCGCCGGAACCCGGCGGGCCTCAACATTCTCCGCTCGGCGCGGTGCGTCGATTGCCGTCGCTGGTGGCCCAACCGATGCACCTTTGCCTGGCCCCCCGCTCAAGGTTACTGTACCTTCAGGTACGTAAATGACTCTACCGAGCCGGACGACGCGCGTCGAGGGGGGTCAGCGTTGCGATCGGGTACGACGGCGGGTCGGGCGCACGCCCACACCCTGGAGCACGAAGGCCACCATCTCCTCGGCGATCTCCTCGGCTCCGAGGCGGCCGCCCGGCCGGTACCACTCGGTGATCACGGTGATGGTGCCCAGAATGAAGGTGGCCAGCACGTCGGGGTCGCCGGGACGGAATGTGCCGGTGGCCTGTCCTTCCTCGATGATGTCGCGCAGACCGTGGAGGAAGTTGCGACGGTAGCTGCGGGCCCACTCGCCGGCCTTGCCGTCCATCCGCACCAGGTGGCGGCTGATGATGCCGATCTCCACCGGGTTGCGGACGACGAGCTCGACCCGACGGCGCACGATCTCGGCCAGCCGATCCTCGACGGGCAGGTCGCTCTTGGCCTCGGCGCCGATGTCGGCGAGGCTCTTGACCTCGTCGATGAGGCGCTCGTACATGTGCTCTTTGGATTCGAAGTAGTGGTACAGGCTGCCCTTGACGATGCCGGCCTGCTTGGCGATGTCCTCCAACTTGGCGCCGTTGTACCCCTGCTCGAAGAAGACCTCGGCCGCGATCTTCAGAATCTCGTCGTCACGCGGAAGATGGCGGGCCACGGGCCGGCCCTGCCGGGGCCGCCCACGGCGCCGGCCACCGTCATCCGGTTCGGCCTGCGAGCCGGCGTCTCCCGCCGCCGGCGGGGCGCCGCCCGGCCCGCTCCTTTTCGCACTCATCGACCCGAGGGTACCGTGACTCGGGGTCGAAGAACGAGAAGGGGGGCGTGATGGCGGTGATCCGAACCGTCGCCGGTCGGCGGGCGGCCGGTCCCCTCCCCGCGCTACTCGTGGCGGCCGCTCTGCCGTGGATGGCCGCCGGGCCCGTGGCGGCCGATGCCCCGTCGGCGGCGTATGCCGGACTGGCGGTGGGGAACGGCGCTCGGGTCACGTACTCGGTGCCGCACTACGCCGTGGTCGAGACGCCCTTCGACTCCGGCGGTGCGGTGGCCCAGGCGACGCTGGAGTCGTCGGGGTTGGCCCGGGCGTTCGCCTCTCTCCCGTATCCCGGTGATCTGGCCGTCACCGCGCCCGGCACACTGGCCTCGTTCGGTCTGACCCCGGCGGCCGCGCTGTCGTACCCGTTCTACGTGAGTGCCGACCATCCGTCCGTCCCGAGCGCCCGAGTCGGTGACCCGTCCGGTGCGTATCTGCTCGAGGCCACCGCCGCCGAACGACAGACCGCCGCCACGTCCAAGGCCGTACCGGGCAACCCGGAGGCGGTCGTGACGGGAACGGAGGCGTCGTCCTCCGTCATCCGCGACGAGGCGGGTGCGGTGGTCGCCACCGCCACCACCGTGAGTCGCGGCCTCGACTTCGGCAAGGGCGTGCTGCGGATCGCCGCGGTGCGCAGCCGGTCGGTGACCCGCCTGGCGCCCGGGGCGGGCGCTCCGACGAGCGAGGTGGAGACCGTCATCGAGGGCGCCACGATCAACGACGTCAAAGTGACGATCACCCCTGCGGGGATTGCCTTCGCCGGGCAACCGGCGCCGGTGCCGCTGGCCGCCACCACCAAGGCGATGAACGAGGCTCTGGCCCAGTCGGGGCTCTCGCTGCAGTTCGTGCACGGCCCGGAGGTCAAGGGCGGGCGGGCGGCCGATGCGGTCGAGATCCGCAGCCGCCACCCGGTTCCGCTGCCGGGAAACCCGGAGGGCATCTTCACCGTGCGCGTCGGCGGGGCACTGACCGCCGTGCTGACCGGCGACGCGGTGGGACTGCCGCTGCCGCCGGGGATCGACTCGCCGCCGCTGCCCCCCGCCGGCTCGGCGGGACCGGAGGCGCCGGCACCCCAGGCCGGCGGCGCCCCGTCCGACGCCGGCGGGCCCTCGAGCGGCCCGGATTCGGGCATCGACCGCGGGGCCGGAAGCGGGACGAGAGGGTTCCCGGGCGGAGGAACGGCGACCGGGACTCCGCCGGCCGCGCCCGCGGCCACCGCCGACGCCGGCGCCACCGGCGCGGAAAGCGCGGCCGCCGACGGGACTGTTGCCGCCGGCCCGGCCCCCACCCGCAGGGTCCGGGTGGCCCGGGATCTGCGGGACGAGACGGGCCTCATCTACGGCGTCGTCATCGCGGCCGGGCTGCTGGTGCTGCTCAGTGCGCTGGTCGGGCGCAGGAAGGAAGTGGCGTCGCCGTGGACCATTTCCTGAGATGGCTCCGGGCCGAATGGGACCGGGCGGCCGGTTACGTCCTCATCGCTCTCGGGGCGATTCTGCTCTTGCTCGGCTACCTCGGCGTGCGCCGATCCCCCTATGTGGCCGAAGGCTTGGCCTTCATCATCTCCGGCGGGCTCGGCGGGTTGTTCCTCCTCGGGCTGGGTGGCATCCTCCTCCTCTCCGCCGACCTGCAGGACGAGTGGCGCAAGCTCGACCGCATCGAGGAGATCCTCCTCCGCCACCTTCCGGACGAGGCGGAGGTGCCGAGATCGGCGGCGCCGGCCTCGGCCACGCCCGCCGAGGAGCCCAGCCTGGTCCCCACGGCGCAGCGTCTCCTGGCTGCAGTGCCGGCTCCGTCGCCGGCTGGGTTCCGCCGTCTGCTCGGCGCAGGAGCGGTCGGCGTGGCCGTCGTCGTGGTGGTGCTGGTCGGCGCCTGGGAGCGGGCGGCTTCGAGCGTCGATCCCGCACCCGCCTTCCGGGCCACCGCCCTGGCCAGCGCGGCGCTGGTTCTCCTGGCCGCCGTGGCCGGTTCGGCCGGACTGCGGGTCCGGCGCCGCCTGGCGGGGCGGGAGGCGCTGGTGCTCGGCTCGCTGGCGGTCGCCGACGCCACGCTGGCCGTTCGGTTGCAGCAGGCGGCGGTCAGTCCTTCCGGCGATCAGGTCCTGATGGCGCCCGGCCTGCGCTACTACCACCGCCCCGGTTGCGCCGCCCTCACGGGGCTGGAGGCCCGCACCATCGACGTGGCCGCCCTGCCACCCGGTGTCGAACCCTGCGGGCTCTGCCGGGTCGACTAGTGCGTGACCTGCTGCCGTTCCTCGTTGTCGGGCTGACCAGCGGCTCAGTGTTCGCCCTCGCCGCTCTCGGCCTGGTCGTCACGTACAAGACATCGGGCGTGTTCAACTTCGCCCACGGCGCGGCGGGGATGATCGCCACCTACGTCTTCTACTCCCTGCGCCAGGACGCCGGCGTGCCGGCTGTCGTCGCCATCCCCATCGTGGTGCTCGTCCTGGCGCCGGTCATGGGGTTCCTCATTGACCGGCTCATCCTGCGCCGGCTGAGCGGCGCCCCCGCCGCCGCCTACGTCGTGGCCAGCCTCGGCCTCCTCGTGGCTCTCCAGGGCATCGCCATCGTCATCTGGGGTGCGGCCAGCCGGCGCGTGGAGCCCTACCTGCCGACCAGCACGTTCCGTCTGCCCGGCGTGAACGTCGGCTGGGATCAGGCCATCGTCGTCCTCGTCGCCGCCGCCTCGGCGCTGGCTCTCATCGTGTTCTTCCAGAAGAGCCGGCTGGGCCTGTGGACCCGGGCGGTGGTTGACGACGACGTACTCTGCGAGCTGACGGGCATCGACTCCCGAGCCGTCACGACGTTCAGTTGGATGCTGGGCACCGGCTTCGCTGCCCTGTCCGGGATCCTCCTCGCCCCGTTCGTCGGCCTCGACGTCGTCATCCTCACACTGCTGGTGGTGCAGGCCTTTGGGGCGGCGGCCGTCGCCCGCCTCACCAGCCTGCCACTCACCTATGCCGGCGGGTTGCTCATCGGGGTGGCGGCCTCCGTGTCGACGAAATTCGTGGCCGACTATCCCGTGCTGGCCGGGTTCCCGGCCAGCCTCCCGTTCATCGTGCTCTTCGCCGTGCTGGTCGGCAGCCGGAAAGGCAGCTTCACCGAGGTGACCAAGGTCCGCATCCGACCCGGCGGTGCTATCCGCTACGCCGGAAGTGCGGCCCGCTACCTGCCGCTGCTGGTGGTGGGACTTGCCGTTCCCTTCGTGCTCAGCGGTTCCCGGGTGCTGACCGCCACCGCCACGCTGGCTTTCGTGCTCGTATTCGCCAGCCTGGGGTTGCTGGTCGGTCTGTCCCGCCAGGTGTCGCTGTCTCACGCCGTGTTCGTCGGTTTGGGCGCGACGACGATGTCACACCTCCTTGATGCCGGCGTGCCGTACCTGCCCGGACTGCTGTTGGCGGGGTTCATCCTCGTTCCTGTCGGAGCGTTGGTGGCCATCCCCGCCATCCGTCTCTCCGGCCTGTTCCTGGCCCTGGCCACGTTCGGGTTCGGCGTGCTGGCCCAGTCGCTGGTGTTCTCCACCAGCTGGGGCTTCGGCGGCGACGGAACCGTCGTGCTGCCCCGCCCTGCCTTCCTCGGGATTGACTTCGGCGGCGACCGGGCTTTCTATTTCTTCGTCCTCGCCGTCGTCGGCACCGGCGTGGCCATGGTGGAAGTCGTCAAGCGCACGCGGCTCGGCCGGGTGTTGCGGGCCCTGGCTGACTCGCCGACGGCGGTGGAGAGCATCGGGATCCGGCCCACCGTCTCGCGGGTGTTGGTCTTCTCACTGGCCAGCTTTCTCGCCGCTGTCTCCGGCGGGATCCTCGGCTCGCTGTTCCGCTCCGTCAACACCGTCAGCTTCGACTTCTCCCAATCACTCATCTGGCTGAGCGTCCTCGTCACCAGCGGCGCCGCCACCCTCGGCGGGGCGGTACTGGCCGCGGTGCTGTTCGTGGCCGTGCCGGCGACGTTCACCGCCTCGGCCGTGACGGAGTTCCAGCCGGTGTTCTTCGGTGTCGCCGCGATGCTGCTGGCCCAGACGCCCAACGGAATTGTCGGCCTCGTCACGTCGCGGCGGGGGCGGCGAATCGATTTCGCCGGTCTCGCCGACCGCAGCGCCTGGAGGACGCAACGCTCGCCCCGAGCCGCCCGTCTGGCCGGTCAGGTCAGGTGATACAGCGCGGCGGCGTTGTCGTGGAGGATCTTGCGAGCGACCTCTGGCCTGACGCCGGCCAGGTTCCGCTCCACCATGCCGAGCGGCGGTAGTGAACTCGAGTTCGGCCCCGGCGACAGACTCGTCGGGTGCGGGTAGTCCGTCTCGAACATGAGGTTGTCGGCGAACGGCTCGACCTGCGCCGGTTCCACCGTCTCGAACCAGAACGTCCCGTAGATCTGACGGAAGAAGTACTCGCTGGGTTTCAGCCAGTCGGGATGGTCGAGGAACACACCGCTGTTGTCGAACTGCCAGTCGAGCGCCTGGAGCACGAACGGCAGATAGCCGAAGCCGCTCTCCACCGACACAAACTTGAGGCGGGGATAGCGGTGGCACACCCCCTGCAATGTCAAGGTGGTGATGGCCCGGGCGTTGGACAGGAAGCCCAGGACGCACACCTCGGCCAGCATGTTCCGGGGGACGTACTTCACCTGCTTGAGCGTCTTGAGCTGTTCGGTGGTCGTGGCCGCGAATCCGATGTGGAAGTTGATTGACAGCTGGAGGTCCTGGGCGGCGTCAAGGATTGGCGCCCACCGCTCGTTCTCGATGTTGGGCAAATCGGCCTTCTCGAAGAACGGCGAAAACAGTATCCCCTTGTGGCCGAGGTCCCTGGCCCGGTGGATCTCGGCCACCGAGGCGTCGACGTCCCAGAACGGCAGCATCATGAGCGGGATGAGTCGGGCCGGATCAGCCGAGGCGAACTCGACGAGGAAGTCGTTGTACGCCCGGACGCATTCGAGGCCGAGGGCCGGGTCCTTGCGGATGAAGGCGGCGGTGAAGAAGGCGAGCAGGTTGGGATACAGCACCTGCGCCCGGATGCCGTACTCGTCGAGACGTTTCAGCCGGACGGCGGGATCGAAGGCGCCGGGGTCGGCTTCGTCGAGGCTCGGCGGGTAGGACGGGAGGTACTCCTTCCAGCCGGCGGTGGCGAAGAACGCGGCGGGCGAGACGACCTCGTCGCCGATGACCCAGCGGTGCTCGCCGGTCTCCTCGTCCCAGGCGACGCGGGGGGAGTCGTCCTGGTACTTCGCCGGCAGCCGGCTGGTCCACAGGTCGGGGGGTTCCGTCACGTGGCTGTCGGTGTCGATGATCGGGATGTCGACCAGGCTCACGACGAGACTCCCTTCCCCTCCAGGGCACCGTGGCTTCGCAGACCCTAAGCTAGTACCGTACCTGGAGTCACGTAAAGCGTGGGGGGCGGGTGAGACCGGTGGTAGAGCAGCACCGCTACGACGTGTTCTCGGTGAACGACCACCTGGTGATGCCACCTGATGCCTTCACCTCCCGGATGCCCGCCGCTTTCCGGGACCGGGCCCCTAAGGTCGTCGAAGGGGCCGGGGCCGACGGCCGGGCGTTCCTGGCGCTCAAGCAGCTGGCCACGGAGGATCTCGAGGCCGTCGGCATTCAGGGTGTGGCCGAGGCGCTGGACGCACCGAAAGGCGACGCCTGGGTCTTCGACGGCAAGACCTTCCCGACCAGCACCAGCTCGATCCTCCGGTCGTGGAAGGGAATCGACTTCCGCCACATCGGCTCGTTCCGCTACGCCGACCTCGAACCGCGTTTCTACGACGCCAAGGCGCGCCTCGCCGATCTCGACCAGGACGGCGTGCTGGTCTCGGCCTGCCTCCCGCTGGTCGACTTCCCGAGCTACGCCGGCCAGTACTTCGTCATGGGCCCCGACAAGGAACTGGCCCACGCGGCGGTGGTGGCCTACAACGACTTCGTCCTCGACGAGTGGTGCGCCGCGGCTCCCGACCGCTACCTGCCGGTGATCGTGATTCCCATGTGGGACCAGCAGGCGTCAGCCGCCGAGATCCGCCGGGTAGGCGCCCTCGGCGCCCGGGCGATCACCTTTCCCGACGACCCGGCCAAGCTCGGACTGCCGTCGATCCACGACCGGGCCTGGGATCCGGTCTTCCGGGCCGCGGTGGAAGAGGGGATGCCGCTCATCACCCACGTCGGGTCGTCGACGTGGCTCCCGCCCATGGCGCCGCAGATCACCATGGCCGCCGGCTTCGCCATCGCCGGAGCGCTGACACCGATCGCCTTCTTCGACTGGGTGTTCTCGGACGTGTTCGAGCGCCACCCCGACCTGCAGGTGGTCCTGGCCGAGGGCAACGCCGGCTGGCTGCCCTGGGGTCTGTGGCGGGCCGACTACGTGTGGGAACGCCACAGCGGGTGGGGCGGCCGGAAGAACCCCCGGCCTCCGAGCGAGACGTTCGCCACGAACCTGTGGGGCACCATGTTCCCCTTCGAGGACACGGCCCCGGCCGCCATCGAGAAGCTGGGGCCGGAGCGGTTCCTGGTCGAGACGGACTACCCGCATCCTGACATGAGCTATCCCGACACCGCGGCGATGCTGGCGCAGACCTTCAGCGGTCTCGATGACGAGGCGCTCGACCGCATCCTGCGCAGCAATGCCCGAGCCTTGTTCCGCTTCGAGGGCCCGAGCCGCCTTGGCCGGTAACGGCGCAACGCCGCTGGTGCTCGAGGCCGTCATCGTCGGCGGTGGCCTCTCCGGCATCGCCGCCGCCCGGGCGCTGCGCCTAGCCGGGGTCGACGACTACGTGCTCATCGAGAAGAGCGACGGCCTCGGCGGCACCTGGCACCACAACACTTATCCCGGCTGCGCCTGCGACGTGCCGTCGGCGCTGTACTGCTTCACGTTCAAGCCCTACCGGTGGAGCCGCTTCTTCGCCCCGCAAGCCGAGATCAAGCAGTACCTGCTCGAGGTGGCGGCCGAGCACGACGTCCAGCGCCACGTCCGGTTCGGCACGGAGCTCGTCGGCGCGGCATGGGACGACGCCGAGCAGTACTGGGAGGTCGACACCAGCGGCGGACGGCTCGTAGCCCGGCATTTGATCCTGGCCGTCGGGTTCCTCCATGCCGCCACCGTGCCGAACATCCCGGGCCTCGCGGAGTTCCCGGGCCCCACGTTCCACTCGTCGCGCTGGCCTGAAGGGTACGACGGCTCGGGCGAGCGGGTTGCCGTCATCGGCACCGGCGCATCGGCGATCCAGATCGTTCCGCAGTTGCAGCAGCGGGCCGCGCATCTCACCGTGTTCCAACGGACGCCGGGCTGGGTTATCCCCAAGATTGACATCGTGCACTCGGAACGGTGGCGGCGCTGGTCGACGCGGTTTCCGGCCCTCAGCATCCTCCTGCAGCGGAGTCTGTGGGCCGTAAGCGAGATCGTTTTGCAGGCGATCTTCCGGGTCCGCCTCGCCAGGCTGCTGGGGGCGGTGGCCCGCCGCAACCTGGAGAAGTCCGTGGCCGACCCAGAGCTCCGGGCGAAGCTCACCCCCGACTACGAGTTCGGCTGCAAGCGCTACCTCCTGTCGGCCGACTGGTACTCGACGCTCGTGCAGCCCAACGTCACCTTCGTACCCTCGGCCGTGACGAAGGTGGAGGGCCGCACGCTGGTCGCCGTCGACGGCAGCCGGCACGAGGTCGACACCATCGTGCTCAGCACCGGCTTCGACTTCGGCGTCGGTCCCGTCGCCCACCTCGTCCGCGGCCGCGACGGCCTCACCCTGGCCGAAACCTGGAAGGGCAGCCCCCGGGCGTACCTCGGCACCCACCCGTCGGGCTTCCCCAACCTGAGCGTCATCGCCGGCCCCAACGCCGGAACGGTGTCGGGCTTCATCGGCGCCGAAGCCCAGGCCAACTACCTGCGGGAGATGATCCTCGCCATGCGCCGCGAGGGCGTTACCAGTATCGACGCCCTCCCCGAAGCCGAAGCCCGCTTCAAGGCCAAGGCCGACCACCTCATGGCTCACTCCGTCCACAACGCCGGAGGCTGCGTCAACTTCTACCTGGACGAGAACGGCTGCAACAAGGCGCTGTGGCCCGGCACGATGTTCGGGATGTGGCGCCGCCTGCAGCGCTTCGATCTGTCCGACTACCGGACGCGGCGCGGCGAAAACCTCCGGTAAGCGAGGGACCGTGATGGGGAGAAACGCCCGCCGCCGTCGTCGTCTTCAGGCCGGGTCTGGCCGGCGGCCCGTTAACCGAGGAGGTGAGCCTGATGAGCGACGAGCGCGTTCGAGTGGCGGGCCCCGTAGCGAGCGCACGGCCGGGAACGATCGAGGACATTCGCCCGCAAGGCGTCGAGCCGGACATGGTTCGAGGCCGCTTCTTCGACTCGGCAGAGGATCACCGGACGTTCGGCGAACAGGCGTGGGAGTGGCGGGCGACTCAGCTGCCGAGATCCAGGCGTGGATCAAGGACCGCTCCGCCGGGCGGGCGCGCCGGCGACCGTCGAGATCGTGTACCGGTACGTCGCGGCAATTCGATTAGGTGCTAGGTCGCGCTCCCGCGGCCTGTACGCGGCCTGCGGAGACGCCGGAACCGTAACGGCGCTGGTCAAGCGCCATAAAGGTGGTGAGCCGGCCTGCACGCCGGATACAGGAAACGGCCTTTTGTTACCTTCCGGTAACGCTCAAAAGTGGCTCTGAGCAGCGCAAACGCAGGTCAACGGAAGACGTTGAAAACCAACGAGCTGCTGCTTCTTGCTGCCTGGCTGCTGCCTGACCTGGCCGACGAGTCCTGTACGTATCGTACTGTTTGTCGAACTCACGTTCGTCAGACCGGTCCCGAGCAGAGACTCGCCGCCCGCCCAAGTTCGGCTGCTACGGCGGCCCGGGTGCGGTCCTCGGTGTCCGGCCAGAGGGCGAGAAGGCGGTACGCCTCCTCCGCCTGGAGCCGGTGAAGGCGCGCAGGTTCCAGCGCGCAGGCCATCGCTCCTCCGGCGTGCCCGGGGACTCCACGCCCATCGGGCCGATTATTCACCGTGGGCGCCCGAGGCGGCCCCCGGTTAGTCCAAACACGGGCCGTGCGCGACCCGGGTGGCACCCGGCGAGAGCCCTCTTTGCCGTTCGAGGTCTGAGGCGGATGTACCTCTGCCGACCGATGCACGGGAGACGGGCTATCGGAGTGAGGCGGGTCGCATCTTCGTCGTCCCCTGGGATGACCGGTTCGTGTATATGGTCCGCGGCCTCATGACGGAGCGCTGGCCCGAGAGAAGCTTGTCGGCTGCGATGAGGTAAGCAGGCCAGGCGACAGCATGAACCGAAAGCAGACGTCTCGGCTCAGACGGGTTCCGGCGCGGTTCCACCACCGGGGATTCCTATCGGACTCCTCCCGTATCCACGCGACATGGGCGGCGGCGAGCTGGCGGAACGCCACGGCACCGGCGAGACCGAGCAGGATCCAACGGCGTTGCCCGCTCGGGATTGCGGCCGAGGCGATCGCGCCGCTCACGCCCCAGATGTAGAGCAGCACGACGTAGGCGACGAGCGGCTGGCCACGCAGCCCTTCTGCCTCGACCAGCACCGGCAAGCCCCTACGCACGCGCCACGGAAACAAGGTGTAGTGCAGGACGGGGGCGGCCAGGGCGGCGCCCGCCCCGACGGCCAACATGCGGCCCCACCGGCGGTCATCGGCGACCGCGGCTGCGACCCAGGCGACGTCGGTGCTGGCGGCGACCGCCGCCGCGGGAGTGAGGCCGATGTGACGTTGTCCTATGACACCACTTCCGGCCGCCAGCTCGAAGGCCTGATGCATAGCGGTGAGGACGCCAGGCAGTGCCAGGCGGAAGGGACGTTTCGCCGACGGAGACCGCCGCTCAGCAAGGCGGCCGCACCCGGTCACGCCTGCTCGCCGACCGCAACGCCCCGTACGTGGGAAAGGTGTCCTCCCAAGTAGCCGTCGATGAGCGCCGTGACGCCTGCCGCGACGGCCAGCGTCTTGGCCCTCGCCTCGTGTCGGCGCCGGTGAGCCACGTACGAACCGGTGTAGAGAGCCGTCGCCGCGGAGACCATGAGCGCATGGACGACCCCGACGCGGCGACCGCCATCGTCTTCCGCCTGCTGCCAGTCAGCCAACCCTGACAGGTGCGCCAGCGGGACAACGGCGAGACCGAAGCCGAGCAGGCGGCGGGCCGAACCGCTCGACCCGGGCGGCCCGAAGAGGTCCAGAAAGGTGGCTGCCATCCACGGGCCTTCGACGAAGTCGGTGAGAAGGGCGTGGAAGGTGTGTCCCAGCCAGCGACCCTCGAAGAGGCGTCTCCTGCGACCCGATCCGAGGGCGGCGGTAGCAACCCGGTCGAATGCTCGGACAGCCGCTGTAAGCGAGCCCTCGGCTTCCAGGCGCTCCATCGCTTCGATACCCGCGTGTCCCATGTTCCTCCTTCACGAAGTTCATCCCCCGGAATCAGCGGGGCATACGCCGCTGGCAGACGACAGGGAAGGTGCCCCGTTCCTCCGGCAAGGGACGGCCATGATCACTCCGTCTTCACGCCTGCAGCACCAGACCCGCCCAACCCCTCACCGTCCGCAGTCACCCCGCCCGATTCTGAGTGACGTTCGTCCTTGGTCACAGTGGAGTGCGGCGTAGGCCCGGGTGGCCGCCAGCCCGTAGGCCAGGTGAGGGACGAGGTCTTCGAGCCAGCCCCGCCAGCCCCAGCGGCGGGGATCGGTGAGACCGGAGACAGCGGCCGGGCCGGCGCTGGCGGCCATGGCGGCCAGGCCGAGGCCGAGTCCGCGGCGCAAAGTGGGATGGCCGCCACCCGGTCCGGCGACGAGGGCGTAGCCGACGCCCACGGCGACGCCGTTGGCGAAGCCGAGGAGGGCCCCGAGGGCCCGCCGGCGATTGGCCGCCGATTTCCCCAGGTCGACTCGGAATGATCCGGCCAGCCGTCCGGCGGCCTCGGCTGGGAGGTTACTTTCCGGCCGGCCGGTGAGGACCATGTCGACGTAGGTCACGGATTCGAGGGCGAGCGTCCCTACCACTCCGGCAGTCACGCCCCTGGTGATGGCGGGCAGCAAGGGTGGGGCGTTCATGACCGGGCCGATGCGCCCGGCGATGCCTGCCGCTCCTCGGCCAGACGCCGCAGTCGGCGCAACGACTCGGCGTTGCGGGCGCCGACGAGCAGGTCGAGAACTGGGTTGGAGAACCGGGCGGCCGGCCCGCTGATCGGCTGCTCGGTGATCGTCACCCGGGTCCCGGCTCCCTGGGGTGTCAAGTCGAGACGGACCTCGGCGACTCCGGCGGGCATGGCGCGGGCGTGGAGCACGAGGCATGTGGGCGGGTCGACCTCGGCCACGCAGGTCTTGTCCCGTACCGCCAGCGGGCCGAATCCCACGGTGTGGTGGAACTCGGAGCGGGGTTCGGGCCAGGCGGGATCGAAGCGGCGCACCCGCTTGTTCCCCACCACCCAGTGCTCATAGGAGCGGGGATCGCGGAGCAGCGAGAAGACGACCTCGGCTGGCGCGTCGACCATCGCGTCGTTGCGAGCCACTGGAGCCTCCGGTGTCCCGAGCTATCAGTTGCTTTCCTGCCCGTCTCATCCGAACGCTATGCACCCGCCCGTTGCCGGCGCTGCCGGCCGGGGTAGGAGATGACGCATGGCTCCCGCCGCCGACGTCGTCGTGGTAGGAGCGGGCCTGGGCGGTCTCGCCTGTGGACTGGACCTGACCGAGGCTGGCCGGGACGTGCTCGTGCTCGAGCGCCGCCCGGTGGTCGGCGGGCGCACTGCCTCTTGGAACGACGACGGGATGGCCGTGGAATCGGGACTGCACCGCTATCTCGGCTTCTTCTCTGCGCTGACCCGGCTGCTGGAGCGGGCCGGGGTGGACGTCAACGACATGGTCTGCTGGGAGGACGAGTTCGAGGTGCGCCTCCCCGACGGGGGAGCGAGAGGGATCCTCGGAGTCGCCCCCGTCTATCGCCCACTGCGAGTGCTGAGCGGCTTTCTGGCCAGTCCGCGGCTGCTGTCGTTCCGTGACGAGGCGTCATTGGTGCCCTTTATCCTGGCCGGCGTGCGGGACTTCCTCCGCCGTCCGTTCGAACTCGACCGCTGGAGCGTGCTCGACTACGCCCAGCGCCACCGGGTGACCGAGCGGGCCATCCGCCACCTGCTCACGCCCCTCACCGCCGGCATCTACTTTCTTCCCCCGGAGCGGTTCTCGGCCGCCAACCTGTTCAACCTCATCGTCCCGGGGCTGCCCCGGCTGCCGTGGATGCGCCTGGGAGTCTTCCGGGGCGGCATGACCGAGGTGATGTGCCAGCCGCTGGTCCAGGCGATCGGCAAGTCCGGGGGCGAGGTGCGCACCGGCGTCGAGGTCGAGCGCCTGGCCGTGCATGACGGCCGGGTCACTGGCGTGGTGGCCGACGGCGCCGAGATCCGGGCGGAGCACGTGGTGGTGGCGACTTCGCTGGGCCGGGCCCAGCCCCTGCTGCGGGAGGCGGTGGGCGAGCATCCTTGGTTCGCTGCGGTCCTGGCCATGCCGACGACTCCGTCGGTCACGATCCAGTTGGACCTCGACCGTCCCGCCATGGACGCCGACCGCACGGTCTTCGGGCCGGGCACGGCCACCGCCTGCTTTTCCGAGCAGTCCCGGACGACGTTCCCGGGACAGGGGCGGCTGTCGGTCATCCTCTCGCCACCCGAACCCTTCTTGGAGATGGAGCCCGCTGAGGTGGCCAAGACGGCGGTGGCCGATGGCGAGCGTCTCGGGCTGCCGTTGGACGGCCATGTGACCGGCTTCCGGGTGGTCAGCCATCCCCAGGACTTCCCCAGCCTTGAGCCCGGCCACCTCCGCCACCGACCTTCGCAGCGGACGCCTGTCCCCGGCCTCGTCCTCGCCGGCGACTACACCCGTCAGCGCTTCGGCGTGTCGATGGAGGGGGCCGTCATCTCCGGCCAGCACGCCGCCCGGGTGGCGCTGGGCCACCAACGGCGCCGATGACCCGCACGACGCTGACCACGGGAGCGAACTCCGGCATTGGCCTCGCCACCACCCTCCACCTGGCCCGCCTCGGCTTCCGCTCGATCGGGTCGGTCCGCTCGCCGGCCAAGGCCGAGGAGTTGGTCAAGGCGGCTGCCGAAGCGGGAGTCGAAGTCGAGGCGCTCGTCATTGACCTGACCGACGAGGCGGCGTGGAGCGAGGCCCTCGCCGGTGTCGACCTCTACGGGCTGATCAACAACGCCGGCTACATGAACGTCGGCGCGATCGAGGACGTCGACGCGGACGAGGCGCTTGCCCAGCTGGAGGCCATGGTGGTCACGCCGATGCGCCTTGCCCGGCTCGTCCTGCCTGGCATGCGCCAGTGCCGGGAAGGCCGCATCGTGAACGTCTCATCCGTATTCGCTCACGTGACGCCGCCGATGCTCGGCTGGTACGGCGCCGCCAAGCACGCCCTGGCGGCGGTCAGCGCCGCGCTTCGCAGCGAAGTCGCCGCCTCCGGTATCGATGTGGTCCTCATTGAACCCGGCGGTATCGACACCAACATCTGGAACAAGGCCGAGCGCGAGCTCGAGCGGCGCCGCCCCGGTTCTGCCTACGAGGCGGCATACGACCGGTCGCTTCGGATCCTGCGCACCCTCCGGGGCCGCATGACCGACCCAGCGAAGGTCGCCGAAGTCATCGGCGAGGCCCTGACCTCCGGCCACCCCAAGAACCACTACCGGGTGGGGCTCGACGCCGGTCCCGTCGCCTTGGCCAATCAGCTGTTACCGGCGTCGGTCAAAGACGTCCTGGGCCGGACCGTCCTGGGCCTGGGCCGGCGAACCCGGCCGCCGCCAACCGCCCCGTCCTCAACGGGATAGGAGCCTGTCATGGAGCTGCCGACCAGTCACGCCAGACGGCGAGAACCCGCTCAGCCGCGGCCGCAAAAAGGCGAGACGATGCGAGCCCTCGTCTGGAAGGGAGTCGGCAAGGTCGCCGTCGAGGACGTGCCTCGGCCGGCCATCGGGGCCCCACATGAGGCGATCGTCAAGATCACGAGCACGACGATCTGCGGCTCGGACATGCATCTGTACCACGCCTCTATCCCGGCGATGCGCAAGGGCGACATCCTCGGTCACGAATGCATGGGGATCGTCGACGAGGTCGGCGCCGGCGTCGAGCATCTTCACGTAGGTGACCGGGTGGTGGTGAGCGCTGTGATCGCCGATGGGACGTGCTGGTACTGCCGGCAGGGCCTGTTCAGCGCCTGTGAGAGGACAAACCGCAACGTCCTGGTGGAGGAGATGTACGGCGCCGCCACCGGCGGCATCTTCGGCTATTCCCACCTCACCGGCGGCTACCCAGGGGGTCAGGCGGAGTACATCGCCGTGCCCTACGCTGACGTCAACACCCTCAAGGTCCCCGCCTCGCTGCCGGACGACAAGGTGCTCTTGCTCTCCGACGTGGTCTGCACCGGCTGGCACGCCACCGAGCTCGGACGGGTGGAGAAGGGCCAGACGGTGGCGGTGTGGGGGTGCGGCCCCATCGGCCTCATGGCCCAGGAGTGGGCCCGCTTCCGGGGGGCGTCGCAGGTCGTCGCCGTCGACCGCATCGGCTACCGCCTGGAGGTCGCCGCCAGCCGGGGCGCCGTCGCCGTGAACTTCGACGAGGAGGACGTCATCGAGCGGACGAAGGAGTTGACCGACGGGCGGGGCCCGGACGTGTGCATCGAGGCGGTGGGCTTTCGATACGTGAAATCCCTCCACCACCGGGTCCAGAAAACCCTCAAGCTCGAGACCGACAGCATCGACGCCCTGAACGAGTGCATCCGGTCCTGCCGTAAGTACGGCTGGGTGAGCATCGTGGGTGACTTCATGGGCCATGCCAACCAGTTCCCGATCGGCGCGCTGATGGAGAAGGGTCTGCAGGCGGGCAGCGGCCAGGTCCACGTCCAGCGCTACTGGCACGACCTGCTCGCCGCCATCGAGCGCGGCGAGTTCGACCCCACCTTCGTCATCTCCCACCGCTGGCCGCTGGAGCGGGCGGCCGCGGCCTACGACATGTTTGATGGCAAGGAAGACAACGCCCTCAAGGTCGTGCTCACGCCCTAAGGCCGGCGAACGCCGCCCAACGCCACGTTGCCCTGCGACGCCCAACCGAGTCACCGGCTGCGTCCAAAAATTCAAGGTCCTCAGGGTCAGCAGCGGGTAGACGCCCTTGCAGAACGGGGAGCGGATGCCGTGACTCGCATCCAAACGGCCACCCCGAGCATGGGGTCTGTGACCGACCGTGACCGATATCGGGCCAAGCCGACCACAGAGACAGCGTCTTTTCCAGCTGGGGCAGGTGCTGAAATTCACCGGCGCCGTGGCCCTGCTAGCCACCCTGGCCGACGCCGCCGTCGGGTACGCGCTTGCCCGGCAGAACGATCCGTATTGGACCTACTGGATCACGAAGACATTTGTGATCGTCACGATCCTCGGGTTCGGCACCGCCTGGTTCGGCATCGGGGCAAGCAGGGAGCCGCCATCACCGCCGCCCACACGCGGCCATTCGAGCCGAGGGGCCGAGAGTCGACATCGCCTGACGACCCGACCATGCCGGAAAGGAGAGCCTGATCATGGAGATATCCCGACGAGATGTTCTGGTGGGAGCAGGCGGCGCCTTGGCTGCCGCCGCAATACCGATCGCCCCGGCGGGCGCCGGCCATCCCGGAACCGGGCCTCGACAGGACGACGCGTGCAATTTCGCTCTTGGGAGCGGTGGCTGCAAGCCGATGTTCCTTCCGCCGAAGGGAAGTACGAATCCAGCCGAGCACTCGCAGAGCGAGACCCTGTTCTGGTCCGACCAGCTCGCCGAGCATGGATTGTTCCTCGCCATGCTGTTGCCCGGCGCCGAGGCGACCGTCCTGCGCCGGCGGGCGCTCGAGTTCCGGGACCGCTTCCAGGCTCACTTCCAAGCGGTTCGCCCCGCCGCGGTGGACGCAACGAACTATCGGGACGTCAACCGGCGAACGATCGAGCTGATCGAGCCGTTCGTCGCCTTCAAGCTTGAGCTGGAAGAGGCGCTGCGGAGGGGAAAGGTGCGCGGCCTCGTGTATCCCACGTTCGCCGCCCACATCGCCGCCGAAGGCGAGCACTTCCGGACGAGACTGCTCGACCTCAATGCTGGCGAAGTCGGATTCGACCTGGCCGCCCTCGTGCCGTTCTGGTCGCGCATCATGGGCGAACACGCCCTCTTCGCCGCGCATCTGCTCGACCCCGGCCACGAGCAGCCGCTGATCCAACAGGCTCGCGACCTGGCCGCCAGGTTCCAGGCACTCAGCACCAGCCGAGACGCCGCCGAGGTCGCGGCCGCCGGCGAGATGATCCTGGACTACAAGCAGACCGCCGAGAATGGAATTGAGAGCGGCGAGATTCAAAGCATCATCCACCCCGCCTTGGCCGACCACATTCGCCGCGAAGCGATCAAGTTCCTCGACGAACTGAACCGGGCGGCTTGACCCAACCAGTCGCTGTGAGTTGCTCTCGGGGCAGGACCTCGAGCAACTGAAGCGTCCACCTCCTCGAGCAGGGGAGCAGCTGCCGGCGGTTCAACTACGGCCGGCATGGTCAACCGGGGCAAGTGCCGCTCTGAGGACTGGCAACCGGGCAGGCCTTGTCATCAGGCCAGCACCTCGATGAGCTGCTCCACGGTCGGAGCGCCCGTCGACCCGGATTCGCTGTGGTACAGCCGGCCTGCTTTGGACGGCCGCCAGCCCGTCGTGGGGCTTCGGCTACCTCACCGCCTGGATGCTCCTCGCCGCCGCCATCCTCACCCGCCAGCCGCCCCGACCAACGCCGGCGCTGGTTGGATCTTGACCGCCACTCTGGAGAGGCATTGCCGGTTAATACAGGTAGACGTCGACGAGGAAGGCGGTAGCGGCGCAGACGAGCGCGGTGCGGAGCACCGCCCGGCGGAGCGGCTCGCGAGGGACGGCAGCGGCCAGGAGGAGGCTGGCGACCGCGAGGGTGACGACGCCTGATCCGGTGTCCTGCCAGCTGGCGGGCATCACGCTGATCGGCGCGTCGGTGAAGAACTCCCGGGCGTGCGTGGCTCGGAGGACGGCGTTCCACCCGATCGGTGCGATGAGCGCCGCCAGCGTTCCCACCGTCAGGACGCTCGGGCGGCGTTCGCCGAGGACGAGCAGCGCGACAGCGGCGATGGCGCCGGACAGGACGGCTCCGTAGAGGATCGTGCCCCAGCTGATCACGTCGCTTCTCGAGGTCGGATGGCGTGTCGGGCCTGCTGGCGGTCACGGGCGCCGCCGTAACGGGATGCGCCGTCAAGGGCGACAGGCAGGGTGCCGGTTGGCGGGAGATCGAGCGCGTCGAAGTGGACCTCGGGCATGCGGCGCAGTCTCCGGCTCATGACCATCGGTTCGGCCGTGCTGCCGTCTACGGCGCCGGCGGTCGGTCTCGCTCGAGGCGTCCCACGAGCGCCGCCACGTGCGAGCGGATGCCGTCACGTTGGGCCCGAGCCCGCTCCAACTTGTCGCCGGGTCCGTCGGGCATGTCCCACGACTCGACGGGTACGCCAAGGTCGCCGACCGTGCAGTTGATGGCCACCACCCGGACGGCGTCGGCTGCAAGCTCGGGGGTGAGGCGCTTGCCGGGTCGATCGTCGACGACGAGACCGTCCTCCGCCATCACCTGGATTGCCTCCGGATGGGTATGGTCCGCTGGTTCGAGGCCCGCCGAGCTCGATTCGTAACGATCACCGGCCAGCGCGGCGAGGTACGCCTCGGCCATGCGGGATCGCCCGGCGTTCTGGTAGCAGACGAAGATCACTTTGGGCTTGCCGGTCATCGAGCCTCCGTCCGCCCGGCTGGTGGGTTCCGAGCCGATCGTGGTTTCGTGGTTCGCGCCGCCAGCTGAACCTAGAGGAGGCGTCCGAGCAGGTGCAGCGAGCTTCCGACAGCGGCGCAGATGCCGAGGGTTGAAAGGACGCTCATTTTCTGCCGGAACATCAGCCACAGGGCGAGGGCGCTGACGGCCACGGCCCGGGGGCTCACCGTCGACCAGTCCGGTACGTCGAGCTGGATCCAGCCGTAGTGGCGGCCGTCGTCGACGGCGCCGAAGACGGTGTGGACGGCGAAGAACACGGCCAGGTTGGCGATGACCCCCGCCACGGCGGCGGTGATGGCGGTGAGGGCTGCGGACAGCCGCGCGTTGCCCCGCAGCGCTTCGATGTATGGCGCGCCGAGGAAGATCCACAGGAAGCACGGTACGAACGTGACCCAGGTCACCAGCGTGGCGCCCAGCACGGCGGCCACCCAGGGATCGAGGGAGCCGGGGTCGCGGTAGGCGCCCATGAAGGCCACGAACTGCACGACCTGGATCAGCGGACCGGGCGTCGTCTCGGCCATCCCGAGCCCCCGCACCATCTCGCCGGGGGCGAGCCATCCGTAGGTGTAGACGGCCCGCTGGGCGACGTAGGCGAGCACGGCGTAGGCGCCGCCGAAGGTCACGACCGCCGTCCCGGAGAAGAACAGGCCCTGGTCGACGAACACGCTGCCCCGGCCGGTGAGGACGGCGAAGAGCACGATCGGCGCCGCCCAGACCACCAGGCCCACGGCCAGCACCACCACGGCCCGCCGCCACGAGGGGCTGGCGCCGTGCAGCGCGTCGTCGCTGATGACGGGTGGCGCAGCGCCGTCGGCGGCCGGGCCGCCGTGGCCGGCCGAGTGGAACCGCGCTGGCCAGAACCGGTCACCGACGAACCCGATGAGCCCGGCCCCGGCGACGACGACCGGGAACGGCAGGCGGAACAGCGCCAGGGCGACAAAGGCGGCGAGAGCGATGGCGATCAGCGGGCCGTTGCGCAGCGTGCGAGATCCGACCCGGACGACGGCCGAGGCCACCACGGCCAGCACGGCGGGCGTCACGCCGGCGAAGAGCGCCTCGATGGCCGTGGTGTCGCCCAAGCCGGCGTAGATCGCCGACAGGGCCATGATCGACAGGTAGCCGGGGATGACGAACAGCGTCCCGGCGACCAGCCCACCGGCGTTGCCGTTGAGGAGCCAGCCGATGTAGATGGCCAGCTGCTGTGCCTCGGGCCCGGGGAGCAGCATGCAGTAGTTCAGGGCGTGGAGGAAGCGGCGCTCGCCGATCCAGCGCAGCTCGTCGACTAGCGTGCGGTGCATCACCGCGATCTGACCGGCGGGCCCGCCGAAGGTCTGCAGCGAGATGCGGAACCACGCCCGCAGCGCCGTCCGGAACGGCACCAGATCCGACGCTCGCCCGCCGGCGCCGCCCTGGCGCACCGGTTCTCCGGGGGACGGCCGGTGTTGGCCCGGCCGGGCCTCCGGGCGGGCGCTGGTCATGGGGGGCTGGTTCTGCACGTCGGATGTCCTTTGCTCGTGAGGGGGTCGGGTCAGGCCGGGTCCCGCCCGAGCAGCACGGCCCGCCGGCGGTGCTCGTAGAGGCCGTCGAAGACGGCTCCGCTGACGGCCACGACCTCGGGGTCGTCCAGCACCATGGACAGGCCTCGGCAGATGACGTCGAGACCGCGGGCTTCAGGAGCGTCGTAGCGTTCGTCGTCGAGGTCCGCCTCGTGGACGATGCGGGCGAGGTCCCACAAGGCGGGATCGTCGAGGTCGTAGCGGCGGAGGATGGTCTCGAACGTGCAGTCGCCGCCGTGGTGGCCCAGCTCCACTCCCCGCATGTCGAACGGGGTGGCGTCGATGGGAACCTCGGCGGGATCGTCGACGAACACGAACTCCGCTACCGGGTCGATCGAGCGGCGGATCAGCCAGGCACAGGCCGCCCGGTCCACGTGGACGCCCCGGCGGGTCGCCCATTTCATGCCGAAGCCTCCAAGGCCTGGGCGAGGGCCTCCACCGCCCGGTGGGCCTCGGCCGCCTCCGGCGGTGGGAAGAAGTCCCGGGCCCGGATGGAGCGCAGTTCCCGGCGGAGGCGCCGCACCGCCCGGCGCCGACCGGCGGGCCGTTCCCGGGCCGCCCTGGCGGCGTCAGCCGTGACCGTCCGATACTCCTCGGCGACCGCCTGCGCCATCCGCTCGGCCAGCGCCCGTTCCTGGGCGATCGACCCGGCCTCAGCGATCCAGGTACCGGCCTCACCGCCCGCTTCGGTCACCTCCTCGGCCAGCCACTCGAGCTGCTCCTTGGTCCGGGCGTCTAGGGGCAGGGCCACCACCCCGTCGGCTACCTGAACGACACCCAGACGGCGCAGGCCGCGCCACAGCGCGATCCTCGGCGTCGACGGCTCCCGGGGCAGCCGGTAGACGAGGAACACCCACTTCAGACGGGCCACCACCGGGGCAGTATGAATGAAACCGTGGTTACACGCAAGAGTGCCAATCGACTCGGTGCCAATCCTCGCCAGTTCTTCCGCCGCCAGTTCAAAATGAAACGGACGAAAGGCGGCGAACCGCCGACCATCGGACGCATGGCTAGAGTGCGGGGCGGCCTTTGTGCAGTAACCGAGGTTGCAGGCTACTGAATCCCCGGGAGGTCCCATGGGTCATCGCGGACACCGCCAGGTCCTCGGATTGGTCGTCGTGCTCGCCCTGCTGGGAGGAGCGTGCCGCGACAACGGAGACGACGCCGGCCGCCCGACGAGTGCGGCCGGAAAGGAATCTCCCACGACGGCCGCGGCGCCGGACTGGCGCCCGGTCGACGCCTCCCTCGGCCGACCGGGCGACGCGATGCCGGGCGGGGTGCAGCGGTACAGCTTTCCTCGCTCGGACCTCAAGGTCAGCCTCGACGGCGTCGCCCTCCAGGCCGGGTTCGCCCTCGGGTCGTATGCCGCCTTCCTCCCCACCGCAGAAGGGAGCCTGGTCATGGGCGACCTCGTCCTGACGGAACCCGAGGTCGGTCCGGTCATGAGCAAGCTCCAGGAGCATGGCCTCGACGTGACCGCCGTTCACAACCACCTCCTCCGGGAACAGCCCAAGGTCATGTACGTGCACTACGCCGGTCACAACGCCGACCCGGCCGCCCTCGCCCGGGGCGTGCGCGCCGCGCTGGAGGCGTCGGCCACACCCCTCGGCGCGCCGTCCACCAGCGCTCCCCAGGGAGACCTCGGGTTCGACCCCGCCGAACTCGACCGCATCCTCGGTCGGACCGGCAAGACCAGCGGCGGGCTGCACAAGTACTCCATCGGGCGGGCCGAGCCGGTCACCATGGGCACCACGCCGCTTCCCCCCGCCACCGGCGTCGCCACCGTCATCAACTTCCAACCGCTGGGCGCCGGCCGAGCGGCCATCACCGGCGACTTCGCCCTGCTCGGACCCGAGGTGGCAGCAGTGACCCGGACGCTGCGCGCGAAAGGCGTCGACGTCACTGCGGTCCACAGCCACATGACCGACGACAATCCGCACCTGTACTACATGCACTTCTTCGCCGCCGCTCCCGCCACCGAGCTCGCCCGCGCCCTGCGAGCGGCGCTGGATCAGACGAACTCGGCCAAGAGCTGAGCTCGACGCAACGGACCCGGCGCCGGCCAGCACGGACGTCTTGTGGCGACGGGGCGCCGGGCACGCGGACGCCCTCTGCTCAGGACGGGGCAGGGGCAGCGGAAGCAGCCGGTGATCGGTGGTGATGAGCCGGCGAGTACCGGGCATCGCTCTGCTGCCTATTGCTGCCCAAGCAGCACAGGAACGCCGCCTCGTCGTAGGAGTCTGGAATTCTTGCTGCCTATGTCCTGCTTGCGGCATTCGCTGCAACGTATATATGCAGGTCAGAGGCATAAAAGGTGGTGAGCCGGCCTGTACGCCGGATATTGATCTCAGGCAGTTGCGCCCGGAGCCTTGACCGGGGGAAACGCAACGAATTGCCCGTTGACCCGCGAGAATGACACGCTTGTAGTGATCACTACTGACGTGTGATGACGGCAGCTTTTCGCTCGCGCTGTCGAAACGATGTCGAAAACGAGAAGAGCGGCGAACGGCGGCCTTAGTTCCACACAATGCGCCGCCCCAGTCAGCCACGATGCTGACCGGGTGCCCGTATGGCCATGCGCTGAGTCGGTCGCTGGGTCCGACCCCAGGGATATCAACGCCGGTCAGCGCTGGATCGGCGCCGCGTTCTGCTCGTAGTCGCTTACTCGGGCGGTTAGCTCCCGGCGGTAGGAGGCGATGGCGTTGAGCTTCACATGCTCGTAGCCGCGCACCATGTCCGGAAGGCGGGCGATGTCAACCGCGCTGGGGAGCGTCGTGGAATCGAGCTGGCGAAACAGGGCACGGATCGCGCCGGCGTACTCGGCCGGCAGGTGGCGCTCGAGGCGACGGAGCTTCGTATGGCCGAACGGATCGAGCGGTGTTCCCCGCAACCACCGGCACGCTCGTAGGGCCTTGAGGAGCGGGGTGGCCCACGGGCCGAGATGAACCTTGCGCCGAAGGCCGAGACTGCGGAGGACGGGCGGGTGGAGGAGCCAGGTGATCTTTCCGTCGGCGGCGGGATGGTCCAGGAGCAGGCGCGCCACCTCGTACTCGTCCTTGTACGCGAGGAGCTTGTAGTAGCCCGAGGCCACCGCCGCGGTGAGCGATCCGTCGCCACCAGCCCTCGCTTCGGCGGCGCGGGTCTCGTCGACGAACTGCAGGAAGCGGGTCGCCAGCCGCCCGGACTGATAGTGCTCAAGGTCGTCGGCTAGCGCCGCGGGATCGGCGCCGGTGTCAGTTGCGCCGGTGGATCCGTCGCCTTGAGCTCGCAGTCCCGTGCCCGTCGTCCAGCTCCGGCCGGCCCGGAAGGCGGCCAGGTTCTGCTCGACCGCAACGCCGTTTTGGCGGATGGCGGTCTCGAGGCTCTCAATCGTGACCGGTAGGAGTCCCCGTTGGGCGGCCACTCCGAGGAGCACCACGTTGGCGACGGCAGCGGTCCCGGCCGCTTGTCGGGCGACGGCGTCGGCATCAATGAAATTGCCGCCGGACCGGCAGGTCCCGGCCACGGCGTCGCGCAGTTCGCCGAGGGGAATCCGTCGGTCGCTCTGGCCGAGGATCATCGGTCCAGAGAGCGTTGACGAGACCGAGGCGACGAGCGCGGTCCGTGTCGGATCGGTGGCTACGAGCACCGAGGGCCGGGCGGTGGCCATGAGATCGGCGGCCAGCAACACATCGACCTCGCCGTCACCGAGCACGTTCGACCGAAGGTCGGCGTCGGGACCGAAGCGGAGGTCAGAAACGACGGCACCCGCCTTCTGCGACAGACCGGTCTGGTCGAGACCCCAGACGCCGAGGCCGTCGAGCATGGCGGCCCGGGCGAGCAGATGGGCGAGCGTGACGACTCCCGTGCCGCCCACGCCGGCCACGCGGATGGTGACGGGGTAGGCCGCGGGCGGCGGGGTCGGAAGCGCGTCGGCGTCCGGCGGCAGGACGATCTCCGCCTTCGACTCCGGGCTCACTTTGACCAGTGCGAATGCCGGGCAATCCCCGGCCAGGCAGCTGAGGTCCACGTTGCAGGTGGCAGCGTCGATGCGGGTCTTCGGCCCGAGAGGGGTGTCGACGGTCTGGAGCGACAGGCAGTTCGATTTCGTCTGGCAGTCGCCGCAGCCTTCGCAGACGCGCTCGTTGATGACGACGGCGTGTTTGGGCCGGGCGACGAGGCCGCGCTTGCGCGCCCTCCGGAGCTCGGTGGCGCAGGCCTGGTCGTGGATCAGCACGGTGACTCCACCGAGCCGGGCGAGGTCTCCCTGCACGGTCAGGATGTCTTCGCGGTGCCGTACTTCGATCCGACCGGAGGCCCGACGGCGAGGGCGTCGACGGTAGCGGGTGAGGTCGTCGGTGGTGATCACCACCTTCTCGACCCCTTCGAGGACCAGCATCTCGGCCAGGGCCAGCGGCGTGCCGGCCGCCCCGGCGACCGCCTGCCCACCCGTCATGGCCGAGGCGCCGTTCCACAGGATCTTGAACGTGATCGGCACGCCGGCGGCGACGGCGGCTCGTACGGCCAGCTGGCCGGAGTGGAAAAACGTGCCGTCGCCGAGGTTCTGGACGAGGTGGTTATCGTCGATGAAGGGGGCGAGGCCGATCCACTGGGCGCCTTCGCCACCCATTTGCGTGATCCCAACGATCTGGCCGACCCGTTCCTGCGGCATGAAGCTCACGATGGAATGGCAGCCGATCCCGGCGCCGACGAGCGTGCCCGGAGGGACCTGGGTGCTGACCGAGTGGGGGCAGCCGGAGCAGAACCATGGGACGCGCTGCGCGGCGGCGGTGACGGGAATCGAGATCCGTTCCCGGGGTGCCGGCCGGACGGCGTCGCCGAACCGGGAAGCCAGCACGGGTTGGAGCAGGCGAGCGAGGAGCCTGCGATCCAGCGTTTCGGTCGCCGGCACGAATGGCACGCCGTCGGTATCGTGGCGGCCGATGATCGCCGGACCGTTCCGCTGCCGGGCCAGGCCGGCGAGAATCTGTCCTTCGACAAGATCCCGCCGTTCCTCGACGACGATGATCTCCTCGGTTCCGGCCGCCACGCTTCGGAGGAACCGGGAGCCGAGCGGGAACGGCATGCGGATCTGCGCAAGTCGAACGCCGAGGTTCCCGAGTTGCTCCTCGCCGAGGCCCAACAGCATCAGCGCTTCGACGAGCTCGGTATAGACCGTGCCCGCCGCGACCAGCGTGAGGCTGGCCCGAGCGGGGTCGACCACGAGTCGGTTGAGCTCATTGGCGTCGCTGTAGCGGGCGGCGGCCGTCAGCCGCCGCCCCTCAACCTCCCGTTGGCGGGCGATGGTCGTCGGCGTGAGCAGATCACCCGATACAGGCGGCGGTTCCCACCCGCCGGGCAGGACGGGGGGAGGGGCAGGCGCAATGGAAACAGTGCCCTGGGCGTCGGCCACGGTGGTGACGAGCTTGCAGGCGACCCACGCCCCGGAGTAGCGGGACAGAGCGACCGCGTGCCGGCCCAGTTCCACGATCTCGGCCAGGTTGCGAGGAAACAGGACTGGCATACCGAGATCGGCCAGAATTCGCTCCGATGCGCTGGGAAGCGTCGACGACTTGGCGGCCGGGTCGTCGCCGACCAGTGCCATAGCACCGCCGAGACGACTGGCGCCGGCCCAGTTGGCATGCCGCAGCGCATCGGCCGCCCGATCGAGCCCCGGTGCCTTGCCGTACCAGACCCCGACGACGCCGTCGTAGCGGGCCGAGGTCATCGTGGCGGTGAGCTGGCTGCCCATCACGGCCGTCGCCGCCAGCTCCTCGTTCACCGCTGGTTGGTGGACGACTTCCACATCGGCGTCACTCCGCAGCGCCCGCTGAAGTTCCAGATCGAACCCCGCCAGCGGCGATCCTTGATATCCCGACACAAACGCCGCGGTGCGCCGTCCTGCGGCGCGGTCAGCCCGGAGGACGTCGAACAGCGTCGCCACGACGGCTTGGACCCCTGACAGATGGTGCCCACCGGCCGACGATGCGCCGGGATCCGGTTGAACGGAAGGCGCCTCTACGGAGACCATGCGGAAACTCTGAAGTTTTCTTGGCGTATTAGCAAGACATCCGAAGAAAATTCGATACCATCCCTGATATGACGAGTCTCGACGAAGTCGACCGCCAGTTGCTGAAGCTCTTGCAGAAGGATGCGCGGCAGACAAACAAGGAATTGGCCGACGCCGTCGGGATCGCTCAGTCGACCTGCCTCGAGCGGGTCCGAGCGCTGCGGGCCCGTGGTGTCGTCACGGGCTATCGGGCTGACGTCGACCTCAACGCCCTCGGCCGACCGATCCAGGCCGTGCTGATGGTCCGCCTGGCGCCCAAGACGACGGCTTCGGTTCGAGCGTTCCAGCACGACATGCTCCGCCGGCCCGAGACCCTTTCGGTCTCAACGGTGGCCGGCGTCGACGACTTCATCCTTCAGGTTGCGGTGCCCGACGTGCTGAGCCTGCGGGACTTCATCCTCGAGTACGTGACGAGCCGGAAGGACGTCGTCGACGCCCGGGCCGCCATCGTCTACGAGACGGTCCGTCCGGAGGTCGTCGCGCCCCTGGATTGAGCGTCTCAGGCAAGGGGCTACGGTCGGGCGACGTCCGGCGTCCAGGAAGACCGGTTATTCGATCTCCTCGCCGATGACCGCAACCGAGTCGACGATCCGGGCGGACCATTCCTTGAAGAACTCGTCGATGCCGGGGGCGGTGCCGAGTTCGTGGCGGTACGCATCGAGGTCGGTCACCTCGACCCGTTCGACGTAGTCGTACGGAGACGGATTCCCGTCGAGCGTGGACGGCGTCCGAGCCACCACGTACGACTTGATGCTCGTCAGACTCCGCGCCGTCGGGTAATCGACCTCCCGCACCCAGCACTCGAAGTCCTGCGGCGAAATGTCAGGGTTCAGCTTGTTCAGGAAGAACACGACCGGCATCGTCGACCCTTTCTCTGAGTGGCGCTCCCCAGGGATACCACGCCCTCACCGGGGCCATCTTCGGGCCTCCTTCACAAAGCAGCCATTCGTTCGGTGCGCCGGGCCCAAAGACGCGGGAAGAGCGAGTGTCCAAGCTTCGAACCATGGTGGAAGTGTCTGTCCTCGACCTGCCGGATCGCGAGTTGAGCGAACCGGTTTTTACCAACCCGTCGTTCTGCGGCCACGAACAGGTGGTGTACTGCCACGACGCATCGTGTGGGTTGAAGGCGATCATCGCCGTCCACTCCACGGCGCTGGGACCGGCGTTGGGAGGCGTTCGGTTCCGTCACTACGACAGTGAGCCCGAGGCGTTGTCCGACGTCCTCCGGTTAGCTGAGGGCATGACCTACAAGGCTGCGCTGGCGGGCCTGAGGTACGGCGGAGGCAAGTCCGTCATCGTCGGGCCGCCGAGCCTGCGCAGTGAAGAGCTGTTCCGGTCGTTCGGTCGGTTCGTGGCGCGCCTCGGCGGGCTGTACCTGGCGGCCGAGGACGTGGGGACCACCGAGCAGGACATGGACTGGATCCGCCAAGAGACGGTCCACGTGTGCGGACGATCCGCAAGACAGGGCGGTCTCGGTGACCCGAGCCCGTCGACGGCCTTTGGTGTCCTGCGGGCGATGCAGGCCGCCGGTGTCCGACGATGGGGCACTGATGACCTGGCCGGCCGGCACGTCACGATCGCCGGTGTCGGCAAGGTCGGTTCGGCCCTGGCCGGTCTGCTGGCCGAGGCGGGGGCCCGCCTCACCATCTCGGACGTCGACGAGGACCGTGCGGCGCCGGTCGCCGCCCGCTACTCAGCGGCCGTCGTCGACCCCCGTTGGGCGCACGCGGTCGAGTGCGACATCTTCGCCCCCTGCGCACTCGGTGGCATCCTCAACCGGGCGTCGATTCCGCAGCTCCGGTCCTCGGTCGTCGCCGGCGCGGCCAACAATCAGCTCGCCGACGACGGTTGCGCCCGGGCACTGGACGAGGCCGGCATCCTCTACGTACCTGATTTCGTCGCCAATGCCGGCGGGCTCATCCACGTCGCGGCGGAGCTCGACGGGACGATCTTCGTGGACGCCATCGAGAAGCGGGTACGGAACATCTACGACACGGTGTTGGCCGTGCTCGACGCGGCTGGGGCTGCCGGCATCACACCGGCCGCGGCAGCCGTCGAACTGGCCCGCGCCCGCACCGCCGCGCCGGCCGCTCCGACGCCGGCGCCCCCCACCTGAGGTGCCCGCCGGCAATGGCTGACGTCACGCTCGCCCGCGGCCTTCGGGGCGCCGAAAGGGTGCTGGCCGCCATCGGCAACACCCCGCTCCTGCGGATCGACGGTATCTGGGTGAAACTCGAGTTTCTCAACCCCTCGGGATCGATCAAGGCCCGGCTGGCCCGCTATCTCATCGAACGGGCCGAGCAGGAGGGCCTCCTCGGCCCGGGAGGGGTGATCGTCGAGGCCAGCAGCGGCAACACCGGAAACGCCCTCAGCATGGTGGCGGCGATGAAGGGCTATCGCATGGTGGTCGTCATGCCCCGGGGGATGAGCGAAGCCCGGGCGGCGATCTCCCGGGCGTTCGGCGCCGAGGTCATCTTCGCCGGAGACTTTCACGTCAACGAGGCATTGGCCCTGGCCCGGGAGCTGGGCCGGCGCCCCGGTTGGTTCTGCCCCGGCCAGTTCGACACCGAATGGAATGTCGAGGAGAACCGCACCTGGCTGGGCCGCGAGATCCTCGGCCAGCTCGCCCCCACGGTCCCCGACGCCTTCGTCATGGGCGTCGGCACCGGCGGCACGCTGATCGGTGTGGGCCAGGCCTTCCGGGCCGTCAACCCGGCGGCCCGCCTGATCGCCGTCGAACCGGCTGAGTCGTGCACCCTCGCTTGCGGTGAAGCATGCCTCCACGCGTTGGAGGGAATCTCCGACGGGTTCATTCCCGGCATCATCGCCCGGCACCGCCACGCCATCGACGGGATCATGGCGATCGACGGCCCGGCCGCCCTGGCCGAGATGCACCGCATCGCCCGGGAGACGGGTCTCCTGGTCGGCCCCACCTCCGGCGCTCACCTCGTCGCTGCCCGCCGCCTGCGCGACCAGCACCCGGAACTCGCCACCGTGGTCACGGTCTTCGCCGACGCCGGGTGGAAGTACTTGGGAGAGCACTTCGCCGGTCACTGAGCCACCCCCACCGTGTAGCCGCTCCCGCTGGGTCGGCCCGCAGTGGAGTCTGCGACAATTTCGGCCAACTTCTGTGCGAGTCTTCCAAAGACGGAATCCGGGGCGGCCCCGATAATCGGGTGCGTGAGCGCCCCCACGGCCCTGTCCCCGGCAACCACCCAGACCTTCCGGACCCTCGAGCCGACGAGCGGGGTGAAAAGGCGCGTGTTGCTCGGAGTCGACCACCTGCCGGCGTTGGCGCGCGGCTGCGCCCTCTTCGGCGGTGGCGGCGGCGGAGACCCCACGGTGGGCCTGCTCATGGCCCGGGAGGCGATCCAGAACCACGGCCCGGTCCCGCTCGTCGACCTCGACGACCTCCCCGCCGACGGGCTCGTCCTCCCGTGCGGTTACGTCGGGGCGCCAACGGTCCTCCGGGAGAAACTGCAGAACGGCTGGGAGGGACGCCGCCTCGTCGAGGAGGTCGAGTCGCTCTTCGGGCGGTCCGTGGTCGCCATCATGCCGATCGAGATCGGTGGCGCCAACGGCATGGTGCCCCTCAACTGGGCGGCCCGCCTGCGGCTGCCCTACGTCGACGCCGACGGCATGGGCCGGGCGTTCCCCACGATTCCGCAGATGACCATGAATCTGGCCGGGGTGCCGTCGACACCTTGCGTGATCGTCGACGAGCGGATGAACACGTTGGTCGTGAGGACGGGTGACGTCGCCTGGACCGAGCACCTGCTGCGGACCGCGGTCTCGGCGTTCGGAGGAGCCGCCTCCGGGGCCATGTACGTCATGACCGTCGCCACCGCCCGCGCTGCCACCGTCCGCCGTTCCGTCTCCCGCGCCCTCAACCTGGGTTCCGCCGTCCTGCTCGGCAACGGCGACCCGGTCGCGGCCCTGGTCTCGGAGACCGACGCCATCGAGCTCATCCGGGGGAAAGTGGTCGAGGTCGCCCGGGAGACGTCGGGTAGGTTCGTGCGCGGCTCGGCCGTCATCTCCGATCCAGCCGGGAACCGGTTGCTGCGGCTCGAGATCCAGAACGAGTTCCTCGTCGCTCTCGAGGAGGGATACGTCCAAGCCTCCGTGCCCGACATCATCACCGTGATCGACCTGCACACCGGCGAGCCGATCGTCACGGAACGGCTCCGCTTCGGCCAGCAGGTCAGCGTCGTCAGCTTCCCCGTCGACCCGGCGTGGCGCACGGCCGCCGGGCTCGCCCTCACCGGCCCGGCCGCCTTCGGCTACGACGTTCCCTACGTGCCGGTGGAGATGATCCATGCCCGCCCGATTTGACCTCCGACTTGGCATCGACGTCGGCGGCACGCACACCGACGCCGTCGTCGTGGATCCAGCCGACCAAGTCGTCGCCAAGGCCAAGGTGACCACGACTGCCGACATCACCTCCGGGATCACCACCGCCATCCAGGCCGTCCTCGATCTGCTCCAGCCCGAGCCCGAATTCACCGCCTACCGACGGACCCGGAGCGTCCGAGAGCGGATCACCCACGTCATGCTGGGGACAACGCATGCGACGAACGCCGTGCTGCGCTGTGCCGGGCTCGGGCGGGTGGCCGTCATCCGCATCGGGGGGCCGGCCACCCGGGCCGTGCCGCCGCTCGTCACATGGCCGACCGACTTGCGCTCGGCGATCTCCGCCGGCGAAATCATCGTCGACGGCGGCATGGACTTCGATGGGCGAGCCATCGCCCCCTTGGATGGTGACGCGATCGCCCGCTTCCTCGAGCCGCTGTCCGGGCGTATCGACGCGGTCGCCGTCGCCAGTGTGTTCTCGTCGGTATCCGACGAGCACGAACTGCAGGCGGCCGAAATCGCCAGCGCCGTTCTCGGCCATACGACCCTGTCGCTCAGCAGCGAAATCGGCTCCATCGGCCTACTCGAGCGGGAGAATGCCACCATCCTCAACGCCGCGCTGGTCGGCGTGGTCCGCGACGTCGCCACCGCCCTCACCCAGGCGCTGGACGACGAGCAGCTGACCGCAAAGGCGTTTTTCGCCCAGAACGACGGGACGCTCATGGCCCTCGACTACGCCGTGCGCTACCCGGTACTCACCATCGGCTGCGGGCCGGCCAACAGCATGCGGGGTGCCGCGTTCCTCTCCGAGACCACCGAGGGGCTTGTCGCCGATGTCGGCGGGACGTCGACCGACATCGGCGCGCTGGTCAACGGCTTCCCTTGCGAGTCAACGGAGGTCATCGGGATCGGGGGCGTGCAGACGAACTTCCGCATGCCGCACGTCATCTCCGTGCCCGTCGCCGGCGGCACGGTCATCGCCGAGGACGGGGACATCGTCCGCGTCGGGCCGGACAGTGTCGGCTATCACCTCGACGAACGCGCCCTCGTGTTCAGCGGGGAGACGCCAACGCTCACGGATGCAGCAGTGGCCGCCGGGCGCACCTCGCTCGGCACCCGCCGGCCGCCCCGATCGTTCCGCAAGACGCTTGAGGCCGCCCTGGCCCACTTCGACGCTGTCCTCGCGCAGGCGGTCGACCGGGCCAAGGTGATCCGCGGCGATCCGATACTCATCGTCGTCGGTGGCGGAGGATTTCTCGTCCCCGACCATTTGCCGGGGATCGCCGAGATCCGCCGGCCCGAGCACTCCGAGGTCGCCAACGCCATCGGCGCGGCGATCGCACCGGTCAGCGGCCAGGTCGAACGGCTGGTGCACTTTGGCCGGCACGGCCGCGAGGCGGTGCTGCGGGAAGTCCAGGAGACGGCCTGCGCCCAGGCCGTCCGGGCCGGGGCCGACCCGCAACGGGTCGAGGTCGTCGAAATCGAGGAAGTGCCACTGGCGTATCTCACCGATCCTGCCGTCCGCCTGCGGGTGAAGGCGGCGGGTCCGCTGAGTTTCAACTGAGCAAACGCATGAGGAGAATGCGGTCATGACAGCCAACGTCGGTCTCATCCTGGGCAGCGCCATTCCACCCGAACGGCTCCCGGAGCTGGCTCGAACGGTCGAACGGGCCGGGTTCGCCGAGCTGTGGCCCTGTGAGGACTACTTCTTCTACGGCGGCATCAGCGGCGCGGCCGCCGCGCTCGCCGCCACGTCGGAGATCCAGGTCGGCCTCGGGGTCGTCTCGGCCCTCGCCCGCCACCCGGCGGCGCTGGCCATGGAGATCGCCACCATCGCCCGCCTCCATCCCGGACGGTTTCTCCCCGGCATCGGACTCGGCGTGCCGGCGTGGATCAACCAGATGGGCTACCACCCTGACTCGCCGGCCACGGTACTGCGGGAAGCAGTGACGAGCGTGCGTCAGCTCCTAGACGGCGAGGAACTCACCAGGACCGGGAAGGTCTTCACCTTCGACCGCGTCAAGCTCGTGCATCCCCCCGAAGTGCGCCCGCCTCTGTACATGGGCGTCGTCGGCCCGAACCTCCTGCGCCTGTCCGGCGAGGTCGCCGACGGCAACGTGGTCTCCGTTCTGGCCGGCACGGAATACATCCGATGGCTCCGCCAGAAGGTCGGCGAGGGCCGGGCGACGAGCGGGCGGACCGACCCGCAACGGATCACGACGTTCGTGCTCTACTCGGTCGACAAAGACAGCGCCAAGGCGAAGAAGTCGCTCCGGGCGATCACCGCGTTCTACCTGTCCGCCATGCCACGCAGCGCGCTCACCGACGTGTACGGCGTCGGTGACGAGCTCTGGGACATGTACACGAGGGGCGGAACCGACGCCGCCGCCCTCATCGCCAACGAGATGCCGGAGCAGTGGGTGGAGGACCTCGTCGTCGCCGGCGACCCTGAGGAGTGTGCGGCGAAGATCCAGGCGCTCAGCGACGCCGGGTCCGACTCCGTCTGCCTCTACCCCATGCCAATCGAACGCACCGACGAAATGATCCAGCTCACCGTCTCCGACGTCCTCCCCAAGCTCGGCTGACCATGCGGATCGGAATCGACGTAGGAGGCACGAACACCGATGCCGTCCTCATGGACGGCGACTGCGTCCAGGCGGAGACGAAGCGCCCGACGACGGACGACGTCACGACCGGCATCGTCGCCGCTCTGCGGTCCGTCCTCGAGACGGGCGGCATCGCGGCGGGCAACGTCGACGCGGTGATGATCGGCACCACCCACTTCACGAACGCGGTCGTCGAGGGGCGTCGCCTGGTGCCCGTGGCGTCGATCCGGCTCGGGCTGCCGGCCACCCGGTCGCTGCCGCCGCTGGTGGACTGGCCTGACCGCCTCCGTACAGCCGTTGCCGGCGAGACATACCTTTGCCACGGTGGCTTCGAGTTCGACGGGCGGGAGATCGCGCCGCTCGACCGGTCGGAGATCCAGCGGGTCGCGGCAGACATCGCCGTCCGGGGACTCCGGGCGGCGGCGGTCGCCTCGGTGTATTCGCCGATCAGCGCGGAGTTCGAGGAGCGGACCGCGGAGATCCTCCGGGAGGAGGTCCCCGATCTCTCCGTGACGCTGTCGTCGCAGCTCGGGCGGATCGGCCTACTGGAACGCGAGAACGCGGCGGTGATGAACGCGTCGCTTTCGGAGCTGGCGAGCCGGATCACCGGTGCGTTCCGTGCCGCGCTGGTCCAGCTCGGGATCGACGCTCCGCTCTACATCAGCCAGAACGACGGGACCCTGATGACCGCCGAGCACACCGAGCGCTATCCGGTGGCCACCTTCGCCTCGGGCCCGACGAACTCGATGCGGGGTGCGGCGCTGCTCTCCGGTGAATCTGACTGCGCCGTCGTCGATATCGGGGGCACGACCGCCGACATCGGTGTCCTGGAGCAGGGGTTCCCCCGGGAAGCGAAAGCCACCGTCGACATCGGCGGGGTCCGGACCAATTTCCGCATGCCCGACGTCGTCTCCCTCGGGATCGGCGGTGGCAGCCTGGTGCAGGACACTGGCGGAAGGGTCACGGTCGGGCCTCACAGCGTCGGCTACGAACTGATCCGACAGGCACTCGTATTCGGCGGTGACGTCCTCACCGCCAGCGATATCGCCGTCGCCGCCGGCCGGGCGTCCTTCGGTGATGCCTCGGCTGTGGTCCGGCTCGCTCCTGACGTGGTGCGCCGAGCGCTGCGGGTCATCGAGACGTCCATCGCCGAAGGGATCGACCGGATGAAGACCACCGCCGGCGACATCCCGGTCGTCATGGTCGGCGGCGGCAGCGTTCTGCTCGGAGACGTGCTGGCGGGGGCATCCCGCCTCGTCCGCCCCGACCACTTCTCGGTGGCGAACGCGGTCGGCGCGGCGATCGCCCAAGTCGGCGGCGAGGTCGACCAAGTTTTTTCGATCGGTGCGCTGACGAGAGCACAGGCGCTGGAGCTGGCTCGCGAGGAGGCGGCCGACCGGGCCGTCGAGGCCGGTGCCCGCCCAGACACGGTGCGGATCGTTGACGTGGAGGAAGTGCCGATCGCCTACATCCCCGGCGACGCGGTGCGGATCAAAGTGAAAGCGGTCGGGGATCTGGACTATGGGAGGCAGCGGGTTGCGGCTCATCGGTGAGGAACAGCTGGACGACATCGCGCTCGGCGCGGCGATCCTCGGAACGGGCGGAGGCGGCGACCCCTATATCGGCCGGCTCCTCGCCCGGGAGGCGATCCGCGCCTACGGGCCGGTCACGATGGTGGACGTCGACGAGGTCGGCGCCGATGCCCTGGTGATCCCGTCGGCGATGATGGGCGCCCCGACCGTCATGGTCGAGAAGCTGCCCGCAGGCGATGAGATCGTCAACGCCTTCGACCGGCTCGAATCATTCCTCGGCCGGGCTGCCACCCACACGATCTCCATCGAGATCGGCGGCATCAACTCGATGATGCCGTTTGTGCTGGCCGCCCGGAAGGGCCTGCCGATCGTCGACGGTGACCTCATGGGCCGGGCGTTCCCGGAGCTGCAGATGTGCATCCCCGGGATCTACGGGATCTCCACGTCGCCGATGTCCATGGCCGACGACAAGGGAAACACCGCCGTCATCGACGCGGCCACCAACCGCTGGACGGAGCGAATGGCCCGGTCCGTGACGATCGACTTCGGCTGCGTCGCGCTGATCGCGCTGTACCCCCTGACGGGGTCGCAACTGCAGCAGTGCAGCATTCCGGGTTCTGTGCGGACGGCCGAGCGGCTCGGCCGGCTCGTGCGTGAAACGCGCGTCAGCCACGCCAACGTCGTCGACGCCATCGTGGAAGAGTTGGATGGACACCGCCTGTTCGAGGGGAAGGTGGTCGATGTGCACCGCCGGACCGTCGAAGGGTTCGCCCGGGCGGAGACGGTGATCGAAGGGCTGGGGCTCGATGCCGGCGCGACGTTGCGGCTCCATACCCAGAACGAACACCTCGTGGCCGAACGGGACGGAACCGTGCTCGCTTCCGTGCCCGACCTCATCTTTGTCCTCGACACCGAGACTGGACAGCCGATCACCACCGAGGAACTCCGCTACGGCTTCCGGGTCACCGTGGTCGCCGCTGCTTGCGACGCCCGCTGGCGCAGCGACGCCGGCCTCGAAATCGTCGGCCCGCGCTATTTCGGCTACGACTTCGACTTCGTCCCCGTCGAGGAACGGCTGGGCGCTTCCGCCGACGGACTTCTCGACATGACGCAGCCAGCCCGGGCGCCAGAGGAGTCGGTGTTGACATGAGCGGCTACTGCGGCCGCAGCGACCGGGCACGGCAGGCCAGTTGCAGCATCAGCCGGATGTCCGGGTCCGACGAGTCGACGTCGAGGATGTCGAAGATGCGCTTGATGCGATAGGCGACTGCGTTGCGGTGCAGGTGCATGAGTTCGGCCGTACGGGCCGTGGAACCCTGGTTGTCGAGGTAGAGCTGCAGCGTTCGGATTGCCTCCTCCGCCCGCCGGCCACCGAGTCGGTCAATCGGCTCGAGCAGATGGTCGACCATCTCGCGGGCCGTGTCGCTGGCGTACCACTCGATCACCGTCCGCTGCATCCCCACCCCGTCGAAGCTGACCGGCGTGTTCAGCCGCCGGGCGGTCCGGGCGGCGGCCACGGCGGCGTGGGCCTCGGCCGCCGACGCCCGCAGACCGGCCGCGCCCTGGTGGGACGTTCCGATACCGCAGACCAGGGCCACATCGTCGACCCGGGCCCGGATCGTCCGCACAATCTCAGCGGCCAGGGCCGCCAGGTCCTTCCCGCTGCTCGGGCCGGGATCGCGCCGCTCCATTCGCACCAGAAGTAGCCCCGGCCCGACGAGGGCGCTCTGCCACACGCCGCCGACGGCCCGGGCAGCGTCGGACCCGACCCGGGCGATCCGCTGCCGCAGCTGGTAGGAGGCCAGTTCGTCCTTGGCCGCGGTAGGGTCCCGCTCTGGCTCGATCCGGATGACGGCGTGCCACCAGTCGACCGCCACGCCGGCGCTGCGCAGCCGGTCCATCAGCCGGTCCGACGCGTCAGGCCCGGCGAGGAGGAACTCCGTCAGCAGCTCCGCCCTCGACAGCTCCGGCATCTGCTCGGCCTGCCGGGCCGACGCCCGAGCCCGGGCGACCGCAGCCGCGGCCAACTGCACCACGAGATCGACTGCCGTCCCCAACTCGCCGACGACAGCCGGACCGCAGACGTGCTCATCGACGTCCTCGTCCACCATCACCGGGGCGCAGCGCTCACCCGGGCGCGGCGCCCGGAGCTCGAAGGGCAGGCCAACCGCCTGCGAGACGGCCTCAAGCAGGCCGGCCGGATCCGCCTGGCGGGCCTCGGCATCGAGCAGCGCCGCCAGACTCTCCGCCGCCCGGGCCAGCGCGGCCTCGGCTCCGCCGGCGATCTCCCGGTTCGCCCGGAGGATGATGTCGGCCGGGTTTGTGCCGGAACCAGCCCGCAACACGGCGATACCGGAACGTTCGGCGATGGTGGCCGCGGTCGCCGGGATCTCTTCCCGCCCGTCGGTGAGCACCAGGCCGGCTGCTCCGCTCGATCCGGCGAGGCGTAACGCCATGTCCAGCCGGTAGTTGAGCAACTCCCGGGACGTCGCCTCGGTCAGGACGACGAGGGCGCCCTCGTCCACCGAGTCGAGCCGGTCGATCACGTCGACCAGCTTGACGGTCGTGACCCGACGGCCCACCGGACCGGCGATGCATGAGACCAGGCCGGCCAGCGCCGGAGAGGCCATCAGGTCCTCGGCGGTCGGATCGGAAGTGGCCGCGGTCGCCACCGGCTCACGCATCAGCACTCCGAACGGCCTCCCTTGTGGTCTTCGCACAAGACCAGCACCGGCTCGGTGCCGGACGATCGGGTCTGGCACCCGACGGACACCTACTGTCGGGCGGCCAGCCGGTCGGAGTCCATGGGCGTTTCGCACAAACGGGTTGGTGGCTTTCGACCAGGGTGCCATAGCCGTCGGCCTCCGGCCTCCGTAGTGTCGCCACCGAGACGGAAACGGGAGGCCAGGTGGAGTTCAGAACCGTCAGCACCCTCGACGAGGCCCTCGCGGAGCTCGACGAGCGCGGCGGCGACACCGCCGTCCTAGCCGGGGGGACCGACTTTACGATCCAGTACCTGCGAGGCGAGCTGCGGCCCGCGTCGGTGCTGCACATCGAACGGGTGGAGCAGCTGAAGTCCGTCACCAACGGTTCAGGATTGAGGCTCGGCGCCTTGGTCACCCACCGGCAGCTGAGCACCGACGCACAGGTCGTCCGGCATGCATCGGCGGTGGCGGAGGCCGCGGCGACGGTCGGCGGCTGGCAGACGATGGCCGTCGGTACGGTCGGGGGCAACGTCTGTAACGCCTCCCCGGCCGCCGACGTCGTTCCGGCACTCCTCGTCCACGAGGCCGAGGCCGTCCTCGCCTCGAAGCAGGGCGGGGAGCGGCGTGTCCCGCTCGACCGGTTCATCCTCGGCCGGCGGCGAGTCGACCGCCGGCCCACCGAGCTCCTGGCATCCCTTGCGCTCGCCGCGCCCCCTCCCCGGACCGGCGACGCCTACGTGAAGGTCGGGCGGCGAGGCGCGATGGAGATCGCCATCGTCGGCCTCGCCGCCCGCCTCACGTTCGACGAGTCGGGCGTCGTCCGAGACGCCCGACTGGCGGTCGGCTCCATGGCCTCCACCGCCGTCCGGTTGCCCACCGCCGAGTCGGCGCTCGTCGGCACCTCCCTCGACTCCGGTGCCCTCGACGAGGCGGGCCGACTCCTTCTCGAGGCGGTGAACCCCATCGACGACGTCCGCGGATCGGCTGCCTATCGCCGGGCCGTGGCGCCCAGAGTCCTCGCCCGGGCCGCCGAGCTCTGCCGCCAGCGGGCCCTCGCCGGAGCGTGAAACCATCATGCAGCTGACACTCACGATCAACGGTCGCGACCACCAGACCGACGTCCCTGTCGGTTCGACGCTCCTCCAGGTGCTGCGGGACGAGCTGCGCCTCACCGGCACCAAAGAGGCCTGCGTCGAGGGCGAATGCGGTGCCTGCACCGTGCTCCTCGACGGCAACCCCCTCGATTCGTGCATCTACCTGGCCCACGCCGCCGCCGGCCGGAGCGTCACGACGGTCGAAGGCCTGGTCCGGTCCGACGGTGTCCTCTCCGACCTGCAACAAGCGTTTCTGGAGTGTGGTGGCGTCCAGTGTGGCTTCTGCACGCCGGGCCTCCTCGTGACGCTCAGCGCCTTTCTCGACAGCGGAGCCGAACCGACCCGGGAGGCGGTGACCCGGTCGATCGTCGGGAACCTCTGCCGCTGCACCGGTTACAGCCAGGTCGTCGACGCGGTGCAACTCGCCGCCGAGCGTCGGGCGGCTGGGCGATGACCGTCATCGGGACCGCCGTCGTCCGCACCGACGGCGAGGCCAAGGTCCGGGGCGACGCGCTCTACACCGTCGATCTCGAGGTCGCCGGCCAGCTCCACGGGCGCCTGCTCCGCTCGCCAGTGCCGGCCGGCGTCATCCGGTACCTCGACACCACAGCCGCCCGCGCCCTGCCCGGGGTGCGCGCTGTCCTGACCGCCGCCGACGCCCCGGCCGTCCGGGCCGGCTGGCTCGTCAAGGACCAGGTCCTGTTCGCCTCAGATCGCATTCGCTTCGAGGGCGAGCCAATCGCGGCGGTGGCCGCCGACACCGTCGAGGAAGCCCAGGCCGCCGTCGACGCCATCGTCCTTGAGATCGAGGAACTGCCGGCGGTGTGCGACCTCGAAGCCGCCCTCGACGCCGGTGCGCCCCTCATCCACCCGGACTGGGAGCGGTACGAGACCGACCTGCCGCCGTTTCCCCGCCGCGGCAACCTGGCCTGCGAGATGGTGTCGGATCCGCCCGGCGTCGACGAGGCGTTTGCCCGGGCCGACTTCGTGGTGGAAGGGGAGTACCGGGCCGATCGGCAGTACCAGGCGTACCTCGAGCCGAAGAGCACCGTGGCCGTCTACGAGGATGGCCGGTTCATCGTCCACACCGGGAGCCAATACCCGTTCAACGTGCGGGACCGCGTTGCGCAGTTCCTCGACGTGCGGCCGTCGGCTGTCCGCATCGTCGGCCACCACATCGGCGGCGGCTTCGGAGCGAAGCTCGATGCCGCGCTCGAACCGTACGCCGCCCTGCTGGCCCGGGCGACCCGCCGCCCCGTCCGTCTGGCCAACACTCGGGCCGAGGACCTTTTGACCTGTCCGTCCCGGGAGAATGCCATCGTGCGAATCCGCTCCGCGGTGACCAAGACCGGCGAGATCATCGGGCGGGACGTGGTCTGCTACATGGACAACGGCGCCTACTGCGGCGAGATGCCGCTCATGCCCGGTCTGCCGCTGCATATGGCCGGCGCCAACTACCGGGTCGGCCCGACGCGGGTGATCAGCCGGCTGGTCTATACGAACACGACGCCAACCGGCGCGTTCCGAGGCGTGGGTGGGACGTACTGCTGCTTCGCCGTCGAGCGGCACATGGACGATATCGCCGACCGACTCGGCGTCGACCGGCGCGAGTTCCGCCTGCGCCACCTGTTCGAGGACGGGGACCGCCTCCTCAACGGGCAGCCGCTCGACGACGCCGGCATCCTGCGGGAGGCCTTCGACGCGGTCGAGGAACGGGCGCCGTGGAAGACGCTCGCCGCCCCTAACGGGAGGTACCGAGGCGTCGGCCTCGCCGCCGCCACCTGGCTTGTCAACCCGATGCCGGCCAGCGTGACCCTCCGGCTCAATGACGACGGCACCGTCGGACTGATCACCGCGGCCAACGACAACGGATCGGGGGCCGTCCACACCGGCTTGGTGCAGATCCTCGCCGACGAGTTCGGGGTCTCGCCGACCGATGTGATCGTGAACGCGCCGGACACCGACCTGGCAGGATATGACGCCGGTTCGCAGGGCAGCCGAACCACGCATGTGGTGGGCCGGGCGACGCAGGAAGCGGCTGCCAACCTCAAACGGGCGATTGCCGACGTGGCCGCCACACTGCTCGAAGCGGCTCCGGACGACATCGAGATCCGCTCGGGCGGCGCCCACGTGCGGGGCGTTCCGTCACGAGTGGTGTCCCTGAGCGAGATCGGCCGGGCGTCCAAGGCGACCACCGGAACACTGACCGGCTCGGGGAACTACGCCAGCCCACTGCCTGAGTTCAACCCGGCGTGCGCCAGCGGCCTGCTCTTCCCGTGTCTGTGGACCCCGAGCTACCACGTCCACCTGGCTGAGGTCGAGGTCGACCCGGTGACCGGCAACGTGCACGTTCTCCGGTACGTCGTCGCCCAGGAGGTCGGCCGGGCCATCAACCCGGTGGCGGTAGCCGGACAGATCCAGGGCGGCGTCGCCCAAGGGCTCGGTTACACGCTGTTCGAGAACCTCCGGATCGAGGACGGCCGCTACGTGGAGCGGACACTGGAGAACTACCGGCTGCCGGTGGCGGTCGACATACCGCCCGTGGAGGCAATCGTGCTGGAGCACGCCTTCGCCGAGGGTCCCCACGGCGCCCGCGGCGTGGCCGAACCGCCGATCCTGCCGGTGGCGGCGGCCATCGGCAACGCGGTGAGCCACGCCATCGGCCAGCCGATCACCAAGATCCCCATCACACCGGAGGACGTCCTGGCCGCCCTCGCTTCGCCGGGGAGGAACGGTTCCCGGCGCTAACGGGGCTCGGGTTCGTGTCCCGGCCACCGTCGCCAACCTCGGACCCGGAATCGACGCGCTGGGGGTCGCCGTCCGGCTCCACCTCGAGGTGGACGTCGTTCCCGGCCCGGACCTCACCGTCCGGGTCGAGGGGCTTGGCGCGGAGACACTCCCCGTCGACGACACGAACCTGGTGGTCCGGGCCATGGCCGTCGCCTTCGACGCCCTCGGCGTGGCGGCCCGGCCGGGGGCGCTGACGATCCGCAACGGCATTCCGCTCGCCTCGGGACTGGGATCGTCCTCGGCCGCTGTCGTTGCCGGGATCCTGGCCGCGGAGACCCTGGCGCCGCGGCGTCTGCCGGGCAAGGTCCGGCTGGAGCTGTCGGCTGCGCTCGAGGGCCACCCGGACAACGTCGCTCCCGCCCTTCTCGGCGGCTTCGTCATCGCCGGCTGCGACCACGGCGAGCTCTGGTGCGAGCGCTTCGAGCCGCACGAGACGCTGGCCCCGGTCGTGGCCATACCGGCGGACGGCTTCCCGACCGCCGAAGCCCGGCGGGTGCTACCGCCCACCGTCCCGTTCGCCGACGCACAGTTCGGTGTGGCACGAGCCGCGCTCGTGGCGGCCGCACTCGTGACCGGCGGGCCGCCGGACATGGTCCGGCGGGGATTCCGCGACCGGCTCCACCAGCCGCCGCGGCTGGCCCGGATGCCAGCCACGGCGATGCTGTACCGCCAGCTGCGGGAGGCAGGTATCCCGGTCGCGCTCGCCGGAGCCGGACCCTCGCTCGTGATGGTCGTCGAATCCCACGAGGCGGCGACGCAGGTCGCCCGGATCCGGCGAACAGCGGCGGCCTGCCCCGGCCGGTGGGAAATCCTGGCACCGGGCTGGGAACAGCACGGCGCGACCGTCACGCCGCTTCGTTGAACGGCTCGTTTCCGACTCGTTTCGCCATCGCGGCCCGGTCCCTGTGCGACATGCCAGATTCGTCGGCGCAGTTCGTGCGGATACACATAGTCGGTTCCGTTCAGGCAGCGGAGACTGATCCACCAAGAGGGGGCGCTTCGGTCGTCGACTCGCCGATCGTCACCCGAACCCGCGAGCGCCCGAAGAGGAGATGAAGCCATGACCCTCGACCCTCCTGTTTTCGGCGGGCTTCGGAGTAGCAGATGGCGGGCCAGACTGGCGGCCGGCTGCGCTCTGGCCGTGCTGTTGACTGCCTGCGGCGGCACGGGTCACAAGACCAGCTCTTCTGCCAGCAGCGGGCAGTCGTCGAACGCTTCGCCGGGATACGCCAACGAGGACGTGCCGGCGCCGGCCGACACGACGGCGACCGACGCTCCCGCCGCTGCGCCCACCGGGGGAATGGTCACTCCGTCGGCGCCGACCGGCTCCGACGCCGCGGGGCCGACGGCCCGTCGGGGCGCGAACGCCGCCCCGTCCCGAGCACAGCCTCGGAGTGCCGGCGGAACGGCGAATCCACCGGTGACCGGCGGCTCTTCGAACGCCGTGAGCGGGGGATCGGCACCGGCGCCCGCCCCGCCCAGTGCACCGGGGGCTACCTCGAAACCCTCTCCCGGAGTAGCCACGCCGGCTGCCCCCTCCGGCTCGGGTCCCGGCAGCGTCCCGGCTGCCCAGAACGGCGAGATCAAGATCGGCATGGTGTATCCACTGTCCGGACCGATCGGGTCCATCGGGCGCAGCATGCTGGAGGGCTTCCAAGGCGTCCTGTCCCGCGTGAATGATGAAGGCGGCATCGGCGGCGCCAAATTCAAGTTCCTCGTGCGCGACGACCAGTTCGACCCGTCCCAGAGCAAGCGGGCGATCCGAGAACTCATCGCCCAGAAGATCTGGGCCTTCTCCGGCTTCACGCCAGCGTTGTGGTTGGCCGCCAAGGAAGATCTGCTGGCCGCGGGAGTGCTCGGCTTTCCGTTCGACGTGGGCGCCGAGCGGCAGCGAACGGTCCGTACGTCGTTCGCCCCGTATCAGAACTGCCTCCGGGCTCAGGCCGGAACCATTGTCAAGGCGCTGGAACGAGGCCAGAAGCGGATCGCCTTCCTCGAGCTTGACATCGAGGCAGTGCACCACTGCATCGATTACTCGGCTCAGTTGGTCAAGAAACTGGGCGGCGAGGTCGTCTTCCGCGGCAAAGTCGCGCCCGGCGCACCCGACTGCGGGCCGCAGGTCGTCGGCGCTCGCAGTGCCAACCCCGATGCGGTTCTGCCCTTTGTGGACGTTCTTGGCACGGTCAAGTGCGTCCAGGCCATTCGCCAGCAGGGCTGGAACGTCCCAATCCAAGTCGGAATGAACATCTCCGGGGACACCGCGTTCATCGATGCGCTCGGGAATGGAGCCGAAGGTGTCACCAGCGTGAGCCCCTGGGCCGCTATGCCTGGCTATCCGGAGTGGGAGAACAGCTGCGGGGTCGCCCGCAAGTACTTCCCGAACCACGTAGCGTCGTGGTACTCGAGCGCCGGCTGCACGCCTGCCCTCGTTCTCTCGAAGGCGCTCAAGGCGCTGGGCCCGACGGCTACCCGCGATCAGGTCGTCGCCTACCTGGAGTCCGCGAAGATCTCGACCGACGGACTTACCCCCGATGTCGTCTACAAGCCGGGTGATCATCGGCCGTTCGACTCGGTGATCCCGGTAGAGGTCAAGGGCCGCAAGTGGATCAAGACCGGACCGGCGTTCGTTCCGGCCCGACTCTCGGAGGACATTAACGATGGCGAGTGATGGTCGGCTCCGAATTTTCGATGCCCTCGGTATTGCGCTGGCGGCAGCCGGCGGAGTGATGATCTTCCTCGGCTGGTACTCGATCCACGACAAGGCATCGGTGCTGGAGCAGATCCCATACCTGGCATCGGGGTCGGTGGGCGGGCTCGCGGCCATCATCGGTGGCGTCTCCATCGTCTACCTGACCCGCCAGTTCCGCCTCGAGCGTGAGGTCGGCCGCCTCTCGGCCATGCAGGAAGAGATGGCGGCAGCCGTCCGCTCACTCGCCGCCGATCATGGCACGAGCGCTCCTCCGGTGACTGGCCTCCACCGACGGGGTGGCCGACTCGACAGGGTCGAGCAGCTGTCGATCAAGGAGCAGTCCAGGTGACCGCAAGAGGAAAAGCGATGACGGTGAACGGCGCCGTCGCCGTGACCATCTTGACATTGTCCGTCATCGGACTCGGAGCGTGGACCTCACCAAGCGCAGCAGACGATGTTGGCAGTCCTGCCGGGACGGCCATAGCCGCCGGAGTGTTCGCCACATATGCCGACCGAGAGAACTTCTTTCCCGGTTCGGCGACCGAGCCGCCCACGACGACAGCACCCCACGCCGAAGGTGGTTTCGACAACGCCGGGACGGGCCACGCCCGAGCCGCACTGGCGTTCAACCCCTACGAGGACGCTCCCGGTGCGGTAAATGGTGCTGCGCCCGCCGGTTCTCCCGAGGTACCGGCTGAAACGCTGGGCAACCACACTTCGGCCACCGTGCGCGGTGAGGCACCGCAGTCGGACGACGCCTCCCTCGCGCCTGAGGGCCCGGGTCTGTCGGCCGGTACCGCCCGGGCCGTTCTCGAGGAGTCCGGCCCCACAGCCGCGGCTGAGGCCGCGGCCGTGTCGGCCCAGCCGATCCCAGACGTTCTTGTCGAATCGGCTACGAGCCGAATCCGCATGTCACGCGCCGGTGGACGGGCGGTGAGCACGGCCACGACGATGCTCCACGGCGTCACCGTAGCCAAGGTGCTGCGCTTCGAGTCCATCCTCGTCAGCGCCAGCTCGACCGCTGATGGTGACGCCGGCAACAGCGCGGCCGCCGTTCGTGTGAGCGGGGCAGCAGTCGCTGACACTCCCGTTGAAGTCACCGGCAACGGAATCGTGGCGTCCGGCACCAGTGTCCCCATCTCGAATGAGACGCTCACCGAGACGCTGAAAGCCGCCGGTCTCGAGCTCCTCGCTCCCGGGGCGCAGACGATGCGGCCCGCCGGGCGGAACTCTTCCGCAGAGGCTCGAGGCCCATCGTTCCGGCTCACCACGGCCGAAGGCCACCGGATGGAGTTCTCGCTCGGACTGGCGTCCACCTCCTCCGTCCTTTTCCGAGCGGCAGATTCCGCCACCGAAGCAGCGGCCGGTCCAGCCGGCCCCGTCCAACAGGCGCAAACACAGCCGGTCGGCTCCGGGGCTGTCGTCGGCGAGTCGCTGGCCGGCACGCCGGGCGACGGCCGCGCCGCCGACCCGGCGTCGGCGTACGGCGAGCCGGTCGTTCCAGCGAAGCCCGGCCAGGAGGGTTGGGCGCTCGCCTCCAGCGAACCGATCACGGACATGCCCTCAGGAACAGGGCTGCCGGTCGACTCCACCTTGAACGCTGATCTCGAGAACTTGCCGGAGCGCTGGGCCGCGATGCAGCAGGCTTCGTCGCTGCCGCCGGCCCCGGAATCGATTGTCCTCGCCAGTCAGCGGGCGGCCGACCGTGTCGGAACGGTGTACGGGGCGATTGCGGTCGCCGCGCTGCTCATTGGCCTTGTCTCCTTCGGCGTTCCCGCCGGTGACCGGTGGGCCGAGGACGTTTGAACGTGGACCTTCTGCAGCTAGCCATCGCCGGGCTTCCGGCCGGAGGGATGTATGCGCTCGCGGCCCTCGGCATCGTCGTCATCTACCGCGCCACCGGTACCCTGAACTTTGCCCAGGGCGCCGTCGCCACCGGCAGTGCGTTCGTCTTCTCCTGGCTCTGGGTGCAGCATGACGTTCCCATGGGGATCGCCATGGGCCTGGCGGTCGGGCTGGCTGCCCTGTTCGGCTTCGTCCTCGAGCGACTCATGCGGGCGATCGGCTCCGACAACGTCCTCGCCCAGGTCATCGCCACCCTCGGCGTGCAAGGCGTCATTCTTTACGCCTGCGAGCGCGCCTTCGGGACGGACGCCAAAGTGATCCCGCCTTACTTCCCGACCGAGACCGTCCGGGTGGGCGGGGTGGCCATTGGCTATCAGCAGATTGCCGTCGTTCTCATCGCTGCTCTTCTGGCCGTGTTCGTCGGCCTGGCGCTGACCCGGACCGCGCTCGGCACGGCGATCCGGGCGGTCAGCCAGAACCGCCTGGCCGCCCAGCTCGGCGGCCTCAACGTCGGGCGGCTCCAGGCCATCTCTTGGGTCGGCGGTTCCGCCCTGGCTGGCCTGGCCGGTGTGCTCCTCGCCCCGCTGCTCTTCGTCGACACGGGCCGCCTGTCGATCTTCTTCCTCGTGAAGCCGTTCGCCGCCGCTGTGGTCGGAGGACTGTCGAGCCTCCCGGTGGCCTTCGCCGCGGGGTTGGCCATCGGCGCCGCGGAAGGAGCACTGGCGAAATTCAACGCCATTCCTGGTCTGTCGGAGACCGTGCCGTTCGTCGTCATCCTGGCCGCGCTCCTCCTCCGCCCGTCGTTCCGCCTCGGATCGACGCAGGCGTCCCTCAGCCGGGAGCCATCAGCCCGACCGGGCGGCGGTTCCGTATGGCCGGGTGTGGTCGTCGCCGTCGGGCTGGCGGTTCTGATCCCGAGGCTGGATCCGGCCCAGACACTCACCTTCCGCACGGCGATCGCCATCACGCTGGTGGCCCTGTCGCTGGTGCTCCTCACCGGTTGGGTCGGGCAGATCAGCCTGGCGCACGGCGCATTCTTCGGGCTTGGTGCCTTCATCGCCGCTCTCATGGCGAACCGACTCGAGTTACCGTTTTTGGCCGTCGTGGTGCTCACGCCGGTGGTCGTCACGCCGCTCGCCGTCGTCGTCGGCCTTCCCGCCCTCCGGTTCCGGGGGCTCCTGCTCGCCATCATCACACTGGCGTTCGGGACGTTGTGCTCGGCCAGCCTGTTCCGTTGGCGGAGCTTCACCGGTGGGTCCGGCGGTCTCGACGGCAGCAGCTTCCCCGCACCCCGCCTCTTCGGCTACGACCTGAGCGTCGGCCAGCGCTACACGTTCTTCATGCTGGCCGTCGCTAGCCTCACCTTCTTCGGCATGCGGAATCTCTCCCGGTACCGAGCCGGCGGGCCGTTCTTCGGGGTGCGGGAGTCCGAGGAGGGAGCGGCGGCGCTCGGGATCGCCGTCATCCGGACCAAGCTCTTGGCCTTCGGTGTGTCGGGGGCCATCGCCGGGCTCGGCGGCTGCCTGTTTGGCTACTCGCTGGGCTTCGTGACCGCCGACCAGTTCTCGCCATTCTTCTCCATCACGATCTTCGCCGTCGCCGTCGTCGCCGGGCTCGAGTCGCCCTGGGGCGCGGTGCTGGCCGGGATCTTCTACGCGGTCCCTTCCGGTTCGACCGTCCAGCTCGTGTCCTCGCTCACGGTCATCGCAGTCCTCGTCCTGGCGCCGGGCGGCCTCGTCCAGCTGCCGCGCCGCCTCGGCCAGCTCCGAATCACGGGTCGGCGTCTCGCCGGTGCCGGCACCGCCCCGCTCAAGGAGGCCGTTCGGTGATGGAAGGCGCCCCGCTTCTCGAAGCCCGCGATGTCGTCGTGCGCTACGGCGCGGTAACCGCCGTGAACGAGGCGAGTCTGGAAGTCCGGGACGGTGAGATCGTTTCGCTGATCGGGCCCAACGGCGCCGGCAAAACCACCCTCTTCAATGTGATTGCCGGGGTCGTCCGACCCGAGCGGGGTAGCGTCCGCCTGGAGGGAAAGGCCGTCGATCGGCTGCCGCCGCACATCCGGGCCCGGCGAGGGTTGGGCCGGACGTTCCAGGGCGGCCGCCTCTTCGGCCGGCTCACGCTTCTCGAGAACCTGGAGCTGGCGCACTATCAGGCCGGGCGTAGCCAGCTCATCTCGGCGCTCGTAGGCGGTCCGTCGGCCCGGCTCGACCGGCGTCGCGATCGCCGCGTCGCCTCGCGAGTCCTCAGCGCTCTCGATCTCGAGGACTACTCCGACGCGCCCTGCTCGGCACTGCCTTGCGGCGTACAGCGTCTCGCCGAGGTCGCTCGGGCATTGTGCATCGAACCACGGGTGCTGCTCCTCGACGAGCCGTCGGCGGGCCTCGACCCGTCCGAGTCGGCGCACCTCGGCGCTGTCGTCAAGCGCATCCGCGACGTCCTCGGAATCTCGGTACTGCTGATCGAACACGACATGACCTTCGTCATGAACATCTCCGACTACGTCTACGTCCTCGACTTCGGTCTTCCCCTCGCCGAGGGAACACCGGACGCGGTCCGTTCGAACGACAGCGTCATCGCCGCCTACCTGGGAGAACAGATCGTTGCCTGATCAGCCACTCTTGTCCGTGCAGGCCTTGACGGTCGACTACGGCCGGGCCCGAGCGGTGCACGGCGTCTCTCTCGATGTCGGCGCCGGCGAGGCGGTGGCGCTACTCGGCGCTAACGGGGCCGGCAAGTCGTCAACGCTGCTGGCGATCTCCGGCATCGTACCGGCCCATGGGCGCATGATCTTCGACGGACACGACATTCTCGGCGCCGGTCCCCATGACATCGTCGCTCGCGGCCTCGTCCAGGTGCCGGAGAGCCGGGCCATCTACCCGGGGCTGACCGTGGAGGAGAACCTGATGGTCGCGGCCTACACCCGTCGCCGCGACCCGACGCTGGCCGACGACCGTGCGCTGGTGGCGTCGACTCTGCCCCGCCTGAACGATCTCGCGAAACGGACGGCCGGGACGCTTTCCGGCGGGGAGCAGCAGATGCTCAGCATCGCCAAGGCGCTCCTGGCCCATCCGCGGTTGCTGCTGGTCGACGAACTGTCCCTCGGCCTGTCCCCGAAAGTGACCCAGGAGCTCTTCGCCGTGCTGGCCGCCATCAAGCAGCGCGGCACCGCGATCCTCCTCGTCGAACAATTCGTCCCGCTGGCCCTCGGATTGGCCGACCGGGCCTACGTCCTCGAGAAGGGCCGTGTAGCGGCCAGCGCCACGGCCGGCGAGCTGGCCGGCGCGTCGAGCCGGCTCCAGGCTAGCTACCTCGGGGGCGGAACCGAAGCAGCGGTTCTCACATGAGGAGTCAAGATATGGAGCGCAGCACTGATCGGATCCTCACGACCCATGCCGGAAGCCTTCCGCGCCCCGAGGACCTGGCGCAGCTCCACATCGACCGGGTCGATGCAAAGCCGGTCGACGAGCAGGCGTTCGAGACGCGGGTCCAAGAGGCGGTCGACGAGGTGGTGGCCAAGCAGGTCGACGCTGGCGTCGCTGTCGTCTCCGACGGAGAGATGTCGAAGTACGGCTACATCGAATACATCGGCGAGCGGATGGACGGCTACGGCGCCCCACGCGACATGAAGGACATGGGCTACTACATCAAGTCGCTCACCGAGTTTCCCGAACTGCTGATCGACACATACAAGAACGCCCACATCAAGCTGCCGGTCTGCGAGGGCCCGCTGTCTTACAAGCAGGCCGGGTCGCAGCTCGTCGCCCGCGACATCCGCAACTTCCAGCGGGCTCTCAACAAGCATGCCGTCACGGAGGCCTTCATCCCGGCGGCCTCGCCCGGGGTCGTCGCCAGCTTCTGCCCCAACGAGTACTACCCGTCCTACGAGGAGTACGTCATGGGCCTCGCCGAGGCCCTCAACACGGAGTACCGGGCGATCACCGACGCCGGCTTCCTGCTCCAGATCGACTCGCCGGACCTCGCCTTCCTGAGCGACTTCCACACCTGGATGGAGCCGGAGATCGAAAAGCGGGGCTTTCGGGCCATCCAGGAGCTGCATGTCGAGGCGATCAACCATGCACTCCAGGGAATCCCGGCCGACAAGGCCCGCCTGCACCTCTGCTGGGCCAACGGAATGTACCCCCACACCCACGACTGGCCGGTCCGGGAAGTGCTCGACGTGGCGATGAAGGCCAACGTCGCAGCGGTCAACTTGGAGGGCGCCAACCCGGCCCACGCTCACGAATGGGAAATCTTCAAGGACTTCCCGCTTCCCGACGACAAGGTCATCGTCCCCGGCGTCATCGACACCAAGAGCCAGGTGCTCGAGAACCCGCGCCTCGTAGCCCAACGCATCCTGCAGTACGCCAACCTCGTCGGCCAGGAGCGCGTCATCGCCGGCACCGACTGCGGCTTCGGCACATTCGTCGGCGTTCTCATGGTCCACCCCAAGACCACGTGGCTCAAGCTGAAGTCGCTGGCCGAAGGGGCCGCCATCGCCACCGACGAACTGACGAAGCGTCGTTAGCTTCTCCGGCTGGTCCGTCCCTCCAGTCCCGCCGAAGACCGGTTCTCCGGTTCTCGGCGGGACTGTCGTTTGGCGGCAGGAGCCTCGCGGTCAGCACAAACTTGCGGGCCTTTTGGTGCGGCATCACGATGACGGGCCACTGACGACGTCCGATACTCAAACCATGTTCGGGCACTCGACGACGTACCGCCGGATTGCGGGGCTGCTGGCTGACGGCGGCGGTGTGGTGCTCGACGGTGGTGTGGCGAGCGAACTCGCCCGCGGCCACGCACGGTCGCCGTGGGCGATTTACGACGAGACAAGTTCGGTCCTCGACGTCCACCGGCGCTACGCCTCGGCGGGATGTGACGTCATCTCGACCAACACCTGGGGTCTGCTCACCAGCGCCGAGACGGACCGAGGCCGCCGGCCGGGCCGTACGGGTCTGCCGGCCTGGACGGTGGCCACCCGCGACGCCGTCAGCCTCGCCCGTCGGGGCATCGCCGAAGCCGGGCGCACCGGGGAATGCGCCGTGGCGTTCTCGCTCAACGACGCCGACCCGCTCCTTGTTGGAACGCAGCATCTCCTGGCGTTGCTGTGGACCGCCGATCCGCCCGACCTGGCGCTCGTCGAGACGCTGCCGTCGGAGCCCAGCGCCTCGCTGCTCGGGGCCATCACCGCCATCGCCGACGCCGGGTTGCCGGTGTGGACGAGCTTCAAGGGCGCCGTAGGCGCCGCGGCGCTGGCCCGGGTCGAGGACGCCGGGATCAGCGCCGTGCTCGTCAACTGTGTGCCCCGAGAAGCGATCGCCGCCACGGTCGCTGGAATGGCAACCCACACGACATTGCCGGTGGGCTGCTATCCCCGGCTCGACCACCCATGCCGCCCCGAAGCCTACGGCGAAGAGGCCCTCGAATGGCGGGCGGCGGGGGCACGCATCATCGGAGGCTGCTGCGGTGTCGGGCCCGATCACATCGCCGCCGTCCGCCAGCGGGTGGCACAGCCCGCCGCGGCCCCATCCTGATCCCTAAGGAGGACCACGTTCCATGCTCAACCCGGCCGACAACGAGTTCCTGTTCACGTCGGAGTCCGTCACGGAGGGCCATCCCGACAAGCTGGCCGACGCCATCTCCGACTCGGTCCTCGACGCCATTCTGGCCCAGGACCCTCACGGCCGAGTGGCGTGCGAGACGCTGGTCACCACGGGGCTCATCCTGGTGTCGGGCGAGATCTCCGCCGAGGCCAACGTCGATATCCCGACCATCGCCAGGGACACGGCGCGGCGCATCGGCTACGACAACGCCGAATATGGGTTCGACTGCAACACATGCTCGGTCGTCACCGCGCTCGACCGACAGTCGCCCGACATCGCCCAGGGGGTCGACTTCGCCCTCGAAGCCCGCCACTCGGCCCACGACGACTTCGACGTCGCAGGCGCCGGCGACCAGGGAATGATGTTCGGCTACGCCACTAACGAGACCGCCGAACTGATGCCGCTGCCGATTCTGTTGGCCCACCGCCTGGCCCAGCGACTCGCCGAGGTGCGGCGCTCGGGTGAACTTCCGTACCTGCGGCCCGACGGCAAGACGCAGGTCACCGTCCGCTACCGCGAAGGCCGACCCGTCGAGATCGAGCGGGTCCTCATCTCCACCCAGCATCAGCCCGGCGTGGACTCCCAGACAACGATCCGCCCCGACCTCTTCGACCATGTGGTCCGGCCTGTCCTTCCCGGCGACCTCTACGACGCCGCCAAGCTGACCCTCCCGGGGAACTTCCTCGTGAACCCGACCGGCAAGTTCGAAGTCGGCGGCCCGATGGGGGACTGCGGCCTCACCGGCCGCAAGATCATTGTCGATACCTACGGCGGCGCCGCCCGCCACGGCGGCGGCGCCTTCTCCGGCAAGGACCCCTCGAAGGTCGACCGCTCCGCGGCGTACGCTGCCCGCCACGTCGCCAAGAACCTCGTCGCCGCCGGGCTCACCGACCGCTGCGAGGTCCAGGTCGCTTACGCCATCGGTGTCGCCCGGCCGGTCTCGGTCATGGTCGACACGTTCGGCACCGAGCGCGTGCCGAAGGAGACGATCCTGGCGCTGATCGACGAGCACTTCGACCTGCGTCCCGGCGCCTTCCGCCAGCGGCTCCGCCTCCACCGGCCGATCTACGCCAAGACCTCGGCGTATGGCCACTTCGGCCGCCTCGACCCCGACTTTACGTGGGAAGCGACCGACGTCGCCGAACGGCTGCGGGCAGCCGCGATGCCGACGGCCGCCGTCGCCCACGTCTGAAAACCAACGGTCATGGACGGCTTCCCCAGCGATCTCGACATCGCCCGGCAGGCGAAACTCAAGCCACTGCCCGACGTCGCGGCCGAGATGGGCGTGTCGGAGTCGTTCCTCGAGCCGTACGGCGAGAACGTCGCCAAGATCAAGCTCGAGGCCAGGGAAGCGATGGTCGACCGGCCCAAGGCCCGGTACGTCGTGGGGGGGGGGGGCCCCCCCCCCCCGGGCCGGGAGGGGGGGGGGGGCGCCCCCCCCCCCCCCACCACTCGGCGAGGGCAAGACCACCACCACCGTCGGGCTCGGCCAGGCGTTCCGGCACATCGGCCGGCGGGCCGTGGTGGCGATCCGCCAGCCGTCGATGGGCCCGACCTTCGGGATCAAAGGAGGAGCGGCGGGTGGAGGCTATGCCCAGGTCGTCCCCATGGAGCTCCTGAATCTCCATCTCACGGGCGACATGCACGCCGTCACGGCGGCGCACAACCTCCTCGCCGCCATGATCGACAACCACATCTATCAGGGCGACGAGCTCGGCATCGAGCAGCACAGCGTCACCTGGCGACGGGTCGTCGACGTCAACGACCGGGCCCTGCGGAACGTGGTCCTCGGGCTCGGCTCCAGGCAAGACGGAGTTCCCCGTCAGAGCGGCTTCGACATCACGGCGGCGTCCGAGGTCATGGCCATCCTGGCGCTCTCTACTTCGTTGCAGGACTTGCGCCGGCGCCTCGGCCGCATCGTGGTCGGCTACTCCCGAACCGGGGAGCCGGTCACCGCCGAGGACCTCAAGGCGGCCGGCGCGATGACCGTCGTCCTTCGGGAGGCCATCAAGCCGAACCTGCTCCAGACGCTCGAGAACACCCCGGTGCTGGTCCACGCCGGGCCGTTCGGGAACATCGCCCACGGCAACTCCTCGGTCGTCGCCGACCTGATCGGTATCCGAGGCGGCGACTTCCTCGTGACCGAGGCCGGGTTCGGCGCCGACATGGGCGCCGAACGGTTCTTCAACATCAAGTGCCGGGCGTCTGGTCTCGTTCCCGACGCCGCGGTGCTCGTCGCCACGGTGCGGGCCTTGAAGGCCCACTCGGGCCGCCACCGGGTCGTCGCCGGACGGCCGCTGCCGGAAAAGCTGCTCGAGGAGAACCCGGACGAGGTCCATCTCGGTGGGGCGAACCTCGCCAAGCAGATCGAGAACATCACACTGCACGGTGTCACGCCCGTGGTCGCGATCAACGCCTTTCCGTCGGATCACCCCTCCGAGCACCGAGCGATCGCCGAGATCGCGGCCCGTTGCGGAGCACGCTGCGCCGTGTCGCACCATTTCACCGCTGGCGGTAAGGGAGCGGCAGAGTTGGCCGAGGCCGTCGCCGAGGCAGCCGAGGAACCGAACAGCTTCAGGTTCCTCTACGACGACAGCGCGTCGCTGCGGGAGAAGATCGGCACGGTGGCGACCCGGGTCTACGGCGCAGCCGACGTCAAATACGACCTTGCCGCCAGCCGCCAACTCGACGCCTACGAAGCGAGCGGGTTCGGCCGGCTCCCGGTATGCATCGCCAAGACGCACCTGTCGATCTCCTCCGACCCGAGGCTGAAAGGCGCGCCGTTGAACTGGACGCTGCCGGTCCGGGAGGTCCGGGCCTCGGTCGGTGCCGGGTTCATCTATCCGATCTGCGGCGACATGCGGACGATGCCCGGCCTGGCGTCGCGTCCCACGGCGGAGCGCATCGACATCGACGAGCACGGTCAGATCGTCGGGTTGTCATGAATGGTTCTCTGACCGGGAGCGAGGTGTGACGTGCTGATCGACGTGCGGCCCGTGCGGCGACTCCGAGGCGATAAGCCGGTCGAGCTGCCCGGGTGCCTCGGGCCTATCCTCGAGGGGCTGATCCAGGAGGAACAGGTCGACCTCAGCCAGCTTCGGGTCGTCTGCGACTGGATCCAGTACAAACAGAACTTCCGCGAGATCGTCGACGTGCGACCGATCCTCGATGCGGCGAGCACGTGCCAGGCCGAGGTCGCCGTCGACCTGCGTCGGGCGGCCGTGGCCGACCTCGGCACGCTCACCAAAGCAGCACTCGGCCGTCACCACGGCGACGCCGGCGACCGCGTCACCCTCGAGGACTGGCGTCCCGGCCGCGAGAGCTGCATCTGGCGGTTCAACGAACTGTACTGGCAATTCCTCGGGCTGTGGGAGGAAGCCACCGGCAAGGAGTACGAGGCGGCCCTCCCGGGCGGTGAGAGCGACGCGCGCAACCGGGCCGCGGTCCGGGACTTGATCGGGGAGTTGTTCGCCACCTGGGACATGCTCGACAGTCGCCACGCCCTGCCGGAAGACCTGTGCGTGCTCGAGTTCGGGGTCGGTAACGGGAACTTCGCCCAGGTGTTCTTCGAAGAGTTCGCCCGCCTCGACCAGGCCCACGGCCGTGAGTACCTGCGGCGCCTGCACTACTTCATGGGGGACTACTCGCCACATGTGCTGGAACGGGCCCAGCAGGCAGTCGCCGACTACCTGCGGCACACCAGTGCGATCGTGCTGGACGCCCGCCGGCCGGCGACCACGCTGGGATTCCTGCGGGACAAGCTGTTCCTCGTGTACCTATCCAACGTGTACGACAACCTCCCGACGGACGAGGTCGCGATGCTCGGCGGCCGGCCGTACCTCGTGGAGACCCGGGCGTACCTTCCCGGCGAGGACGCCGAGCGGATCGCGCGATCGGTCGACGTCGACCCGCCTCGCCTCGCGGCGCTCGTCCACCGCCTGCTCACACTCGGGCCGGAACTGCTGGCCGAGGCGACACCAGAACATTTTGCCGGTCTCGACCGTGCGGTGGGGTTCTGGCAGGCGGTATGGGAGAGCGTGCGGCTGGAGGAGCGGTACGCGCCGCTGCAAGGCCTGGCGTCCTACCAGCCGACCCCGTTGCTGTCCGGAGAGCTGCTGCGGCCGCTCCTCGAGGCTGGCGGCGACGCCCGCATGCACGTAAGCAACGGCACGCTGTCGAGCTTCGCCGAGACGTTACCGCTGCTCCATCCCTTCGGCCATCTACGGTGCCACGACCTGTTCACGGTCGACCACCGCGAGTACGGCAACGGATTCTTCGGCCCAGGGAAGTACGACGGCTCGGTGGTGAACTGGGTCAACGGGCCGCTGCTCGTCCACGTCGGCGCCCGGCTTGGCTACGACGTCGCCTTCTCCCCCTTCACGCACCGGGCCGGCTCCAACGTGAAGACGTTGACCGCGCAGGTCAGGGAATAGAACAGGAGCTTCCCCATGCTGACCACCACTGTCGTCGGGTCGTATTCCGTGCCCGAGTGGCTCGAGCGCCTGAAGGACGACAATCTGGCTCGCCGCGTCAGCCCGGACCACCTCGAGGAGATCTACCGGGTGGCCATCAAGGCCGCGCTCAAGGACCAGGAGTGGGCCGGCATCGACGTCGTATCCGACGGTGAACTCCGTCGCGACAACGACATCGACTATCTGCTGGCCCGCATCCCGGGCGTCACGATCGCCGACCGGCACAAGCACCACTATTTCGACTACTACGAGGCCCGCGTCGACCGCCCGCTGCCGAGCCCGGTGCCCGGTCGGCTCGGCTTGTCTGACGACTACCGGTTCACCACCGAGTTCGCCGACCGTCCGGTCAAGTTCTCGCTCACCGGGCCGTTCTCGCTGTCCCGCCGGATCGACAACCGGGGCTATGCCACCGACGCTGAACTAGTCCGGGCACTGGCCGGATGGCTAAACGCCGAAGCCCGGGCGCTCGTCGACGGCGGGGCCACGTCACTGCAGATCGATGAGCCGTTCCTCGCCGGCTATCCCGACCAGGTGCACCTGGCTGTCGAGGCGGTCAACGCCGTCGCGGCCGACGTCGACGCCCACTGGTCGCTGCATGTCTGCTACGGGAACCGCTACGCCCGACCGCTGTGGGAGGGCCACTACTCGTTCCTGTTCCCCGTCGTCCTCGACGCCGCTGTCGACCGACTGACACTGGAGTTTGCCCGCAAGGGCTACGACGACCTCGTCCTCCTCGCCCAGTACGGCTGGGACCGGGAAGTGGGCCTCGGCGTCATCGACGTCAAGAACCACCAGGTCGAGACCCCCGACCTCGTCGCCAGTCGCATCCGCCGGGCGCTCGAGATCGTCCCGCCCGAGCGGCTGGCCGTCAACCCCGACTGCGGCCTGCGCCACCTGCCCGTCGACATCGCCCGATCGAAGCTGCGGGCGATGGTGGAAGGTGCCGAGCGCGTCCGTTGCGAACTGGCCGCCGGCGGAGAGCTGCGAATTCCCGCCGAGGCTGCCGTTCCCGCCCTCACCTGACTCACACCTTGCCCGATTGATGAACCCGGAGGAGAGATGACACTGCAGCGAGACCCGATGACCCTTCCGGCCGAGGACATTCCGGCCTTCAAGGTGGCCGACCTGTCGCTGGCCGAGTGGGGCCGACGGGAGATCCGCCTCGCCGAGCACGAGATGCCCGGTCTGATGGCCATGCGGGCGGAATACGGCCCATCGCAGCCGCTGGCCGGCGCCCGGATCACCGGGTCGCTGCACATGACCGTTCAAACCGCGGTGCTGATCGAGACACTCGTGGCTCTCGGCGCCGAGGTCCGCTGGGCCAGTTGCAACATCTTCTCGACGCAGGACCACGCCGCCGCGGCCATCGCCGCGGCGGGGGTTCCGGTCTTCGCCTGGAAGGGCGAGACGCTCGAGGAGTACTGGTGGTGTACCGAAGCGGCGCTCACCTGGCCGGCCGCCGACGGTTCGACCGCCGGTCCCAACCTGATCGTCGACGACGGCGGTGACGCCACACTCCTCATCCACAAAGGCGTTGAGTTCGAGGCGGCGGGCGAGGTCCCCGACCCGGGCAGTGCCGCGACCGACGAGTTCGAGATCGTGCTCCGCCGCCTCCAGGCCTCACTGGCGAACGACCCGCAGAAGTGGACCCGTCTCGCCGCCAGCGTCCGGGGCGTCTCGGAGGAGACCACGACCGGGGTGCACCGCCTCTACGAGATGGAACGGGCCGGAACGCTGCTCTTCCCGGCGATCAACGTCAACGACTCGGTCACGAAGAGCAAGTTCGACAACAGGTACGGCTGCCGCCACTCCCTCATTGACGGCATTAACCGCGGTACTGACGTCCTCATCGGCGGCAAGGTCGCGGTAGTCTGCGGCTACGGCGACGTTGGCAAGGGCTGCGCCGACTCGCTCCGCGGGCAAGGCGCCCGGGTGATCGTGACCGAGATCGACCCCATCTGTGCGTTGCAGGCGGCGATGGACGGCTACCAGGTCACGACGCTCGACGACGTCGTCGACCGCGCCGACATCTTCGTCACGGCCACCGGAAACCGCGACGTCATCACCGCCAACGACATGGCCCGGATGAAGCACCAGGCCATCGTCGGGAACATCGGCCATTTCGACAATGAAATCGACATGGCCGGCCTGGCCAAAGTTGCCGGCATTGAACGGGTGAACGTCAAACCGCAGGTCGACGAATGGCATTTCCCGCCGTCGCCCGGCCGGCCGGACGGTCACTCGGTCATCGTGCTGTCGGAAGGGCGGCTCTTGAACCTCGGCAACGCCACCGGCCATCCCAGCTTCGTGATGTCAACATCCTTCACGAACCAGACGATCGCCCAGGTCGAACTGTTCACTAACTGGGAAACCTACGACCGGCGCGTCCACGTGCTTCCGAAGATCCTGGACGAGAAGGTCGCCCGGCTGCACCTCGACGCGCTCGGGGTGAAGCTCACGGAGCTCCGGCCCGACCAGGCCGAGTACCTCGGACTCTCCGCCGAAGGTCCGTACAAGCCCGACCACTACCGCTACTGATGAACGTACCGATGACACTGACCCGCCTCTGCAGCGGGTTCAGCTTGGAAGTCACGCCGAAAGAGGCCGCCCGGATCGAACGGTTCACGGACGATCTGCCCGCCGGCACATCGGTGTATGTGACCTACCTGGCCAATACACCGTTCTCAGAGACAGTCGAGGCCGTCCGCCGGCTCGCCGCCGAGAACATGCGGCCCGTGCCGCATCTCGCCGTCCGCGCCGTGCCCGACGTACGGCACCTCGACGAGATGCTCGCCACCCTAACCGGCGAGGCCGGCGTCGACGAGGTTCTGCTGATCGGAGGGTCCCTCAGGCACCCGGTCGGCGAGTTCGACGCCACCATCCAGGTGTTGCGGACCGGTCGCCTCGAACGCCGCGGCATCCGCCGCGTCGGCCTGGCCGGACACCCGGAGGGCAACTCGGACATCAGCGAGGAAGGGCTGCGCCAGGCGCTCAAGGACAAGAACGAGTTCGCGGCCGAGACACCCATGCAGCTCTACCTCGTCACGCAGTTCTGCTTCGCTGCAGAACCGGTCGTGGCGTGGGAACGCCGCATCGGCGCCGAGGGGAACCGACTCCCGATCCACGTCGGCCTCCCAGGCCTCGCCTCGCCCGCCACGCTGCTGAAGTTCGGTGTCTCCTGCGGTGTCGGCCCGTCCCTCAAGGTGCTGCGCAAACAGACGGGGAATGTGCTCAAGGTGGCCACCGCCACGGCGTACCGGCCCGACACGACGATGATCGGGATCGCCGAGGCGGCGGCCGCCGACCGGAGCGCCCTGATCCGCAAGTTCCACTTCTACCCGTTCGGCGCCTACCGCCGGACGGCGGCCTGGGCGACAGCGGTGGGCGACGGGCGGTTCACGCTCGACCAGCGGACTGGCCGGCTGGAGGTGCAGGAGTGCTGACACCGCAGCAGCCGATCGACGTCCTCGCCGTCGGCAACGCGATCGTCGATGTCCTCGTCCACTGCGACGACGGGCTCCTCGACAAGTTCGACCTGAAGAAGGGCACGATGTCGCTCGTCGACGCCGAACGGGCCGACGAGATCTATGCCGCAATCGGTCCCGGCATCGAAATCTCCGGTGGCTCCGCCGCCAACACGGCCACCGGCGTCGCTTCGCTCGGCGGACACTCCGCCTTCATCGGCAAGGTACGCGACGACGAGCTCGGCGACATCTTCCGCCACGACCTGCGGGCTACCGGCGTCACGTACGATGTCGCCGCGGCCACCGCCGGACGCGAGACCGCCCGCTGCCTCGTCCTGGTCACTCCGGATGCGCAACGCACTATGGCGACCTACCTCGGGACCGCCGGCGAGCTCCGCGCCGAAGATGTCGACCCTGATCTCGTCGCACGGTCGGCGGTCACCTTCATCGAAGGGTACTTGGTGGGGCTGCCAGCGGCCGCGCCGGCTCTTGCCGCGGCGGTGTCAACCGCCCGGCGGGAGGGCCGTCGCGTGGCCCTGACGCTGTCCGACCCCGACTGGGTCGAGGCCCAACGTCCGGCCTTCGCCGCGCTGCTCGAGGATGTCGACGTCGTTTTGGCCAACGAATCCGAAGCCTGCCGCCTGACGCGAGAGAGCGACGCGGTCGGGGCGCTGGAGGCCCTGGCCGAGCGGTACGCGCTCGTGGCCGTCACCTGCAGCGAGCGGGGAGCGTACGTGACCGACGGCTCCGAGACGCTCGTCGTTCCCCCCGAACGGGTTGGCGAGGTCGTCGACACGACTGGCGCCGGTGATTTGTTCGCCTCCGGCTTCCTGCTCGGCATCGCCCGTGGCCTGCCACTGGCCGACGCCGGCCGCTTGGGAGCGCTCGCCGCCGCCGAAGCGATCGCACACCTCGGCGCCCGCCCCCAGGTGGGCCTCGCGGCGCTGGCGCAGCAGGCGGGCCTCAGTCTGCCACCCCGCAACGCATGAGTCCGTGACCGGATTCGACTTCACCGGCGACACCGTCTCGTGCTTCCTCGAACGCATCGCCTCCGACGCTCCCGCCCCGGGCGGGGGCGCCGCCGCCGCCGTTTCGGCGGCGATGGCGGCCGGACTTGTCGCCATGGCCGCTCGCCGGTCCACGGGACACCTTGACGCCGCTCACGAGTTGATCAATGAAGCAGATCATCTGCGGGCCGAGGCCCTACGGGCCGCCAGGGAAGACGCCGAGGCCTACGAGGAGGTCCTCACCACCTACCGGCTCCCAACGAGTTGCGCCGACAGGCCGGCTCGCCTTCGGTCGGCGCTCGAACAAGCCGTTCGGACACCCCTCGCCATTGCCGAGCTCGGGGCCACAGTCGCTTCGCTGGGCTCTGTGGTGGCCAACGACGGCAATCCCAACCTCCATGGGGACGCCGTCGTGGCCGTGATCCTCGCCGACGCATCGGTCAAGGCCGCCGCCCGTCTCGTCGAGATCAACGTCGCCGTCGGCCGCCTGGAAGGCCACTGGCTTGATGAAATCAACGGCCAGCTGGAAGCCACGGCCGACGCCGTGAGGCTAGTACGTCCTCTTCGCGGAGCGGGCGTGCGATAAGGAGGCCCGGCGACCGCTTGACGATTACGAGGTCGCCGAGGCTCCATGATCTGTCCGAAAAGCCTGTTTATCGCTTGCCTGTGCCCTTGGCCAATTCCTCGCTGGCGATCGCCGCTCCTTCAACCAGGGATCGCAGCTTCATCCACACGATCTTCGGATGAACCAGGAGCGCCCCCACAAAGGTCCCGAAGCCGCAGTCGGTCGCGGCAATGACCCTCTCCTGGCCCACGACTCGAGCGTATTGCATGATGCGATGAGCGACCGCCCGCGGATGCTCCACCACCTGACTCTTCGTGTCGATCACGCCAGGCATCAGGACGATGTCGTCGGGGAGCTTGAAATTTTCGAACAACTCCCACTCATGGGCGTGCGCCGGGTTGGCCGCTTCAAAGTTGAACGCCGCAACGTTGGCGCCAAGCGCAGTCTGAAGCACCTTGGAGAAGGGATAGTCATGGGTATGAGGACCCTGGTAGTTCGCCCAACACAGATGGAGGCGAGCCTTCTCGGGTGAGATCCCATCGAGGGCCCGGTTGATCGCCTGGACATGGACTCTCGAGACCTCCTCGAATCCCCGTCGTTCGATCTCGGACCACATCCAGGTGTGACAGTCGGCACCCAGCGCAAGCTCAGGGGCGTCGACTTGCACGAGAAACCCGGCCTCCGTGATCGCCTTGTATTCGGCATTCATCGCCTCGGCGAGGGCCATGAGGTACTCATCGTATGACGCGTAATACTTGTTGGGGCAGAAGTGGGCCACGACGCCCGGAGATGCCGCCGGGATAAAGGCTTCCGTGGCTGGGTGCTTGGCCAGCGCCGCGGCGAAGTTTTTGACGTCCCGGCCCACGATCTCGCCGCCGGTGTAGCGGATAGGTCCATCGCAGAACGGGAAGACCGGCCGCGAGTCCTTGTAGGTCGCCTCCACCAGCTCCGGGAATTCCACAAGGTCCGTGAAGTAGAAGTCGGGGACCTCGACGAGGCCGCCCATGCCACTGAGCCGCTCGCGGGTGTATTCGATGTACGTGTTCTTCGACATCTCGCCATCGGAGACGACGTCGACGCCGATCTCGACCTGACGGGCGACGGCCTCCTCGACGGCGGCTCGCACCCGCTCCTCAAAATGAGCGTCGTCAACCGGGCGTCCTTCGGCCCGGTCGATGTGGAGTCGGGCCAGATCGTCAGGACGGGGCAAGCTGCCCGTGTGCGTGGTGAGTACACGATCGACACTGCGCTCCATGAACTAGTCCCCCTCGGCTCGGTACTGCCGCCATACGACCGGACCACCTTGCCGTCTCCGCTGCATTCGGTCTTCGTCAGGTTCGCCAATGGAACGGTCGAGGTTGTGCTCTATCCACAATCCGAAGGTCCTGCGGCCAGCGGAGAGCCGCTCAGGAGATGGCGAAGGTTCCAGCGGCCGATCGACACGGGTGGCGGCCCCGGCGTCGGCGGGTGACGGCGCCGTCTCGGGCACATCCCAGGCGACCGGCAGGTGGTCCAATCCCATGCCGGCCCGGCAATAGCGGCTGGGCATCGGCTCGCCATTGAGCCGGAGGTTCGGGAGTTTCTTCAGGAGGAATCGCAGCGCGATCTGACCCTGGAGGCGAGCAACCGGCGCTCCCAGGCAACGATGCACCCCGTAGCCGAACGAGCAGTGGTCGCGGAGCTTCTCGATCGGCCGTGTGATATCGAACTTCTCCGGCATCTCCCAGACCTGTGGGTCGTGGTTGGCGCCGAGCAGGCTGGGCCAGACTTTGGTGTCGGCCGTGATCTCGACGCCGTGCAGTGTGGTCGGCTCGGTGCTCGTGCGGTAGAAGCCTCGCACCGGCGGGTCGTAGCGCAGGCTCTCCTCGACGGCCGCCTCGACCAGTGAGTGGTCGGCCTGGAGCAGCGCCAGCTGATCGGGATTGGTCAGCAGCCGGTAGATCAAGTTGCCAATCAGCCACGTCGTCGTGTGGGTCGCAGCCGAGAGCAGCCGCACGTAGGTGAAGCCAATGATCTCGGGCGGTATAGCTGCGGAGAGAAGCCTGGTGGTGAGGTCATCGGGAACGGGTTGTCCAAACTCCAGCGCCCGCTGTCGGGTCGTGGCGAGGTCGACGCCGTATGCCTCGGTGGCGGCCCGTGCTGTGCTGGCGCGCTGCATCGTCTCTTCGTCGAGGTCCGGCCAGACGCCTTGGGCTACACCCCGGGCCCACAGCCGCAGTTGTGGCAGATCCTCCACCGGTGCGCCGATAGTCCAGCAGAAGGCGTGGAGCGGCACGAGGCGGGCAAAGTCCTCGATCAGGTCGGCCTCGCCTCGGGCGAATAGGCCCTCGAGCAGCTCCAAGACCAGCTGTTCGGTACGAGCGCCGATCGAGGCCACCGCCGACGGAGGGAACGACTCGGTCACGAGCCTGCGCTCGTCGGTGTGGCGGGGCGGGTCGACGCCCATGAGGAAGAACTGCTCCCTGGGTTCGATCAACACTGGACCGCAACCGGTCACGCTGGTCCACAGGTCGTGGTCGCGCAGAACCTGTATCACGTCCTCGTGGCGGAACACGGCGTAGTAGTTCCGGGCGGCGTTGTGGAGGACGGGGCGCTGTTCCGGTGCCGAGCGGTCGGCCAGTGACGCCGGGCAGATGTCGTACTCGTCGTCGAACCGAAGGAAATCTCGCCCAACAGTGCTCATCCGGGACGCTCCTGGCCAGGTGACTGCCTGGCAGGAGTGTTCGTCGTTCGTCACGATGGGGGAATGTCGGGCTGCACGAATCCGATGGAAGCATCTGTGCCCCCGTACAACCCGTCGGACGGAGAAGCGGCCGGAAAGTCCACGGAGGGCAGGCGGTCGGACCTCGCAGTCAGCGAGTCCTTCTAGTCAGTCAGCGTGCGGGCTAGCGCCAAGGCGAGTTGGAGCTCGAGAGCCCGCTCGTTCACCGGCCGGCCGAGCAGCTGCTCGGCCCGCTGGACCCGGTACAACACCGTGTTCTTATGGATGCCGAGGCGGCGGGCCGTCTGGATGGTGTTACCCATTTCCTCGAACCAGACCCGCAACGTGGCGGCGATCCGTACCGTGGCGTCGTCCTGACCGGCCAGCGGCCCGAGCTCCTCGGCCACGAACCGGCGGGCCTGGTTGAGGTCGGACGTGGCCAGGGCTGTCAAGGCTAGTGTCCGGTACTCGTGCACGGGTCCGGGCCGGGCGGACAGACGCGCCACCCGACGGGCTTCAAGCGCCTCCTCGTGGCTGCGACGGAAGCCCTCGATACCGGCCTGGACCGACCCGAAGGCCACCCGCGTGGTCACCCCCGGCTGGGAGGCGAGTAGTGCCCGCAGCTTTGCCCGGGGCAGCGGCCCGCCGTCGGGAGCCCACCCGGCGACCAGGTCCTCGCCCCAGGGAATGAGGAGCGCCTCGCCGTCGCTCAGCACCCGGGCCACGACGTTGGCGTGGCGCCGCAGGACGTTGCGGAGATCACTCCTCGGCCGATCGGCCCACAGCACGAACGCTCGGAGCGGTCCGCTGAGATCGAAGCGGATCTCGCGGCCGGCGGCATCGAGGTCGTGCGGTGCATCGGCTCCCGTCAGTAGGCGGCGGACGGCGGCGGCTCGCAGCGCCTCGGACACGTCCACGGACCGACCACGCTCGGCCAGGTAGATTTCCTTCCACTGCCGGCACAGTTGCTCGATCCAGGCCAACGTGAACTGTTGGCAGTAGCCGACCGCCCCGAGAATCAGCTCATGGTCGCGCGCCCGTTCGTAGAGGAAGACCCTCCAGTTCCGCAGCAGGAACGCCTGGCCCACATGCCCGATCTGAAAGAGGACCTCTATCGGATGGCCCTCTCGAGCGATGTCCTGCATATACGCGATCGCCTCGGGCGCCAGCCGGTATTCGTTCGGGTCGCGCCCCTCGGCGACGCGGGTCACGATGTCGGCCAGACCCGTCTCCGCCGACGCCACAGTCGAGTCGAACAAACCCGACGCCAGCGGGATTCGCTCGTGGTCCTCGGCGGCGACCGCGACCGCCCACGATCGCTCCATTCCGGCGCTTGCCTCGGCCAAGGGGCGCACGATGCGCTCCCAGCCCCGCTCCTCCTCCTCTGAGAGCCGCAGCCCGGATGAAGCCATGGAGTCCAGGTTAACGGTCCTGGTCAGCGTTACAAAGGAGTCACCACCGACTCCATGGACCACAGGGGCCGGATGTCGACGCCAGGTGGTCGAGCGAGCGAGCAGAGGCCTCCGCAGTTCACCGGTCGCTGAAGGAGCTTTTTGGGTCGACTCGTTGGGAGTCCGGGGCTCTTCATCGGAGGAGCGTGCGGCGGATGTCCTTCGTCAAGAGGAAGAGGTGAAGCGGATCGGTGGGACTCTCTTTGAACTCCGGTACGAGGTGGCGGTAGAAGTCGCGGGCGTCGCTGGATTCGCAGTGGACGAGCAGGGCGCGCCAGCCGATCTCGTTGGAAAGTGCGATCACGCGTAAGAACACATCCTGGAGCAGGCCGGCGCCCAGCCCTCGACCCTCGTGGCGGATATCCACACCAAGGCGAGCGAGGAGAGCCACTGGTTGCGGGTAGCGACCGCCTCCCTTGCGGAGCCGCTCCGGTGCTTCCGCTGGGTGGACTTGCGCCATGCACCAGCCGTAGTAGGCGACGACATCGAGCGAGCTGACCTCGGTGACGACGAAGACCCGGGTCGTGCCGACGGCGGCGGACTGTCGGGCGTAGCGGCGCAGCCACAGGGTCTGCTCCGAGGACCGGCACTCGAAGGAATCGAGGACGTGGTCGTCTCCGAGCGGTTCGGGCCGACGGTAGCGGCCGGTCACTCAGCGAAGGGCGAGGGCCGGGACATCAGTTCGCGCAGCCCAGGGAGGTCGCGGGCGCGGCGGGCGTTGACCGCTTCCCAGGCGGCGAGCGCTTCGGGGTCGAGATCGAAGCGGTCCCGGTCGGCCAGCAGCCTGCGGGCAGCGTCCGACGCATGGGCCAGCACGAACTCGGTGAGATCGCTCCCGCTCACCCGGGCGGCGCGCTCGATCAACTCCCGCTCCTCCGGGGTCGCCCGAAGCTCCAAGCGCTTGCTCCGTCGTCTGGTCCCGCTGTCCATCCCCATTCGAGGCCCCTTTCGTACGGCCAGTGTACGGCCAGCAGGCTGCCCAGGCAACGATGAAGGTCCTGCGCCGGTGCCGTGCTCGCCGGCTCGTGCGTCGCATTCTCCGACGGCGCGCCCTGAGCTGGTCGGACCGGCTGTCGAAACGGTGTCGAAAACCGCCTGGTTCCAGAGGTAAATGTCCTGGTCAAGCCGGTCCTTCAGGCGTCTACCGGCCTGTTCCGAACATACGGTCCGGTTCGCGCGTTTCCGCAGGTCGGAAGGGTGGTGGTGAGCCGGCCTGTACGCCGGATTCTGTCCCCGGTCGCCGTTGCCGGCGGCCGGGTGGCGGCCATCCCTCTCGACCGGCGGTTACCCGTCGGCTCTAGCGGCCTACCCGGGGGTCTTGGTCGGGCGGGCCGCCCTCCCCCTGTCTGGCCTTGCTCCGGGTGGGGTTTACCGAGCCGCCCGGGTCACCCCGGGCGCTGGTGCGCTCTTACCGCACCGTTGCACCCTTACCTGTGCGGCACCCCCGGGGGTGTGTCGCCATCGGCGGTCTACTTTCTGTGGCACTGTCCTGCGGGTCGCCCCGACTGGGTGTTACCCAGCACCCTGCCCTGTGGAGTCCGGACGTTCCTCGGACCGGTCAAGCCGGTACGCGGCCGCCCGGCCGGCTCACCACCAACCATCATTCTACCGGCCGGCCGGCCCCTGAACGCTTGTGTCCCTTTTGTCCGGCTCAAACCGGGATGACTAGTCAATCCGGGCCATTCCCTGTGATCCGGTCGTGCCTCACACTCCGCCTGTGACCGCTGCGGTGGCCCCTTGACACTCGCGTCGGAATCGCCCCTCCGACGGGCGCTGTACCGCGCCCTGCACGACCCGTTGACGGGGCTGGCCAACCGCGGGCTGCTCATGGACCAGCTGACCCAGGCCCTCTCCCGGGCCGCCCGGGCCCAGCGCCGGCCGGGCTCGGTGGCGGTGCTATTCCTCGACCTCGACCGCTTCAAGCTCGTCAACGACTCCCTGGGCCACGCCGCCGGCGACGATCTCCTCGTCGAGGTGGCCCGTCGGCTCGAGCGGGTGATGCGCTCGGCCGACACCGTTGCCCGCCTCGGCGGCGACGAGTTCGTCGTCCTGGCCGAGGACGTCGCCGGCGTCGACGAGGCCTTCTCCCTCGCCCGGCGGCTGCGGGACGCCATCGCCGTCCCCATCCCGGTCGGCGCCGGACAGCGGGTCGTCGTCACCGCCAGCGTGGGGATCGCTCTGTCGGCCACCGAACCCGGCCTGCCCGTCAACCCTTCGGCGCTGCTGTGGGACGCCGACGTCGCCATGTACCGGGCCAAGGACGCCGGCCGCGACCAGATCCAGCTCTTCGAGGACGGGTTCCGGGCCGACAGCGTCGGCCGCTTTCGGTCGGAGGCCATGCTGCGCCACGCCCTGGACCACGACGGGCTGCGCCTCCACTATCAGCCGCTGGTCGACCTCCGGACCGGGACGCTGACCGGAGCCGAGGCGCTCGTCCGGCTCGAGGACCGCGACGGGGCGCTCGTGCTCCCGGCCGACTTCATCCCGGTGGCCGAGGAGACCGGCCTCGTCGTGCCGCTCGGCGCCTGGGTGGTGGCCGAGGCGGCGGCTCAGGCGGCGGCCTGGCAGGAGCTGCAGCCGGTCGACGCCCCGCCGATGACGATCTCGATCAACCTCTCGGGCCGCCAGCTCAGGACACCCGGCTTCGCCTTCGAGGTGGGCCGAGCGATCGCCCGCAGCGGCGCCGACCCCTCGCACCTCTGCTTCGAGGTCACGGAGAACACGCTGCTCGACGCCGGCGGCGAGAGCCTCGCGACGCTGCAGGGCCTCAAGGACCTCGGCGTCGGCCTGGCCATCGACGACTTCGGGACGGGCCACTCCTCGCTCACCTGGCTCCGCCGCGTCCCGGCCGACTTCCTCAAGGTCGACAAGACGTTCGTCGGCGGCGTCGGCAGCCATCCGGACGACACCGCCATCGTGCGGGCCGTGCTCGACCTCGGCCGGGCGCTCGGGCTGACCACCGTGGCCGAAGGAGTCGAGACGCCGAAACAGCTGGAGGCGTTGCGGGATCTGGGCTGCGACTGGGCCCAGGGCTACCACCTGGCCCGCCCCGGCCCGGCCGAGACGGTGACCCGCCTCATCAAAGACGACGTCCGCTGGTAGCCGTCAGAAGCTGATCGCCGACAGCTCCGGCACCCAGCCGGCGCATTCCTCCACGGCGGCGGCAAAGCGCGCCCGGACCGCCGAACGGGCCGCGGCGTCGAGCACCGGCTCGGCCACCCGCGACGGACGGAACAGCGCCGCCGTCTCCGCCTCGTCGGCCCACACGCCGACGGCCAGGCCGGCCAGGTAGGCGGCCCCCAGCGTCGTCGCCTCGGTGACGGGCGACACCGCCACCGGGCGGCCGGTGAAGTCGGCCAGGGCCTGCACCACGACACCGTTGGCCGACATCCCGCCGTCCAGCCGGAGTTCGCCGATCGACAATCCGGTGTCGGCTTCGGCCGCCTCGAGCAGGTCGGCGCCCCGATGCGCCACGCCCTCCAGCACCGCCCGGACCATCTCCGCCCGGCCCGTCCCCCGGGTCAGGCCGAAGAAGCCGCCCCGGGCGCCGTAGTCCCACTTCGGAGCGCCGAGGCCGAACAGCGCCGGCACGAACACCACGCCGCCGGAGTCGGGCACCGATGCCGCCACCGCCTCGGAGGCGGCCGAGTCGGGGACGAGCCCGAGCCCGTCGCGGATCCACTCCACGGCCGTGCCGGCCGTGATGGCGATGCCTTCCGCCCCCCAGGTGGTGACGCCGGCCCGCCGCCAGGCGACGATCGGGATGGTCCCGTTCGGGCCGCGGGCGGCGGCGGCCGGCGGCGCGGCGCCGGTGCAGACGTCGAGCATCCCGCCCGTCCCCAGCGTGAGCTTGGCCGCCCCGGGCACCACGCAGCCCTGGCCGAGGAGCGACGCCTGCTGGTCGCCGGCCAGCCCGCCGATCGGCGGGGAACCGGGCAGCGCCGAGGCGGCGCCGACGACCCCCGACGAGTCGACGATGGCCGGCAGGACCTCGGGAGGGATCCGCAGCGCCTCGAGCACGACGGGATCCCAGCCGGAGCCGTCGCCGGCCAGCAGACCGGTGACGGCGGCGTTGCCGGGGTCGGTCACGTGGACGGTGCCGCCGGAGAGCGTCCAGGCCAGCCAGGTGTCGACCGTGCCGAAGGCCAGCTCGCCGGCCGAGGCCCGGCTCCGGTCGGGGTCGGCCAGGTCGAGGAGGAAGGCCAGCTTGGTAGCCGAGGCGTTGGGGGCCAGGTGGAGGCCCTGGGCCTGGAGGGCCAGGCACATGCCGACGGTGCGCAGGTCCTGCCAGCCCACGCCGGGCCCGACCGGCGCACCGCCGGCCCGCTCCCACAGGATGGTCGACGCCCGCTGGTTGGTGATCCCCACGGCCGCCACCGGATCGCCCCAGCTGCTGAGCGCCTGGTGGGCCACGGCCAGAACCGCCTCGGCCTGCTCCCGAGGGTCGAACTCGACGAAGTTGACCATCGGCGACGTCGGCAGCGCCGGCCGGTAGTGGGAGGTGACGACCGCGCCGGTCTGGTCGACCACCGCCGCCCGGACCCCGCTGGTGCCGACGTCGATGGCCAGGACGCCGGCCGTCCGGCTCATTTCGCTCATTCCGCCGGCCGCCCGGTGTCGCGGGCGGCCAGCAACCCGCCGAGGATCCCCCCCGACATCGACAGCAACGCCACCGTGGCCACCGTCAGCACCACGGTCAGGCCAGGATCGCCCTCCTTGCCGAGGAGCCGTTCGCCGAGCACGAGGTGCGTGGCCATCCGCAGGGTCAGCCAGGCGGTGAAGGAGGCGAGGCCGGCCAGGGCGCCGTGGGTGTAGGGCGACGTCCGGGCAGCCCGGGCGGCCTGGAACCCGGCCAGGAAGAAGGCGCCGAGGATGGCCACGGCGGGGATGAAGACCACCGGGCCCTTGGACAGCAGGTCGACGGCGTCGAGGACTTCGACCCCGATGCTGACGGGGGCGATGACCGCCAGGCCCCACAGGGCACCCCGGGTCAGGGCCCGCCGGTCGATCTCCACCGCCGGCAGGCGCGACGGCGACCGGGGTCTCGACCGCCGGGAGCTCGACGCCGCCCCCCGGGAAGGCCCTACGCCCATGCCCACCCCTCGGGGACGAACGGCGATCCCAGCCCGAGCTTCCCGGGGTTGAGGATGCCGGCGGGGTCGAGCGCCGTCTTGAGGTCGGCCAGCACGGCGAAGGCGTCGTCGCCCAGCGCCGTCCGGAGCCACGGCCCCCGGAGGAGGCCGATGCCGTGGTGGTGGCTGATGGCCCCGCCGGCGGCCAGCGTGGCGCCCATGGCGGCGTCGAAGGCCGCCCTGTAGTAGCGGTCCTTGTCGGACGGGTCGGTGCCCGGGGCGCCGGCGAAGGTGAAGTAGAGGCAGCCGCCGTCGAGGTAGGCGTGGGAGCAGTGGCCGGTGGCGGCCAGCGTGCCGGCCACGCCGGCGATGGCGGCGGTCACGTCGTCGTAGAGGCGGGGGAGGGCCGTCCACGCCGCCGCCACCTCGATGGTGTCGACCACCAGCCCCGCCTGCACGACCATCCCGAGGGCCGACACGTCGTTGCGGTGCTCCAGCCAGTGGCCGACCAGGCGGCGGTCCCGGGCGGCGACGCCCGGCGTCCGGCGGCACTCCTCGTTGACCAGCGCCAGCGTCCAGTCGACCGCCTCGGGATCGCCCTCGTCGAGGACCAGCAGCAGGCATCCGTCCCCGTCGAAGTGCTCGCCCGAGAACTGCCGGGTGGACTCCGCCTGGTCGTAGAGGCGCAGGACGGCGGGGGTGGCGCCCCGCCGCAGCGAACGGCGGATGGCGTCGAGCCCGTCGGCGAACCGGTCGAACCGGTAGGCGGCCCAACCGCTCCCGGCCGGCCGGGGCCGGACCCGCAGCGTCGCCTCGGTGATGACACCGAGCGTGCCCTCGCTGCCGACGAACACCTGCGTCAGGTCGGGCCCGGTCGCCGCCCGGGGGTGGCCACCGGTCCGGAACCGCCGGCCCCGCCCGTCCACCACTTCGAGACCAACCACCATGTCCTCGATCTTCCCGTATCGGGTGGAGTATTGACCGGCACTCCGGCAGGCCAACCATCCGCCCACCGTCGAGATGGCCACCGACTGGGGCCAGTGGCCGAGTGTGACGCCGTGCTCCGCCAGCTGCCGTTCGAGGTCGTCGCCGAAGGTGCCGGGGAGCACCCGCAGCCGGAGCGATGTGGCGTCGACGTCGACGATGCCGGCCAGGCCGGTCAGGTCGAGGACGACGCCCCCGGCGACGGGCACCGCCCCGCCGCAGACGCCCGACCGCCCGGCGGCCGGGGTCAGGGGAACGCCGTGCTCGGCGGCGAGCCGGACCGCGGCCCCGACCCCCTCGGCGTCGCCGGGCCGGGCGACGACCGCCGGCCGGGCCGGGATCCGGCCCTCGGTCGCCCACACGGCGGACAGCGGCCACCAGTCGCGGCCGCCCTCGTCGAGGACTTCGTCGCCCACGACGACCCCCTCCGGGCCGAGGTTGGCGGCCAGGGCGGTGAGGAAGGCGTCGGGAACGGGCGCCGGGGGGATGTCGAGGCGGGTGGTCCGGGGCCCGGCCGGCAGCTCGACCGGGAAGCGGATACGGCCGTCGGGCATCAGGTGTCGGGGCCCGGGACCGGCGGCGCCAGGAGCCTCGCCTCGACGGCGTCCTCGGCCGGGTCGGCGGCCCGCCGCTGGCGCTCCACCAGCGCCAGGAACACCTCGACCTGGCGGGCGCGCTCCTCGTCGCTCCAGCCCAGTTCCACCGCCATGAGTTCGGCGACGGACGGCGCCGCCCCGGCGGTGGCGGCGATGTCGAGGAGGAGGGCCCGGGTGCGGCGGGAGAGCACGTCCTCCAAGGTGAGGGCCATCTCGTAGCGGACGGCGTAGACGGCCTCCGCCTTGAGGTAGGGGAGTCCGGGGACGAGCCGCTCACCCAGCTCGGGCCGGTCCCGCACCATGGCCGCCACCGCCCGGGCGTGGCCGCCGAAGCGGCCGGCGAGATGGGCGACGACGTCGGGCGGCAGGCCGAGCCGCTCGGCCGCCCCCTCCTCGGTGAGTTCCTCGTAGCCCTCGGCGCCGAAGAGAGGCGTCGACGCCGAGCGGGAGTCGGGCACCCGGAGCCGGGCCGCCCGGCGTTCCCCGCCGGCCCCCGACCGATGGAGCCGCATGACGCTCACGGCCTCGTCCACGGTGTCCTCGGCCATGGCCCGGTAGGTCGTCAGCTTGCCGCCCACGATGGTGACGAGCCCGCTCGGCGCCACCCGGATGGCGTGCCGCCGGGAAAGGTCGGCGGTCTTGGACGGGGGCGGGGGGCGGTCCCGGCCGTGGTCGTCGCCGGCGCCCGGCGGCGGGCCGCCCACCAGCGGGCGGAGGCCGGCCCAGGTGCCGAGGACCTCGTGGCGTCCCACCGGGCGGGTGACCCAGGCGTTGAGGGCGCCGAGCAGGTAGTCGATGTCGGCCGCCGTGCACTGCGGGTCGTCGAGCGGGCCGTCGTAGTCGGTGTCGGTCGTGCCGACGTAGGTGCGGTCGCCCCAGGGGATGACGAACACCGACCGCTTGTCACCGGGCACGGACAGGACGGCGGCGATGTCGAGCGCCGGCCGCCCGGCCGGCAGCGTGATGTGCACCCCCTTGGCGGGCCGGATCGAACGGGGGTTGGTGCCCTCGTCCATGGCCCGGAGCTCGTCGGCCCACACGCCGGCGGCGTTGACGACGACGGCGGCCCGGGCCTCGATCTGCCGGCCGCCGATCCGGTCGGTGAGGACGGCGCCGGCCACCCGGCCGCCCTCCCGCCGGAGGCCGGTGGCCTCCACCCGGTTGACGGTGACGGCGCCCAGGGAGGCGGCGGTCTTGGCCACGGTGAGTGTCAACCGGGCGTCGTCGACCCGGGCGTCGTAGTAGAGGAACCCGGCCGCCAGGCGCCGCCCGTCGAGGTCGGGCATGAGCTCCAGGGCTTCCCGCTTCGAGAGCCGCTTGTGGAGCTTGCCGATCCGGGCGCCACCGGTGGCGTCGTACATCCACAGGGCGGTGCCGACGCCGCGGGCGTAGGCCCGGGCCTTGGCCTGGCCGGCCACCCCGGAGGCGAACACCGGAATCAGGAAGGGCAGCGGCTTGACCAGGTGGGGGGCGAGGCGGAGGAGCCGTTGCCGTTCGGCCAGGGCCTCGTAGACGAGGCGGAACTCCTTCTGCTGGAGGTAGCGCAGCCCGCCGTGGACGAGCTTCGAGGAGCGGGAGGACGTGCCGGCGGCGAAGTCCCCCCGTTCGACGAGGGCCGTCCGCAGCCCCCGGCCGGCCGCGTCGAGGGCGACGCCGGCGCCGGTGATCCCGCCGCCGATGACCAGCAGGTCGAAGGGCTCCGAGGCGAGGCGCTCGAGGTACCGCTGGCGCTGACGGGCGTCGAAGTTCACCGGCACCGGATCGTAGTGATCCGTCGCCGGACCGGCGCCTCGACGAACGAATGAACGGACTTCGACATTCGGGGCATACCTCGGGACGCGATCGGGAATAGGCCCCTGATGAGTTTTCTTCGGCCGGAGCGCGGGGAGATGCTTTCGTGAGTAGCACGGTCCTGGAGCGGAGCCGCACGAGCCGCAAGAAGGAGGTGAGCGGGCCGATGGGCCAGAACTGGCGGGCCATCGGCCTGTGCCGGGGGAGCGACACGATGGTCTTCTATCCCCCGTCCGACGACGACAGCCTCGCCGAGGAAGCCAAGACGATCTGCAGCATGTGCGCGGTGCGGAGGCCCTGCCTGGAGTTCGCGCTCACGACCCGGGAGAAGCACGGGGTCTGGGGCGGGCTCACCGAGCGGGAGCGCCGCCGCGTCCTCCGCCAGCGCCGGCGCAGCGCCTAGGGGCCCACTTCAGCCGGCCGCCGCCTCGTCGCGTAAGGGGCTCACGACGTTTAACCCCCCGGCGGGCCGGACGCGGCTGTACTCTCGGCGTCCGATGTCGATCGACGCCGACACCCCGTTCTGGCCCCCGCTGCTGGCCAAGCTGATCCGCGGTGAGGACCTCACCGCCGACGAGGCCGGCGCCGCGCTGGCCACGATCCTCGACGGACGGGCCACGCCGGCCCAGATCGCCGGCTTCGCCGTCGCCCTGCGGGCCAAGGGCGAGACGCCGGCGGAGATGGCGGCCCTGGTCCGCACCATGCTGAGTTACGCCGATCGGGTCGACGTCGCCGGGCCGCTGCTCGACACGTGCGGGACGGGGGGCGACCGGTCCTGCAGCATCAACGTGTCGACCCTGGCCGCCTTCGTGGCCGCCGGCGCCGGGGCCCGGGTGGCCAAGCACGGCAACCGGTCGGCGTCGTCGGCCTGCGGGTCGGCCGACCTCCTGGAGGCCCTCGGGGTGGCCGTCGAGCTGGGCCCGGCCGGCGTGGCCCGCTGCATCGACGAGGTCGGCATCGGCTTCTGCTTCGCCCCCCGCTACCACTCGGCCCTGCGGCACGCCGGGCCGGTCCGGCGGGAGCTCGGCGTGGCCACGACGTTCAACTTCCTCGGCCCGCTGGCCAACCCGGCCGGCGCCCGCCGCCAGACGATCGGCGTCGGCGACGCCGCCATGGCCGAGCGCATGGTCGCCACGCTGGTGGAACTGGGCACCGAGCGGGCCCTGGTCTTCTTCGGCCACGACGGTCTCGACGAGCTGACGACCACGACGACGTCGGCGGTCTGGGAGGTCGCCGGCGGCGAAGTCCGCTTCTCGAACCTCGATCCCACCGAGCTCGGGATCCCGCTGGCGGTCCCCGAGGACCTGATCGGCGGTGACCCGGTGGCCAACGCCCGCCTGGCCAAGGCGGTCCTCGACGGCGAACCGGGCCCCCGGCGCGACATCGTCGTGCTCAACGCCGCCGCCGCCCTCCTCGCCGCCGGTGTCGTGGCCGACTGGCCCGCCGGCCTGGAAGCCGCCGCCGCCTCCCTCGACGAGGGACGGGCCGCCGCCGCCCTCGAAGGCCTGATCAAGGTCAGCCGCCAGGCCGCCGCGCAGGAGGCGGGCTGATGGCGTCCGGCCTGCATTGTCCGGGCTGCGGCCACGTCCACCCCGCCGGGCTGCCGGAGATCGCCCGGGGGGACGCCACGTTCCGTTGCTACGGCTGCTACCGCACGCTGAGCGTGCCGGAGGGATGGACCCCGCGGCCGACGCCCCGCCCGCCCGCTTCCGACCTGACCCTCACCGGCGACGCACCGCCGGGCGCCGGCACCCGCGACGCCCGCTCCGCCCGCCTCGCCGGCCGGGGCCGGTCCCGGGCCGGCGCCCTGACCCGCCAGGGTCCGGCCGCTGGCCCCACCGACCTCCCGACGCAGATGGTGCCCCCGGTGACCGCCGACCGCCCGGCGGGATCGGCGGGCGCCGGCGCCGGCACCGGCGCGGCGACGAACCCCTGGGCTCCCGCCGGCCCGGCCGCCGGCACCGCGGCCGCCCGCCCCGGCGCCGCGCCGCTCGGTTGGGTGGCGCCGACCCGGCCGGGCCCGGCGCTCCCCAGCGGGATCCGGGCCGGTGTCTGGGCTGCGGCGTTCGGTGTCGGCCTCATCCTGACGGCCTTCATTCTCCGGAAGATGGGCATCCTCGACGTCAACGCGGTGATCGATCTCTACGCCGGCTCCGGCGCGGGCCGCTTCGGGATCCTCCTCGTCCTCCTCCCGATGTGGGCCCTCCTGTCGGCCACGATGGCCCACCTCAGCCTGGAAGCCCTGGCCAAGCGCCGTCGTCCCGGTCCGGGCCCGTCCGGCCTGCCGCCGGACGGCGATCGAGCCTAGGAAGGCCGTTCCCCCGCTCCGAGCGTTCGAACTGGGTAACGTGACAACGCGCCCGGGCACCGGCTGGAGGGGGAGGAAGCATGGGTGGCAGGCGTGTTCGTGGCCTCGGCATCGTGGCCGCCATCGCCGTGCTGTCAGCGGCCTGCACCGTGTCGTCGACGCGGGCGCAGGGGGGGCAGGCAAACGCGGCGAAGGGAGGCGGGCCGCCCGCCGGGGCCGTCGGTGCCGGCCAGAAGCTCTCCGGCGGTCCGGTTCCCATCGGCATCGGCGTGGCCGAGACGTCCAACGTCGCGCTGCTGGGCCAGGAGGAGGTCATCGGAGCCCGGATCGCCGAGCGGCTCTTCAACGCCGACGGCGGCATCAACGGCCGGCCCGTCCGGCTCATCTTCCAGGACACCGGCGGCGATGAGGTCGGGGCCATCAATGCCTTCCAGGCCCTGATCAATGCCGGGGTGCTGGGGATCGTCGGCCCGACCCTGTCGCAGCAGGCCTTTGCCGCCGACCCCCGGGCCGACGCCGCCGGCGTGCCGGTGCTCGCCCCGTCCAACACGGCCAAGGGCATTCCCCAGATCGGCAAGTTCATCAGCCGGGTGTCGGCCGGCGTGGCGGTGATCGCCCCCAAGTCGGTGGAGCAGGCGTTGCGGGTCGACCCGGACATCAAGCGGGTGGCGGTGGCCTACGCCCAGAACGACGCCTTCTCGGCCTCGGAGACGAAGATCTTCCAGGCCACCGTGCAGCAGAAGGGTCTCGACCTCGCCCTGGTCCAGCGGTTCCAGACCTCCGACACGGACTTCACCTCCCAGGTCACGAACATCGTCGGCGCCCGGCCGCAGCTGGTCATCGTGTCGGGCCTGGCCGCCGACGGCGGGAACCTCGTCCGCCAGCTCCGGGAACTCGGCTACAAGGGTCAGATCATCGGCGGCAACGGGCTCAACACGGAAAATGTCTTTCCCGTGTGCGGTCGCTTCTGCGAGGGCGTGCTGATCGCCCAGGCGTACAGCCCGACGGTCGAGAACCCGGTCAACCGGGCCTTCCTGGCCGCCTACAAGGAGCAGACGGGCAAGGAGCAGCCTCCCCAGTTCACCGCCCAGGCCTTCACCGGCGTGCAGGTGTTCGTCGAAGCCCTGCGGAAGCTCGACAAGGTCAAGCGGCTCGACACGATGGATCTGAAGACGGCCCGCGCCGAGTTGAACAACACGATCCTGGCCGGCACCTACGAGACGCCGCTGGGCACGATCGCCTTCGATCCGGAGGGAGAGATCAAGCAGGAGAAGTTCTACGTGGCGCAGATCAGGATGGACCGCGGCGGCCGGGCGGGCCGGTTCGAGTTCGTCAGCTGACCGATCGATGCGCCTCTTCCTCCAGAAGCTGCTCAACGGCGTCGCGATCGGCAGCGTCTACGCCATCTTCGCCCTGGGCTACACGATCGTCTTCTCCATCCTGCGGGTGATCAACTTCGCCCACGGCGCGGTGTTCACCGTGGGCGCCTACCTGACGTACGCCCTCACCGGCGCCGCCTTCGGTCGCAACGGGCAGCTGGCCAACGCCGACCTGCCGGTGGCGCTGAACTTCTGGCTGGCCCTGGCGATCGGCGGCGTCGTGTCGGGCCTGCTCGGGGTGGCGGTCGAGCGGGTGGCCTTCCGGCCGCTCCGCCGGCGAGGTTCGGACCCGCTCCTCACGCTGGTGTCGTCGCTCGGCGTCGCCATCGCCACCGTCAACCTCCTCCAGTACCTCTTCGGGGCCGAGAACTACGGCTTCGGCGAGACGCTGGGCAGCATGCGGCCGTCGGTCACCTTGCTGAGCGGCGAGCTGCCGGTGGTCGTCCGCACCAAGCAGGTCGTGATCTTCGTCGTCTCGATGCTGATGGTCCTCGGCCTCACGCTGCTGATCAACCGGACCCGCACCGGCAAGGGTCTGCGGGCCGTGGCCGAGGACGCCACCACCGCCAGCCTCCTCGGCATCGACACCGACCGGCTCATCCGCCTGTCGTTCCTCATCTCCGGGTTCCTGGGCGGGATCGCCGGCGCCCTCGTCGGACTGGCCGGCAGCTTCAACTACCAGTTCGGGGTGACGTTCGGCCTCAAGGGCCTGGCCGTCATCGTGCTCGGCGGGCTCGGCGACGTCCCCGGGGCGGTGGTCGGCGGACTGGTGATCGGTGTGGCCGAGTCGTTCGTGCCGGCCAGCTACAACGCCTACAAGGACGCCGTCCCGTTCGTGGTTCTCCTCGTCGTCCTCCTCGTCCGGCCCTCGGGGCTCCTCGGCCGGGCCCAGGTGGAGAAGGTCTGACGCGGTGCTCGACTTCCTCGACTCCCAGGGCACCCTCTATGTCTCGATGGTGCTGGGCGGTGTCCTCGGCCTGTCGCTCTACCTGCCGCTGCTGGCCGGCCAGCTGTCACTGGCCAGCCCCGGCTTCTACGCCCTCGGCGGGTTCACGGCCGCCGTGATGTCGACCAAGACCTTCGACGTGAAGGGCACCTATCCCATCGGCCTCGTGCTGGTGGAGATGGTGGTGGCCGCCGCCCTGTGCGGGATCGTGGCCTTCGTCGTCGGCCTGGCCGCCCTGCGACTGCGGGGCATCTACCTGGCCCTGGCCACCATCGCCTTCGTCGAGATGCTCCGCGTCCTCAGCCTCAACCTGGAGCTGACCGGCGGGGCCATCGGGATCTTCGCCATCCCCCAGCCGTTCGGGACGCAGCTCTCGTACATGTGGCTGGCCCTGCCGCTGCTGGTGGGGGCGGCCCTGTTCACCTGGCGGCTGGAGAAGGTCCGGGCCGGACGGGCCTTCGCCGCCGTCCGCGAGGACGAGCTGGCCGCCGCCGCCGTCGGCGTCGACATCACCCGGGCCAAGGTCACCGCCTTCGTGCTCGGCGGAGTGCTGGCCGGTCTCGCCGGGGTCGTGGCCGCCCACCAGATCAACACCTGGAGCCACCGCCAGGCCAGCTTCGATTCGTCGATCGCCTACCTGGCCTTCGTCCTCATCGGCGGGTCGCGGACGTTCCTCGGCCCGGTGGCCGGCGGCCTGTTCCTCACCTACCTGCCGGAGTGGCTGCGGGACCAGGCCCGCCACCAGTTCTGGCCGGACTGGGCCGCCGAGTTCCTCCGCACCGGCCGGTTCATCATCTACGGGGTGCTGCTGGCCGCCTCCTGCGTCTTCTTCCCCCGCGGGCTCATCACCCCCGAACTGCTGGCCCGCCTGAAGCGGATCCGCCGGGGCGGCGGCCGCCGGCCGCAGCTCCGGCCCGAACCCGAGGCGGTGCCGTGACCCCGCCCGCGGTGGAGGTCGTCGGGCTCACCCGCCGCTTCGGCGGCGTCACCGCCGTCGACAACGTGTCGTTCGCCGTCGCCCCCGGCGAAGTGTTCGGCCTCATCGGCCCCAACGGAGCGGGCAAGACGACGCTGTTCAACCTCCTGACGGGATTCACCCCGCCGTCCTCCGGGACGCTCTTCCACGACGGCGCCGACATCACGGCGGCCCGCCCCCACCAGGTGGCCCGGCGGGGGATCGCCCGGACCTTCCAGAACATCCGCCTCTTCGCCGAGCTGTCGGCGCTGGAGAACGTGATGGTCGGCCGTCACTGCCGGACGAGGAGCGGCCTGTTCTCGGGAGTGCTCGGCCTGGGTCCGGCCGGCGCCGAGGAGCGGGCCGTCCGGCAACGGGCCCGGGAGCTCCTCTCGCTCACCGGCCTCATCCAGAAGCAGGACGTCAAGGCCCGGAACCTGCCCTACGGCGACCAGCGCCGCCTGGAGATCGCCCGGGCCCTGGCCCTCGACCCCCGGGTCCTGCTGCTCGACGAGCCGGCGGCGGGGATGAACCCGAACGAGAAGGCGGGCCTGTCCGACTTCATCCGCCGGCTGCGGGCCGACTTCGACCTGACGATGCTCATCATCGAGCACCACGTGCCGCTGGTGATGGGGTTGTGCGACCGGATCGGCGTGCTCGATTTCGGCCGGCTGATCGCCCTCGGCGACCCCGACACCGTCCGCCGCGACCCGGCCGTGGTCGAGGCCTACCTGGGGGAGGAAGCGTGAGCCTCCTCGAGGTGCGCAACCTCTGCGTCCGCTACGGCGGGATCACCGCCGTGGACGGCGTCGAGCTGGCGGTGGAGGCGGGCGAGGTCGTCACGCTGCTCGGCGCCAACGGGGCGGGCAAGACGACGCTGCTGCGGGCGATCAGCCGCATCGTCGAACCCCACGACGGATCGATCGTCTTCGACGGGGTCGACCTCCTGCGGCTGCGGGCGCCCAAGGCGGTGGCCATGGGCATCGCCCACTCGCCCGAAGGCCGGCGGGTCCTGGCCCGCCAGAGCGTGCGGGACAACCTGCTGCTCGGCGCCTGGACCCGCAAGGACGGCGAGGTCGCCGCCGACCTCGAGATGGCCTACGCCCGGTTCCCCCCGCTGCGGGCCCGGGCCGACCAGCCGGCCGGGAGCCTCTCGGGCGGCGAGCAGCAGATGCTGGCCATCGCCCGGGCGCTCATGAGCCGGCCCCGCCTCCTCCTGCTCGACGAGCCGAGTCTCGGACTGGCCCCCAAGCTGGTGCGGGAGATCTTCGCCATCGTGGCCGAGCTGCGCTCCACCGGCGTGACCATCCTGCTGGTGGAGCAGAACGCCAGCCTCGCGCTCCAGCAGGCCGACCGGGGTTATGTCCTGGAGGCGGGTCGCATGACGCTGGCCGGGCCGGCCGACGAGCTGATGGCCGACGAGCGCGTCCGCCAGGCCTATCTGGGCTGAGCGCGGTTCGTCAGCGGCGGTCGAGCCACCCGCCGGTCTTCCCGGTCCGGGCGGCGAGGAGGCCGGCGAGGATCGACAGGGCGATCTCGGCCGGGGTGCGGGCGCCCAGGTCGAGGCCGACGGGTGTGCGCAGCCGGGCCAGCTCCTCGTCGCTGCAACCCGCCGCCCGCAGCGCCTCGAGGTGGGGCGCGGTGTGGCGGGCGCTGCCCATGACGCCCACGAAGCGGACGCCGGCCTGGAGGAGGGGGCCGAGCTGGTCGACGATGTCGGGCGCGTCGTGGTCGGTGTGGATGGCGTCGACGGCCGGCCCGAGGGCCAGGTCGGTCATCGACGACTCGATGCGCCCGGCCGCCGCCCGGTGCGCCGGGGTGATGCGCTCCGTGCGGCTCTCGACCAGCACGGTGGCGTAGCCCAGCTCGGCTCCGCCCCGCAGCAGGTGCTCGGCGACCGGCGTGGCGCCGAGCACCACCAGCCGGGGCCGGGGTCGCAGCGGCTCGAGGTACACCTCCACCGACCCGAGGTCGTGGGTGAAGGTCCGCAGGGCCGGCTCGCCGGAGGCCAGCAGGTTCTTGGTCTCGTCGACCGCCGAGGCGTCGAACTCGGAGCAGCCCAGCGTTCCGGCCAGCGGCCCGTCCGGCCCGAGCAGCAGCTTCTGCCCCGGCCGGCAGGGCGGCGCCCCATCGGTGCGCACCGCCGTGGCCAGCACGACCTCCTCACCGGCCTCCAGCCGGCGGGTGGCCTCGACCAGCGGATCGCCGCCCGGATTCGAGCTCATGGCGCGGAGTGTACGGTGGCCCGCATGGCCACTATGTCCGACACGGAAGTCAAGGCTGCGCTGGCTGACCTGCCCGGGTGGGAGCTGGCCGGAAGCGACATCGTCCGGGAGTACAAGTTCGCCGACTTCGTCGCCGCCATCGCCTTCGTCAACCAGCTGGCCGACAAGGCCGAGGCGGCCAACCATCACCCCGACATCGACATCCGCTGGAACAAGGTGCGGCTGGCACTGTCGACCCACAGCGAAGGCGGTCTGACCCAGAAGGACTTCGCCCTCGCCGCCGAGATCGAATCCCTGGCCGGCACCCGGTAACACCGCCCTCTGCCCCAACTGGCGTTCGTTTTCCGGGATCCTGCGGAAATGGAACGCCAGAACAACAGGGGTCGCCGGTCGGGCTCAGGCCGGGGAGTGCTCGACGCCTTCGAGGACGACCGCCAGGGCGGCGGCCGCCCGGGCGTCGACCGGGCCGACCACGCGCACCTGGCCGGCTCGCGCCTCCCGCCGGAGCCAGCGGCCGACGGCCTGGAGCTCGTCGGCTTCCTCACGGGCCGTCGGACGGGGCCGGGCGCCGTCGGGGCCGCCCCGCACGGGGAACGGCAGCGGGACGCCGTCGACCGCCAGCAGCCGGCCGCCGTCGAGCTCCACCTGATGGCCGGAGACCTCGACCGTGACCCGGCCGCTGGCCCGCAGGCCGTCGAGCATGGCCTGCCGGCGGAGGGCCGCTGACAGCGCCCGCAGCTGCTCCTGGGCGAAGGCGGCGTCGCCGGTGCGGCCGGCGGCCGTGAGGGACTCGACCCGCTCCGCCAGCGGCCCGAGGATCGCCTCCGGCTCCCCGGTCAGGCCCTGCCGGACCACCGCCGCCACCTCGGCGGCGCCCCGCCGCAGCGGCACCGCCGCCTCGATGGCGCTGCGCACGAACCGGGCCGGCCCCGCCCCCGGAAACGGCCCGAGGTACACGCCGCCGTCGGCCCGGGGCGTGTGGACGACCGCCAGCCGGGGGTGCCGGCCGGCCGTGAGCTTCAGGTAGGCGCAGGCCTTCCACCGCCGGGGCCGGCCGTCGAACCACGGCCGGTGCGTGTGGTGCAGGCGGAGCTGCGTGACGGCGGCCTCCAGGGGGTGGCCGCTGGGCAGGTATTCGATCGCCGCCGTCTCCCGCAGGAGCCGGGCGACCTTCCGCCGCCCGCCGGTCACGAACAGGGACCGCACCCGGTTGCGGACGTCGGCCGCCCGGCCGACGTGGACCACGCGACCGTCGGCGGCCCGGAAGAGATAGACCCCGGCCGCCCGCGGCAGCCCGGCCAGCAGCGGCAGCTTCCGCAGGGCCAGCGGGTTCGACGGCAGGCCGAGCAGGTCGTCGAGGGCCAGCACACCGAACCCGGCGGCCCGCTCGAAGAGGGCGTGCAGCACCTCGGCGGTGGCCAGCACGTCGTCGAGGGCCCGGTGGGTGGGCCGCACCCCGGTCCGGAACCGGGCGGCCAGCGTGGCCAACCGGCAGTCGGGCACCTCGTCGCGGATGAGCCAGCGGGCCAGGGTGAGGGTGTCGACCCGGGCGTTGGCCAGGCGGGGCCGGCCCCGGGCGATGAGGTCGGCGTCGAGGAAGGAGGTGTCGAACCGCAGGTTGTGGCCGACCAGCACGGCGCCGCCGATGAACTCCAGCAGGGTCGGCAGCACCTGGTCGATCGTCGGGGCCGGCACGACCAGCGCCTCGGTGATCCCCGTCAGGGCGACGATGAACGGCGGGACCCCGCAGCCGGGGTTGACCAGCGTCTGGAACGTGCCGAGGCATTCGCCGCCCCGGAACTTGGCCGCCGCCACCTCGATGATCCGGCTCTGGCCGGGCACGGTGCCGGTGGTCTCGAGGTCGAGCACCACGAACGTCACGTCCGACAGCGGGGTGTCGAGGGCGTGGAGCGGGCCGGGACGGCGCCCCGCCCCCTCCCGGACGACCCCCAGCGACGGAGCCGCTCCGTACAGAGCCCCTTCGGAACAGGCCTCAGCGGACAACGCCGCACTGGGCACGGCCACGGAGCACCCCCTTCAGCAGATCGACGGACGGGTCGGCGAACAACACCCCGGACGGTACCGAGGGGGTGTGACCGTTATCCCCGAAGCGTCCCGTCCCCGCCGGGAAAGACGCCGGTCGGGCGAGCGGCGGAGTTACCCTCCGAAGCGTGCTGCACGACCGGCTGCTGGGCGTCCTATGCCTCGGGGCGGCGACGTTGGCCGCCACCTGGGGCGGCAACGAGGTCCTGCACGAGTCGTCGGCGCTGACGGCCAAGGGGGCGCCGCCGCCGGTGCACGCCGACACGGTCGGGCCCGGCTCCGACCCGATCCCGGCGCCGGCACCGGAGTCCACGACCACGGTCACCACGGCCGTTCCCTCGTCGAGCACGACCGCCCCGCCGGCCGCCGCCACCTCCACCACCGCCCCGGCGGGCGAACCGGCGGCGGAGCTGGCCCGGCGGGCGCTGCTGGTCCAGAGCGACGTCCCCGCCGGGTTCACCGTCACCAGCCCCGCCCCGCCCGAAGGGTCCATGGCGGCCGACAGCCCGTTCGAGCGGTGTGTCGGCCCCGATGCCGCCGCCCTGACTAAGGCCGTCGGGGCCCGGGCCCGGTCCGCCACCTTCGCCAAGGCCGACACGGGTTCGGTGTCCTCCTCGGTGGTGGTCTTCGACCAGCCGGCCACGGCCGAGAAGGTCTTCGGCCAGATGACGACTCCCGCCGCCCGCTCCTGCTTCGAGGGTCTGATCAACGCCCGTCTGGCCCGCAATCCCCGGTTGTCGCAGGACGTCAAAGGCTCGCTGGGCCCGGCTCCGTCCCCGGCCGTGGGGGAGGCGGCGCTGGGCTACCGGTTCGAGGTCCGCCTCCCGGCCGAGGACGTCGACGCCACCGCCCGGCCCGACGACCCGCCCATCCGTTTCGTGGCCGACTTCGTGCTGATCCGCAAGGGCCGCACCCTGGTGCTGGCCGAGTTCGACAACCTCCGTCAGCCGTGGGCCGAGAGCGCGCTCAAGAGCGTCGCCGCCAACCTGGCCGCCCACCTCTAGATCGACCGAGAGCCGATGATGCGCACCCGCTACCGCTGCACCGCCTGCGGCAACCTGACCCGTTTCGACGTGACGACCACCCGCCGCACCCGGGCGTTCTGGCACTACACGGTGGGCGGCGAGCTGTCCGTCGAGGAGGAGCAGGTCCTCGACTCGATCGTCGAGGCCGTGGTGTGCCGGTGGTGCTCGGCCACCGGTTCGGCCATCGAAGAGGTCCCCGTCCCCAGCAGCGAGGGGTAGGGCCGGGGCGCTAGCTCCCGAGCACCTGGACAACCACCCGCCGGCTGCGGGGCCGGTCGTCGAAGTCGATCAGGACGATCTTCTGCCAGGTGCCCAGCATCAGCTCGGCACCGGAGAACGGAATCGTCACCGACGGGCCGACCAGCGCGGCCCGCACGTGGCTGTGCCCGTTGGTGTCGGCGTTGCGCTCGTTGTGCTCCCAGCGGTCGTCCTGCGGGGCCAGCTTCTCGAGCGTGTCGTTGAAGTCCTGGTTGCAGCCCGGCTCGTACTCGATGGTAGTGACGCCGCAGGTGGAGTGGCAGACGAACACGGTGCAGAGCCCGTCGGAGAACCCGTAGTTGGCGATGGTCTTCTGGGCGTAGGACGTGAGGTCCACCATCTCGCCGTCGCCTTGGGTCTCCAGCGTGAGCTCGTCGTATCGTGCCTGCATGCAATCCCTCCAGAGCACGGCGGGAACGGACGGCCAAGTCTACGGACCGGTCTTCCCCCGGGCAGAAAGAGGGAATCGATGAGCGCCGAGGAGGCCGGGGCCGCTCAGGCGCCGGTGGACGCCGACGAGGCGGACGGGCAACCGCTCCCGCCGATCCCCGACGCCCTGCTCGCCCCGCTGCTCGACTCGGCCGGCGAAGCGCTCCGCCGCCTGGCACCGGTCGACCTCCCTCCCGCCGCCCGGCGGCTGCGATCCTTCGACCGGCGGGGGCTCGCCACGCCGACCGCCCGCCAGCAACTCCGGAAGCTGCTGGAGGAAGAGGAGAGTGTGCTCGCCGCCGCCGTGGCGCTGTTCCGGGCCCGGCCCGAGGTGACCGCCCTCGCCGAGGCGTGGGACGAGGCCATCGCCGCCGGTGGCGACGCCCCGGTCGATCTGGTGACCGACGCCGCCGGCGACGGGCGCCTCCCGCTGCTGGCGTCGGTGCTCGTCTCCGGGCTTCCCGACTGCTTCGAGTTCGGGCTCGGGCTCGTGGTGGCCATGGCCGCCGTCGGGGGACGGGAGGCGACGGCCACCGAGGCCGTCCGGGCCGCCACGGCCCGGCAGCAGGCGGCCGAGGAAGCCGCCCGCCGGGCGGAGGCGGCCCGCACCGCCGCCCAGGGTGACGTGGC
>JBFLYK010000008.1:0-164053 GCA_040756995.1 Actinomycetota bacterium | reverse complement strand
TCGGATTCCGCCTGAGCCCGGGCGGCTTCCGCTTCCGCATCGGCTTCGGCCTTTACACGGGCGGCTTCCGCTTCGGCTCGCGCCTTCGCTCGGGCCGCCCGCTCGGCCTGCTCGGCCTCGTACTCGGCGATGATCTCGTCGACCTCGGACGGGCGCCGGCCCGGGGCCAGCTCCTCGAACCGGTCGTAGGCGGCGTCGCGCTCGGCCCGGGCGGCCTCGAGGCGGGCCTCGGTGTCGTCCACCAACGAGCGCTGCTGGCGGATCCGGTCCAATCCCTCCGCCCCGACCACGCCCACCGAAGCCAGCTCCTGGGCCGCTTCCGCCGACGCCTCCCGGGCCGCCTTCCCGGCCAGCCGCAGGTCGACCGTCAGGATGGCGATGAGGGCGATCGGCACCAGCAGCCAGTAGACGTTCCACCCCAGCGCCCCGACGACGATGGCCATCCCGGTGGCGCTGATGAGGGCGCCGACCAGGCGGCGCCAGGCGGCGGGCAGCTCGTCCTGGATCTCCAACACCCGGGCCAGGGCCCCCTCGGCGGTACCGAGCTGGGCATCGCCCGGGGGCCGCTCGGCGGCCGCGGACGCCGCGGCGGCCAGCTCGTCGTCGGCCAGGCGGGCCCGCGCCGCGGCCTCCCGCAGGGCCGCCACGTCGAGCTCCACCACCGGCTCGTCCTCCACCTCCACGTGGTGGGGGTTCTGGGCCGGTTCCTCCCGTTCCTGCTCCGGCTCGTCCCCGCCCGAGCCGTTGCTGTCCGGCGACGAGATCCCGAGCGTGGCCTCGGCCGCCCGGAGCTGGGCCTCGGCCTCCGCCCGTTCGGCCAGCAGCGCGTCGCGGTCGACTCCGGTGAGTGCTTCGCTCATCAGCGCCCGGGCCTCCTCGAGGCTCAGCGGAGTGAACCCCTCGGCCGTCTCGCCTACGGTTCCGGCCGTCGACACTGTCACTTCGGGGGACACCCCCGAACCCTCGGCGGAGGTAGCCGATGCCCCCTGAGCCCGTTCCGACTCCGAGCGCCCCCGGCGCCGCCGGCCCTTACTCACCGGCCGTCCGGGCGGGTGACTGGCTGACGCTGGCCGGCCAGGTGGGGATCGATCCGGCGACCGGGAAGCTCGCCGGGAACGGCGTGGCCGACCAGACCCGCCAGGCGCTGGCCAACGTCGCGGCCGTCCTCGGGGACTGCGGAGCCTCGCTGGGCGACGTGGCCAAGACCACGGTCTTCCTTGTCGACATGGGCGACTTCCCGGTGATGAACGAGGTCTACGCCGAAGCCTTCGCCGGGCACCGGCCCGCCCGCTCGACCGTGGCGGTGGCCGCCCTCCCGCTGGGCGCCCGGGTCGAGGTGGAGGTGTGGGCCTACGCGCCCCGTTGAGGCTCGGGAGCTTTACCAGCCCCTCCGTGGAACTGCAACGTCGGAGTTCATTGTACGGGCGGAAGGCGGGTTACCGTAGGGCCCATGGCGGGAGCCGTGATCGTTGTGTTGGTGATGTTGCTTTTGGGGCCGATCGCGCTGTTTGTGGGTGGAGCGCTGTGGAGCGCCTTCATCGGACGGGCGCTCGACGAGGACCGCCGCCGGGCCGGCGCCGCCGCTCCGGGCCAGGCCGAGGGTTGACCGCCGCCGACTGTTAGCTAGGTCTCGGGTCGCCCGGTGGTGCCGACCCCCCAGCGGGACTGGCCGAACCGGTAGCCCACCGACCGCACCGTCTGGATCCAGCCGGCGTGGTCGTCGCCCAGCTTGGCCCGCAGCCGGCGGACGTGGACGTCGACCGTCCGGGCGCCGCCGTAGTACTCGTAGCCCCACACCCGCGACAGCAGCGTCTCCCGGGTGAAGACCTTGCCGGGGTGGGTGGCGAAGAACTTGAGGAGCTCGTGCTCCATGTAGGTCAGGTCGAGGGGCCGCCCGCCCACCGCCGCCTGGTAGGTCTCGAGATTGATCACGAGGTCGCCGTACTCGACAACCTCCGGGCCCGTCGCCCGCCCCGCCCGCCAGGCCAGCAGCCGCAGCCGGGCCTCCAGCTCCTTGGGGTGGAACGGCGTGAGACAAAAGTCGTCGAAGAGGTCTTCCCGCAGCTCGAGGTCGCCGAGCTGGTTCCCGGCCACGAGGACGAGGACGGGCTGCACCGGCACGTCCCGCCGCCGCAGGGACCGGCAGATGACGAAGGCCCCCTCGGCGTCGCCCTCGGCACTGACCACGGCCCCCGCCCATCCGTCGGGCGGCTCGAGCTGAGCGGCGACGGAGGCGTTGGCCACCGCCTTCCAGGAATAGCCGGCCAGGTCGAGGGTCTGGACGAGCAGGGGCGGCGGCGGGTCCGGGAAGACCAGGAACGGCTCCACTACAGGGCCCCGAGGTATCGGTTGATCTCGAACGGCGTCACGTAGGCCTTGTAGTCGGCCCACTCCAGCCGCTTGTTGCGGAGGAAGTAGTCGAAGACGTGCTCGCCCAGGGCCTCGGCCACGAGGTCCGAGCGTTCCATCATCTCGAGCGCCTCGAACAGGGAGTTCGGGAGGCTCTCGATCCCCTCCGCCATCCGCTCCTCGGGGGTCATCTCGAAGATGTTGTTGGTCGCCTCGGGCGGGAGCTCGTAGCCCTTCTCGATGCCCCGCAGGCCGGCGGCCAGCATGAGGGCGAAGGCCAGGTACGGGTTGCAGGCCGGGTCGGGGGCCCGGTACTCCACCCGGCTGCCCGACTCACCCCGGCGGGGGATCGGCACCCGCACCAGGGCCGAGCGGTTGTTGCGGGCCCAGCAGATGTAGGTCGGGGCCTCGTAGCCCGGGATCAGCCGCTTGTAGGAGTTCACCCACTGGTTGGTGACGGCCGTGATCTCCTTGGCGTGGTGGAGAAGGCCGGCGATGAAGCCCTTGGCCACCGGCGAGAGCCCGTACTCGTCGCCGGCGTCGTGGAAGGCGTTGACGTCGCCCTCGAACAGCGACAGGTGCGTGTGCATGGCCGACCCGTTCCAGCCCGCCACCGGCTTCGGCATGAAGGTGGCGTAGACGCCCCGGGTCTGGGCCACCTCCTTGACCACCATCCGGAAGGCCATCACGTTGTCGGCCATCGTCAGGGCGTCGGTGTAGCGGAGGTCGATCTCCTGCTGGGACGGGGCGATCTCGTGGTGGCTGTACTGCACCGGGATGCCCATGTTCTCCAGGGCCAGGATCGTCTGCTTCCGGAGCTCCGACGCCTCGTCGGAGGGGGTCAGGTCGAAGTAGCTGGCCTGGTCGAGCGGGATCGGCTCGGCCGCCGAGCGGAAGTAGAAGTACTCCATCTCGGGGCTGACGTAGAAGGTGAAGCCCCGCTCCCGGGCCTTCTCCAGCGTGCGCTTGAGGACGTAGCGGGGGTCGCCGTCGAACGGCTCCCCTGACGGTGTGTAGATGTCGCAGAACATCCGGGCGGCGGGGGCCTCTTCGCCGGGGACGTGGATCAGCTCGAAGGTCCCGGGGTCGGGGCGGGCCAGCATGTCGGCTTCCTGGATGCGGCTGAACCCGTCGATGCACGACCCGTCGAATTCCATGCCGGAGTCGAGGGCGTCCTCCAACTCGGCCGGGGTGATGGCGAACGACTTGAGCATGCCCTGCACGTCCGTGAACCACAGGCGCACGAAACGGACATTGCGCTCCTCGACCGTCCTGAGCACATACTCGAGTTGGCGTTCCATGCAGGCCATACTGCCGCCACGCCCGCCGTTTCGACCACACCCGACCGCTCCCACCGGCCGGTTTAACGCAGCGTTCATGCGCGAGAAACGGGTGGGAAACGGCGGGCCGTCACTGTCCGAGTCCTACCGCCGGCGAAGACTGTCCCCGGCCGGTTCGCCGAGCGCCGCCGAGACGCGTTCGTTAGGCTGCGCTGGCTGAGTCCGGGCCTTTGAGACGGAGGTTTTGAGCGTGGAGCAGCGCACCCCGAGCGACGTCGTTCGGCTGGTTCAGGACAACAACATCGAGGTCATCGATTTCCGTTTCTGCGACCTCCCGGGCCTGATGCAGCACTTCTCCGTTCCGGCCCATGAGTTGTCGGAAGAAGCGTTCGAGGACGGCTACGGCTTCGACGGGTCGTCGATCCGGGGCTTCCAGGAGATCCAGGAGTCCGACATGCTCCTGATCCCCGACCCCAACACGGCCGTGGTCGACCCCTTCCGGCCCCACCCCACCCTGAACATCAACTGCTTCGTGCGCGACCCCGTCACCGGCGAGAGCTACACCCGTGACCCCCGCTACGTGGCCAAGAAGGCCGAGGACTACTTGCGGGGGACGGGCCTGGCAGACACTGCCTACTTCGGCCCGGAGGCGGAGTTCTACATCTTCGACTCCGTCCGGTTCGACCAGAACCAGAACTCCTCCTACCACTACGTCGACTCCATCGAGGGCGCCTGGAACTCCGGCGCCGAGGAGCCCGGCGGCAACAAGGGCTACAAGCCCCGCTACAAGGAGGGGTACTTCCCCGTCTCGCCCACGGACCACTACCAGGACCTGCGGTCCGAGATGGTCCGGCAGCTCGAGGGCGTGGGCATCGAGATCGAGGTGCAGCACCACGAGGTGGGCACCGCCGGCCAGGCCGAGATCGACATGCGCTTCGACTCGCTGCTGCGCATGGCCGACAAGGTCATGCTCTACAAGTACGTGGTGAAGAACGTCGCCCTGCAGGCCGGTAAGACGGTGACGTTCATGCCGAAGCCGATCTTCCAGGACAACGGCTCGGGCATGCACGTGCACCAGTCGCTGTGGAAGGGCGGCGAGCCGCTGTTCTTCGACGAGACGGGTTACGCCGGCCTCTCCGACATGGCCCGCTGGTACATCGGCGGCCTGCTCAAGCACACGCCGGCGGTGCTGGCCTTCGCCGCCCCGACCACCAACTCCTACAAGCGGTTGGTGCCGGGCTACGAGGCGCCGGTCAACCTCGTCTACTCGCAGCGGAACCGGTCCGCCTCGGTCCGGATCCCGCTGTACTCCAAGAGCCCCAAGGCGAAGCGGCTCGAATACCGCTGCCCCGACCCGTCCTGCAACCCGTACCTGGCCTTCGCCGCCATGCTGATGGCCGGCCTCGACGGGATCCAGAACCGGATCGAGCCGCCCAAGCCGCTCGACAAGGACCTCTACGACCTGCCGCCGGAGGAACTGGCCCAGGTCCCGCAGGTGCCGTCGTCGCTGGAGGCCGCCCTCTCGGCCCTCGAGGCGGACCACAAGTTCATGCTGGTGGGCGACGTCTTCACCCAGGACGTCATTGACACCTGGATCGAATACAAGCGCTCCCGGGAGATCGACGCCGTCCGCCTGCGCCCCCACCCGTGGGAGTTCTACCTCTACTACGACATCTAAGCCTGTTTCCGCAGGTCAAGGGGGGTTTCCGGGGTTCCGGGAACCCCCCTTTGGTCACAGAATGGTCACAGGACGTCGTGTCACCCGTACTTGTCGGTGTCGTCCCACCCGGCGTTGCACGCCCGGCCCAGACGCACGTAGGCCCCTTCGATGCGCGGATCGGACTCGATCCCGTCGGCCAGCAGGGCGCTGTGGCGCAACAGCTCGAGGATGAGCGCCAGGTCCTGCACGTCGACGAGCGCGGGCTGAGGAGTCTGGTCCACGGTCAGCCACCCACGAACTGCGCCACGGCGAGCGCCGCTTCCCGACCCTGCCCCGGCATGAGGTGGGCGTAGACCCGGAGCGTGATCGCGGCGTTGGCGTGGCCGAGCCGTTCCGACAGCGCCTTGATGTTCTGGCCCGCGGCCAGCCAGTGTGACGCGTGGGTGTGGCGCAGGTCGTGGAACCGGATGACCGGGACGCCTGCCTTCCGGGCCAACGGGGCGATGCGCCGGGCGACGAGCTCGGGATGGTGTGCCGAGCCGTCCGGGCCGGTGAACACCAGGCCGGTGTCGCGCCAGCCCGGCCCGACCGCCAGCCGCCATCCCGCCTGCGTCGCCTTCCACCGCCGGAGCACCGCCACGGTCTCCGGATCGAGGTCGATCGTGCGCCGCCCCGAATCCGATTTCGGAACCTCCCGGGTGATGACCTCGTAACCGACCGTCGTGAGCTGGCGACGGATGAGCAACGTCCCGGCTTCGAGGTCGACGTCGCGCCACAGCAACCCGAATACCTCACCCCGCCGCATCCCAGTCATGGCCGTGAGGCGCCACACCGGGAAATGCTCATCGGCGGCCGTCACGGCCAGGAAGGTTCGCAGCTCGGCGGGTGACCACACCCGCATCTCGCCGGCCCGGGCCGCCTTCGTCGAAGGCGGGTCGGCCGACCGGGCGACGTTGCGGCCCACGAGGCCTTTCCGTTCGGCGTCGCCGAGCGCCTTGGCGACCAGGCCGTGGATCTTCTTGATCGTCCCGGCGGCCAGTCCCTTGGCGGCCATCGTGGCGTACAGGCGGTCGACGTCGGCGGCCGTGAGCGCCTGGAGCCGGGCGGCGCCGACCGCCGGGTCGACGTGGTTCCGGACGTCGCGCTCGTAGCCGGCCAAGGTCGTCGGGCTCTTCCCTACGACAGCCTGTGTCGCCACCCACCGCTCCAGCCACTCCGAGACGGTCAGCTTCGAGGGCTCGACGAACGCGCCTTCCGCCACGCCGTGCAGGAGGGCCGTGAGAGCCGCTTGTGCGTCCGCTTTGGTGCGGAACCCCCGGCGGCGTACCTGGCGGCGCTTGGCGCCTTCGGGAGCGGTATCGACGACAAAGAACCACGTTCCGTCGCCGGCCTTCTTGACCGAACCTGCTCTGCTCACTTCGATCCTTCCTTCTTCCGACGGCGGTACTCCCGCTGCGCTTGGTTCCGGGCGCACCGAACGGTGCAGTACATGACTCCCTCGGTGCGGTACTGGCCGAGAGCGGCGCCGCCGAGCTGGCGGACAAAGGGCCGCCCGCAGTAGGCGCAATGGCGGACGACGGCCGCCTCGGCCAGATGGTTGGCCAGTTGGAGGCAAAGGCCGCTGTACAGGCCGGCGTGCGGACGACCGATCACGACGCCCTTGATGCGGGTCGATGCCATCTCGGCGTGGGGGGCGAACGCGGCGAGCCCGAAGTTGAAATGCTCGACGAACACACCCCATGCCATGTCGGCGTCGATCACTCTGAAGCCCTCGTCAGCCCATGCCGGCGCCGGGTCGGCGCCCTCGAGTGCAGCGATCCAATGCCGGGTGAGCGCCCGGGCGCCCTTCAGGTACCAGCGGGCGTCTTCCACCCGGTTCCCCACGCCCCGCGCCGTGTCCGGAATCGGGCGGCGCAGCGCCTTCTGAGCGGCACGCGGGGTGATCGCCGGATCGAAGTACTCGCGGCCGATCATCCCGTGCTCGTTGAGAAAGGCCACGACCTGGCCGTCGTCGTCGGGATCGATCTCGAGGAGGTCGCGCAGAAACAACTCGTCGGGGATCCGCCGGCGCTCGGTGGGAGCGGTGAAGCGCAGGAAGCCGTCCGAGGCCTGCACGCGGCGCCATTCCACATCGGGCTCGACCCCGACGGTCACGAAATTGAGGGTGATAGGAAATCGTTGCAAACGTCCTATTCCATCCGGGTCCGCCTGATGTCAGGCTGTCGATACGGTCTAGCGAGACAAGGTATCACCAGTTGATACAGGAGGGAATAGGGCGTGCTTCCGGATCCCGAAAAGGAACCAACGATCAGCGTTGAGCGGGCCGGCCGGGTGATGGGCATCGCCCGCGGCTCCGCGTATCAGGCCGTAAAGAACGGCGAGATCCCGAGCATCCGTGTCGGCCGCCGGCTATTGGTCCCCACGGCTCGCCTGCTCGAGCTGCTGGGCAGCGCCGACCGCGGCCGTGTCGCCTAAGACGCGACGAACCCCCGGCACCGACACCGGGGGTTCGCAGAACCATGTGCTCGACGCCAACCGTCCGACCCGAAGGACAGCCGACATGTCGAAGGTTACCCCGCTTCCCAGCGATCGGAGGTGCTGCGATCGCGGGTGGGTTTACGTCGTCGGAGGGTCGACCCCGACCGTCAGGCCCTGTGGCATCCATCGGTCGGCCATGTTCCTCCGTTGGGAGTTCGGGGCCTTCCGACCGGTGATCCCGGATTGGTGGACAGAAGCGGCGTGATCATCCGGGTCGAGCACCGGGATCACTACACCGTCGTGCGCAACAACTCCGTGCGGGACAGTCGCCTGTCGTTCAGGGCCACCGGGATCCTGACCTACCTGTTGTCGCTGCCGGACGACACGCCCCTGTCCCGTGAGCACCTAGCCGATGTGAAGCAGGACGGGATCCGGTCGGTGCGGGCCGGGCTCCAGGAACTGGCCGAGGCCGGCTACATCAAGTACCAGAAGACCCAGGACGCTCACGGGCATTGGCGGACCGAGGCGACGGTCTATGAGTGCCCAACCGAAGGCGCGAAACGCGCCACCGGTAAGGGGCATGAACCGAAGGCGCGGAAACCGACCGTCGGTGAACCGACCATCGGTAACCGCGCCGCTATCCGAAGTAACAAGGAGGGAGCGGCGTCTTCAACGCCGCCGCCCCCTCCTGAATACCTGTGCGCGGCCTGCGGCGCAGAGGCCCGGTACATGCGCCCGGACGAGTCGTGGTGGTGCCAGGAGCACTACCGCACCATCCGCGTGGTGGGCTCATGAGCCGCCGCGACGAGGCACCGACCGAGCGCAGCGGCTACCGCGTCGTCCGCTCCTGGCGGGAGAAAGGTGCGTGGTACGCCCGCCAAGAGGACTTCCCCGACGCCAAGGAGGCGTGGGCCGCCTTCCACGCCGCCGACACCCACATCGCCAGCCGGGGCGACGACGCCCAGGTCGACCTCTACGACCTCGCCCGCGGCGAAGTCGTCGAAACGGCCAGGGCCGGCGGACCGCACCTCATCGACGCCGGGAAGGTCGTGCTCTCGGCTGCCGAACTCCGGCGCCGGATCGACTCGCTGTTCGCCCCATCCGAACCGAGACGCAGTGAAGGAGAAACCGCATGACGCGGGCCATGACCCCGGAGGGGCGTCCCTCCCCCACCGAAAGTGTGGCCCAGCTCACCCCGCCGCTCTCATTCCCTATATCGCCGAGAGTTCCGCCGCCTGGCCGGGATACGGCCGGATTGAAAGGGGTTCCGTTTGAAACGGCTGGAGAAGGCCCTGAAGGCCGACCTGGCGTCGTGGGGCGACGGTCTGGCCGGTACGACGCTGGCCGAGCAGGCGCTGCTGCTGGCCCGCCGGTTGGACGCCGACCCGGCGGACCGGGAAGCGGCGGTGTTGTCCCGGGAGCTGCGCCTGGTGGTGGGCGAGCTGCGATCGGCGGCGGCTGTCGGTGACCGTGACCTGCAGGAGTTCCTCGAGCGTGTCGGCACTTCCCCGGTTCGCAACCGCCCGGTCTGACCGGCCGACGTGCGGGCCGCTGCTGGCTGACGTGGCGGCCAAGCTCGGCGTGCCGCTCGATGGGCTGGCAGGCGGCGGTGGCGGACACGGCGCTCGAGCTCGACGGTGACGAGCTGGCGTACAGCGACGTGGTGGTGACGACGCCACGTCAGCAAGGCAAAAGCGTGTTGATGCTGGCGGTTCTGGTTCACCGGATGTTGTGGGCGCGGCATCAGAGGGTGCTGTTTGGCGCTCAGAGCCGTCTGGTGGCCCGCAGCCGTCTGTTGGATTCCTGGTGGCCGCTGGTTCGCCGTAGCCGCCTCAGAGCGCTGTTCAGCGTGTCCCGGGGCACCGGGATGGAAGCGCTGCGCTGCTCGAACGGAAGCATGCTCACACTGCTGTCGAGCGACGAGAGCGCCGGCCATGGCGAAAGCATCGACCTGGCGGTACTCGACGAATGTTGGAGTCACGACAGCTCGACGGAGTTGGCGGTGCGGCCGACCCTGTTGACGAGGCCGTCATCACAGCTGTGGCTCGTCTCCACGATGGGTCACGAGCGGTCGGTGTGGTGGCATGAGAAGTGTCGGGCGGGCCGGACCGCCGCCACGTCGGGGCTCGAGGGCACCTGCTATTTCGAATGGTCGGCCGACCCGGCCGCCGACCCGGGGGACCCGGAGACGTGGCGCTCGTGCATGCCGGCGCTCGGCGTGACCTGCGATGAGCGGAAGGTGGCGAAAGACCTGGCGGCCATGCCACCCGCCGAGTTCAAGCGGTGCTACCTGAACCTGATGCCGGAAGAGGCGGACGCCGGGTGGCGGGTGTTCTCCCGGGAGCTGTTCGAGGAGATGACCCGGTGAGCCCCTACTACGGGTCGCGGCATCAGGCGAAACGCCGGGCTTTGCTGCCGGCTGCGTACGGTCGGCCGTGCCCGTTCTGCGGGGAGCCGATGCGCCGCGGTCAGGCGCTCGACCTCGACCACCGGCACGGCGCCATGAGCCACGCCCGCTGCAATCGGCGGGACGGGGCCCAAGTGACGAACCGGCAGAGAGCTGAGGCGTTACGGACGCTGCGGAAAGGAAGGTCGACAATGACGGTGACAGCGGCGGCTGTGGCGCTGGAGGTCAGTTCGGACAGGACCCACACCGCCGTCGTGATGGCGTCGCAGCTCGAGGACGACGACCGGGTGATGCTCGAGCTCGTCGCCTGGCTCGATGGTTCGACAGCCGGTGTGGGCGAGGTGCTGCGGCTGCGTCGGGAACTCCCCGAACGGGTGTTGCGGGCGGTCGTGGTCGACCCGCTGAGTCCGGCGGCGACGCTGATACAGCCGTTGCAGGAAGCGGGTGTGGAGCTGGTCGAGCCCGCCACCCGGGATGCGGCGGTGGCCGGCGGCTGGTTCCTCGACTGGTTCAACAGCAAACAGTTGTGGTTCCGGGATCCCCATCCGGCGCTGGCGGCGGCCATGCGGGAGGTCGACCTCAAGTCGCTGGCCGGGGCGCAGACGCTCGACCGCCGCAACCCGGTGGTCGCCCCGGCGGTGGCCGCCATGTGGGCGCTGTGGGCGGTGCTCTCCGTCCCCGAGGAACCCGAAGTGCAGATCTTCGTTGGCTAATGAAAGGGAGCGACCGTATGACGATCACGGATGAGGCGTTGGCGGCCGAGGTGGCCCGCCTGAAGGCTGAGAAGGACGCCCGGGAAGCCGCTGAGCTTGAGGGTGCGGCCCGGGTGAATCTGGAGCGGACGGTACAGCGGCTCCGGAACATCGATCAGGAACGGATCCGGCGCCGCGAGGCGGGTCTGTCGCTGGTTCACGAGGTGTGGCCGGGTTGTCCGGCGCCGGAGCTGGATCTGTGGGGGAACCCGTTGGCGGTCGGTGGGGACATGTTGACGGCCAGGCGGTGGGTGTTGACCGCCGACGGGGTGAACCTGCGACGGTTCGACGGTGAATTGCACCTGGTCTGTTCGCCGCTGTTCCCGCTGCGTTACCAGCGTCGACCCGAACCGGTGTACCGGCCGTCGCAGGTCATGCCGTTGACCGACGAGCTGGTCGGTGGCCATCCGATCGTCGTCGGGGTGCGCCGCCTGAAGCGGTGGGGTGAGACGACGGTCGAGTCGTTGGAACCCGATGCTTGTCTGCGAGTGCTGGTCGACGCCGGTCTGGCCATCAACGGGGAGGCGTTCCCGGCGCGGCAGTCAGGGAACCGTCCGGGGGTCGCCGATGTGGGGATTGCGTGTTCGGAACTGGTCCTGCAGTGGCTGGCCGACACGGTCCTGTTGACCTGCAGCTAGGAGGAGAGATGGCGAACTACTACCGGGGTGAGCCGGATCCGTGGGGGGACCGGGGCCGCCAGCAGGCACGGCTTCGGGAACAGTCGGTGGTGTTGAGCCGGGAGATCGCAGCCGACGCCGCCCGTTCCGAAATTGAGAGGTTGAAGCGGGAACGGGCCCGGCTGTTCGCCGAAGCGGAACGGCTGCTGCAACAGGCTTCTAGAAGCGCATCCGCGAATTCCCATTTTCGATCCGTTCGGATAACTCTTGCAACAACGCGTAACTTCCGTCATTTCCGAGCGCTGGCCGGCCAGCGCTCATAGGAACTTCGCCGAGCGGAAAGCCGCCGGCCGCTGATGGTTCCCCGCCCGCCGCTACGACCCGTTTTCCTTTCGCCGGCCGCGGCCGGGGGTCTTAAGGGTGTCCTCGAGCGCTTTCCGGCAAGGACGACCCGCGGCGGGCGGGGGCATTTTCGACTGACAAGGAGTCTGGTGTGGTGATCCCTGATGTGCAGCGCTGCATGGTCGCGATCCACGAAGCGGGCCACGTCATCGCCGATGTGCTGACCGGCACCGCCGTGGACCGGGTCGTGATCGACCCTCGGGGGGTAGCCGCGGAAACCCTGGGTCAGACGAGGGTCCGCCCGGGCCAGATGACGAGTTTCGTGGGGTTCGCCTTGACGAAACTCGCCGGGAATGCCGCCACCGAGCATTTCGCTGCCGGGGCCGGCCTGCCCGTTCCCGACGCCATCCGCGACCCGGCCTGTTCCACCGACATGGCCAAGTTCGAACGGCAGCTACTCGACCTTCCGCCGGCGTGGCGCGAAGTGGTGAGGGTGGGGCTATGGGATCTCGCCGCCCGGGTCGCGGCCCACCATTGGGCAGCCATCGAGCGGGTCGCGGTAGCGCTGTGTGAATCCGGCGACCTCCGTGGCGACGAGGCCGCCGAACTGGCCGGGATCAGCGCCGTCCCCCACGCCTCGCTGGTCAACGGACCCTACTTCGAGGTGGCGGTGGACAGCCCGGCGTTGTGGTGGCGCCTAGGTGACCCGGTGGCGTCGGGGGTGGCGACCGAACATGTCGCCGGGCTCCGCAACCTGTCGAAGGTCGGGTCGCCGACGTTCGGGGTGCCGTCGCTGGCGATCAACGAACCGGACAGCGCCGTCAAGTTCCCCACCGTCAACGACGGACTCCAAGGTGTGTTCCCCGAAGGGTCGTTTCCGTTCACCACCGCGGCGACGATGGAGCTGCTGTTCAGATACGAGTCGGCCAGTCTCGCCGCACCCAATTCGATGTTGGCGGTCGTGTCGAGCCTCGGCGGGTTCTTCTCCGGGTTGCAGATCATGCTCAACACCAGCGGCGGGTTCGACGTGACGGCCGCCAACAACGCCGGCGGGAACTACAGCGCCTGGACGGCCGGGTTCGACTATCGGGATCAGCAAACCCACCATGTGGCGCTCGTCGCCGAAGCCGGATCGGCGATCAAGATCTACATCGACAGTGTCGACCGGGCCGCCACCCCGGTGACGTTCACCGGGTCGATGGCCTCATCCGACAAGTGGCTCGCCGCTGTCGGTGCGGTCGACTATCCCCCCTACATCCTGTCCGGGGGGCAGATGACCGTCGACGAATTCGCTCTCTACACCCACGCCCTGTCGGCGGCCCGCATCACGGCGCACCGCGACGCGGCGATCACGGCCTGGCGGGGCGACACCTCAGGGGCCCGCATCAACCGCATCTTGGACGCCATCGGCTGGCCGGCCGCCGATCGGCAGATCGACACCGGCGTGGCGGTTCTCCAATCAGCCGAACTCGGCGGCACCGCCCTCGAGGCCCTGCAACGCATCGCCGAGACGGAACAGGGCCGCCTGTTCGTCACCACCGACGGCAAGATCCGCTTCATCGCCCGCGACAACCTCCTGAGGGCGCCGTACACGACGTCGCAGGCCACGTTCGGCGACGACGGCTCGGAACTTGAGTACGGCGATCTGTCATACGACGACTCGGACCGCACGATCTACAACGAGGCGCAGGTGTCCCGATCCAACGGGACGGTCCAGATCGTGCGGGACACCACCTCGCAGAGCCGCTATCTGCGTCGAACCCTGGTGCTGTCCGGCCTGCTCCACCAGAACGACAGCACCTCGAGGGATCTGGCGAGCTGGATCGTGTCCCGCTACAAAGACCCGTTCCGCCGCGCCACCGGCGTCAGGTTGGAACCGTCAGCCGGCAACGAAACCAGCCACTTCCCCCATGCGTTGGGCCGCGAGCTGGTCGACCGGGTCACCGTGAAACGGCGACCGCAGAACCTGGGGCCACCGATCGAGCAGCAGGTCCACATCGAAGGGATCACCCACGAAGTCACCGCCGTCGAATGGGTCACGACCTGGGACCTGTCACCGGCCGAGACGCAGACCTACTGGCTTCTCGGCGTGCCCGGACACTCGGAGGCGGGGGTAACCACCAGGGTCGCTTTCTGATCCCTCGTGGCGGCCGGGCCGCTGTCCGCGGCATGCTGAACCATGACCGACCACATGCACCCTGACGCATCGCCGGACAGCGAAGTGCACGCCGCCGCCGTAGCCGAACTCGAAGCCCAGATCGCCGCCCTCCGAGCCGACAACGCCCGCCTCCGCGAGCGGGTCAGACTCCTCGAAGACGCCAGCGAACGATTCATCACCCACATGAGCAGCGTCATCGACACCCTGCGCAGCAACATCCCGACCCCGCCGCCGGAGGTACCGACGTGACAACCCGGCCCGACCCCCTCCGCAGCGAACTCGAACGGCTCCGCGGCACCCTCAACGAGATCCGGCCGCTCCTCGAAGAACTCACGGCCGACACCGCCAACAAAGCCGAAGCCGCCACCGAATTCGCCCACAGCCTCCGCGAATTCAGAGCCGAAATCGGCGACCGGCACACCTGAGCGTCGTCACACCCGCCCCGTATGGTCAGGGGTCGGATCGGTTCCGCTTCCGGTTCGCTTCCCTGCACACCTCACAGCGACAGCCGTAGTTCTGATAGCCGGACAGGCCGTGGCGGGGTGGTTCCTGCCCACGATGCTGCCGACGGAACGTGGCGACGGCGCGGCGGCTGTACTCGCGGCGGTCGATGCTTGGGATGGTACGCGAAGCGAGAACTATCGCGAGCACGCGGGGGCCCGTGGTCACGCCGTGGTCACAGACGCGTGATAACCGGACGGTATCCGACGAGACGACGGTGTCTCGTCGTCGGGCAAAACCCCAGATCAGGGGGCTTTTTCCGAACGGGCTGTCACTGGCCGGTACGGGGAAAAGAGTTCTACCTCTACTACGACATCTAAACGGACTGGCCGCCCGGGTGCGATCTTCCCGCCCGGGCGGCCAAGACCGACCCGGCAGCTGAATTGCCGGGAAAGTCAACAATTGTCCAGCGCTTCTTGTCACACCTCGCAGGGAGGATCGCCTCTCCCGACCAGGAGGTGCGACATGAAGCGCCAAAACCGTCGGCTTGCACGACCTGTACGGCCTGCCCGAGGTGCACTGCCCGGGTCTGTCGTCCGAGTCAGATCCTGTATCGCTGACCCTTGAGAGCCTCGGTCAGCTCGTCAACACAGTCGCCGCCCAGACGATCAGCGGCGAGCCGGCAGCTGACATCAGTAGCCACATTCTTCGGCGCTCGTCTCATGGGCGCCGAGGAATGGCGGTGGTGCACCAATGACCGGAAGACGCCGTTCATCCCATTGCCGAGGGGATGGTCCTCGTTTCGCCGAATCCCGAAGAGACCAGCGGGAGGTCGGCATTGCGTATTCGGACTCGGATCGTGGCGGCGGTGGCTGTCGTCGTGCTGGGGTCCGGGATCGTGTTCGTGTCGCGCCCTTCCGGTGATGACGAGGTGGTCGCCGCCACGACCGGGTCGGCGCCGAATGTTCCCGGGGCTGCGCAGCTCAGCCTCCCTGCGGGTTGGGAGGAAGCCCCCCGGGGCGTCGGGGCCTCCGTCGCCGTGACGGTGGGCCAGGGAGCGACGTCATCGACGGCGAAGGCTGGCCGACCCACCACGACGTCGAGCGGGGAGGTCTCCTTCGAGGTGGCGGTCCGGCCACCGGACACGACCACCACGACGGCCTGGGATCCGGAGGCGCCCACTACAACGGTGCCGCCCGGATCCTCGTCCACCAGTACGACGCGGGGACACGGACCGACGACGACCGTCACCATCCGGACCCGGCCAGATACCCCGTCGTCCACGGCGCCGCCGGCGACGACGACGACCACCGAGCGCCCGCATCCGGGCGGTGGGCAGCCGCAACCGCGGATCGTCTACACCCGGCAGGTCCAGCAGGAACCGCCCTACGACATGGACCTCTTCGCCAGCGACCTCGACGGCGGGAACGAAGAGCAGCTCACCCGGGGTCCGGGCCAGGACAAGGATCCGGCGGTCTCCCCCGATGGGCGGACGATCGCCTTCATTCGTGGCCGGACCGACGACCTCTCCACCGACCAGGTGTGGCTCATGGATCCGGACGGGCGAAACCTCCGCAAGGCCTACTCCGGCGGTCCGCAGAGCATGAGCGACCCGGCCTGGTCGCCCGATGGCCGCTTCCTCGCCATCAGCGCCGGCTACGACCAGGCACCCGGGCCGAGCTACCAGTGGCGCGTCGGGATCTCCATCCTCGACCTCCGGACAGGAGTCCTGCAGGACGTGACCTTCGGGACGCCGCTCCCGTACCTGGACCGGGACCTGATGCCGGCCTGGTCACCCGACGGCACCAGGATCGCGTTCTCCCGCCAGGGCGCGGCAAGCAGCGACCGCGACGACTACAACATCTACACGGTCAACCGCGACGGCTCCGGCCTCACGCAGATCACGTTCGCTCCGGCCGACTTCCACTACGACGCCTACCACTGGCCGACGTGGAGCGCCGACGGCCGGCGGATGCTCGTCTACCACCAGTACCCCGGTGACGGTCGGCTCGTGATCCTGGATCTGAGCGACCTCAAGGAGCGGACCATCGCTCGGGACAACGACAAGCCGGCCGGGACGGGCTGCGGGGGCAATCTCGGCTCTCCGGCGTGGTCACCCGATGAAGAAGTGGTCCTCTTCTCCGGCTGCCAGGGTCTCAGGATCGTGAACAGTGACGGCACGGGCCTTCGGAACCTGGACCCAGTCGATCACACGCAACGCCGCCACTACGCCGACTGGCTCCACTAGCCGGCACCCTTGCTTCCGTAATGCCTCATTATGAAGTATCTTGGGCCGCCGTGACGGAGACACGGGCTCTCGACCACACGATCGTCATCGCCGCCCCGCCGCAGACGGTGTGGGCGATGATCTCCGACCTGACGCGGATGGCGGAATGGAGCCCGCATTCCGCCGGTGCCCGGATGGGCGGGCTCGGCGCCGCCCCGGAGGCTGGCGTCCGCTTCACCGGTCGGAACCGCAACCGCTGGCACCGCTGGAACACGCGGTGCACGGTCGTCGCCTCGGTGCCGGAGCGGGAGATCGCCTGGACCGCGTGCTTCTTCGGGTTCTCCACCGGCTACTGGCACTACCGTCTCGAGCCGTCGGACGACGGGTGCTCCACGACCGTGACCGAGAGTTGGCGCGACCTGCGGACGTCGCCGCTCCTGCAATTCGCCCCGCTAGTGCGGGCCGTGACGGGGACAACCGACGTCGTGGCCGAAGTTGATCGGAGTATCCGGATGACCCTGCAGGAACTGAAGGCGGCTGCCGAGCGCAGTTCGTGACGCGAGAAGGCCCCGGGGATTCCCGGGGCCTTCTAATGGACTTCGTTTGCTGCTGGGTCGTGGATCAGTCGTCGAGGTGGGCCTTGTCCAGCGCGGCGCAGCAGGTGGAGACGATCAGGCGGGTGACCTCGTAGGGATCGCAGTTGGCGTTGGGCCGGCGGTCCTCGATGTAGCCCTTCTTGTCGACGGCGACCTGCCAGGGGATGCGGACGGAGGCGCCACGGTCGGACACGCCGTAGCTGAACTCGTCCCACGGCGCCGTTTCATGGAGGCCGGTCAGGCGGTACTCGATCCCGAAGCCGTAGCCCTTGATGTGCTTGATCGGGTCTTCGGCCAGGGCGTCGCAGGCGGTGATGATGGCGTCGTAGGACTCCCGCATGTCCTTGGTGGAGAAGTTCGTGTGGCAGCCGGCGCCGTTCCAGTCACCCTTGACGGGCTTGGGGTCGAGCGTGGCCGACACGCCGAAGTCCTCGGCCGTGCGGTAGAGGAGCCAGCGGGCCACCCACAGCTCGTCGGCGACCTCGAGCGGGCCCAGGGGCCCCACCTGGAACTCCCACTGCCCGGGCATGACCTCGGCGTTGATGCCCGAGATCGACAAGCCGGCGGCCAGGCAGTTGTCGAGGTGCTTCTCGACGACCGGGCGGCCGAAGATCTCGTCGGCGCCGACGCCGCAGTAGTAGCCGCCCTGGGGAGCGGGGAAGCCGCCCTGGGGAAAGCCGAGGGGCCGGGCGCCGTCGAAGAACGTGTACTCCTGCTCCAGGCCGAAAATCGGCTCCTGGCCGGCGTACTGCTCGGCAATCGGCCGCAGCCGGGCCCGGGTGTTGGTGGGATGCGGCGTCATGTCCGTGAGCAGGACCTCGCACAGCACCAGGACGCTGTCCCCGCCGCGGATCGGGTCCGGACAGGTGAAAACAGGCTGGAGCACGCAGTCAGACGCCTTGCCCGGCGCCTGATTGGTGGAGGAGCCGTCAAACCCCCAGATTCCAGGCTCGGCTCCGTCGGCGACGATCTTTGTCTTCGACCGCAGCTTCGCCGTGGGCTCGGTCCCGTCGATCCAGATGTACTCCGCCTTGTAAGCCATGCGCCCTTTCTTTCGGTCGGAGGTCGGTAGGTCGGAGTCCCAGGATCGCAGCGGCTTGTTTTGGTTTGTTGCGCAACTGTTAACGGGACGTGAACGCATCCTGGGCCCTTCACTTTCGTCCGGTTGACGTTTTTCGAGCTGTCTCAGGCAGGAACGGGGCATCGGGGGGCGAATGGTTCGCCGGAACTCGATTCGGGCCAAAAGGTGCGACGGGTTCCAGTCGGCGAAAGGAGCCCCCCGGTGACCGTCGACCGTTGCCCCGCCGCGGTCTCGTTGCGTTTCCGTCCGGTTTTCCAGCTCGGCGTCGTCTTCGGCGTGCTCGCATTCGGCTTCACCGCGCCGCCCTCGATCGCCTCGGGTTCCACCCCCTCGGTCGGCGTCATCGACGGGTCGTACATCGTGACCCTGGAGCCGGGGAACGACCCGCGGCACGAGGCGCCGGAGCTGGCCGTCCAGTACGGCGGACGGGCGCCGCACGTCTACGAACGGGTGCTGCCCGGTTTCTCCTTCGAGGGCTCGGCGGGGAGCGCCGCCCGCCTCGCTCAGGACCCGAGGGTGCGCACGGTCGTCCCCGATCGGCGCGTCCAGACGACGGCCCAGTCCGTGCCGACGGGAGTCCGCCGTATCGATGGCCCGCTGAGCGGCACGGTGGCCGGCGACGGGGCGGGCATGGTCGACGTCGACATCGCCGTCATCGACACCGGGATCGATTCGACGCACCCCGACCTCAACGTCGTCGGGGGCGTGAACTGCTCGACCGGCACGACCTACGAGGACGGGAACGGGCACGGCACCCACGTGGCCGGCACGGCGGCGGCGCTCGACAACGCCGACGGCGTGGTGGGCGTCGCCCCGGGCGCCCGGCTGTGGGCCGTACGGGTTCTCGACGACCGGGGCAGCGGCACGTGGTCGTCGCTGATCTGCGGCGTCGACTGGGTCACCGCCCACGCCGCCGACATCGAGGTCGCCAACCTGAGCCTCACCGGTCCGGGCGGCCCCGGCCACTGCGACGACGGCGGGTTGCGGCAGGCGATCTGCCGGTCGGTGGAGGCCGGCGTGACCTACACCGTGGCCGCCGGCAACTCGGCGGCCGACGTGGCGGGCGAGGTGCCGGCCTCGTTCCCGGAGGTGATCACCGTCTCCGCCCTGGCCGATTACGACGGGCGGCCCGGCGGCCTCGCCCCGCCGACGTGTCCGGACGGCCGGGACGACACCCTGGCCGACTTCTCCAACTACGGCCCGGGAGTCGACCTCATCGCCCCGGGCGCCTGCATCGACTCAACCTGGAAGGGCGGCGCCTACAACCGGATCAGCGGCACCTCGATGGCCTCTCCGCACGTGGCCGGGGCGGCCGGCCTGTACCTCTCCGACCACCCCGGATCGCCTCCGTCGGTCGTCGCCGGTGCCCTGAAGGCGGCCGGCAACCTGCTCTGGGACGCCACCGGCGATCGCGACCGCACCAAGGAGACCCTGCTCAACGTCGACCAGCTGGTGGGATCGCCTGCACCAGGGCGGCGGCTTCGGTGATGACGGCGGCCTGGTGGGGCTGGAGCGCCTGGCCTCCGATCTCGTCGAGGAGCCCGATGAACGGATCCTCCACCGTGCTCTTCATTCCGGCCAGCGTTTCGATCACCGCCAGACCGCAGAAGGGAACGTAGATCTCGCTGTAGCCCCCCTCGTGGGAGAACACGATGCGGCCGGCGCAGATGGCCGCCGCCGCGTCGAGCAGCATGGCGGTCATGCTGCGGTAAGCGGTGGACGTGACCATCATCCGGGCCAGCGGGTCGAGGACGTTGGCGTCGAAGCCGCAGGCCACCAGGATCAGCTCGGGCCGGAAGCGCTCCAGGGCCGGAACCACGACCTGCTCCATGACGGCGAGATAGGCGCCGTTGCCGGAACCCGGCGGCAGCGGCACGTTGAGCGTCGTGCCCTCGCCGAGGCCGCGGCCTCGTTCGTGGAGATGGCCGGAGTCGGGCGGATACCAGTTGTCCTGGTGGATGGAGATGGCCAGCGTGTCGGGGTCGTCATAGAAGATGGCCTGGGTTCCGTTTCCGTGGTGGACGTCCCAGTCGACGACGGCGATCCGGCCGACACCGTGCCGGGTCCGGGCCACCCGGGCGGCCACGGCCACGTTGGCGAAAATGCAGAACCCCATCCCCATACCGGGCAAGGCGTGATGGCCCGGCGGCCGGACGAGGGCGTAGGCGTTGTCGATCCGACCCTCGAGGACGGCGCTGGTGGCGGCGATCGTCCCGCCGGTCGAGCGTCGGGCGATCTCGTCGCCGCCCTGTCCGAAGGGGCTGAATCCGTCGCCGGCGTCGCCGCCTTTCGGCAGCCGGCCCTCGGCGGTGATGCGGTCGACGTACGCCCGGTCGTGGACCAGCAGCAGCTCGGCATCGGTGGCCGGCTCAGCCTCGATCCGGGTCAGGTTGTCGGCCAGACCGCTGACGGCCACCAGCTCGTGGAGGCGCTTCTTGGAATCGGGGCTGTCGTAGTGGTGGCTGGGCTGGAGCCCCGCCGGTGCGTTTCCGTAGACGAAGCCCGCCGACGACCCCGTGTCGTGCCATCCGTAGAGCTCATGCCAGACGTAACCAGTGGCCATGGCCCCTCCCTTCGTTGACTGCACTAGAAAGAGGTTATGGACACAGGCAGAGCGGCGCTCTTCTTCGAGCCCGGCAAGCCCATGACTCTCACCGAATTCCCGGTCCTCGATCCCGGCCCGGGGTCGGTCCTGGTGCGGGTCACCCGGGCCAACGTCTGCGGGTCGGACCTGCACTTCTGGCGGGGCGACGGGCGCCTCGAGCGGTGGATCCGGCCCGACGGCGCCATCATCGGCCATGAGATGACGGGTGTCGTCCACGCCCTGGGCGACGGCGTGGCGACCGACTGGGCCGGCGCGCCGCTGGCGGTCGGCGACCGGGTCGTCTACCAGTACTTCGCCCCCTGCGGCCGGTGCCGGGCCTGCCTCCGGGGCATGGCCCCGGCCTGCCCGGCGGCCCTGGGCCGCATGTTCACCGACCCGCACCAGCCGCCGCACTTCAACGGGGCCTTCGCCGACTACTACCACGTGTCGCCACGGATGGCGGTCTTCAAGGTGCCCGACAACGTGACCGACACGATGGTGGCCGGCGCCAACTGCGCCCTGGCGCAGGTGATCTACGGCCTGGAGCGGATCGGTGTCGGGTTCGGTGACACGGTGGTGATCCAGGGAGCCGGCGGCCTCGGCGCCTACGCCACGGCGGTGGCCAAGGAGCGGGGCGCCCACCGGGTGATCGTCATCGACGGGCTCGACGACCGCCTGGCGCTGGCCCGGGCCATGGGTGCCGACGCCACCGTCGACCTCCGCGAGCATCCCAACCCGGAGGACCGGGTGGCCGAGGTCCGCACGCTGACCAACGGCTGGGGCGCCGATGTCGTCTGCGAGCTCGTGGGGTTCAGCGAGGTCATCCCCGAAGGCCTGCGGATGCTGGCCGTCGGCGGCCGCTACCTCGAGATCGGCACCTTCTATCCCGGCCGGTCGATCGACCTTGATCCCGGCCGCCTCGTGGCGGCCAACCACCGGATCGAAGCCGTGATGCTCTACGACGCCGCCAGCCTGGCCGCGGCCGTCGACTTCCTGGCCCGGAACGCCGACCGGCTGCCCCTCGACCAGGTCCTGTCCGACTACCCCCTGGACCAGATCAACGAGGCCTTCGTCGACCAGCTCTCCAGCCGCTCGACGCGGGCCTCGATCGTCATGAGCTGAGGCCGGTTGCGTGGTGGGTGGCCCGGAGCCTTCGGAATGGATCACCCGGTTCGCGGGGCTCGTTCCCCCGGCGGGACGGGTGCTCGACGTCGCCGCCGGTTCGGGGCGGCACACCCGTTTCTTCCTTGACCGTGGCCATCCGGTCACGGCCGTGGACCGGGACACGAGCGGCCTCGCCGACCTCAAGTCGGATCCGGCGTTCGAGGACGTCGAGTTCGACCTCGAGACCGGCGCGCCCTGGCCGTTCGCCGGCCGGGAATTCGACGCGGTGGTGGTGACCAACTACCTCCACCGCCCGATCCTGCCCGACATCGTCGGCGCCGTCGCCCCCGGTGGCGTCCTGCTCTACGAGACCTTCGCCCGGGGCCAGGAGCGTTTCGGCCGGCCCGAGAACCCCGACTTCCTCCTCGAGCCCGGCGAACTCCTCGACGCCGTCCGGGGTCGGCTCCGGGTCCTCTCCTATGAGGACCTCGTACTGGAGGACTCTTCGCCCCGGGCCGTGCAGCGCATCGCGGCCACGGCCGGGGAGGGTTGAGCGCAATGGAGCTCCTCGACCGCGATCTGTCCTGGCTCGACTTCAACGCCCGGGTGCTGGCCCTGGCCGAGGACCCGACGGTTCCGCTCCTCGAGCGGCTCAAGTTCCTGGCCATCTTCTCCGCCAACCTCGACGAATTCTTCATGGTCCGCGTGGCCGGCCTGGCGGGACGGGCAGCGGCCGGCCTGGGAGCGGCGGCGGCCGGTGGTCTCGAACCGGTGGCCCAACTCAAGGCCATCCGGGCCCGGGTCCTCGAACTGCTGGTCCAGCAGTCCGCCATCTACAAAGCGCTGGTGCCCGCCCTGGCCGAGGCCGACATCCACCTCAGCGACACGGCCGGCATCGAGCCGGCCCACCGTGACGAGCTGCGCCAGCGCTTCGAGGAACAGCTCTTCCCCGTCCTGACACCCCTGGCCGTCGACCCCGGCCATCCCTTCCCCTACATCTCGAACCTGTCGCTCAACCTCGCCGTCATGGTGCGCGACGGTCGCGACGGCCAACGCCGCTTCGCCCGGGTGAAGGTGCCGCCGTTGCTGTCCCGTTTCCAGGCCACCGCCGACGGCGCCCGGCTCTACCCGCTGGAACAGGTCATCGCCGACCATCTGCCGATGCTCTTCCCGGGCATGGAGATCGAGTCGGCCCATCCCTTCCGGGTGAGCCGCAACGCCGATCTCATGGTCGGCGACGAGGAAGCCGACGACCTGCTGGCCGCCGTCGAGATGCAGCTCCGCCAGCGGCGCTTCGGCCGGGCCGTGCGCCTCGAGGTCGACTCCGGCATGCCGGCCGGTGTGCGGGAACTCCTGCTCCGGGAGCTGCAGCTCTCCGCCGACGATCTCTACGAGCTGGACCACCTCATCGACCTCGGCTCGTTGTCCGAGCTCTACGCCCTCAACCGGCCGGAGTTGAAGTACCCGACCTGGACGCCCGTCCCGGCCGAGGGTCTCGGGGCCAACCCCGGCGACATCTTCAGCGTCCTCCGGTCGCGCGACATCCTCGTCCACCATCCCTACGACTCTTTCGCGGCCGTGGAGGCGTTCATCGACCAGGCCGCCACCGACCCCGACGTGCTGGCCATCAAGCAGACGATGTACCGCACGTCGCTGGACAGCGCGATCCCCCGGGCTCTCATCCGGGCCGCCGAGGCCGGGAAGCAGGTGGCCGTCCTCGTCGAGCTCACCGCCCGCTTCAGCGAGGAGATCAACATCGCCTGGGCCCGACGCCTGGAGGAAGCGGGCGTCCACGTGGTCTACGGCCTCGTCGGCCTGAAGACGGGCTGCAAGGCGACGCTGGTGGTGCGCCGGGAGCGGGGGGAGCTTCGCCGCTACTGCCATATCGGGACGGGCAACTACGACGCCACCACCGCCCGCCTCTACGAGGACGTCGGCCTACTCACCGCCGACGAGGACATCGGTGCCGACCTCAGCGACCTCTTCAACTTCCTCACCGGCTACAGCCGTCGGACGAATTACCGCAAGCTGGCGGTGGCGCCGGTGGAGTTGCGGCGGCGGATCGTGGACCTGATCCGGCAGACCGCCGCCGCTTCCGGCGGCCGCATCGCCATGAAGATGAACAACCTCGTCGACGACGAGGTCATCGCCGCCCTGTACGAGGCGTCGGCCGCCGGATGCGAGATCGACCTCGTCATCCGGGGCATCTGCCGGCTGCAACCGGGCGTGCCGGGCCGTTCAGAGCGGATCCGCGTCCGCTCCATCATCGGCCGCTACCTGGAGCACTCCCGCATCTTCGCCTTCGGCGCGGACGGGGCTCCGACGCGGTATTTCATCGGCTCCGCCGATCTCACGCCCAGCAACCTCGACAAGCGGGTACAGCTCCTCTGCCCGGTGGAGAACAAGGCGCTCACCGCCCGCCTCGAGGAGATCCTGGCCGCAAACCTGGCCGACGGAAACGGTGCCTGGACGCTCGACGCCGACGGCACGTGGACTCCGGGCGGGGTCGGGGACGACGGGTCCGAGGGGCGGTTCAGCCAGCTGGAATTTCAGCGTCTGGCCCGTCGACGACAGAGTTAAAAAGCTCGATATCCAGGCTTTCATTTTTGGTAAAAGCCGACGACCGGTCAGCTTGACAAGGATCGGGCAAAAGCCCACAATCTGCCCTGCAGGCTGGGACAGATAGGTAATGCTGGGAATGTAGCGGGAACTTTCCCCGTCGCTCTACCTCGAAGAGCGCCGCGGGAATTTGCAGTAAAAAGTTCTGACGATTTTCGGTGTTGCCGCTGGGGTGCCACCGACGACGGAGCGGGCGCGCCCGTCGTCTCGGGAAGGGAGCGACACGTGTTCACGTCGAGGATGTGGAAGCAGGCGACGCTGGGTGCCGGCCTCATGGCCGTCCTCCTCACCGGCGTCCCCGGGGCCATGGCGGAGGGGCGGTTCCGCCTTCCCTACGGTGACGGCACGGCGACGGGCCCGGCGGGTCCGGTCGGCGGGGTGTCGCGCGACGCCCACGGCTACACGCCGCCCATGCCGGGATCGTCCCGGTTCGGTGGCCGCTTCGGGCCCACGCTCGGCCCGCCGAGCGGCCGCCCGTCCGCCGACCTGGAGCTGACGGCGACGTCGGCGCCCAATCCGGCCAAGCAGGGCTCGCAGTTCGACTACACGCTGAGCGTCGTGAACCGGGGGCCGGCCCCGACCACCGACGTCACTGTCCTCGACCAGCTGCCCAACGGGGTCCGCCTCGTTCAGACGGCGGCCTCGCAGGGTGTCTGCTCCTTGGCGCAGCAGTACGTCCGCTGCGCCCTCGGCACGCTCGACGGCGGCCGGGACGCCACCGTCACCATCACCGTCCACGCCGTACGGGCCGGGGCGATCTACAACACCGCCACGGTCACGGGCCGGGAGTACGACCCCTACGAGGGCAACAACTCCGCCACCGTCGTGACCGACGTGCAGAGCGGCGGCACCTGGGCGGCCGACCTCGGCGTCAGCAACGCCGTCGACCGTCAGACCGCCACCACCGGCGAGAACCTGACCTACACGATCACCGTGGCCAACGCCGGCCCGGCGGTGGCGGTGGGCACGCACCTGAGCGACCAGCTGCCCGACGGCGCCGAGTTCGTCTCGGCCACGCCGAGCCAGGGCACGTGCACCCCGTCCGGCCGGGACGTGGTGTGCGAACTGGGTGACCTCGCCTCCGCCGGCACCGCCACGGTCACCGTGGTGGTCCGCGTGACCCGGCCCGGCACCGCGGTCAACGTCGCCTACGTCACGAGCCAGATGCTCGACGAGCAGACCGGCAACAACCAGGCGCAGGCCACCACCGAGGTCTCCGGGACCGATGGCGGCGGCGGGGTTCCAGGGCCGATCGGCCCGCTCGGGCCGTCCCGTCCGCAGCCGGTCAATGACGGCTACATGTTCTGATCGATGTTCTGATCGCCGATCAGGCCGACCGGTCCCGCTTCTGGATGCGGGCCCGGTCGGTCGCCGGCAGGACGACCTTGCGGAGGCGGACGGTCTTCGGCGTCACCTCGACGCACTCGTCCTCGGAGATGAACTCCAGCGCCTGCTCCAGCGACAGGATCCGGGGCGGTGGCAGCCGCACCAGCTCCTCGGCGGTCGATGACCGCATGTTGGTGAGCTTCTTCTCCTTGGCCACGTTGACGTCCATGTCCTCGGCCCGGGAGTTCTCGCCCACGATCATGCCCTCGTAGACCTCCTCGCCCGGCCCGACCAGCATCTGGCCCCGCTCCGACAGGTTGAGGAGGGCGTAGGTGGTGCTCTGGCCCCGCCGGTCGGCGACCATGGAACCGTTGTTGCGGGTGCGGATCTCCCCGAACCACGGCTCGTAACGCTCGAACACGTGGTGGAGGATGCCCGTCCCCCGGGTCTCGGTCATGAACTCCGTCCGGAACCCGATCAGGCCCCGGGCCGGCACGAGATATTCGATGCGGACCCAGCCGTGGCCGTGGTTGACGAGCTGCTCCACCCGGCCCTTGCGGGCGGCCAGCAGCTTCGTCACTGCCCCGAGGTGGTCCTCGGGGACGAACACCGTCATGCGCTCCACCGGCTCGCAGAGCTTCCCGTCGATCTCTCTGGTGACGACCTGCGGCTTGCCGACGGTCAGCTCGAAGCCCTCCCGGCGCATGGTCTCGACCAGCACGGCGAGCTGCAGCTCGCCCCGGCCCTGCACCTCCCACGTGTCGGGCCGGGCGGTGGGGAAGACCCGCAGCGACACGTTGCCGACGAGCTCGGTGTCGAGCCGGCTCTTCACCAGGCGGGCGGTGAGCTTCGTGCCGCCGTCCTGGCCGGCCAGAGGCGAGGTGTTGACGCCGATCGTCATCGACAGGCTCGGCTCGTCGATGCGCAGGACGGGCAGCGGGCGGGGATCGGCCGTATCGGCCAGCGTCTCGCCGATGGTGACCGCGTCGAGACCGGCCACGGCGATGATCTCTCCCGGCCCGGCCGACTCGGCCGGCACCCGGGTCAGCGCCTCGGTGACGAACAGGTCGGTGACCTTGACCCGTTCGATCGACCCGTCGGCCTTGCACCAGGCCACCGCCGAGTTGCGGGCGATCGTCCCCTGCCGGACCCGGCACAGGGCCAGCCGCCCGAGATAGGGCGAGCGGTCGAGGTTGGTGACGAGCGCCTGGAGGGGATGGCCGTCCTCGTAAGTGGGCGGCGGGATGTGCTCCACCAGCAGCCGGAACAGCGGCTCCAGGGAGGTGCCCTCGACGGCCGGATCGAGCGATGCCCACCCGTCCCGGGCGTTGGCGTAGACGATGGGGAAGTCGATCTGATCGGCTTCGGCGTCGAGGTCGAGGAAGAGCTCGTAGACCTCGTCGACGACCGCCGCCACCCGGGCGTCGGGCCGGTCGACCTTGTTGATGACGAGGATCACCGGCAGCCGGGCCTCGAGCGTCTTGCGCAGCACGAAGCGGGTCTGCGGCTGCGGCCCCTCAGCGGCGTCGACGAGGAGCAGCACCCCGTCGACCATGGCCAGCGCCCGCTCCACCTCGCCGCCGAAGTCGGCGTGACCCGGCGTGTCGACGATGTTGAACTTCACGTCACCGAAGCGGACGGCCGTGTTCTTGGCCAGGATCGTGATGCCCTTCTCCCGCTCGAGGTCCATGGAGTCGAGGACCCGGTCGGCGACCTCCTGGTTCTCCCGGAACACGCCCGACTGCCACAGCATGGCGTCGACCAGGGTGGTCTTCCCATGGTCGACGTGGGCGACGATCGCCACATTGCGGAGGTCGAGGCGTTGGGGCACAGGGAGGAGCCTAAAGGGCGGGGCAGGGCCCGACGTCCACCGCCACGCCCCGGTGATCGGAACCGCGCAGGTCGAACCGCTCGGGTTCGGCGGAGCACCAGTCCCGGGGCACGAAGACATGGTCGATCCGGAGCAGGAGCGGCCGCCACAGGGAGGCGGCGTACGTCGGGCCCGCCCACCGGCTGCGCATGGCGTCGCGGAACCGGTCGGTGATCCGGCGATAGCCCCGGCCCCGATCGGAGGAGTTGAAATCGCCGACGAGCACCACCGGGGCCGTTTCCCGGCGGGCGGAGGCCAGCAGGGCGTCGCGCTCCCGGCGCTGGGCCGCCATTTGCCGGGGCAGCCGGATGACGCCGCGCAGGCCGAGATGGGGCCGGACGAGGTGGGCGAGATAGACGACGACCCGGCCGCTGGGGGCGTCGACCCCGATGCGGTGCGCCCGCAGGCGTTTGGGCCAGTTCACCGGGCGGTCGAGCAAGCGGGCCGGGAATCGGGAGAGGATCACCTGGTTGCTGTACGAGGGCAGGGCCACCGCGGTGAACCCCGATGGCGCCGGCGGGTCCTCGCCGGCTTCGAGCATCAGGACGAGATCACCCTGCTGCGCCAGCGCGTCGGCCACGGCCTGGTCGACGGCGGCGTTGCGGGAGCTGACGTTGGCCATGACGATCCGCCAGCCCTGCACCGGCGGCGGGATCGGCTGCGGGCGCCACGGCCCGACCACGGCCGCCCCGCCGGCGAGGAGGCAGGAGCCGACGCCGATCGCCATCACCGGACGCCGGCGGACCACGGAGAACCCGGCCAGCGCGACGGCCGCCAGGCCGAACAGCAGCGGCAGTGTGTTGGCCACCAGTTCGAAGACCCAGCCGAGATCGCGCACCGCGAACCAGATCCAGGGCGCCAGCGCCACGACGGTCACCCCCACCCATCGCCGTTCGCCCCGCATGGGGCCAGGAAGCTAGTGCCTCGGTCGGGGCGCTCAGGCCCGGCGGTACCTGCGGACAGCGAGCGGGACGAGCACGACCAGCAGAGCGATGATCCAGGCGAACGCCTTGAGCGGCGATCCGGTGCCGCCGACCATCAGGTGCCGGCAGGCGTCGACGACCACGGTGACCGGCTGATGGCGGGCGAACGCCTGCAGCCAACCGGGCATGGACGCCACGGGCACGAACGCCGAAGAGGCGAACGTGAGCGGGAAGAGCAGCGGGAAGGCCATGGCCTGGGCGGTCTCGGCGTTGCGGGCCACCAGGCCGATCACGGCGAAGCCCCACGACAGGGTGTAGGCGAAGGCCAGCAGCAGGAAGACGCCGGCCATGAACGAGAAGAAGCCGGTGCTGGACCGGAAGCCGACGGCGACTCCCACCACGGTCATGAGCAGGACGACGAAGAGGTTCCGGCACAGGTCGGCGGTGGTGCGCCCGGCCAGCACCGCCGAGCGGGCCATGGGGAGGGACCGGAACCGTTCGATCAGCCCTTTGTTGAGGTCCTCGGCCAGGCCGACGCCGGTGGTCACCGCCCCGAAGCACACCGTCTGCACGAAGATGCCGGGCATGATGAAGTCGACGTAGCGGAAGCCCGGCGTCGTCACCGCGCCCCCGAAGACGTAGACGAACAGCAGCACGAACAGGATCGGCTGGACCGAGGAGAAGACGATCGCCTCCGGGATGCGCGTGGAGGCGATCAGGTTGCGCTGCGCCACGGCCCAGATGTCCGACGCCCCCCAGTACAGGCGGCTCCGCAGCGTCATGGTGCTCATGCCACGCTCGCTTCCATCGTCGGGGCGGCGGCGGCGTGGCCGGTCAGGGACAGGAAGACGTCGTCGAGGCTCGGCTCTCGCAGCGTCACGCCGGTCGGGGTGATGCCCTCGGCGTCGAGAACGCGCAGGGCTTCGAGGAGGCTGCTGCCCCCCTCGGCCACCGTGAGCTTCACCGTGGTGCCGTCGAGGACGGGTGCCTGCACACCCAGCGGGGCGAGCGCCTGGAGGGCCATGAGCGCCGAGCCCTCACCCGGCATGCCGATCTCGATCACGGTCGAGCCGAGCCCGGCTTTGAGCCCGGCCGGCGTGCCCATGGCGATGATGCGGCCGTGGTCGACGACCGCCAGGTAGTCGGCCAGGCGGTCGGCCTCCTCGAGGTACTGCGTGGTCAGCAGCACGGTGGTGCCGTCGGCGACGAGATCCTCGAGGACCGCCCACATTTCGTTCCGGCTGCGGGGGTCGAGCCCGGTGGTCGGTTCGTCGAGGAACAGGACGGCCGGGCGGTGCACGAGCGAGGCGGCGAGGTCGAGGCGGCGGCGCATGCCGCCGGAGTACGTCCTGACCGGGCGGTGAGCGGCGCTGGTGAGGTCGAACCGCTCGAGCAGCTCGGCGGAGCGCTCTTTAATCAGCGAGCGCGGCAGGTGTGTGAGCTTGCCGACCAGCCGCAGGTTCTCGGCCCCGGTGAGATTCTCGTCGACGGCGGCGTACTGGCCGGCGAGCCCGATCGAGGCCCGCACGGCCTCGGCCCCGGTGGTCACGTCGTGGCCGAGGACCTTGGCCTGGCCGGCGTCGGGCCGGAGGATGGTGGTCAGGATGCGGACGGTCGTCGTCTTGCCCGCGCCGTTGGGACCCAGGAGACCGAACACGGTGCCGGCCGGCACGACGAAGTCGATGCCGTCGAGCGCGGGCACGTCCCCGAACCGCTTGACGAGGCCGGAGGCGACGATCGCTGCAGATGAGTCCATGTGTCCAGTATCGGACAGATTCTCGGACTATCTACATCACTTTGCTGTCCGATTTGGGGCGATATCGGACGATTTGTCGAAGTTAGAGAACGACGACGGAGTCCTTGCTGCCGTAGCCGTTGTCGATGTACTCGTCGGCGGCGGGGTCGTCGACCCAGCGCTCACCGTCGACCAGGTAGCGGTAGCGGTACGACTGACCCTGCGGAAGCGTGATGGTCGTACTGAAGCGGCCGTCCTTCCGCTTCGTCATCGGCGTGGCCTCCGGCGACCAGGAGTTGAACTCGCCGCACAGGCTGACCCGCTCGCCGGCGTACTCCGCCGGAAGCTCGAAGGTCACCTTGGTGGTGTTGCCCTTCTTGGCCGGTGTCTTGGTGATCATGCGACTCTCCTCCAACGCGGGACCCACCCCCCGTCGACGAGCAATCACTGTAGCGGAGGCAAGTTGCCCGGTTTGTCGGGGTGCTTGCCCCCCGACCGGCGGTCATCGGGAGGAGAATGTCGGGAATATGGCTTCTGCGCGCCCCCCGAAGCTCGCCGTCCTGCCCGTCGCCGTGGCGGTGGCCGCGGCTCTCCTGCTCCCCAGCGTTCCGGCGCACGCCGCGCCGTTGACGCTGCAGGTCACGAGGGAGATCACCGCCACCGACACCGGCGCCGCCACGTTGACGGCGACCATCTCCGAGAACAACCCCAACGACGAGCCGGTGCGGATCAACTTCCTGATCCTTCCGGCCGGCGAACAAGCCCAACCCGACGGCACCTGTGACATCCCGAAGGGCTCGAAGACCTGCGACGTGCAGCTGAAGCGCGGCGAGCCGACCGTGAACGACGTCCGGGCCTGGATCGACGCCACGCAGCCCGACACCACTGAGGGCCGCCTGGCCAAGAAGAAGGGTGTCCTGCCGGTGGCCACCGCCGCCGAGGACTGCCAGTCCGGGCTGCTCGGCGGTGACGATCCTCCGGAGTGCGAGAACGGCACGGAGACTCCCGGCGGCCAGGCGGAGCCCGACTCCACCGACGTGGTCTCGGTGGCCTGGACCACGTACCAGGACGCCAAGCTCGACTGCGAGGACTCGAACGCGTCGGACGGCACCGACGTCGAGTACAACGACTCGGCCAAGAACGAGAACACCGAGACCTACCGCTGTGTGCTCACCAGCGGCGCCGGTGAGCCGATCCCCGGCTATTGGATCGAGAGCAAGGTCCTGCCGCAGATGCGCAGCGCGGCGGCCAAGGGGCCGGCCGATCCGCTGTGTCAGACCGGCGACGACGGAGCCTGCTCCGATGTGGTCACCATCGACACCCCGGGCACGCAGGCGGTCATCTGCTTCTGGGCCGAACCGGCCAAGGCCGGCGACGCCACCAAGGGGCAGGACCAGACCTACGACCCCGCCGGCGGCCACACCGACGGCAACGCCTGCGACGACGTCAACGTCGAGCAGACGGTGGGCAGCGAGCTCACCGACGTGGTGTACCTCGACTACGGCCCGGCCCGGCCGGAAGGTCTCGACGTCCAACCCGACGACCTCCTGGCCCAGGGCGCCAGCCGTTTCAGCCTGCGGGCCACCGTCTACGACCAGTTCGGCAAGCCGTTCGTGGGGACGACCAAGGTCGACGCCGAGCTCTTCGAGGGGTCAGCGCTGGCCGGAGACAACGCCGGTGACGTCTCGCAGCCCGATCTGAGCTGCACCACCGACAACACCGACGCCTGCACGATCGTCACCGAGACCCAGAGCGACCTCGGCAAGAACATGGCCTGCGTCTGGCTCGACGCCAAGACGCCGACCAGGATGATCGGCCAGGGCGACCAGCCCGACATCAGCAGCCCGACCTGCACCGGGAAGCCGGCTCCCTGGCAGGCGAGCGGCCAGACGGTCGAAGGCCGCCTCGACGCCACGGGCGACGACGGCCCACCGTCCCCGCCGACCGACGCCGTCGACGTCGTGCGCTTCGCCGTGCAGTCCCAGCCGGCGATCACCCTGGTCACTCCGCCCGAGCGGCGCCAGAACGTCAGCGATGATGTGCTCGTGGTCGAGGGCACGGGCTTCCACTCCTCGGCGGTGATGACCATCTCGGGGACGGGCGTCACCCTCGGACCGACCGCGGTCGTGTCCGACAAGCGGATCGAGGCCAGCCTCGACGTGGCGCCCGACGCGCCGGCCGGCCCCCGCGACCTCACCATCACCAACCGCAGCGACGGCGGCACGGTCACCTGTTCGGGCTGCTTCCGGGTGGTCGGCCAGGGCTACTGGATGGTCGCGTCCGACGGCGGCATCTTCGCCTACGGCGACGCCAAGTACGCCGGCTCGCCCGACCCCGCCACGCTTAACAAGCCCATCGTCGCCATGGCCTCGACCCCGTCAGGGCTCGGTTACTGGCTCGTGGCCTCCGACGGCGGGATCTTCGCCTACGGCGACGCGCCGTTCCTCGGTTCGGCCGGATCCCTCAACCTGTCGAAGCCCATCGTCGCCATGGCCTCGACCCCGTCGGGCAAGGGCTACTGGCTGGTGGCCTCCGACGGCGGCGTCTTCGGCTACGGCGACGCCCGCTTCTACGGCGCCACCAGCCGGCTCACGCTGTCGAAGCCGATCGTCAGCCTCGTGCCCACCCCCAGCGGACGGGGCTACTGGCTGGTGGCGTCGGACGGCGGCATCTTCGCCTTCGGCGATGCCCGGTTCCACGGCGGGACGGGCGATCTCGTGCTGAGCAAGCCGATCGTGGCCATGGCCGCCACGAAGACGGGGAAGGGCTACTACCTCGTCGGGTCGGACGGCGGGATCTTCGCCTACGGCGACGCCGTCTTCTACGGCGCGGCCGGCGGGGAGGAGCGCGGCGCGCCGATCGTCGGCATCACCACGACGCCGATGGGCAAGGGCTACTGGCTGGTGGCCTCCGACGGCGGCGTGTTCGCCTTCGGCGATGCCCAGTTCCTCGGTTCGGCCGGCGGTGTGCCGCTCAACAAGCCGATCGTGGGCCTGGCCCGGCGGTAGCCACCGGCGATCCCGGGCTCAGGACTGGCCGTAGAAGACGCGCTCCATCACCCGGCGGGCCTGCCGGGTCAGACGCCGATAGTCGTCCCGCAACGAGGTGACCGGCTGGTGGGTGTAGCCCATCAACCGGGCGAGCCGGGCCGCTTCGGCGCCGTCGGTCGGCAGTGAGTCGCCCGGTGCGCCGGTCAGGAGGTAGCGCAGGTTCCGGGCCCGTTCACAGAACCGGTAGGCCTGCTCCAGCGCCTCGACGTCGCTTCGGGCGAGGTGACCGCGCTCGGCCAGCCGGCTCAGCCCGTCCACCGTCGACGTCGCCCGCAGCTGCGGGTCGGTGGCGCCGTGCATGAGCTGGAGGAGCTGCACCGTCCACTCCACGTCGGACAGCGAACCGCGGCCGAGCTTCAGGTGGAACTGCGGGTCCTCGCCGGGCGGGATCCGTTCCCGCTCGATGCGGGCCTTCATGCGGCGGACCTCCCGGATCGACTCCAGGGGGAACGGATCCCGGTAGACGTAGGGCTCGACCATGGCGCAGAACCGCTCCGCCAGGGCCATGTCGCCGGCCACCGGGCGGGCCTTCAGGAGCGACTGGAACTCCCAGGTGAGGGCCCAGTTGTCGTAGTAGGTGCGGTAGCCCTCGAGGGAGCGGGCCAGCGGCCCCTGCTTCCCCTCCGGGCGTAGGTTGGCGTCGATGCGGAACGTCTGGCCCTCGGCGGTGGTGGCGCCGATCCCGGAGATGATCCGGGTGGCCGTTCGCTCCGCCACGTCGAAGTCCGCCGCCCCCGACCCGTCGTAGACGAAGAGGACGTCGATGTCGGAGGCGTAGGACAGCTCCCGGCTCCCGAGCCGGCCCATGCCGATCACGGCGAACGGCACCGACGGCGCCAGCTCCCGCAGGGTCGCCTCGACCGCGGCGTCGGCCAGGCTGGCCAGATCCCCGCCGACATCCTCGACCGAGGCGGAGCCCAGGAGATCGCGGCAGGCGATCCGGAGCAGCTCCCGCCGCTTGAAGCGGCGCAGGCCCTCCCGCCGCTCCTCGACCCCCGTCCGCCAGGCCAGCGTTCCCAGCGCCTCCTCCACCAGCTCGTCGCGGTCCTTCGACCGGACCAGGAACTCGTCGTCGGCCAAGGAGGGGACGAACTCCGGATGGCGGCGGAGGGCGTCGCCCACGAGCCGGCTCGACCCGAGCAGCCGGCAGACCCGCTCGGCGGCGCCCGGCGCCTCCCGGAAGGCGACGGCCAACGCGCCCGACCGGGCCCGGCCCTCGGCCAGCCGGCGGAGCTGGAGCAGACCCATGTCGGGGTCGGGCGTCTCCGACAGCCATTCCAGGAGAAGCGGGAAGAGCTGGCCCATCAGCTGCGACCGGCGGGAGAGACCGGTCGTCAGTTCGGCCAGCGCCGCCCTCGTCTGGGCCACGTCGCGGAACCCGAAGGCGGTGAGGCGCTCTTCGGCCGCCTCCTGGGACAGCGGGCCGGTGCCGGCGATGGCCTCCAGCAGCGGGCGGAAGAAGAGCTTCTCGTGGATGGACCGCACCTGGGCCTGCTGGCGCCGGTGGGCGGCCTCGAACTGCTCGAGGGCCGTGGCCGAGCCGGCGTCCCGGTAGCCGAGGACGCGGGCCAGCCGCGTCCGGCCGGCGGTGTCGGACGGCAGGGCGTGGACCTGCGCCTCGTCGACGAGCTGGAGCCGGTGCTCGACGGTGCGCAGGAAACGGTAGGCGGCGTCGAGGGTGCGGACCTGGGTGGTGTCGACGTAGCCGGCCTGGCCGAGCTGGTCGAGTGCCTCCAGCGTGTTGGGCGAGCGGATCCCCGGGTCGTGGCGGCCGTGGACGAGCTGGAGGAGCTGCACCGCGAACTCGATGTCGCGCAGGCCGCCCCGGCCCCGCTTGATCTCCCGGTCGGAGAGGCCCCGCTTCGACACCTCTTCCTCGGCCCGGGCCTTCATGACCCGGACCTCCCGGATGGCGTCGGGGTCGAGCCGCTCCGGCCAGACGTGGGGTTGGGCGGCGTCGGAGAACGCCTGGCCGAGGGCGGCGTCGCCCGCCACCGGCCGGGCCTTGATGAGGGCCTGGAACTCCCACGTCGAGGCCCACTTCTCCCAGTAGGCCCGGTAGGCGTCGAGGCTGCGGGACAGGGGACCGGCCCGGCCCTCGGGCCGGAGGTCGGCGTCGGTCCGGAACACGATGCCGTGGGGGGTCGGCCGGGCCATCACGGTCAGCAGAGCCCGGGCGACGCGCTCGGCGGCGGCACTGTCGCCCTCGTGGACGAAGAGGACGTCGACGTCGCTCGAATAGTTCAGCTCCCGCCCGCCGAGCTTGCCCATGCCGATCACGGCGATGCGGACGTCGGCGCTGGTTCCGCCCCGGGCGAGGCCGAGCGCCGCGCCGAGGCAGCCCTCGGCCAGCGAGGCCAGCTCCCGGCCGACGACCGGCAGGTCGGCCAAGCCCAGCAGGTCCCGCACGGCGATGCGCAGGAGCTGCTGGCGCTTCCAGCGCCGCAGTCCCCGTCCGGGGTCGGCGTCGTCGTCCTCCACGGCCTGCCGGGCCCGGGTGGTGTACCGGTCGTGGGGACACTCGACCGCCAGGCTGTCGGGATCGTCGAGCGGCGCCAGCAACCCCGCGTCGGCGATCACCGCCTCCGACAGCGACCGCGAGGCGTCGGCCAGCGCCACCAGGGCCGAGGCGAAGAGCCGGTCGCCGGCCAGCCGGTCGGTCAGTTCCGGGTGGGCGTCGAGCAGCCGGGTGAGGACGAGGCGCGCCTGACCGGGTTCGGCGGCCCGGTCGATGACCTCGGCCACCTCCGGCGCCTTGAGCACGGACGGGGCGGTCGACATCGTGTCGGGAGTGTCCCACGGGAGGAACGCCTCCCCGGCAAGCCCGTAATCTTCCGGGATGGCCCGCCTCCGTGTCGCCGCCGCACAGATCAACGTCACCGTCGGTGATCTGGCCGGCAACGTCGAACGGATCCTGGCCGCCATCGACGCCGCCGAGGCGGCCGGCGCCGATCTCGTCGCCCTGCCCGAACTGGCGGTCACCGGCTACCCGCCGGAAGACCTCCTGCTGCGGCCGGCCTTCGTGGCCGAGGCCCAGCGGGCGATGGAGAAGGTCGCCGCCCGCACCGGCCAGACGGTGGCGATTATCGGCTTCCCGCTGGCGGAGCGCGACCTGTCCAACGCCGCCGCCGTCTGCGCCGGTGGTGCCGTGCGGGGGCTGTACCGCAAATGGCTGCTGCCCAACTACGGCGTGTTCGACGAGGCCCGCTACTTCACGCCGAGCGACGATCCGGGCTCGCTGTTCGTGGTCAATGGCGTGCGGGTGGCGGTGTCGATCTGCGAGGACATCTGGTCGCCCACCGGCCCGATCGGCGCCCAGGCCGCCGGCGGTGCCGAGCTGGTGGTGAACATCAACGCCTCGCCGTACTACGAGGGGCGCCTGGCCGAGCGGGAGACGATGGTGGCCACCCGGGCCGCCGACCACTCCATCCCCATCCTCTACGTCAACCTCGTCGGCGGGCAGGACGAGCTGGTCTTCGACGGCGGTTCGGCCGTCTACGACGAGTCGGGCCACCTGGTGGCCCGGGCCCGCCAGTTCGAAGAGGATCTCCTCGTCGTCGACGTCGACGTCCGCGCCACCTTCCGCAAGCGGCTCCTCGACCCCCGGGGCCGGGCCAGCCGGCCGGCGCTGCCCGAGGTCCACATCTCCGAACCCCGCCCGGCGGCCACCGAGCCGACCCGCGCGGCCCGGATCGAACCCCGGCTCCCGACCGAAGAGGAGGTGTGGTCGGCGCTGCGGCTCGGCACCGGCGACTACGTCACGAAGAACCGCTTCTCCGACGTGGTCATCGGCCTGTCGGGCGGCATCGACTCCTCGGTGGTGGCGGCGGTGGCGGTCGACGCCCTCGGCGCCGAGCACGTGACCGGCGTGCTGATGCCGTCCCGCTTCTCCAGCGGCCACAGCGTCACCGACGCCGAGGAGCTGGCGGCCAACCTCGGGATCCGCACGATGACGATCCCCATCGAAGACGTCCACGCCGCCTTCCTCGGCCTGCTGGCGGAACCGTTCGAAGGCACGGAGCCGGGCCTGGCCGAGGAGAACCTCCAGGCCCGGATCCGGGGCACGATCCTCATGACGCTGTCGAACAAGTTCAACTGGCTGGTGCTGACCACGGGGAACAAGAGCGAGATGGCCACCGGCTACTCCACGCTCTACGGCGACATGGCCGGCGGCTTCGCCCCGCTGAAGGACGTCGAGAAGACCCTCGTCTACCGCCTGGCCCGCTGGCGCAACCGGGACCGGATCGTCATCCCCGAGCACGTGCTGGAGAAGCCGCCGTCGGCCGAGCTGGCCCCCGGCCAGGTCGACTCCGATTCGCTGCCGCCCTACGACGTGCTGGACCCGATCCTGGAGGGATACGTTGAAGGTGACCGATCGGTAACCGAGCTCGAGGCGGACGGGTTCGACCCGGCGACCGTTCGCCGGGTGGCCCGGCTCGTCGACGTCAGCGAGTACAAGCGCCGCCAGGCCCCGCCCGGGGTCCGGGTGTCGCCCAAGGCCTTCGGTAAGGACCGCCGGCTCCCGATCACGAACGGATGGACGGGCTGATGATCGAACGCAAGCAGGTCTCCGACAACGTCACCGTCGTGCGCTTCGACCACGGCCCGGTGAGCGCCCTCGACCTCGAGTTCCTCGTGGCCCTGCGGGCCGAGCTGGCCGAGCTCTCCGACGAGGGCAGCGCCCTGGTCCTGACCGGGACGGGTCCGGCTTTCTCGGCCGGCGTGGATCTCTTCCGGATCCTCGAGGGCGGCGACGCCTACGTGGCCGATTTCATCCCCGCGCTGTCCGGGGCCTTCGACGATCTCTTCGCCTACCGGCGTCCGGTGGTGGCCGCCGTCAACGGGCATGCGATCGCGGGCGGCGGCATCATCGCCTGCTGCGCCGACCACCGGATCATGGCCGACGGGAAAGGCCGCATCGGCTTTCCGGAGATCCTCCTCGGCGTGGCGTTCCCGGCCAGCGCGCTGGCTGCCGTCCGCTGCGCCACCGGCGATACCGGCGTCGCCGATCTGATCTACAGCGGCGCCACGCTGCTGCCGGCCGAGGCGCAGCGGCGCGGTCTGATCGACGAGGTCGTCCCCGAGGCCGAGTTGCTCGACCGGGCCGTCGCCAAGGCCGAGCAGCTGGCGGCGCTCGTCCCGGCCGCCTTCACCCACGCCAAACATTCCCTCCGGGACCGGTTCTGGACCGAGGTGGATTCGACCGGCCGCCAGCGTGATGCCGAGATGTTCGAGGTGTGGAAGTCGCCCCAGACAATGGCGGCCATCGCCGCCTACGTGGAAAAGACGATCGGGAAGAAGTAGCCCATGGCCGATCCCGCCGCTCCCCGTTCGCCGTTCGCCCCCTGGGACCGGCGGGAGCTGCCCGGCCTGTTCACGGTGGAGGAGTCGGCCCGCCGGGTCGGCCACTACGCCTGGATCGAGATGCGGCTCTTCGAGGCGCTCGGCGGGTGGGTGGCCACCGTGCCGGAGCTCGACGTGAAGACGATGCTCGGCCGGCACTGCTACCACCACGCCTGGCACGCCGAGCTGTGGGTCAAGCGGCTGCCGGAGCTGCGGGAGATGCGGCCGGAGCGCCTCATCAAGGCGCCCAACGCCGACCTGGAGGCGTTCGTGGCGGCCATGACCGAACCGGAAGCGGCCGACCTCACGATCGAGAAGCTGGTCGGGGTGTACCGGGTGCTGCTGCCGCGCAAGATCGCCGCCTACACCTACCACCTCGCCGCCACCAGCCGGATCACCGACGCCCCGACGATCCGGTCGTTGGGCTTCATCCTCGAGGACGAGACGACCGACTGGCGGGAGGGCGAGATGACCCTCCAGTCGCTCATCCAGACCGACGACGAAGTGGCCCGGGCCGCCCGCCGCCAGGCGGAGCTCGAGACGCTCATGAACCGGGCAGGCGGGATTGCCGGCCCGGGTAGCCTCGGAGAACCGTCACCGCAGGATTCGCCGACAGAGAGCTCGAGAGTGGGGGCAGCATGAGGAAGATCTTCCCGGCCGAGGATCTCGCCCGCGACAGCCGCTTCCGGCGGGCCCGGATGGAGGACCGGTTCGAGGACCCTCGGACGAAGCTCGCTCCGTCCGGCCGGCGGGGCGGCAAGCTCACCCCCGACCGGCCCGACGCCGCCCACGCCGCCCGCCAGATGATGCACGGCATCTTCGTCGGCGAGATCCAGGCGCTGGAGGGGGCCGGGCGGACGGTGTGGGACTTCGACGACGACGAGGCCCCCTTCGCCCTCAAGCTCGACATGGCCCGCCAGTGTTGGGACGAGGCCCGCCACACCGAGATCTCCGTGAAGCTGAGCGAGCACATGGGCACGGAGATCGGGGAGTTCGCCGAGACGACGTTCCTCTACCAGGCGGCCTGCAACCCCGACCCCGTCCTCCGCCTGACCGGCGTGAACCGGGCCCTCGAAGGCCTGGCCATCGACGTGTTCAACACGATGCGGGAGTTCGGCCAGGCCTGCGGCGACCCCGTCCTCTCCTTCTGCGAGGACTGGATGCTGGCCGACGAGGTGACCCACGTGAAGATGGGCTCCGATTGGCTGCGCCGCCTGACCGAGCATGATCCGGAGCGCCGGGAGCGGGCGCTCGAGTTCCAGCGGGTGGTCGACAAGCTGTTCAGCTTCCGGGGGTTCCGGGGCGAGGCCGACGAGAACCCGATCCAGCTGGCCCGGACCTTCCGGCGCATGGCCGGATTCGGCGACGCCGAGATCGACGAGATCGCCGAGGCCTCCAAGGAGGACGTTCCCGTCGCGGGATGAACGTCACTGTCGATCCCCCGGCTTTTTCGATCGTCCACTACGACCCGGAGCGGATCGCGGCGGTGGTTTCGGAGGTGGCGGCGCTGGTCGGCCTCCCCGACGACGTCCGCATCGAAGTCGCCGTCGACGAGGAGAACCCGTTCGGCAAGACGACGACGGTCGTCGACGGCCGGTCGGTCACGATCCACGTCGAGGGCGGCGCCTTCGAGGACCCGCAACGGCTCCGGCAGTTCTCCGAGGCGGGCGCCCGGCTCGTACTCGGCCGCCTGCTGTTCCGGGTCGCCGACCGGCTCGATCCGCGGTTCGGCGCCCCGCCGGCCGACGCCGACCTGAGCCCGGCCGAGCACACCGCCTGGGACGCCTACGCCGTCGGCCGCTACGCCCGCCGGGCCGGGATCGACGGCGGCCGCGGCCGGCGCTGCTACGCCTTCCGGATCCGCCACGGCTTCACCGACGCCGCCGACCGGGCCTTCGACCGGCTCTGGACCGCCTCCGACCTGACCTGGGCCGACATCACCGCCATCTGCGCTGCGACGCGGCCCGCTACATGAGGTCGTGGGCGCTGACGGCCTCGAAGAGGCCGAGATCGGGCGGTCCGGCCAACAGCGGCATGGCCGCCGCCGCTAGCTCCTCGGTGACGGCGGACCTGAGGTGCTCCTGCTGGTGCTCGGGGCTCTCCCACTTCTCGTAGACGAGGAACCGGCCGGGTTTCGTCAACGAGGCCACCAGGTCGATGTTGCGGCAGCCGGGGCTGGTTCGGCTCACGACCACGTAGTGGGCCAGAACCGCTCCGAGTTCGGCTTCCGCGCCGGGCCGGGCGTCGAACACCCCGGCCACGATGGCCAGCGTGAGATCCGCGGCGTTTGAAGGTTCGTTCATCGCGCCCTGCGGGTAGTTGGGCTCACGATCGGCGCGAAACAGTCGTTGACATCGTTCTGTAACGCCCCGACGTTGCGTGTATGGCAGGAGATGTCCGGATTGTGCCGAAATCCCGAACAGATCGACAGCACCAGTGTCAATGATCCGGGGCCCTGTCGGGGGAGGCAGGGTGTCCGGGTCCGCGCTGGCGGCGGATCGGGTACATATTCGGCGGAACGATCCGGAAGTCTTGACCGGCCCGGTATCGTAATGATCAAGGTGGTGTTGGATGCTGGGTGGCGAAGCCAAGCCCACGCGCGCTCCACGCGAAACCCGGAAAAGGAAATCCGTGGCCAAGGAACGAGTCGAGCGGGACGAGGAAGACCTCGTCCGTCTCTACCTTACTGATATCGGGCAGTATCCGCTGTTGACCAAGGACGACGAGGTCCGTCTGGCTCAGGCGATCGAAGGCGGGAACGCCGCCCGATGCGAGCTCGAGAAGGGCACCAGCATCTCGGCCAGCAAGAAGCGCGAGCTTCGTCGCTCGATCACCGAGGGTGAGCAGGCCCAGCGCACGTTCGTGCAGTCGAACCTGCGGCTCGTGGTTTCCATCGCCAAGAAGTATCAGGCGTCGGGCCTGCCGCTCCTCGACCTGATCCAGGAAGGCAACCTCGGCCTGATGCACGCCGTCGAGAAGTTCGACTGGCGGAAGGGCTTCAAGTTCTCCACGTACGCCACGTGGTGGATCCGTCAGGCGATCACCCGCGGTATCGCCAACACCGGCCGGACCATCCGCCTGCCGGTCCACGCCGGCGACACTCTGGCCCGCCTCCAGAAGGCCCGGGCCCGCCTCGAGCTGAAGCTCGGGCGGCCGGCCACCCTCTCGGAGCTGGCCGTCGAGGTCGACATGCCGGAGGACAAGGTCACCGAGGCGCTGCGGTTCGCCGCTGAGCCGCTCTCGCTGTCCGAGCCGCTCCGGGAGGACGGCGACGCCGAGCTCGGCGACATCGTCGAGGACCGGTCGGCCGAGTCGCCCTTCGAGGTGGCGGCCACGGCGTTGCTGCCGGCTGAGATCGAGAAGCTCCTCGCCCCGCTCGACGAGCGGGAGCGGCAGATCCTGGCGCTGCGCTTCGGTCTCGACCGGGGCGAGCCCCGCACCCTGGAAGAGGTCGGGGAGTACTTCAACCTCACCCGGGAGCGGATCCGCCAGATCGAGGCCCGGGCGATGTCGAAGCTGCGGCACCCGTCCTCCGACACCGGCGCCCGCGATCTGCTCGCCGTCTGACCTTTCCAATCATCCGCTGACCGGTGGCCGCCCTCGGGCGGCCACTGTCGCGCCCGCCTCGCAAAACTGGCGTTCCTTTTCCGCTGTATTCCGGAAAAGGAACGCCAGTTGGGGTGGTTAGCGGAGGTGGCAGGAATCGAACCCACCGGACGGGGATCACCCGTCCCACTCGTTTTGAAGACGAGGGGGCCCACCAGGCGCCCGTTCACCTCCACTCGCTGTGTTAGCAGGTTAAAGTTCGCCGGTCACCTCGCCCCCCGGAGGAGGTCCGGATGAAGAAGCTCATGCTCCTGGTCATCGTGCTCGCCCTTGGCGCCGTCGTCGCCAAGAAGAAGATGGCCGCCTAGCTCGTCAGCCACTCGCAGTACCCGCCGGCGAACAGCGCCGGAGCTCCCCCCGTGTGCCAGAACAGCACCGTGTGCCGGTCGGTGAAGCGGCCTTCCCGGGTCCAGCCGATGAGGCCGGCCATCGCCTTGCCGGTGTAGACGGGGTCGAGGATCAGGCCCTCGAGGCGGGCCGTGGCGCGGAGAGCCTCCAGGCACTCCGGCGTCGGCTTCCCGTAGCCGGCGCCGAAGCGCGTGTGGTCGATGTGGACCTCGCCGCCCGGCGGGGGGCGGCCGGTGGCGGCGGCGGTGGCCGCGGCCAGTTCCGGCACCCGCTGGTCGAGATCCGGACGGGTCCCGACGTCGACCCCCAGGACCCGGGTGCCGGATGTCCAGCCGCGGGGGTCGAGGCCGGCCAGGAGGCCGGCATGGGTGCCGCCGGACCCGTCCGCCACCACGATCCAGTCGAGCGGGCCGGTCAGCTGGCCGGCCAGCTCCCGGGCGGCGTCGACGTAGCCGAGCGCGCCGGTCACCGAGGCGCCCCCGATCGGGATGGCGTACGGCCGGGCCCCATCGGCCCGGAGCCTCTCGGCCAGCGCCTCGATGGCCGCCTCGATCTCGTAGTAGTGGCGGGCCCCCGTCGGGTGCAGGTCGGCGCCCAGCAACCGGTCGAGCAGGAGGTTGCCGGTCGGCGGGTCGGCCGAGCCGGCCAGCGCCAGGTGGCAGCCCAGCCCCAGGCGGTTGGCGGCGGCGGCCGTCATCCGGCAGTGGTTCGACTGGGGGCCGCCACCGGTGACGAGCGTGTCGCAGCCGGTCGCCAGGGCTTCGGCGCAGAGGTGGGCGAGCTTGCGGGCCTTGTTGCCGCCGAGGGCCAGCCCGGTCTGGTCGTCACGCTTGACCAACAGCCGCGGCCCGCCGAGCCATTCGGAGAGGCGGTCGAGCGGTTCGAGAGGTGTCGGCCCGTGGGCCAGCGGCAGCGGCGCCGGCCTCAACCGCGGTGCCCGAACGCCAGGCGGAGCCCGGAGGTTCGGGGAGGGTGCAGCTGGCTGTGGCGCTGCTGGGCCCAGCGGTACCCCGCGACGCCGAGCCCCACCGCGGCCAGCACGCCGCCGACGGCCGCCGTGGGGGCCGGCGCCGGGGTGGGGACGCGCCGGCGCAGCCGGACGGGCTGGTCGAACTCCCGGATCTCCCACTCCCGCTGGCGGGCGAGCCGGGCCAGCTCCCGATCGGGGTTGACCGCCACCGGGTGGCCGACGATCTCCAGCATCGGAGCGTCGGTGATGGAGTCGGAGTAGGCGTAGGAGCGGGCCAGGTCGATGCCGTCGCGCTCGGCGGCCTGGCGGATGGCCGCCGCCTTGTGGGGCCCGTAGGCGTAGAACTCGAGTTCGCCGGTGAAGCGGCCGTCGGCGTCGACGTGGGACCGGCTGGCGATGCACTCGTCGATGCCGAGGTACTCGGCGAGGTGGGAGACGATCTCGATCGGCGAAGACGAGACCAGGAAGATCTTGCGGCCGGCGTCGAGGTGCTCTTCGAAGAGCTCGAGCGCCTCGGCGTAGATGATGGGAGCGACGATCTTCTCGAACGTCTCGTGGACGATTCCGCTCACCCGGGCCTGCTCCCAGCCCCTGGTGATCGACAGCATCTTGTCCCGGGCCCGTTCCATCCGGGCTTCGTTGGCGCCCCGCATCCGGTAGATCGCCTGGTTGTAGGCGCTCTTCAACAGGGCCGAGCGGGACAGGAGCCCTTCCCGATAGAGCGGACGACCGAAGGCCAGGACCGAGCTCTTGGCGATGACGGTCTTGTCGAGGTCGAAGAAGGCGGCCTCCATACGAATCCGAGCATAGGAGCGCCGCCGGCAAATTCCGTTGCGCCGCAATGAACGCAGTGCGTACGGTGCCGGCACCGGCGGCTTCTGAGGGAGTTTCCGGTTTCTGCTTCCCCCTTCGCTGATCGCCCCGCGGCGCACCGCGTCCCGCGCCGCCTCCCGAAGGGGGATGCTCCGTGCTCCTCGCCCTCTGGTCGCCGAAGGGCGGCTCCGGCACGTCCGTGGTCGCCGCCGCCCTGGCGCTCGTCTCGGCCGCCCGCGGCGAGACCCGCCTGGCCGACTTCGCCGGCGACCAGCCGGCCATCCTCGGGCTCCCGCCGCTGACGTCGCTGGCCACCCTGGTCGACTGGTTGGCGGCCGGGCCCTCCACGCCGACGGAGTGGCTCGACGACATGGCCATACCGGTCGTTCCGGGGCTGGCTCTCCTGCCCGGGGGTCCGGGCGCCGGGGCGGCGTCACCGGAGGCCGGCGCGGCGCTGGCCGTCGCCCTGCGGGACGGTGGTGTGACCGTGGTCGACGGCGGCTCCGGAGCCGACGGGGTCGACGGAGCGGCGAGGGCCGTCGTCGACGTGGCCGACCTGGCGCTCATGGTGATCCGGCCCTGCTACCTGGCCTTGCGCCGGGCGGTGGCCGACCCCCGGCTCGGGTCATCAGCCGGAGCGATCCTCGTGGCCGATCCCGGTCGGGCCCTCGGCGCCGACGACGTCGCGGCGGTGCTCGGTCTCCCGGTGGTCGGCCGGGTCCCCGTCCGGTCGGAGATCGCCCGGGCGATCGACGCCGGCGTGCTGCTGGACCACCTTCCGGCCCCGCTGGCCACGGCGGCGGGCTCGGTCCTCGATCGCCTGGCCGGTCTGGCCAACGGCCGATGGGCAGCCTGAGCGTGCGGGTCGATTCCGGCGGGCTCGAGGCCCTTCTGGCCGATCCCGAAGTGTCGGAGATCCTCCTCAACGGAGGCGGGCGGGCCTTCGTCGAACGGGCCGGGCGGCTGGAACCCGTCTCCGTCGATCTCGACGAGAGCGGTGTGCGCCGTGTCGTGGAGCGGATCATCGCTCCCCTGGGCCTGCGGCTCGACCGGTCGTCGCCCATGGTCGACGCCCGGCTGCCCGACGGCTCGCGGTTGCACGCCGTCCTCCCGCCCGTGGCCGTCGACGGCACCTGCGTGGCCATCCGCCGGTTCGGCCCCCGGCGCCGGGCGCTGACCGACTTCGGGCTGACGCCGGTCGGTGTGGGGCTCCTGCGGTGGGCGATCGCCGCCGGATGGAACGTGCTGGTGTCGGGCGGTACCGGCGCCGGGAAGACGACGTTGCTCAACGTCCTGGCCGGCGAGCTGCCGCCGCAGGAGCGCATCGTGACGATCGAGGAGACGGCCGAGCTGGCCCTCGGCCAGCCCCACCTGGTGCGGCTCGAAGCCCGGCCGCCCAACGCCGAAGGAGCCGGGGCCGTTCCGGTGCGGGCCCTCGTCCGGGCCGCCTTGCGGCTCCGGCCCGATCGGCTCATCGTGGGCGAAGTCCGGGGCGAGGAGGCTTTCGATCTCCTGCAGGCCCTCAACACCGGCCACTCGGGCTCGCTGTGCACGATCCACGCCAACGGCCCGGCCGAAGCGCTGGCCCGGCTGGAGAGCCTGGTCCTGCTGGCCCGCACCGGCCTGCCCGTCGACGCCATCCGCGCCCATATCCGGGCCTCGATCGACGCCGTCGTCCACATCGCCCGCTACCCCGACGGCAGCCGCCGGATCGAAGCGATCGCCGAACTGTCCGGCCCCACCGGCCTCCGGGCCCTCTACCCGCCGGGCCGCAGCGGCTCCGCACCCACCCGCCTTCCACGACGCGCTGGCGCCCCGCCGCTCGACCTCGGTGGTGCGGGATGACGCGCCGACGTTCTGCCTCCCTCAGTCCGACCTCGTTCGGGCCGGTGGCGCGGGTGGGCGGCCGGCGGCGGGACGCCGCGGTCCTGGCCGCGCTACCGGATGTGCTCGAGCGGGTGGCCGCCGGGTTGCGGGCCGGGGCGGCGCCGGCGGTGGCTCTGGCCGACGTGGCCGGTGCCGTGGATCTTCCCGAGGCCCTGGCGGCCGATCTCCGCCGGGTCCTGGAGCGGGCGGAGGAGCGGGGGCTCGAGGCGGCGTTGGCCGCCTGGGCGCAGGAGCGGCCACTGCCGGCTGTCGCCGCCGTGGCCGCCGCGTTGCAGGTCATGGCCGGAACCGGAGGGCCGGCCGCCCCGGCGCTCGACGGCCTGGCCGCCGGCCTTCGGGACCGTCATGACGCCGCCGGTGAGGTCGCCGCGCTCTCGGCCCAGGCTCGCCTGTCGGCGATCGTCGTCGGCGCCGCCCCGCTCGTCTCCCTGGCGCTCTCCCTGCTGGTGGACCGGCGCGTCGCCCCGACCCTCGTCGGCACCGCCCCCGGCCGGGCCTGCCTTCTGACCGGCCTGGTCCTGCAGGCGGCCGCCGCCCTGTGGATGCGCCGGATCGTGGGGCGGGACGCATGAAGCGGCATGGTCGACGACCGCGTGCCGCCGGTCCGGCGGTCGAGCGCGGCGGTTCGGCTCGCCGTTCCAGTCCGCCTCCGGCGGATTGTGTCGCCCTGACCGCCGACCTTCTCGGCATGGCGGTGACCGCCGGTCTCACGCCGTTTCTGGCCGTGGGTCTGGCGGCCCGCTTCGGGCCCGAACCGGCCGCCGGGCGCCTGGCGGCGGCGCTGGCGGCGGCCGAGGGCGGGTTGCGGCTCGTCGAGGCGCTCGAGGCCGAGGCCGAGCGGTCCCCCGACTTCGCTCCGCTGGCGGCCACCCTGGCCAGCGGGGAGTGGTCCGGGGCGGCGGTGGCGCCGGCGCTGGCCCGGCTGGCCGCTCAGACCAGGGCGCAGGCCCGGCGGCGGGCGATGGCCCGGGCCCGGACCGTGCCCGTCCGGTTGCTCTTCCCCCTCGTCTTCCTCGTGCTGCCGGCCTTCCTGCTGCTCACCGTGGCGCCGGTCGTGCTGGCCAGCCTCGGCCACTGACGCCCCTATATGTAAGGAGAAAGTTCCATGGATATCTCCGACCGCGCCCGCCTCCGGGGCGCCGCCGGCCAGACCACCGCCGAATACGCCCTCGTGATCCTGGCCGCCGCCGCCCTGGCCGGCATGGTTATCGCCTGGGCCACCCATTCGAATGCCGTCGGCCGGCTCTTCGATGTGGTCCTCGACAAGGTCCTGGGCTCGGCCGGGTGACCGGCGACCGCCGGCGGCAGGCGGGGCAGACGACGGCGGAACTGGCGTTGATCTTCCCCGTCGTGTTGCTGCTGGCCCTGGTTCTGGTGCAGGCGGCGCTGGTGCTCCGGGACCAGCTGGCGCTGACGAACGCCGCCCGGGAAGCCGCCCGGGTGGCCAGCGTCGACCCCGACCCGGCCCGGGCGGAGCGGGCGGCGGCGGCCGTGCTTCCCGGAGCGACGGTCGAGGCCCGGCGCCGGCCGCCCGTCGGCGAGCTGTTCACGGTCAGGGTCAGGTACCGGAGTCCGACGGCCGTTCCCCTCGTCGGGCCGCTGTTGCCCGATCCCCAGCTGACGGCCCAGGCCGCCATGCGGGTGGAGCGGTGAGGCGCCCGCCGGCCCGGCCGTCCCGCTCCGTCGGGCGCTCCGAACCCCGGTCCGACCCCCGCCGGGACGGCAGCGCCGGCGTGCTGCTCTGCGGAGTCGTGGCGCTGGTGGCCGCCCTGACCCTGGGGCTCGGACGGCTGGCCACCGGGGCTCTGGCCGCCGCCCGGGCCCAGACGGCGGCCGACGCCGCGGCCCTGGCGGCCGCCGGCGAGCTGGCCGCCGGCAGGACCAGGGGCCAGGCGGAGCGAACTGCTTCGGTGACAGCGGCCGCCAACGGCGCCCGCCTCCTCCGCTGCGACTGCGAGGGGCCGGCGGTCGTGGTCGCGGTCACGGTCACCCTGCCCTTCTCCGGACCGGCGTCAGGCCTGGTCAGGGCAGCTGCCCGAGCCGAGCTTCACCCGGAATGTCCCGGTTGATCGTGGCTCCGAGGGCAGGAATCCGCTCTCCGGAGAGCGAACACACACGTTGCGAGCTCGCAGTGGCGCCGGAGGCTCGCGATGTACCGGCATCAACCAGCGGGTCCCGGCCACCGGGATTTGGAAGGAGAACAGGAGAAGATGCGCAAGCTTCGCAGATTGGGGGTTGCAGGCGGGGCGGCCTTGCTCGCGGCGGCGCTCGTAGCGCCGGCGGGTGTGGCTCTCGCCGACACCACCACTGTTACTGACCAGTACGGTGCTGCGGCGAGCAGCCAGGTTGTGGACCTCCACCTCCTGGGCCGTCACGTGTCGTTCGGCGCTGCCGACGTCAACAGCACCCTCGACGCCATTACCAAGCAGGTGCAGGCGGAGGCCATGGGCCTCGGCACCCTGCTCGTTCCGGCCTCCAAGGCCATCGCCCGGTTCAACGACCCGGCGTCCGTGAACAAGGCCTGTGCCCTGCCTCAGGTTGAGCAGGTCACCGGCATGCTGAGCGGCACGACCCAGGGGCTCACGCTTCCGGTCGTCGGGAGCCTCCTCGGCGGCGGCGAGCTGACGCTCGGCGGTCTGCTGCCCCAGCTCGACATCAACGTCGGCTGCGCCGAGGCCAACGTCGGCGGCAACGCTGACTCGTTCCTCGCCGAGTCGGTCGGCGGCCTGCTGCAGGTCCACGTGGCCATGCCGCAGATCGTCTCCGGCCTGGCCGGCACCCTGCGTGACACCGTCAACGGTCTCGGCATCGCGAACCTGCCTGTGGTGGGCGGGCTCCTCGGCGCCAACCCGACTGACGCCGTCACCCAGGCGCTCCCTCAGGTCAACGGCCTGCTGCAGGGCATCCTCGGTAACGTCAGCCTGCCGGTGGTGGGCAACGTGACCCAGGCCCTCGACCTCAACGCCATCGCCCCGGCTCTCGACCCGGCCAAGACGGTGGACGGCCTGCTCGCCAGCCTCGAGGACGGCGACCTCATCCGGATCGACCTGGGTGTGGCCACCGCTCGTAACGCCGGCGACCTGCAGTCCTACATCTCGCAGGCGGTCTCCGAGGGCGGCTCCATCGACATCCTCCCGAACCTGCTCGGCTCGGGTAAGTCGCTCCTCAAGATCAACATCATGAAGTCGTCCGCCAAGGTGTCGGTCGACCGCAACACGATGCAGGTCATGCCCGAGGCCGCTCACACGACCGTTCGGATCGAGAGCGCCCTCCTGCCCGACCTCGGCCTCTCCAGCCTCCCGGTTGTGGGTGGTCTGCTCGGCTCCACCGGCCTGCCGGTTGTCGACAGCATCGTGCCCATGGTCAACGGCCTGCTCGGTGGCGTCCCCGTCGCTGACAACGTCCTCGGCGGCCTGCTGCCGTTCGACGCCACGGTCAAGGGCCTCGGCCTGAAGGCCGGCGACGGCTACATCGAGCTCGGCCCCGGCATGAGCGTCTCGCTGCTCTGCGACGGCCTCGTGGCCCCGCTCTGCACCGAGATCTCGGTTGGTGCGGCTCACGACCCGGTCACCACGGCTGACGGCCGGACCCGTGTCGAGTCCTCCGCTGTGACGATCCACATGCTCAAGGGCCTCGGCGACCTGACCAGCAGCCTCCCCATCGTGGGCGGCCTGCTCGACAACACGCTGAACCTCGGCACCATCCTCGGTAACGGTGGTCCGCTCGGTATCGGCAACGTGGTCGGCGGTCTGCTGGGCAGCACCGGCCTGAGCATCGGCGAGCCGTCCGACGTCCCCGGCATCAAGATCTCGCTGGCTCGGGCTGCGGCCGAGGCCGGCGGGACGAAGGTGATGGGTGCGACCGAGGAGCGGGCCCGGGACCTCGACCCGGTTGCGGCTCCGATCGCCGCCCCGGCTCTGCCCCGGACCGGTGGTCTGCCGATCGACGCCACCGCCATCCCCGTCCTGCTCGGCGCCAGCGCCGGTCTGCGGAGCGTGGTTCGGCGTCGTCGCCGGAACGCCTAGTCACTGACTAGTCGTACAGAACTACCGAAGTAGGCAGTTTGGTCTGGGACCGGGGTTAACCCCGGTCCCAGACCTGTCGATATGAACGGTCGGATCGGATTTGCTGGGTAGTGGAGAGGACCCCCCACAAGTGAACCTCACGAACGACGGTGCGAAGCCCGCCCCCCGGCGGAGCGGTCGGCTCAGTGAAGGTGCATCGTTCCTCATCGAGACGCTCCGGGTGCGTCCGGCTGCCCGCCGGGTGCTGTCCGGAGTTTCCGTGTTGCTGGCGATCTTCGCCATCGGCCTGCTCGCCTACCCCCTCTACACCAACTTCTACCAGGACCGGCTCCAGGCCAAGCTCGCCATCGAGTTCAAGAAGCCGGAGACCAGGCAGGCGTACATCGCGGGCGAGATGGCCAGCGGTGACCCCATCACCAAGATCTCCATCCCGGCCGCCGGCCTGAAGCCGACGGTCGTCGTCGAGGGCACCGGCGCCAGCGCCCTGCGGGCCGGGGCGGGCCACTACCCCAACACCCCCCTCCCCGGTGAGGAGGGCAACGTGGCCATCGCCGGGCACCGCACGACCTACGGCAAGCCGTTCGCCAACCTCGACCGCCTGAAGCCCGGTGACGAGGTCCTCCTCGAGACCCCGGTCGGGAAGTACACGTACAAGGTCTCCCGGGACCCCTTCATCGTGACCCCCACCGACTTCAGCGTGATCTCCCAGACGCCCGGGAAGACCCTCACGCTGACGACCTGTCACCCGAAGGGTTCGGCCAAGCAGCGCCTGATCATCAAGGCCGAGCTGGTCTCCGAAGCGCCGGCCACTCCCAACCAGCCCCAGCCGGCCTGATGCGACGCTTCCTGGCCACCGCCACCCTGGCCGCCATCGGCCTGTCCCTGACGGTGCCGCTGATCGCCTCCGCCCACCCCCACGCGGAGCACGGCCTGAAGTGGACGCAATCGCCTGACCCCACCACGGCCGGCGACCACTCCGAGGTGTGGTCGAACGACGAAATCGTCGCCGCCACGGCCGACTTCCTCGACGGCGTGAGCCGCTGGGACGTGGTGATCCGGCCGGCGAACGGCGGGACGCCCTCGACCTGTCGGGAGGAGTTCGCTCCGAACGACAAGGGCGAATTCCCGAAGCAGATCCTGATCTACTGCCCCTGGGACACGACTCGGGCGACGGAACACACGCTGCCCGGGCCCACTCCGTTCGACCGGGCGCAGGGTTCGAAGGAACCGCGGGTGTGGCAGTCCCGCGACCTGGGTCCCAGCGTCAACGGCAGGTACACGATCGAGATCACCGTCTGGAACTCGGGCGCCCATTACAACTGCGGGCTGCTCCTGGGCTGCCGCGAGCCCCTGCCCGGCGGCAGCCAGCCCCACCAGCTCTACGACGACAGGGCCACGCCGCAGCGGTGGCGGGAGGTCTTCGTCGTCAACGGGGTCGCGGAGCCGACCGGTGTGGCCAGCGCCTTCGATCCGACCACCAACCGGATCGGCGTCACGTGGTCGGCCAACCCCGAGCCCGACGCCACCTACGTCGTCCAGGAGAGGATCGGCGACGGGAAGTGGAGCTCCGGCGTCGCCGTGCCGGCCAACCGGTATGAGCGGACCCTGGACCAGCCCGGCAAGTACCAGTACCGGGTGGCCGCCGTACGGCCGGCACCGAACCGGGACAACGCCAACGCCACGAAGCGGTCGGCCTACGTCGCCGCCGCCGCGGTCGAGGTGGCCCAGATCACGCCGCCGAGCACCGCCGGTGCCCCGGCCGGTGCCGACGGGGCTCCCGACGGCGGCGAGCCGGGGGTGTTCGTCCCGACCGATCCAACGTCGCCGACGACGGGCAAGCCTCCCGCCGCCAAGCCGGCCAAGAGCTCGAAGAGCAGCCGCCCCGGTGGCTCCACCGCCCGCCCGGCCGGCACCTCGAGCCGCTCCACGGGCTCGACCGGCTACGACCCCGGCGAAGCGGAAGGGGAAGGGCCCGACGAGGGCTACTCCACGGAGCTGCCCTACAACCGCAACCAGGGCGACCCGCTGTTGGCCGAGGACGAAGAGGGCGAAGAGATCGGGCCGCAGACGCTGGCCGGTGGCGTCGTGCCCAAGCCCCGGGACACCCGGCAGCTGCTCATCTTCATGGCCGGGGCTCTGACCCTGTTCGTGTTCGCCATGCAGCTCACCGTCCTGCTCCGCCGGAGCCGGCCCGCCCTGGCCCCGACCAGCGAGCACTACCACGACGATTTCGACGACTGGTTGGGCTTCTGACGCCGCTCCCGGCACCGCGCTAGTACCGCAACCGAAGACAGAGGGCCCGGATCATCCGGGCCCTCTGTCTTTTTGTCCCTTTCGTGGACTATGGCAACAGCAGTAGCGTGGACGGCGGTGTCACCGGGTGCCTCCCGTCACCGCCCGGAGTGAGTCGATGTGGACCAAACGCGCGACTTTGGGCCTTTTTTGCGGAGTTGCGTCATAAACGAGGGATTCCAACGTCAATGAACTAGTCTTTACGTTTGTGACGTTATAGGACTATCTTTAACAATCGTCACAAGCGTAGTCATCCGGCTACGTCAGGTAAGAGAGGAGCTGAGGATGCGCAAGATCCACTCGCTGGGGTTGGTCGGCGCAGTGGCCCTGGTGCTCGCAGCTGTCGTCGCGCCCGCAGCGAATGGTGCTGTTACCCGGGTCGAGACCGATCAGTTCAGCGGCGTAGCCAGTGCCCAAGCGCTTGACCTGTCCCTGCTGGGTCGCAAGTTGACCTTTGGGATCGCGTCGGCGGATAGCGCTGCCAACGTGGTTGCCAATACGTTGAACCAGAAGGCCTCGGGCATCGGGACGCTGCTCAGCCCCAAGACCGCCATCACGGCGGCCCAGGGTGAGAAGCCCACCGAGGGCGGCCGGGCCTGCTTCCAGCCCCCGCTCGGTGAGGCCCTCGCCGGCGCCAACCTGCCAAGCCTGCTCATCGGCGAGGTCGCCTGTGGTGAGGCCATCACCAAGGGCGACGTCAACTCGTTCGAGGCCATCGGGACGGGCACGGTCGCCAGCCTCAAGCTGAACGCCACCCAGATCCTGAAGCCGGCGCTCGACGCGCTGCAGCCCCTCCTCGGCACCGTCGGCAACACGCCGGTCGGCGAGCTCCTCAAGGTCGCCGACGCCCCGGCCAAGACGGCCGTGACGACCCTCAACGGCGTCCTCGGCAGCCTGCTCGGCCAGGGCAGCGTGGTTCTGCCGACTCTCGAGCCCTCCCAGACGGTGACGAACCTCGTGGACCGCCTGCAGGACTCCGACCTCCTGCGGGTCAACATCGGCAACGCCATCGCCAAGAACACCGGTACCCCGGAGAAGTTCGTCTCCGAGTCGATCGCCCAGGGCGGCACGATCGAGGTGCTCCCCGCCTTCCGGGGTCTCGGCCTCCCGCCGCTCCTCAAGATCACGACCGGCGAGTCCGGCGCTTCGGTGAACTACAACCGCGGTGAGGCCAAGGGTGTCGGCTCGGCCAAGAACACCCTCGTCCGCATCGAGAGCGAGCTCCTGCCGACCCTCGGCCTCGGCCAGATCGGCGTCGCCGGCCTGAAGCCCCTCGAGGCCCTGACCAACACCCTCGGCATCAAGGGCGGCCCGGGCTTCATCGAGCTGGCCCCCGGCCAGAACGTGACCCTGTTCTGCGACGGCGCCCTCGGCGTTGTCGGCGCCCTCTGCACCGAGATCTCCGTCGGCATGCCGAAGGAGACCAAGCTGCCCGACGGCGGCATCAGGGAAGAGTCCGCCGGCGTCACCATCCACCTCTTCAAGGGCCTCAACAGCCTGGTGCCCGGCCTCAACCTGGGTTCCATCCTCGGTAACGCCGCCCTCGACACCGTCCTCGCCCCGCTCTCCGGCGCCACCGGTCTGAGCCTCGGCGAGAAGACCGACATCCCCGGCATCCGCCTCGCTCTGGCCCAGACCGTGGCCCAGGCCGGCGGCACCAAGGTGCTGGGTCAGGTCGAGGAGCGTCAGCGGGCGGCGGCGGCCGAAGTTCCGGTTGCCACCCCGGCTCCGGCGGCGGCCCTGCCTCGCACCGGTGGCCTGCCGTTCTCGACGGCGGCGATCCCGGCTCTCCTCGGCGTGAGCCTCGGGGTCGGCGCCTTCCTCCGGCGGCGCCGCTAGTCAGCCCTCACGGGGCCCCGCCCCAAGCCACACCAGTAGCACCAACAACACCTTGTAGCATCGGTATCCGGGGTCGGGACGAGTCGAGTCCCGACCCCGGAACCGTCTCCCGAGCGACCTGAATCACTTCGAAGTTGGGGAGCACAGCGTGACGGACACCCCCCTCGCCGTCGAGCAGAAGAGCCCGGGCCGGCTCCGGGACGGCAGCCGGTTCTTCTTCGACGCCCTCCGGTCCCGGCCCGTCGCCCGCCGGATCCTGTCGGGCTTCTCGATCATCACCGCCGTGGTGGCCCTCGGCATGCTGGCCTACCCGCTGTACACCAACTACCAGCAGGACCGGCTGCAGTCGAAGCTGGCCATCCAGCTCCACAGCCCGGAGAACAAGGCCGCCTACGCCGCCGGTCACACCGCCGAAGGCGACGCCCTCACCCGGCTGGCCATCCCGGCCCTCAACGTCGACACCGTGGTGGTGGAGGGGACCGGCGCCAGCGCCCTGCGGGCCGGGGCCGGCCACTACCCCAACACGCCGCTACCCGGCGAAGAGGGCAACGTGGCCATCGCCGGCCACCGCACGACGTACGGCAAGCCGTTCGCCAACATCGACCGCCTGAAGGTCGGCGACCAGATCGTGCTCGAGACGCCGATCGGGCAGCACGTCTACAGGGTCACCCGTCCGCCCTTCGTGGTGGCCAACAATGACTTCAGCGTGATCTCCCAGACTCCCGGCCGCTCCCTCACGCTGACGACCTGTCACCCCAAGGGGTCGACCCGCCAGCGCCTCATCGTCCGGGCGGAGAAGGTATGACCACGAACGGAGGCCGTATGCGCAAGATCACCCTCGGCGCCGCGGCGGCGTTGCTCGCCGGTTCCGCCCTGGCCGCCGCCGGCCTGCCCGGGGGGCCGGTCCCGGCCCGTCCGGCGCTGGCCCAGGAGGAGGCCGCCTTCGTGCAGTGGCAGTCCCCCGACGAGGGTGCCCGGCTCTCCGGCTCGACGGTCCACATCAAGGCCAAGGTCGGCTACCACGGCGGCGTGCGGAGCTGGGCGGTCGAGGTCGTCGCCCCCGAGGGCGAGGACTACCCCGGCTACGGCACCGTGTGCGAGAAGTCCGAGAGCCGGTCGCCCGCCTACGTGAACATCGACTGCGTGTGGGACACCACGGCCTACCCCGACGAGGGCGGCCCGGCCCAGAACCGCCCCTACATCGTGCGGATCACCACCCACGGCAACGCCCAGAGCGGCGCCTTCTCCGACGGGCGGGCACCCGGCCCTCACACCGACGAGCGGGGCGTCACCGTCTCCAACCCCGTCAGCCCGCCCCGCGACGTCCGGCTCGGCTTCGTCGACAGCACCAAGCAGGCCACCATCCGCTGGGCGGCCAACCCGGAGCCCGACATCGTCAGCTACGTCGTGCAGGAGCGTGTCGGTGACGGCCCCTGGAAGAACGTCGGCCAGGCGGGCGGGAAGGTGACGACCTTCACCCGCAACCTCTCGGCCCCCGGCACCTACCGCTACCAGGTGGCCGCCCTGCGGTCGGCCGGCAGCGGCACCGACACCATCCAGTCGGCCTGGTCGGCCCCGGCGGCCGAACCGAAGCAGATCGTCGTGGCGGAACCCAAGCGGCCCGAGCCCACCACCACGACGACGCTGCCCCCCTACTCGGCCGACGCCGCCGGCGAGACCGGACCTCCGGGGAGCCCCGCCCCTGGTGACCCGGCGGCCCCGGTACCGTCGACGGCCGCCTCCCCGAACCCCGGCGACCCGGCCGCGCCCGGCGCGCCGGTGCCTCCCGGGGGCACCGATCTGAGCCGCAACGGCGCACTGGTCACGCCCATCCAGGCCGGTGCGCCGGGCAGCGTGAAGTCCGGCGGCGCCACCGTCGGTGGAGCCGCCGGTCCGGTCGTCAAACCCGGCCGGCCCGCGCCCGAGCCGGAGGAGGCGCCGGAAGGCCCGGACACCGGATTCTCCACCCAGCTGCCCTACAAGCAGTCGGGTGAGAGCACCGAGGAGGCGGACGGCGACGGCGTGGGCCGGGTGCTGGTCGGCCTCCCGGAGGCCATCGGGGGGGACGAGACCCGCCAGCTGCTTGTGCCGCTGGCCGCCGGCCTGCTGCTGTTCGTCTTCGCCATGCACGTCCTCTACGTGAGCCGCCGCGCCGGCCAGGAGGCCCAGGCGCTCGAGACCGAGTAGCCGCCGGCGCGCCGGGCGCCGAACTCAGTACGGGCCGCCGAGCATCGCTCGCAGGAGCGTGACGGCGGCCCGTTTGTCGAGGTACTCGTTCCAGTTGCCGCATTTCGGGGACTGGACACACGACGGGCACCCCGCCTCGCAGGGGCAGGCCGCCACGACGTCGAGCGCCGCCGCCACGTGACGGTCGGCGGCGTCGAAGGCCAGCTCGGCGATACCGGCGCCGCCGGGGTAGCCGTCGTAGATGAAGATCGTCGGCTCCCCGGTGGCGGGGTGGACGGCCATCGACACGCCACCGACGTCCCACCGGTCGCAGATGGCGAACAGCGGCAGCATCCCGATGAGCGCGTGCTCGGCGGCGTGGGCCGCCGACAGGACCGACACCGCGTCGAGACCGGCTGCCACCGCCACCTCGACCGGCACCGTGTACCAGCCGGCCCGCGTCTGCAGCGTCCGGGGCGGCAGGTCGAGGGAAACGGTCTCCAGGACTTCGCCGCTGCCGATCCGGCGGCGCTGATAGCCGTCGGTGGTCGTCGTCACCACCACCGAGCCGAGGTGCAGTGTCGACCGGCCGACCGGGCGCTGGTCGTCCTCCCCGCTGATGGCGATGTCGATGTCGTGGTGAGGTTGGGTGTACTCGTCGACCTCGATCGGCTCGAGGAGGGCGTAGGCGTCGTCGACGTCGAGGTGCTCGACCCGGTACTGGCGGCCCTGGTGGAGGTAGATGGCCCCCGGGTGGGCCATGTGGAACACCCGGGCGCCGTCGACGGTCCCCACCAGCCGGCCCGACTCGGTCTCGTAGAGGCGGTACTCGACCGACGAGCCCGTCCGGAGGCCGACGTGGGGAGCCGGCGCCTCGGGCCGGGCCCAGTACATCTTCCCCGCCCGGGGTTTGAGGGCGTCGGCCAGCACCAGCTCCCGCACCGCGTCGTCGACCGCCTCCCCGAAGGCGCCGCCGGCCGTGCCCAACACCGGGTCGTCGGGGGTCAGCGGCAGCTCGTAGGCGGCGCAACCCACGTGGGGCTCGGCCACGAACGGGTTCTTGGGGTTGACCACCGCCGGCTCCAGCGGCCGGGTGAACAGCTCGGTGGGGTGGTCGAGATACCAGCGGTCGAGCTGGTCGTCACCGGCCACCAGCACGGCCAGCGACGGCTGGAGGGCCCGGCCGGCCCGGCCGGCCTGCTGCCAGAACGACGCCAGCGTGCCGGGGAAGCCCTGGAGGACCACGGCGTCGAGGCCGGCCACGTCGATGCCGAGCTCAAGGGCGTTGGTGGCCGCCACCCCCAGCAGCTCGCCGGTCGACAGCGCCTTCTCCAGCGCCCGGCGTTCCTCGGGCAGGTAGCCGCCCCGGTAGGCGGCCACCGATCGGGCCAGCCGGGAGGCGCCCATGTCGCCCTCCAGCCGCCGCTGCGCCTGGCGGGCCACCAGCTCGGCGCTGCGCCGGCTGGGGGAGAAGGCGATCGTCCGCAGGCCGCCGGCGACGAGGCGGGCCACCAGGCCGCCGACCTCGGCCGTGGCCGACGCCCGGATCCCGGCCGCCGGGTCGACCATCGGCCGGTCGAGGAGCGCCACCGCCCGTTCGCCCCGGGGCGATCCGTCGTCGTCGACGGCGTCGACCGGCACGCCGCACAGCTCGGCGGCCAGCCCGGCCGGGTTCCCGATGGTGGCGCTGGCGAAGCAGAAGGCCGGGCGGGCGCCGTAGTGGAGGCAGACCCGCCGCAGCCGGTGGAGGAGATGGGCGACGTGGCTGCCGAAGATGCCCCGGAGCGTGTGGAGCTCGTCGACGACGACGTACCGCAGCCGCATGAGGAACGTGGCCCAGCGATCGTGGTACGGCAGGATCCCCGTGTGGAGCATCTCGGGGTTGGTCAGCACCACGTTGGCCGTCCTCCGCAGCGAGGCCCGCTCCTCCACCGGCGTGTCACCGTCATAGGCCACGGCCCGCATTCCCGGCACCAGCCACGAGCGCAGGGAGCGGAGCTGGTCGTGGGCCAGGGCCTTGGTCGGGAACAGCAGGAGGGCGGTGTCCTTCCCGCCGGAGAGCACCGACTCGGCGATCGGCGCCTGATAGCAGAGCGACTTGCCCGATCCGGTCCCGGTGGCCAGGGCGACGCTGCGCCCGGCGCGGAGCCGGTCGATGGCCTCGGCCTGGTGGACGTAGAGCCGGCCGGCCCCGCGGGCCGCCAGCCGTTCGAGCACTTCGGGGTGGAGGGGCTTCTCGGTCTCGCCGTACCGGGCGGGACGGGCCGGCACGACGTCGAGGCGCGTCAGGCGATCGCCGATCTCGGGGTCGGCGGCCAGTGCACTCAGAGCCTCGATGGCATCCACAGCGAAAGCCACGGTACCGATGAGATGAGACAGATCGGTACGCTGGGTCCATGGGCGTGAAGGACCTGGTGAGCCGGCTCACGAAGCCGGTCGAGGAGGCGGACCGGGAGAAGCTGGTCGAGTTCTGCTCCCGGCTCGAAGAGTGCCAGCCCTGCGATCAGCTGGAGCCCCGGCGGGTGGCCCGGGTCGTGGGCGAGGTGACGTCCGTGCGGATCGTGCCCCGGGCCGGCGCCCCGTCCCTCGAAGTGGGCGTCACCGACGGGCGCGGCGCGGTGACGGCCGTGTTCTTCGGCCGCAAGAAGATCGCCGGCCTCTCCCCCGGCCGGCGTCTCGTCATCGAGGGCATGGTGGCCCCGGTCAACAACCGGTCGTTCATGTACAACCCGGTCTACGAGTTTCTGCCCTAACCGGGCCGGCGCTTACTTCCCGGTCAACATCCGGCGGATCTCGTCCTCCGAGTCGGGCGTCACCAGCGCGATCACCTCGTCGCCGGCCTGGAACACGGTGTCGCCGCGGGGCACCACGACGTGGTCCTCCCGCACCACGGCCACGAACGTCGCGTCCCGGGGCACGTTGAGCTCCTTGAGGGCCGGGCCGATGACCGGCGAGTCCTCGGCCAGGGTCACCTCGACGAGGCGGGCCCGCCCCTTCTCGAGCTGCAGGAGCCGGACCAGGCTCCCCACCGAGAGCGCCTCCTCGGTCAGCGCCAGGATGAGGTGCGGGGTCGACACCGCCACGTCGACGCCCCAGTTCTCGTTGAAGAGCCACTCGTTCTTCGGGTGGTTGACCCGGGCCACCACCCGGGGCACGGCGAACTCCTGCTTGGCCAGCAGCGAGATCACGAGGTTGTCCTCGTCGTCGCCGGTGGCGGCCACCACCACGTCGACCGAGCCGATGTCGGCCTCCCGCAGCGACGAGACCTCACAGGCGTCGGCCGTGCGCCACTCGATGCTGCCGCCGTCGCCCCGGGGCCCCGACAGCGTCGGGGAGGACCGGCTCACCACGGCCGGGTCCTGCTCGATGACCAGCACCTCGTGGCCGGCCAGGGCGAGGTCGTTGGCGATGAACTGGCCGACGTTGCCGGCGCCGGCGATGGCCACCTTCATCCGTTAGTGGTCCTTCCCCGCCTCGAGCCGTTCGGTCAGGGCGTCGAGCGCCTCGGTGGCGGCGGTGAAGGTCAGAACATCACCCTCCTGACCGACGATGCCCGTGTCGACGATCCGGGCATTGCCGAGCCGGGTCACCGCCGTGAGCCAGAAGCGGCCCGGCTCGTTGAGGCCGGCCAGCTTCTTGCCCGCCCACGCCACCGGCAGGGCCCGCTCGACGACGCAGATCTTTCCGCTGGGGTCGGACCAGTCCGCCTTCACCTCGCCGGGCAGCAGCCGGCGCAGCACCTGGTCGGTGGCCCAGCTGACCGTGGCCACCGTCGGGATCCCGAGGCGCTGGTAGATGAGCGCCCGGCGGGGGTCGTAGATCCGGGCCACCACCTTCTCGATGCCGAAGTTCTCCCGGGCGATGCGGGCCGTGAGGATGTTGGAGTTGTCGCCGTTGGTCACCGCGGCCAGGGCGCCGGCCCGGTCGATGCCCGCCTCCAGCAGATGGTCGCGGTCGAAGCCGAAGCCCACCACCGTGGAACCGCCGAAGCCCTGGGGCAGGCGCCGGAAAGCGCTCTTGTTCTTGTCGACCACGGCCACGCTGTGGCCGTCCTTCTCCAGTGTGCCGGCCAGCTCGCTGCCCACCCGGCCGCACCCGACGACGACGACGTGCACGCCGGGATCGTAACGCGGGGTCGCTCACACAGGGCCGGCCCGGCAAGTGGCATGCTGACGCACCGTGTATCCGGTCCCCCGCCCCGAGCAGCAGCACCAGCGGCTGATCAAGACGATCAGGCTCGCCGTGACCACCCGGGTCGGCGAAGAGGCCTGACACACGACCGGTGGCCCTCCTCAAGCGCCTTCTTGTCGGCCGCCCGCTGCCGAGCGCCGAGGAGGAGCATCGGCGGATCATCAAGATCGTGGGGCTGGCCGTCTTCTCCTCCGACGCCATCTCCTCCACGGCCTACGCCACCGAAGAGATCCTCCACGTCCTCGTCCCCCGGGCGGGCATGGAGGCGCTGGAGTACCTGATTCCCATCTCGCTGGTGGTTGTGGTGCTGCTGGCCATCGTGGGCCTCAGCTACCGGCAGACCATCCTCGCTTATCCCCAGGGCGGCGGGTCCTACACGGTCTCCCGGGAGAACCTGGGCACCGGCGCGTCCCTCGTGGCGGCCGGGAGCATGCTCACGGACTACGTCCTGACGGTGGCCGTGTCGATCTCGGCCGGGGTCGCCGCCATCACCTCGGCCGTCCCCGAACTCCGGGAACACCGGGTGGGCCTCGGGCTGGCCCTGATCGGAGTGATCACACTGGCCAACCTGCGGGGCCTGAAGGAGTCGGGCACGCTCTTCGCCGCTCCGACCTACCTCTACATCCTGTCGCTCGCCGGGCTCGTCGTGTACGGGCTGTACCGTTCGTTCACCGGCAGCCTCGACCCGCTGCCCATTCACGAAGAGGCGCTGGCCGAGTTCACGCCCGCCTCGGGGGCCCTGGCCGGCGTCACCGTGTTCGCCCTCATGCGGGCCTTCTCATCCGGGGCGGTGGCGCTGACCGGCGTCGAGGCGATCAGCATCGCCGTGCCCGCCTTCAGGAGGCCGGCGGAGAGGAACGCGGCGAAAACCCTGGTGGCGATGGTGACGATCCTCGGGGGCTTCTTCTTCGGCATCTCCGTGCTCGCCCACCGGCTGCGTCCGACGCTGTCGGAGGACGAGACGATCCTCTCGATCCTGGGAGACGCCGTGTTCGGGCGGGGCAGCGTGGCCTACATCCTGCTGCAGGCGTCGACCGCCGCCATCCTCATCCTGGCGGCCAACACCGCCTACACGGCCTTCCCGACGATGTGCTCGATCATCGCCCGGGACGGCTACCTCCCCCGGCAATTGTTCAACCGCGGCGACCGGCTCGTCTTCTCCAACGGGATCCTCGTCCTCGCTCTGGCGGCCGGCGGGCTGCTGATCGGCTTCGGTGGCGTCACCACCGCGCTGATCCCGCTCTATGCCGTCGGCGTCTTCACGTCCTTCACGCTGTCCCAGACGGGGATGGTGCGTTACCACCTCCGGAAACGGCTGCCGGGCTGGCGGGGCCGTGCCTTGGCCAACGGTGCCGGGGCCGCCACCACCGGTCTGGTCCTCGTCGTCGTCCTGGTCTCGAAGTTCACGATCGGCGCCTGGATCCCCGTGCTGCTCATCCCCGCCCTCATCCTGCTCTTCCGGGGCGTTCACCGGCACTACGGGCGGGTCCGGGAGCGCCTGGCGGTACCGGCGGGGTGGAAGCCGCCGCGGAAGAACCACACGGTGGTCGTCCTCGTCGGCGGGGTGCACCGGGGGGTGCTCGAGGCGCTCGCTTATGCCCGGTTGCTCCACCCGGATCACCTGGTGGCGGTCACCGTGGTGTCGGACGAGGACGAGCAGGACCGGATCGAAAAGGCCTGGTCAGACCACGAGATCCCGGAGGCCATCGACATCATCTACTCCCCCTACCGGGAGCTCTCCCGGCCGATCCTCCGGTTTCTGGATGAGATCGACACCCGGTGGGAAAACGACGTGGTCACGGTCCTCATACCCGAAGTCGTGGTCCGGCGGTGGTGGGAACAGCTGCTCCACAACCAGACCGCACTCTTCCTCAAGGGACGGTTGCTGTTCCGGAAGGGCGTGGTGGTCATTTCGGTGCCCTACCACCTCGACTGAGCGTTCCTGAGCACCGGCTGCGCCGAACGGCGGTCTCGGTGAGCTGAACGACGGTTCCAATCCCCTGGTCACAGACCGGCCGCCCGTACCATGTCGCCGATATAACCCGGCGGCGGCCGTCGGCGCGCGCCATGAAAGGAAGGTCGATCGCATGAAACCGCTCATCCTCGCCAGCGAGGGTGGCTACCAGGCGTTCGAGCTCAAAGGCGGGGAGTTCGCGGTCCTGGCGCTCTCCGGTGCCGCCGCGCTGCTCGCCATCGCCGTGGGCTTCATCCTGGTGAGGGGAACCCTGGCCGCTGACCAGGGGACCCCCAAGATGATCGAGATCGCCACCGCCATCCAGGAGGGGGCGCTCGCCTACCTGAAGCGGCAGTTCCGGACGATCGGGATCATCCTCATCCCGCTCACGATCGTGGTCTTCCTCACCTCCACCGAGGTGGTCAAGCCCGAATCGGTCGGGGGCGGGGTGGCCCTGTCGTTCTTCGAGTCGGGCCTGTTCCGGACGCTGGCCTTCGTCGCCGGCTGCCTCATGTCCGGCCTGACCGGCTACATCGGTATGACGCTGGCCACCCGGGGCAACGTCCGGACCGCCGCCGCCGCCCGATCGGGCTCGCTGCCCAGGGCGCTGGAGGTGGCCTTCCGGACGGGCGGCATCGCCGGGATGTTCACGGTCGGTCTGGGCCTGCTCGGCGCCACGCTGATCATCGTCATCTTCCAGAACACGTCGTCGGCCATCCTGGTCGGCTTCGGCTTCGGCGGCTCGCTGCTGGCCTTGTTCCTCCGGGTCGGCGGCGGCATCTTCACCAAGGCGGCCGACGTCGGCGCCGACCTGGTCGGCAAGGTGGAGGCCGGCATCCCCGAGGACGACCCCCGCAACCCGGCCACCATCGCCGACAACGTGGGAGACAACGTCGGCGACTGCGCCGGTATGGCCGCCGACCTGTTCGAGTCCTACGAGGTGACCCTCGTCGCCTCGATCATCCTCGGTGTCGCCGCCTTCGAGTCGATCGGCGCCAACCCGGCCCTCGGCCTGATCTTCCCGGTGGCCGCCCGGGCCATCGGCGTGATCGCCTCCATCGTCGGCGTCTACGCCGTGAAGGCCAAGGAGGGCGAGACCAACGCTCTCAAGCCAATCAACCGCGGCTTTCTCACCGCCGGGATCCTCACGGTCATCGGTACCGCCGCCGTGGCCTTCGGCTACGTCGGCGACAAGGGCCCGGGCGGCGGCCATGAGGGCCTGAAGGTCTTCCTGGCCGTGGTGGTCGGGCTGGCGCTGGCCCAGCTGGTCAGCCGGCTCACCGAGTACTTCACCGGCACCGAGTTCGCCCCGGTCCGGGAGATCGCCGAGTCGGCCCGCACGGGCCCGGCCACGACGGTCCTGTCGGGCACGTCGGTGGGGCTCGAGTCCAGCGTCTACTCGGTGGTGGCCATCGCCATCGCCATCGGCGTGGCCATCGGTCTCGGCGGCGGCAACCTGCAGTTCTCCCTCTACCTGGTCGCCCTCTGCGGCATGGGCATGCTGGCCACCACCGGCGTCGTCGTCTCCGAGGACACCTTCGGCCCGGTGGCCGACAACGCGGCCGGCATCGCCGAGATGTCGGGCGAGTTCCACGGCCCGCCGGAGCGGATCATGGTCAGCCTCGACGCCGTCGGCAACACCACCAAGGCCGTGACCAAGGGCTTCGCCATCGGATCGGCGGTGATCGCCGCCGTGGCCCTCTTCGCCAGCTTCATCGAGGGTGCCGGCAAGGAGATCCTGGGGGCCGCCAGGGTCGAGGAGCTGCTCCACGGCGCCCGGGGCATCTTCGACGAGCCGGGGCTGCCGATCAACGTGGCCGACCCCAAGATCTTCATCGGCCTGCTCATCGGCGGCGCCGTGCCGTTCCTCTTCTCGGCCCTGGCCGTCCGGGCCGTCGGCCGTTCGGCCGGCGTCGTCGTCCAGGAGGTCCGCAGCCAGTTCGCCGACGGGAAGATCATGGCCGGCACCAAGCGGCCCGACTACGGCCCGGTCATCGACATCTGCACCGCCGCCTCGCTGCGGGAGCTGGCCACCCCGGCGCTGCTGGCCACGCTGACTCCGGTCATCATCGGCTTCGGGATCGGCTGGAAGGCGCTCGGCGCCTTCCTCGCCGCCGTCATCCTCAGCGGGCAGCTGATGGCCGTGTACCTGTCGAACTCCGGCGGGGCGTGGGACAACGCCAAGAAGTACATCGAGGACGGGCACGAGGGCGGCAAGGGCTCGGAGGCCCACAAGGCGGCCGTCATCGGCGACACCGTGGGTGACCCGTTCAAGGACACCGCCGGGCCGGCCCTCAACCCGCTGATCAAGGTCATGAACCTGATCTCCCTGCTGATCCTGCCGGCGGTCATCGGCATGGAAGGCCTCGACGTCGGCGGCAGCGAGAACGGCGCCCGCTTCGCCATCGCCGGCCTGGCGTTGATCGTCCTGATCGGGGCCATCGCCTTCTCCAAGCGGAAGGCGGACGCCATGGTGGCCGGTGACGAGGCTCCGGCCGGGGCGCCGATGTCCGCCGCGGCCACCGCCGACGGCGTCCACGCGGTGCACGACGGCGACGCACCGCTGAAGCTGGCCGTCGACGCCCTCGACCGCTGGATCATGGATCTGGGGGACGAGGAGCACGACCTCCGCCGTCAGCTCCGGGAAGCCAAGACGCAGCTCGGAGCCAAGACGAGCTAGCCGGCGTCATCCATCGAATCGGAACAGGGCAGGGCCCGGCCAGCCGGCCGGGCCCCTCACTTTGCCCTGAACGGTTCGGGGTTGGTCAGACGAACGCCGGGACGAAGACCAGGCTGACGATCGTCATCACCTTGATGAGGATGTTCATGGCCGGGCCCGACGTGTCCTTGAACGGGTCGCCGATGGTGTCGCCCACCACCGCCGCCTTGTGGGCGTCGGAGCCCTTCCCGCCGAGGGCTCCGGCTTCGATGTACTTCTTGGCGTTGTCCCAGGCGCCGCCGGCGTTGGCCATGTAGATGGCGATCATGAAGCCGGTGACGAGCGCACCGGCCAGGAAGCCGCCGAGCGCCGAGAGTGAGATGAATCCGATGACGAGGGGGATGACCACGGCGAGGCCACCCGGCAACAGCATCTCCTTCAGCGCGGCGGCGGTGGAGATGTCTACGCAGCGGGCGTAATCGGCCCGCACCCCGACCGCCCCCTCTCGCAGCCCCGGGATCTCGGCGAACTGCCGGCGGACCTCCACGATCATCTGCTTGGCCGCCCGCCCGACGCTCTGCATGGTCAGGGCGGCGAAGACGAACGGCGTGAGGGCGCCGAGGAACAGGCCGATCGTGGTCGGGACGTCGTTGAGGTCGATGGCCTCCAGTCCGGCGCTGATGGAGAAGGCCTTGAACAAAGCGAGGGCCGTGACCGCCGCCGACCCGATGGCGAAGCCCTTGGCGATGGCGGCGGTGGTGTTGCCCAGGCTGTCGAGCCCGTCGGTCACCTGGCGGACCTCAGGGGGCAGCTCGGCCATCTCGGCGATGCCGCCGGCGTTGTCGGCGATGGGGCCGTAGGCATCGACGGCCACGACGATCCCGGTGGTGGCCAGCATGCCGATGGCGGCCAGCGCCACGCCGTAGAGGCCAGCGTCGGCGGCGGTGAGGTTGCGGAACGCCTCCGAGAACGCCTCCTCCCCCAGCCAGTAGGAGGCGCCGATGGCGCCGACCACCAGCAGCACCGCCGGGGCGGTGGAGAGCTTGCCGAGCGCGATGCCGGCGATCGCCACGGTCGCCGGGCCGGTCTCCGCCTGGTCGGCCAGGTCCCTCACCGGCCGGTAGTGGTCGGACGTGAAGAACTCCGACGTGAACCCGATGGCCCAGCCGGCCGCCATTCCGATGACGATCGTCAGGCCGAGGTAGATGGGCTTCTCCACGCCCTCGAAATCTCCGAAGGCCCACACGGCGGCGACGAGGCTCAGCACCACCATCAGGCCCATGGCCACGTTCTGGCCCCGGTGGAGCTGGGCCGAGAGGCTCGCCCCCTCCCGGCCCCGGGTGAGGAGCGCTCCGATGATCGAGGCGATCATCCCGAAGGCGCCGATGAGGAGCGGGAAGGCATAGAGGTTGCGCAACCCGTCGAGATTGAGGACGCTTCCGTCGGCGTCGACGCCGGCGAAGAGCAGGCTGGCCAGCACGATCGGCGCCACGAGGGATCCGGCGTAGCTCTCGAACAGGTCGGCGCCCATGCCGGCGACGTCGCCGACGTTGTCCCCCACGTTGTCGGCGATTGTGGCCGGGTTCCGGGGGTCGTCCTCCGGGATCCCCGCCTCGACCTTGCCCACCAGGTCGGCGCCGACGTCCGCCGCCTTCGTGTAGATCCCACCGCCGATACGGGCGAAGAGGGCGATCGACGACCCGCCGAGCCCGAAGGCCGCCACCACCTGGAACGGGTCATCGACCTCGAGGAGCTCGACGAAGACGATGTAGGCGACGGCGATCCCGAACAGTCCGAGGCCGGCCACGGTGAAGCCCATGACCGCTCCGCCCCGGAAGGCCAGCGGCAGGGCGATGGCCGCGCCGGTCCGGGCGGCGTTGGCCGTCCGGGTGTTGGCCTGGGTGGCGATGGTCATGCCCACGAACCCGGCGGCGGAACTGAAGACGGCGCCGAGGATGTAGGCGATGGCTCCCCAGGGGCGACCGTAGTCGAGCACGATGAAAATGAGCATGGCCATGCTCGCCACGAACACCGACACCCAGCGGTACTCGCGGCGCAGGAACGCCATCGCCCCTTCCCGGATGGCGGCGCCGATCTCCTTCATCCGATCGGTGCCCTCGTCGGCGCCGAGCACGACGCTGGCGAAGTACGCGGCCAGTACGAGCGCTCCGAGCGCCGCCAGCACCGCGAGGTACGGAACTGCCTCCATGACTCCTCCCATGCCGAAATCGGGCAGAGCTTAGGGGCGCGGGGCGTCAACGCTTTGCTTCAGGAGGTTGGCCGGGCGGCCGGCGGGGGACGCGACCACAATGATGCGCTATGAGCCTTCGTGAGCTGTTGCGAGCGCGGCCCGATGACGATCCGCTGGCCCGCCACCCCACCGACAGCCACCCCGGGGTCAAGGACAAGAAGAAGGCCACCGCCTCCATCGTCACCGACGGCGAACGGCTCGACGGGCTCCAGGAGCGGCTCTTCGCCGAGAGGAGCCGCTCCGTCCTGCTCGTCCTCCAGGGAATCGACACCTCGGGCAAGGACGGGACGATCAAGCACGTGATCGGCCATGTGAACCCGCTCGGGTGCCGCATCACGTCGTTCAAGAAGCCGACGGAAGAAGAGGCCCGACACCATTTCCTGTGGCGGATCCGCCGGGCGCTGCCCCGGCCGGGCGAGATCGGCGTCTTCGGCCGCTCGCACTACGAGGACGTCATAGTCCCCCGGGTCCACGGAGGGCTGACCGACGCCGAGCTCGACAAGCGCTACGCCGACATCGCCCGATTCGAGGCGGGGCTCGTGGCCGGGTCGACCACGGTCGTGAAGTGTTTTCTGCACATCAGTTTCGAGGAGCAGCGGCAACGGCTCCTCGACCGCCTCGACGACCCCGACAAGCGGTGGAAGTTCAACCCCGGCGACATCGACGAGCGCCAGCTGTGGCCGCGGTACCAGGACACCTTCCGGGACGTCGTCCGGCGCAGCAGTTACGAAGATGCGCCGTGGTACGTCGTGCCGGCCGACCGGAAGTGGTACCGGAACTGGGCGGTGGGGCGCCTGCTGGTCGAAACCCTTACGGAGATGGCGCCGGCGTACCCCCGACCGGCGTTCGACATCCCCGCCCTCAAGGCCCGCCTGACGCCCCGCCCACACCTCCGAGCCGTGAAGTAGCCCCCGGCACGCGAAGATCCTGGTGTGAGTGAGACTGGTGATTCCGGTGTGGAGCAGCTCGACGGGCTTGCCGGTTGGGTCGTCGATGTCGTCGAGGCCATCGGCGAGCCCGGTGTCGGGGCCCTGATCGCCCTGGAGACGGTCGTCCCGCCCATCCCCTCCGAGATCGTTCTACCCTTCGCCGGTTTCAGCGCCTCGCGGGGCGACATCAACGTCGTGCTGGCGTGGACCGCCGCCACCATCGGGTCGCTGATCGGCGCCTGGGCCCTCTACGGCGTCGGCCGCCTGGTGACCTACGAGCGGATCCACGAGCTCGCCGCCGCCCGCTGGTTCATTCTCTTCGGCCAGTCCGATCTCGAGCGGGGCAAACGCTTCTTCGACGCCCACGGCGGCACGATCGTCCTCGTGGGCCGGTGCATTCCGCTGGTTCGCAGCATCGTGTCGGTGCCGGCCGGGATGGAGAAGATGTCGCCGGCGCGCTTCACCGTCATGACGGCCATCGGTTCGGGCGTCTGGAATGTCGTGTTCATCACCCTCGGCTACCAGCTCGGCAACCGGTGGGAGCAGGTCGAGGGGTGGATCCAGCCGGCGTCCTACGCGGTGGTCGCCCTGCTGGTGGCCGTGCTCGCCTGGCTGTCCGTGCGCAAGGTCCGTCGGGTGCGGCGGAGGGCGAGCTGAGGTCCTCAGTTGACAAGCGGGCGGCCCGCGTGGCACCACGGTGGGCTGTTCTGGCACCCTGTCCCCCCAAGCTCCCGGCCTCTTGACCCTGGAGGATCTCTTTGCCGAAGCCCCTCGTGATCGTCGAATCGCCGGCCAAGGCGAAGACCATCGCGGGCTTCCTCGGCTCGGGGTACGCCGTGGAGTCCAGCATCGGCCACATCCGCGACCTGCCCCGGAAGGCCCAGGAGGTACCGGCCGCCTACAAGGACGAGCCGTGGGCCAAGCGCTGGGGCGTCGACGTCGACAACGACTTCAAGCCCCTCTACATCGTCCCGCCGGAGAAGAAGGCCCAGGTCACGAAGCTGAAGGCCCTCCTCAAGGACGCCGACGAGGTCTATCTCGCCACCGATGAGGATCGGGAGGGCGAGGCCATCGCCTGGCACCTCCTCGAGGTGCTCTCCCCCCGGGTGCCCGTCCGGCGGATGGTCTTCCACGAGATCACCCGGGCGGCGATCCAGGACGCCGTCGACCACTGGCGGGAGCTCGACCGCAAGCTGGTCGACGCCCAGGAGACCCGCCGCATCCTCGACCGCCTCGTGGGCTGGGACATCTCCGAGGTGCTGTGGAAGAAGGTCTCGCCCCGGCTCTCGGCCGGCCGGGTGCAGAGCGTCGCCACCCGCCTCGTGGTGGAGCGGGAACGCAGCCGGATGGCCTTCCGCTCGGCCGGCTACTGGGACCTCGAGGGCACCTTCGAGGCCAAGGGCGTCACCTTCGGCGCCACGCTGACCAGCATCGACGGCAAGCGCCTGGCCACGGGCAAGGACTTCGACCCCGCCACCGGCCAGCTCACCGCCGCCGCCACCGGGACGGTGGCCCTCCTCGACGAACCGGCCGCCCGGGGCCTGGTCGAGCGGCTGACCGGCGCCGCCTACTCCGTGGCATCGGTCGAAGCCAAGGACTGGACGCAGCGGCCGCACCCGCCGTTCATGACGTCGACCCTCCAGCAGGAAGCGAGCCGCAAGCTGCGCTTCGGGGCCGAACGCACGATGCGCCTGGCCCAGCGGCTCTATGAGGGCGGCTACATCACCTACATGCGGACCGACTCGCTCACGCTGTCGGAACAGGCCATCGCCGCCGCCCGGTCCGAAATCACCGAGCGCTACGGCGCCGACTACCTTCCGGCGCAGTCCCGGCACTACTCCCGCAAGGTGAAGAACGCCCAGGAGGCCCACGAGGCGATCCGGCCGGCCGGTGACCGCTTCCGCCGCCCGGAGGAGGTCGCCCGGGAGGTCGAGCCCGACGCCGCCCGCCTCTACGACCTGATCTGGAAGCGCTGTGTCGCCTCCCAGATGGCCGACGCCCGGGGCCGGCGCATCGCCTTGCGGCTCGGAGCCACCTCCAACTCCGGCGAGGAGGTGCTGTTCGCCGCCTCGGGCAAGACGATCACCTTCCCCGGCTTCCTGCGGGCCTACGTCGAGGGCACCGATGATCCCGACGCCGAGCTGGAGGACCGGGAGGTCCGGCTGCCGGCCCTCGACCAGGGCGAGGCCGTGGCCAACACCGCCCTGGAAGCCGCCGGGCACGCCACTCAGCCGCCGGCCCGCTACACCGAGGCATCGCTGGTGGCCGAGCTGGAAACCCGGGGCATCGGCCGCCCCTCGACCTACGCCAGCGTCATCCAGACGATCCAGGACCGGGGTTACGTGTGGAAGAAGGGCACGGCCCTGGTCCCGAGCTGGACGGCCTTCGCCGTCGTCCGGCTCCTCGAGGAGCACTTCAGCCACCTGGTGGACTACGAGTTCACGGCCCGGATGGAGGAGACGCTCGACGACATCGCCCGGGGCGAGCGGGAGTCGGTCCCCTGGCTGCGGCAGTTCTATTTCGGCAACGGCGTCGTCGGGCTCCGGACCCTGGTCGAGCAGCGGGTGCCGGAGATCGACGCCCGGGAGATCAACACGATCCCCATCGGCGCCGACGCCGAGGGCCGCGAGATCGCGGTGCGGGTCGGCCGCTTCGGGCCGTACTTGTCGCGGGGGGAGCAGACGGCGCCCGTCCCCGACGGGATCGCCCCCGACGAGCTCACCCCGGAGATGGCCTCGGAGCTCCTGGAGCGGGGCCCGGAGGAGGGCCGCCTGCTCGGCACCGACCCGGCCACCGGGCTGGAGGTCACCGTCCGCACCGGGCGCTACGGCCCCTACGTGCAGCTCGGCGAGCAGGAGGAGGGCTCGAAGAAGAAGCCCAAGCGGGCCAGCCTGTTCAAGACCATGACGCCCGACAGCCTGACCCTGGAGGATGCGCTGACGCTGCTCAGCCTGCCCCGGGTGGTCGGGCAGGACGACGAAGGCCGGGACATCATCGCCAGCCCGGGCCGCTTCGGGCCCTACATCAAGCGGGGTGACGACACCCGCAGCCTCAAGGACGAGGAGCAGCTGCTCACGATCACGCTGGAGCAGGCGCTGGAGCTGCTGGCCCAGCCGAAGCGGGGGCGGGGCCGCCAGGCGGCCGAGCCGCTCGCCGAGCTCGGCCCCCATCCCGACAACGGCGCCACCGTGAAGCTGCTGGCCGGCCGGTACGGGCCCTACGTCACCGACGGCAAGACCAACGCCTCGCTTCCCAAGGACGCCGATCCGGCGGCCGTGACGCTGGAGCAGGCGGTCGACCTGCTCCGGGCCCGGGAGGCGGCCGGCCCGGCCAAGCGCCCGGCCCGCAAGGCTGGCGCGGCCAAGAAGGCCACGAAGGCGACCAAGGCCGCCAAGGCATCCAAGTCCACGAAGAAGAAGGCCTAGGCCACCTAGGCTGGCCGACGCCTTGTCGACCAGCGATCCAGCGCCCTTCGTCCCGGGCCAGGAGGCCTCGGGCAGCCTCCCGTCCCCGAGGCGCGTGTTCGGTTCGTCGGCCTATTTCCGGCTGTGGATGGCGCAGGTCGTCTCCAGCCTCGGCGACTGGATCGGGCTGGTGGCGGTGGTCGCCCTCGCCGCCCGGGTGTCGGAGGGGAGCGAGGCGGCGGTCGGTCTGGTCATGGCCGCCCGCATGGTGCCGGGCTTCTTCCTGGCGCCGGTCGGGGGGGTGCTCGTCGACCGCTGGGACCGGCGCCGGACGATGGTGGCCTGCGACCTCGGCCGGGCGGCGATCGTGGCCATCCTGCCGTTCGTCGACACGCTGCTCGGCCTCTTCCTGGCCTCGTTCCTGCTCGAGATCCTCACCCTCCTGTGGTCGCCGGCCAAGGACGCCTCCGTCCCCAACCTGGTGCCGTCGACCAAGCTGGCGGCGGCCAATTCGCTGTCGATGGCCGCCGCCTACGGCACCTTCCCGGTTGGCTCGGCGGTGTTCGCCTCCCTGGCCGGCCTGGCGTCGTGGCTCGGCGACTTCGACGCCCTCCACTCGCTCAAGGTCAACCAGGAATCCCTGGCGCTGTGGGTCGACGCCGTCACCTTCCTCGGCTCGGCGCTGCTCATCACGACGCTCGACCTCCCGAGCCGGGGCCGGAACGACGGGCGGCGGATCGACTGGGGTCAGACGTGGCGGGAGCTCGTCGAAGGCCTCCGGTTCATCCGCCGCAACGAGGCGGTCCGCTCCGTCATGCTCGGCATGGGCATCGGGCTGGTGGGCTGCGGGTCGGTGGTGCCCCTCGGGCCGATCTACGCCGGCCAGGTGCTGGGATCGGGATCGGCGGGGTTCGGTCTGCTCATGACCGGGCTGGGGACGGGTGCCGCCATCGGCGTCCTGGCCCTGTCGGTGGCGGCCCGGCGGCTGCCGTCGGACCTGGTCTTCGTTGCCGCCCTCTTCGGCTCCGGCGTCGGGCTGGGCGTGGCCACGGCGACGTCCAGCCTGACCGCCGCCGTCGTGCTGGCCGGTGTCTTCGGGCTGTTCGCCGGCACCTGTTACGTGTCGGGGTTCACGGTGATCCAGGAGCGGGTGAGCGACGCCCTCCGGGGGCGGATGTTCGCCACGCTCTACACGATCATCCGGTTCTGCCTGCTGCTGTCGCTGGCCGTGTCGCCGTGGCTGGCCGGCCTCCTCGACAGCCTCTCCGAAGCGCTGTTCGACGACCGGGTGGTCGATCTCGGCATCCGGGTCCACCTGCCGGGGGTGCGGCTGACGTTCTGGTTCGGCGGCCTCATGACCGTGGCGGCCGGGGTGTTGGTGAGCCGGGACATCTTCCGGGCCCGGGGCCGGGCGAGGCACCCGTCCAATGGCCACTAGGGGCATCTTCGTCGTCCTGGAGGGCGGCGACGGTTCGGGCAAGAGCACGCAGGCGGCCGGGCTGATCGGCCGGCTGCGGGAGACCGGTCGGGAGGTGGTGGCCACCCGGGAGCCGGGGGCAACCGAGGTGGGGGCGGCGATCCGTTCGCTCGTCCTCGGCGGTGGCGATCTCGACGCCCGGACCGAGGCGCTGCTGATCGCCGCCGACCGGGCCGAGCATGTGGCGGCGGTGATCCGGCCGGCTCTCGAGCGGGGGGCGGTGGTGGTGAGCGACCGCTACGTCCCGTCGTCGCTGGCCTACCAGGGTGTCGCCCGCGGTCTCGGCGTCGACGAGATCGCCCGGCTGTCGGCGTGGGCGACCGGCGGCCTGCAACCCGACATCGTGGTGGTGCTCGACGTCCCGTCCGAGGTGGCCACGCTCCGCCGGGCCGGGCCCGAGGACCGGATGGAACGGGAACCGGCGGAGTTCCGGGCCCTGGTCAACAAGGCCTACCGGGACCTGGCCGATCAGTTCGGCTGGACCGTGGTCGACGGCACGGCGCCCGTCGACGAGGTGGCGGAGGCCATCTGGGGCCTCGTCCGGCCCCTGCTCTGAAACAACTCCGGCGCTCCCGGAGCGGCGACGTCCTATCCTCCCGCTCCATGTGGGACGGCGTGATCGGCCAGCAGCAGGCCGTGGCCCGCCTGCGGCGCGCCGTCGAGCGGCCGAGCCACGCCTATCTCCTGGCCGGGCCCCGGGGATCCGGGGTGCTGGAGGCGGCCCGCTGCTTCGCCGCCGCCCTCGTCTGCCCCGACGGCGGGTGCGGCGCCTGCAACGCCTGCCGGCGGGCCCGCTCCGCCCGGCATCCCGACGTGATCGAGGTCGAACCGGCCGGCACCTTCGTCGTCGTCGACCAGGTCGAGGAGATGATGAGGGAGGCCTTCACCAGCCCGTTCGAGGCCGAACGGAAGGTGATCCTCGTCACCGAGGCCGACCGGATGAACGAGCCGGCGGCCAACAAGCTCCTCAAGACGCTGGAGGAGCCCCCGGCCCGGACGCATTTCCTCCTCCTGTCCGAAGCCCCCGACGAGCTGCTCCCGACCGTCCGCTCCCGCTGCCAGCGCATCGACTTCGCCGCCCTGTCCGACGCCGACGTCACCGCCGCGCTGGTGTCGTTGGGCGTGACGCCTGAAGCGGCGGCAGGCGCCGCCCGCCTGGCCTCCGGCCGCCTCGACCGGGCCCGCTCCCTGGCCGGCCAGGGCCTCGGCCTGGCCGCCCTGCGGGCCGCTGCCCTCGAGGTCGCCGCCTCCCTCGACGGGACGGGCGCCGCGGCGGCCATCGGCGCCGAGGGTCTCCAGGCGGTCCTGACCGACACGCTGGCCGGTCTGGAGCGGGACCAGAAGGCCGAGGCCAAGGCCCTCGAAGCTGAGCTGACCGAGGCGGGCTATCCGGACCGGCTGGCCCGGCGGCTCCGGCGGGATCTCGAGCAGCGCCAGCAGCGGGCCGCCCGGCGGGCCCGCACCGACGCCCTGGCCGAGATCGTCACCGCCCTGGAGTGGTTTTACAGAGATGCCCTCGTCGCCGGCTCCGGCCCGGCGGCCGTCGCCGCCCTCGACGCCTGTGCCGAGGCCCGGCGGATCATCGTGGCCCGAACCGCCATCAACGAGGCGCTCCTGCTCGAGCACCTGCTCGTCCACCTGCCCCCGGCGGCTAATCTGACCGGCGTCCGCCCGAGTAGCTCAGTCGGCAGAGCAGTGCTCTCGTAAAGCACAGGCCGTCGGTTCAAGTCCGACCTCGGGCTCCAGGAAGCGGGTTGATCAGGTCGCCACTCAGCCGAAGATGTCGAGGGGCAGGAAGGCCGAGACGATCACGTTGGGGACGTCGACGGCCTGGCTGATCTTGAGGTCGACGGCCACGCTGCAGAGGGCATAGGCCTGCTGGGCGGTGTAGCCGTACTCGGCGCCGAGGTGGGCGATCATGGCGCCCAGGGCGTTGCGGGCGGCCAGCGTGACGTCCTCGAACTGGTTGCGCCCGTCCCGCCCCACGCAGATGCCGGTGGTGGCGAAGTACCGGCCCGGTGGGGAGACCTCCCCCGGGCCCGGGTTGTCGCGCTCCCAACACAGCGTCCGGATCCCCCGCTCGGCCGCCTGCCCCTTCCGGAGGTCAAGGCGCACCCGCAGCGTGGCCGACATCTCGATGGCCGTGCCGCACGACTCGCCGTCGCCCTGGGCGAAGTGGGCGTCGCCGGCCGAGAACAGCGCGCCGTCGACCCAGACCGGAAGCAGGAGGCGGGTCCCGGCGGTGAGCTGCTTGATGTCGGTGTTGCCGCCATGCTCCCGGGGCGGGATCGTCCGCAGCGCCTCCCCGGCGATGGCCGGGTCGGCCGGCACCGCCCCCACCGGATCGGGGAGCAGGACGACCGCGCCGTCCCGGCCGGCGAGTTCCTCCTCCCGGGCCGAGATCGTCGCCAGCAGCTCGCGGGACGGGGCGACGCCGATCACGCCCATGAAGGGCGCGCCGGCGATGCGGACCCCGGGGAGATCGTCGGACGTCGCCCAGCCGTCGGCCAGCTCCCATCGGACGAGGAAGGGCTCGGGGAAGTCGTCGCGCAGGAACCCGAACCCCGGCACCTGGACGGTGAACCCGAAGGGCTCGGGCATGACCTCGAGGATCTCGGCCACCAGCAGATCCCCGGGCTCGGCGCCGTTCACGAACACCGGCCCGGTGAGGGGATGGACCAGATTGAAGTCGGCGGCCTCGATGTCGAGGGCCTTCGAGCCGGCGTCGAAGTGCCCGTCGAAGGTGTCACGGGTCTCGAGAACGACCTCGTCGCCGGGATCGCAGCGCAGCGCCGGCGGGATGTCGGGATGCCAGCGGTTGTGACCCGTGTGGGGTTCGTCGGCCAGCGGCCGGCGGCGGTCGATGCGGATCTCGTGCGTCGCCATGACCGGCACCATAGGCTCGGTCGGCACCGGTGGGCAGGGGGAGGGAGACCACATGGATCTTCAGCTGCGAGGGAGACGGGCGCTGGTGACCGGCGGCACGAAAGGCATCGGCCGGGCCTGCGTGGAGATGTTCGCCGCCGAGGGCGCCGACGTCGCCTTCTGCGCCCGGACGGAAGCCGACGTGATCGCCACCGCCAAGGCGGTGGAGGAGATGGGCGTGCGGGCCTTCGGCCGGGCGCTCGACGTGGCCGACGCCCCGGCCCTCAAGGCCTGGGTGGTCGACGCCGCCGAGACGCTCGGCGGCCTCGACGCCGTGGTGGCCAACGTCAGTGCGCTGTCGGTGGGCAACGCCGAGGAGAACTGGAAGGCCGAGATCGACGTCGACCTGATGCACACCGTCCGGGTGGTCGAGGCGGCCATGCCCTACCTCGAGCGGAGCGACGCGGCGTCGATCACGACGATCTCCAGCGTCTCGGGGCGCGAGATCGACCTGGCCGCCGGCGCCTACGGGGTCATGAAGGCCGCCGTCGTGCACTTCGCCCAGGGGCTGGCCTACCACCTTGCCCCGAAGGGCATCCGGGCCAACACGGTGTCGCCGGGCAACACCTACTTCGAGGGCGGCTTCTGGCACAACATCGAGCAGAACATGCCCGACTTGTACAACCAGGTCCTGGCCATGAACCCCACCGGCCGGATGGGGACCCCGGAGGAATGCGCCGCCGCCGTCGTGTTCCTGGCCAGCCCGCTGTCCAGCCGCATCTCCGGCACCAACCTGGTGGTCGACGGCGCCCTCACCAAGGGCGTGCAGCTCTGAGCGCGGCCTAAATCCGGTTCGTGGGGCCCGGGGTCGGGAAGTAGGCTGCCCGACCTTGGCTGATCAGTCGACCTTTGCCGAGCAGGCGATGCCCTACATGGGGCCGCTGTACTCCGCCGCGCTCCGGATGACGCGCAATCCGGCCGACGCCGAGGACCTGGTGCAGGAGACGTATCTGCGGGCCTACCGGGGGTTCGAGGGCTTCAAGGAGGGCACGAACCTCAAGGCCTGGCTCTACCGCATCCTGACCAACACCTACATCAACCAGTACCGGGCTGCGAAGCGGCGGCCCGACCAGGTCGACCTCGATGACGTCGAGGACCTCTACCTGTACCGGCGCCTCGGCGGCATTGAGGCGGCGATGGCCGGCCGGAGCCCCGAGACCGAGCTTCTCGAGCGGATGCCGGAGTCCGACGTCAAGGAGGCGCTCGAGTCGCTCCCGGACAATTTCCGGATGGCCGTCCTCTTGGCGGACGTCGAGGGATTCGCCTACAAAGAGATCGCCGAAATCCTCGATATCCCGATCGGCACGGTCATGAGTCGCCTCCATCGCGGAAGAAAGATGCTCCAGAAGCGGTTGTGGGATTTTGCCGTCGAGAACGGACTGGCCACGGGCACCGGCCCGGGCCGCTAGCCACGCCGCGAGGACTGACTGCTTTGGACTGCAACGACGCGATCCACCAGATCTACCACTACCTCGACGGTGTGCTGACCGACGAGAAGCGGGCCGCCATCGCCCGCCACCTGGACTTCTGCCCCCCCTGTTCGGGGGGCTATCACTTCGAGGTGGAGCTGCGGCTCCTGATCGCCCAGAAGTGCCGGGACGAGGTGCCGACCGACCTGCGGCGGCGGATCGCCGAGGCCATCGGGCACGATTTGCCCCCGGAGCCGACTGCCTGAGCGCTCGCCGGTACCATTCGTTGAATGGATAGCCCCCTGCTGAAGGCCGGACGCGCCGCCCTCCTGTCCGTCGTGCTGCTCCTCGCCCTGGCCGGGCCCGCCGCGGCGTCCCCCTCGGCCGTCGTGGCGGCGGCCAAGCCCTGGCACTACTGGATCGCGCCAGTGCTGGCCCTCAGCTTCGTCGGCCTGCTGTTCATGATGCTCGTCGGGTACGTCGTGCGGGTGGTCATGCTCAAGTACGGCGTGCGGGTGGGAAGGAAGACCACCTGAGTCCGGAGGGCGCCGTTCCCGAGCCGGTCGACTGGGGGCTGGCGAGGAAGCTGGCCCAGCGCGTCGCCGGCCACGACCCGCTCGAGTCGTCGTATCTCGCCGCCTCCCTGCAGGCCGACTTCGACGCCGTCACCGCCCGCGCCGAACAGCTCGTCGGCGAGTTCACCGGCCTGGTCTCCCCCGACGATCCGGCCCGGGCGCTCGTCCTCGACCGGCAGCAGTGGGTCGAAGCCAACATTGCCAGCTTCCGCAACACCCTGGAGCCCTTCACCACCCGGGTCGGCGAGCGCATGGCCCAGAGCCCCTTGGCCCCCGCCGGCCGGGCCGTGGCCGGCGCCGAGATGGGCGTGCTCATGGGGTTCCTGGCCCAGCGGGTGCTCGGCCAGTACGACCTCCTCGTCCCCGACGAGGGCGGTGGAGACGCCGACGCCGTGTACTACGTCGGGCCCAACATCCTGGCTCTCGAGAAGCGCTACGGGTTCCGCCCCGGCGACTTCCGGCTCTGGATCGCCCTCCACGAGGTGACCCACCGGGCCCAGTTCCGGGCCGTGCCGTGGATGAAGGGCTACTTCCTGTCCCTGGTCGAGGGGGCGCTGGGTCTCATCGAGCCCGATCCCAAGCGTCTCGTCCGGGCCCTGGAGCGGGCGGCGGAATGCGCCCGGCGGGGCCGCAACCCGCTCGACGACGGCGGCATCGTCGCCCTCTTCGCCACCGACGAGCAGCGCTTGGTGCTGGACAAGGTCCAGGCGCTGATGTCCCTGCTGGAAGGTCACGGCAACGTCGTCATGGACCGGCTCGGGAAGCTCCACGTGACCGGGCAGGAACGCATGTCGGCCGCCCTCAAGGCCCGCCGCCAGTCGGGCGGGGTCGGCGGCGTGGTCCGGAAGGTGCTCGGCATCGAGATGAAGATGCGCCAGTACGAGATCGGCGAGGAGTTCATCACCCATCTCGAGGAGACCGTCGGGATCGGGGCCCTCGACGCCGCCTGGCGCGGCGCCGACTGCCTTCCCACCATGGCCGAGCTGGAGGCTCCGGAGCGGTGGTTGGAGCGGGTCGGCACCCTGACCGCCTGACGGCGCGGACCTCCTCGCATGGTCCCAAGTCTCCGCTCGGGGTCCCAATCGAAACGCTCTTCGCCGGGCTCGAGGCGCCGGTTGTGGTCGCCTGTTCGGGGGGACCGGATTCCCTCGCCCTCCTCGCCCTGAGCGCCGAAGCCGGCCTCGAGCCGGTGGCGGTGCATGTCGACCACGGCGCCCGGGTGGGCAGTGCCACTGAGGCGGAGGTCGTCCGGGCCTTCGCCGAGCGGCTGGGGACGGGCTTCGCCGCCGAGACGGTCGCCGTGCCACCGGGGCCGAACTTCGAGGCCCGGGCCCGCCAGGCCCGGTACGAGGCGCTGGAGCGGGCCCGGGAACGGCACGGCGCCACCGCCGTGCTGGTGGGCCACAGCCGGGACGACCAGGCCGAGACCGTCCTGCTCAACGTGCTGCGGGGGGCCGGCGTCTCCGGGCTGGCCGGCATGCCGGCCCGCCGGGGCACGGTCGTGCGGCCCCTCCTCGAGGTGCCCCGGGCCGAGCTGGCCGCGGTGTGCGCCGCCCGCGGACTCTCTCCGCTCGAGGACCCCATGAACGCCGACCCCGCCCACCGCCGGGTTTGGCTCCGCCGAGAGGTGATCCCGGCCCTCGAGGCCGGCGCCGCCCGGGACCTGCGGGCGGTCTTGGCCCGGCAGGCGGCCATCGCCCGAGCGGACTCCGACCTGCTGGACGAGCTGGCCGGCGAGTTGCTCACCCGGGCCGCCGGCCCGGCGGAGAAGCTTCGGGAAGAGACGGCCTCAGCCGGGGGTGCAGTGACGGATGGCGGGCCGGGGCGCGTCGAGCCAGGGCTGGACGCCGCGGTCCTGGCTGCGGCGCCGGAGGCTCTGGCGCGGCGGGCGCTGCGGCAGTGGTTGGGGTCGCCGCCTCCATCGGCCGCCCATGTTGCGGAGCTCCTGGCCGTCGTGCGTGGCCAGCGGCGGGCGGTGGAGCTGCCGGGTGGGCTGGAGGTCAGCCGGGCCGGGGGGCGGCTTCATACCCGGCGGATCGAGCGGGCGGAGCACGAGGCGGAGGCGTCGGCGATTCCGGTCGAGCTGCCCGGCGTGGCGGCGGGGTTCGGTGTCGAGCTCACAGCCTGGGTCGAGCGGGCCGCGCCGGTTCGGTGGCCGGATGGAAAGTGGACGGCGGTGGTCGATGCGGATCTCGCCGGCGGGCGCGCTGAGCTGCGCCCGGCGGCCCCCGGCGAGCGGTTCGTCCCGCTCGGGCTCGGCGGCCACAAGGCGGTGGCCGACGCTCTGGCCGAGGCCGGCGTCCCGGCCCACGCCCGGGCCGGGCACCCGATCCTGGCCCGGCCGGGCCGGAATGGCGCCGGCGGAGACTCGGATGGGAGTGCACTCTGGGTGCTCGGGTACCGTATCGACGACCGCGTCCGGGTCTCCCCTGGCACCCGACGCTTCCTCTGGTTGACGGTCGAGGCGGGAGGCCCACAGGGGTGAAGGATCTCGAGAAGGCCCTCGGGAAGGTCATCGTCCCGGAGGACGAGCTGCAGGGCCGGGTGGCGGCCCTCGGCAAGGAGATCACGGCCGACTACGCCGACCGGCCGCCGCTCCTGGTCGGTGTCCTCAAGGGCGCCTTCCTGTTCATGAGCGACCTCGCCCGGCGGATCGACCTGCCGGTGGAGCTGGACTTCATGGCCGTGTCGTCCTACGGCAGCGCCACCAAGACCAGCGGCGTGGTCCGGATCATCAAGGACCTCGACACCGATCTGACCGACCGGCACGTCCTGATCGTGGAGGACATCGTCGATTCCGGCCTCACCCTGGCCTACCTCCGGAAGAACCTGGCCGCCCGCAACCCGGCCTCGCTCGAGGTCTGCTCGCTGCTGGTCAAGGAGGGCCTCCAGAAGGTCGACCCCGACCTCCGCTACGTCGGGTTCCGGATCCCCCCGGTGTTCGTGGTGGGCTACGGCCTCGACGTCGACGAGCGCTACCGCAACCTGCCCTATGTCGCCGAGTACGTCGACGAGCACTGAGCGTGAGACGGCCAGGACGGGAGCCGCAGCCGGTCGGGTAGCCTGGGGCTGCCCCGCCAGATCGGAGTTCGCCGCGTGAACAAGGTTGTCAAGAGCACTGTCGTCTACGTTCTCGTGGCGATTCTCGGGCTGTTTCTCCTGGCCAAGGCCCTGACCGCCACGCCCGGGCGGGAGAAGCTGGACACCCTCGAGTTCACCCGGCTCCTCGAGGCCCGGCAGGTCGAGGAGGCCAAGCTCTACGACCGCGACCACGTCATCAAGGGCGAGCTGAAGGACGGGAAGAAGTACGAGGTCAAGTTCCCCGACCGCTACACCGACGAGATCACCACCAAGGTCGTCGACAGCGGCGTGAACCTCCCCGTCGACAACCAGAAGGACAGCCTCTGGGTCACGCTGCTGTTCAATTTCGCCCCCTTTGTCCTGATCATCGCCGTCATCGCCTTCTTCATGAACCAGGCCCAGGGCGGCGGGAACCGGGTCATGAGCTTCGGCAAGGCCCGGCCCAAGGTGGTCAACAAGGACACCCCCAAGGTCACGTTCGCCGACGTCGCTGGCGTCGACGAGGCCATCGAGGAGCTCCAGGAGATCAAGGACTTCCTGGAGAACCCCCAGAAGTTCCGTCAGATGGGGGCCAAGATCCCCAAGGGCGTGCTGCTCTTCGGCCCGCCGGGGACGGGCAAGACGCTCCTGGCCCGGGCCGTGGCCGGCGAGGCCGGCGTGCCGTTCTTCTCCATCTCCGGGTCGGACTTCGTCGAGATGTTCGTCGGTGTCGGGGCCTCCCGGGTCCGCGACCTGTTCGAGCAGGCGAAGAACTCGGCGCCGGCCATCGTGTTCGTCGACGAGATCGACGCCGTCGGCCGCCAGCGGGGCGCCGGCCTCGGCGGCGGCCACGACGAGCGGGAGCAGACCCTCAACCAGCTGCTGGTGGAGATGGACGGGTTCGACCTCCGCCAGGGCGTCATCCTCATCGCCGCCACCAACCGGCCCGACATCCTCGACCCGGCGCTGCTCCGCCCGGGCCGGTTCGACCGCCAGATCGTCGTCGACCGCCCGGACCTCGAGGGGCGCAAGGCCATCCTCAACGTCCACGCCAAGGGCAAGCCGCTGGCCAAGGAGGTCGACCTCGATGTGATGGCCCGGCGGACTCCGGGCTTCACCGGCGCCGACCTGGCCAACCTCATGAACGAGGCCACCCTGCTGGCCGCCCGCAAGGGCCGGGACATGATCACCAACGGCGACCTCGACGAGGCCGTCGACCGGGTGATGGCCGGCCCCGAGCGCAAGAGCCGGATCATCTCCGACAAGGAGAAACTGGTCATCGCCTACCACGAGGGCGGCCACGCCCTGGTGAGCCACGCCCTCCCCAACGCCGACCCCGTCCACAAGGTGTCGATCATCCCCCGGGGCCGGGCGCTGGGTTACACGCTGACCCTCCCGCTGGAGGACAAGTACCTCGTCACCCGCTCCGAGCTGTCCGACGAGCTGGCCATGCTGCTCGGGGGGCGGACGGCGGAGGAGCTGATCTTCACCGACCCGACCACCGGCGCCCAGAACGACATCGAGCGGGCCACGAAGATCGCCCGGTCGATGGTCACCGAGTACGGCATGAGCGACACGCTGGGGCCCATGCAGTTCGGCCAGCACCACGGCGAGGTGTTCCTCGGGCGCGACTTCGCCTCCCAGCCCGACTACTCCGACGAGGTGGCGGCCAAGATCGACGCCGAGGTGCGCCGGCTGATCGACAAGGCCCACGCCACGGCCCTCGACATCCTCACCACCTACCGGAGCGTGCTGGACCAGATGGCCGAGGCGCTCATGGAGAAGGAGACCCTGGAGACCGAGGAGGTCATGGCGATCCTCGACGCCGTCCCCAAGTGGACCGACCCCGGCTCCAACGGCGGGGGAGCGCACCGGCCCCGTCCGGCCACCCAGCCGGCGGCCAGTCCCGCCTCGCTGGCCACTCCGAAGCCAGAGGCTCCATGAGCGAGGGTCTCCGGGCCCATCTCTCCGAGGTAGAGCCGCCCGAGCCCGACCGCCCCTCGATCGACCGCGCCCGGGTGGAGCGGGCCGTGCGGGAGCTGCTCCTGGCCATCGGGGAGGATCCGGACCGCGACGGGCTCGTCCGCACCCCGGGCCGGGTGGCCGACATGTTCACCGAGATCTTCAGCGGGATCGACGAGGATCCGGCCGCGCATCTCACGGTGCGCTTCGACGCCGACCACGACGAGATGGTCATGGTCCGCGACATCCCGCTGTACTCGACCTGCGAACACCACCTGGTCCCGTTCGTCGGCAAGGCCCACGTCGCCTACATCCCCGGCGACGACGGCCGCATCACCGGGCTGTCGAAGCTGGCCCGCCTCGTTGACTCGTTCGCCCGCCGGCCGCAGGTGCAGGAGCGGCTCACGACCCAGATCGCCGACACCATCGACGCGGTGCTCAATCCGAAAGGGGTGCTGGTCGTGATCGAGGCCGAGCACCTCTGCATGTCGATGCGGGGCGTGCGCAAGCCCGGGACCCTGACCGTGACCTCGGCCGTCAGGGGTCTGTTCAAGACCAACGCCGCCACCCGAGCCGAGGCGATGGCCTTCATCCACCAGTAGTCTCGGCGGAGATGCGCGGGATCGAACTGCCGGCGGTGATGGGGATCGTGAACGTGACGCCCGACTCCTTCTCCGACGGCGGGCGGTTCCTCGACGCCGGACGGGCCGTCGAGCACGGTCTGGAGCTGGCCGCGGCCGGCGCCGCCGTCCTCGACGTCGGGGGCGAGTCGACCCGGCCCGGTTCTCGGCCGGTGCCGGCCGGCGAGCAGGTGCGCCGGGTCGTGCCGGTCATCCGCCGCCTGGCCGCCGAGGCTCCGGGGCGGGTCGCCATCAGCGTCGACACCACGGACGCCTCGGTGGCCGCCGCCGCCCTCGAGGTCGGCGCCACCGTGGTCAACGACATCACCGCCGGCCGGGGCGACCGCCGCATGCTGCCCTTGGTGGCCGAGGCCGGCGCCGGGTACGTCTTCATGCACATGCAGGGCACGCCGGCCACCATGCAGGACGACCCCCGCTACGACGACGTCGTGGCCGAAGTCGGCGCCTTCCTGGCCGAGCGGCGGGCCGCCGCTCGGGAGGCCGGCATCGCCGACGAGGAGCTGATGGCCGATCCGGGCCTGGGGTTCGGCAAGACCGTGGCCCACAACCTCACGCTGCTGGCCCGCCTGCCCGAGGTCGCCCGGGCGGCCGGCGTGCCGCTGCTGGTCGGCCCGTCCCGCAAGGGCTTCATCGGTGTGGTCAGCGGCGCCCCGGGCGCGCCGCTGCCCGTCGACCAGCGGGAGGACGGCACGCTGGCCGCCGCGGTCTGGGCCCTCGACCACGGCGCGGCGATGGTGCGGGTCCACGACGTCGCTCCGGTGGCGGACGCCGTCCGGCTCCTGCGGGCCTTGGCCGCGACAGAGGTGGTGGCGTCGTGAGCCCGACGAATCCGCTGAATCCCTTGAACCCGATGAAGCCCATGAAGGGCAAGTGGGCCCGGGGCATCGAGCCCCGGATGTTCTGCTGGGTGATCAAGGACCGGATGGCGGCCTGCGAACGGCCCGGCGGCTACGCCCGCAACCACCGCAAGGTCCGCCGGCTGGAGGAGCTCATCTGGCTGCGGGAGCACGGCTTCACGATGATCTTGTCGCTCCTCGACTCACCCCACAACCTCCACGCCTACGAGGAGATGAGCCTGCCCCACGTGCAGGTGCCGCTGGGGGTGACGGGCGGCGATCTGTCGGTCCTGCTGCCCGAGGTGTACGGCACGATCGCCGACCTGCTCGACGACCCGGAGCACAAGATCCTCGTCCACCTCGAGGAGTTCGGGGACCGGCTGTGCGGCGTCCTGGCCGGCTACCTCCTCTACGCTGGCCTGGTCGAGACCGGCCCGATCGCCATCTCCGTGATCGAGCGGCTGACCAGCAAGCAGATGGGCCCGCCGGGGCGGGAGATCGTCTCCGTCACGCTGGACGAGAAGCTCCGCCGCAGTTCTTAGTACGCTGCCGACACGTGACAACCGAGGGGCTTCCGGGGGAGCTGTCGTGCCGGGCACGGTGATCGTCGGCACCCAGTGGGGCGACGAAGGCAAGGGCCGGTTCACCGACCTGTTGTGCGACGACATGGCGATGGTGGTCCGCTATCAGGGCGGCCACAACGCCGGCCACACGATCATCGCTGACGGCCACACCCTGGCCCTCCAGCTCGTGCCGTCGGGAATCCTCTATCCCCACGTCACGCCGGTGATCGGCAACGGGGTGGTGGTCGACCCCGCCGTCCTCATCGCCGAGCTCGACATGCTCGAGGGCAAGGGCATCGACACATCCCGCCTGAAGCTTTCGGGGAACGCCCACCTGATCATGCCCTACCACCAGGAGCTGGATAAGGTCACCGAGCGGTTCCTGGGCAAGAACAAGCTGGGCACGACCAAGCGGGGCATCGGCCCGACCTACGCCGACAAGGCCACCCGGGTCGGGATCCGGGTCCAGGACCTGCTCGACGAGAAGATCTTCTCGGCCAAGCTCGACCTCGCCCTGCGGGAGAAGAACGGCGTCCTGGCCAAGGTCTACAACCGGCTCCCGCTCAAGGCGGCGGAGATCTTCACCCGCTACCGGTCGTACCTCGAGCGGCTGGAGCCGATGATCAGCGACACCGTGCAGCTGATCCACGAGACGCTGGAGGCGGGCGAGAACGTCCTCTTCGAAGGGGCGCAGGCCACCTTCCTCGACCTCGATCAGGGCACCTATCCCTATGTGACGTCGTCGAACCCGGTGGCCGGCGGGGCCTGCACCGGCGCCGGCGTGGGCCCCCGCCACATCAACCGGATCATCGGCGTGGCCAAGGCCTACGTGACCCGGGTCGGCAGCGGCCCGTTCCCCACCGAGCTGTTCGACGAGGTCGGCGACCTCCTCGTCGACCGGGGCGGCGAGTACGGCACCAACACCGGCCGCCGGCGCCGGCCGGGCTGGCTCGACGCCGTCATGCTCCGCCACGCCGTGCGGCTCAACAGCCTGACGGAGGTGGCCCTCACCAAGCTCGACGTCCTGGCCCCGCTCACCGAGCTCAAGATCTGCGTGGCCTACGAGGACGAGAGCGGGAAGCGCTACGAGCACGTGCCCTACCACCAGTCGGTGCTGCACAAGGTCCGCCCGATCTACGAGACGTTGCCCGGCTGGGGCGCCGAGATCGGCGAGGTGCACCGGTTCGAGGACCTCCCGGCCGCCGCCCGCGACTACGTGGCGGCCATCGAATCGCTGGCGGGCGTGCCCGTCACGTTCTGCTCGGTGGGCCCGGCCCGCGGCCAGACGGTCGTCATGCCGGCCGCCGCTTAGGGGCCGCCGGGTGCGGGTGCTCGTCGTCGGGTCGGGAGGGCGGGAACACGCCCTGGCCCATGGGCTGGCGCAGTCTGCGGGGGTCAGCGAGGTCATCGGCGCCCCCGGCAACCCCGGCATCGCCTCGCTCGGGCGCTGCCTGCCGGTCAACGCCGGTGATCCCACCGCGGTGGCCGACCTGGCCGACGAGGTCGACGCCGAGCTGGTGGTGATCGGTCCGGAGGTCCCGCTGGTGGCCGGGGCGGTCGACGCGGTGGAGGCCCGGGGCCGGCTGGCGTTCGGGCCCCGGGCGGCGGCCGCCCGCCTCGAGGGCTCCAAGGCCTGGATGAAGGACGTGCTGCGCGACGCCGGCGTCCCCACCGCCCGCTACGGCGTGTTCACCAACGACTCCGGGGAACGGGCCGGCGAAACCGCCGCCCTCGACTTCCTCGACACCCTGGGCGGGCTGTTCGTCATCAAGACGGACGGGCTGGCCGCCGGCAAGGGTGTCGTCGTCACCACCGACCGGGCCGAGGCCCGCGCCGCCGTACGGACCTACCTGTCGGGCGAGGCCTTCGGCGACGCCGGCCGCACCGTGGTCATCGAGGAGGGCCTGACCGGGCCCGAGTTGTCGTTGCTCGTGCTCTGCGACGGGCGCGACGCCGTCCCCCTCGCCCCGGCGCAGGACTTCAAGCGGATCGGCGAGGGTGACAGCGGCCCGAACACCGGCGGGATGGGCGCCTACTCGCCCGTCCCCATCGTCGGCCCGGAGCTCGTCGAGGAGGTCATGGCCAAGGCGGTGGCCCCTACGCTGGAAGCGCTCGGGCGGCTGGGTGCCCCGTACCGGGGAGTCCTGTACGCCGGAATCATGCTGACCCCCGACGGCCCCAAGATCCTGGAGTACAACGTGCGCTTCGGCGACCCCGAATGTCAGGTGGTGGTCCCCCGCCTGGCCTCCGACCTGGCCACCCACCTGGCCGAGGCGGCGGCCGGGAAACTCACCACGCCGCTGCGGTGGCGGGACGAGGCGGCGGTCACGGTGGTGCTGGCCTCCGAGGGCTACCCCGCCGCCCCCCGCACCGGTGACGTCATCGCCGGCCTCGACTCCGCCGCCGAGGTCGAGGGCGTGACCGTGTTCCACGCCGGCACCGCCGCCGCCGACGGCCGGCCGGGCGAGGTCCGCACCGCTGGCGGGCGGGTGCTCAACGTCACGGCCCTCGGCGCCACACTGGCCGACGCCCGGGCCCGGGCCTACGAGGCGGCGGGCCGGATCTCCTGGCCGGGCATGCAGTACCGGCGCGACATCGCTGCGGCCGCTGCCGGGCCGGAAACGGACGGCGCCCGGTGATCCCCCGCTACTCGCTGCCCGAGATGGCGTCGCTGTGGAGCGACGAAGCCCGCTTCTCCACCATGCTCGAGGTGGAGATCCTGGCCGTGGAGGCCTGGTCGCTGCTGGGTACGGTCCCGGCCGAGGACGTCGCCGCCATCCGGGAACGCACCGCCGGCATGATCACCACCGACGACGTGGCCGCCATCGAGGAACGGGAACGCATCACCAACCACGACGTCGCCGCCTTCGTCGACGTCGTGGCCGGCCGGGTCGGCCAGCCCGCCGGCGGCTGGGTCCACTACGGGCTGACGTCGTCCGACGTCGTCGACACCGCACTGTCGGTCACGCTCAGCCGGGCGACGACGCTGCTCATCGACGCCGCCACCGCCCTCGAGGGCGCCATCGCCGACCGGGCCCGGGAGCTGCGCGACGTGCCGATGGTCGGCCGCACCCACGGCATCCACGCCGAGCCGACCACCATGGGGGCCAAGCTGGCGCTGTGGGCCCTGCAGATCCGCCGGGACAAGGACCGGCTGATCCGGGCCCGCCACGCCGTCAGCGTCGGCAAGCTGTCCGGCGCCGTTGGCACCTACTCCAACGTCGATCCGGCGGTGGAGCGCTACGTCTGCCAGCGGCTGGGCCTGCGGCCGGTTCCCGCCACCCAGGTCCTGGCCCGCGACCGCCACGCCGAGTTCGCCTACGCCTGCGCCTCGGTGGCGGCCAGCGTCGAGGCCTTCGCCCTCGAGATCCGCCACCTGCAGCGCACCGAGGTCGGCGAGGCGGCGGAGCCCTTCCGCAAGGGAGCCCAGAAGGGCTCGAGCGCCATGCCCCACAAGCGCAATCCGGTGCGCTGCGAACAGCTCTGCGGTCTGGCCCGGGTCGTGCGGTCCAACCTCCAGGCGTCGCTGGAGAACGTCGCCCTCTGGCACGAGCGCGACATCTCCCACTCCAGCGTGGAGCGGGTCATCCTGCCCGACTCGTCGATGCTGGCCTACTACCTGCTGGTGAAGTTCAAGGACATCGTCGAGGGTCTCGAGGTCTTCCCCGACCGGATGGCCGAGAACCTGGAACGGTCCTACGGCCTGGTGTTCAGCCAGCCCGTCCTCCTGGCCCTCGTCGCCTCCGGCCTCGACCGCGACGCCGCCTACCGCATCACCCAGCGGGCGGCCATGGCCGCCTGGGAGGAGCGCCGGCCCTTCCTCGAGATCCTCCGGGCCGACCCGGAGGTGACGAGCCGGCTGACCGACGAGCGGCTCGCCGCCTGCTTCGACCTGAAGGCCGCCCTGGCCAACGCCGGTCGCGTCTTCGACGTCCTCGATGCCCCCGAACCCGACATCTTCGACTGAAGCGAGGTTTCCACTGTGAGTACGCCCATCGGCCTTCCCAAGCTCCGGTCGGGGAAGGTGCGCGACGTCTACGAGGTCGGCCACGACCGCCTGCTGATGGTGGCGTCGGACCGCATCTCGGCCTTCGACGTCGTGCTCGACGAACCGATCCCCGACAAGGGCCGGGTCCTGACCGGCCTGTCGACCTTCTGGTTCGACAAGACCACCGACATCGTCCCCAACCACCTGATCTCCGCCGATCCCACCGACTTTCCCGAGACGGCCGGGCCCGACGTGGCCGGCCGGGCCATGCTGGTGAAGGCGGCCCGCCCGGTGCTGATGGAGTGCGTCGTGCGGGGCTACCTGTTCGGTTCCGCCTGGTCCGAGTACCAGAAGCAGGGGACGGTCAACGGCGAGCCGCTGCCGCCCGGCATGGCGCTGGCCGAACAGCTGCCCGAGCCGATCTTCACGCCCACGACCAAGGCGGAGGAGGGCCATGACCTGGCCCTGACCCGGGACGACGCCATCGCCCTGGTCGGGAAGGACCTCTACGAGCGGCTGCGCGACATCTCCATCGCCATCTACAAGTACGGCACCACCGTCGCCTCCACGAGAGGAATCCTCCTGGCCGACACCAAGCTGGAGTTCGGGACGGTGGACGGGGAACTGATCCTCATCGACGAGATCCTGACCCCCGACTCGTCCCGGTTCTGGCCGGCCGACGAATGGGTGCCGGGGACGTCGCCGCCGAGCTTCGACAAGCAGTTCGTCCGCCAGTACCTGCTCGACCAGGGCTGGGACGGCACGCCGCCTCCGCCGTCGCTGCCCGACAAGGTGGTCGAGGGCACCCGGTCCCGTTACATCGAGGCCTACGAGCAGCTGACCGAGCGGAGCTTCGACGACTGGTACGGGGTGGGTGATTGAACACCTACGAGGTCCGCATCGAGGTCGCGCACCGGCCCGGCATCCTCGACCCCCAGGGCGGCGTGATCGAACGGGCCCTGCCCGCCCTGGGCTACGGCAACGTCAGCCACGTCCGGGTCGGCAAGAGCATCCGCCTGGCCGTCGAGGCCACCGACGAGGCCGCCGCCCGGGCCGAGGTGGAGGAGATGTGCCGGAGGCTGCTGGCCAACCCGGTGATCGAGGACTACACGATCGAGATCATGACCGCGGAGTCCGTGTGACCACCAAGGTCGGCGTGGTCCAGTTCCCGGGCACGAACTGCGAGCAGGACGTCGCCTGGGCGGTCAAGGTGCTGGGCGGCGAGCCGCAGCTGCTGTGGCACGCCGATCCGACCGTCGGCCAGTCCGACGCCGTGATCATCGCCGGCGGATTCGCCCACGGCGACTACCTGCGGACGGGCGCCATCGCCCGCTTCTCGCCCGTCATGGACGCCGTGGCCGACTTCGCCCGCTCCGGGGGGCCGGTCGTCGGCATCTGCAACGGCTTCCAGATCCTCTGCGAGGCCGGGCTGCTGGCCGGGGCGCTGCAGAAGAACGCCGGGCTCAAGTTCCGCTGCCAGACGGTCCCGTTGCGGGTCGAGACCACCTCGACGGTCCTCACCCGGAAGGCCGAGGTGGGGCAGATCCTGCGCATCCCGATCAACCATTTCGAAGGCAACTTCGTCTGTGACGAGGGGACGCTCAAGGAGTTGCGGGAGAACGACCAGATCGTGCTGCGCTACGTCGACAATCCCAATGGCAGCCTCGACGACATCGCCGGAATCTGCAATGAAGGTCGCAACGTCGTGGGGCTGATGCCGCATCCCGAACGGGCGTCGGAGGCCATTCTCGGCTCGACCGACGGCGCGGTCCTGCTGCGGTCGCTGCTGTGAGGGGCTCGGCCACCGCCGAACTCCTGGCCGACCTCCAGCGGTTCTCCCTCCGGGAGGGCGACTTCACGCTGGCGTCGGGCCGCCAGTCGAAGTGGTACCTCGACGCCCGCCAGGTGACCTACCGCGGCGACTGCATCGAAACGGTGGGGCGGGCGGTGCTGGAAGCGGTGGAGGACTTGGCCTTCGACGCCGTCGGCGGTCTGACGCTCGGTGCCGACCCGGTGGCCCTCGCCGTGGCCGCCTGCTCCGGGAAGCGGGCCTTCGCCGTCCGCAAGGAGGCCAAGGGCCACGGCGCCGGAGGCCGCATGGCCGGCCCCATCAAGGAAGGGGACCGGGTGCTGGTCGTCGACGACGCCGTGACGACCGGCGGAAGCACGCTCCAGGCGCTCGACGCCATCGTGGAGTTCGGGTGCGTGGTCGTGGGGGCCGCCTGCCTGCTCGACCGGGGCGGGGAACTGGGCCCGGCGCTCGAGGAGCGCGGCATCCCGTTCTTCCCGGTGCTCGGCGCGCCGGACCTCGGCTACGAATTCGGCTCGTAACGAACTGTCAAAAATAGACAGTCGGGGTCAGGTCCCCCGACTGATACCGGCCTTACGGAGCACGTCGGGCGGAACGCCCAGCGCCCGCCAGGCGGCGTGCGTAATACCCTTGCGCTCGCCATAACTCTTAGCCGCGCTGATGAAACCTTTTTCGAGTTCCGTGAGGTCGGTTTTGGCCTTCAGGCTCTCCAACTCGTTCTGAAGGTTGAGCCTCTCCTGAATGAGGTGCAGGCGGGTCAGGGGATCGGCGTCGACGAGGCGCTGTTCGATCGTGTCAAGCCGCTTCGTGATGGAATCCGCCGTGCGCTTCCGACCCCGCTTCGGCCGGTTCTTTTCCAGCGCCTCAAGGTAAAGCCGCACGCCCCGGCCCTGTTCGCGGCCCTCAGCCAGGGCCTGCTTGTGCTCGTTGGACATGGGCGACCGCTTGCGCTTGGCGGGCGCCTTGGGCTCGGATGAGGATGCTCTGGGACTCACCTGATTCCTGCTCTCCTTGAGTACCGGCTAAAAGATAACGCCCCATAAGGGTCAGCGCTTCTTTTTCGATATGTAGCACATCTTGTAGCGTCATCGACCAATAGACAAGAGCAAATCGCCCGCTTTCAGCACTCCGGTTACGATCCATCCTGTGGACGAGCCGAGACACCGCCTGCTGGGAATGACCGACGACGAGTTGGACGCGATCGTGCGGCTGTTGGGCCGGGATCCGTCCGACGTCGAGCTGGCCATGTACTCCGTGATGTGGTCAGAACACTGTTCCTACAAGTCGTCCCGTAAATATCTGGGCCGTTTTCCCACTGAGGCGCCGTGGGTGCTCGTCGGCCCCGGCGAGGGCGCCGGTGTCATCGACGTCGGCGAAGGCCTGGCCGTGGCGCTGCGCATCGAGAGCCACAATCACCCCTCGGCGGTGGAGCCTCATCAGGGTGCGGCGACCGGTGTCGGCGGGATCATCCGTGACATTTTCTCCATGGGTGCCCGCCCTATCGCTCTCATGGATCCGCTCCGTTTCGGGCCCCTTGACCGAGCACGCAACCGTTATCTGGTTGAAGGCGTCGTCGCCGGGATCTCCAGCTATGGCAATTCCGTCGGGGTGCCGACCGTCGGCGGCGAGATCGTTTTCGATCCCTGCTACAGCGCCAATCCGCTCGTCAACGTTTTCTGTCTCGGTGTATTGCCCAAAGAACGACTTGTGCTGGCGCGCGCCGAGGGAGAAGGCAACCTCGCCGTGCTGCTCGGCGCGTCCACCGGCCGTGACGGCATCGGTGGTGCCAGCATCTTGGCCTCGGCCGGATTCGATGAATCAGCGGCCGACAAGCGGCCCTCGGTTCAGGTCGGCGATCCGTTCGAAGAAAAGAAGCTGATCGAGGCCTGTCTGGCCCTGCTCGACTCCGGTCTGGCCGTCGGCGTGCAGGACCTCGGCGCCGGCGGGCTGTCGTGCGCCGCCTCGGAGACGGCGGCCAAAGCCGGAATGGGCATGGACGTCGACATCGCCCGGGTTCCCCGGCGGGAGCCGGGGATGGAACCGATGGAGGTGATGATCTCCGAGAGCCAGGAGCGGATGCTGGCCATCGTCACCCCGGAGAACCTCGACGAGGTCCTGGCCCTCTGTGAGAAGTGGGAGATCCGGGCCTCGGTCGTCGGCCGCGTGACCGGCAGCGGCCGGTTCCGGGTCTACGACAGTTCACTCCGGGGGGACACCCCCCTCGACCTCCCGGGCTTCGATGGCGGGAGCGACGAGCTGCTGGCCGACGTCCCGGCCGAGAGCCTGGGGGACGGGCCGGTCTACGACCGTCCGGTGGCCCGGCCGGCCAACCAGGACGCCCTCGTCGCCGCCGACCCGCTCCCGGTGCTGGCGGAGCGGTTCCCGGCCGGCACCGACCTCGGTCCCGAACTCCTCGGCATGCTCTCCCTGCCCAACATCGCCGACTCGTCGTGGGTGTGGCGCCAGTACGACCACCAGCTGTTCCTCAACACCGTCCGCGGGCCGGGGAGCGACGCCGCCGTCCTCCGGCTGCGGGGCACCGAGAAGGCACTGGCCCTCACCACCGACGGGAAGGCCCGGTTCTGCCTCCTCGATCCCCGGACCGGTGGGGCGCTGGCCGTGCTGGAGGCGGCCCGGAACGTGGCCTGCACCGGCGCCCGGGCGCTGGCCCTGGTCAACTGCCTGAACTTCGGGAATCCCGAGCACCCCGAGGTGATGTGGCAGTTCGCCGAGGTGGTCGACGGGATGTCGGACGCCTGCCGGGCGCTCGGCCTCCCCGTCATCGGCGGGAACGTGAGCTTCTACAACGAGTCGGACGGCGCCGACATCCACCCGACGCCGGTGGTCGGTGTCGTCGGCCTGATCGACCGCCTGGAGGATCGGCCGCCGCCGGCGGCGCTGGTGGCCGGGCAGTCGATCGTCGTGCTCGGCGACACGGCGGCCGAACTCGGCGGCTCGGAGTGGGCCGCCGGCCGCCACGGTCTCCTGGGCGGGATGCCGCCGGCCGCCGATCTCGCCGCCGGGGCCGCCCTCCACGAGCTGGCCTCGGCGCTGGTCCGGGAACGGGCGGTGGGCGGCGTCCACGACTGCTCCGACGGGGGGCTGGCCGTGGCGCTGGCCGAGATGGCCATCGCCGGCGGCTGCGGGTTCGACGTCGCCGCCCGGGGCGGCCTCGAGAGCCTCGTGCCGTCGGTGGCCTGCTTCGCCGAGTCCGCCAACCGGGTCGTGCTCAGCGTGGAGCAGGGTCGGGTCGACGAGATCCTGGGCCGGGCGGCGGCGGCCGGGGTGCCGGCGGCGGCGATCGGCGCGGCCGGCGGTGATTCGCTCGTGTGGGGCGGCGCCTTCGAGGTGAGCCTGTCCGACGCCGAACGGGCGTGGCGCGACGCGCTGCCCGCCGCCCTGGGCGGTGTGACGCCCGTCGGCTAGCCGGCTCTCCGGGGGCGGCGGGCTTCGAGCGCGTCGAGGAGGTCGTCGGCGACGTTGAGGTCGCCGAGGGCCGTCCCGAGCTGCAGGTCCGGCTTGTAGCGGCCGTGGTAGTCGCTGCCGCCGGTCACGGCCAGGCCGAGGCGCCCGGCCATCGCCCGCAGTCGGGCCCGCAGTTCCGGCGTGTAGCGGCCGTACTCGCACTCCATACCGTCGAGCCCGGCGTCGGCCAGTTCGCCGACGAACTGCTCCAGCTCCGCTTCCTCGTAGCCGAGCGAGGTGGGGTGGGCCAGCACCGCCACCGCCCCCGAGGCGTGGGCCAGCCCGATCGCCTCGGCCGGCAGCAGCCGCTCGCGGTCGAGGTAGGCCGGCCGCCCCTTGGCCAGCCACAGGTCGAAGGCGTCCTGGACGGATTCGACGTAGCCCTTCCGCACCAGCACGCCGGCGACGTGCGGCCGGCCCACCGACCCCCCGCCGGCCTCGGCGAGGATCTCCTCCAGCGTGACGTCGAGGCCGTGGTTCTGCAGCACGGCCACGATCCGGCGGTTGCGGTCGGCCCGGGCGGCCTGGAGGCCGGCGAGCCGGTCCTGCAAGGGGCCCGACCCGTCGGCCAGGAAGTACACCAGCAGGTGCATGGTGGCCGGTCCCACTTCACATGAGAGCTCGCAGCCCTCCACCAGCTGCACGCCGACCTCGGCGGCCGCCGCCCGCGCCTCGGCGAGTCCCTCGACCGTGTCGTGATCGGTGAGGGCCAGGGCAGTCAGGCCTTGCCGCTTCGCCAGCTCCACCAGGGCCGAGGGCGAGTCCGACCCGTCCGAGGCGGTGGAGTGGGCGTGGAGATCGATCACCCACGAGACGGTACCGAAGCCGGCGGTCGTCGTTGGGGACGGCCATCGATTGCAGTAGGAATGTTCCGTGGACCCGACGGCGTTCATGCGCGACCGCTCTCCCCTCGGGCGGCTCGACCCCCGGACGCTGGCCGGGCTCACCGACGCTCTCGAGATCGTCTTCCTGCCCGCCGGCACGCGGGTCCTGGAGCGGGGCGGTCCACCCGCCACCCATCTGTTCCTGGTCCGGTCCGGTTCGGTACGGCTCGAGCGGGAGGACGGGCTCGTGCTGCCCGTCGAAGAGGGTGAGTTGTTCGGATACCGCTCGCTGCTGACCGGCGACCCCCCCGCCTTCGACGCCACGGCCGAGACGGACGTGCTGTGCTACCGCTTCCCCGCCGACGTGGCCCGGCCCGCACTCGAACAGCCCTCGGTGTCCGCAGCTCTGGCCCGGGGCCTGGCCGAGCGACTCCGGGCCAACTCCCCCGCCGCCGGCAGGGTCGCCCTTCCCGATGCGGGTCTGGCCACTGCCGTTCGGGAGCTGGTGACCAGAGCACCGGTCACGGTCGACCCGGAGACCGCCGTTTCAGAGGCCGCCCAGGTCATGCGGGAGGCAGGGGTCAGCTCGGTGCTGGTCGCCGGGCCAGAACCGGGCATCGTCACGGATCGCGATCTGCGGAACCGGATCCTGGCCGAGGAGCGGCCGGCGTCGACGGCGGTCGGTGACGTCGCCTCCCGGCCTGCGCTCACGCTCGATGCCGGCGCGCCATTGCTGGAGACGATCCTGTTCATGCTGGAACGCAACGTCCACCACGTCGTCGTGGCGGAAAAGGGCCGGGTGGTGGGCGTCGTCACCGACACCGATGTCCTCCGGCAGCAGGCTCGCAGCCCGCTCTACGTGCTGCGCTCGGTGGAGAAGGCGCCGTCCCGGGAGGCGCTGGCCGGGTACTCCGCCGAGGTGGCTGACGTCGTCCGCCACCTGGTGGCCGCCGGCGTCGGGGCGCCCTCGGTGGGACGGATCGTGAGTGCCCTCAACGACACCCTCGTCCGGACCCTGGTGCGCCTGGCCGAACGGGACCTCGGTCCCGCCCCGGCGCCCTGGGCATGGATGGCGCTCGGCTCCGAAGGCCGGCTCGAGCAGACCATGCTCACCGACCAGGACAACGCCCTGGTCTTCGCGGCCGAGGCCGCCGCCGACGACGAGGCCGTGACCTGGTTCCGCGACTTTGCCGGCCGGGTCGTGGAAGGGCTTGTGGCGTCGGGCTTCCCGCCCTGTCCGGGCGGGTACATGGCCACCAACTGGAGCCTTCCGCTCCCCGCCTTCATGGACCACTTCCGGGAGTGGATGGCGACGCCCGACCCCGAGGCGCTGCTCGACGCCGCCATCTTCTTCGATTTCCGCAAGGTGGCCGGGCCGCTCGACCTCGAGCCGCTCGAGCGGCTGCTCGACGAGGCGCAGGGTGCCGAACTCTTCCTGGCCCATTTTGCCGCTTCGGCCGGGTCGTTCCGCCCCCCGGTCGGTCATTTCGGTCGCATCCTGGCCAAGGACGGTGCGGTGGACCTCAAACGGGGCGCGGTGGGTCCGGTGGTGGCTCTGGCCAGGGTCTACGGCCTGGCTGCCGGGAGCCGGGCCCGGGCCACGCTGGAGCGCCTGGCGGCGGCGGTCGACGCCGGCGTCCTCAGCCGCGAAGGAGGCGAGAATCTCTCCGAAGCCTTTCGGTTCGTGCTCTCCCTTCGGCTCGAGGCCCAACTGGACGAGCTGGCCGCCGGCCGGCCCGTCGACAACGAGGTCGAGCTGGCCCGGCTGGCACCCCTCGAACGCCATCACCTCAAGGATGCGCTGGTGGCGATCAGGGACGCCCTCGACGGCCTGGAGTTCACGTACCAGGCCAGTCGGGTGAGGTGAGACGCGCCGGGCGGCGACGGGCGATCGCCCGTCGTCCCTGGGAGGACGTCGACTGCTGGGTGCTGGACCTCGAGATCAGCGGGCTCGATCCCGCCACCGGACGCATCATGGCGGTAGGCATGGTCCCGGTGCGGGATCGGGTGATCCGGGTGGGTCAGGGGTTCCACACCCTGGTCCGGACGGTGGTCCCGCTCGACATGTCAGGAGTCTCGGCCCACCATCTCCTGCCCGACCAGCTGGCCGCCGCCCCGCCGCTCGCCGATGTGGTGCTCGAGATCGATCGTCGCCTGGATGGCGCGGTGCTCGTGGTGCACGCCGCCGAGATCGACCTGCCGTTCCTCCGGCGGGCCTACCGGGAGGCGGGCCGACCCTGGCCCGACCCTCCCGTCGTCGACACGCTCCGGCTGGTCCGGCGCCACGACCGGCACCGGTTCGTCGAAGAACCCGTTGAGGCGGCCGTCCCCGCCCAGCTGGCCAGCGCTCGGGCGCGGCTCGGGTTGCCGCCCCACGACGCCCACGAAGCCTTCGCCGATGCCGTGGCCACGGCCGAGCTGTTGCTGGTCCTCGCCCACCACCTCGGTGCCCGGACCATCGGAGACCTGCTGTGACGCGAGCGGTTCAGACGGACCGCATGTCCTGGAACAGCCGGTAGGCCTGGTAGAGCACCACCATGGCGGTCGCCTGGACGACGAACACGCCGGGCCCGGGGAAGCACCGCAGCTGGAGGTCGAAGCCGCAGCGCTGCAGGATCACCAGCATCTGCCAGAACCCGAAGAAGAAGGCCGTCCCGCCGCCCGCCAGCGCCGAGATGAGGACCAGCAGACGCCAGCGGGCAACGGCGCCGGCCAGGACCATGAGGCCGGCCCACAGAACCCAGGAGGCAGCCAGCGGGGAGGCGTAGCGGGAGATTCCGAGGGGCCGGAAGATGAACCACGGCAGGGCGAGCCCGATCCAGATGCCGAAGCCGGCGAAGACCAGCCGCTTCTGCGGCGCCCCGAAGTACGGCCAGCGGGGCCGCTCGGTCCGGGCGGGCCCCTTGCGGGAGGCCATCATCACCCTCCGATTCCTTCGATGCCGGAGGTGCGGGGCTCGCCCCGGACTCGGGGTTCGGCCCCGGGTCGGTCGGAGAAGAGCACCTTGAGGAACGGCGGCGCGATCAGGGTGGTGAGGATACTCATGGCCACCACGACCCCGTACAGGTCGGCCTTGATGACCCCTTCGGAGAGGCCGACGCTGGCCACGATGATGCCGACCTCGCCCCGGGGGACCATCCCGACGCCGATGATGGCGACCGAGCGCCGGCCCATGCCCCACGCCGCACCCCCGCACCCGATCAGCTTGCCGGCGACGGCGAGGGCGGTGACGGCGACCACGAGGCCGAGCGTCTCGGGGTCGGTCAGGGCGCCGAGGTCCACCCGGGCCCCCGTGATCACGAAGAAGAACGGCACGAGCAGCTGATAGACAGGTTCCACCTGCTTCTCGAGATCCCAGCGGGGCCGGACCTCGGCGAAGGCCATCCCGGCCAGGAACGCCCCGATGATGGCGGCGAGGCCGACGGCCCCGGCGAGGGCGGCCAGGCCAAGGCAGACCGCCAGGGCGAAGGACAGCTCGCCACGGTGGAGGCGAGCGGCCTCGACGGTCGAGGTGGCGGCGGCCACGACCCTGGTCCCCAGGAGCGCCATGACGACGACGAAGCCGATCGCCTCGACGGCCAGGACGACGATGCCGGCGGCGGAGAGGTCACCTCCGGCGAGCCCCGTCACCAGCGCCAGAACCAGGAGGCCGAGCACGTCGTCGACCACCGCCGCCCCGAGGATGATCCGGCTCTCCTTCTCCTGGACCATGCCGAGGTCGGCCAGGACCCGGGCCGTGATCCCCACCGATGTGGCCACCATGGCGGCGCCGATGAAGGCCGCCTCGTCTCCGGAGCGGCCGGTGGCGATGATGAACCCCGCGCCGGCCAGGAAGGGCAGCACGATGCCGGTCGCCCCCACGGCCAGGGCCCGGCTGCCGACGGCCTTGACCTCGTGGAGCCGGGTGTCGAGGCCGACCATGAACAGCAGGACGACGGCGCCGAGCTCCTGGAGCGTGTGGTGGACCTCGGTGTCGCCGATGACGCCGAGGGCGTGGCTGCCCAACACGATGCCGACCAGGAGCTCCCCGATCACCGCCGGTTGCCGGAGCCGTTCGAAGATCTCGCCCACCAGCTTGGCGGCGGCGAAGATCACGAACAGCTCGAAGAGAATCCTCTCGGTGTGCTCCATCTGCTCCCGCTGCCCGCGTCGCCCTCCGGTCGGCGCCCATCATGGAGCAAGGGTGGGCCCGGACGGTGATCCGGGCCCACCCTCGCCTTGGAACGGAACGGTCAGACGTTCGTCGGGGCCGTGAGCCGCGGGTGGCGCACCTCCTCGATGAGGTCCTGGATCTCCTGTCGCGGTGGAGCGGTCAGCTTCGAGACGACGATGGCCACCACGAAGTGGATCACCATCCCGATCGCACCGATCCCCTCCGGTGAGATCTTCCACCACGGGCTCATGTCGCCATAGAGCGTCATGTACATGTACCAGGCGGAGAACCCCATGCCGGCGACGAGGCCCGAGATCATGCCGGCGGAGTTGGCCCGTTTCCAGAAGATCCCGAGCGTGATGGCCGGGAAGAACGAGGAGGCGGCCAGCCCGAAGGCGAAGGCCACGACCTGGGCCACGAAGCCGGGTGGGTTGATGCCGAAGTACCCGGCCACGAGGACGCCGCCGGCGATCGCGATCCTTCCCGCCATCACCCGCTGTCTCTCGGTGGCGTTGGGGCGGAGGCGTTTGTAGTAGAGGTCATGGCCGACCGAGGAGCCGATGACCAGCAGGAGGCCCGACGCCGTCGAGAGCGCGGCCGCCAGTCCTCCGGCGGCGACGAGCCCGACGATCGGCGCCGGAAGCCCGGCGATCTCCGGGTTGGCGAGGACCATGATGTCGGGGTTCACCTCCAGTTCGGGGTTCTTCCCCTGGGCGACGGCCTTGGCCCGGTTGGAGGTGATGCTGTCCACGACGCCGTTGTTGTTGGCGTCCTGGAAGCTGATGAGCTTGGTCTTCTCCCAGTTCTTCACCCATTCCGGACGGGTCTCCCACTCCTTCTTGGCCATGTCCTGGAGGAGGTTCGTCTTGGCGAACACCGCCACGGCCGGGGCGGTGGTGTAGAGGGCGGCGATGCAGACCAGCGCCCAACCGGCGGAATAGCGGGCGGCCCGGACCGACTTGGCGGTGTAGAAGCGGACGAGGATGTGGGGCAGGCCGGCCGTCCCCACCATGAGCGCCAGGGTGACGAGGAAGACGTCCTGGATCGGCCGGTTCGTGAACGGGGCGGTGTACTCCGTCAAGCCGAAGTCCGTCTGGAGGGCGTTCAGCTCCTTGGCCACCGTCCCGAACGAGACGTGGGGGATCGGGATGTCGGCCAGCTTGCCGGCGATGGCCACGGCGGGGATGAGGTAAGCGACGATGAGGACCGAGTACTGGGCCACCTGGGTCCAGGTGATGCCCTTCATCCCGCCGACCGTGGCGTAGAACAGCACCACCGCCATGCCGATGACCACGCCGGCGGTGATGCTGATGCCGATGTAGCGGGAGAAGACGATGCCGACACCGCGCATCTGCCCCGCCACGTAGGTGAACGAGACGAACATGGCGGCGAAGACGGCCACGAGCCGGGCCGTGTCGGAGTACCGGTCACCCATGAGGTCGGGGATCGTGTACTTGCCGTACTTCCTCAGGTAGGGGGCGAACATCAGCGCCAGGAGCACGTACCCGCCGGTCCAGCCGAGGAGGTAGATCGCTCCGTCGAAGCCGAGGAAGGAGATGAGCCCGGCCATCGAGATGAACGAGGCGGCCGACATCCAGTCGGCGCCAATGGCCATCCCGTTGGCCACCGCCGGGATGCCCTGGTCGGCGACGTACAGGCCGGCCGTCGTCGTCACCCGGCTCCGCCAGGCGATGTAGACGTAGAACGAGAAGGTGGTGATGACGAAGAAGAGCGTCCAGCCCTTGATGGCGGTCACGGCCAGGACGCCGTCGAAGCCCATCACTGTGCACCTCCGGTCCTCTTGGCGGCCTTCTTGGCCAGGCGGTCCCGCACTGCGGCGCTGAGGTCTTCCTCGTGGACGTCGTACTCGTGGTCGAGGTGGTCCATCCGGTTGGCGTAGATGAAGATCAGCGCCACGAAGAGGAAGATCGCGCCGTTCTGGGCGATCCAGAAGCTCAGCGGAAAGCTGAAGAAGTTCACGTCGTGGAGCGGCTCAGCCAGCAGGATGCCGAACACGTACGGGACGACGAACCAGATCGCCAGCAGCACGATCTGGAGCCGAACGCTCCGTTTCCAGTAAGCCTTGGATCTGTCGGCGCCCCATTCCTGGTTCTCGACCGACTGCGCCATGCATTCCCCCTTTTCCGCCCTGTGAAGCAGCGTGAGAAAAACCGTAAGGAGCGCCCGACCGAGCGGGCAATCCCCAAGCGACGGGCCGCGGCCCAGATGCGATCAACGGGCGACGAACGGTCATGACCGACCGTTCGTCGCCCATGGCATCCGGCGAGCGGTCAGTCGTCCTCGGCGGCCTTGGCCTCGGCCGCCAGTCCGGCGAGCTCGCTGACCACGCCTTCATTGGCCAGCGTCGTCACGTCGCCCAGCTGGCGCTTCTCGGAGATGTCGCGCAGCAGGCGGCGCATGATCTTGCCCGACCGGGTCTTCGGCAGCTCCGGCGTGAACACGATCGACGCCGGCCGGGCGATCTTCCCGATCTTGTTGGCGACATGGTCGCGGATCTCCTTGATCAGGTTCTCGTCACCGACGGCCGTGCCCTTCAAGGTGATGAAGGCGGCGATGGCCTGGCCGGTGCGCTCGTCGGCCCGGCCGACGACCGCCGCTTCGGCCACCGCCGGGTGGTCCACCAGGGCCGATTCCACCTCGAGCGTCGAGATCCGGTGGCCTGACACGTTCATGACGTCGTCGACCCGGCCGAGGAGCCAGAGGTAGCCCTCCTCGTCGCGCTTGGCGCCGTCACCGGCGAAGTACACCCACTTGTTCTCCTCCGGCTTGGAGAACCGGCTCCAGTAGACATCCTTGAAGCGTTCGGGGTCTTTGTAGAGCGTGCGGAGCATCGCCGGCCAGGGCTTGGTCAGCGTGAGGTAGCCGCCCCCGCCGAACGGCACGCTGTTGCCGGCGTCGTCGAAGATGTCGACGCCGATGCCGGGCAGCGGAAGGGTGGCGGAGCTGGGCTTGGTGGCCGTAATGCCCGGCAGCGGCGAGATGAGGATCATGCCGGTCTCCGTCTGCCACCAGGTGTCCACGATCGGGCAGCGCTCGCCGCCGATCACCCGGTGGTACCACATCCAGGCTTCGGGGTTGATCGGCTCACCCACCGTGCCCAGCAGCCGGAGGCTGGACAGGTCGTGCTTGCCCGGGTACTCCTCGCCCCACTTCACGAACGTCCGGATGGCGGTGGGGGCGGTGTAGAGGATCGTGACCTTGTACTTCTCGACGATGTCCCAGAACCGGTCCTTGTCGGGGTACTGGGGGACGCCCTCGAACATCACCGACGTGGTCCCGTTGATCAGCGGGCCGTAGACGATGTAGCTGTGCCCGGTGACCCAGCCGATGTCGGCCGTGCACCAGTAGACGTCGTCGGGCTTGATGTCGAACACGTAGTAGTGGGTGAAGGCCGTGCCGACGGCGTAGCCGCCGGTGGTGTGCACGATGCCCTTGGGCTTCGCCGTCGTCCCCGACGTGTAGAGGATGTAAAGCATGTGCTCGGCGTCGACCTCGACGGCCTCGTGCTGCGAGGACTGGCCCGGGACGATGTCGTGCCACCAGATGTCGCGGCCCTCGGTCCACGGCACGTCGGAACCCGTCCGCCGGACGACGAGGACCTTCTCGATCGAGGGCGTCTCGGCCAGCGAGACGTCGGCCATCTCCTTGAGGGGCACCACGCTGCCGGCCCGGTACGACCCGTCGCAGGTGATCAGGAGCTTGGCCTCGGCGTCGTTGATGCGGTCCCGCAGCGAGTCGGACGAGAAGCCGCCGAACACCACGGAGTGGGCGGCGCCGAGCCGGGCGCAGGCCAGCATGGCCACCGGCAGCTCCGGCACCATGCCCATGTAGATGGCCACCCGGTCGCCCTTCTTGACGCCGAGGGCGGCCAGGGCGTTGGCCGCCCGGCACACCTCCTGGTGCAGGTCGGCGTAGGTCAGGGTGCGGGTCTCGCCGCCGTCGCCTTCCCAGTGGTAGGCGACCTTGTCGCCCCGCTCGGCCAGGTGCTGGTCGAGGCAGCTCTCGGTGATGTTGAGCGTGCCGCCCACGAACCACTTGGCGAACGGCGCCTCCGACCAGTCGAGGACCTGATTCCACTTCTTGCGCCAGTGGACCCGCTCGGCCTGTTTCGACCAGAAGGCGTCGGTGTCCTCCGCCGCCTCGTAGATCGACGCATCACAGTTGGCCTGGGCTGCGAACTCCGGCGGGGGCGGGAAACTGCGGTCCTCGCTGAACAGCGCATCGATGGTCGGGTTGTCGGTCACGTGCTCCCCCTTGGCCTCGGACGCGGCAAGAACTCCTGACCAGGAGGCTATTCCCTGTCCAGGGCCCCGATCACACGGGGCCCCCGACGATGCGATGAACGGTCAGGAGGACCGGCTCGGCGGCTCCTCGCTGCGCCCGACGGCGGGAGCCTCGGGCTGGGCGGACGGCAGCTCGGCCTTGAGGCGGGCCAGTTCGGCGTCGACCTGCGACTCGGCCACCGCCCGGCCCAGCTCCGCTTCGATCCGGTCGCCGGGTGTCGACGCGTCGTCGAGGGCTCCCGACGCCAGCAGTTCGTCGATGGCCCCGGCCCGGGACTGCATGGCCATCGTCTTGTCCTCCGCCCGCTGCACGGTCAGGCCGATGTCGCCCAGGTCCTCCGACAGGCCCGAGAGCGCTTCGCCGATCTTCGTCTGCGCTTCGGCCGCGGTGTACTGGGCCTTGATGGTCTCCTTGCGGGTGCGGAGGGCGTCGAGCTGGGCCGAGAGCCGCTTGGACGCCTCGGTCAGCTTCACCTCCTCCCTCGACAGGCTGGCGTGCTGGGCCTTCAAGGCCTCCAGCTCCGGCTCGATCGCCGCCCGGCGGGTGAGGGCTTCCCGGGCGAGATCCTCCTGGCCGAGCTCCATGGCCCGCTTGGCCTGCTGGTGGAGTTTGGCCGCTTTGGCCTGCAGCTGCTCGCCCTGCATCTCCAGGCGCTTGCGGGAGGTTGCGACGTCGAGCAGGCCGCGCTTGACCTTCTGGAGCAGCTCCGTCTGGCGCTGGTACGAGTAGTCCAGCGTCTCCCGGGGATCCTCGATGTTGTCGAGGGCCTTGTTGGCCTTGGCCTTGACGAGTGCGGAGAATCGCTGCCACAGACCCATGGCAGGAAACGCTAGTCGCGATAGTTCCGGCCGAGCCCTAGCGCCTCGGGTGTGTGCATGGTGACCATCTTGGCCACCACCTCGGCCGGGAGCCGCCGGGCGGTGAGGTGGGAGACGACCACCATGGTGAGGAAGGCGGCCGGTACCGACCATGCAGCGGGCTGGCCGAGCAGCGCCTCGGTCCAGCCCGGCCCGGGGCGGACCAGCATCGTGATCAGGATGGCGGTTGAGGCCAGGCCGCCCCCCACCGCGATTCCGGCGCCCGCGCCGGCGGCGGTGAGGCCTCGCCACCAGATGCCGAGCACCAGGAGCGGGCAGAACGTCGAGGCGGCGATGGCGAAGGCCCAGCCGACGAGCAGGTTGATGTCGAAGCGCTCCACCAGTAGGCCGAAGGCGATCGCCACGGTGCCGGCCACCGCCGCCCCTCGGCGGAAGTCTGTCACCTGGCCTTTGAACACGTCCTGGGCGAGGGCGCCGGCCACCGAGATCAGCAACCCCGACGCCGTCGAGAGGAAGGCGGCGAAGGCGCCGGCGGCCACCAGCCCCGACAGCAACTCCCCCCCGAGCCCAGGAAAGACCCGGCCGGGGAGGGCGAGCACCACGGTGTCCGTCCCCTTGGTGAGGTAGAGGTCAGGAGCGTAGAGGCGGCCCAGGGCGCCATAGATGGCGGGGAAGACGTAGAAGGCGCCGAGGAGTACGAGGACGATCAGCGTTGTCTGGCGGGCGGCCCGCCCGTCGGGGTTCGTGTAGAAGCGGACGAGAATGTGGGGTAGCCCCATCGTCCCGAGAAACGTGGCCAGCATCAGCGAATACGTGTGGAACAGGGGATGGCTCCGCTCGTTGCTGACCGGGCCGAACGGGCGGCTCCAGGTGCGGCCGTCGCCGTGGGGCTGGCCGAGGGCGTGGGGGGCGGCCGCGCCCGCCGGGAATGTGATCTCCGTCCCGGCGCGAACGGAGTGCCGGCCGACCGACAGGGTCAGCGGAACCGGCTCGTCGGGGCCGTAGCGGGCGCCGTCCAGCTCACCCCGCAGTCGGACGGGCGTCTCCTGCTCGACCTCGAACCGGGCGTCGACGCGCACGTCGACAACGGTCTCGGTCTGGAACCGCGGCGGGGCGGGCCCGGTGAGGCGGGGAGGGTCTTCAGCCTGGTAGTGCAGCAGGAGGACGATGGCCGGCAGCGAGATGGCGGTGACCTTCAGCCAGTACTGGAAGGCCTGCACGAACGTGATGCCCTTCATCCCGCCGAAGAACACGTTGGCGGTGATCAGCGCGCCGACGCCGATCACGCCCACCCAGTACGGGGTGCCGAGGATCGCCCGGAGGGTCACGCCCGCCCCCTTGAGCTGCGGGAGGAGGTAGAACCAGCCGATGAGCAGCACGAAGGCGGTGGCCAGCCGCCGCACCACCAGCGAATCGAGGCGGCCTTCGGCGAAGTCGGGAATGGTGTAGGCGCCGAAGCGGCGCAGGGGGGCGGCCACCAGGAGCAGGAGGATGAGGTAACCGGCGGCGAAGCCCACCGGATACCACAGCATGTCGACGCCGTACTTCATCACGAGCCCGGCCACACCGAGGAACGACGCCGCCGACAGGTACTCGCCGGAGATCGCCGAGGCGTTCCACATCGGCCGCACCGTGCGGGAGGCGACGAAGAAATCGGAGGTCGTCCGGGCCACCCGCATCCCGTAGACCCCGATGAGGATCGTGGCGATGGTCGAAGCCACCACCGCGGCCAGTACGACCGGGGACTCCATCAGTGCCTCGACACTATGACCGCTCGATGAACTCGACGAAGTCGCGTTCGTTGTGCTCCGCCTGGCGCACGTAGAGCCAGCCGAGGAGCACCAGCAGCGGGTACACCGCCCCGCCCAGGACCAGCCACGGCAGCGGCAGGCCGAGGATGCGGAAGTCGGCCAAGCCGGGATGGGTGGCGAACAACGCCGGCAGGCCGAGGAGGAAGAAACCGAACACGGCGAAGATCCGTACCGCCAGCATGAGCTGCGCCCGGGTGAGGGAGCGGAGCAGCACCTCGCCGACCTCGGTCTGCTCGGCCAGCTCCGTCAGTGCCCGTTCACCCGGCGCCGGCCGCCTGGCCCGGCCCCGCGGGTTGCGGACGGCGACGCGCCGGGCGGCCAGGGACGGGTCGATTTCACTCATGTTCCGGGCCTCCGGGGTCGGCCGGGGCTGCGTGACAGGCGGTCCCGCAGTTCCCGGGCGTGGCGCCGGCTGACCGGCAGCTCCTGACCGCCCACGACGAGGTCGTACCCGCCGCCGGGCCGGGACCGCAGTTCACTCACGTGGCGGAGAGCGATGAGGTAGCGGCGGTGGGCCCGTACGAAGCCGGCGTCGCGCCAGGCCTCCTCCAGCGCCGAGATCGGCATGCGGACGAGGAAGGCGCCGTCGGCGGTGTGGAGCCGGACGTAGTCGCCGCTGGCTTCCACGAACCGGATCGAATCGCGCTCGATCAGCCGGGTGCGGCCGCCGGTCTCGACGGCGATGCGGTCGAGGTCGCTCTCCGGCTCGTCGCCGTCGCTTCCGCCGGGCGCCCGGGCCGGCGCGCCGAGGCGCCGGATGGCGTCGGAGAGGCGCTCGGGCCGCACCGGCTTGAGGAGGTAGTCGACGGCCTGCAGCTCGAACGCCTCGACGGCGTGCTGCTCGAAGGCCGTCACGAAGATGATCTCGGGCGGGTGGGCGAAACGGGAAAGAACCCGGGCCAGTTCCAGCCCGTCGAGGCCCGGCATCCGGATGTCGAGGAACACCGCCGCGAAGCTGCCGTCCCGGAGATGCCGCAGCGCCTCGGTGGCGTCGGAGGCGGTGACGACCGAGCCGATGCGGGGATGCTGGCGCAGGAGATAGGCGAGGTCCTCCAGCGCTGGTTCCTCGTCGTCGACGACCAGCACTTCGAGCGGGGTTTCCGTCGTTGTCACGAGGCCCTCACCCCGCTGCGGTACTTCGGAATCCGCAGGCTGACCTTGGTGCCGGCGCCGGGGGCCGTCTCCACGACGAGGCCGAAGTCTGCTCCGAAGACCGTGCGGAGCCGCTCGTCGACGTTGGCCATTCCGACGCCGCCGTCGCGGCCGGCGAGACTGGACCGGACGAGCTGCGGATCCATCCCCACGCCGTCGTCCTCCACAGTGATCCGGGCTTCGGGGCCGGCATCGGCGGCCACGATCGTGATGTGTCCCTGGCCGGGCTTCTTCTCCAGACCGTGGCGGACGGCGTTCTCGACCAGCGGTTGAAGGACGAACACCGGCACCGCCACCGGAAGTACCTCGGGAGCGACCTGAAGCGTGACCTGGAGCCGGTCCCCGAACCGGGCCCGTTCCAACACCAGGTACTTGTCGATCGATCGCAGTTCCTCGGCCAGCGTCGTGAACTGGCCATGGCGGCGGAAGCTGTACCGGGTGAAGTCCGCGAACTCCAGGAGGAGGTCCCGGGCCCGCTCAGGGTCGGAGCGCACGAAGCTGGCGATGGCGGTCATGGCGTTGAAGATGAAGTGGGGCGAGATCTGGGCCCGCAGCGCCCGCACCTCCGCTTCGGCCAACCGGGCCCGCGACAGGTCGAGCTCGGCCAGCTCCACCTGAGTCGACACCCAGCGGGCCACCTCGCCGGCGGCCCGGATCAGCCCGGGTCGCGTCTCGGACCCGAAGGCGGCGAGGGTGCCGACGACGTCGTCGCCGACGACGATCGGCACGATCACGGCCGAGCGGATCACGCAGTACAGGTCCCGGCAGGGGAGGTCGGCGGGCGTGATGACCTTGGCGCGGCCGCTGGCGACGACGTCGGCCGCCAGGCCCGCCACCTGGGAGCTGTGGTGGTCGGCCACGCCGTCCCAGGCCAGGAGCTCGGTCTCGTTGGTGAGGGCGACCGCCGGGCAGCCGAGGAGCTGGTGCAGGTCGCGGATCGATTTGGCCGCCGCCGCCGTGGTCAGCCCGGCCCGGAACGGCGGCGCGGCCTCGTTGGCCTTGTGCAGCACGTTGTAGGTGGCCTGTTCGGCGGCCGTCGAGAACGCCCGCCGCACCCGCAGCACGCGGTAGAGCGCCACGGCCGGGACGAGCACCGTGAGCACCAGCGCGGCGACGAACACGATCGATCGCATCTGGGCCCATGATACGAGCGAATGTGCTGGTAGAACCGGGGCTCCGCCCGGCTCTCAGGTCCCCTTGTGCGCCGTCCAGGCCAGGAGGTCGTCGGCGGAGCGGGTGTTGACGACGCGGTCCGGCTCGACCCCGCAGGCGGCGGCCCGCTCGCAGCCGTAGACCTGCCATTCCAGCTGACCGGGGGCGTGGGCGTCGGTGTCGATCGACAGCAGGCAGCCCAGTTCCACGGCCAGGCTCAGCAGACGCTTGGGCGGGTCGAGGCGTTCGGGACGGGAATTGATCTCCACCGCCGTGCCGTACTCCCGGCAGGCGTTGAAGATCAGCTCGGCGTCGAACTCCGACTCCGGTCGCCCCCGGCCCACGATCAGGCGGCCGGTGCAGTGGCCGAGGACGTCGACACGGGGGTTCGTGACCGCCACGGCCATCCGCTGGGTCATCGACTCCCGGTCCATCCGCAGCTTGGAGTGGACGCTGGCCACCACCACGTCGAGCCGGGCCAGCAGCTCCTCCTCCTGGTCGAGCGACCCGTCCTCCAGGATGTCGACCTCGATCCCGGTCAGGATCCGGAACGGCGCCAGCTCCTCGTTGAGGGCGGCCACCACGTCGAGCTGCCTCCGCAGCCGCTCGGCCGACAGGCCCTTGGCCACCTTGAGGCTGCCCGAGTGGTCGGTGAGGACGAGGTACTCGTGGCCGAGGTCGCGGGCCGCCCGGGCCATCTCGTCGATGGGTGAGCCGCCGTCCGACCAGTCGGAGTGGGTGTGGCAGTCGCCCCGGAGCGCCGCCCGCAGCTCGGCGGCCGGGCCGGACAGGGCCGGCTGGCCGTCGCCGCCCTCCACGTCCTTCTGGTGCTCCTCCTCCAGCTGGCGCAGGTAGGCCGGGATCTCGCCCGCCAGGGCCTCGGCGATGACCTTCTCGGTCTTCTCCCCGATGCCCGGCAGCTCCCGCAGCGTGCCGGCCGCCGCCCGGGCTTCGGCCTCGCCCTCGGGAAGGTCGCGCAACACGCGGGCGGCGGTCCGGTAGGCCCGCACCCGGTAGGTCGGCTGCCGGGTCTTCTCCAGGAGGTAGGCGATGCGGTCGAGGGCGGCGGCGGGATCCATGACTCCCATCATTCCCCGCCGCAGCCGCCGCCGCCGACGATGGACTCGACGATCCCCGAAGGGTCGAGGCTGGTCACCGACCCGAAGAGGCCGCCCGCCGCCGTCTGCACGCCGAACTGCGGGCCGGCCGGCGCCTCGTCGAAGAGCTCGAGGCGGTCGCCGTAGGCGGCGTGCAACTTCTTGACCGTGACTCCCACCGACACACCTTCGGCGGTCTTGAGTGGTGGCCGGTTGCCACCCGGGTCGGGCGCGGGACGGGTCAGGTCGTCGACGTGGTACTGCCAGGTAAAGAAGTGCCGCGTGCCGGCCGGTCCCCAGGGCGTGGCGCCGTCCGAGAACAGGACGGCGAAGCTACGCCACTTCACCTCCCGGTACGAGGTCCCCGGGCAGGAGCCGAACGTCCCATGGGTCGCCGATCCGGCGGGGATCCAGCCGGAGTCGATGTCGGGCGGCCCCCAGCGCAGCGTGAGGCCGACGATGACCTGATCGGGTTCGGCCCCGAAGCGGAAGGCGCCAATGCCGTCACCTCTCAGGACCACGGCCGGGCCCTCGTCATCCGGGCCGGTGGCCGGGGCGGTGGTCGGCGACCCCACCGTGGTCGGCGACCCTGTGGCGCCCGGTCCGCCCGTCGGCTGGCGGTCGAACCCGGCGCTCGGCTGCGTGGTCGACTCTCCGGCCTGGGCCGCCCGGTCGGCGTCGCGGCCGTCGGCGACCCGCAGCAGCGCCACCGCCAGCCCGGCGAAGGCGGCGGTGATCACCAGCGCCCCGAGGAGGGGTGGGAGCCGGGGCGGTCGGCCCTGGTCGGTCAGGCGACGGCCTCCGCCAGCCCGGCGAGGTCGGTCACCACCAGGTCGGGGGTCACGCCGAGTCGCTCGAACGGCCCGCCCGCCCGGTTCACCCAGGCGACGGGAAGGCCGAAGGTGCGGGCACCGCTGGCGTCCCAGGGGTTCGACGAGACGAACAGGATCCGCTCGGCGGGCAGGTTGAAGGCTTTGAGCGCCAGTTCGTAGACCGAAGGGTGCGGTTTGAACACGCTCACCTCGTCGACCGACAGGACGTGGGCGAAGCGGTCGCGCAACCCGGCGGCGGCCAGGCCGGCTTCGAGCATGTCGGGATTTCCGTTGGACAGCACGGCCAGGCGGCGGGGAGCGAGGGCCTCCAGCGCCCCGGGCACCTCCGGATACACCCGGACATCGAGCCAGGCGCCGAGCAGCCGGGCCCGGGTGTCGTCGTCGACCGTGATCCGAAGCCGCTCCAGCGAGTAGTCGAGAGCGTCGGCGGTCACGGACCAGAAGTCCCGGTAGCGGCCCATCAGCGACCGCAGCCAGGTGTACTCCAGTTGCTTGGTGCGCCACAGGTCGACGAGTACCGCCGGGTCCTCGGTGACCTCGGCGGCGGCCCGTCCGACGGAGGCGACCTCGAGCAGGGTGCCGTACAGGTCGAAGGCGACCGCTTCGATTCCATCGATCCTGTCCATGACGAGGACTCTAGGGCTCCCGGACGGCCTCGCTGCCAGTGCCCATCGGGAGGCGACCCTAAGATGCCACCCCATGGCCGAGGCCCCTCCGACCGCTGCCCGTCGTCGTCATCAGTACCAGTACATGGCGATGGCGATCGCCGTGACGCTCCCGGGTGCCATCATCTCCCGGGCCCATGTCGACTGGCCCTACCCGCTCCTGGCGCTGATCTTCGGGCTGGCCATCGTGGGGGCGGCCTTCCTGCTCTCATGGGCGGCGGAGGTCGCCCAGCTCGACATCTCGGCCGGGCTGGCCATCGCCGTCCTGGCCTTCATCGCCGTCCTCCCGGAGTACGCCGTCGACCTCGTCTTCGCCCTCAACGGCGGGGAGGCCTACAAGGAGTTCGGCATCGCCTGCCAGTCGGCGGCCGAGGCCGCCGCCGGGCGGGAGTCGGACTGCGCCCTGGCCCTGGCCAACATGACCGGGGCCAACCGGCTGCTCATCGGCCTCGGCTGGACGATGGTGGTGTTCATCGCCTGGCGGCGGCTGAAGAAGCGGGGCCAGCGGATGGAGGGCGTCGAGCTCGAGCGGACCCACGCCGTGGAGCTGTCGTTCCTCTCGGTCGCCACCGTGTACTCGCTGACGCTGCCGCTCAAGGACTCCATCACGCTGATCGACTCGGCCGTGCTGGTCAGCATCTTCGTGCTGTACATGGTCCGGATCTCCAAAGCGCCGGCGGAGGAGCCGCATCTGGTGGGCCCGGCCGAGGCGCTGGGCCAGCTGAACAAGGGGCAGCGGCGGGCGTCGGTGGTCGGGCTGTTCCTCTTCGCCGCCGTGATCATCCTGCTGTGCGCCGAAGAGTTCGCGCACGCCCTGGTCGAGACCGGAGACTCCGTCGGGATCAGCGAGTTCTTCCTCGTGCAGTGGCTGGCGCCACTGGCCTCGGAGGCGCCGGAGCTCCTCGTCGCCGGCCTCTACGCCTACCGCCTGAACACGAACGCCGGGCTGGGGACACTGGTGTCATCCAAGGTCAACCAGTGGACGCTGCTGGTCGGTACCCTGCCGATCGCCTTCGCCATCGCCTCGAGCTCCGTCGACGGCCTCCCGATCATCGCCCGGCAGCGGGAAGAGGTGTTTCTCACCGCCGCTCAGTCGCTGTTCGCCGTGGTGACGCTGCTCAACCTGTCGATGTCGTTGCGGGAAGCGGGCTATCTGTTCGGGCTGTTCTGGGCCCAGTTCATCGCCGGAGCCGTGGTGCCGGAAGAGCACCACGACACGGAGCTGATTCTGTTCGGCGTGATCTATCTGGTGCTGGCCGTGATCGGCCTGTTCGGGAGCCGCCGGGAGGTGCCGAGGCTGCTCCACGACGGATTCAAGGCGAAGTACAGCGAGCTCGCCGCCGCCGATCCACCGCACCAGCCTCATTAAGTAGACGGCTGCGGTTGAACCGCTAGATTCGAGGCAGTGGAAGACCGGATCGGCGAAGCCTGCGGGGTGTTCGGCGTCTATGCGCCGGGCCAGCCGGTCGCCAAGCTCACCTATTTCGGACTTTTCGCCCTCCAGCACCGCGGCCAGGAGTCGGCCGGCATCGCCGTGAGCGACGGCCAGACGATCACCGTGGTGAAGGACATGGGCCTCGTCACGCAGGTGTTCGACGAGCGCCGGCTCGCCCCGCTGGAGGGCCACCTGGCCATCGGTCAGGTGCGCTACTCCACCACCGGCAAGAGCACCTGGCGCAACGCCCAGCCCGTCTACCGGTCGACCGGTGATGCCGGATTCGCCCTCGGCCACAACGGCAACCTGACGAACACCATCGAGCTGGCCGAGGAAGTCGGGCTCGACATCGCCGGCATCGGATCCGACTCCGACGTGGTCGGCGAGCTGCTGGCCCGCGAGTACTCCGACGAACCCCGCTCCGACGGGCGCGACCTGGAAGGGCCGCTGGAGCGGGTCCTGCCCCGGCTGCGGGGGGCGTTCTCGCTGGTGCTGATGGACGACGCCCGCCTCATCGGCGTGCGCGATCCCAACGGCTTCCGGCCCCTGGTCCTGGGCCGGCTGGAGGGCGGCTGGGTCCTGGCCAGCGAGACCGCCGGGCTCGACATCGTCGGCGCGGTGCCCGTCCGGGAGATCGAGCCGGCGGAGATGATCGTGATCGACGCCAGCGGCGTCCGCTCCAAGCGCTACGCCGAGCCCGACCCGAAGCTCTGCCTCTTCGAGTTCGTGTACTTCGCCCGGCCCGACTCCGAGCTCTACGGCCAGAACGTCCACGCCGCCCGGCAGCGGATGGGCGAGGAGCTGGCCCGCCAGGCCCCGGCCAAGGCCGACATGGTGATGCCCGTGCCGGAGTCCGGTGTGCCGGCCGCCCAGGGCTTCGCCCGGGAGTCGGGCGTGCCCTACGGGGACGGGCTGGTCAAGAACCGCTACGTCGGGCGGACGTTCATCGCCCCCACCCAGCAGCTGCGGGGCCTCGGCGTGCGGCTCAAGCTCAACCCGCTGGTGGAGAACATCACCGGCAAGCGGCTGGTGGTCGTCGACGACTCGATCGTGCGGGGGACGACGACCCGCCAGATCATCCAGATGCTGCGGGAGGCGGGAGCGACCGAGGTCCACCTCCGGATCTCCTCGCCGCCCTACCGCTGGCCGTGCTTCTACGGGATGGACACCGGCCGGCGCTCCGAGCTGCTGGCCGCCGACATGTCGGTCGGTGAGATCCGCCACTACCTGGGCGCCGACTCGCTGGCCTACCTGGAGCTGCCCCGGCTGGTGGCCGCCACCGGCGCGTCGCCCTCGGCGTTCTGCGACGCCTGCCTGACCGGCCGCTACCCCGTGCCGATCGTCGAGGAGCTGGCCGGTGAGCCGAACTCGCAGGACGGCGCCCCCGACATCACCGAGACCACTCCGGCCTGAGCCGGTTCCCGGGGCGTGGGGTGACTGACTACCGCTCGGCGGGCGTCGACCTCGAGGCGGCCGAGGAAGCGGTCGACCGGATCCGCTCGCTGGTGGCGTCGACCGCCCGCCCGGAGGTCGTGGGTGGCATCGGCGGCTTCGGCGGGTTCTTCGCCTTCGATCCCGGCCGCTACGCCAAGCCCCTCCTCGTCTCGACGACCGACGGAGTGGGCACGAAGTCGGAGATCGCCCGGCTCGTGGGCCGCTACGACACGATCGGGCTCGACTGCGTCGCCATGTCGGCCGACGACCTGGCGGTGTGCGGCGCCGAACCGCTGTTCTTCCTCGACTACATCTCGGTCGGCCGCAACGACCCGGCGATGATCGAGGCGCTCGTCTCCGGCGTGGCCGACGGCTGCCGGCAGGCCGGCTGCGCCCTCGTCGGCGGGGAGATCTCGGAGCACGCCGGCCTCATGGAGCCCGGCCACTTCGACCTCGTCGGGTTCGCCGTCGGAGTGGTCGAGGCCGACCGCCGGCTGCCGGCCGGGGTCCGGGCCGGCGACCGGGTGGTGGGCATCGCCAGCCCCGGGCTGCGCTCCAACGGCTACACGCTGGCCCGCAAGGTGCTCGTCGAGCCGGGCGACCGGCGGCTCGACGACCCGGCCTGGCCGGGCGCCGACGTGACGCTCGGCGAGGAGCTCCTCCGGCCGAGCGTGATCTACTCGCCGGCCATGCGGCGCCTGGTCGGCGACGTCGAGGTCCACGCCTTCGCCCACGTCACCGGCGGCGGGATCCCCGGGAACCTGGCCCGGGTGCTGCCCGACGGGCTGGGCGCCGAGATCCGCCGGGGCTCCTGGCCCGAGCCCCGCATCTTCTCCTTGGTGGCTGAGGCCGGCGGCGTGGCCGACGACGAGATGGTCCGGGTGTTCAACCTCGGCCTCGGGATGCTGGCGGTGGTGCCGGACGGAGAGGTGGCCGGGGCGCTGGCGGCGCTGGCCGCCGCCGGCCACGCCGCCTACGAGGTCGGGGTCGTGGTGGAGGGAGCCGGGATCACGGTCGCCGGCGGGTAGGGCCCAGGAACCCCCGGGACGGTGACCGGCGGAGCCGGCGGAGACAGCGGGGGCGGCGGGGGCGGCGGGGGCGGCGGCGCGCCGTGGCAGGCGCCGGTCCCCCGGTCGGTGAACGACTTGCCGGCCTCCGGCACGAACTCCCAGTCGTAGCTGTCGGCCCGGAGGGTCAGTTTGAGGACGCCGAAGGTGTCGCCGTTGCGGACCTCGCTGTGGGGGAGGGGGGAGCCGAACGAGCGGTGGTCACGCCCGCCCGTCCCGACGACGATCTGCCGGAGTCCGAAGGTGGGGTCGGGTGCCCCGCCCGGCCGCTGCTTCCCGAACCGTTCGTAGACGTGGTCGTGGCCGGAGAGGACGAGCTCGGCGCCGTGGTCGTAGAGCGCCTTCCACAGGGGCTGGATGGCCGGCGTCGATCCGTGCGCCCGGGCGGAACTGAAGCGGGCGTGATGGGCGATGGCCACGGTGCAGCGGGCCTCGCTCCGGGCCAGCGCCTGGCGCAGCCACTGCTCCTGGGGTGAACCGGCGCCGCACCCGCCGATACGTTCGCAGGCGGTGTTGAGCACGATGACGTGCCAGGAGCCCAACGTGTAGTCGTAGTAACCCTTCTGCGGATCGCCGGCGGCCGCCCCGAAGTAGCCGTAGTACCCGGCGGCGGTGAAGTCCTGCTGGTACTCGTGGTTGCCCGGCGCCGGCATCGTGCGGCCCTTGAACCGGCCCCAGGTCGGGTCGTAGCACCGGGCGAAATCCCGGGCCGTCCCGTTGACATAGGCGTTGTCGCCGGCGGTGAACACGGTGCCCGGGATGTGCTCGACCAGGGCGGCGGTGGCTTCGTCGCCGTTGGAGGTGCAGTCGGCGATGTCGCCGGCTCCGACGAGGACGGCCTCGGGCGTCGGCGAGACGCCCACGGTCCACTTCCGGATCTCCGGCGAGGGATCGGCGTTGCCGGCGGTGTCGAGGGACCGCACGGTCAGGGTGTGCGGCCCGGCGGCCAGGCCGGGGAACGTGGCCGGCGACGAGCAGCCGACCGGGGCGGCGCCGTCGAGGGCGCAGGTGAAGCGGGCCGGTTCGTCGGCGGAGAAGACGAAGCGGGCCACCGAGGTGGTGACCCTGGCCGGCGGCCCGGCGTCGATCGAGGTCTCGGGCGGGTCGGTGTCAACCGGGAGGGGCGCCACGGCGGTGGTCGGCGACATGGACGCGAGCCACGCCAGGACCGCGGCGGCGACCACGGTGGAACGCCGTCTCTTCGACCTCACGGCGCCGGCCGGAGAGCCAGGACGACGCCGATGCGCGCCCCTCGTTCGGTGGCCCGAGCGGCCCGGGGGCCGGTGGCGCCCGTCTTCGACAGCGTGGCGTCGAACGACGCGGCGAGGGCGTCGCGGGCGTCGCCGCCGGGGGAGGCGGCCAGCCAGCGCTGGGTCATCCCCTCCGGCGGGGCGACGGTTCCTTCGGCGTTGACCGCCGCGAAGTGGACGAGCACGGCGTTGCGCACGCCGGTCCTGATCGACGGCGCGGTGACGAAGCCGCCTGCCCGGCGCCAGACCGAGCCGGCCACGGCGACGACGGGCGCGGCGGGATCGACCCCGGAATAGGTGGTGAGGCCGCCCGCCACCCGGCCGCGCCACTTCAGGCTCCAGATGTAGAGGTCGGGCTCCGCCGGACCGGCGACCTTCAGGTAGACGGTCTGGCGCAGCTTCCCCCGGATCGCGTCGTTGCGGACGACCGACCATCCCTCGGGAGCGATGAAGCCGCCGCCGTCGGGGCTGCCGACGACCGAGGCCACCATCACGTCGCCGGGAGCTGTGCCCGCCGGCCGGGCCAGGGTGAGCCGCTGTTCCCTGGCCGAGGCGTTGCTCGACGATCCGACCCGCCGGATGGGACCGGGGTCCGCCGGCCGCGGCGCGGGCGCACCGTGGCAGGCCGCCGTTCCCGAGTCGGTGAACGTCTTGCCCTCCTCGGGGATGAAGCGCCAGTCGTAGCCGTCGGCGTGGAGGGTCAGCGCCAGCACGCCGAAGGTGGCGCCGTTGCGGACCTCGCTGTTGGGCAGGACGGTCTTGAACAGCTGGTGGCTCCGTCCCCCGGTGCCGACCGTGAACTGCCGCAGCCCGAAGTCGGGGTCGGCCTCGCCGGTCGGGGTCTGGGGGCCGAAGCGCTCGTAGACGTGGTCGCTGGCCACGAGGACGACGTCGGCGCCGTGGTCGTAGAGCGCCTGCCAGAACGGCTGGTACGTCGGGAAGGCCCGGTGGACGGTGGCCGAGCTGAAGGCCGGATGGTGCCAGAGGGCGACCGTGCACCTGGCGTCGCTGGCCGCGAGTACGGACCGCAGCCAGCGCTCCTGGGGCGAGCCCGCGCCACAGCCGCCCACCTCCTCGCAGTTGCTGTTGAGAACGATGACCTGCCAGGCCCCGACCGTCCGGGCGTAGTAGCCCCGGGCCGGGTCGCCGGCGGCGGCACCGAAGTAGCCGTAGTGCCCGGCCGCCCCCGGCGTGTTGTACTCGTGGTTGCCGGCCACGGCGAAGGCCGTGCGGCCCTTGTGGCGACCCCAGTCGGGCGCGTAGCACCGGGCGAACTCGGCCGGGGTGCCGTCGACGTAGACGTTGTCGCCCAGGGTGAAGACCGTTCCGGGGGTGCGGTCGAGGATGGCGGCCGTGGCCCGGGCACCGCTGCGGTCCGGGCAGTGGGCGATGTCCCCGGCCCCGATGAGGACGGGATCGTGGGGCGGGTCCGTCGTCGTGGTCGTGTCCGTCGAGAGGGAGGGAGCCGTCGTGGCCGGCACCGGCGCGATGTGGCCCATCAGGGCCGCCAAGAGCGCGGCGAGCAGAAAGCCGCCGCGCCGAGAGCGCCGACGCGAACTCAGGGTCACCCTGTCGTGTTTCGCCGGGAAAGAAGGGATTCCTGGCCGGATGACCGAATTGTCAGTTTCGCGTTACCTGGAGCGGCGTGCCCATGCGGTCAGGACGTGTCAGGCGGAGGCCATTCCGGATCGGGATCCTTCCCCGGAGGGACGTCGGTCGGGCCGGCGTCGCCCACGATGTTCGGATCCTCGGTGCCGACGCCGCTCCCCCGGGCGCGTTCGGCGATCTCTTCGAGCAGGCCCGCCTCCTCCCGGTCGGCTTCGTCGCTGTCGGTGCCGCGTCGCTTGTCGTCCATGCCCGGAGGATGCCCGCCGGCCGGGCCGATCAATCGGGCCGGTCGGCGCTCGGCCAGAGGTGGCAGGCGGTGGCCACGTCGTCGCCGACGGGGTCGAGGGCCGGCTCCTGTCCCTCCGGCCCGCAGGGCTCGAAGGCCTTGGGGCAGCGGGGATGGAAGCGGCAGCCGCCGGGCACGTCGGTGGCGTCGGGGACCTCGCCGGGCAGGACGCGCCGGGCCCGGCCGGCCGCCGCCGGATCGACGCGGGGGACGGCGTCGAGCAGCGCCCGGGTGTAGGGATGGCGCGGTTCGCCCAGCACCGTGCCGGCCGGCCCGATCTCGACGATCTTGCCGAGGTACATCACCGCCACTCGGTCGCAGAGGAGCCGGGCGGTGGCGAGGTCGTGGGTGATGAACACGTAGGTGAGCCCCAGCTCCCGGCGCAGCCCGGCCATGAGGTCGAGGACCAGCGCCCGGACGCTCATGTCGAGCATGGCCACCGGCTCGTCGGCCACCACCAGGCTGGGCCCGGTGACCAGCGCCCGGGCCAGGACGATGCGCTGCTTCTGGCCGCCGGAGAGGTCCTCCGGATAGCGGTCGAGGAAGGCGCCGGCCGGCGTGATGCCGACGCGTTCCAGCATGGCCGCCGCCTGCGCCCGGGCCGCCTCCCGGTGGGGGGCGAGACCCTGGATCAGCAGCGGATGGGCCACGGCGTCGCCCACCGTCATGGCCGGGTTCAGGGCGGCGTGCGGGTCCTGGAACACCGGCTGCATCCGCCGGCGCAGCGGCCGCAGCTCCCGCTCCCCCAGCCGGGTGATGTCCCGCCCCTCGAACTCCACTGTTCCCGCCGTCGGTTCGACGAGCCGCAGCATGGCCCGCCCCAGGGTCGTCTTCCCGCTCCCGCTCTCCCCGACCAGTCCCAGCGTCTCGCCCTCGAGGACCTCGAGGTTGACCCCGTCCACCGCCCGGACGAGCGCCTTCCCGCCGCCAACCCCCCGCCGGATCGGGAAATGGACCCGCAGATCGGCCACCCGGACGAGCGCCCGGTCGTATGCCCCGCCGACCGACGTCATCGCATCCATCTCGTCGCGCCCCGGCCAGTCTGAACTGGCGTTCTTTTTCCGGGATATGGCGGAAATCGAACGCCAGAAAGCGCGTGCGGCTCGAGCGCCGCCAACTGGCGTTCCTTTTCCGGGATATACCGAAAATCGAACGCCAGAACGGTGGGGGGCACCGTGCGCTTCATCGGAGGTTCCCGGCCAGGGGTGGTTCGGTGAGGCGGAGACGGCGGCCGGCGGGCTCCCAGGCGCTCGCCGGATGGGCCGGGTCGGCACCGGGATAGAGGTGGCAGGCGGCCGTGTGGGCCGGGCCGACGTCGGCCAGGACGGGCGAGGTGTCATGGCAGACGGCCATGGCCAGGGGGCAGCGGGGGGCGAAAGGGCAGCCGGGGAGCGGGCCGGCCAGGTCGGGCGGGGATCCCGGGACGGCGGCCGGGGCCCGGGTCTCCAACGTGATGACGGCGCTCAGGAGGGCCTGCGTGTACGGATGCCGGGGCGCAGTGAAGACGGATGCGACCGGCCCCTCTTCGACGATGCGGCCGGCGTACATCACGGCCACCCGCTCGCAGGTCTCGGCCACGATCCCGAGGTTGTGGGTGATGAGCACGATGGCCAGGCCGAGGCGGCTCCGGAGGCTCGTCAGCAGATCGAGGATCTGCGCTTCGACGAGGACGTCGAGGCTCGTGGTCGGCTCGTCGGCGATGAGCACCCGGGGTTCGAGCACCACCGCCAGGGCGATCATGATCCGCTGGCGCATCCCGCCCGAGAACTCGTGGGGATACTGGCGGGCCCGGCCCGGCGGCACGCCGACCGCCGCCAGCGCCTCCCGGCCCAGCCGGGCCGCCTCGGCCTTCGACGTCCCCGGCCGGTGGGCCCGGATCAACTCGACGAAGTGGCTCTCGATCCGCTGCAGCGGATCGAGCCGGGTGGCGGGATCCTGGAACACCAGCGACAGCCGGTCGCCCCGGGCCCGCCGCCACGCCTCGGGATCGGCGGTGAGATCGACGCCGTCCAGCACGACGCGGCCCGTGCGCTCCGCCGCCGGTGGCAGCACGCCGAGCACCGCCCGGCCCAGCGTCGACTTCCCGCACCCGCTCTCCCCGACCAGGCCCACGCTCTGGCCCGCCCGCACCGTCATGCTCACGCCGTCAACGGCCCGCACAGCCCCCCGGCTGGTGCGGTAGGTGACGGACACGCCGTCGACGACGAGGGCGGGCCCGTCCCCGCCAACTGGCGTTCCTTTTCCGCTGTATTCCGGTAAAGGAACGCCAGTTGAACGGGCCGGCTCGCCGGTTGCCTTCCCCTCCCCGTCCCGCACCGCCCGGATCGACCGGGGCAGCTCCTTCTCCGCATCTTCAACGGGCGCCGCGTCGCCGGTCGGGAGCGGCTCGGCGGCGGCCGGTTCGGCGGTCGTGAGCGCCGGCGCCGGTGGCGGCGGGGTGGCGTCGGCTTCGGGGTCGAACCCGGGGATCAGGCCTTCGGGGGACATGCCGGCGGCCCGGAGGCGGGGGTTGAGGATGTCGTTGATGCCCTCGCCGAGCAGGGACATGCCGGTGACGAGGGCGACGATGGCCAGGCCCGGGAACAGCGAGGTCCACCAGGCGCCGGTCCCGACATCCGTGATCGCCCGGCTGATGTCGAAGCCCCACTCGGCCGTCCGCAGCCCGGGGCCCTGGCCGAGGAACCCGAGGCCGGCCAGGGTGAGCACGGCGTCGGCGGCGTTGACGGTGAAGATCACCGGCACCGACTGGAGGACGTTGGCCGCCACGTAGCGGGCGATGATCACCCGTCGGGGGGCGCCCATGGCCCGGGCGGCGTCGACGAACGCCTCCTCCCGGACGGCCAGCGTGTGGTTGCGCACGACCCGGAAGTACTGGGGGATGTAGATGACCGAGATCGACAGCGCCGCCGCCGGCACGCCGGGGCCGATCCAGCGCTGGAGGGCAAAGGCCACCACGATGGCCAGCAGCAGGCTGGGGAAGGCGTAGAGGGCGTCCATCACCAGCACCAGCGCCCGGTCGAGCCGCCCGCCGGTGTAGCCCGACACGAGCCCGAGGGGCACGCCGATGACCAGGGCGAAGGCGGTCGAGGCCAGCACCACCTGGAAGGCCAGGCGGGCCCCGAAGATCACCCGGGACAGGACGTCGAAGCGGTCGTTGGTCGTGCCGAAGAGATGATCGAGGCTCGGCCGCGCCAGCTGGGGCGCATCGTGGGCGGCCTGCCCGTAGGGCGCCAGGAGCGGCGCCAGCAGCGCCACGACGGCGAACCCGGCGGTGAGTACGGCACCGGCGATGAACAGGCGCCGGCTCGTCGGCCCCGCCTGGCGCCACCGCGCCGCCAGCCGGCGACCAGGCCTTCCGGCACCCCCCCGGCTCGGACGTCGGCGACCGAGGGACTGGGGTGGGCGGGGAGGGCGGGCGTTCGGGGTTGGGCCGCTCATGAGTAGCGGATGCGGGGATCCACCCAGGCGGAGACGACGTCGATCAGGAGGCTGACCGCCACCACGAACAGGGCGTAGAAGGTCACCAGACCCTGCACGGCGGTGTAGTCGCGGTCCTGCAGGAAGTCGTAGAGCGCCTGCCCCAACCCGGGCCAGGAGAAGGTCGCCTCGGTCAGCACCGCCCCCGACAGCAGCAGGGCGAACTGCAGGCCGACGACGGCCACGACGGGGACCAGCGCGCTGCGCAGGGCGTGGCGGAGGACGACGGCCCGCTCCGGCAGCCCGCGGGCCCGGGCGGCGTCGACGTGGTCCGACCGCAGCGCACTCAGCATGTTGACCCGGACCAGACGCACGAGAATCCCGCCGATCACGAGCCCCAGCGTCACGGCCGGGAGGGCGAGATGGCGCAGCGCCTGCCAGAGGGCGGAGAAGTTGCCGGTGAGCAGGGCGTCAACCGTGTACAGCCCGGTGAAGTTCCATGTCGCTGAGCCTCCGGTCTCCAGCGAGAACAGCGGCGCGGGTTCGGCGAAGGCTGCCGTGCGCCCGCCGGTTGGGAACCAGCCGAACTTCACCGAAAAGAGGTACTGGAACAGGATCCCGAGCCAGAAGATCGGCGCGGCATAGAGCACAATGCCGAGCAGGCGGCCCGCCACGTCGAGGCGTGTGTCCCGGAAGCGGGCCGAGGTGGCACCCACCCCGATGCCCACCGCCACCGCCACCAGCATGGCCGCCACCGTCAGCTCCAGCGTGGCGGGGAATTTGTCGCGGATCGTGTTCGACACCGGGATGCCGGTGCTGATCGCCCGTCCGAAGTCGCCCCGGAGGGCACCTCCGATGTAGGAGGCGTACTGCTGCCACAGGGGATCGTTGAGCCCGAGGCTGCGGCGGAGCTCCTCGGCCCGGGCGTCGGACGCCGCCCGTTCGCCCAACTTCGCCGTGACCGGGTCGCCGGGGGCGACGCGCAGGAGCAGGAACGTGGCGGTCAGCAGGAGCAGCAGCAGCGGCGCAGTGAGCGCCAGGCGGGTGAGGAGATAGCGCCGCAAGCTCCCATTGTGACCGGCGCAGCCTGAAACCCCAGGTCAGTCAGGTCAGCCGGTCTTCTCCAGGAGCCAGAAGCGGAAGATCTGGATCGGGTCGAGTTCCACGCCGGTCACCTTGTCGGTGGTGGCGGCGAACTGCGGCGCCTGGAACAGCGGGATGTACGGCACCTGGTCGGCCATGTAGGCCTGTGCCTCGCGCAGGGCGTCCTCCCGGAGGGTCGGGTCCTGCACCCGCTGCTCGGTGTGGACGAGCTCCAGCATCTTCGGGTCGTTCCACTTGGCCGGATCGAAGATGTTCGGGTCGGAGAACGGCTCGAGGTAGTCGTCGGGATCGAGGTAGTCGGGATACCAGCCCATGAGGAACACCGGCATCTCACCCGCCCGGCGCTTCTGGCCGTACTCGGCCCACTCGACGTTGCGGATGCGAACGGTGAAGCGCTTCGTCTCCTCCAGGCTGCGGGCGATGACCTCCGCCACCCGCTCCTCCGTCGGCCCGTAGTGGGTGGGGCTGAACCACAGCTCGACCGGGACCGTGCCGCTCGCCTTGCCGGCCAGCGACAGATACTTGTCGACCAGCGTCCGACCGGTCGGCGCCGGCCCGCCCTTCGCCGATGTGGTCGGCGGCGGGGCACTCTCCCCGTAGAGCTGCTCCCACTTCGGTTCCGAGACGTCGAAAGTGGGAGGCACCATCGAGGCCAGCGGCGTGGCCGCGCCCTTGAACACCTCCTCGACGATGAGCCGCCGGTTGACGGCGGCGGCCAGCGCCCGGCGGAGGTTCACGTCGTCCCACGGCTTGGCCGTGACGTTGATGACCAGATACCGGATGCCCGAGCCGGTGCCCTCGATGAGCTTGAAACCCTGGCGGTTCTTGAAGAAGTTGTTCTCGTCCGGCTCCAGTGTGCGGAAGGCGATGTCGACCTCGTTCTTTTCCAGGGCCAGCTTCAGGGCCGACGACCGGTCGAAGAGCCGCATCCGGATCCGCTTGGTCTTCGGCTTCGGCCCCCAGTAGTCGGGGTTGGCCTCGAGGTCGATCGACTCCCGCTCCTTGTAAGCCACGACCCGGTAGGGGCCGGTGCCGACGATCGTGTCGGTCTTGTATTTGGCCGTCACCGCCCCGCCCTCTTCGTTGCCGGACAGCACGTGATTGGCGTAGGCGGTGGGGCTCACGATGCTGGCCACCGAGTAGGCCAGGCGGGACACGAACGTCACGTTGGGCTGCGACAGGGAGATGACGACCTTGGTGTCGGACGGCGCCTCGATGCTGCGGATCCCGTTCAGGAGGAACCCGGCCGCCTCCGGGTCCTTGGCGCCGAAGTTGCGGGCCCGCTCCAGGGAGAACTTCACTGCCGCGGCGTTGAACGGCGTGCCGTCGGCGAACTTCACTCCGGCCCGGAGAATGAACGTGTAGGTGAGCCCGTCCGGCGAGACTTCGGGCATCGCCGCCGCCAGCTTCGGGGTCGGCTCGGTGGCCTGCGGGGCGTAGGTGACGAGGGTCTCGGCGGCGTTGAAGGCGATCTGCGATCCGAGATAGTCGTAGGCCTGAGCCGGATCGAAGCTGTTCTGCAGCGATTCGGTGGTGCCGATCACGATCGAGCCGGACGGGCCGCCGCCCGAACCACCGCCGCCACCGTCGTCGCCGCCGCAGGCGGCGGCAACCAGAGTGGCTACGAGGAAGACGACAAGACCGATCCCCCGGCGTCGCATCCGAGGACGGTAACCCATCAGGCGAACCAGTTGACCGCCAGCCACGTCCGCCGGTCGCAGGCCGGGCAGGAGATGAACCGGGAGTACCGCACCCACGGAACCCACAGCCACACCGGCAGGTGCCGCCAGGCGAACTCGCCCCACCCGAGCCGGGACCGGGCCCCGCAGGCCGAGCACTCGACGACGACCGTGCCGAACCGGCGGCCGCCTTCGGAGGCGGTGAACAGCGCCTCCTTCTTCATGGTGGCGGCCGGCGCGCCGTTGGGGGCCCGGGGCGGCTCCACCGCCGAGAACAGCGCCCGCTTCCCCATGGGGTCGCTCATGCGAGCTCCTCGTGGAGGATCCGGGCGATGGCCCGGTAGCCCTCGGCGCCGGCGGAACGGGGGGCGTGGGTCAGGATCGACCGCCCCTGGCCCGGGGCCTCGGCGAAGCGTACCGACTTGGGGATCGGCTCCCCCAGCACCGGCAGGCCGTACCGCTCCTCGAGGTCGGCCAGGACCTCCCGGGAGTGGCGGGTCCGGCTGTCGAACATCGTGGCCACCAGACCCCGCACCACCAGGTCGGGATTGGTGAAGCTGCGCACGTCGCCGATCGTCTCCAGCAGCTGCCCGACCCCCCGGTGCCCGAGGGTCTCGCACTGCAGCGGCACGATCACGGCGTCGGCGGCGGTGAGGCCGTTGATCGTCAGCACCCCGAGCGACGGCGGGCAGTCGATGAGCACGGTGTCGTACTCACCGACCAGCGGCTTGAGCGCCCGGGCCAGCACGTGCTCCCGCCCGGTGCGCGACATGAGGTGCACCTCGGCTCCGGCCAGGTCGATGGTGGCCGGCAGGGCGGTGAGATCGCCGCTCTTGACCACCACGTCGGCCGCCTCGGCCCGCCCGGCCAGCACGTCGTGCAGTGACCGGTCGAGAGCCTCGGAGTCGATGCCAAGCGAGTAGGTCAGGCAGGCCTGGGGGTCGAGGTCGACCAGCAGCACCCGCTCGCCGAGCTCGGCCAGACCGGCGCCCAGCGAGTGGGTGGTCGTCGTCTTGGCCACGCCACCCTTCTGGTTGGCCACGGCCAGCACACGTCCCATGGGCGCGCAGTGTACGGCGTCCCACCCGCCGCTCCCGGCAACCGGAGTGCTACGGGTGGATGAACACTGGCACGGCCACGCCGAGCGCCGCGCCGAGGAACGTGAAGAACAGGAACGGCCCGGGAACGGCCCGCAGGGCGATGTGCCGCGCCTGGCGGGGGTAGTACTGGCGCGAGGCGCGCTCGTAGGCGATGACGAAGGCGCAGATGCCGGCCAGCACCGACATCCCCAGGCTGAAGGTCATCAAGGTCCGGAAGAGCATGTGCCGACCTCCGGACGCGATGGTACCCCTCGGCCGGCCCGGGGTCGCCGGGCGGGCCTCGGATCAGCGACTGGGGGGCCGGATCAGGTTGAGCCGGCCGACGGCGTCGATCCGGGCTTCGGCCTGGCGGTCGGCGGCGGCGGCGGTGGTGATGCCTTCGGCGCTGGCCCGGGCGAAGACCGCCAGGGTGGCGTCGTAGATGTGGCGCAGGGCGGTCTCGGCCCGCTCCCGGGAGTAGCCCCGGAGCTCCTCGGAGATGTTGATGATCCCGCCGGCGTTCACGCAGTAGTCCGGGGCGTAGAGGATCCCGGCCTCGGCCAGGGCCTCGTCGCAGCCCGGCTCGGCGAGCTGGTTGTTGGCGCAGCCGCACACCGCGGCGCACCGCAGTTCGGCGATCGTCTGGAACGACAGCGCCCCGCCGAGGGCGCAGGGCGAGAAGACGTCGCACTCGACGGCGTGGATCTTCTCCACCGCCACGGCTTCGACGCCGAAGTCGAGGACGGCCCGTTCGACGGCGGCCGGCACGACGTCGGCCACGGTGACGCGGCACCGGTCCTCCACCAGCTGGCGGACGAAGGCGTACCCCACCTTCCCGACGCCGGAGACGGCGACGTGGCGGCCCTCGAGGTTGGTGTCGCCCCACAGCGTCATGGCCACGGCCTTGAGCCCGTAGTAGAGACCCTGGGCGGTGGCCACGCTGGGGTCGCCGGACCCGCCCAGCGACTGCGACACGCCGGTCACCCAGCGGGTCTCCCGCCGGATGAGGTCCATGTCGGCCTGGGTGGTGCCGACGTCCTCGGCGGTGATGTAGCGGCCTCCGAGGGTGTCGACGTAGCGGGCGTAGGCCCGCAGCAGCGCTTCGCTCTTGTTCCGGTACGGGTCGCCGAGGATGACCGCCTTGCCCCCGCCGAGGTCGAGCCCGGCCAGCGCCGCCTTGTAGGTCATGCCCTTGGCCAGGCGCAGCACGTCCTCGAGGGCGGCGTCTTCGTCGGCGTAGGGATAGAAGCGGGTGCCGCCGAGGGCCGGGCCGAGGGCCGTCGAGTGGACGGCCACGATGGCCCGCAAGCCGGTGGCCCGGTGGTGGCAGAACACCACCTGCTCGTAGTCGTCAGCCTCGATGCGATCGAACACTGGGAACGCCCTTCGACACCTCTGCTGGAACTTCCTTCTAGGGCATCATCGTAAGCCTCAACCCCTTCTTGGCGGACCGCTCAATTCGCGCCCGGAGTGTGCCGATAAGACCCCTGACGGGCGCGGCACGCCAGCCGCGTTTCGTCGCTCCAGTCGGTCGGACAGAGACAAATCTGCTGGTCGAAGCGGGCGAACTACAGGGTGACTAGTCATTCCGGATGGTGTGGAAATGACACCTCCGGGCTATCGACCCCGAAGGGTACGGTGCGTACCCTCGGGGACGAAGCGGACACCGGCTCCCCCTCGTGGCTCACGCTGCGGGCCAGTTCCGTCAAGAGAGGAAAGGCGATGCAAGACCGTACCGACCCCGATGCCCTTCTGACGCCGTCTGAGGTGGCCGAGATGTTCCGGGTCAACCCGAAGACCGTCACGCGCTGGGCCAGGGCCGGCAAGATCTCCGCCATCCGGACCCTCGGCGGGCACCGCCGTTTCCGGGCCATTGAGATCATGCGCTACCTGGAGCAGATCGAGAGCGAGCAGGGTCTCTAATCTCTTCCCCATGTCAGCTGAAGGCACGGCCCCTGCGGCCGTCACCTTCGATTACTGGAACACCCTTTGCTGTGAGCCACCAGGCGGCTACCTCCGGGGCCGTCGTCTGGAGGCCATGAGTCAGGTGCTGGTCGACGCCGGCGTGGGGAGCGCCGGCGTTGTCCTCCCCGTTCTGAGCGCGGGGTACGACGCCGCCTGGCGGGGCTGGAACGAGTCGTGGCGGGCGAACCGGCAGTTCACCGGGGTCGACGCCGCCCGCTCCATCTGCGACGCCCTCGAGGCGTCGTTGGCCGACACACCCCAGGTCGCCGGGCTCCGGGCGCAGCTCTGCGCCGCGTTCGCCGGTCAGGGTGAAGGCGCCGAGCTCCACCTCGTCGACGGCGTGGCCGAGACGCTGGCCGCCCTCTCCGAGCGGGGCGTCCGCCTGGGCATCATCTGCGACGTCGGCTTCACGCCGTCGGCGGCCCTGCTGGCCCACCTCGAGCGCCACGGGCTGGTGAAGTACTTCGACCACTGGTCGTTCTCCGACGAGGTCGGCGTGTACAAGCCCCACCCGAGGATCTTCTCCCACGCGCTGGACGGGCTCGGCCGGCCCGACCCCGGCCGCTGCGTCCACATCGGTGATCGCAAGCGGACCGATGTGGCCGGCGCCCGAGCGGCCGGAATGCGGGCCGTGCGGATCACGACCGTCTTCGAGGACCCCGACGAGGGTCCCGACGACATCGTGATCTCGTCCTACCGGGACCTGCTCCCGGCGCTCGGTCTCGACTGATCCGAAAAGATCGACGGGGGCGCCGTAGCGGCGGTGCCAACCGCCACGGCGCCCCCGCCGGTTGGTGGAGGAACTAGGAGTCGAGGGTGGCGGCGAAGACGATCGGCCGGGACGGCGGGTCGTCACCCAGCGATCCGGAGAAGGCCTTGTCGGAGAAGTTGAAGATGCCTCCGTCGGCCGCCACCATCAGGTAGCCGGCGCCGTAGCGGACCATGCCGACCACCGGCTTGTTGAGCTTGGTGGAGCCCATCGAGCCCCGGAACGGCGCCGAGCCGAAGGCGAAGATCCCGCCGTCGGAGGCGACGAGCCAGTAGCCCAGCCCGTCCCGCGTCGGGACCAGCGCCTCCACCGGCTGGTTGAGCTTCACGTTGCCCATCGAGCCCCGGAAGGCGGCGTCGCCGAAGGCGAACACGCCACCGTCGGAGGCCACCATGTAGTAGCCCTTGCCGGAGGGGGTGGCCACCGAGCTCTTGACCGGGCCGTTGAGGTTCACGTTGAGCAGGTCACCGAAGCCCTTGGCGTCGCCGAAGGTGATGACCCGGCCCCGGTTGGTGAAGACCCAGTAGCCCTTGCCGGTCGGGGTCGTGTTCAGGCTCATGACCTTCTCGTTGGGCCGGAGGTCGGCCTTGTTCACGTTGCCCAGCGCCGGGGCGTCACCGTAGGCGTAGATCAGACCGTCGTCGTTGATGATCCAGTAGCCCTTGGCGGTCGGCGTCGGCTCGATGTGCATCGCCTTCGTCCCGGGCGGCAGGGCGGCGCTGGGGTCGCCCATCGACTTGGCGTCGCCGAAGGGGAACACCCGACCGTCACTGCCCAGCATCCAGTAGCCGGACTGGCGGGGACCGGTGTTGGTGGCGGCGGCCGGCGGCTCGCCGGCGGGCGGCTGGCCGGCGGGCGGCGGCCCGGCCGGCGGCGGAGCGGGCGCACCGAGCGCCGGGGCGTTGGCCGGGTCGAAGACCACCCGCACCAAGTTGTTCTTGCTGTCGGCGATCCACAGGTTCCCGGCCTCGTCGACGGCCAGGTCGTGCATGGTGTTGAACTCCGCTTCGCCGGCCGGGACGGGCCCGGGGTCGCCGGCCACCCGGCCGCGGCCGGCGGTGCGCCCGTTGCCGGCGATCGAGGTGATCGTGCCGGACGGGTCGATGCGGCGGATGCGGGCCCCGGTGTTCGGGTCCTTCGCCTCCTGGGCGATGTAGACGTTGCCCTTGGAGTCGACGGCGATGCCGCGGGGCGCGTCGAGGTGGGCGGCGCTGGCCGGCCCGCCGTCACCGGCCGAGTCGCTCGGCGGGACGGGCTGCATGGCGTCGGCCGCGGCCTGGGCGGCGGCGGTGTCGCCGGCGATGGTCGTGATGATGCCCTGGGCGTCGACCTTGCGGACGAGGTTGTTGTCCTTGTCGGCGATGTAGACGTTGCCGCTCGAGTCGACGGCCACGCCCTCCGGCGTGTTGAGCTGGGCGTCGGTCGCCCGCCCGCCGTCACCGCCGTACTTGCGGGCCTGGGTGGTGCCGGCCACGGTCGTGATCGTGGGCGGGTTGGCCGTGAGGTCGACCTTGCGGATCATGTTGTTGCCGCTGTCGGCCAGGTACAGCTGGTCGCCGGGGGCCATGAACATCGACTTGGGGAACTTGAGCCCCGAACCCTCCGCGGCACAGGTTTGCCCCTTGTCGGGGCAGGGCGGGGCCTTCGGGTCGCCGATGCCGGCGATGGTCGTGATCGTCCCCGACCCGTCGACCTTGCGGAGCCGGTGGTTCCCGCTGTCGGCGATGTAGACGTTGCCCTTGGAGTCGACGCCGACGCCGTGGGGCTGGTTGAACACGGCCGACGTGGCCGGCCCCCCGTCGCCGTTGGCGCCGGTCGGGGTGGCGCCGTTCTGCAGTTGGCCGCCGGAGTCGGGCGGGCCGCTGCCGGCGAACGTCGAGATGACGCCGTTGGCATCGATCTTGCGGATCCGCTGGTTGAGAGCGTCGGCGATGTAGACGTCGCCGTTCGGTCCGAAGCCGATGGCCCGGGGGTTGTAGAGCTGCGCCTGGTTGGCCGGCCCCCCATCGCCCGTGTAGCCGAACTGCTGGAAGTTCTGCATGTTTCCGGCGATGGTCTGGATGTGGCCGGCCGGCCCGGTCGGTACGGCCGCCCGGGCCGCCGTGAGGACGCCGACACCCGTGCCGGCGACCAGCAGGCCGGCCAGCACGGGAGCGAGGCCCCGACGGGCTGGGGCCCGCCGCCGCGTGTCCAACTGTCGGAACATCTGCTCCTCCTGGGGAATTTGAGTCGGCGAGAGGGCGCGCCGAGTTGCACCGTTGCTCGGCAAGGGGGGTCGCCGAGCCCGGCCGGGGGGCCGGGAAGCTGTCGTGGGGGGACTACTCCGCCGGACCCTTCGATCCCTTTCGCGTTGAACCTTTCTTGAAGGCCGTTTGAGCGGGATTTGGGGGATTTCTGCCAGCTCCTGGAAGGCAAATCCGGCAATTGACCGCCGGTTCAGGCCTCCTGGGCGGCGACGAGATCCGAGTAGGCGCCGCCGAGGGCGACGAGGTCGTCGTGGGTGCCGCGTTCGGTGACGCGCCCGGCCTCCATGACGAGGATCGTGTCGGCGTGGCGGATCGTGCTCAGCCGGTGGGCGATCACGATCGTGGTACAGCGCAGCCCGGCCAGCTGCTCGAAGATCCGGCGCTCCGTCAGGCTGTCGAGGTCGCTCGTCGCCTCGTCGAGGAGGAGGATCGCCGGCCGGTGGACGAGCGCCCGGGCCAGCGCGATGCGCTGCTGCTGGCCGCCGGAGAGGGAAGATCCGCCGTCGCCCAACAGGGTCTCGTAGCCCAGCGGCAGGGCCATGATGTCGTCGTGGACGCAGGCCAGGCGGGCGGCGTCCATGATCTCGTCGAGTCCGGCGCCGGGGGCGTTGAAGGCGATGTTCTCGGCGATGCTGGCGCCGAACAGGTAGGGGCGTTGCGTGACGATGCCGAGCTGGCGGCGGACGCTGCGGACCTCGAGCGTGGTCAGGTCCAACCCGTCGAAGAGAATCCGGCCCGATGTCGGCGGATAGAGGCCGAGCAGCAGGTGGGCGAGCGTCGACTTACCGGCGCCCGACCGGCCGGCGATGCCGAGCTGCTGTCCGGGCCGGACCTCCAGCGAGACGTCGACGACGACGGGCGGCGTCCGGGGGCTGTACCGGAACGACAGGTTCTCGGCCACCACGTGCCCGGCCAGCCTCGGGGCCGGTACGACGGTCTCGCCCGCCTGTTCCTGGGGCGTGTCGAGGACGTCGTTCAGGCGCTCCATGTAGCTGCGGGTCACGGCCATCGGGAGGGCGCCCTCGACCAGGGCGCCGAGCGGTTCGAGGAAGCCGACGGCCAGGGCGGTGGCGGCCAGCATGGCGCCCAGGGAGAGGTCGCCGTCGAGGACCCGGAAGGCGCCGAAGACCAGGATCACCAGCGGCGAGCCGATCTCCAGCGTCCCGGTCAGGGCTTCGATCCAGGCCGTGAGCCGGCCCCGGGCCAGGGTGGCGTTGATCTCCTCGGCGAAGAAGCCCTGCCAGCGTTCGGCGGCCCGGGTCTCGGCGCCCATGGCCTTGAGTGTCTCGACCCCGGCCAGCAGCTCGTAGGTGTAGCTCTGTGACCGGGACTCCACCTCCAGGCTCTCGGCCATGAGGCGCTGATGGCGCCGCCACGACCCGACGAGGACGGCGACCTGCAGCACGCCGAGCCCGAGGACCAGCGCCCCGAGCGTGGCGTCGACCACGAACAGCGCCACCAGATACCCAGTGGCCAGTGTCCCGTCGAGCACCGCCGCCAGCGCCCCGGTGGTGAGGATCTCCCGCACCTCGCTGTTGCTCTGCAGGCGCATCATCAGATCGCCGGCCGATCGCCGCAGGAAGAAGGAGTAGGGCAGCCGGACGAGGTGCTCCACGAACGTGGTCGTCAGCCGGACGTCGAGGTGCGTCCGCAGCTGGAGCAGGAGTTGGGCCCGGACGACCGCGGCCAGGAGCTGGTAGAGGACCACGGCCAGCATGGCCACCGCCACCACCGTCAGCAGGTGCCGGTCTCGGCTGGGGGCGATCTCGTCGACGACGAGACCGGTGAGGATCGGGAAGGCGACGGCCAGCACCCGGATGACCACCGAGGCGACCAGCACCCGCCCCAGGGACCGGGACTGCCCGAGGAGCGGCCGGACGTAGCGCCAGGTGCCGGCCGCATGCCCCCGGCCGGCGGCGAAGTCCTCGGTGGGCTCGAAGACCAGCGCCACACCGGTGAACGAATGGCGGAACGTGTCCATGGGGACGCGCCGGCGTCCGACGGCGGGATCGACGACGTCGACGCCCCGCCGGTCGGCCCCTTCGAACACGACGAAGTGGTCGAAGTCCCAGTGGAGGATGGAGCCGCGGGGGAGGTGACCGAGCGAGCCGACGTCGGCGGCCACCCCCCGGGCCGACAGGCCGTAGCGGCGGGCCGCTTCGAGGATGGCCACGGCCCCGACCCCGTCGCGATCGGTTCCGGTCTCCATCCGGAGCTCCTCCAGCCGGACGACCCGGCCGTGGTAGGCGAGCACCATGGCCAGACAGGCGGCGCCGCAGTCGCCGAGCTCCATCTGGGGCACGAGCGGGACCCGGCGGCGCCTCACCGGAAGAGGACCTCGAACAGCGTGCGGCCGTCGACCCGGATCCGGGCGCCGGCGACCAGTCCGGCGCCCAGCAGGCCGAGCATCACCCGGTAGAGCCGAATGACCCAGGGGCGGTGCAGCGCCGGCAGCGGGCCGGGGCCCGGTGGGCGCTGGTGGAACTCGACGGCTTCCTGACGGAACAGCGCTTCGGGATCGTTCATCGGCGGTGGTTCGGGTCGTCGGCGGAAGAGCGGGCGGCCCGCCCCGCCCACAGGCGGTCGAGGAACTCGTAAATCACGAGTTCCTGGGCCCGGGGAGCGGCCCGCAGCAGCCGGTTGACGTGCATGTGGGCCAGATCGGCGGCCAGGTCTTCGAGTGTCGCCGTCAACCGGCCGCCGGCCGCCAGACGGCGCAGCTCCCCGACCACCGGCCCGATGCGGGCCGAACGCCGCTCGAGGGCCTCGGCGACGGCGCCCCATTCCGGGCCGAGGGCGGGATCCGGCCTGCGCCCGGGGGTGATCAGGGCCTCCAGCAGAGCCCGCTCCCGGCGGAAGCGACGGGAGACGGCCTGCCGGAACCGGCCGTCGACCGCCAGCTCGGCGCCGTACCCGGCGCAGGACTCGGCGGCCAGCCGGCGCTGTTCGTCGGCCGTCAGGCCCAGGTCGGCGACCAGCCGGGCGACGCCGGCTAGCGCCGCCCGCCAGCGGAGATCGGCCACCGGTCGCCCGACCGGCCCGGCCAGGATGTCGACGACCGCTTCGGTGTCGGCGGCGAAGACCTCCTCGGCCAGCTCGATGGCGGCCGCGCCGCCGTAGCGCTCGACCTCCCGGTCGTAGGTGTCGAACTGCAGGCGCCAGACCAGACCGTCGTCGATCAGCCTCGCCGCGGCCTCCTCCAGCCGCGGCTGGATCTCGGTTCGCAGGCGGTCGGGCGGGCCGCCGAAGCGCACCCGCAGGTGCGGCTCGGGGTCGGCGTAGCGGACGAAGAACCAGCGGTCGGCCGCCCCCGACGCCCGGGCCTCGGCGGCCAGCGGCGCGACGGTGCCGAGCAGCACCCGGTCGGCCGTCGCCGGCCCGGTGTAGAGCTTGGCGTACAGCCATTCCGACCCGGGCGGGAACCGGCGCCGGGCCGGGCGGGCCGGCGGTGCGGCTCCGGCGCTGAGCGGCGGGTGGTCGCCCGGCTGGGCGGTGGCGGCCGGCCGGGACAGGAACGGGACGACCAGGTCGTGGAGGAAGGAACCCTCGGGGCCGGTGACGCACAGGTCCTCGGGAGCGGGGAACAGCTCGACCAGCGTCGCCGTGGACCGGTGGCGCAGCTGGTGGGCCAGCGCGTCGACCGCCAGGTCGGAGTCGAGGTCGATGGCCAGCTCGTCCTCGCCGTCGACGAGGGCGACGAACCGGGGCACGCGCCACTTCGCCCGCCAGGCGGCCAGCGGCTCGGCCCGTTCCGGTGCCGCCGCCCGCAGCCAGGCGAGGTCGGGGCCGGTCAGCCGCCAGCGGGCCAGGGCCAGGACGACGCGGCCGGCCACGACCCGGGGCAGGAACGGCGCGCCGGCCAGGCCGCCCCAGTCCCATCCCAGCTCGGCGGCGACGTCCTGGTACTGGAGCCGGGCCAGGAACCGGTAGACGGGAAGCCCGGGCCGCGTGTGGAGGTGGGCGCACGTGAGCCGGGGAAGGACCTCGACGCCGAGGGCGGCGCTCTCGAGGACGATCCGCTCGTCGCGCACCGACACCAGCAGGTCGCTGACCGGGATCTGTGCATCGGGCGGCGCCCCGGACTGCCCCAGGTAGGGGATCTCGTAGCGCCGGAGCACCGGCCGGACGAGGACGTTGCCCGCCCGTCCTTCGGGAAGATGGACGATCTCGGCGAAGACGGCGTTGGGGCGCTGCGCCTCCTCGGCCCGGAGGTGGGCCTCCACCCCGGCCCGCAGGACCTTGTCGGAGGCGCAGAGCCGCCCGAGCAGCTCGGCGCCGGACGGGCCGCCGGCGAAGGCCAGGTGGACCCGGAACCGTCCGGCGGCGAGGTCGGCCGCGGAGCGGGCGGCCAGTCGGGCCACCGCCGCCAGAGCGCCGGGCAGCGGCCGGGGCGGGTCGCCGTTCACCCCCTCCAGTTCGGTGATGTCGGCCGGGGTGAGCTCGATCTCCGCCGCCCGGTCCCACAGGGCGGCGCCCAGCCGGCGGAGCAGCGCCGCGTCGCGGGCGGTGCCGCGCTCGCCCCCGTCGCCGTCCCGGTCCCCGGGGTCCGGGGACCGGAACGGGATGTCGCCCAGGAGGTCGGGCGCTTCGGCGGCCGGTGACTCCACCCGCTCGAACCCGATGCCCATCTCGTCGTCGAGCGCCTCGGCCAGGGGGACGGCCCGGCTGCCGTAGCGGGCTTCGAACTCCTCCCGGAAGCGGGTGAGGCCGGGGTCGTCGCCTCGAGGGGACAGGCGGTGCAGCAGGTCGATCCCCTGGCCGATCGCGGCCACGACCTCGGGGCCCAGCACCGCCTCCTCGGCGGGTTTCTCCAGGTCGACCCGGACGAACCCCTGGCGCTGCGCCCCGCCGGGCAGCCCGCCGAGCACCGCAGACAGCGCGGCGTAGCGCGTCGCCGGTGGCCCATCGGAGCTCCCCGGCGCCTGCTCGTCCAGGGCCGCCAGCGCCAGATGCGCCTCCTCCAGTGGCCGGGCCAGCGGGGCGGTGGCCGGCGTGGTGGCCAGGCGCCCGGCCAGGTGGAGGCCGGGATCGGAGGCCGTCACGGCCGGGCCGAGTTCGGCCACCAGCAGCTGCTGGTCGACCAGCGCGTCGATGTAGGCCCGGGCATCGGCGGCGGTGATGTCGCCTCCGACCAGGGCGTCGGCCAGCTCGTCGAGGGTGGCGCCGGCGGCCCGGCCGGCGGCCCGTTCGAGGGTCGCCCGCAGATAGGGCGTCGGTTCGACGGCGACCAGATGGTGCGACCGTCGACCGTCGCGGTAGCGGCTGACCGCCAGGTGCAGGCGGCCGGCCGACTCGTGGAGACTGCTGTTGGGCCGGTGCAGAAGGCTGCGGCGCAGGAGCCGGTCCCGCCCGACGGCGTCGGACAGCTCGGCGACGTAGTCGAGGTCGAGGCGGCTGTGACGCCGGTAGCGGCCGAGCTCTGCCAGCCGCAGCCCCGTGCGGCTCCCGGCAGCGCCAATGGTGCCGGTGGTCCACCCGGCGAACAGCCCGAAGGGGGTGGGGCGCGACGCCGCCCGCAGCACGTAGGAGACCAGGACCGGCTCGAGCCGGCGGGAGTCGTCGGCGTCGGGGTCGGCCAGCCACCGGTCGATCCCCGCTTCGACCCTCGGGGAGGCCAGGTGAATCGCCTCCCGGATCTCCGGCCGGGCCAGGACGGCGGCCAGCCAGTCCCGGTCTCCGGGCGAGCGACGGTCGCCCGGCAGGCCGGTCAGAGTGTCGAAGGGCAGCAGTGGCGTCCGCACCACGAAGAACCCCGACGGGGCCAGGTCGTCCGGTGGCGGCGGAAGGCTCATGACAGCGGAAGGCTCATGACAGAAGGAACATCCGGTCCCAGGCCGGCTCGAGCCCGGTGGCGGCGGCCAGCAGCACGACGCCGATACCGGCCACGCCGTCGACGATGTCGGCCCCCACCCAGTGCGGCCCCTCCTCGTCGCCCAGCACCCAACCCGGCTCGCCGCCGGCCGCCGCCGACCGGCAGCGTCGCACCGTGTCGGCCAACCAGTACCGGGCGGCGGCGGCCAGCTCCTCCTCACCGGTCGCCCGGTAGAGCCGGTGGTACAGGTGGGCGAGACCGGCGCTGCCGTGGCAGACCCCGCCGTTCTCCACGCCGGTGTCCTTCCGGCGGCGCCGGGTCGAGCGCAGGGCCAGGTCGGTCGCCTGGCGGGCCCAGTCCGCCCGGCCGGCGGCCCGCGCCGCCAGCAGCAGGGCGGCGGCCACTCCCGGGTCGCCGTAGCACCAGGCCGACCGGGCCGGAGTCGACGAGGAGACGGGGTCGTCGGGCGCCGTCCACACCGGAACCGTCGGCCCGTCGGGCGTGGCGACCGTGTGCTTCCACAGCCAGCGGACGGCTCCGTCGAGAAGCGGCCCGGCGCGCTCGGGTTCGACTCCCGCCGCGACCAGGAGGCCCAGCAGGCCGACTGCCCCCGCCACGCCGTGGGCCACGCCCAGATCGCCGTAGCCGGAGGGGAGCTCCTGGGCCGTCTCCTCGTCGGCGATCTGGTCGGACGGGGTCCACCAGTACACGGCGCCGTCGCCGTCGCGGGCGGCCGCCTCCTCCAGCCGGTCGAGGACGAGCTCCAGCGCCTGCCGGGCCGACGGTCGGGGCAACCGGCTCAGCGCGTAGACCCCGGCGCCGGTGACGCCCGAGACGAGGTCGTGCGGAAGCGGCCACAGGGCCGGGCGGGTCAGCATCTCAACCAGGGTGGCGTCGATCGCCTCGTTGCGGTCCGCGGTCTCCGGGTCGACGAGACCGTCGACGAGCCCGACGGCCCAGGCGACTCCGGGAAACCCGCCCCACAGCGAAGCGTCGAGCGGCTCGCGGGCCAGCCCGATGATCGCCTGATCGCGGTGGTGGCGGGCCCGGGCGGTGTCATCCGCCCGGCCGGTGACGGCGCTCAGCCACCCGTGGAACAGCGCCACGCCGGCGTGCCCACCGGCCAGGGACGCATCCCAGTCGGCGGTGGGCACGGCGGCGAGGGCGTCGCCGAGGCGAACCGCCATGTCGATCAGCTGATCGGCCTCCCCGGGGACCAGAGGCCGCCAGCCGACCATCGGGCTCTGAACTAGCAGCCCCTGCCCTTCTTCTTCCGGCCGCTCTTCCGGCACTTGCCGCGACCGGTGTTCCGAGCGCCCTGAACTCCGGCGAGGTCTTCGTCGGTCAGAACGCGCAGCGTCTCGGTTGACAGGCTCAGCTTGTCAGGCAATCCACACCTCCCAGTTAAGGCCCCCCGCAATGGTGCGAGAAGAGTAGGCCGAACTGCCCTGCTTTGTCAGCAGGCGCTAATCTTAGGCTTACCTAACGTGGTGGCGAGCTGAAGGGGCGCCCCGGGGAGGGGCGGGGGAGCGGGGGCGGTGAGCGAGAGGACGCTGGCGGGTCTGTTCGGCGACGCCGTCGCGGCCGCGCCCGACGCCCGGGCGCTCGTCACCGCCACCGGCCGCCTCACGTTCGCCGAGCTCGACGCGGCGTCCAACCGCCTGGCCCGGGCGCTGATCGGCCTGGGCGCCGGGCCGGGCGACCTGGTCGTGCTAGCGCTGCCGCGGGCCGAGATGGTCCCGGCCATCCTGGCCGTGGCCAGGGCCGGCGCCGCCTACGTGCCCGTCGATCCCGACCACGCCTCCGAACGCGTCGGTCTCGTCCTCGCCGACGCCACCCCCGTCGCCGCCGTGACGACCGGCGCGGTGCTCGGCTCCATCCCGGCGCTGCGGGACCTCCCCCGTCTCGTCCTCGACGATCCCGCCACGCAGCACCGCCTGGCGGCCCTGCCGGCCGGGCCGCTGACGGAAGCCGAGCGGCTCCGTCCGCTGCGGCCCGAGCATCCCGTCTACGTCCTCTACACGTCGGGGTCGACGGGGCGGCCGAAGGGCGTGGTGGTGGCCAACCGGTCGCTGGCCAACCTGTTCGCCCACCACCGGCAGGGCCTCATGCGCCGGGCGACCGCGGCGGCCGGCGGCCGGCGGCTGCGGGTGGCGCAGACCGCCTCGTTCGCCTTCGACGCCTCCTGGGGTCCGCTGCTGTGGCTCCTCGACGGCCACGAGGTCCACGTCGTTCCCGAGTACCGCGACCCGGCCGAGGTCCTGGCCTGGGTGCGGAACCACGCCCTCGACTACATCGACGTCACACCGACGTACCTCGTCGAGCTGGCCGCCGCCGGCCTCCTCGACGACGGCACCCGTCCGCTGGTGATCGTCGTCGGCGGCGAGGCCACCCCGCCGGAGCTGTGGGCCCGTCTCGTGGCGCTGCCCGACACGATCGTGCGGGACATGTACGGCCCGACCGAGACGACCGTCGACGCCTACGGCTGGGCCGCCGGCGGCACCGGCGAAGCGGTGGCCGGCACCACGCTCCACGTCCTCGACGACCGCCTCGTCCCCACCCCGCCCGGGGTGCCGGGGGAGCTGTACGTGGGCGGCGCCGCCCTGGCCCTCGGCTACCTCAACCAGCCGGGGTTGACCGCCACCCGCTTCGTCGCCGATCCCTTCGGGCCGCCGGGGGCCCGGCTCTACCGCACCGGCGACCGGGCCTACTGGCCGGAACCGGGGGACGGCGACACCGGCCGGCCCGGGCTGCGCCTCCTCGGCCGGGTCGACGACCAGATCAAGATCCGGGGACTGCGCATCGAACCGGGCGAGATCGAAGCCGCCCTCCTCGAACATCCGGGCGTCCGTTCGGCGGCCGTCGTCGCCTGGACGGATCCCGGCCGGGACGGCGGCGGGCCCGGTGACGCCCGGCTCGTCGCCTACGTGGTCCCGGCTCCGGGGGCCACCCTCGACGGTGCGGCGCTGCGGGCGCACCTGCTCGGGCGCCTGCCCGACTACATGGTGCCGGCGGCCTACGTCGTGCTCGACGCCCTGCCGCTCAACGCCAACCAGAAGCTCGACCGTGCCGCGCTGCCCGACCCGGGTCTGGCGCCGTCGGAGGGGCGCCGGCCGGAGACGCCCGAGGAGGAGGCGCTGGCCGCCCTCTTCGGCGAGATCCTCGGCCGCTCCGACGTCGGGGCCGACGACGACTTCTTCGCCCTCGGGGGTACCTCGCTGGGGGTGGCCAAGCTCGTGGCCCGGGTCCGCACGGCGCTGGGCCGGGAGCTGCCGTTCCGGGCCGTGTTCGAGACCCCCACGGTGGCCGAGCTCGTCCACCGCCTCGGCGAGCCGTCGGACCGGCTGGCTGTCGCCGCCCGGCCCGTCCCCGACGGCGAGCGGGTCCCGGTGTCCTACGCCCAGCAGCGGCTGTGGTTCATCGACCGGATGGAGGGTCCGAGCCCGACCTACAACATTCCGATCGCCGTGGCGCTGCACGGCCCGCTCGACCCGGCGGCGTTGCAGGCGGCCCTGGCCGACGTGGTGGAACGCCACCATCCCCTCCGGACGGTGTTCGCCGACGAGGGCGGGGAGCCGTACCAGGTCGTCCTGCCGGTCGCCGATGCCGCCCCGGCGCTGCCGGTGGTGGACTGCGGCGAGGAGGCCGTGCCGGCCCAGCTGGCCCGGCTGGCCGAGCACTGCTTCGACCTGTCGGCCGAGCCGCCGTTGCGGGCGACGCTGCTGCGGGTCACGCCCGAGCGCCACGTCCTGTCGCTCGTCGTCCACCACATCGCCTCCGACGAGGCGTCGGAGATCCCGCTGTTCGACGACCTCCACGAGGCCTACGACGCCCGTCGCCGCGGCCAGGCGCCGGCCTGGGATCCCCTGCCCGTCACCTACGGCGACTACGCCCGCTGGCAACGGGAGCTGCTGGGCGACCCGTCCGACCCGGCGAGTCTGGCCGCCCGCCAGGCCGCCTTCTGGCGGGAGGCGCTGGCCGGGCTGCCCGAGGAGCTGCCCCTCCCCACCGACCGGCCCCGGCCGCCGGTCGCCTCCTACGCCGGCGACATCGTGCCCTTCGCCCTGCCCGACACCGTGGCCGAGCAGGTGCACGCCCTGGCCCGGGCGGCCGGGGCCACGCCGTTCATGGTGTTCCAGGCCCTGGTGGCCGGGCTCCTCACCCGGCTGGGGGCGGGCACCGACATCCCCCTGGGCGTCCCGGTCGCTGGCCGGACCGACGACGTCTTCGACCGGCTCGTCGGGCTGTTCGTCAACACCGCGGTGCTGCGCACCGACACGTCCGGCGACCCGAGCCTGGCCGAGCTGGTGGGCCGGGCCCGGGAGGTGTCCCTGGCCGCCCTCTCGCACGCCGAGCTGCCGTTCGAGATGGTGGTGGAGACGGTCAACCCCGTCCGGTCCCCGGCCCGCCACCCGCTGTTCCAGGTGATGGTGGCCTACACCCAGCGGCACGGGGCGCTGGAGGCGGCGATGTCCGCCCTCGACGCCCGGCCGCTCGACGGGGGCGGGAGCGGCGCCAAGTTCGACCTGTCCTTCGACTTCTCCGAGACGGAGCACGGCCTCGAGGGCAGCATCGAGTACGCCTCCGATCTCTTTGACCGGGCCACCATCGAGGTGATGGCGGAGCGCCTGCTGCGCCTGGCCGCCGGCCTGCTCGACGACCCCACCCGGCCGCTGTCGTCGGTCGACATCCTCGCCGCCTCCGAGCGGCGATCGGTGCTCGAGGCCGGCACGGCGCCGACCCGGCCCGTCCCCGACGTCACGCTGGCCGACCTCTTCGAGGCGCAGGTCGCCGCCACGCCCGACGCCCCGGCCCTGTCGTTCATCGGGACAGGGGCCGGCGGGGAGGGGCTGAGCTTCGCCGTCCTCGACGAGCGGGCCAACCGGCTGGCCTGGGTGCTGCGGGAGCGGGGCGCCGGCCCGGAGGCGATCGTGGCCCTGGCGCTGCCCCGGGCGGCCATGGTCCCCGCCATCCTGGCCTGCGCCAAGGCCGGGGCCGCCTATCTGCCGCTCGATCCCGCCCATCTGTCGGCCCGGGCGGCGGCCGTCCTCGACGAGGCCCGGCCGGTCGTCGTCGTCACCACCGAGGACGTCCTTGACCGCCACCCGGTGCTCGACCGGAGGGCGGCCGGCGCCCCGGTGCTGGTGCTCGACAGCCCGGACGGGGTCGTGGCCCTGGCCGGGGCGGCACCCTCCCGTCCCCCCGCTCCGAAGCTGTCGCCGGCCAACGCCGCCTACGTCATCTACACGTCGGGCTCGACCGGGACGCCCAAAGGCGTCGTCGTCACCCACGGCGGGCTGGCCAACCTGTTCGTCCATCACCGGGACGGGGTCATGTGGGCCGCGGCGGCCGACGCCGGCCGGCGGCTGCGGGTGCTGCACACCGCCTCCTTCGCCTTCGACTCGTCGTGGGGGCCGCTGCTGTGGCTGCTCGATGGCCACGAGGTCGTGGTCGTCGACGAGATCGGCGACCCGGCGGCGGTCATGGACGGGTTGCGGGCGGCGGCCGCCGACGTGGTCGACATCACTCCGACGTTCCTGGCCGAGCTCGAGCCGCTCGGCCTCCTCGACGACGGCACGCGACCGCGGGTGATCGTCGTCGGCGGCGAGGCCATCGGATCGGACGCCTGGCGGCGGCTCGGGGCGCTGGCCGGCACGATCGTGCGGGACCAGTACGGCCCGACCGAGACGACGGTCGACGCCTACGGCTGGCAGCCCCTTGGCGCCGCCGCCGGCGTCGACCGCGCCGGAGGAGGCCGGGCGCCGGCGCCGATCACCAACACGGCGGTGTACGTCCTCGACGAGCGGCTCCAGCCCGTCCCGCCCGGCGTGGCCGGCGAGCTGTACGTCGCCGGGGCGGGCCTGGCCCGCGGCTACCTGGCCCAACCCGGCCTGACCGCCGCCCGCTTCGTGGCCGATCCGTTCGGCCCGCCCGGCGGCCGGCTCTACCGGACGGGCGACCGCGTCCGCTGGCGTGTCGCCGATGACACCCCTGTCCTCGAATTCCTGGGCCGGGTCGACGACCAGCTCAAGGTTCGGGGGCTGCGCATCGAGCCGGGCGAGATCGAAGCCGCCCTCACCGCCCATCCGGCGGTGGTCGCCGCCGCCGTCGTCGTGCGGGAGGATCGGCCCGGGGACCGCCGTCTCGTCGCCTACGCCGCCGTTCCCGAGGCGCCGACGGGTGCGCCCGGGGACTCCGACCCGGCGGCCCTGCGCCACTGGCTGGCCGACCGGCTCCCGGCGTACATGGTCCCGGCCGCCGTCGTGGTCCTCCCCGCTCTGCCGTTCAATGCCAACCAGAAACTCGACCGGGACGCCCTCCCCCCGCCGCCCACGGCGCTCTCCGGCGCCGGCCGCCGGCCGGTCGGCGCCGCCGAAGAGGTGCTGGCCGGGCTGTTCGCCGACGTCCTCGGGGTGGAACGGGTCGGCGCCGACGACGACTTCTTCGCCCTGGGAGGCAACTCGCTGCTGGCCGCCCGGCTCGTCACCCGGGTGCGGACCACGCTGGGGGCCGCCCTCTCCCTGCGGGAGGTCTTCGACACGCCGACCGTGGCCGCCCTGGCCACCCGGCTCTCCGGCCGGGAGGAGCGGCCGGCCCTGCGGCGGCGGCCCGTTCCGCCCGACGGCCGCTACCCGCTCTCCCCCACCCAGGCCCGCCTCTGGTTCCTGTTCCGGCTGGAGGGCCCGAGCCCGACGTACAACATGCCGGCCGCCGTGCAGTTCCCCGACCGGCTCGACGCCGATGCCCTCCGGGCGGCCCTGGCCGACGTGGTCGCCCGCCACGAGACCCTGCGTACGATCTTCGTCGACGACGACGGCGTCCCGTACCAGCAGGTGCTTCCGGCGCAGGACGCCGTCCCCGATCTCGCGGTGCTCGACTGCCCCGACGACGAGGACGCCCTCGACGTCCTCCTCGACGACCTCGCCGCCTACGAGTTCGACCTCACCCGGGAGATCCCGCTGCGGGCGGCGCTGATCCGCTACGGACCGGACCAGTCGATCCTCTCCCTCGTCGTCCACCACATCGCCTCCGACGAGGTGTCGGACGGGGTGATCCTCGACGACCTCCAGACCGCTTGCGAGGCCCGCCGCCGGGGTGAGGCGCCGGTCTGGCCGCCGGTGCCGGTGACGTACGGCGACTACGCCCTGTGGGAGCGGGAACTGCTCGGCGACGTGGCCGATCCCGACAGCCTGGCCGGCCGCCAGGCCGAGTTCTGGCGGACGGCGCTGGCCGGCCTCCCCGAGGAGCTGGCCCTGCCCACCGACCGGCCCCGGCCGCCGGTGCCGTCGTTCGCCGGGGACGTCGTCAACTTCGATGTCCCCGGGCCGCTGGCGATGGCGGTCCGGGCCTTGGCCCGCCAGTGCGGGGCGTCGCCGTTCATGGTCCTGCAGGCGGCGGTGGCCGGGCTCCTCACCCGCCTCGGCGCCGGCGACGACATCCCGCTCGGCATTCCGGTGGACGGCCGGGGCGACGAGCTGCTCGACGGCGTCGTCGGGATGTTCGTCAACACCGTGGTGGTGCGGGTCGACACGTCGGGCAACCCCAGCCTGCGGACGCTGCTGGACCGAACCCGGACCGCCGGCCTGGCCGCCCATGCCCATGCCGAGCTGCCGTTCGATCTGGTGGTCGAGGCGGTGCAGCCGGTCCGGTCGCCGGCCCGGCACCCGCTGTTCCAGGTGATGGTGTCGTACCAGCACCGGCGGGCGGGCGGCGGTGGGGAAGGTTTCGGAGAAGCGATCGAGGCCGGCGGTCCCGGGGCCAAATTCGACCTCTCGTTCGACTTCCTGGAAGACGAGGGCGGCGGACTGGTCGGCTCGATCGAGTTCGCCACCGACCTGTTCGACGAGCCCGGCGTCGACCGGCTGGCCGAGCGGCTGCTGCGGCTCCTCGAAGCCGAGCTGGCCGATCCCGACCGGCCGCTGGGCGCCGTCGACCTCCTCAGCCCGGCCGAAGAGGCGTTGGTCCGCCGGGCCGGAGGGGACGGGTGGGGGCCCGTCGTGGCCGAGACCCTGGCCGAGCTGTTCGCGGCACAGGTGGAGCGCACCCCGGACGGGCCGGCGTTGAAGACCGAGGCCGGCGCCCTCACCTTCGCCGAGCTCGACGCCGCCGCCGACCGCCTCGCCGGCCGGCTGGCGGACGCCGGCGCCGGCCCCGAACGGGTCGTGGCCCTGGCCCTGCCCCGGGCCGTGATGGTGCCGGCCATCCTGGCCGTGGCCAAGACCGGTGCCGCCTACCTGCCCGTCGACGTGGACCAGCCCTCGGAGCGGATCGGGGCGATGCTGGACGACGCCGGCGCGGCGATCGTGGTCACCACCGCCGCGATCCTGGCCGGCACGCCGGCGCTGACCGGTGCCGGAAACGCTCCCTTGCTGGCCGGTGGCGGGAATGCGCCGGCGCCGTCCGGTCGGAACTGCGTCGTCATCGACGACCCGACCGAAGCGGCGGCGCTGGCCGCCCGGCCGGCCGAGCGGCCGGTACTGCCGCGGCCATCGGCGGCGGGGGCGGCTTATGTGATCTACACGTCGGGATCGACCGGTGTGCCCAAGGGCGTGGTCGTGACCCACGCCGGGCTGGCCAACCTGTTCCGATCCCACCAGCGCGGCCTCATGGCCGAAGCGGTGGCCGCCGCCGGGGGCCGCCGGCTGCGGGTGGCCCACACCGCCTCGTTCGCCTTCGACTCGTCGTGGGGGCCGCTGCTGTGGTTGCTGGACGGCCACGAGCTCCACGTCGTGAGCGACTACCGGGATCCCCGGGCGGTGCTGTCGGCCGTCCGGCAGCACGCCCTCGACGTCGTCGACGTCACCCCGACGTTCCTGGCCGAGCTCGAACCGCTCGGCCTCCTCGACGACGGCCTCCGACCCCGCGTGGTGGTCGTCGGCGGCGAGCCGACGCCGGCCGAGCTGTGGGCCCGGCTCGGGGCCCTCGACGGAACGCTCGTCCGGGATCAGTACGGCCCGACCGAGACGACCGTCGACGCCTACGGCTGGGCCCCGGACGGGCCGGCACCGATTGCCAACACCGCCGTCCACGTACTCGATCCGTTCCTGCGCCCGGCGCCGCCCGGAGTCCCCGGCGAGCTCTACGTCGGAGGCGCCGGTCTCGCCCGGGGGTACCTCGGCCGGCCGGCACTGACCGCCGAGCGGTTCGTGGCCGATCCCTTCGGCCCGCCCGGCGCCCGCCTCTACCGGACCGGCGACCGGGCCCGCTGGCGGCCCGACGGTGTCCTGGAGCTGGTCGGCCGCGTCGACGACCAGTTGAAGATCCGGGGGTTCCGCATCGAGCCGGGCGAGATCGAAGCGGTGCTCGCTTCGCATCCGGCGGTGAGCGCCGCCGTCGTGGTCGTCCGGGAGGACCGGCCGGGCGACCGGCGGCTGGTCGGCTACGCCGCCGTTCCCGACGGAGCGGTGGGAGCGGCGGAGCTGCGGGGATGCCTGGCGGAGCGGTTGCCGTCCTACATGGTTCCGGCGGCGCTGGTGGTGCTGCCGGCCTTGCCGTTGACGGCCAACAACAAGGTCGACCGGCGGGCGCTGCCGGCTCCGGAGTGGGACGGTGCAGCCGGGCGCCGGCCGTCGACGCCGGCCGAGCAGATCCTGGCCGGCATCTTCGCCGATCTCCTCGGCGTTCCGGCGGTCGGCATCGACGACGACTTCTTCGCCCTCGGCGGTCATTCGCTGCTGGCCGCCCGGCTCGTCGGCCGGGTTCGGGCCGCCCTCGGCGCCGAGGTCCCGCTCCCGCGGGTGTTCGACACGCCGACCGTGGCCGGCCTGGCCTCGGCGCTGGACGAACGGAGCGCCCGTCCGCCGTTGCGCCGCTTCGATCCGCCGGCCGACGGGCGGTGGCCGCTGTCGCCGGCGCAGGCCCGCCTGTGGTTCCTGTACCGCCTGGAGGGGCCGAGCCCGGCCTACAACGTGCCGCTGGCGGTGCCGTTCGAGGAGCCGGTGGACGTCGGCGCGCTGGAAGCGGCGCTGGCCGACGTGGTCGGGCGGCACGAGACCCTGCGCACGGTGTTCCCGGACCACGACGGCGTGCCGCACCAGGAGCTGTTGCCGCCGGCGCCGGTCCCGCTGACGGTGGAGGTCTGCGGCGAGGAGGAGCTGGAGGAGCGGCTGGAGCGCCTGGCGGAGTACGCCTTCGAACTCGACCGGGAACCGCCGCTGCGGGCCACGCTGCTGCGCACCGGCACCCGGGCGGTGCTGTCGCTGATCATCCACCACATCGCCACTGACGAGGCGTCGGACGGGCCGCTGCGCCGCGACCTCGACGACGCCTACGAGGCCCGCACCCGGAGTGAGGCGCCGCAATGGTCGCCGTTGCCGGTCACCTACCGGGACTACGCCCGGTGGCACCGGGAACTGCTGGGCGACCCGGACGAGCCGGCCAGCCGGGCCGCGGCGCAGGTGGCGTTCTGGCGGGAGGCGCTGGCCGGAATCCCCGAAGAGCTGACACTGCCCACCGACCGGCCCCGCCCGGCTGTGCCCAGCTTCGCCGGTGACACCGTCCCGATCGAATTCCCCGCCGACGTGGCCGCCGTGCACGCCCTGGCCCGGGAGGCGTCGGTCACACCGTTCATGGTCCTGCAGGCCACGGTCGCCGCCCTGCTGTGGCGACTCGGTGCCGGCACCGACATCCCGCTGGGGGTCCCGGTGGCCGGCCGCGACGACGAAGCGGTGAGCGACCTCGTCGGGTTCTTCGTCAACACCGTCGTGCTGCGGAGCGACCTGTCGGGCCGGCCGAGCCTGCGGCAACTGCTGGGCCGGGTGCGGGCCGCCGACCTGGCCGCCTTCGCCCACGCCGACCTTCCGTTCGACATGGTCGTCGACGCCGTCAACCCCCAGCGCTCGACGGCCCGCCATCCGCTGTTCCAGGTCATGGTGTCGTACCAGCACCGTTCCGGTGCCGCCGATCCGGGCTCCGACCTGTCGGAGATCGCCGGCCGCGGCGCCCGCTTCGACCTGGCCTTCGACTTCACCGAGACCGACGACGGCGGCCTGGAGGGCACCGTCGAGTACGCCGCCGATCTGTTCGACGAACCCAGCGTCACCGCCCTGGCCGGCCGGCTGGTGACCCTCGTCACCACCGCCGTGGCCGACCCCGACCGGTCGCTGGCCGACGTCGACCTGCTGGCCGCCGACGAACGGCACCGGGTCCTGCAGGCCGGGAACGCCGCCGCCGCTCCCGACACCCTGGCCGGACTGTTCGCCGCCCAGGCGGCCCGCACGCCCGACGCCCCGGCGCTGGCCATGACCGGGCGGCGTTTCACGTTCGCCGAGCTCGACCGGGCGGCGGAGGAGCTGGCCGCCCATCTGGCCGCCGCCGGAGCCGCTCCCGGCCGGATCGTGGCGCTGGCCCTGCCGCGGGCCGACATGGTCCCGGGCATCCTGGCCGTGGCCAGGACCGGCGCCGCCTACCTGCCCCTCGATCCCGATCAGCTGTCCGACCGGGCCGGTCAGGTCCTGGCCGACGCCCGGCCGGTGACGATCGTCACGACGGCGGGGCTGGCCTCCGACCCCGCCTTCGCCGGCCGGCCGGTGCTGCTCGTCGACCAGCTGCCGTCCGCCCGCCCGTCCGAGCCGGTGCGGGCGCCGCAACCCCGCGATCCCGTCTACGTGATCTACACGTCGGGATCGACCGGTGTGCCGAAGGGTGTGGTGGTGACCCACGGCGCCCTGGCGAACCTGTTCCGCTCGCATCAGGGCGATCTGATGGCCAAGGCCACCGAGCAGGCCGGAGGACGGCGGCTGCGGGTGGCCCACACCGCCTCGTTCGCCTTCGACTCGTCGTGGGGCCCGCTGCTCTGGCTGCTGGACGGCCACGAACTCCTCGTCGTGGACGACTACGGCGATCCGGCCGCCACGCTCGAGGTGCTGCGGGCCGAATGGGTCGACGTGCTCGACGTGACGCCGACGTACCTGGCCGAGCTCGAGGCGCTCGGGTTCCTCGACGGTCCGCCCCCCGAAGTGCTGGTCGTGGGAGGAGAGCCGACACCGCCGGAGCTGTGGGCCCGGTTGGCGGCCCTGGAGTACACGCTGGTCCGCAACCAGTACGGCCCGACCGAGACGACCGTCGATGCCTACGGCTGGGCCCCCGATGGACCGGTACCGATCGCCAACACCACGACCTACGTGCTGGACGAGTCGTTGCAGCCCTTGCCGCCCGGGGTCGCCGGCGAGCTGTACGTGGGCGGCGCGGCGGTCGCCCTCGGCTACCTGAACCGTCCGGGGTTGACGGCGGAGCGGTTCGTGGCCGACCCCTTCGGGGCTCCCGGCGCCCGGCTGTACCGGACGGGGGACCGGGCCCGCTGGCGCCCCGACGGAGTCCTCGAGCTGCTCGGCCGGGTCGACGACCAGGTCAAGATCCGTGGGTTCCGGATCGAACCGGGTGAGATCGAAGCCCGGCTGGTTTCGCATCCGGCGGTGGGCGCCGCCGCCGTGATCGCCCGGGAGGACCGGCCTGGGGACCGGCAGCTGGTGGCCTACGCCGCCGTGGCCGACAGCGCCGTCGAGCCGGAGGAACTGCGCCTGTGGCTGGCGGAGCGGTTGCCGTCGTACATGGTTCCGGCGGCAGTGGTGGTGCTTCCGGCGTTGCCGTTGACGGCCAACAACAAGCTCGACCGCCGGGCGCTGCCCGCCCCCGAATGGTCCGGCGGCGCCGGCCGGGCACCGGCCGGCGAGGCCGAGGAGACCCTGGCCCGGCTCTTCGCCGAGTTGCTCGATCTCGAGCCGGGCAGTGTCGGCGCCGACGACGACTTCTTCGCCCTCGGGGGGCATTCGCTGCTGGCGGCCCGGCTCGTCGCCCGGGCCCGGGCCGCGCTCGGGGCCGAGCTGCCGCTCCGGGCGGTCTTCGATACCCCGACGGTGGCGGGGCTGGCGCAGGCTCTCGACTGGGCCGGCGACCGCCCGCCACTGCGGCGCTTCGACACCCCGCGCGACGGCCGGTGGCCATTGTCGGCGGCGCAGGCCCGCCTGTGGTTCCTGTACCGCCTGGAAGGGCCGGCCCCGACCTACAACGTGCCGCTGGCCATCCCGTTCGCCGAGCCGGTCGACATTGCGGCGCTGAACGCCGCGCTGGCCGACGTCGTCGAGCGGCACGAGACGCTCCGAACGGTGTTCCCCGACCACGACGGCGTGCCGCACCAGGTCGTACTGCCGCCCGGGCCGGTCGAACTGACGGTGGTCGACTGCGGCGACACCGACGTCGAGGAACGGCTGGAGTCGTTGGCCGACCACGCCTTCGAGCTGGACCGGGAACCGCCGGTGCGGGCCACGCTGCTGCGGACCGGGTCCGGCCGGGCCGTGCTGTCGCTGGTCGTGCACCACATCGCCGTCGACGAAGCGTCCGACGGGCCGCTGCTCGACGACCTGATCACCGCCTATGAGGCCCGGCGGGCCGGGGAGGCGCCCGGCTGGGCGCCGCTGGCAGTGTCGTACCGGGACTACGCCCTCTGGCAGCAGGAGCTGCTGGGCGATGGCGCCGATCCCTCGAGCCTGGCCGGCCGGCAGACGGAGTGGTGGCGGGACGCGCTGCAGGGCCTGCCCGAGGAACTGCCGCTGCCGGTCGACCGGCCGCGCCCGCCGGTGCCGAGCTTCGGGGGAGACACCCTCACCGTCGAGTTCCCCTTCCCGCTGTCGGCCCGGGTGGCGGCGGTGGCCGGGGAGACGGGGACGACGCCGTTCATGGTGCTGCAGGCCGGGGTGGCGGCCCTGCTGGCCCGGGTAGGGGCCGGCACGGACATCCCGCTCGGTGTGCCGGTGGCCGGCCGGCAAGACGCCGCCCTCGACGAGCTGGTGGGGTTCTTCGTCAACACGCTGGTCCTGCGGACCGACGTGTCGGGCAACCCGACGTTGCGCCAGCTGCTCGGTCGCGTGCGGAACACCGATCTCGGGGCCTTCGCCCATTCGGAGCTGCCCTTCGACCTGCTCGTCGAAGCGCTGAACCCGGTGCGCTCGGCGGCCCGCCATCCGCTGTTCCAGGTGATGATCTCGCACCAGCACCGGGACCGCGGTGCACCGGACGGTGACGGCGAAGAACTCGACGCCGGCGGGTCCGGCGCCAAGTTCGACCTCTCCTTCGACTTCTACGAGACGGACGACGGCGGCCTCGAACTCTCGCTGGAGTACGCCACCGACCTGTTCGACGTAGCCACGGCGGAGACACTGGCCGGCGGCTTCCTGCGCCTCCTCCAGGGACTGTGCGCCGATCCCGACCGGCCGCTGTCGGCCGTCGACCTGCTCGGTCGCGTCGAGCGGGACCGGATCCTCGTCGCCTGGAACGACACGGCCCGGCCCGGTGACCCCGAGACGTTGCCGGGCCTGTTCGCGGCGCAGGTGGCGTCGACACCGGATGCGCCGGCGCTGCGGACGTCGACCGGCGCGGCGACGTTCGCCGGGCTGGACGCCACCGTCGAGCAGCTGGCCCGCCGGCTGGCCACCGCCGGCGCCGGTCCCGGTCAGGTGGTGGCGCTGGCCCTGCCCCGGGCGGAGATGGTGCCGGCCATCCTGGCCGTGGCCCGCACCGGCGCCGCCTACCTGCCGCTCGATCCCGAGCAGCTCTCGGGCCGGCTGAGCACCGTCCTCGACGATGCGGCGCCCGCCGTGGTGGCGACCACGAGCGCCACGGTCGAGGCCTGGCCGGCGCTGGGGACGCGGCCGGCGCTTGTTCTCACCGACACCGCCTCCGGGGAACTTCCGCCGGTGGTGTTCCGCGCTCCGCGGTCGGGTGATGCGGCGGTGGTGATTTACACGTCGGGGTCGACGGGGTTGCCGAAGGGTGTGGTGGTGACCCATGGCGGCCTGGCGAATCTGTTCCGCTCACATCAGCGGGATCTGATGGTGCCGGCGGTGAAGGCGGCTGGGGGGCGGCGGTTGCGGGTGGCGCATGTGGCGTCGTTCGCCTTCGATTCGTCGTGGGAGCCGTTGATCTGGTTGTTCGACGGCCATGAGTTGGTGGTGGTGGACGACTACCGCGATCCGGCCGCGGCGCTGGAGGTGCTGCGGGCCGAGCAGGTCGACGTCCTCGATGTGACGCCGACGTATTTGGCTGAGCTGGAGGGGCTGGGGTTCTTCGACGAGGCCGTGCTGCCGGGTGTGTTGTTGGTGGGTGGGGAGCCGACGCCGCCGGAGGTGTGGGCCCGGCTGGTGGGGCTGGACGGCACGTTGGTGCGGGATCTGTATGGTCCGACCGAGGCGACGGTGGATGCCTATGGCTGGGGGCCGGACGGTGCGGTGCGGATCGCCAACACCACGGCGTATGTGCTGGACGACTGGTTGCAGCCGGTGCCGCCGGGGATTCCCGGGGAGTTGTATGTGGGTGGGGCCGGGGTGGCGTTGGGTTATCTGCACCGGCCGGGTCTGACGGCGGAGCGGTTCGTGGCCGACCCGTTCGGGGCTCCCGGGTCCCGGTTGTATCGGACGGGGGATCGGGCCCGGTGGCGGGCGGATGGAACGCTGCAGTTGTTGGGGCGGACCGACGATCAGGTGAAGATCCGGGGGTTCCGGATCGAACCGGGTGAGATCGAAGCGGTGCTGGCCGCTCATCCGGCGGTGGGCGCGGCGGCGGTGATCGTCCGGGAGGACCGGCCCGGCGACCGCTATCTGGCCGCCTACGCCGCGGTGCTCGACGCCGTGGTGGAGGGCGACGAGCTCCGCGGCTGGCTGGCGGAGCGGCTGCCGTCCTACATGGTTCCCGCTGCCGTCGTCGTTTTGCCGGCGTTGCCGTTGACCGCCAACAACAAGCTCGACCGGCGAGCCCTGCCCGCCCCCGAGCGGAGCACCGGCGCCGGCCGGGCACCATCCGGCCCGGCCGAAGAGACCCTGGCTCTCCTCTTCGCCGAACTGCTCGACCTTGAACCCGGCACGGTCGGCGCCGACGACGACTTCTTCCTCCTCGGCGGCCATTCACTCCTCGCCGCCCGGCTCGTGGCCCGGGTCCGGACCGCCCTCGGCGCCGAGCTGCCCCTGCGGGCGGTGTTCGACACGCCGACCGTGGCCGGGCTGGCACTGGCCCTCGAGCAGCGCGGCGACCGGCCGGCGCTGCGCCGCTTCGAGGCTCCGGGCGACGGACGATGGCCGTTGTCGGCGGCGCAGGCCCGGCTGTGGTTCCTCTACCGCCTCGAGGGCCCGGCTCCGACCTACAACGTCCCGCTGGTCGTCCCGTTCGACGAACCGGTCGACGTGGCCGCCCTGGAGGCGGCCCTGGCCGACGTGGTGGAGCGGCACGAGACACTCCGCACGGTCTTCCCCGACCTCGACGGCGTGCCGCACCAGGTCGTGCTGCCGGCCGGTCCGGTGCCGCTGGCCGTCGTCGACTGCACCGACGACGACCTTGAAGACCGGCTGGAGGCACTGGCCGACCACTGCTTCGAGCTCGACCGGGAACCGCCGCTGCGGGCCACGCTCCTGCGCACCGCCGGCGAAGCGGTGCTGTCGGTGGTGATCCATCACATCGCCACCGACGAGGCGTCGGACGGGCCGCTGCTCGACGACTTGGACGAGGCCTACCGGGCGCGCCGCCGGGGCGAGGCGCCGGCCTGGCCACCGTTGCCCGTCTCGTACCGGGACTACGCCCTCTGGCAGCAGGAGCTGCTCGGAGACCCGGACGACCCCGACAGCCTGGCCGGACGGCAGGTGGCGTGGTGGCGACAGGCGCTGGACGGCATCCCCGAAGAGCTGCCCCTGCCGGCCGACCGGCCCCGCCCGCCGGTGCCGAGCTTCGAGGGCGACACCGTCGCCTTCGAGTTCCCCGGCGCCCTGGCGGCCCGGGTGGCGGCCGTGGCGGCGGAGACGGGCACGACGCCGTTCATGGTCCTCCACGCCGCGGTGGCGGCCTTCCTGGCCCGGGCCGGGGCGGGCACGGACATCCCGCTGGGTGTCCCGGTAGCCGGCCGGGACGACACCGCCCTCGAAGGACTGGTGGGCTTCTTCGTCAACACCCTGGTGCTGCGCACCGACGTGTCGGGCAACCCGACGTTGCGCGAACTGCTCGGCCGGGTACGGGAGACGGACCTCGGGGCATTCGCCCACGCCGAACTGCCGTTCGACGTCCTGGTCGAGGCGTTGAACCCGCGCCGCACCGCCGCCCGCCACCCGCTGTTCCAGGTGATGATCTCCTACCAGCACCGCGACGCACCGGCCGGCCGCGGCGAGGGGGGCGACGTCGATGCCGGCGGATCCGGCGCCAAGTTCGACCTCGCCCTCGACTTCTTCCAGAGCGACGACGGCGGTCTCGAACTGTCGGTGGAGTACGCCACCGACCTGTTCGACACCGCCACCGTCGAGACGCTGGCCACCGGCTTCCTGCGGCTCCTCCAAGGGCTGTGCGCCGATCCCGACCGCCCGCTGTCGACCATCGACCTGCTCGGACGCGCCGAACGGGAACGGATCCTGGTCGCCTGGAACGACACCGCCCGGCCGGTCCCGGCCGCCACCCTGGTCGACCTGTTCGCCACCCAGGCGGCGGCCACCCCCGATGCGCCGGCGCTGCGCTCCTCCACCGGTGCCCTGACGTTCGCCGAGCTGGACGCCACCGTCGAGCAGCTGGCCCGCCGGCTGGCCGGGGCCGGGGCGGCCCCCGGCCGGGTGGTGGCGCTGGCCCTGCCCCGGGCCGACATGGTGCCGGCGATCCTGGCCGTGGCCAGGACCGGCGCCGCCTACCTGCCCCTCGATCCCGACCAGCTCTCCGGCCGGCTCGGCGCGGTCCTGGAGGACGCCGCCCCGGCGGTCCTGGCCACCACGCTCCCCCTCCTCGCCGCCTGGCCCGCCCTCGGGAACCGGCCGCTGGTGCTGGCCGACGCTCCGGCCGACGTCCTCCCACCCGTCCCGTTCCCCCGGCCGCGCCCGGCTGATCCGGCGTACGTCATCTACACCTCAGGGTCGACGGGGCGGCCGAAGGGCGTCGTCGTCACCCATGGCGGCCTGGCCAACCTCTTCGCCCACCACCGGGAAGGCCTCATGCACCCGGTGGCGACCACCGCCCGCCGGCCGCTGCGCGTGCTCCACACCGCCTCGTTCGCCTTCGACTCGTCGTGGGGGCCGCTGCTGTGGCTGTTCGACGGTCACGAGATCGTGGTGGTCGACGACATCCGCGATCCGGCGGCGGTCATCGACGGCGTGCGCTCGGCGGCCGCCGACGTCGTCGACGTCACGCCGACGTTGCTGACCGAGCTCGAGCCGCTCGGCCTGCTCGACGACGGGATCCGCCCCCGGGTGATCGTCGTCGGTGGGGAACCGATCGGCCGCGACGCCTGGCGGCGCCTCGCCGCGCTGGGCGACACGATCGTCCGCGATCAGTACGGCCCGACCGAGACGACCGTCGACGCCTACGGCTGGACACCGGACGGGCCGGTGCCGATCGCCAACACGACGACGTACGTGCTCGACGACTGGCTGCAGCCGGTGCCGCCCGGGGTGCCGGGCGAGCTGTACGTGGGTGGCGCCGGTGTGGCCCGGGGCTACCTGAACCGGCCGGGGTTGACGGCCGAGCGGTTCGTGGCCGACCCGTTCGGCCCGCCCGGCGCCCGGCTCTACCGGACGGGGGACCGGGCCCGGTGGCGGCCCGACGGAACGCTGCAGCTGTTGGGCCGGGCCGACGACCAGGTCAAGATCCGTGGGTTCCGCATCGAACCGGGCGAGATCGAAGCGGTGCTGCTTTCGCATCCGGCGGTGAGCGCCGCCGCCGTGATCGCCCGGGAGGACCGTCCCGGCGACCGGCAGCTGGTGGCCTACGCCGCCGTGCCCGACAGCGCCGTCGCGCCGGAGGAACTGCGCCTGTGGCTGGCGGAGCGGTTGCCGTCGTACATGGTTCCGGCGGCGGTAGTGGTGCTTCCGGCGTTGCCGTTGACGGCCAACAACAAGCTCGACCGCCGGGCCCTGCCCGCCCCCGAACGCATCGCCGGCGCCGGCCGCGCCCCGTCCGGTGCGGTCGAGGTGACGTTGGCCAACCTGTTCGCCGAGCTGCTCGACCTTGATCCGGAGACCGTCGGCGCCGACGACGACTTCTTCGCCCTCGGCGGCCATTCGCTGCTGGCCGCCCGGCTCGTCGCCCGGGCCCGGGCGCTCCTGGCCCTCGAAGTCCCCTTGCGGGCGGTCTTCGACAGCCCCACCGTCGCCGGCCTGGCTTCGGCAGTGGACGAACGCAGCGGCCGGCCTTCGTTGCGGCGCTTCGCCACTCCGGCCGATGGGCGGTGGCCGCTGTCGGCCGCCCAGGCCCGTCTGTGGTTCCTCTACCGCCTGGAGGGGCCGGCGCCGACCTACAACGTTCCCGTCACGGTGCCGCTGGAGGAACCGGTCGACGTGGCGGCGCTGGAGGCCGCCCTGGCCCACGTCGTCGAGCGGCACGAGACGCTGCGCACGGTGTTCCCGGACCACGACGGCGTCCCGCACCAGGTCGTGCTGGCGCCGGGACCGGTGGACCTCGCGGTCGTGGACTGCGACCCCGAATCGGTCGACGAGCAGCTCGACGAACTGGCGCAGCACCGCTTCGAACTCGACCACGAACCGCCGCTGCGGGCGACGCTGCTGCGGGCGGGCCCCGAAACGGTGCTGTCGCTGGTGGTCCACCACATCGCCATCGACGAGGCGTCGGACGGCCCGCTGCTGGCCGACCTCGAAGAGGCCTACACGGCCTTCCGGGAAGGGCGGACGCCGGCGTGGGCGCCGCTGCCGGTCTCCTACCGGGACTACGCCCTCTGGCAGCGGGAGCTGCTCGGTGAGCTCGACGATCCGGCGAGCCGGGCCGCCCGGCAGGCGGCGTTCTGGGCCGAGGCGCTGGAGGGCATCCCCGAAGAGTTGCCGCTCCCCACCGACCGGCCCCGCCCGCCGGTGCCGAGCTCCGAGGGCGGCACCGTCGGGTTCGGGTTGCCGGCCGAGCTCGCCGACCGGGTGATGCAACTGGCCCGGGAGACGGGCACGACGCCGTTCATGGTGCTCCACGCCGGGGTGGCGGCGCTGCTGGCCCGGGCCGGGGCGGGAACGGACATCCCCTTGGGTGTCCCCGTGGCCGGCCGGGACGACACCGCCCTCGAGGGGCTGGTCGGCTTCTTCGTCAACACGCTGGTGCTGCGGACCGACGTGTCGGGCAACCCCACGTTGCGCCAGCTGCTCGGCCGGGTGCGGGACGCCGACCTGGCGGCCTTCGCCCATGCCGACCTGCCATTCGATCTGCTGGTCGAAGCGCTGAACCCGGTTCGATCGGCGGCCCGCCACCCGCTGTTCCAGGTGATGATCTCCTACCAGCACCGTGACCGGCTGGCCGGCGGCGACGGCGACGAGCCGGCGGCGGCGTCGGCCCGCCGGACGGGCGCCAAGTTCGACCTCTCCTTCGACTTCTTCGAAACCGGCGACGACGGATCCGCCGGCCTGGCGGGCGCCATCGAGTACGCCGCCGATCTCTTCGATCCGCCTACCGTCGAAGGGCTCGCCGCCCGGCTCGTGACCCTGCTCGACCGGCTCTGCGCCGATCCCGACCGCCCGCTGTCGGCCGTCGGCCTGCTCGGCCCGACGGAACGCCGGCAGGTCCTCGTCGCCTGGAACGACACGGCCCGGCCCGGTGACCCCGAGACGTTGCCCGGTCTGTTCGCGGCGCAGGTGGCGTCGCGCCCCGACGCCGCCGCGTTGCGCACCTCGGCCGGCGCGCTCACGTTCGCCGAGCTGGACACCGCGGTCGAGGCGCTGGCCCGCCGGCTGGTGCTGGCCGGCGCCGGCCCGGGCCGGGTGGTGGCGCTGGCCCTGCCCCGGGCGGAGATGGTGCCGGCCATCCTGGCCGTGGCCCGCACCGGCGCCGCCTACCTGCCGCTCGATCCCGAGCAGCTCTCCGGCCGGCTGAGCACCGTCCTCGACGACGCCGGGCCCGTCGTGGTGGTGACGACCCTGCCGCTGGTGACGGCCTGGCCGCACCTGGCCGCTCGCCCGGTCGTGCTGGCCGACGCTCCGGCGTTCGAGGTGGCCCCGGTGGCGTTCCGCTCGCCCGGGCCGGGTGATGCGGCGGTGGTGATTTACACGTCGGGGTCGACGGGGTTGCCGAAGGGTGTGGTGGTGACCCATGGCGGCCTGGCGAATCTGTTCCGCTCACATCAGCGGGATCTGATGGTGCCGGCGGTGAAGGCGGCTGGGGGGCGGCGGTTGCGGGTGGCGCATGTGGCGTCGTTCGCCTTCGATTCGTCGTGGGAGCCGTTGATCTGGTTGTTCGACGGCCATGAGTTGGTGGTGGTGGACGACTACCGCGATCCGGCCGCGGCGCTGGAGGTGCTGCGGGCCGAGCAGGTCGACGTCCTCGATGTGACGCCGACGTATTTGGCTGAGCTGGAGGGGCTGGGGTTCTTCGACGAGGCCGTGCTGCCGGGTGTGTTGTTGGTGGGTGGGGAGCCGACGCCGCCGGAGGTGTGGGCCCGGCTGGTGGGGCTGGACGGCACGTTGGTGCGGGATCTGTATGGTCCGACCGAGGCGACGGTGGATGCCTATGGCTGGGGGCCGGACGGTGCGGTGCGGATCGCCAACACCACGGCGTATGTGCTGGACGACTGGTTGCAGCCGGTGCCGCCGGGGATTCCCGGGGAGTTGTATGTGGGTGGGGCCGGGGTGGCGTTGGGTTATCTGCACCGGCCGGGTCTGACGGCGGAGCGGTTCGTGGCCGACCCGTTCGGGGCTCCCGGGTCCCGGTTGTATCGGACGGGGGATCGGGCCCGGTGGCGGGCGGATGGAACGCTGCAGTTGTTGGGGCGGACCGACGATCAGGTGAAGATCCGGGGGTTCCGGATCGAACCGGGTGAGATCGAAGCGGTGCTGCTTTCGCATCCGGCGGTGAGCGCCGCCGCCGTGATCGCCCGGGAGGACCGGCCCCGCGACGTGCGCCTCGTGGCCTACGTCACGCTCGCCGCGGGTCTCGCCCCAGGGGGGGCTCTGCCCCCCCTGGACCCCCCCGTTGCCGCCCCAGAGGACCCTGCGGGGTTGCGCGGATGGCTGGCGGAGCGGCTGCCGTCGTACATGGTTCCGGCGGCGGTGGTGGTGCTGGGCGCGTTGCCGTTGACGGCCAACAACAAGCTCGACCGGCGGGCCCTGCCCGCCCCCGAGCGGAGCACCGGCGTCGGCCGGGCACCATCCGGCCCGGCCGAAGAGACCCTGGCCCGCCTCTTCGCCGAACTGCTCGACCTCGAACCCGGCACGGTCGGCGCCGACGACGACTTCTTCCTCCTCGGCGGCCATTCACTCCTCGCCGCCCGGCTCGTGGCCCACGTGCGAGCGGCGCTCGGCGCCGAACTGGGCCTGCGGACCGTCTTCGAGCGGCCCACCGTGGCCGGGCTGGCCGCCGCCCTGGAGTACACCGCCCGCCCGCCGCTCCGCCGGCTCCCGTCGCCGCCCGACGGCCGCCATCCCCTGTCGGCCGCCCAGGCCCGCCTCTGGTTCCTCTACCGGCTGGAGGGCCCGTCCCCGACCTACAACATTCCGCTGGCCGTCCGCTTCCGCGGCCCGCTCGACGTACCGGCGCTGGAAGCCGCACTGGCGGACGTCGTCCAGCGCCACGAGACGCTGCGCACCGTCTTCCCCCACCACGACGGCGACCCCTACCAGGTGATCCTGCCCGCCGGTCCCGTCCCCCTGCCGGTCCTCGACTGCGACGAGGACGACCTCGAGGACCGGTTGGAGGAACTGGCCGAGCGGTCCTTCGACCTCGCCGTCGAGCCGCCCCTCCAGGCGACACTCCTCCGGCTCGGGCCCGACGACGCCGTCCTGTCCCTCGTCGTGCACCACATCGCCTCCGACGAGGCGTCCGACGAGCCGCTGTTCGCCGATCTCCGCACCGCCTACGAAGCCCGCCGGGCCGGGCATGACCCGCACTGGGCGCCGCTCCCGGTCAGCTACACCGATTACGCCCGCTGGCAGGCCGAGCTCCTCGACGACGCCAACCCGGCCGGCCTCGGCGCCCGGCAGGCCGCCTTCTGGCGCGAGGCGCTGGCCGGGCTCCCCGAAGAGCTCACGCTTCCGACCGATCGGCCCCGTCCCGGCCGGCCCTCCTACCGGGGCGGCACCGTCCGGTTCACCCTGCTCCCCGGCGTTGGCGACCGGGTCGCGGCGCTGGCCCGGGAAACCGGCGCCACGCCGTTCATGGTCGTCCACGCTGCCGTGGCCGGGCTGCTGTCCCGCCTCGGGGCCGGCGACGACATCCCGCTCGGTGTGCCGGTGGCCGGCCGGGCCGACGCCGCCCTCGACGGGCTGGTGGGCTTCTTCGTCAACACGCTCGTCCTGCGGGCCGACCTGTCCGGCGACCCCACGCTGGCGGAACTCGTCGAGCGCCTCCGGGACACCGACCTCGCCGCCTTCAGCCACCAGGACCTGCCCTTCGAACGGGTGGTGGAGATCGTCAACCCCGTCCGCTCGCCCGCCCGTCACCCGCTGTTCCAGGTGATGCTGTCGTACCAGCACGCCGACGACAGCCAGACCGACCTCGGCGCCGCCGCCGGCGACCTCGTCGACACCGACGGAACCACGGCCAAGTTCGATCTGTCGTTCGACTTCTTCGAGACGACCGGAGACGGCCGGGGCGACAACGGCGGCCTGGCCCTTGAAGGCTCCATCGACTACGCCGCCGATCTCTTCGACCGCGACACCGTCGAGGCGCTGGCCGGGCGGCTCGGCCGCTTCCTGGCCGCCGCGCTGGCCGATCCGGCCCGGCCCCTGTCGCAGCTCGACGTGCTCGACGACGACGAACGGCGCTGCCTCCTGCGGGACTGGAACCGGCTGCGTCCGTTGCCGGAGCGGGTCACGTTCCCGGCGGTGTTCGCCGCTCAGGTGGCGGCGCGGCCCGACGCCACCGCGGTGGTGATGGGGGATGAGCGGCTGACCTATGGGGAGTTGGGGGAGCGGGCGGGGCGGCTGGCCCGGGCTTTGGTGGATTGGGGTGCGGGGCCGGAGCGGGTCGTGGCGTTGGCGTTGCCGCGTTCGTTGGATCTGGTTGTGGGTTTGGTGGCGGTGATGGAGGCGGGGTCGGCCTATCTGGCTCTGGATCCGGATTATCCGGCGGAGCGGTTGCGGTTGATGCTCGATGACGCCGATCCGGTGGTGCTGGTGACCACTGCGGCGTTGGCCGCCACGGTGCCGGCGTTGGCCGGCAGGCCGACGGTGGTGGTCGACGAACCGGCGACGGCGGCGTGGGTGGCGGCCCAGCCGGCCGACCCGCCGTCCGTGGACCTGCGGCCGGAGCATCCGGCGTATGTGATCTACACGTCGGGGTCGACGGGCCGGCCCAAGGGTGTGGTGGTGCCCCATGCCGGGGTGGCGAAGCTGGTTGATCTTCAGCACGAGGTGTACGGCGTGTCGGAGTCGAGCCGGGTGTTGCAGTTCGCGTCGCCGAGTTTCGACCTGGCCTTCTGGGAGTTGTGTCAGGCGCTGTGCTCCGGTGGGACGTTGGTGCTGGTGCCGCCGGATCGTCGGGTGGCGGGCGTGGAGTTGACGGAGTACATCGCCGCTCAGCGGGTGACGCATCTGGCGTTGCCGCCGTCGGTGCTGACCATGTTGCCGGCGGAGGCGGAGCTGCCGACCGGGGTGTCGATGTTGTGCGGCACGGAGGCGGTGCCGCCGGAGGTCGTGGCTCGTTTCGCCGCCGGGCGGCGCATGTTCAACGCCTACGGCCCCACCGAGGCGACGGTCAACGCGACGTTGTTCCTCTGCCCGCCCGACCACCGGGGGCCGGTCCCGATCGGGGCGCCCGACCCGCACGTCCGGGCCTACGTCCTCGATCGCCGCCTCGGCCTCGTGCCACCCGGCACCCCCGGCGAGCTCTACCTCGGCGGGGAGGGACTGGCCCGCGGCTACCTCGGCCAGCCCGGCCTCACCGCGGCCCGGTTCGTGGCCGACCCGTTCGGCCCGCCCGGCGCTCGGCTGTACCGGACCGGCGACCGGGCCCGCTGGAACCGGTCCGGCCAGCTCGAGTTCCTCGGCCGGGTCGACGACCAGATCAAGATCCGCGGCTTCCGCATCGAACCGGCCGAAATCGAAGCGGCGCTCGAGGCCCACCCCGACGTCAGTCGAGCCGTCGTCGTGGCCCGCGACGAAGGGAGTACCCGCCGGCTCGTCGGCTACGTCACGCCTGGTTCGGAATCCGCCGATGTGGAGCCAACGGCGATGCGGGCGTGGCTCGCCGACCGGCTGCCGAGCTACATGGTGCCTGCGGCGGTCGTCGTGCTCGACGCCTTCCCGCTCACGCCCAACAACAAGATCGACCGGGCCGCCCTCCCGGCGCCGGTCCTTCAGGCGGACGGAGCCGGCCGCCGCCCGGCCAACCCGACGGAGGAGATCCTGGCCGCCGTCTTCGCCGAGGTGCTCGGGCTGCCCGCCGTCGGCCGCGACGACGACTTCTTCGTCCTCGGCGGGCACTCGCTCCTCGCCGCCCGGCTCATCGGCCGCATCCGGGCCACCCTCGGGCTGGAGCTTCCGATCCGGGCGCTGTTCGAGAGCCCGACGGTGGCCGGGCTCGTCGGGCATCTCTCCGACCGCTCCCGGCCGCCGCTGCGGCGCTGCGCCCCCGACGGTCCGCTGCCCCTGTCACCGGCCCAGGCCCGCCTCTGGTTCCTCTACCGGCTGGAAGGCCCCGCCCCCACCTACAACATCCCGATGGCCGTCCGCTTCGACGGCCGCCTCGACACCGCCGCCCTCCAGGCCGCTCTCGCCGACCTGGTCGAGCGCCACGAGACACTGCGCACCGTCTTCCCCGACCGCGACGGCGTCGCCTACCAGGTCGTCCTTCCGCCGGCCGAGGCGACCCCGCCCCTGACCGTCGTCGACGCCACCGAGGCCACGCTGGAGGACATCCTCGAGGAGCTCGGCGAGCACGGCTTCGACCTGGCCGTCGAGCCGCCCGTCCGGGCGACGCTGGTGCGCCTCGACAGCGGCGCCGACGTCCTGTCCCTGGTCGTCCACCACATCGCCTCTGACGAGGCGTCGGACGGGCCGCTGTGGGGCGACCTGACCGCCGCCTACCAGGCCCGCCGCGCCGGGCGGGCCCCCGACTGGGAACCGCTGCCCGTCACCTACCGGGACTACACCGTCTGGCAGCGCCGCCTCCTCGGCGACCCGTCCGACCCCACGAGCCTCGCCGCCGAACAGGCCGCCTTCTGGCGGACAACCCTGGCCGGCGCCCCCGAGGAACTGCCCCTTCCCGCCGACCGGCCCCGGCCGGCGCAGCCCACCATGGCCGGCGGCGCCATCCCCTTCCGCGTTCCCGCCGACGTCTTCGCCCGGGTGGCCGCCGTGGCCCGGGCGGCCGGCGCCACGCCGTTCATGGTCGCCCAGGCCGCCGTCGCCGGACTGTTGTCCCGTCTCGGCTCCGGGACCGACATCCCCCTCGGTGTGCCCGTGGCCGGCCGACTCGATGATGCCCTGGAAGGGCTGGTCGGGTTCTTCGTCAACACCCTCGTGCTGCGGACGGACGTCTCCGGCGACCCGACGTTGCGGCAGCTGCTGAGCCGGGTCCGGGAGACCGACCTCGCCGCGCTGGCCCACCAGGACGTGCCGTTCGAGATGATCGTCGACGCCGTCGCTCCGGCCCGGTCCGCCGCCCGCCACCCGCTGTTCCAGGTCATGATCTCCTACCAGCACGGCGAAGGCGGCCCGGCGGAGGGCGGGGTGCTCGACGGGACGCCGGTCGAAACCGAGGAGACGACGGCCAAGTTCGATCTGTCGTTCGACTTCTTCGAGACGATCGCCGAGGGTGCCGGCGCCGACGAGGGTGCCGACGTTGAGGAGGATCGGCGAGCTCTCGACGGAGTCCTCAACTTCTCGTCCGACCTGTTCGACCGCGACACCGCCGAGCAGCTGGCGGCCCGGCTCGTCCGGCTGCTGGCCGGCTTGGTGGCCGATCCCGACGCCCCGCTGTCGAGCATCGAGGTCCTCGACGCCGATGAGCGCCGGCGGATGCTCGAAGACTGGAACCGGCTGCGTCCGTTGCCGGAGCGGGTCACGTTCCCGGCGGTGTTCGCCGCTCAGGTGGCCGCCCGGCCCGACGCCACCGCGGTGGTGATGGGGGATGAGCGGCTGACCTATGGGGAGTTGGGGGAGCGGGCGGGGCGGCTGGCCCGGGCTTTGGTGGATTGGGGTGCGGGGCCGGAGCGGGTCGTGGCGT
>JBFLYK010000007.1:79571-169509 GCA_040756995.1 Actinomycetota bacterium | reverse complement strand
TGGGCGCCGCCAGGCGTTTCGCCGGCCGCCGGCGCGACGCCGGCGGCGCCCGCCGGGACGGTGGTGCCGGTGGTCGGGACGGCCGTCAGCCCGGCGTCGCCCGCCAGCGCGGCGTTGTTGGCCAGCCCGAGCTTCTTCGGCTGCTCCCCGGCGCAGGCGGCGCTGAAAATGGTTGCCGCCAGGAGCGACAGGGCCAGGGCACGCGGCCGGCGTGGCGTTGGCACGTTGCAGCCCCCCAAGACGTGGACGATGGCCCGGATGGCCCGGGCGTCTTGGCGCCATTGAAACACGGCCCCGGATGACTTTCAATAGGCGGTCACTAGAAAGTAATCCCCGGCGGTTACTGCACGTCTCCTATGGTTTCACCAGCCGGAGCCCCAGGTCGACCGCCTCGGCCCGGACGGCGTCGCGGCGGCGCTTGGTGGGCTTGCCGTCGGACAGCAATCGGGTGACCTCGCCGAAGAGGACGAGGAGCGCGATGGCCACCACCCGCAGCTCCGTGGCGCTCATCGACCCGCGGGCGGGCTTGAGCGGCCCGTTGAGCATGGCCGTCACCTGGTGGCGGCGCTGTTCCCGGCGGAGGGCCTCGACGTCGGCCGTGGCGCCCTGCGAGGACTGGTAGTAGAGGCGGGCGTCGTCGGGGTGGGCGTCCAGCCACCCGAGGAACCGGTCGATCAGCGCGGTCACCGCCTCCTCGACGGTGGCGGCTTCGACGGCCTCGGCGCACAGTTCGGTGAGCGCGTCGCCGGTCCGGCCGACGAGGGCGAGGAGGACGTCCTCCTTGGTAGGGAAGTGGTAGTAGACGGCGGCGGGCGTCATCCCCGCGCCCTTGGCGATGTCGGTGACCGACACGGAGGCGAAGCCCCGCTCGATGAACTCGACCGTCCCCGCGGCGAGGACGTCGTCACGGCGGGAGGGGCGGTGTGCCGGCCGTCGGGCGGAGTTCTGGTCTGAGCTCACGGGTCCCTTCGCTCCGAGACCGGTCCTGTATCTTCGGAGAACCATATTGCCGCAACTCGGGGGCCAGATGAACGGTGGACCGGAGCGACGACCTGCGCATCGCCCGTCGCGGGTCGACCAGGTCGTCCAGGCCGGCATCCGGGTCTTCGCCGAGAAGGGCCTGGCCGGGGCGACGATGGCGGAGGTCGCCGAGGCGTGCGGCATGGGGCCCGGAGCGCTCTATTACCACTTCGCCACGAAGGAGCAGCTCTTCGCCGAATGTGTCCGCTCGGTGGCCGACGACGTGGCCAACATCACCGGTCACGGCGGCGCTCCGCCAGGGTCACTGCCCGAGGTCGTCCGGCTGATCTACGACTGGTACGCCGCCTGCCCCGAGAAGGCCCGGCTCTTCTTCCTGGCCGCACCGGGCTCCACCCCGGAGATCGCCCAGACGTGGGCCGAGTTCGTCGAGGAGCACGTGCGCGACCTGGCCCGCTACGTGAACAACCCGGCCGGAACCAGCGACCTGGCCGCCCGCACTGCCATCGGCACGGCCAACGCCGCGGCGATGGCCTGGCTGTCGGGCGATCAGTTCGGCAAACGGACGAGCCGCACGACGGTGGCCGATGCCGTCAGCCGGGTCATGCTCCGGCTCCTGCCCGACAGCTGACCGGCGGTTTTCTCTAACCGCCGATCGTGCGGTCGGTGGGCCAGTACGGGCGGCGCAGGGCGCGCTTGTCGAGCTTGCCCATGGCGTTGCGGCCCACGCTTTCCACGAGCTCGTAGGAACGCGGACACTTGGGTCCGGCGAGGCGGGCCCGGCAGAAGGCGTCCAGCTCAGCGGGATCGGGTGGCGGGGCGCCGGGCGCGGCGACGATCAGCGCGTGGAGCGCTTCGCCCATGTCGGCGTCGGGGACGCCGACGACGGCGACGTCGGCCACCGCCGGGTGTGTGCCCAGCGCCGCCTCGGCCTCCGCCGGGTAGAGGTTCACGCCGCCGGAGACGACCATGTCGCTCTGGCGGTCGGTGATGAACACGTAGCCGTCGGGGTCGATTCGGCCGATGTCGCCCAGCGTGAACAGGCCGGGTTCGGGTGCCTCCGTCGGGACGCCGTGGTACCGCACGCCCCGGCCGCTGAGATCGCGGAACCACAGCGGGCCTTCCTCACCGGGAGGAAGCGGCCGTCCGGCCTCGCCGAGCACCAGGGCCTCGAACCCCGGCACCGCCCGGCCGACCGAACCGGGGTGAGCCAGCCATTCGTCGGATTCGATGGCGCAGACCGTGCCCGACTCCGATCCGCCGTAGGCCTCGAACAGCACCGGCCCCCACCAGTCTATGATGGCCCGCTTCACGTCGAGCGGACAGGCCGCGCCGGTGTGGACCACCCGCCGCAGGCTCGACACGTCGTAAGCCGCCCGCTGCTCGGCCGGCAGGGCGAGGAGGCGCGAGAAGTGGGTGGGGACCATCACCGACGACTCGATGTGGTGGCGCTCCACCGCGGCCAGGAAGCCCGCGGGATCGAAACGGTCGTGGATCACGACGGGTCCGCCGGCCAGGGCGTGGCGCAACGCGCTGAGCGGGCCGGTGTGGTGCAGGGGACCGACCACGAGGTGCGGGCCCGGCGGGAACGGCGAGCTGACCGCCACCGCCGCCAGGTGCTCGCCGACGGTGGCCGGCAGCGTTCGGAGCCAGCGCATGTCGGTGCCCTTCGGCCGGCCGGTGGTGCCGGACGTGTAGACCAGGAGCGTGGCGGCCGGCCGGTCGATGGCCGGCGGTGACGGCGGGCCGGCCAGCCAGCCGTCGAAGCTGACGAGGGCGATGCCGGCCTGGGCCGCCGCCTTGGCCGCCACCTCGGCGGTGGTGTCCGACGTGAGCAGCGCTCCGGCGCCGCTGTCGGTGAGGATGTGGGCCGCCTCCTCGGCGCCCAGATAGCGGGGGACGGGCACACTTGACACACCGGCCGCCAGCGCGCCGAGATGGGCGACGAGGACATCGACGCTGTTCTCGCCCATCACGGCCAGGCGGCGGCCGGCGAGCTCCAGGCGGTCGATGGCCGTCACCGCCCGTCCGACCAGATCGTCGAGCTCCGGGGGGTAGAGAAGGCTTTCTTGAGTACCCATCTAGTAAGTGTTACTGTACGTCGCGATGGCCCTCACCGACAACAGCCGGCCGTTCCACGGCAACGCTGAGGTGCACGGCCTCGAGTACCCCGATGGTGTGCGCTTCGCCGAGGACATCGCGCTCTCCCGGGCCGAGACCCGCATCCCGAAGGAGCGCTACACGTCGCCGGCCTTCGCCCGGCGGGAAGCCGAGCGGCTCTGGAAGCAGGTGTGGCAGATGGCCTGCCGGGCGGAGGACATCCCGGCGGGCGGCGACTACGTCGAGTACTGCATCGGCGATCAGTCGTTCCTCGTCGTGCGGGGTCACGACGGCACCGTACGGGCGTTCGCCAATGTCTGCCGCCACCGGGGCAACACGTTGCGGACCGGCTCCGGCCGTTGCAACCAGATCCGCTGCCGTTACCACGGCTGGACGTGGGCGCTCGACGGCCGGCTGACCGACATCCCCGACCGGCACCTGACGGTCGAGGTCGACGACGAGGACTACCGCCTGGCCGAAGCGGCGGTGGGGGAGTGGGCCGGGTTCATCTTCATCCACCCCGACCGGCGCCACGCCCCGCCGCTGGCGGACTTTCTCGATGAGCTACCGGCGCAGCTCGCTCCCTACCACCTGGAGCGGATGCGGGCCACGACCGACATCACGCTCCGGCTGGCCTGCAACTGGAAGGTGGCGATCGAGGCGTTCCTCGAGGTGTACCACGTCCAGAAGATCCATCCGCAGCTGATGCCCCGCGTCGACGACGTCAACACCGCCTTCGAGCTGATCGGCGAGCACAGCCGGATGATCGTGCCCTACGGCGTTCCGAGCATGCGCCTCGAGGACATCGACCCGGTGCGGACCTATCGGGCCTTCGGCGAGAGCAGCTCGGCGTTGCTGACCAACGCGGCCGGCAGCGTCCCGGCCGAGCCCAACGGCGAGACCGCCCACACCCCTCCGGCTCCGCCGCTGCCCGCCGAACTGTTCGACGAGGAGGGCCGGCTGGTGGGAGACCAGACCGTCCGGGCCTACCTGATCGAGCAGACCCGGCGGAAGGGCGAGGCCATGGGCCACGACTACTCCGGTCTCTCGGACGCCCAGCTGATCGACGACTGGCACTACTTCATCTTTCCCGGCCTGGTGTTCAACACCCACGCCGGTGGCTTCTACCTGTTCCGGATCCGGCCCGCTGTCACTCCCGGATTTGGCGCCGACCCCGATTCCTGCCTGTTCGACCTGTTCATCTTCCGCTGGCCGGACGAGACGGCGCCGCCGCCGGAGCGCGTTCCCCACCTGGAAGCCGACCCCGCCACGACCAGCTTCGGGAAGGTCCTCGACCAGGACTTCGCCAACCTGCCCGGCGTCCAGCGGGGTCTGCACAGCGACTTGCTGTCGGAGGTGACGCTGCTGACCAGCGAGGTGCGCATCGTCCACCTGCACCGGGTGCTGGACCGGTACCTGACCGATGACCTCGACGTGACGGAGGGCGCCCCCGCCGCGGCGCCGGCGGTCACACCGGGGCGCTGATGGACGAGGCGCTGGTCCGGCGCATCGAAGCGCAGCTCGTCGAGGAATCGGAGCGGCGTGCCCCGCCCCCGGAGTGGCCGCGGCTGCCCGACCTGCCCGTGGGGCGCTACACCGACGAGGAGCTGTACGGGCTGGAGCGCGACTTCCTCTTCCGCCGCACCTGGGTCTACGCCGCCCACGAGAGCGAGCTGCCCGAACCGGGCTCGTACCTCGTCTTCGACCGGACGGGCCCGCCGATCCTCATCGTGCGGGGCCATGACCGGGTCGTGCGGGCCTTCTACAACACCTGCCGGCACCGTAACGCCCCGGTGGTCAACGGATCGTGTGGCACTGCCCGCCGGCTCGTCTGCACGTTTCACAGCTGGTCCTACGACCTCGAGGGGGCGCTGGTCGCCGTACCCGACGAGTTCCAGTTCGCCGGCCTCAACCGGGCGGAGCGAGGCCTTGTCCCGGTGCGGTGCGAGACCTGGCTGGGGTTCATCTTCGTCAACGAGGATCCCGACGCCATGCCCCTGCAGAGCTTCCTCGGACCGGTGGACCGGGAGATCACCCCGGAGTACGAGGGCCAGCCGCTCCGGATCGTCCATCGTCGCCGCCTGACGCTGAACTGCAACTGGAAGGTCGCGGTCGAGGCGTTCCTCGAGGTGTACCACCTCCGCACCGTGCACCCCAAGACGCTGGCCCCGTACCTCGACGGCAAGGCCAGTGCTGTCTCGCTGTTCCCTCACGGTCATTCCCGCATGGTGACCCGGGCCTTCGTCACTGAGGGCGGGAAGGCCGGCCATGAGGGCCTGCCGGTCATGCCGACGGTGTCCTCGCTCATCCAGCGGACTAGCACGTCGTACCTGATCTTCCCCAACCTCGTGACCCCGCTGGGCCACGCCGGTTTCCCGTTCCTGCTGGCGTGGCCCCGCGGTCCCCAGACCACTGACTACGAATGGATCTACTTCGGACTCGACTGGGGCGAAGGCGATCCCCCGCCGGCCTGGGCCCAGCGCATGAAGGTCTTCGACTCGATCATGGACGAGGACATGAACAACCTGGAGCCGATCCAGCGTTCGGTGTCCTCACCCGGCGCCCGGGGAATCCCGCTGAGCTGGCCCGAACGCCGCATCTGGCACTTCGACGCCCACGTCGACCGCGCCATCGGCGAAGAGTGGATCCCCGCCGCCCTGCGCGTCCCTTCGCTGCTGGACCACCTCATCGAGCCATGACGCAGTGCGGGCAGTCGGACGTCGTGAGATCCGGGTGCACGAAGTCCAGCACGAACGTGATGCGCTCGAATCGCTCGTTGGTCCAGGGCGGGTGTTCGCGGTTGCGCCAGCCGAAGCCCAGGTATACACCCGGCTGTACCATGCGGATCTCGTCCCGGAAGATGGCGTCGGCCGGATAGTCGCCGGCTGCTCCGTAGTCGACGATGATGGCCTTCCGCCCGTCGAGCCAGCCGTCGGCGAAGTAGACCGCCGAGCGGAAGCCTTCCCGGTCGGCGACGACCCGGTTCATCATGTAGCCACCCGTCTCGTGGGTGTAGAAGGTCTTGCCCTGCCAGACCAGGAGGTTCATCAACCGGTTGCCGGGCTCATCGAGCCCGCGGGCGTCGGGGTACCAGCGCCAGTAGCCGCGGGCCTTGGCGCCGTAGTGGGGCATGGGCCCGGCGGCCAGCGACTGGTAGAGGCCGTCGATCTGCGCCTGGTCGCAGTGGAACCGCAGCGATTCCACCGTCCGCTCCGGGATCGGGCTGATCTCGCAACCGGAGGACGGTGGCCCGACGGCGGCGGTCGCCGGTGGGACGAAGACGACGGCGGCGGCGAAGGCTGAACTGATGCAGAGCCAGCGAAAGCGACGCTCAACCATGACGACCTCCCAAGCATCGAAAGTCAGACCGGGGTGAAGAGCAGCGGTAGAGAACGGAGGCCGCGGAGGACGAAGCTCGGCTTGTAGTCGAGCGTTTCCGTCGCCAGGCGGGCGTCGGGCATCGCCCGGCAGAGGCGGGGGAGAGCGGCCTGGGCCTCGGCCCGCGACAGGGCGGCGCCGATGCAGAAGTGGATTCCGCTGCCGAACGAGACATGGTGGCGGACGCCGTGGCGGGCGGGGCAGAAGGTGTCGGCGTCGGGCCATTGCGCCTCATCGCGGTTGGCGGAGGCGTACATCAGGATCGCCGTGGAGCCGGCCGGAATCTTCACTCCACCGAGGACGGTGTCGCGGGTCACCACCCGGAACATTCCCTGGGCGGGGGCGCAGAGGCGCAGCGCTTCTTCGACCACGCCGGTGGTGTAGGAGCCGTCGTGGTCGGTGGCCACGCGGGCGCAGGCCTCGGGCGCCCCGATCAGGAGGCGCATCGACTCGGCGAGCAGGGTGGTGGTCGTCTCGTTGCCGGCCACCAGCAGCTGATGGAGGATCGACAGCATCTCGGGGATGTCGAGCGGGCGGGTGTCGTCCGGGGGAGGCAGGTGAAGCTCCCGAGCCTCGTCGCCGTCGACGGTGGCCTGCACCAGGTCGGTGAGGAAGTCGTCCCGCGGTGATCGGCGCCGCTGCTCGAGCTCGGCGGCGAAGTAGTGCTGGAACTCGACGAGCCCCCGGGCGGCGGCCAAGCGCCGCTCGTCGGTCACGTCGGCGCCGATGAGGTCGGTCGAGTCGTCCGTCCAACGACGGAACGTCGGCTGCATGTCGCGAGGAACGCCGAGCGCGTCGGCGATCACACCGATCGGGAGCGGGACGGCGAACTCGGAGACGAGCTCGACCGAGCCCCGGCCGGCGAAGCGCTCGATCAGCTCGTCGGAGAGGCGATCGATCTCGGGCTGCCACGACGCCACCCGCCGGGGGGTGAACGCCCGCGACACCAGCCGCCGGAAGCGGGTGTGGGCCGGCGGGTCGTTGGTCAGCAGCGTCGCGGTCCGGGGATAGCCGCTGGCCAGGATGGCGGCCAGCTCGTCCTGGATGGCGTCGCTCCCACGGCCCAGGGCCAGCGTCGGGCTCGTGAACCGGTTGGAGAACGTCTCGGTGTCTCGGGTGGCGGCGAGCACGTCCTCGTACCGGGTGATGAGGTAGAAACCGTGGCCCGGTACCCGGAACACCGGTTGTTCCTTGCGCATGCAGGCGTACCAGGGAGCGGGGTCCGCGATGACCTCCGGGGCGAACGGGTCGAAGCCCGACAGCGTCTCCGGGTCGATGCTCATGGGCCTTCCGGACGGTAACAGTTTCTCTATGCCGTCGCAAGAAAGTACCTTTCCTGCGGCGAGCGACCGGGATACCGTTGGGCCATGGGCTTCCCCGTTCGCGACTACAGCTCGTCCGCCTTGTCCGACCTCATCTCTCTGACGGGACGGGTGGCTGTCGTCACAGGCGCCGCCATGGGCATCGGCGCCGGGATCGCCACCCGGCTGGCCGAGGCCGGCGCCGATGTCGTGCTGGCCGACCTTGACGCCGCCACGGCGGCGGTGCGGGCCAAGGAGCTGGAAGCGGCGCACGGCCGGCGGGCGGTCGGCGCGGCCGTCGATGTATCCGACGAGGCTTCGGTGGTGGCGCTCGCCGACCTCGCCGTCGAGCGCTTGGGCCGCCTCGACATCTGGGTCAACAACGCCGGCATCTATCCCCACACCGGGCCCGTGGTCGATGCCGACGCCGCAGCGTTCGACCGTGTGCTGGCCGTCAACGTGTCCGGCACGTTCGTGGGGTCCCGGGAAGCGGGGCGCCGCATGACCGAAGGCGGAGCGATCGTCAACCTGGCCTCGATCACTGGCCTGGCCGCCCGGGCCGGCTTGATCGCCTACTCGACCTCGAAGCACGCCGTCATCGGCCTGACCCGCAACCTGGCCAAGGATCTCGCGCCGCGGGGCGTGCGGGTCAACGCCGTGGCGCCGGGCCTGATCGTGACGCCGGGCCTGCTCGGGGGGTCGGCGGGGGAGACCCGCTCGGCCGATGCCCTGGCCTCCCGCACGCCCGCGCCGCTCGGTCGGCACGGCCTGCCCGACGATGTCGCCCGGGTCGTGCTCTTCCTCGTCTCGGACCTCGCCGCCTTCGTATCGGGCGCCACGATTGTGGTGGACGCCGCCGACACCGCGTGAATATAGTGATCACTAAAATATTCGGGGCGACCGGATGGAGGCACCGGAGAAAGGTGGTCAGCGATGGCGGAGGGACGGCGGGTCGGCGACTTCAACAACCAGGCGGTGGTGGCGGCGTTCGACTTTCACATTGCCGACCTGGACGAGAACGTCGAGATCCACGGTCTCGGGCAGCGGGCCATCTGGCCCTTCGGTGGCCTGCGCAATGAGGCGGGAAACCTCTACGTCCTGGAGCGCAAGCTGGTCCACCAGATGACCGGTGGGTTGTGGCTCATGTCCGACAAGGACGGCGACCTCAATCTCGTGCCCAAGGCCGTCCACAGCGCCCGGGGCGAGTTGCGCCGGGAGTTGACCCCCGGCCGGCGGATCTATCGTGACCACCTGATGGCCAAGCTCGGCGATCTCGCCCCGGCCGAGGAGCAGTCGTTCTACTTCGACATCACCGACGACGCCCTGGTGTGGCAGGAGGGTGAACTGTGCGACCTGAGCGGCCGCGCCCTCGGCCCCGGGATGCACCTCTTCGACGCCGACCGCGAATGGCCGTTCATGTACATCACCCGGGCCTTCTGGACGACGGGCACCGTCATGGGTGAAGCGGTGTCGGGAATCATCTGGTGCGACCACGGCTACTGGCGCGACCGGGGAGAGTGGAAGGAACAGCCCTTCTACACCGAGAAGCAGGTGGCCTGGAACGTGTTCTCCAACCAGTACGACGACGGCACCCACGAGTGGGGCCACATCGTGCGGGGCACGGGCGGGCTCGGTGCCTGCATGGTGGCCGGCGACGAGACGGCCGTCGCGACGACCGGCAACTTCGAGAGCAGCTTCGTGCTCGACGATCAGGACTACGTGTCCTCCGCCCGTTACAGGGCGAGTGACCAGGAGTGGGAATTCACCGCTGACCCGGCCGGCCGCATGCTGCACTTCAACAAGGCCCGCTGGGCCGGCTACCGCGCCCAGTCGGGGGCGATGCGCCGCGTCGGCGACACCCGCAAGGTCGTCAACGCCTTCGTGTGGCTGGAGTGCTTCGCCGACCGCATTCGAGCCGAGGGCCTGGCCAAGAAGGACTGACGGCTCCGGCGTCAGCTGAACAGCTCGCCGCGCACCATCAGGCGGAGAGCTTCGACCGTGCCGCGGAACTCCGCCGGCGTCTGCATGGCCCCGGCCCGGCTCAGGCCGGCGATCAAGGCCGCGCAGGCGTCGGCCACCGCCGTCCGCCGCCGGCGCGGGATCTCGGGGCAGCCGGCCGCCAGAGCGAGGAAGAAGGCTCGCATCCGGCCCATCTGTTCGCGCAACGGCTCCAGTTCGGCCGCCAGGCGGAGATCGGCCGGCATGGCGGTGGCGAACCGCCCGATGCTCGGATCGGCCTCGTTCAGGTCGGCGGCGGCGACGAGCACGGCGTCGAGTCGGGCAGCGAACGGACCGCCGCGGCGGTCGGCCGCCGCTTCGAGCGTGCCGAGGACCTCGTCGTAGACGTCGGCGGCGACGGCCACGTACAGGTCGGCCTTACCGGCGAAATGGTGGTACAGCACCGGCGCGCTGACCCCGGCGCGGGCGACGATCTCGGCGATCCCGGCGCCGGCGAAGCCGCGCTCGGAGAAGACGGCGCGGGCGGCGGCGAGCAGCTGGGCCCGGGTGTCGAGTGCGTTCGTGCCCGCCGGCCGTCCCGGGCCCCGCCCCGTCGTCGTCATGGCTCGACTCTACAGAGCGCTCAGCGGCGCAGCTCGCGGAAGGGAACGTCCTTGTCGATCCGGGGCTCGGCCGGCAGGCCCAGCACCCGTTCAGCGATGATGTTGCGCTGGATCTCGTCGCTGCCGCCGGCGATGCGGTAGCCGGGGGCGCCGAGGACGTGTTCGCTCCAGGCGTAGGCCCCCCATTCGCCGGTGTCGGCGGCGAGCCGGGGGCCGAGGACCTCGGTGGCGACGGCCGTGATGCGGCGCATGTGCTCCGTCCAGGCCAGCTTGCCGATCGAGCCCTCCGGTCCGGGCGCGTGACCGGCGCGGGCGGCGGCCGCCACCCGTTCGGCGTTGAGCCGCAGCAGGGTGGCGCCGATGAAGACGTCGGCCAGGCCCTGGCGGACGACGGGGTCGTCAGCCCGGCCGAAGTGACGGGCGGCGGCAGCCAGCTGCTCGAACGTGCCGCCCGGCCGACGCCGGGACGACCCGGAGTGGCTCCGCTCGAAGCCGAGCGTGGTGAGCGCCACCTTCCACCCCTCGCCGACGGCGCCGAGGCGCAGGGCGTCGGGGACGCGGACGTCGGAGAAGAACACCTCGCTGAAGCTGGCACCGCCCGTCATCTGCCGGATGGGGCGGATCGCCACTCCGGGTGCGTCCAGGGGGACGAGGAATGCGGTCAGGCCCTTGTGCTTCGGGACGTCGACGTCGGTGCGGGCGATCAGTTCGCCGTAGGCGGCGTGGGGCGCACCCGATGTCCAGACCTTCTGACCGCTGACGACCCACTCGTCGCCGTCGCGTACCGCCCGGCACGACAGGTTGGCCAGGTCGCTGCCGGCGCCCGGTTCGCTGAACAACTGGCAGGCCAGGATCTCCGCTCGGCGCAGCGGCCGGAGGAACTGCGCTTTCTGGTCGTCGGTGCCGAAGGTGCCGACGGTCGGGGCGATGAGCCGCACCGTGACGCTGAACAGTTCGGCACTCGGTGGGGTGACGAACTGGGCCTCCTCCTCGGCGAAGGCCCGGGCGTACTCCGCCGGCAGGCCGGCGCCGCCCCACTCGACGGGCCAGCTCGGCGCGGCGTAGCCGGCGTCGTCCTTCGCCTGCTGCCAGGCCTGGTTCGCCCGGAGGATCGCCGCCTCGTCGTCGAAGGACAGGTTGTGGAACACCGCCACGGAGTCGGAGCCTTCGCCCCAGGGACGCTCGGCCGGTGAGCCCGTCGGTCTCGATTCAGCGTGCTCTTCGAGCCACTGCCGGGCGGCCTTCCGCCAGGTGTCGAGGTCCGGCGCGGGCGCGCTCACCGGCTGAGGACGGTGCAGGCGCTGACGCCGGGCGCGCCGTAGACGTGGGTGAAGCCGACCTGCGGCCGGCCGGGAACCTGTCGGGCCCCGGCCCGACCCTGGAGCTGAGCCACCACCTCGTAGACCTGCCGCAAGCCCGAGGCGCCGATGGGTTCGCCGTTGGCCAGGCAGCCGCCGTCGGTGTTGACCGGCAGGGCGCCACAGGTCTCGGTGACACCCCGGGCCAGCCACTCCTCCTGCTCCCCGTCCTTGCACAGACCGCACTCGGCGAGGTGCATGATCTCCGACCCGGAGTCGGTGTCCTGGAGCTGCACGACGCCGACCTCGTCGGGCCCGATGCCGGCGGCGGCGAAGGCGTCGCGGGCGGCGTCGACCGTGGGAGAGTCGGCCCGGTCGAGAGCCAGCGCCGGGCTGAACACCTCGAAGGAACCGAACCGCCGGGTCCGCACGACCGCCGACCGCAGGTACACCGGCGCTTCGCAGTAGCGGTGGGCTTCCTCGGCCCGGGTCAGCACGAGGGCGACACCGCCTTCGCCGGGGGAACAGAACATGTACTGCGTCAACGGGTGGGCGATCATCGGTGCAGCCAGGATCTCTTCTTCGGAGATGGGTTTGCGCCGCCAGGCGTTGGGGTTGCGGGCGCCGTTGCGGAATCCCTTGGCCGCCACCCGGGCCAGCGATGGGGCGCTGATGCCGTGGTCGTGCATGTAGCGCTGAATCTTCATGGCGAAGAACTGGGTGGTGACCATGAGTCCGGTCTCGCCGTACCAGGGCCCGAGCCCGTAGGCGGTGGGATCCGAGCCGAACGCCCCGGGTGCGTGCTTGTCGAAGCCGACCACGACGCCGAGGCGGCCGGCGCCGGCCCGGATCGTCGTGGCGGCGGCGACGAGCGCCGCACCGCCGGTGGCGCAGCCGTTGCGGACGTTGGTGAACGGAAGGCCGGTCAGGCCGAGGTCGGCGACCATGGTGTCGGCGTTGCCCCCGTCCCGGGAACCGCCGAAGGCGAAATCGGCATCGGCCCAAGAGACGCCGGCGTCCCGCAGGGCTTCCCGCACCGCGTGCACACCCATGGCCCGGGCCGTCACCCGGTCGTGGCGGCCGAAGGGATGGATGCCGATTCCGACGATCGCCACCTCCGGCGTGCTCATGCCGGCGTGCCGTCCACCGGAGTGCCGTCCACCGGAGCGAAGGCGTACGTCACCCGATCACCGAACGGCACGACGACGAGCTCCATCGGCATGCCGATCCACAGGAGGTCGGGGTCGGCCACGGTGAGCCGGGCCTCGACGCGGACTTCGCCGGGCAGTTCGATATAGCCGACACCGTACGGCTCGAAGTCCTGCGGTCCGGCGTAGGGCGGTTTCGGCCGGAAGCCCTGCACGGTCCAGGTGTAGAGCGTGCCCGTCCGCCCGAGGAGTCGTTGCTCGACGGCGACCGAGGTGCAGGCCGGGCACGACCGCTGGGCCGGGAAGGTGATCACCCCGCAGTCCCGGCACCGGCTGCCGATCAGGTACGGCTGGTCGTCCGGCCAGGTGAAGAGCCCCTCGGCGACCGGTTCGGCGGCGGGCATCGGTCAGGAGGCGGTCAGCCGGCGGACGGCGTCGATCACGTCGGCGGCCACCGGCAGCGGCTCGAGACCCGAGGCCAGGAACGGCGTCGGGACGTAGCGGGCGCCGAGACGCATCACCGGGTGGGCCAGGTCCTCGAACAGCTCCTCGGTGATGGTGGCGGCGATCTCCGCTCCCGGGCCGGCGAAGCGGACAGCGCCGTGCACGACGACGGCCCGGCGGGTGCGGGCCACCGAGCCCAGCACAGTGGGGAAGTCGAGCGGCACCAAGGTGCGCAGGTCGATCACCTCGGCCGAGATCCCTTCGCCGGCCAGCGTCTCGGCCGCGGCCAGGACGCCGGGCATCTGGGCACCGTAGGAGATGATCGTCACGTCGTCGCCCGCCCGCCGCACCGCCGCCTGGCCCAGCGGCACCCGGTGGTCTCCGGTCGGCACCAGTTCCTTCTGCGAGTAGTGCAGCGCGACGTGCTCCACGAACAGGCAGGGATCCTCGTCGAACACGCATGATGCCAGCAATCCCTTGGCGTCCGACGGGGTGGACGGAAACGCCACCTTGATCCCCGGCGTGTGCATGAACCAGGCCTCGAGCGACTGGGAGTGCTGCGCTCCGAAGCGGCTGTTGCCCACCACCGTCCGCACCGTGATCGGGACGGGGTGCTGCCCGCCCGACAGGTACCGGAACTTGGCCGCATGGTTGACGAGCTGGTCCATGGCCACAGTGATGAAGTCGAAGAACATCACTTCGGCGACCGGCCGGTAGCCGGCCAGCGCCGCCCCGATCGCCGCTCCGAGGATCGACTGTTCGGCGATGGGCGTATCCCGCACCCGATCGGCGCCGTGCTGCGTCGACAGGCCCTTGGTGACCTTGAAGACACCGCCCGAGGGGTCGGCGATGTCCTCGCCGAGCAGCAGCACCTTCCGGTCGATCGTCAGCGCCACGTCGAGGGCCGAGTTCATGGCCGCCGCCGTCGTCATCTCGACGGCTTCGGTCGTATCGACTGTGGTGGTCATCGCCCCTCCACCCACGCCCGGTCGGCGAACACGTCGTCGTAGATGTCGGTGGCCTCGGGTTTTGGCGCCGACTGGGCGAACTCGAAGGCATCCTCGACCGCCGCGTCGACGGCCTTGTCGATCTCGTCGAGGCGCGATTCGGTGGCGTGTCCGCTCGTCACGAGCCAGGCCCGGAACGTCGGGGCCGGGTCGCGGGCCAGCGCCGCTTCCAGCTGCTCCTTCGGCATGTAGGAGTAGTCGGCCGAGCTGGTGTGGCCGACGAGCCGGTAAGTGCGGCACTCGACGAAGGTCGGACCTTCGCCGTTGCGGGCCCGGGCCACGGCGTCGCCCAGGACCCGCCAGGTCTCGATGGGGTCGAACCCGTCGACGGCCAGCGCGGTCATGTTGTAGGCCGCCGCCCGTTCGGCCAGGTCGGTCGAGGGAGCGTAGGCGGCGAGCGGCGTGTGCTCCGCCCACCCGTTGTTCTGGCACACGAACACCAGTGGCAGGCGCCACAGCGCGGCGAGGTTCATGGCCTCGTGATAGGCGCCGATCGACGTCGCGCCATCGCCGAACGTGACGGCGACCGCTCGCCCTCCTCCGTCGAGCTGGGCGCCGAGCGCCAGGCCGGCGGCGATCGGCAGGCCCGACCCGACGATGCCGGTCGTGGCCATCAGCCCCGACGGGTCGTGGTGCATGTGCATCGTCCCCGCCTTGCCCTTCGAAGTTCCCGACACCCGGCCGTGGAGCTCGGCAATGATCTCCGGCAGCGGAACCCCTTTGGCCACCGTGTCGGCCAGGTTCCGATATGTCGAGACGAGGTGGTCTTCGGGGGCGAGCACTGCTCCGAGGGCGGCGCAGACTCCCTCGAGGCCCCGCACCGGATAGAAGGCGGCCGGCATCCGCCCCGCCTTGGCCTCGGCCCGGGCCCGTTCATCAGCCACAGTCACGGTCCGCATGACCTCGTACATCTGTTCGAGAACGGCCGGCGGCGGCGTACTCAGTTGCGTCTCGATCACGGAGCGACGGCCCCCTCAGGTGACGTGGTTTCTTGTGATCGTATCGAGAAAGTACGAAAGGGTCCAGCCGATTCTCGGGTTGGCCATGCCCAAGAACAGTCACCGGAAACGGCCGCCGGCGGCGACCGACGTCACCCGGCCGCTCGCATCGGCTGGAACAGCTCGACCACGTTGCCCGACGGATCCTCGACCAGCGCCTGCCGCCCGCCGGCGCCGTCGACGATCGGCGTGCGGAACGTGCAACCGGCGGCCTCGAGACCGGCGACCGTGGAGTCCAGGTCGGTGACCTCGAGCTGGAAGCGACTCCAGCCGCCGGGCTCCGGCGTCCTCCCGTCCGCCGCGGCCTGACCGGCGCCGCCGCCGCCGGGGGCGTTCAGCAACAGGCGCAGGTCGCCTCGGGAGAGCATGGCGAAGCCGGGGGCCGGCTGAAGTTCGACCTGGAAACCCAGATGGTCGGCATAGAACCGGGCGGCGGTGCCCACGTCGTGGGCGATGTACCGGACGGTGGCCATGGCCATTCTCCTCTCTGAGACAGTAGTGTTTTGTTATACTACACTTATGTCCTATACCGATGCACGGGTGGAGCGTTCGCAGCGGGTCGTTCGAGAGGCGGCGGTGGCGGAGCTGGCCCACTCGGGTTGGGGAGGCTTCACGATCGAGGCGGTCGCCGCCCGGGCCGGTGTGGCCCGCAGCACCGTCTACCGGCACTGGCCGGACAAGCTCGCCCTGCTCCTCGATGCTCTCGAGCACCACTCAACCCAGCCGCCGGCGGGGGACACGCCCCCCGGTCGGCCCCGGGTCGTGGCGCTCGTGCGCCACCTGGCCGAGGCGATGGCCGATCCGAAGCGCTCACCGATCGTTCCCGCCCTGATCGACGGCGCCGAACGCGACGCCGCCCTCCGGCGGATCCAGCGCAAGTTCACCAATCAGCGCCGCCAGGCCCTGGTAAAGGCCCTGGCCGAGGCCGGCGTCGCCAATCCCGACATGGCCGCTCTGGCCCTGTCAGGGGCGGTCATCTACTGCCGCGTGATGCTCGGCAAGCCGCTCGACCCCGACCGGGCCGAAGAGTTGGTGACGACCGTCCTGGGCCCCGTCCAGGCATTGTGAGAGGCTCGACCTCCGTGCAGCGCTCGATCGTCGGGTTCCATCAGGACGAGGACGGCGACTGGGTCGCCGAGCTGTCCTGTCTCCACAACCAGCACGTCCGGCACCGTCCGCCGTTCCAGGAACGGAGCTGGGTCCTCGAGGAGTCAGGCCGCGTCGAACGGATCGGGGCGGAGCTCGACTGTGCCCTGTGCGACCGGGCCGAACTACCCGACGGGCTCCGCCTGGTGCGGCGGGCCGGACCCTTCACCGCCGAGACGCTGCCCGCCGCCCTCCAGAGCCGCCACCGCGTCGCCGAGCGGACCTGGGCCTGCCTTCACGTGCTGGAAGGTTCAGTCCGGTTCTCCATGGACTCCGATCCGCCTCTCGAGGCCCTGGTGGAAGCCGGGGCTCGCCAGCCGATACCGCCCGCCATCCCCCACGCCCTGACGATCCTCGGACCGGTCGTGCTGGAGGTCGAATTCTTCGTCGCCACGACCGCGACCGAGCTTCGGGCCTGATCGGCCGTCACCTAACTGATCAGGCGTCGAGCGGCAGCAGCCGGAACGAGCGGAAGCGCTGGAGAGGCCGCACGACCCGGAAGTGCCGTTCGTCGAGCGTGAGGAGTCGGTTCGTCCGATGCCGGAGGGCGAGGATCACGAGTGAGGCGTCGGTCAGGCCGATGTTTTGGTCCCGGTAGCGGTCGACCACGGCGGCGGCAGCCTCGACGTCGGAGGCATCGAACGGAGCGAGCCGGTAGGCGCCGCCCGCCACCTCGGCCAGAAAGGCGCGTTCGGCATCGACACCGACTCTGGTGGCCAGTAGATAGTCAATCTCCGCCAGCACGAAGGGCGAGAGGATCGCCGGTTCATCCTCTGCCCGCAAGACGGCGGCAGCCGCCTCGTGGTGGCGCTGGCCGCCGTCGATCGCCGACAGCACCCCGCTCGTGTCGAGGATGATCACTCCCCGAAGCCGGCCAGGTGCTCGTCGGCCCGTTCTGCCAGTTCGGGATCGGCCGAGCGGAACAGCGGCAGCCGAGGGGCTGGATGACCCTCCGCCTCGACGAGTCGCTCGACGGCCAGGCGAACCAACTCGGCTTCCGAGCGGCCCTGGCGGCCGGCCAGGCGGGCGAGTGCCTCCTTGAGCGCCTCGGGGAGGTAGACGGTCGTCTTCACCATGAACGTATGGTACCAGGTATGGCACCACCTATACCGGACCTTCCATGGTCGAGCGCGACCGGGGTGGCCGTAGAGCGACAGCGGGTAGAGATGGGCCGATGTTGGAGATCGACGGTTCGCAGCATTCGGGCAGCGGCAGCATCGTGCGGCTGGCCGCGGCGTATGCCGCGCTGACCTCGACGCCGATCCACGTGGTGAAGGCACGGGCTCGCCGGGAACCGAAGCCGGGGCTGCGCCGGCAGCACTGCGTGGCCCTGGAGGCGGCCCGGGATCTCGTGGGCGGGACCCTGGAGGGGGCGGCGGTCGACTCCCGGGAGCTCACCTTCCGGCCCGGCGACGAGACACCGGCGGGTGAGTATTGCTGGGACATCGGTTCGGCGGGGTCCACCACCGCGCTCGGGTTGGCGCTGGTGCCGCTGCTGGCCGGACGGGGGAGGGGTGTGCAGGTCGAGTTGCGGGGTGGCGTGTTTCAGGACTTCGCACCGTCCGCCTTTCACCTGCAGCAGGTGGTCGCTCCGCTGCTGGGCCGCATGGGTCTCGGCGTCGAGTTCCGGGTCGAGCGTCCGGGCTACGTGCCCACCGGCCAGGGCGTCCTCCGGATCACGGTCGCTCCTGCCGCTCCCCTGAAGCCGCTGCGACTGGAAGAGCCCGGCGACGTGCAGCGCGTCTGGGGCATCGCGCTGGCGTCACATCTGGCTGAACGACAGGTGAGCCAACGGATGGCCGAAGCCGCCCGCCAGCGGCTCGATCAACGCCGGCTGGACGCGGCCCTCGAGACGGAAGACGACACGACGGCCGCTCAGCCGGGGGCCGCCTTCGGGATCTTCGCCGAGACATCCACCGGCGCGCTCCTCGGCGCCGACGGGGCCGGCGCCCCCCGGCGGCCGGCCGAACGGATCGGCCGGCGCGCCGCCGACGAGCTGCTCGACGATCTCGGCTCCGGCGCCACCGTTGACCGCCACGCCGCTGACCAGCTCCTCATCTTCACCGCCCTGGCCGACGGCCGCTCGGTCTACCGGGCGCCGGCGATCACCGATCACGTCGAGTCGGCGGCCTGGCTCGCCACCCTGTTCCTCCATGCCGACGTCGGTCTCGCCGACGACGGGACGGTCACCGTGACCGGTCGCCACCCAGCCTCCATCCCCGACGACCTGCTCGACGAGGCGGCTGGACCGACTACTTCGGGATGACCTCGAAGCGGCGTCGGCCGTGGAGGCGGTAGATGTGGAAGTCGGCGTCGAGGGTGAAGATGCGTCGTTCGTTGCGTTGTTCGGCGAGGGCGACGAGGGTGGCGTCGGCCAGGTCCATGGGTCGATCGGCGTACTTGTCCATGAGGGCTGCAGTCCGTTCCACCGTGGGACGGGGAAGGTCGGCGACTTCGAGGCGGCCGGTCAGGACGAGTTTCCATAACGCCCGGCGGCCAGCGGCGCCGCCGGCCCGGGACAAGAGGTACATGGCTTCGGTGAAAGCCGGCCATGTGGTGACCAGCGGCAAGGGCAGCCGGCCGAGCGCCTCGACGCAGCGATGGTGGTCCGCTTCGTCGGCATCGATGAGGGCGATGAGCGGCCCGGCGTCGGTGATGGTCACGCGCTCCGCTTGTCGTTGGCGAGCAATTCGGTGAAGGCCGTTCCGCTGCGGCGGGCCCGTCCGCCGCCGCCATGAACCACGCCGATCACGTCGGACCAGTCCGTCTCGGCTCTATCGGCGAGGATGGCGTCGGCCCGGGCTGCGGCTGCTGTCCGGATGAACTGGGACAGCGTCTCTCCGGTGGCCGCCGCCGCCCGCTCCAGCCGTTCTGCGAGTTCGGGGTCGAGACGAAGGCTCTTCACGACTTCAAGCGTATCACGCCGTCCCACCGTATGTGATACGCGTGGGCTCTACCCGGGATAGGCGTTACTTCCCGGCCCGCCGCTGAGCCTCTCTGATGGCGTGCGAGGCGCCGTCCCGTGTGTCCTCGATCGGGCCCGGGAAGACGGGCCCGCCGAGCGCGAGGTGCGGGAGACCGTCGCCGTGCCCGGAGCCTTCAACGCTGCTCGGCGGGAACGGAAGCGCCGCCCCGCCCACCATCAGGGAGGCCGCCAGCGCAACAACCGCCGCCGCCCATTTCGACTTCATCAATGCCATGGTCCGCTCCTTCCCCCTCGAGGGTCCCCGTGCGGGACCCTCGCTGGAACGGTACGAGAACGGTGTCGGCGGCGTCCGTCCAACGGCGAAGCCCAGACTGACAGGGAGACGACAGGGGTGTGTCGTCGGCGCCGCGGACCACGATGGAGCACGACGACACAAGGCCGCTACCGGTCGGGCCGGGTCGAGCCGCATCAGGTTGGGAGCCGGTCGCTGGTGTAGGACGGTACACGGAGCGCGGCCGCGGCCGCGCCGCGGTTAGCTTTGCGGCCATGCCAGCGAACACTCGCCGCAAGCGGCCGCCCGCCCCCTCCTTTCCCGTCCAGCGGTTCCGGCTCGACAACGGCCTGCGGGTCGTCCTCATGCCCGACTCGTCGGCGCCGACCGTGGCCATCGCCGTGGTCTACGACGTGGGCTTCCGGTCGGAACCGGAGGGCATGACCGGCTTCGCCCACCTGTTCGAGCACCTCATGTTCGAAGGGTCGATCACGCTGGAGAAGGGCCAGCACGACAAGCTGGTGACCGGCAACGGCGGGGTGATGAACGGCAGCACCCGGGCCGACTACACGAACTACTACGAGCAGCTGCCGTCCAACGCCCTGGAGCTCGGTCTCTACCTCGAGGCCGACCGGATGCGGGGGCTGCGGCTGACCGACGAGAACGTCCAGAACCAGATCGCCGTCGTCAAGGAGGAGATCCGGGTCAACGTGGTCAACCAGCCCTTCGGCGGGTTCCCCTGGATCCTCCTGCCGCCGGTGATGTTCCGGACGTTCGCCAACGCCCACAACGGCTACGGCAGCTTCGTCGATCTCGAGGCGGCCACCGTCGACCAGGCGGCGGCCTTCTTCGACCAGTACTACGCGCCGGGCAACGCCACGCTCGTCGTGGCCGGCGACCTCGACGTCGACCTGACGAGGGAGATGGTCGAGCGCCACTTCGGCCCCATCCCCGCCCGGGCCGTCCCGCCCCTGGAGTCGTTCACCGAACCGGTCCCCACCGAGGAGCGGCGGGGTACTCACCACGACCCCCTGGCCCCGCTGGGCGCGCTGGCCGTGGCCTACCGCGTCCCCGACCCCATCAACCAGTTCGAGGACTACGTCGCCGCCGCCGTCCTCACCGACCTGCTGGCGGACGGGACGGCCTCCCGCCTCTACCAGCGCCTGGTGAAGCGCGATCAGCTGGCCACCCACGTCGGCGGGTTGCTGGGCACCTTCGGCGACCCGTTCGACATGCGCGACCCGACCATGTTGCAGCTGCTGGCCTATCACCCGGCCGGCGATATCGATCCGATCCTCGCCGCCCTCGACGACGAGGTGGCGGCGGTGAGCGGGGGCGGGGCGACCGAGGAGGAGGTCGACCGGGTGGTGACCACGATGACGGCCCAGACCATCCGCCGCCTCGACGACATCATGAACCGGGCGCTGGCCGCCGCCGCCCTCGAGCAGCAACGGAACCAGGCCGAACTGCTGAGCGAGCTGCCCGCCGTGCTGGCGGCCGTGACTCCCGACGACATCACCCGGGTGGCCGGCCAGTGGTTGCAGCCCAACACCCGGGCCGTGCTCGAGGTCGTCCCGGGAGGTGAGCGATGACTGTCGTTGTTGCTCCCATTCCGGCCGCCGTCCCGAAGGTCGGCCCGTTTCGGCCCACCAAACTGCCGGCCGTCGACGAACGCACCCTGGGCAACGGACTGCGGGTGCTGGCCGTGCGCAAGCCCGGCATTCCGCTGGTCCAGGCGCGGCTGGTACTCCCCGCCGCCCGGCCCCGGGCGACCGATGCCGACCGGGCCAGGCAGCTGGTGCTGGCCGAGACGCTGCTGTCGGGAACGCAGCAGCGCGACAGCGTCGAGCTGGCCGAAGCGCTCCAGCGGATGGGCGCCACCCTGAACGTCCACGTCGACAGCGAGGACGTCCGGCTGCGAGGCTCGGCGCTGACCCCCTCGCTGGGCGAATTCCTGGCCCTGATCGGCGAACTGCTGGCCGAGCCCGCCTTCCCGAAGGGCGAGGTCGAGATCGAACGGGCCCGCAAGGCCCAGGAAGTACTGCTGCAACGGGCCGAGCCGGCCGTCGTCGCCCGGGTGGCGCTCAAGCGGCGGCTGTTCGGGGAGCACCCGTACGCCGGCGGCCTGCCCGAGCCCGCCGAGGTCGCCTCGGTCGGTGCCGCCGACCTGCGCCGCTACTTCAAGTCGCGGGTGACCGCTCGGGACGGCCTCCTCGTTCTGGTCGGCGACCTGCGGCCGGCCAAGGCTCTCGACGCCGCCGAGGCCGCCCTCGGCTCCTGGACGGGCGCCGACCGCGCCCCGCGGCTGCCGGCCCTGCCGGCCATCGAACCGGGGCCCATCCTGCTCGTCGACCGGCCGGGCGCGGCGCAGAGCAACGTCCGGATCGGCGGACCGGCCCTGACCCGGCGGGACGCCGGGCTTCCCGCCCTGTTGCTGGCCAACATGATCTTCGGCGGATACTTCTCGTCCCGCCTGGTGGAGAACATCCGGGAGCACAAGGGCTACACCTACAGCCCTCGCTCCTGGATCGACCACCAGCCGCTCGGCTCGGTGCTCACCATCTCGGCCGACGTCGGGACGGAGGTGACCGCACCCGCGCTGCTGGAGACGCGCTACGAGCTCGGCCGGATGGCGACGCTCCCGGTCAGTGCCGAGGAGCTCGACTCGGCCCGCCGCTACCTGATCGGCACCACCGCCCTGTCGACCCAGACCCAGTCCGGCTTGGCCGAGTACCTCCTCGCTCTCAGCCTCGCCGGCCTCGGCCTCGACTACCTGCGGGAACTCCCCAAGCGGCTGGAGAAGGTGACGGTCGACGAGGTCCGCGACGCCGCCGCCGAATACCTTGCGCCCGCCCGGCTTCCCACCGTCATCGTGGGCGACGCCAAAGTCATCCGGCCCTCCCTCGAGACCCTCGACACGGTCGAGGACGGCCCCCAACCCTGACCAGGAGGTTCAGCGCCCATGTGCCGTCGCAAGACGTGCTCCTCGTGCGGGAAGGCGACGTGGGCCGGTTGCGGCGCCCACGTCGAGCAGGTGCTGGCCGGCATCCCGCCGTCCGAACGCTGCGCCTGCCCGCCCGGTCAGAGATCTGGCGGCGGCCTGCTGGCCCGGCTCTTCCGGCGCCGCTGACCTGCGGTCACGTGGGGGTGAGGCGGACCTTCGTGGGATGGATCCGGACCAGCGTGTCGTAGGCGGCGTCGATCTCGTCGATGGTGGTCCGGAGCTCCTCCGTGATGGCGGTGGCGTACGTGTCGACGTAGGCCGCCGGAGATGACGCCGCCTTTTCGGGATGGTGAGTATCGTCCCAGGGTCGAGGCTGAGTCCGCGGTGGCAGAAGCCAAATGGCGCGTCGGTTTGTGTGCTGGCGGGGGTGCGCCAGGTGAGATCGGCGGTCGACTCCACACCAATGAGCATGAGGGCATCGGCCGCCCCCGGTCACTCCGAAGGCCGTGTGATTCGCCGGCGGCCCAACGGTGGCTAGCCGGTGAGGATTGTCTGGGTCACCTGACCATACCTGGTGACGGGTTCGGTGAAGCAGTTGCCGGCCGTCGGCCAGAACACGAACGTGCCCCGCATACGTTGGCCTTCCAGGGTGCCGGCCCCGAATCTCCACCAGAACGGCGCGGCGTTGTCGACCCTGATGGTCCCGCCGGTCGTGGGGAGGGTGCCGATTTGCCAGCCCATCCCTTTGCCTTCCTCACAGCTGCCTTCGAGGGTGCCGTACTCGAAGATGACGCCGGGGCCGGTGATCTGGTGGCCACCGACGCTGCCCACACAGATGAACGGGCTGGGCCCGGCCTTCCATTCGGCGGCGCGAGTTTCTCCGGAGACGACGCCCGGACTGCCGATGGTTCCGTTGTCGAAGTTGAAGGAACAGACCGCGACGCTCTCCGCCCGGGCCGGGACCACCGGACCGAAGGCCATCAGCATCGTGGCCGACACCAACGTGCGCGCCCGCTTCATCCCTCGCCCCTTGTCTCCGTAGCCGGCCATTGCCCGATCGCCGGCTGTGGACCACCCCGATGATGTCACCGGTCGCTGGACCCTTGTGTCACCGCGGTGACAGAAGGAAGGTCGGCGACCTCCCGAGCGGGGGCGGGCCTGACCGGATGGGGGCGCCGCCCTCCCAGCCGTGGGCGGCGTCGAGGCGAAACGGGAGGCGATGGTGCGCTGGCCACGGTCGCCCACCGCCACGGCGTCTCGGCGTTGTGTGGACCGGGGGGCTAGCTTCGGTTTCCTCCCGTCCTCGTCAAAGGTGGACACTGCCATGTCGGCTCAGGGGCGGATGCGGAGGACCTTCACGTGGTCCTCATCGAACCCTTCGAAATGGAATCGGAGACCGGCGAAGGGGCTGCCCGGGAAATCCCCCGTCACGGTGCAGGTCACGACCACCCCCTCACCGGCCGGTTCGATGCCGGTAATCGTGTACTCGACGAGGGGGACCGCGGCGCGCCAGGCCCGGATGGCATCGGTACCCACGTACTCCCGACCCTCATCCTCGACGAGAGCGTCGTCGGCGAACAGGGCGAAGTACGCCTCAGCGTCCTGTGAGGGGGCGAGCTCGAAGTAACGCTGGATGATCGGGGGAGCGGTGGCGGCTGTTGTCATGCGTGTACTCCTCGTCGTGGCGGCCATCAAATCGGTGTTTCAATTGGACGTCGCCGGCAAACACGTCGCGGAACGGAGGATGTATCGCTCCGTAATGTCCTTTCAAGACGCGGTGAGTCGAGTCACTTCTGACATAGAAGCTACTAACTTCGAAGGTAGCAGTGACACCCCGGAGGTCGCAAACACGGGCCTGGAGTATCAGGTTCGAGGCCCAAGATGCCCGCTGGTGCCGGTGCACGCCCCGCAGAACTGCTGAGCCTCACGGCGCGGGCGAGCGGCCGGCGCCATCGTGGTATGTCCCCGTGTGGTGATCCTCCGATGGTGGACAGCGGTCACGTGGTGCGGATGGTGCCGCCGTCGATGGTGTGCTCGGCGCCGGTGATGGCCGAGGCCCGGTCACTCACGAGGAAGGCGACCAGCTCGGCGACCTCCTCGGGCTCGACGGGACGGCCGAGGGGGATACCTCCAAGGGAGTCCATCAGCGTCGCGAGGGCGAGCTCCCGCGAAAACTCTCCGGCTTGGGCGACCCGGTCGATGAGGGCCTCGGCCCCGGACGTGCGGATGAAGCCGGGGGCCACGCTGTTGACTCGGACCCCCGAGGGTGCAACCTCGGTAGCCAGCCCCTTGCTGTAGGTGGTGAGCCCGGCCTTGGCCGCCGCGTAGGCCAGAGTGCCGTTGCTGAGCGGCATCTTGCGCTGAATGGAAGAGATGTGCACGACGCTGCCCCGCCCCGCTTGCACCATGGCCGGCACCAGGGCGCGGTCGAGGCGGACAGCGGCGAGCAGGTTCAGGCGGAGCTCGGCGTCCCAGTGCTCGTCACCGAGCGCGGCGAACCCGCCGGCCGGAGCCTCCGAGCCGCCCACGACGTGGACCAGGATGTCCACCCCGCCCGTCTGGATGACTCGCAGGGCGACGGCGGCCGTGCCCTCGGCGGTCGTGAGGTCGGCGGCGACGAACCGTTCCCGGTCTGGGTAGCCGGGCGGCAACCGCCGCGCCGCCGCCCAGACCTCGGCGCCCTCCCACCGCAGGCGCTGGGCGATGGCCGCCCCCGCCCCCTGGGTGGCACCGGTCACCAGCGCCCGCCTTCCCGTAAGCTCGCCGGTCCGGGAAACGGCCATGGCTCCTCCGTAGATGGGCGGGGCGCGCAGTCGAGCAACTGCTAAGATGAAAGCTAGTGACTTCGAAAATAGAAGTCAAGGAGGGGCCTGCCCGTGGTTGAGAAGATCAGGCTCGAGGACCGGGAGTGTCCGCTGTCGTCCACCCTCGGACTCGTCGGGGAGTGGTGGACGCTGTTGATCCTCCACGACGCCTTCGACGGCTTCACCCGCTTCGACCAGTTCCAGGAGAACCTGGGCATCTCGTCGAGCCTGCTCACCAATCGGCTCAAGCGCCTCGTCGACAGCGGCCTGCTCGAACGGCGCCGATACCAGGATCGGCCACCCCGCTACGAATACCTCCTCACCGACCTCGGCCGCTCACTCCGTCCAGTCATCGTCGTCCTCGCCGGCTGGGGCAACAGCCGCCTCGCCCCCAGCCAACGCAGCATGGTGCTCGTCGACGCCGAAACCGGCGCCGAGGCCGAACCCGTGGTGGTCGATCGGGCCACCGGGCGGCGACTCGACGGCCCCGAGTTCGTCTTCACCGCCGGCCCCGCCGCCAGCAAGCCCTTCCAGGACCGCTATCAGCACCGACCCAAACCCCGCCGAGCGAAGCAGGCCACCCGTCGCGCAAAGTGAAGCCGCGCCGGTAGATCGCCCTCTGATGACGTCTCTACCAGCCTGGCCAGTCCGCCGCCTGTGACGAATCGAGATCCAGTATCCGCACCCAGGGTGTCGTCGTGGCGCAACTTCGATGGCGACGACGTGTTCGAGTGGATGCTGGCCTGCTTGCCCGGCGACCCGGTCCTCAGCGAGGCGACGAAGGGCTTCAGGGGGCATCTCCATGGGCGGAGTGTGGCATGTCGGCGTTCGCCGCCGGGGGGCTCACGACCTTGCCGGGGTTCAGCAGATTGTGAGGGTCGAGGGCCGTTTTGATGGCTCGCATCACGTCGACGCCCTCACCGTGCTCGGTCCAGAGGTAATGGCGTTTCCCGAGGCCGATTCCGTGTTCACCGGTGCAGGTGCCGTCCATCCGCAGCGCCCGCTCGACCATCCGGTCGTTGAGGGCCTGGGCCTGGGTGATCTCCGCCGGCTCGTCCGGGTCGACCAGCAGCAGCGTGTGGAAGTTCCCGTCGCCGACGTGGCCGACGATCACCGCCGGTAGGGAGGAGCGGGCCAGGTCGGCTTTCGTCTCGGCGATGCAGGCGGCCAGCTGGGAGATCGGAACGCAGACATCGGTGACCAGGCCCCGTGAACCGGGACGCAGCGCCAGACCGGCGTAGAGGGCGTGATGCCGGGCGCGCCAGAGCTGGTTGCGGTCGTGCTCGCTCGTCGCGGTGCGGAACTCGCCGGCCCCCTGTCCGGCTGCGATCTCGGCCACCGTGTCCATCTGCTCCCGGACGGAAGCCGGGCTGCCGTGGAGCTCGAGGAACAGCGTCGGTCGCACGGCGTGGGCGAGGCCATGGTGGCGGTTCACGGCGTCGATGGCGACGTCGTCGAGGAACTCGGCCCGGGCGATCGGGACGCCGAACTGGATGGTGCGGATGACGGTCGTGACCGCCGCCTCCACGGTGGGGAAGGGGCAGACCGCAGCGGAGATCGCCTCTGGCGTGCCGTAGATGCGGACGGTCAGTTCGGTGATGACGCCGAGGGTTCCCTCGGAACCGATGAGGAGGCGGGTGAGGTCGTACCCCGCCGACGACTTGCGGGCCCGGCGGGCGGTGCGGATCACCCGTCCGTCGGCGAGGACGGCCACGAGGCTGAGGACGTTGTCGCGCATCGACCCGTACCGGACGGTGGTGGTGCCCGAGGCGCGGGTCGCGGCCATGCCGCCCAGGGTGGCATCGGCGCCGGGATCAACCGGGAAGAAGAAGCCCTCCGGTTGCAGCGCGGCGTTCAGCTGCTGGCGCGTCACACCGGCCTGGACGGTGGCGTCGAGGTCGTCGTGCCGCACGCTGAGGATGCCGTTCATCTCCGACAGGTCGATGCAGACACCGCCGTTCACGGCGGCGACGTGTCCTTCGAGGGACGAGCCCACGCCGAAGGGAATGATCGCTAGGCGATGAGTGGCGCAGATCCTGACGATCTGGGCCACTTCCTCGGTGCTCGTCGGGTAGACGACGGCATCCGGGGGCGTCGGGGGATGGTACGACTCGTCGTGACCGTGCCGCTGCCGTTCCGTGTCGGACACCGAGATCCGCCCGGGGAGCAAGCCCTTCAGCTCGTCGAGAGCGGCGCCGGTCAGCACGGTGCGCTCCTCGTTCGCAGTCCGGCGGCCAGGGCGAGGGACTCCGACGCCGTCGGGTGAGGGTGGATGGTGAGCGCGAGGTCCTCCAGCGTCGCGCCGAGCTCGATGGCCAGCGCCGCTTCAGCAATGAGCTCGGCGGCGGTCGCGCCGACGATGTGCGCGCCGAGCAGGGCGCCGCCGCCGGCTTCGGCGACGAGCTCGACGAATCCGGCATCACCGGTCAGCTGCGCCCGGGGTGAGGCTCGCAGCGACAGCCGGCGGGTCACGGTGGCGATGCCCGCCGCGGCGGCCTCCTGGGGCGTGAGCCCGGCGGAGGCGGCCTCCGGATCGGTGAAGACGACCTGCGGAATGCAGGCCGGGGCGAACTCGGCCCGCCGGCCGATGACCGTGGCCGCCGCAATCTCGGCTTCGGCCGTGGCCTTGTGGGCCAGGCCGGGGCCGGCGGTGACGTCGCCGATGGCCAGAACGCCGCCGGCGGCGCGGCGGGCGGCGTCGACGGCGATGTGGCCGCTGTCCTGGCAGGGGATGCCGGCCCGGTCGAGACCGAGGTCGTCGGTGTTGGGCCGCCGGCCGACGCAGACCAGCACGGCGTCGACGGCCAACCGTCGTTCCCCGGCCGGACCTCGCACCAACAGCGATTCGCCGTCATCGTCGACGGCACTGGTGTGGAGCAGTACCTCGATGCCCCGCTCCACCAGCCGTCGCCCGAGGGCCGCACCGAGGGCCGGGTGCATCGACGGCAGGAGCCGATCGCCGATCTCGACCACGGTGACGGCGCTGCCGAGCTTGTGCAGGGCGCAGCCCAACTCGAGCCCGATGTAGCCGCCACCGACGACCGCCAGGCGGGGTGGGACCGTGCGCAGGGCCAAGGCGTCGGTCGAGTCGAGAAGGCGCACGTGATCGACGGGGAGCGCCGCCAGGACGGCGGGACGGGAGCCGGTGGCGATCACGGCGTGGTCGAACTCGATGTGGCGGGCGGCGCCGTCGCCCTGCACCACGATGCGCCGGGGGGACGAGAAGCGGGCGATGCCGGCCACGACCTCGACCCCGGCCCGGTGGATGACGCCCGCGACGTCGGTTCGTAGCCCATCGACGACCGACGACATCCACGTCTGCACGCGGTCCATGTCGACGACCGCTTTCGCTTCCACTCCCCACGCCGCGGCGGCGAGCGGGAGGGCGGTGGCGTGGGCCACCTGGATGAGCGCCTTGCTCGGAATGCAGCCGGCATTGAGGCAGACACCACCGAGCCGGTCCCGCTCGACCAGCACGACCCGCTTGCCGGCCCGGGCGATCCGCTCGGCGGCGGTGTAGCCGCCGGGGCCGCCGCCGATGATGACGACGTCGGTGAAGGTGGAGAGCTCGCCTACGACCACGTCCGCCTACCCGAGGAGAAGGCTCAGAGGATTGGTGAGCCGGTCGACCAGCGCGGCGCTGAAGGCGCTGACGACGTCTCCGTCGAGCACCCGGTGGTCCACCGCCACGGTGTAGGGGAGTGTCGGGCGGGCGACGATCGCCTCCTCGACCACCAGCGGCCGGGGAGCGACTCGGCCGAAGCCCACGACGGCCACCTGGGGAGGCGTGATGATGGGCGTGGAGAAGCGGCCGGCTCCGAGGCTGCCGAAGTTCGTCACCGTGCACGTGGCGCCGTCGAGTTCCGCCGGGTGCAGTGTCCGCGACCGGGCGGCGGTGACGAGCCGGTCGATCTCGGCCGCCAGCGCCAGGAGTTCGAGCCGGTCGGCGTGGCGGACGACAGGGACGACGAGCCCATCGGCGGTGGCAACGGCGAGGCCGATGTTGATCTCGGCGTGGACCTCGATCTGGCCGGCGGTGGCGTCGAGGTGGGCGTTGACGAGCGGGAACCGGCGCAGCGTCTGCACCGTCGCCATGACGAGGAGCGGGAGGAGGCCGATCACTTCGGCCTGTTCCGGAGCGGCGTCCTGCAGCCGGCGGCGGGCGTCGAGCAGCGCCGTGGCGTCGATCTCGTCCATGTTGGCGATGTGCGGCACGTTCGCCCAGGCGTTGGCCATGACCTCGGCGGTGCGCCGTCGGATACCGACCAGCGGATGACGCCCCGGTGCCGCCTGCCCGATGCTGGGTTTCGGCGGGTGGACGGCCCTCACCGGCGGCGGCCCCGGCGGTGGAGGTTCGGCCGGGGGAGCGGGCCGCGGCTCTTCGACCACGAGGGTGGCGGCCTCGGCGGCCCGGCGGACGTCGTCGGCCCGGATGCGGCCATCCGGCCCGGCGGGGACCGTGGTGAGATCGATGCCGAGTTCGGCGGCGAGGCGTCGGACGGTCGGGGCGGCGCGGGGCCGAGCCCGGACGCCGGCCGAGACCAGGCTGTCGTCGTCGCCGATGACGGCGATGACCTCGCCGACCTGCAGCCGGTCTCCCGGCGCGCCGCGCCGTTCCATCAGCCGTCCGGCCACAGGAGAGGGCAGTTCGACAACCGCCTTGTCCGTCGACACGGCGACGATCGGTTGGTCGCGCTTCACCACCGTCCCCTCGGCCACCAGCCACTCGACGATCTCCGCCTCCTCGAGTCCTTCGCCGAGATCCGGAAGACGAAACTCCACCTTGGGGCCCCTCGCTGTGACGATCGTGTGCCGGGACGACCCGTCCGCCGGCTCGAGCGTCGGATGCTATGAACCGGCGCCCGCCGCGGCGACACGGCCCTCCGTAGCTCCGGGGCGGCCCGTCCCACGGAAGGCCGTGGTCTACCCACGATGAAGCGGCGCGACGGTGGCGGGCCGGGCGCCGGGCGGTACCGTGGGGCGCCGTGCAGGAGCCATGTCAACGTGCGTCGTGATCTGACCGGCCTGTTCGTCGGGCGGCGGGAGGAGCTCGCCGTGCTCCGGGACCGCCTCGAGGAGGCCCGGTCGGGCGACCCCGGCGTGGTGCTCATCGAAGGTGCGCCCGGAATGGGGAAGACGGCGCTCATCAACCGCTTCCTCGCCGACGCCGGCGACGTGCGCGTGCTCCGGGCCGCCGGCGAGCAGCACGAACAGCTCCTGCCTTACGGGGTGGTCGAGCAGCTGGCCCGTTCGGGCGGCGTGCCCCTGATCGACGCCTCGACCCTCCTGTCGCAGGGGTCGACGCTGGCCCCGGAGCCGTTCGCCGTGGGAGCGCAGCTCGTCGAGCTGATCAGCGGCCTCCAGGATCAGGGCCCTGTCGTCGTCGTGGTCGACGACGCCCAGTGGGCCGACCGGCCGTCGTTGCTGGCCTTGCTGTTCGCCCTGCGGCGATTCCAGGCCGACCGGGTGCTCACGGTCATCGCCGTGCGGGACCAGGATCCGGTCGAGCTGCCCGAGGGGTTGATCAAGCTGTCCAACGGAGAACGGGGCTCGGCGGTGGCGCTGCGGGGCCTCGACACCGCCGACCTGCAGGAGCTGGCCAGCGGCCTCCTCGACGAGGGTCTCCCCGCCGGCGTTGCCAAACAGCTGCGCGATCACTCCGGTGGCAACCCCCTTCACGCCCGGGCCCTCCTTGAGGAGCTTCCTCTGGACACGCTCCGGAAGGCGGGCGACACGCCGCTGCCGTGCCCCCGTTCGTTCAGCGCCCAGGTGCTGGGCCGCCTGGCGGACTGCTCGCCGGACTGCCGACGACTGGTGATCGCGGCCTCGGTCCTTGGCGATCAGTGCCCGCTGGGATTGGCCCAACACGTCGCCAGCGTCACCGACGTGCTCGAGGCGGTCGAAGGCGCGGTCAACGCCGGGCTGCTCGAACTGCGGGATGTCGGCGGCGAGCATCGCATCGCCTTCCCCCACAGCCTCACCCGGGCCGCCATCTACCACGACATCGGTCCGGTCCAGCGGGCGGCGCTGCACCGCCGGGCCGCCGACCTCATCGCCGATGAGGCGGCGGCGCTCTTCCACCGCTGTGCCGCCACGGTGGGCGAGGACGACGAACTCGCCGCCGAGCTCGCCGACTACGCCCGCCGACAGGGCGGCCGAGGGTCCTGGGCGCCGGCCGTCGCCATGCTCCGGGCCAGCCGGCTCAGCTCGACGCCGGCCGAACGGGAGGAGCGCCTTCTGGAGAGCATCGAGCTGCTCCTCGACGGCGGCGAGGTGGCCCGGGCCGCGGCCTTCACCGAAGAGATCCGGGCCTGCGCCGACGGCCCGTACCCCCGTTACCTCCTCGGTCGGCTCGCCTTCGACACGGGCCGGCCCCATGAGGGCGAGCAGCTGCTGCTCGCCGCCTGGGAGGCCCGCGATGCCGACAGCGACCGGGAGCTGTCGAGCAAGATCGCCACGCAGATCGCCCTCGTGCTGGTCCGCCGTTCCCGCGGGCCCGAGCTCGTCACCTGGGCCCGGCGGGCCATGGCCGCCGTCGCCGGCACCAATCTGACCCGGGCGCCGTGGCACACGCTCGGCTACGGCCTCGCCTACGCCGGCCGGGCCGCCGAGGGCCTCAGCGAGCTGGCCTTCCTCCCCGAGCATCCCCGTCAGCTCGCTCCCGAGGACCTGGGGCCGATCCTGGCCCGGGGGCTGATGCGCTACATGACCGACGATCTGGACGGCGCCCGGGCCGACTTCACCGCCCTCGTTCCCGCCGCCGCCACCGGCGGCCCGTTCGTCATGCGCTTCGCCAGCATCTGCTTCCTCGGCGCCGTGGAGTACCGCCTTGGCGCCTGGGACGACGCCATCGCCCACGCCGTGCTGGCCACCTCGCTGTGCGAGGACGCTGACCAGGCCTGGACGTTGAGCTGGACCCACACCGTGGCGGCCGCCCCGCTGGCCGCCCGCGGCGACTGGAAGCTGGCCCAGACCCACCTCGACGCCACCGACCGCTACGCCCGGATGATCAACGACGAGAACAGCGTGGCCGACGCCGCCATCGTCCGGGCCCACATCGCCACGGCCCGGGGTGAGCCCGAAGCCGTGGTCGAGGCGCTGGCGCCGATCCGGCGGATGGAACAGCGGGAGGGTATCGACGAGCCCGGCGGTCGCTGGCCCTGGCAGGAGCTGCTGGCCGACGCGCTGATCAGCCTCGGCCGGCTCGATGACGCGGAGGACGTCCTGGCGCCGTTCGAGGCACTGGCTGCCGCCCGGCAGCGGCACTCGGCCCTGGGCAACGCCGCCCGCGTCCGGGGAAACCTCGAGGCGGCCAGGAAGTCCCCGTCGACCGCCACCGCCGCCTTCGAGGCCGGGTTGGGTCACGCCGAGTCCGTGTCCATCCCCTTCGACCGGGCCCGCCTGCACGCCGCCTACGGCCGATTCCTGCGGCGGGCGGGCAAGCGGAGTGCGGCCATCACCCACCTCAAGGCCGCCGGCGAGATCTTCAGCCGGCTGCGCGCCCGGCCCTACCTCGAGGACTGCGACCGGGAGCTGGCGGTGCTCGGGATGGCACCGGCCGCCCAGGGCGAACCCCGCCAGATCGGCCTGACTCCCCAGGAGATGTCGGTCGCCCGCCTCGTCGTCCGGGGGCTCAGCAACCGCGAGGTGGCGGGCCAGTTGGTGGTCAGCGTGAACACCATCGAGTACCACCTCAAGCACATCTACGCCAAGCTCGGGATCACCTCCCGGAACCAGCTGGCGTCCCGCCTCCCCGGGATCCTGCCCGACCAGGAGCGCCGCGCTCCGGAGTAACGCTACGGCCCCCGGGGGCCGGAACCTACGGAAGGACTACGGACGTCCGTGTCGTCACCCGGAACGCCCGTCCTTAGCATCGCCGCCATCGAATGGTCGGGAGGTCTGCGGGTGCGCTTTGTCGTCGAGGTGTGGCGGACGGAAGACGACCGGGTAGAGGGTCGCCTCGCCCCGGAGGGGTCGTCGGAGATGCTGCCGTTCAGCGGTTGGATCGAGTTGATCAGCCTGCTCGAACCACCACCGTTGGAGATCACCCTGCCCCCCGAGCCGACCGCCGAACACGTCGGGCCTGAGGTGGCCTGATGCGCCACCGTGGTGCATCGCCGGCCCGGCGAGGTGCCGTGGCCGTGGTCTCGGCCGTGGTGGCGGTCGGTGTCAGCGGCGCCCGCGCCGGAGCGAACACCGTGCTATCGGCGGTTGATCAGGCCGCTCCGGCCGTCGAAGTCGGCCAGTGGACCGCACCGTTCGAGGAGGGCGGAGCGTCGACACCCCGCTGCGTTCCCGATCCGACCGACGTCAAGGGCTTCGTTGTCTGTAAGCCGGTGGCCCAGGCGGCCGCCGTCCTGCCCGACGGCCGGGTCTTCTACTACAACGCCCTGGAAGGCCAGGAGAACGCGTCGGGTCCCTCCGCCTTTTCGCTCTCGCCGTCGTCGCGCAACAGCCAGGCCCGGGTTCTCGACCTGCGATCGGGCACCCCCCGGTGGACGGTACCGAGTCCGGAACGGGGCGCGGTGCGCAACCCGAACGTGCGCCCCGGCCACCAGTCGCTCGACTACCCGCCGGGCGCCGCCGGCGTTCCCGGCCGGCCCGGTGACGGGTTCGTCGGCAGCACGGCCGGCGCCCTCGGAGTGCCACCCCACGAGCCGACGTCGTCTCCCGACTACGGCAGCCGCTGGGACGGCGACATGTTCTGCGCCGATCTCATGACCCTGCCGGACGGACGGGTTCTCATCGCCGGCGGTACCGGCTGGTACAACGAGCCGGCCGTCGCCGAACGCAACCGGGGCGATGCCGCCGACATCGGGCTCGTGGAGCTCGAGGGGCTGCGCATCACCAACATCTTCGACCCTGCCACCAACGGGTTCACCGCCGGCGGGCACATGAAGTACGGCCGCTGGTACCCGAGCCTCACCGAACTGCCCGACGGCCGGGCCTTGGTGGTGAGCGGCGTCACCAAGCTGGTGAAATCGACGCAGCTGAGTCAGGTTCGCCGGACGGAGACGTACGACCCCGTCACGAACAGGTGGGCCGAGAACTACGTCGGTCCGGAGTCGGAGAACAGCCTGCCGCTCGTGGCCCGCACTGTCCTCGCCCCCAACGGCAAGGTGTTCTACGCCGGGGTGGGGCAGATGTGGGGCACGTTCGGGCAGGCGATCGACGAGGCGCTCTTCGCCCTGCAGCAGTACTTCGACCCGGCGACCAAGAAGTGGGAGATCGCCGGGGTGGCGCCGGTCGGCGCCCGGGACAGTGCCTTCGTCGTTCCCCTCACCCTGAAGGCACCCTACGACACGATGACCCTGCTGACCTTCGGCGGGACGCTCGGCCCGCCGCCCGGCAGCTACGTCGCTCTGCCGATTTCGACCCTCACGACCCTCCGGGCCGACGGTACGGTCAGCGACGCCATGACCGGCAACCTCAACCACAGCCGCTGGTTCGCCTCCGGTGTGCTCCTGCCCGATGGGACGGTCATGGCCGTCGCCGGCGCCGACAAGAACGAGGTGATCAACCCCGGAATCGAGATCCCGGTGCGGACTCCGGAGATCTACAACCCGGAGACCGGCCGGTGGACCGACGTCGCCGACCACAGCCGCGACCGGACGTACCACAACTCCGCGCTGCTCCTCCCCGACATGCGGGTACTCCTCGGCGGGCACAGCCCGCTCGGCGCCAACTACGGCGGGGCCAACAAGGACCAGGGCCGACCGTTCGCCAGCAACGACAAGGATCCGAGCTTCGAGGTCTACAGCCCGCCCTACCTGTTCCGCGGTCCCCGGCCCAGCATCAGCCATGCTCCGGCGGGTCTGGCCTGGGGCAGCACGTTCACGGTCACCACACCGCAGGCCGACGACATCGAAAGCGTCCGGCTCCTGCGGCTTCCCGCGCCGCAGCACGTGCAGGACTCCCGGCAGCGGGCCCTCGACCTGCCCTTCACCAGAGCGGGCGGCGACCGGCTGACGGTCACCGCTCCGCCCACCGGCATCGCCGCTCCACCCGGCCACTACTACCTCGTCGTCAACAAGCGCACGCCGGACGGCCCGGTGCCGTCGGTGGCGCGCATCGTCAAGGTCGGTGCCGCCGCCGACGACGCCGAAGCGTTCCAGCCCTATCCCGACAACCCGCCCGCTCCCCAAGGGGGCGACGCCACGCCCGATCCCGACACCTCCGACCAGACGTTCCAGCTCGCAGATGCATCAAGGGGGAGAAGAACCAATGGCACAACACGACGAACAACCGCAGATGGACCGGCGCAACTTCCTGACCACCGCGTCCTCGGCCCTGGTCGGTTCGACCCTGCTGGCGGCCGGCTGGCCCGCCCCCGCTCAAGCGGCGGTGGCGAAGCCCCGAGCGGCCGGCGCGTCGTGGAGCGACTTCAAGACCGGAGAGATCCAGGCCAACGGGCTCAAATTCGCCTACGTCGAGATCGGTGAAGGGCCACTCGCCCTTTGCCTCCACGGCTGGCCCGATTCCCCCTACAGCTACCGCTACCTCCTGCCCGCCCTGGCCGAAGCGGGATACCGGGCCGTCGCCCCCTACATGCGGGGGTACTACCCGACGGAGATTCCAAAGGAGCTGACGAACACCAAAACGCTGGCGGCGGACGTCGTCGCGCTCCGCCAGGCGTTCGGCGGCAGCCGCGACTCGGTCCTGATCGCCCACGACTGGGGCTCGGTCGCCGTCTACGGCGGCGCGGCCAGAGAGCCGGACGGCTGGCGTCGGGTCGTGATCATGAACATCCCGCCCCTGGCCTACTGGGCGAAGGTGATGTTCACCTACCCGCAGCTGAAGCGGGAGTTCTACTGGTGGTTCCACCAGATGGCGATCTCCGACGTCATCATCCCCATGAACGACTACGAGTACATCGACGGGATCTGGGCCGACTGGTCGCCGGGCTACGACGCCCGCGACGACCTGGTCAAGGCCAAGGACTGCATGCGGCCACCCGGTCACCTCCAGGCCACGGTCGGGTACTACCGGACCTTCTTCGACCCGAAGAAGTTCGGGACCCCGGAGTCGGCGGCCGAGCAGGCGTCGACGTGGGGCCACCCGCTGGCGCAACCGGTGCTCTACCTCCACGGCAACCACGACGGGCTCGTCCCGCTGTCGGACGAGAAGCTCCACAACGAAGTACGGCCGCTCATCGGGCCCAACGCCGAGGCGGTCATGGTGTCGGGCGTCGGCCACTTCATGCTGGTCGAGAACCCGGCCGCGGTGAACCGCTACATCCTCGACTTCATCAAGAGCTGAGGCTCGACCCGGAGGTGGTCCGTGACCCTGGCGGTCTTCGACGACACGACACTCGCCGACAGCGAGCTGCAGGCGATGATGACCGAGATGGTCCGGGCCCGGGTGGCCGGGACACGGTTCCTCAATCTCCAGCGTCAGGGCCGGGCCGGCACCTACGCCCCCCTCCACGGTCAGGAGGCGGTGGTGGTCGGTGCCGTCTCGGCCCTCGACCCGGAGCACGACTGGGTGTTGCCGCAGTACCGGGAGCTGGTGGCGCTCGGTCGCTACGGCGACGAAGTCCTCTACCGGTTCGCGCTCTACCAGCGGGGCCACCCGGCCGGTGGCCACATCCCCGAGCCCATCCGGGTGTTCCCGATGCAGATCTCGCTGGCGGCCCAGATTCCCCACGCCGTCGGTCTCGCCTGGGCGATGAAGCTGCGGGGTGAGCCCGGTGTCGCCTGCGCCTTCTTCGGTGATGGTGCCAGCTCCGAGGGCGACTTCTACGAGGCGGCCAACTTCGCCGGTGTCCTGCGGGCGCCGGTGATCCTGCTCTGCGTCAACAACGGCTGGGCCATCTCCACGCCCGTCCACCGCCAGACGGCGGCGGACACCTTCGCCGCCAAGGCCGCCGCGTTCGGGTCCCCCGGGGTGCGGGTTGACGGCAACGACGTTCTCGCCATGTACGCCGCGGTGCGTGCCGCCCGGGCCCGTGCTCTGTCGGGAGAGGGACCGACGCTGATCGAAGCGGTGACCTATCGCATGGGGCCCCACACCACCGCCGACGACCCGCAGCGGTACGTGCCGCCGGACGAGATCGGTGGGTGGCGGGACCGTGATCCCATCGCCCGGTTCCGAGGCCATCTCGAGCGGGTGGGCCTGTGGGACGACGACCGTCAGGAGCGGGCGGAAGCGGCCGCCACGGCGGCGGTCGACGCCGCCTGGGAACGCGCCGAGGCCACGCCGGTGGCCGACGATGCCTTCTTCGATCACGTCTACGCCACTCCTACTCCGAGGATGGAACGGCAGCGGGCCGAGTTGCGGGCCCGGCTGGCCCGGCGGGAGGTGTAGGCGGTGGCGGTCATGACGCTGCTCGAGGCGATCAACCACACGCTCGCCCAGGAGATGGAACGGGACGAGCGCGTCCTGGTCCTCGGCCAGGACGTCGCCGTCAACGGCGGAGTGTTCCGGGTGACCGACGGACTCCTCGACCGATTCGGTGATGACCGCGTGGTCGACACTCCGTTGGCCGAGGGGGTCATCATCGGCACCGCGGTAGGGCTGGCCGCCGGCGGGCTCGTGCCTGTGCCGGAGATCCAGTTCCTCGGCTTCGCCTGGCAGGCCTTCCATCAGCTGGCCGGACAGCTCGCCCGGCTCCGCTACCGGTCCGACGGACGCTTCGACTGCCCGGTGACCGTCCGGGCCCCGTTCGGTGGGGGCGTCCGGACACCGGAGCTCCACTCCGACGCCATCGAGGCCCAACTGGTGCAGAGCCCGGGCCTCAAGGTCGTGCTGCCCGCCTCGGCGGCCGACGCCAAGGGCCTGCTGGCGTCGGCCATCCGCGATCCCGACCCCGTCATGTTCCTCGAGCCGCTCAAGGGGTACCGCACGATCCGCGACGACGTCCCCGAGGGCGAGCACCTCGTCCCCCTCGGCGAGGCCCGCACCGTCCGGCCCGGCGACGACATCACCGTCATCGCCTGGAGCGCCCAGGTCGACGTGGCGCGCCGGGCGGCCGAACGCCTGACGGAGGAACACGGCATCTCCGCCGAGGTGCTCGACTTGCGTACCCTGGTGCCGCTCGACATCGACGCCATCGTGTCGTCGGTCGAGCGGACGGGCCGGGCGGTCGTCGTTCAGGAGGCCCCGACTTCCGCCGGTTTCGGTGCCGAGGTCATCGCCACCATCAACGAAGAGGTCTTCTACTCGCTCGAGGCGCCTGTCGCCCGGGTCACCGGCTACGACGTCCCCTATCCCGTCGGGATGCTCGAAGAGCGGTACGTCCCCGACGTCGAGCGCGTGCTCGAGGCCGTTCTGCGAACCTGCCACACTTGAGCGCCGCGCCGCGGACTTGCGGCATTGAGCCGTGAATGCGGTGCTCGACCAACGGCGAATGGCCCGATCGGGCTATTCAGTGCGGGTCAGGGGGACACCTACCCTCGAGTGGCGGGCGCGGTTCGCTCCCGGTATCTCCACTCACCCCGGGAAGGCTGTCATGGTGACGACGACGAAGACGGACCTCGCGCAGGGGGCGGGGTCCTCGAGTTCGCGGTGGCCGATCCGGCCTGTCTCCGCCTTGCTGTTCGTCATTCTGGCCATCGGGAGCGTGGCCATCGCCGTCTCGTCCCGGCGGGTGGTCGATGACCAGGAACAGCGCCTGCTCGAGCAGCGGGCGGCGGAGGTGGGAGCGCTGTTCTCGCTGTCCGGGGCCCGGCTCCAGGAAGCGCTGCGGGCGGCGTCGACGGTGGTCGAAGTGACGAAGGGTGACCTGGAGAGCTTCGCCGCCGCCGCTCAGACCGGGGTGGACGGCCGGCTGTTCGGCGCCGTCGCTCTCGTCGAGTCCGACGGTGCCGGCTACCGCATCCTCCGGGGGGTGGGATCGGGCCTCGCCACCGGTCAATCACTGTCGGAACCGGTCGTCGGCACGCTGCGGCGGGCGGGGGCGACGTTCGTCACGACCCCGGTGTTCAGCACCGACGGGCAGCGGCACATCGGCTACGCCCTGGCCGTCCCCAACAGGACGCCTCCCACCTTCATCTACGCCGAATCCGTCCTGTCGACGACCACGGTGGGGACCAACCGCCAGAACAGTCTGTTCAACGACCTCGACGGCGCGGTCTACGTCGGTGAACGGGCGGACCGCGAGCAGCTGGTCCTCGCCACCTCCGGCTTCCGGCTCGGTTCGGGAGCGGTCGACAGGACATTCCGGCTCGGCGCCGACCCGTGGACGGTGGAGGTGTCGCCCCGCCGCTCGCTGGTCGGCTCGCTGGCCGTCCGCCAGCCCTGGCTGTACCTCATCGGCGGCCTCATCGCCGCCGTGCTCGTCGCCGCGCTGGTCGAGGTCCTGCTCCGGCGGCGCCGATTCGCCCTCACCCTGGTCGATCAGCGCACCGCGGAGCTGCGCCGGTCGCTGGCCGAGCTCGACGCCGCCCAACACCGGCTGGTCGAGCAGGAGCGGTTGGCTGCCATCGGGCAGCTGGCCTCGGCGGTCGGCCATGAGTTGCGCAACCCACTGGGTGTGCTGAGCAACGTCTTCTACCTGCTCGGTCAGCGGCTGGGGCGCGACGACCCGTGGCTCGACCGGCAGCTCGCCACCGGTGAACGGGAAGTGGGTGCGGCCACGCTGATCGTGTCGGACCTGCTCGAGTTCTCCCGTCCCCGCCAGCCGGTCTTCGACAGTGTCGAGGTGGCCGGGCTGGTCGAGGAGGTGCTGAGCGTCGCTCCGCCGCCGACGGGCGTCGAGGTCGCCCGCCGGTTACCGGCCGGTCTGCCGCCGATGCGGGCGGATCGGCACCAGATCCGTCAGGTGCTGTTGAACCTGGTCGGCAACGCCTACGACGCCATGGCCGACGGCGGACTGCTCATCATCGAGGGCGACCCCGCCGGTGACACCGTCCGGCTCATCGTGTCGGACACGGGTGGTGGAATCCCACCCGAGGCGCTGCCCCGTCTGTTCGAACCGTTCTTCACCACCAAGGCCAAGGGAATCGGCCTGGGGCTGGCCGTGGCGCAACGGATCGTCGACGCCCACGGCGGTTCCCTGGAGGCGTCGACGACCAGCACCGGTGCGAAGTTCGAACTGGCGCTGCCGGCGGCGGTCGTCCCGGCCGGAGCGAACCGATGAGCCGGGGTACCGTCCTCGTCGTCGATGACGAGGTGGGCATGCGGGAGACGATCGCCGACATCCTCACGGCCACCGGCTACGACGTCACGACGGCGACGGACGGGGAGGACGCGCTCCGCCACCTTCGCAGCGGCACCTTCTCGGTGGTCGTCATGGACATCCGGATGCCCGTTCGGGACGGCATCTCGGTGGCACGGGAGCTGGGCGGCCCACCGCCGCCGGTGGTGTTCATGTCGGCCTACGTCGCCGACGAACATCTCGCGGCCGCCGCCGAAACCAAGGCGTTCGCCGTCATGCACAAGCCTGTCCCGCCACCCCGGCTGCTCGACGTGGTGGCCCGGGCCATGGCGGCATGACGGAAACGCCGGTCGGTTCCCTCGACAATTTCGAGGTGCTGGTCGTCGACGACCACAACGCGACCCTGGAGAGCCTGGTCGACATCCTCGCGCTGGCCGGTCTGTCCGCCCGGTCGGCGGCCACCGCGGCCGAGGCGGTGGCGCGGCAGGCGGAAGGGCCGATCGCCGTGGCGGTTGTCGACTATCAGCTCCCCGACGGCACCGGGTTGGAGCTGGCCGCCCGGCTCAAGGACACCGACCCGGACTTGCCGGTGATCGTTCTGACCGGGAACGCGTCGCTGGAGACGGCGGTGGCCGCCGTGGCCCGGGTCGACGACTACCTGACCAAGCCGGTCCGCGCCGAAGCGTTCCTCCGGGTGGTGCGCGCCGCCTGGGATCGCCGGCGCCTCGTGGTCGAGAACCGGCGGTTGCTGGTGCAGCTCCAAGAGGCCAACGCGACGCTGGAAGCGAGCGTCCGGGAACGGACCCTGGAGCTGAAGGCCGAAGGGGAGCGTCTCGCCGAGGCGCAGCGGATCGCCCGGATCGGGAGCTGGGAGTGGGATCTGACCTCCGGGACGCTGACCGCCTCGGCGGAGCTCAAGCGGTTGTCGGGCCTCGATCCTGACGAGCCGGTCGAGCGGTACGAGGATCTGCTGGTTCACGTGGTGCCCGACGACCTGCTCTTCGCCGTCGGGAGCGTCCAGGACGCCCTCGAACGGCGGGCGTCCTTTGCCTTCGAGCTGCGCATTCAGCCGCCGGGGGCCGAGGTCTCATGGGTGCTGGTGCGGGGCAGGGTGGAGGTCGACGCCGACGGCACGCCCGTCCGACTGCTCGGCACCACCCAGGACATCACGGAACGCAAAGAGGTGGAGGCGACACTGGCCCATCAGGCCCTCCACGACGCCCTCACCGGCCTTCCGAATCGGGCGCTGCTGCTCGACCGTCTGGAGCAGGCGCTCGCCCAGGCCCGCCGAGACCGGACGCGGGTGGCGGTGCTGTTCCTCGACGTCGACCGGTTCAAGTTGATCAACGACAGCCGTGGACACCCGGTCGGCGATGACCTCCTCGTCGGCGTGGCGGACCGCTTGCGGGCCATTCTCCGGCCGACCGACACGGTGGCCCGCTTCGGCGGCGACGAGTTCGTCATGGTGTGCCAGGACGGCGGCGGATTCGACGTGGCCATGCACGTGGCGGAGCGGGTGTCGGACACCCTGCGCCAGCCGTTCCGCATCGACGGCGACGACATGTTCTTGACGGTCAGCATCGGGATCGCCGTGGCGAACGGTTCCGAATCCGGCTCCGAACTGCTCCGCGACGCCGATGCCGCCATGTACCGGGCCAAGGAGCATGGCCGAGCCCGCTGCGAGTTCTTCGACGAGACCATGCGCATCGAGGCCGCGGCCCGCCTGGAGCTGCAGACGTCGCTGCACTGGGCGATCAAGCGCCAGGAGATGGGGGTGTTCTACCAGCCGGTGGTCGACGTGGTGTCCGGTCGTCCGGTCGGCGTCGAGGCGCTCGTCCGGTGGCATCACCCCACGAAAGGCGTGGTCATGCCGGCCGAGTTCATCGATGTCGCGGAGGAGTCGGGGCTGATCATCCCGATCGGTGTGTCCGTGCTCTCCGAGGCGGCCCGGCAGTGCGCCGCCTGGAGACAAGCCTTCGACGATCCCAAGTTCGCCGTCGGGGTCAACCTCTCCGTTCACCATCTCCGTCACCCGGCGCTGTTGGATCACGTCCGGGAGGCGCTGGCGGACAGCGGGCTCGAGCCGTCCGCCCTCTGCCTGGAACTGACGGAGAGCGTCCTGCTCGAAGACGTCGACCGCCACATCCGGACACTGCTCGACCTGCGGTCCCTCGGTGTGCGGTTGGCCATCGACGATTTCGGAACGGGGTTCTCGTCCCTCACGTATCTGAAGCGGTTTCCGGTCGACGCGGTCAAGATCGACCGGTCCTTCGTCGCCGGCCTCCACATCGACGCCAGCGACACGGCCATCGTCCGCAGCGTCGTCGAGCTGGCCCATGCGTTGTCGCTCCAGGTGGTGGCCGAAGGCGTCGAGCGGCCCGAGCAGCTCGAGGCGCTCCGGGCGATGGGTTGCGACACGGCTCAGGGTTTCCTGTTCTCCCGGCCCCAGCCGACCACCGCCCTGTCGGCCTGGCTGGCAGACCGCGGCACAACCCGGCTCACAGCCTGAATGACTCGTGCTCCGGACGGGTACGTGAGAAGGCATCAGGAGGCCCGCCCGTGGACCACGATCAAGTGCTGCTCACCACGGAAGAGCAGAGCACCCTGCTCGAGATGGCGGCGGCGATGCCGGCCGAAGACTGGTGGCTGGCGTTACAGCTGGTCGACCTGGGGGAACCTCGGTCCCCTGAACGGCGTCCCCGCCATGGCCTCCCGTCGAGGAAATGGGTTGGCATCCCGTCGCCGAAACGTCCGCTGCGACCCGTGACTGACGGGCGGGGGTCCGCCTCGACCGGCCAGGTCCTGCTCGCCGCCGTCGGGCTCGTCGCGCTCATCGCCGGAGCGGCGCTGGCCTGCACGGCAGCGGGATTCATCGCCTGGTGTGGAATCTTCGCCCTGGCGGCCGGCATGGTGATGGGTGTCTGCGTCATCGTGATGAGCGAGGCCAACGGCGTCCCTCTCGGCGACGCCAAAGCTGCAGGTCAGGGGGCATCACCCGGCGGATCGTGACAGCCTGCCATGATCTGCGGCCTGCATGGCTCGCACCGTCACTCTCCGACCCTGGCAGAAGGCCGCGCTCGAGCGGCTGGCCGCCAGCGAATCCGCCGACTTCCTGGCCGTGGCCACTCCGGGAGCGGGCAAGACGACGTTCGCCCTGATGGCGGCCCGCCAGGCGCTGGCGGCCGAGCCCGTCCGGCGGCTGCTCGTCGTCGTACCGACCGCTCACCTGAAGGTGCAGTGGGCGCGGGCGGCGCTGTCGTTCGACCTGCACCTCGATCCCCGGTGGTCGGCGGCCGAGGGGGCGTTGCCGGGCGACACGCACGGTGTCGTCATGACGTACCAGCAGGTGGCGGGCTGCGCCGGAGTCATCCGGGGGTTGGCGGCGGGCAGCTTCGTGATCTTCGACGAGATCCACCACGCTGCCGACGAGCGGGCGTGGGGCGACGCCATCCGCACCGCCTTCGATCCGGCGGCCCGCCGCCTGGCGCTGTCGGGCACGCCGTTCCGGTCGGACGTCTGCGCCATTCCGTTCGTGCGCTACCAGCACGAGGAGGCGGTGGCCGACTACGAGTACGGCTACGGCGACGCGCTGGCCGACGGCGGAGTCGTGCGGCCGGTGTACTTTCCCCGGGTCGACGGGCTGATGGAGTGGACCGCGCCCGACGGCAGCTTCCACTCCCACAGTTTCGACGACCCGCTGGACGCCGCCCGGGCCGGGCAGCGGCTGCGCACCGCCTATTCGCTGGAAGGGGAGTGGCTGCCCCACGTGCTCCGCCAGGCCCATGAGCAGTTGCTGGCCATCCGGGCGCGCCAGCCCGACGCCGGCGGCCTGGTCATCGCCACCGACCAGGACCATGCCAAGGGCATCGCCCGCCTGTTCCGGGAGCGGCTCGGGGTCCGGGCGGTGGTGGCGACGTCGGACGACCCCGAGGCATCGAGCCACATCTCCCGCTTCGCCGCCGGCACCGAGCCCTGGATCGTCGCTGTCCGCATGGTCTCGGAAGGCGTCGACATCCCGCGGCTCCGGGTGGGCGTGTTCGCCACCACGACGACCACGGAGCTGTTCTTCCGCCAGGCCGTCGGCCGCCTCGTCCGCTGGACGAAGGGCGTGCGGGGCCAGAAGTCGTTCCTGTTCATCCCTGACGAGCCGCGGTTGCGGGCCCGGGCGTTCTCCATCGCCGAGCAGCGTCGCCACTCCCTCCGCCATGAGGACCGGGAGGTAGTGCCCCGGGCCGAGCCGGTGGAGGAGTTGGTCGAACCGGAGCAGGGTTCGTTCTTCGCCCCGATCTCGGCAGTGCCGACCGGAATGAGCGACGGGGCGGAGTGGATGGTCGATGAGGACGGGCTCCCCGAGCCCGACGAGGACGCCACGCTCGTCGTGCCGCTCCCGCCGCTGCCGACCGGCGGCCGGCACCTGGCCGCGGTCGTCCCCGACGGCCGGACGCTCCGGGAACACAAGCAACGCCTGCGTGACGCCAACATGGCCCGGGTCCGCATGATCGCCCGGGCGACCGGCCTGACCCACGCCGCCATCAACGGCGAACTCAACCGCTCGATCGGCCTGAAGCGGATCAGCGAAGCGACCGTCGAGCAACTCGAACGCCGCCTCGCCAAAGCCGACCAATGGTGGCGCCAGGCTTCGGCCAACACCGGCACCGGCTGAACCGCCCGGCCGGCCCTCGACCGGTCAGGGTCGGCGCCGGTGGGCGTCCCAGTTGCGCTCGAGGTTGCTGATCAGGGCATCGCTGTAGAGGCAGAGGGCTTGTTCCCGAGCGTAGTTGGCCATGTAGCGGCGGAAGACGTCGAGTGGTTCGGCGGCGACCCGGGTGGCCTTGCGGTTGGCGACCAGGCTGGCCGTCCCGGCTTCGAGCAGCGTGGCCGCGGTGCGCCCGGTGGCGTCATCCATCTCGGCGGCGGGGACGACGATGTCGGCCAGGAGCCGGCCTTCGTCGCTGCCGGCGGGGAGGCGGGTGTTGAAGAGAATGGCGTCGCGGGTGCGGCGTTCGCCGATGAAGCGGGGGAGCCGGAGGTTGGCCAGTCCCGGGATGATGCCTTCGTAGCGGGCCGGCAGACTGAAGAAAGCCTGGTCCTCGGCGACGATGTGGTCGACGACGAGGAGGAGCTGGCAGCCACCACCGATGGCGAAGCTCTCCACCGCCGCGATCCAGGGCTTCTCCCGGCGGATCTCGAGATCGGTGTGGTCGAAGGGGGCGAGGTCGTGGCCGCGGTAGAGCTTGGCGATGGCCCCCAGTTCCTTGTCCAGCATGTAGCCGATCAGGCCGATGCCACCCCAGTAGAGATGGGTCAGGTTGACGCCGGCACTGAACACCCGCCGCCCGGCGTACTTGGGGTGTATGGCCACCGCTCCTCGCAGGATGCCGATGTCGACGTCGTCGTCGAGGAGCGCCAGGTCGACGGCCGTCTCCAGCGCCGCCGCCCACGGCTCGTCTTCGGCATTGAGGAAGGCGTGGTTCTGCAGGGTGATGAGCGCGATCCGGCCCTGTCGATCGATGCGGACGGGCCCGAGGTCGAGCGCGCCCGTCCGGCGGAAACCGGCCAGCGCCTCGAGGGCCTCCCGTTTGGGCTGGGACATGGCGTGGACCAGGTGGGCGCCGCAGCGGGGATGGGCCAGGACCTGGCCCAGGAAAATGCCCTGGTCGATCTCCAGGCCCTGCTTGTCCCGCTGGGGGAGCCGGCGCTCCGCCGCCATCTCCTCGGCGGTCGGCACGAGTCCGGCCCGGTGCTCGGCGGCCGCCGCCACGAGCTCGTCGAGCCGGAGCGACCGCTGGAATCCTCCGGTGAGCTCCTCGTAGATCGATTCGATCTCCAGGCGCAGCTGCGCTTCCCGTTTGAGCCGCTCGTCGGTCATCCGTCGGGTGTCATGCACCATCGGCTTTCGCTTCCTTCCCTCCGGGAGCGCCGTCTACTCTGACCGCTCGTGCCTCCGTCGCCAACTCGGGCCAAGGTCCTCCACGACGCCCTGGCGGGGGCCGGGGTCGAGCTGGTCGCCACCCTGCCGGAGACGTGGCTCGTGCCGCTGCTGCGATCTCTGGAGGGTGATCCGGGGCTGTGGGTCGTCGAAGTCGTCAAGGAGGACGAGGCCGTCGGCATCGCCATGGGCGCCCACCTGGCCGGAGCCCGGGCGGCGGTGCTCATGCAGAACCACGGGCTCTTCTCGGCGCTCAACGCCGTGATCTCGGGCGCCATGCTCTACCGGATTCCGCTGCTGCTCCTCATCAGCGACCGGGGCCATTTCGGCGAACGTGATCCGTGGCAGACCGAGGGCGGACGGCACACCCGCCGGGTGCTCGACGCAGTGGGGATCGTCCGCGACGACATCGTCGATCCCGACGAGGCGGCCCGGAAGGTGGGCGACGCCCTCACGCTGGCGGGGTCCTCGCTGTTCCCGGTGGCGCTGCTTCTCACCCGCCAGTTCCTGTGGGAGCCGGAAGGATGAAGCGCAAGGAATGCCTGGCCGCCATCCACGCCGAGCTGTCGGAATGCGCCGTGGTGACGATCATGGGCGCGGTGGCCGCCGAGCTGCACAGTGTCGGGCACCGGCCCTCCTTCTTCTATCTGCAGCACGCCATGGGCCTCGCACCCTCCCTCGGGCTCGGCATCGCGCTCACCCAGCCGGAGCGTCGGGTCGTCGTGCTCGACGGCGACGGCTCGCTGCTGATGAACCTCGGCGGGCTGACCACGCTCGCCCGCCAGGCACCGCCGAACCTGACCCACATCGTCTTCGACAACGCCAGCTTCGTCTCGATCGGCGGGCATCCGACCCCGACGTCCCACGGCGTCGACCTCGCCGCCGCCGCCAGGGCCGCCGGGATCAACCGGGTAGGGACCGTCAGCACCCTTGACGACTTCACCACCGCCGCCCGGGATGCCATCGCCGCCGACGAGCTGACGTGCCTGGTGGCGAAGGTCGAAGCCGAGGTGGTGACGAGCTTCGCCATGGACCTCCACCTCCTCGAGAACCGCTTCGAGTTCGCCCGTCACCTCCGTCCCTGAGCCGGCCGGGGGTCCGCCGCGACCGGCGCGTTGGGAGCCGGCCTCGGCCGGGTAGATAGCCGACTGATGCAGACAGAGCACCGGGGCTGATGCCTGAGTTGCCCGACGTCGAGGGTTTCCGTCGGCGTCTGGAGCGCCATGGGCGGCGGGGGCGAATCAAGGATGTCGACGTCATTGATGCCGGTGTCGTCCGGAACGCCGATGGCGCCGGGTTCCGTCGTGCGCTGGTGGGTCACCGGTTCCGCTCGCCGCAACGACGGGGGAAGTGGCTGGTGGCACCGACCGATGGACCGGTGCTGCTGATGCACTTCGGCATGACCGGCTCCCTCGAGTGGGACGCCGAGCCACACCGCCACGACCGGATGGTGCTGCGCCTGGACGGCCATGAACTTCGCTACCGCGACCAGCGCAAGCTGCAGGGCCTGTGGCTGGCCGATGACGACGAGGAGGCGGCCCGGATCATCGGTCGCCAGGGACCCGACGCCTGGGGCATCACCAGAGCGCAGCTCGAGGAACGCCTCTCCGGGAAGCGAACCGGGCTCAAGGCGGCGCTGATGGACCAGGCGGTGATCGCCGGCCTGGGCAACATCGTGACCGACGAGGTCCTGTGGCGGGCCCGGCTGAACCCGCAGCGCAGGCCCAGCTCATTGAACGCCGACGAGTGGGGCCGTCTGCACCGGTCCCTCCGGCGAGTACTGAAAGACTCCATCGAAGCGGGCCATGTGCCCGCCGAGCGTTCCTGGCTCACCAGTCGCCGTACGGAGCCCGACCCGGCCTGTCCGCGTTGCCGCCGCCCCCTCCAGCGGACCAGAAGCGGCGGCCGCACCACGCTGTGGTGCCCCGCCTGTCAACCCGAACGCCCCTGAGCGCCCGACTCTGACGGAGCAGCTAGTCGGGTCGCGTATCAGGCGGTGACGGTGGTCCGCCGCGGATCCTCGTTGCGCAGGAGGACGCCGAGGACGGCCGCGACCATGATCAAGGCGGGAATGTCGGCCACGAGGTGCATCGGCTCATCGGCCTCGAACACGTGGATGAACATGACCGCGGCGTGCGCCACGCTCGACCAGATCGTGAAGGAGATGAGGGATCGGTTCGCCGCCGGGTTGTCGGCCGCCTTCCACAGGTAGATGCCGAGGACGCCGTAGAGAATCCCGATCATGTGCTCGTAGCTCTCGTTGTGCGGTTCCCACCGCCATCCGCTGGGCCAGATGGCCATGAACAGCGTCGGCCCGATGATGAAGATCACCGCGATCGCCCGAAGCGCCCGAGGCAGTGTGATCATGTCCCCTCCCGTCTCACCCATCGGCAGCCCTGGCGCCCCCGGCAGGATTCGAACCTGCGGCACACGGTTTAGGAAACCGATTAGGCGCCAGGCGCTGACCTGCGGAAACGCTCAGAGATCGTTGCGAGGCAACGGATCTGACCTTACTGGGTCTTTCTCGAGATTGCTGCGTCTTACTCCCGTTGTGGGGCTGGTGTGGGGTTGGCCCACCGCCCGGAAAGCGAGCTGGCAATGACCCTTGTCCCTGTCCCCACTGTCCCTGTCCTCGACGCCGACGAGCTGGCCGGAGAGGCGCTCCGGCCGATCGAGGACTCGACCGCCCCGGCATCCCGAGCGGCCCACGGCCCTGGAGATCAGCGCTCAGACCGGCCACAGCCCCGGCGGGCGCACGTTGGAGCGATACCTGCCTTCGGCTGACCCGGCCCGGGGAACGCTGCGAAGCGGCTGTCGCTCTGACCGTTTAAACGCAGAGCCGTCGGAATAGGGCGGAAAGGTCCGAATCGGCAGGATCCTCACGGGCAGGGGCGAACGAAATAGGCACCGAGTGCCAAAGCTTTCCAGAGGGAGACTCCGATGCGCCGTCTTGTCCCACTCCTCCTTGCCGCCAGCACCCTGGCCGTGATCCCTGTCCAGTCCGCGCACGCCGCACCCAGCAACAAATGCGACGGCCGTACGGCCAACTTCGTCGGGACTGGCAAGGCCGAGAAGTTCACCCTCACGCCTACGAAGAGGATCATCAACGCGCACGGCGGCAACGACGTGATCGTGACCGACATGTCAGACCTGCCCCCCGGATCGGAGCGCCCCGATGGAACCGGCTTCCTGAGCTTCCCTGTCACGGTCTGCATGGGTTCCGGCAACGACATCCTGCGAGCCGGGGACGGGTCCGAGGGCGCCCCGATCAGGTACCTCGACGGCGGCAAGGGCTTCGACACGGTCGAGATCTATGTCTGCTTCGAGGGCGACGCCGGCCCCAAGTGGACGATCCGAGATGTCGAGCGGATCACCATCATCAACTGCCTGGACTAGGACCCCTGTGCACGGAACCGGTTGTAGCCACCGAGCCAGTACCAGCCGATCGGCACGAACCGCCGCAGCTTGTCGGTCACAGGACCCACAATCACTCGGGGGAACGGGCCGCTGCCATCGCTGGTGGAGTACGCCTTCGCCAGAGCCTGGCGACCGACGGGTGGATGAAGGCCACGTACAGACCATCGGCACCGTAGGCACCGAAGCGCCCCGGAGCTTGGCCCGCATCGTCCGAACGTCGCTAGCTGCCAGCTCATGTTGATGGACGAAGACCTCGACAGCGCCGCCGCCCTCATCGAATGTGGGGCTGGTGTGGGGTTGCCCCGCCTCCGGCGGGTGGTCTGATGCTCAGATCCCTTGTCCTACAAAGCGCCCCCGGCAGGATTCGAACCTGCGGCACACGGTTTAGGAAACCGATGCTCTATCCCCTGAGCTACGGGGGCCCGGGGGATCGAGTGTAGAGGAGGCTCGAAACTCGCCCGGCGTTCAGGCCACCAGCGGTTCGTGGGCCCGGGCGTTGGCGACTTCGTCGACGATGTCGCGGGCGACGCGTTGATGGAGGTCGTCGTGCAGGTTCCGCTGGAGGATCCGGCTGGCGGTCAGCAGCGTCAGGTCGACGGCGGCCTGTTTGAGTTCTTCCGTCGCCCTGGCTCTCTCGAGGGCGACCTCCTGCTTGGCTCGCTTGCGTTCCTCGGCCAGTTCCTGCTGGGCGGCGAGCAGCACCGCTCTGGCCCGTTGTTCGGCTTCGGCCCGGGCCGAGGCCAGGAGCTGCTGGGCCTCCTTACGGCTCTCGTCGAGGAGCCGCTGCCGTTGCTCCATCAGCTGCCGGGCTCTGGCCTCGGCCTCGTCGGCCTTACGCAGGCCTTCGGCGATCCGGAGCTCGCGCTCCTCCAACGAGGCGGCGAGGCGGGGCCAGGCCAGCCTGCTCAATACCAGGTAGGCCACGACGAACGCCACCCACGTCCAGAGGGCGGTGGCGAAGTTGATGTCGGTAAAGGTGCCGCCGGATTCGCCGGATTCGGCGGCGAGCACGAACCAGCGCATCGTCTTCACCTCTGCGTGATGTTCTGCGGGCCGGCTCCACGTCGTACGTCAACGGAGCTACAGAGGACTTGACAGCACAGCACTTAGATTTTATTCCTTATATGCCAGCAGGTGGTCACTGAAGTCGTCTTGTGTTGTTGGTGTCAGTGGCGTGAAAGGAGGATGATGCGTCGAACCTTCTCGTCCATTGCAGCTGCGGCGTGCGCCCTCTTGGCCTTGTCGCCGGGTCCGGCGCAGGCTGACGTCATCGCTCGTCCGGCACCGCCGGGGCAGGCATCGGCGGTCGCCGCCCGGGCCGGCTCGGTGTTCGACGTCTCGAAGACGGGGGCCACCGCCGATCAGAGCGGGCCTTCGGCCGAGGCGTCGGTCCTCCGGATCCAGGGCAAGCCCGTCCACAACCTCGGCGGGACGCAGAACGGCAACGGCCGGACCGGCGGCGCCCTGGCCGACACGGGCGCCAACCACTCGGCCCGCGTCGAGGTGGCGCCCTGGCAGGCGAGTGTCGAGGGTGCCGGCGGCCCGACCCGCCAGGCCACGAGCTCTGCCGCACTGTTGCGGGTGACCGGCCCGAACGAGATTGCCGCCGGCGTGTTGGCGTCGAAGTCCGAGGCGTCGCACAGCGATCAGGAGAGCGGCGGCACCGCCACCTCTGACGGCGTCGATCTCCGGCTCGGTTCCAACCGGGTGGTGCTTCTCCACTCCGAAGTGACGTCGGAGGCCAAGGGGCGCTCCTACCTGCTCGGGCTGAACGACACGAAGATCGGAACCGACGACCAACTGGGCAAGAGCCCGCTGTGCGCGGCCAACGCGCCGAACCTGCTCGCCCTCTCGTGCCTGACGGCGTCGGGCGGTGTGGCCGCCAACGGCGTCACGAACGCCGCCGCCGAGGTGGCCAAGGTCAACGCTGCAATCGAGGCCATCAAGGCGCTGAACCCGGTGGCGGCCTTCACCACCACCGCCGCGTCGGGCGGCGGTGCGACGGTGTCGCAGTCGGCGGCCATCCCGGCCGCGGCCGCCAACGAGGCGAGCCGGGACATCGCCGCGCCGGCCGCCGGCACGGCCAGCCCGGCACCGGCGACGCCGGGCGGAACGCTTCCCCGCACCGGCACCAGCGCGGCATCGGTGATCCTCGCCGCCACCGCCGCGCTGCTCGGCGGGCTGGCCCTGCGCCGTTTCCGGCCGACGGTCATCGACCGGTAACCGCCGGCACCGCACCGTTCGAGGGGCCTGGGAACCTCCCGGGCCCCTCGGAACGCGGCGCTACAGCGGGCGGCGGCGGAGCTTGACGATGTCGGCCGCGTCGGGAGGGTCCGCCGCCGCCAGCCGGAGCGTCATCATCTGGCCCTTCAACGGCTCGACCGCGGTGATCATCGCTCGCAGATCGCGGGAGAACGCCTCGGGATAGTCGAGCTTGTCCTCGAACATCTTGTAGAACTTGATCGCCGCCCGGGCCGCTTCCTGCGTCAGCGGCGTCAGGGTCAGGGATCCCGACCAGTCCTGTTTCGGATCGGCGTAGTCGTTGGGGGCGAAGGCGCGGTTGCGCTCCGTCCACCGGAGGATGTCCGCACCGGTGACGACGACCGTCCCCTGGTCGTCGGCCGGGCCGTGGAACGACACGAAGTCGGTCTTGTCGTTCATGTGCAGCGTTGCCGTCACCCAGGCGCCGGCGACCGGCGTGTCGTCGACGGCGCAGACAACCTGCAGTTCGTTCGGCATGGTCACGCTGAAGCTGCCTCCTGGCCGTCCTCGCAACGGGTGAGCGCCGACAGCGGCACCAACACCGGCACCTCCTCGGTCCGGCCCGGGTCGCGGTCGACATCGAAGTTCTCGGCGCGACGGGCATGGCGCACGGCGTTGCCCACGGCCACCAGCGCGGCAGTGTCGATGACCGTCATCACCCGGGGCAGGCGTGTCCCGACCGCCGGGGCCATGGCCACCAGGGCGCCGCCCACCGCGCCGGCCAGCGACAGGTGGGCGCTCTCCTGGCTGGCCCGGCGGGCCGGCCGGCAGGCCGCCAGGATCCGGGCCGCGTCACCCAGGCCATCAAGGCAGATGACGTGACTCCCGTCCGGAGCCCTGCCGTCGCGGCCGGCGATGCCGATCGGTAGATCGCCGGCGGCCAGCGGGGTGAACGAGGGGCCGCCCACCGTCGCCACCACCCGGCCGGCGATCTGCAGACGCCGGACCTCCGCCACCCCGTCCACCCCGACGACGGCGAGGTCGAGTCCGTTGGCCGCCGCCACCCGCTCCAGGCGAATGGCGTCATCGCCGGTGAACAGCCGGTCCTCGACCACGACGACGTCGACCTGGTCCAGCAGGCGCACGGTGCCCGGCCGCAGCACCACGATGCCGCGCTGGCCGAGATCCCGGCTCAGATGCGACCCGAACGCCTCCCGGCCGATGCGGGCCGCCTTGGGTGCACCGCTGGCCAGCATCGACAAGGCCCGCTCGATGCTGCCGGTCAGCGGGATCGTGGCCACGAACGAGCCGAGCGACGCCACCCAGGTCAGTTCGGCGAAGCGCTCGGCCGGCCCCGGGCCGCGGGGGAGCGGCCGGCCGATCGGCTCCGACGATCCGGCGCTGATCGCCCCCGGGCCGTAAAGCCGGGGTTCGGCGCCCAGCCAGGCCTCCTGCCGGGCTCGCAGCTCGCCGAGGCGCAAGTTGTGATAGGCGAAGCCGAGGACGGGCCCCACGACGTTCTGGGCCAGCCCGCCGGCCAGGGCGTAGGCCACGCCGGCGCTGACCTCGGCCGTGCCGCGGCCCACCCAGCGAGCGAACGTCCGCCGCAGGCCTGGTACGTTCTGGACGAGACCGACCAGCCCCTCGGCGTCGAACCCGGCCGGCGGCCGAGGAGCCCGCACGGCCCGCAGCGTCAGGCTCAGCCCGAAGGCGAAGACGTCGGCCGCCACCTCGGCGGCGGCCCGCAGCAGCGGCTCGTCGTCCACCGGTGCGCCGTGACGGTGCTCCGGAAACGGGTTGCACTCGATGCCCGCCCGCTCCTCGGCGGCCTCGACCGCCTGCACGACGGCCTCCTCGACTCCGAGGACCTCGGCGGCGTCGTCGTCGGCGAGGCCGACGACCAGCAGCCCGTCGAGGAGGCGCACGTCGACCCAGGCGACCGGGAGGTCGGCCAGTTCCTCGTGCAGCGCGGCCACGAACGGCTCGGCCTGGTCGGGCCACACCCGCCGCAGCTGGATGTGCACATGGTCCCCGACGCGGTGGGCCCGCGGGCCCACCCGCTCGTGCGGACGGCCCGAGGCCACCCAGCGCCGGACATCGATCACGTCCAAAAGGGTACGCCGCCCACTGAGGGGCTCCGGACCACCTCCGGACAGGCTCGTCGCCCGGGGGCGGACCTACTGTTCGGGCCGTGGCTGACAAGGACTCCAAGGTCTCCGAGTTGTTCGACCCGTCCGCCTGGGAGGCGGTGGCGGGCTTCGACTTCACCGACATCACCTATCACCGGGCGGTCGACGTCGGAGTGGTCCGCATCGCCTTCGACCGGCCCGAGGTGCGCAACGCCTTCCGGCCCCACACGGTCGACGAGCTGTACCGCGCCCTCGACCATGCCCGCATGTCGTCCGACGTCGGATGCGTGCTCGTCACCGGCAACGGGCCCAGCCCGAAGGACGGCGGCTGGGCCTTCTGCTCTGGCGGCGACCAGCGCATCCGGGGGAAGACCGGCTACCAGTACGCCAGCGGTGAAACGGCCGACACCGTCGATCGGGCCCGGGCCGGCCGCCTGCACATCCTCGAATGTCAGCGGCTGATCCGGTTCATGCCGAAGTTCGTCATCGCCGTCGTCAACGGCTGGGCCGCCGGCGGCGGCCACTCGCTCCACGTCGTCTGCGACATGACGCTGGCCAGCGCCGAACACGCCCGCTTCAAGCAGACCGACGCCGACGTCGGCTCCTTCGACGGCGGCTACGGCTCCGCCTACCTCGCCCGCCAGGTGGGCCAGAAGTTCGCCCGGGAGATCTTCGCCCTCGGCCGGGCCTACACCGCGGCCGAGATGCACGCCATGGGCGCGGTCAACGCCGTCGTCCCCCATGCTGAACTCGAGGCCACCGCCCTCCAGTGGGGTCGGGAGATCTGCGCCAAGTCGCCGACGTCGCAGCGGATGCTGAAGTACGCCTTCAATCTCATCGACGACGGCCTCGTCGGCCAGCAGCTCTTCGCCGGGGAGACGACCCGCCTGGCCTACATGACGGACGAGGCCCTCGAAGGCCGCGACGCCTTTCTGGAGAAGCGCAAGCCCGACTTCTCGCCGTTCCCGTACTACTACTGACCAGTCAGAGGAGACTCGCCCGGAACAGGAGCACGAGCGCCCGGTGGTAGCGGGCCCGCTGCTCGGGCGACGGCCCGAAGTCCCGGCTCGGGTCGAGGTTGTGGAGCGCGTCGGCGATCTTGACCCGGACGGCCCCCCGGTCGGCACAGACCCGTTCGGTGAAGGCGAGATAGTCCTCGTCCGGGCGCCGGGTCAGCACCTCCACCAACCGCACCACCTCGAGGGGCACGCCGGCGGTGAGGAGGTCGGGGACGGTGGCGTCGGTGTGCTCCAGCACGTCGTGGAGCCACGCCGCCGCCTGCAGCGCCTCCGGCGCGCCGGCCAGGAGCTCGGCCACCGCTCGGGGATGCTCGATGTAGGGCTCGCCGAGCCGGTCGAGCTGGCCGGCGTGGTACCGCCGGGCCAATTCCTCCGCCAGCGCCACCACGTTCCGAGGGGGTTGGGCCACAGGACCCGGGGCGGTCATCGTGTTAGTCTTCGCTTTCGTTCATTGATATGAACTTCGTCGCAGTTCGGGGAGGAGCGTACGATCGCCCACGGCGAGTTTCACGATGTGTTCCTCTTCGATTCGCTGCCCGGAGGCGGGTGGGCGGTCGCCGTCATGGCCTTGGTCGGCCTGGTCGTCGGCCACCGGGTGCTGAAGCAGCAGCGGCGGCGGGAGCAGCTCCGGCGGCGGCGGCAGATCCGGGCGCGACTCTACGAGACGGCGTTCGCGCCGGTGACCGAGATCGACCTCACCGAGCCGGAAGTCGCCCCGGTCATCGAGATCGACCTCAGGGACCGTGTCGTCTACGGCTCGGAGATCACGCTGGAGACCGGCGACACGCTCGAGTCCGGCATCGTCGGACCCTTGCCGCCGGAGTGACCTGACCCGCAGCGCCGGCCGCGCCGTATGGCACGCTGGGCTGATGTTCGGTTCGGTGCGGGCCCGCACGGCGGCGGCGTCCGTGCTGGTGGTCGGCGCCGGCGTCGTGGCCGCCGGCCTGGCCGTGACGGCGCTGCTGCACAGGTCGCTCATCGACGACACCGACCGGGCTGGGCTCCACCGGGCCCGGGACGTCGTGGCGCTGATCGACGCCGGTGCGCTCCCCGCCCGGCTGCCCATCCCGTCCGACCACGACCATGACGAGCTGCTGATCCAGGTCGTCGGCCCGTCGGGCCGGATCATCTCGGCCGGCGACCGCATGGCCGAGGCGCCGGTCATGCTTCCCGGCCCGCCACCGGGCCCCGGCCAGAAGCGCACCGCGACCGTCGAGCACCTGCCCGGGGACGTCGCCCGGCCCGGCTCGTTCCGGGTCGTGGCCCTCACCACGGCCACGCCGGACGGGCCCTACACCGTCTACGCCGCCACGGAGTTGCGCACCGTCGCCCGCAGCGAGGCCGCCCTCCGCCGGCTGCTGGTCATGGGCGGCCCGCCGTTCCTGGCGCTGGTGGCGGTCGTCAGTTGGCTCATCGCCGACCGGGCCCTGCGACGGGTGGAGGGTATCCGGGCCGAGGTGGACGGGATCACCGCCGAGGCGCTCGACCGCCGGGTCCCCGAGCCGCCGGGCGACGATGAGATCACCCGGTTGACCCGCACCATGAACGAGATGCTCGACCGGCTGCAGGCGGCCGGCGAACGGCAGCGGCGCTTCGTGGCCGACGCCTCGCACGAGCTGAAGAGCCCGCTGGCCGCGGTGCAGGCCGACCTCGAGGTGGCGCTGGCCCACCCCGCCACGGCCGACTGGCCGGCCACCGCCGCCCGCCTGCTGGCCGAGGACCAGCGGATGGAGCAGCTCGTCGCCGACCTGCTGTTCCTGGCTCAGTGCGATGAGGGGGACTTCTCGTCGCTGACCGCGCCGGCGGAGATCGTCGTCCTCGACGACATCGTGCGCGACGAGGCCGGCCGCCTCCGGGGCCGCTGGCCGGTGGCCGTCGAGGTCGACGTCGACCTGCCGCCCGGCGGGGGAGCGGTGGCCGGCCGCCCTGAGCATCTCGCCCGGGCGGTGCGCAACCTGCTGGAGAACGCCGCCCGCCACGCCCGTCAAGCCGTGAACCTCACCCTTCGGGCCCATCCCGCCGCCGGCCCGTCCGGTGTCGCGGTCGAGCTCGTCGTGGCCGACGACGGTCCCGGCATCGACCCCGCCGACCGCGGCCGGGTCTTTGACCGCTTCACTCGCCTCGACGACGCCCGGGGCCGCGACGAGGGCGGCACCGGCCTCGGGCTGCCGATCGCCCGGGAGATCGTCGAGGCCCACGGTGGCCGCATCTCCATCGGCGACGGGCCCGGCGCCCAGCTGATCGTCCGGCTACCGGGGGCGGGGATCGGCGGGCAGCCGGAGGATGAACCGGGAGCCGGGGGAGGCCGCCTCGACGCTGACACTGCCGCCGTGGGCCAGGGCGATGTCCCGCACGATGGCCAGCGCGAGCCCCGAGCCGGTCTCCCCGGCTCGTGACGGCGTCGAGCCGGGCAGGCTGCTGAAGCGTTCGAAGACCAGGTCCCGCTCGGCGGGGAGCTGCTCCGCGCCGTCGTCCTCCACGGTGAGCGTGACGTCACCCTCGTCGCCGGTCCACAGTCCCACCCGCACCGTCGACCGGGCCTGGCGTTCGGCGTGGTCCAGCAGGTTCCGCACCGCCCGACGCAGGTCCTCGGCCCGGCCCTCGATGGGGGCGGCCGACACCGAGGTCGTCTCGAAGCGGATCCGGCCCGTCCCCCGCAGGCGCGTCACTTCCGAGAGCACGATGTCGTCGAGGTCCACCGGCGCCAGCGGGGCCCGGGGGGCGCCGGCGTCGACCCGGGCCAGATAGAGCAGGTCGCGCACGAGCCGCTCCATCCGCCGGTGCTCCCGCAGCAGATCGGCGCCCGCCGCCGGCCATCCGCCCTCGGGGGCGGCGGCCAGGCCGGCCTCGAGTCGTTGCCGGGTGGCGGCCAGCGGCGCGACCAACTCCTCCGAGGCGTCGGACACGAACTGGCGCTGCCGCTCGGCCGATGCCTCGAGCCGGTCGAGCATGGCGTTCATCGTCTGCGCCAGCCGGTCGACTTCGTCGCCGGCGCCCGACTCCGGCACCCGGCGGTCGAGGTGCCTGGCCGAGATGTCGGCCAGTTCGGCCCGGATGGCCTCGACGGGCCGTAGCGCCCGGCCGACGGCCAGCCAGGCCGAGAAGGCCACCAGGCCCAGCAGCGCCGGCAGGCCGGCGAACACCAGCCGGCTCAGTACGGCCACGTGGTGTTCGACGCTGTCGAGCCCGGTGGCGACGTAGACGACGGGGGCGTCCTCGTCGCCCGGCTCCCGGAACGCCAGCAGGCGGTAGCGGCCCTCGACGGGGAGGTCACCCTCGAGCCGGTCCACGGTCTCGGTCCGGAACCGGCCGGGCGGCGGCAACCGGTGGGAGATCGGTGCGGCGGCTTCGGGCATCGAGGTGGCCAGCACCCGGCCGTCGCCGCTCACGAGCTGGACGAGCTCACCGTCCTCGGAGGACAGGCCGTCGGGCAGCGCGGCGCCGCGGGGCAGCACCGCCACTTCGGCCGCCCGCACCTCGGCCACCTCGTCGATGCTGCGGATCAGCGAACGGCGCAGCAGCTGGCCGGCGGTCGAGGCGCTCAACAGCAGGGCGATGCCGAGAGCCAGTGATCCCCCGAGCACGGTTCGGGCCCGGACGGTGGCGAGGGGCCGCAGGCGCATCGGCCCCAGTTTCTCAGCCCCCGTCGGCGGCCAGCCTGTAGCCCACCAGCCGCACGGTCTGGATGGCGTTGCGGCCGAAGGGCTCGTCGATCCGCTTGCGGAGGTGGCGGATGTAGACCTCGACGATGTTGGGGTCGCCCTCGAAGGCGTAGTCCCAGACATGTTCGAGGATCTCGGCCTTGGAGACCACCTCGCCGGCCCGGCGCATCAGGTATTCGAGCAGGGAGAACTGCCGGGGTGTGAGGCTGATCTCGGAATCACCCCGCCAAGCGCGGTGGGCGGCCGGGTCGAGGCGCAGGTCGCCCACTTCGAGGACGGGCGGCCGCTCCCGCCCGCCCCGGCGCAGCAGCGCCCGGATCCGGGCCACGAGCACGATGTAGGAGAAGGGCTTGGACAGGAAGTCGTCGGCGCCGGTGTCGAGCGCCTCGGCCTCGTCGAGCTCGCCGTCCTTGGCCGTGAGCATGATGATCGGCGTCCAGTTGCCGCTCTCGCGCAGCGTCGAGCAGATCTTGTAGCCGTTCATGCCGGGCAACATGATGTCGAGGACGATGGCGTCGTAGTCGCCGGCGTTGGCCCGCTCCAACCCGTCCGGCCCGTCAAGGGCGATGTCGACGGCGAACCCCTCCGCCTCCAGGCCCCGCTTGATCCCGCCCGCCAGATGCCGTTCGTCTTCCACCACCAGGACTCGCATGGGAGCAGCTTGCCGCGAAAGATCTGAAGGCCCGTTGAATGTCGGCTGATTTTGGCGGCCGGCCCCTACGCTGAGGAGCCGACATGTCCGACGTGCTCCCGACCGTCCCCGAGGGGGTCGCCGCGCCGCTCGACGACGCCGGTCTCGCCCGGCTCTACCGGGCGCTGCTCCTGCCGCGCCTGGTGGAGGAGAAGATGCTCCGGCTCCTGCGCCAGGGGCGGCTGTCGAAGTGGTTCTCGGGCATCGGCCAGGAGGCGATCGCCGTCGGGGTGGTGGCGGCGCTGGAGGGATCGGACGTCGTCCTCCCGCTCCACCGCAACCTCGGGGTGTTCACCACGCCCCGGGGGTTGGGGGGTGTCCCCCCGACAGCGGCGGCGGGAGCCGCCAAGGGCAGCGTCGATCTCGACCGGCTGCTGCGCCAGTTGCTCGGCCGGGAGGGCGGCTTCACCGACGGGCGTGACCGCAGCTTCCACTTCGGCACGCTGGACCACGGCATCGTGGGGATGATCAGCCACCTCGGCGCGATGTTGCCGGTGGCCGACGGGTTGGCGCTGGCCGGGCGGCTGCGGGGCGAGCCCCGGGTGGTGGCGGTGTTCTCCGGCGACGGCGGCACCAGCGAGGGCGACTTCCACGAGGCGTTGAACCTGGCCGCGGTGTGGCGCCTGCCGGTCATCTTCCTGATCGAGAACAACGGCTGGGGCCTGTCGACGCCGACCTCGGAGCAGTACGCCTGCCGTGACCTGGCCGATCGGGCCGCCGGCTACGGGATGCCGGGCGTGGTCATCGACGGCAACGACGTCCTGGCGGTGATGGGGGCGGTAGGGGAGGCGGCGGAGCGGGGCCGCCGGGGGGAGGGTCCCACGCTCATCGAGGCCAAGACGTACCGGATGCGGGGCCACGAGGAGGCGTCGGGGACGGACTACGTCCCGCCCGACGAACTGGCCCGGTGGGCCGAGCGCGATCCCTTGCTGCGCCTCGAAGCCGTGCTGGACAGACGAGGCGTGCTGCCCGCCCGGGAGCGCGACGCCCTGCGGGTCGAGATCGCCGCCGAGGTCGACGCCCGGGTCGAGGCGGCCCTGGCGGCGCCCGAACCGGACTCGACCGTCGAGCGGGAGACGGCGGCGGTGTTCGCCGACTCCGGCGTTCATCGGCAACGGACGTCCGTGACAGATGAACGCCGAATCGAGCGGCCGCCCGTCGCCCCGGCGGTCGACCTGCGCTATCTCGACGCCATCTCCGACGGGCTGCGGGAGGCCATGCGGGCCGACGAGCGGGTCGTGCTGCTGGGCCAGGACATCGCCGAGTACGGCGGCGCCTTCAAGGTCACCGACGGGTTCGTGGCCGAGTTCGGCAAGGACCGGGTCCGCAACACGCCGATCATCGAGTCGGGCGCGCTGGGCTGCGCCCTCGGCCTGGCGCTCGACGGGTTCCACCCCATGGTCGAGATGCAGTTCGGCGACTTCATCAGCTGCGGCTTCAACCAGGTGGTCAACAATCTGGCCACCACCCACTACCGCTGGGGCGCCCCGGTGCCGGTGGTGATCCGGGCGCCGGTCGGCGGCGGGACGGGCGCCGGCCCGTTCCATTCCCAGAACATCGAGGGCTTCTTCGCCAACGTGCCCGGGCTGCGGATCGTCGCTCCGGCCACCCCGGCCGACGCCAAGGGGCTGCTGCTGGCCGCCTTCGACGATCCGAACCCAGTGCTGTACCTGGAGCACAAGGCCCTCTACCGGGCCGAGCGTGGTCCGGTGCCGGCCGGCTGGCACACCGTCCCCTTCGGCTCGGCCCGCATCGCCCGGCCGGGCCGGGACGCCACCGTGGTGACCTACGGCGTCGGCGTGCGCTGGGCGCTGGAGGCGGCCGAGGTCCTCGCCGGCGAGGACGCCGGCGACGTCGAGGTCATCGACCTGCGCACGCTGCGGCCGTGGGACACCGCCACCGTGCTGGCCTCGGTGGAGCGCACCGGCCGGGCGCTCGTCCTCCACGAGGCGCCCCAGACCGGCGGCTTCGGCGGCGAGGTCGCCGCCGTCATCGGCGAGCAGGCCTTCGCCCACCTCGACGCGCCCGTCGTGCGGGTCGGCAGCACCGACACACCCGTCCCCTTCAGCCGCCGCCTGGAAGCGCTGCACTCGGCCCGCGGCCGCCTGCTCCCGGCGCTGCGCGCGCTGCTCGCCTACTGAATTAATTCGATGGCGGGTGCCGGCGGGACTTCGGTACCTTCGATGTCATGCGTGCGTCCGCCGAGCGACTGATGAGCTGCCTGTTCCAGGCCGGCCTCGCCGCGGACGGCGCCACCTCGACGGCCGTCGGCCCCATTGGCCGGCCGTCGGGCGCAGGCGGTGGAGCGGCCTTCGGCCCCGCCGCCTGCTGGGTCCGGGTCTCGTAACCCGGCCCCGCGCCCAGCACCGGCGTTCCTGACCCCGGCCGTGCCCGGGCCTCCTCCCCCTTGGCTCGCGTCTACCCGGGCCGGGGTCGGGAGCGCCGTGCTCTCAACCTCTCATTCACCTTCACCTTCAACCAGGAGGCTCTGCAATGCATTACCACCCGGAAACGCTGCTCGTTCTGCACCACGAGCGCCAGGGCCGGCTGGAAGTCGAAGCGGCCCGCTACTCGCTCATCAAGGGGCTGCGCCGGCGCCGCAAAAGATGGTGGCGCCGGGCACCTCGGTTGAAACCGGTCCCGGTCGAGCTCAGACCGTTGCTGCGATAGCGGCGACGAGGATGTCGAGGCCCTTCTCGAACTCGTGGTCCGTGATGGTGAGCGGCGGGATCAGCCGCAGCACGTTCTCGCCCGGACCACACAACAGCACGATGAGGCCGTCGTCGAGGCACCGGGCCTGGATCGCCTCGGCGGTGGCCTTGTCGCGCAGCTCGACCCCGATCATGAGGCCCACACCCCGCACGTCGACCGGCCCGGGCACGGCGCCGAGGCGTTCGAGCGCACGGCGGCCGAGGCGGCGGGCCCGCTCGTAGCAGCCCTCCTCGTCGAGCACGTCGAGCGTGGCCAGGGCGGCGGCGCACGACACGGGGTTGCCGCCGAACGTCGAGCCGTGAGCGCCGGTCGGCCAGCGGTCCATCAGCTGGCGGGGAGCGATGATCCCGCCCAGCGGCAGCCCCGACGCGATGCCCTTGGCGAAGAGCAGGACGTCGGGGGTCACACCGAAGGTCTCGGCGGCGAACGGGCGGCCGGTGCGGCCGACTCCGGTCTGCACCTCGTCGAAGATCAGCAGGATGCCGTGGCGGTCGCAGCGCTCCCGCAACCCGGCCAGCCAGCCGACGGGCGGCACCACGTAGCCGCCCTCGCCGAGGACGGGCTCCACGATCATCGCCCCCACGTTGGCGCCGGGTGCCTGCAGCGCCAGCAGTTCGTCGAGACCGTCGAGGTCGCCGTAGGGGGCGATCGTCACCGACGGCAGCAGCGGCTCGTAGCCCTCCCGGTACTTGCCCTTGGCCGTGGTCAGGCTGGTGGCGGCCAGGGTGCGGCCGTGGAAGGCCTGCCGGAAGGCGATGACCCCGGGCTTGCTGGTGACCTTGCGGGCCAGCTTCAGCGACCCGTCCACCGCTTCGGCGCCGGAGTTGCAGAAGAAGACCTGGGGTTCGGCCATGAACGGCACCAGACCGGCCAGCCGCTCGGCGAGGCGGATCATCCCCGTCGGATGGGCCACCACCGACGTGTGGATCAGCGTCTCGGCCTGGGCGGTGACGGCCGCCACCACCTTCGGGTGGCAGTGGCCGGTGTTGGTCACGGCGATGCCGGAACCGAAGTCGAGGTAACGGCGGCCGTCGGCGTCCCAGAGCCACGCACCCTCGCCCCGCACGGCGACGACGTCGGTGATGCGGGGCAGGACCGCGGCCAGAGCGGCCTCGTCCCGGGCCAGCCACTCGGCTGCCGTCGGCTCGAACTGCGAGCCGGGCCCCGGCTCGGGCTGGGGCAGGTGATAGACGGCGCTCATTCGGTCACCCCCGGCGTGTCGATCTGGGCCCGTTGGAGCCGGCCCGAGTAGTCGACGTAGACCGTCTTCAGCTGGCTGAACTGCTCGATGCCCCGGGCGCCGGCCTCCCGGAACCCGTTGCCGGTGTGCTTGGTGCCGCCGAACGGCAGCGGGATCTCGGCGCCGATCGTCGGGGCGTTGACGTAGACGATGCCGGCGTCGATGCGGTCCACGGCGTAGAGCGCGGTGTTGATGTTCCGGCTGTAGATGCACGACGAGAGGCCGTACTCGACGGAGTTCACGACATCGAGCGCCTCGTCGAGATCGGCGACCTCCAGCACGGCCAGGACCGGCCCGAAGACCTCCTCCCGGGCGATGCGGTGGTGCGGCTCGACGCCGGTCAGCACCGTGGGCTCGAAGAACGAGCCGCCGTCGCAGCCGAAGACGGCGTCGCGGATGTTCCCTCCGCAGGCCACCGTGGCGCCCTCGGCGATGGCATCGGCCACCATCCCGGCGATGCGATCGGCGGCGGCGCGGTTGATGACGGGACCGACGTCGGTGGACGGGTCGGTGGGATCGCCGAGGCGGAGCTCGTTGGCCCGCTTGGCGATGCGCTCGACGACCTCGCCGGCCACGTCGGGGTGGACGATCAGCCGCGACGTCGACGTGCAGCGCTGCCCACTGGTGCCGAAGGCGCCGAAGATGGCTCCGTCGACGACGAGGTCGAGGTCGGCGTCGGGCCGCACGACCATGGCGTTCTTCCCGCCCAGCTCCAGGGAGACGAGCCGGGGACCGGTCTCCATGGCCGCGGCGGCGACCTTCCGTCCGGTCGGCACCGAACCGGTGAAGCTCACCGCGCCCACGCCGGGGTGGACGGCGATGGCCGCCGCCGGCTCGGCGTAGCCGTGCACCAACTGGATGAGCCCGTCCGGCACGCCGGCTTCGAGGCAGGCGGCCACGAACACCTCGGCACAGGCCGGGGCGTGCTCGGACGGCTTGAGGACGATGCCGTTGCCGGCCAGCAGGGCGGGGAAGCACTTCCAGGACGGGATGGCCACCGGGAAGTTCCACGGCGTGATCATCCCGACGACGCCGATCGGCGCCCGCGTCGTCCAGCACAGCTTCGAACCGAGCTCCGAGGGGACGGTCTCGCCCCAGGCGGCCCGGCCCTGCCCGGCCACGAAGTTCGCCATGTCGACGGCTTCCTGGACGTCGCCGCCGGCCTCGATGAGGATCTTGCCGCACTCCCGGGACACCAGCTCGGCGAGCTCCGCCTTGCGGGCGGCCAGGATCTCACCGGCCCGGCTGATGACACCGGCCCGGGCCGGGATCGGCACCCGGGCCCACCGCCGCTGCGCCTCGGCCGCGGCGGCCACCGCCCGGTCGACGTCGGCCGCTCCCTGCATCGGGTACGTGCCGATGACCTCGGACGGCTGGGCCGGGTTGACGGAGTCGAAGGTGGGCATAGCTCTCACTCCCTCAGTCGCGACCTCTTGAAACAACTATTTCAAGCCTAGGGAGACTGTAACGTCTGTGCCATGACTGTTTCGGCGCAAATCGACGCGCACCTGCCCCGGCTCACCCCGGCCGAGCGGCGGGTGGCGGCGGTGGTGGCCGACGACCCGGAGGCCGTGGCCTTCGGGACGGTGGCCGACCTAGCCCGCCGGGCCGGGGCCAGCGGCGCCACCGTCGTCCGGCTGGCGGCCAAGCTCGGATTCGACGGCTTCGTGGAGCTCCAGGCCTCGGTCCGGGACGAGATGGCCCGCCGGCTGCGCCCGGCCTCCGAGCGCATCCGCCGCCCGGCGCCCGGGGATGTGCTCGGCACGGCCCTGGCCGTCGAGGTGGCCAACGTCGCCGCCACCCTGGAACGGGTGGACCGGGAGGCCTTCGACGCCGCCGTCGGCCTGTTGTGCGGCGCGGGGAGGGGGGAGCGGGGGAGCGGCCGGGTTCTCGTCCTCTCGGGTGACGCCTCCTCGGGCCTCGCCTCGCAGTTCGCCGCCGAGCTGTCGATGCTCCGGGCGGGTGTGACGCTGGTCAGCGGGTCGGAGGTGCGGGTCGCCCGGCTGCTGGCCGATGTCGGCCCGTCCGACGTCGTGGTCGTCATCGACGTGGCCCGGTACGACCGGGCGGTGGTGGAGGCCGCCGGCCGGGCGGCGGAGCGGGGGGCGGCCCTGGTCGCCCTGACCGACAGCGCCTTGTCGCCGCTGGCTTCCGGGGCCACCGTCAGCTTCACCGCCTCGGTCACCGGCGCCGGCCCGTTCGACAGCCACGTGGGGCTGATGGCCCTGGCCAACGCCCTCCTGGCCGGGGTGGCCGCCCGTCTGCGCCGCAGCGCCACCGACCGCCTCGACCGGGTCGAGGCGGCCTGGCGGGCCGCCACGGCCCTCACCGACGGCTGATGGCGGTCCCGGGTGACGCGGGCCCGGAAGTGGGTAATGGCCGGGCAGTGGAACTGCCGTCGATCTCATCGCTGGACGAGCTGGTGAAGCTGGCCCAGGGCAATGAGGAGCTGTTCGTACGGTGGTCGGAAGGCCCCGAGGCCGACCTCCGCCGGCACAAGAGCTTCGATGATCTGACGAGCACTGAGCTCGACGGCCTGTCAGCCAACTCGCTCAAGTTCGAGCCGTGGTGGGACGGGCCGGAAGACCTCTGGGTCGCCCGGCGGATCTACGACTACCTCCACGTCCGCCGCCGCCGGCCGGCCAAGGTCCGCCCCTGGATCCTCGAAGGCGAGGAGGTCGGACGGGGGCCCGACAACGAACCGCTGGTGCACTGCCGGCGGCCGGTGGCCTGGATCGCCGAGGACCTGGTCGAGGAGTCGATCCGGATGGTGGAGAACGCCGGCGGCAAGTGGGGCCCGCTGGACCGCGAGGCCGCCCGCGACGCCTAGGTCGTCGCGCCGTCGCCCTTCATCGAGGCCAGCATCATGGCCACGATCGGGCTGGCCTCCTTGGGCTGCCACGACTTGTAGGCCGCCGCCCGGGGGACGGGCCATTCGATGTCGAGGTCGACCCGGGTGCCGGAGGCGCCGGCGCCGGACAGGACGGTGAGAGCCGTCTCCAGCACCGTCCGTTGCATGGCCCGGTCGCCCGGCAGGCCGAACGGATGGCCGAAGGGGAACTCGACACCGATGATCCGGGGGGCGAGGAGCGCGGTGGCGACCTCGGGCATCATCGTCACGGTCACGGTGGGGATCCCGGCGGCTTCGATGAGACGTGCCAGCACGGGCACGTTGCGGCAGCAGTCCGGTCAGACCGGGGCGAGGATCAGTCCGTCCGTTCCCTCATCCCGCAGCCGCTCGACGATGGCCGGTGCCGTCTCCCGGCGCCACACCTCGAGGCCGGCCTGCTGGTAGCCCATGACCGAGAAGTGGCTCGGCGCCACGGCGCCGACGCGTCCTTCGTCGACCAGTCGGGCCAGGCCGCCGAGGGGCAGGGCGATCTCGGGATCGGCCAGCACGTCGTCGGGGTTCACGTGGAGGTGCATCATGCCGAGGGGCCGCCCGTCGAGCGACGCCGGAAGGACCCGGTGCGTCGGGTCGCCCCAGGTGGGCTCGGCCTTCTCCCGTTCCCCGTCGAAGGGCGGCTGCTCTCCGTCGAGGTACAGCCCGGCCGACGTCAGCAGGGCGATCCGGGCCTCAGCCAGGCGCTTGTCGAACGGCGCCCAGACCGGGCCGTCGTCGCCGGGGGCCGGAGTGGTGCCGCTGTAGAGGGGGATGAAGGAGCGGGGAAGGAAGCGGTAGCTGTCCACGATCACGGACGTCGACGCTACCGTGCGGTTCGTGGCTGAGGCCGAGACGCCGGAGGAGAAGCGGGAAACCCAGGGGCCGGGGGATGTCCGCCGGGAAGAGATCATGCGCCGGCTGGCCGAGATCCTGCGGGCCGGCCCGCCCGACCTGTCGGGGCCCGGCTCGGGCCCGGTGACGGCCGGGGGCTTCCCGACACTGCCGACGGAAGCCGACGACTTCGACCAGGAATCGGCCGCGCAGTTGCTCGCCGCCTTGGGACAGTTCTTCGAACGACAGCAGAAAGAGGCAGGACCCGAGGCGTCCGAAAGGGAATAAATCGGTATCAAACGCGTCAGATGGCGCGGTTGGGACGAATGGTTCTTCCGGGCGCCCCCCACCGGTTCGGCAGTGCTCGTTGTTCTGAGGAGGCTCTTCATGCTGCGCAAGCTCGCCGCGGCGGTCGGCACGGCCCTGGCGGTCGCGTGCTTCGTCGCGGCTCCGGCGGTGGCGACCGAGCCGCCGGCGGTGGGATCTCAGGTGCCGTCGGTGGGCTCCGGAGTGCCGGTCGGTGGAGCGCAGCCGCCGTCGGCAGAGTCCGACGTGCCGGTGACCGAGCCTGGGGCGCCGGTGGCGGAGCCCGGAGTGCCGGTGGCGGAGCCAGGGACGCCGGTGGCGGAGCCCGGAATGGCGGGGACGGAGCCAGGGACGCCGGCGGCGGAGCCCGGAATGGCGGGGACGGAGCCCGGGGCGCCGGCGGCGGCGACGGAAGCCCCGGCCGCCGAACCCGAGATGCCCGACGAACTGTCCGCCGCCAAACGGGGCCCTTCCGCTCCGCCGCCCACGGCCCCCGAGCCCGAGATTCCCGAGGCCCCGACCCCTGAAGGGCCGGCTCCCCCGGAGGGCCCGAGCCCTCCGGCCGGCCCCGCCGGGCCGTCACCCGGCCCGGAAGCGCCGCCGGGCCCGGCACCGCCGCCTGACCTGCCCCCCGCCATCCCGCCCCCGGTCTCGACCGGTCCCACGCCGACGACCACCCCTGCTGAGTTCGTGGGGCCGGTCGAGACTGTCCGCCCGCCGGCCGGCATGCCGGAGGACGCCCCCGCCCGGCTGCCCCAGACCGGGTGGCGGGCCCGGCCGCTGACGGCGGTCGGCGGGGCCAGTCTCCTCGCCGCCGGCCTGGCCGTGATCGGCGGGGCCCGCCACCGCCAGCGGCTTACTCGGCTGGACCGTCGACGTTGATGACCGCCGGGCCGGATCCGGCCCGGAAGACGATCAGGTGGCTCTCCTCGTCGCCGGGATTGTGTTCCCGGTGGATGGCCCACGGCGGGACGTAGACGAAGTCGCCCGGCCCGGCGTCGACGGTCAACTCACCACCGGGGCCCGAATCGAGCCGGCACCGCCCATGGGCCACGTAGATCGTCGACTCGTAGTCGCCGTGGTGATGCCAGGCCGTGGTGGCCCCGGCCTCCGTGGTCACGAACCCGGCCCACATCCCGTCGGTCGACACGGCCTGCTCCCGGACCATGCCCGGCGTGGGGTGGCCCGGCACCCGGTCCCCGGGCGGAACGTGGCGGACGGGATCAGCGGCGCCCATTCTTCGCCTTGGCCCGGTCGCCCTTGGCGTTGTCGCTCTTCGTGCTCTTGGCCTTGCCGGCCTTCGCCTCACCGGACTTGGCGTTGTCCGCCGGGGCGTCATCCGGGCCGGCGTTGTCCGGCGGAGCCGACTGGTCCGTGGCGGCATTGTCGGGTGGTGATGACTGGTCGCCGGCCCCGTTGCCGGACGGAGGCGACTGGTCGGTGGAGGAGCTTTGATCCGACGGGGCGGACTGGTCCGACGGGGCCGACTGCTGGTCCGACGGGGCGGACTGCTGGTCCGACGGGGCGGACTGCTGGTCCGACGGGGCGGACTGCTGGTCCGATGGCGCCGACTGATCCGACGGGGCCGACTGCTGGTCCGACGGGGCGGACTGCTGGTCCGACGGGGCCGACTGATCCTTGGGCCCGGCCGGCTGGTTGGTGGGCGGGGGGTTGCCCTGGTCGGCGGGCGGGGCGGCGCCCTGGGGCATGTCGTCCCAGTGGAGGAAGATGTCGCTGCCCCTGGTCTTCGGGTCGTCGGGGACGAGCGTCCTCGCCGACGAGTCGAAGGCCACGAGTCCGCCGCCGGCGCCGATGTTCGGGCTGAAGCTGTCGCCGTCGGCCTCGGTGCCGTCGTCGGCCACGCTCACCCGGGTGACCGTCCCGTTCTCCCGGTCGTGGAGGAAGATGTCCCGCTTCCCGTTGGTGTCGTCCGGCACCAGGTTGGCCGCCGCCGACCAGAAGGCCACATAGCGTCCGTCGGGGCTCATCGACGGGTCCGCCGACATGCCGTCGCCCTGGACGTCCCCGGCCGCAAGGCTGATCCGGGTCGTGCTCCCGTCCGTCCGGTCGAAGACGAACACGTCCCCCGCCTTGTTGTTGTCGCCCGAGACGAGGTTGGAGGCGTTCGACCAGTACGACAGGAGGCGGCCGTCGGCGTTCAGCGAAGGGCTGAAGCTGCCGCCGTTGCCCTCGACCCCACCCGGCCCGATGCTGACCCGAGTCGTCTCCTTCGTGTCGAGGTCGTGGAGATAGACGTCGGTCTTCTTGTTGGTGTCATCGGACTGCAGCGCGGCGTCGGACTGGAAGGCGACGTAGCGCCCGTTGGCCGAGAAGGCCGGCCGCACGCTGTCGCCCATACCCTGCTTGCCCTCGGTGCTGACGCTGATCCGGCGCGTCGTGCCCTCCTCCAGGTCACGGAGGAAGACGTCGCGGGCCTTGTTGGTGTCGGTCGTCTTGCCGAGGACGGTCGGCTTCTCGAGGTTCGTGGCCGACGACTCGTAGGCCACCAGCTTGCCGTCGCTGCTGATGACGGGCCGGGCGCACTCCCCGTTGGCCTCGACGTTCTCCGGCCCGAGATCGACCCGGAACGTCTCGTGGGTCAGGCGGTCGTGGACGAAGCAGTCGGTGACCTTGTTGGTGTCGCTGTCGACGAGGTTCTCGGCCGCCGACCAGAAGGCCACCAGCCGGCCGTCACCCGAGAGCGTCGGGCGCTGGCTGTCACCGTTGGCCTGCGCCCCGCCGGGGCCGACGCTCACGCGCTCCACGGTGCCGTTCTCGCGGTCGTAGACGAACACGTCCCGGACCCGGTTCGTGTCGCCCGCCACGAGGGCGGCCGAGTCGGAGTCGAACGCGACATAGCGTCCGTCCCCGCTGATCCAGGGTCGGAAGCTGAAGCTCGATTTCGCGTTGGCCGAGCCGGTCGAACTGAGCGAGGTCGTGATGCTGGTCGTCGCCGCTCCACCCCGGGACGCCCCGACCAGCGGGGCGGTGAGGGCGACGAGCAGCAGCATGGACCCGGCCGTTCTCATCCGGACGTGCGAACCCCCGGGCAGGCGAAGCCCGGGGGTTCGGTCGGTTCCCTCAGTCATGCTCGTCCCTTGGTCGGTTCGTTCTGAGCGGCTCAGCAGTCGCCTCCCATCACGGGCCCGATCAGTAGGGCGGAGCCCGGGGTGGCTCCGGTACCAAAGGGGCGCTTGTTACGTATTGAGGATATCGCTCAGAACGTCAACGTCGTGGATGTCCACGCACACCGGGCCAACGACGGACTCGCGCTGGGCGATGCACCAGCCTTCCTGTCCGTGGTCGCCTTCGGCGTGATCGTGGCCGCCGCCTCGGGCCGCGACTTGGAACGTGGCGGGCGCCGCCGTCATCGCAACCGCCCCAAACAGCCCAGATGCAACAAGAACAACACCAGCAACTTTGGCCCTCATAGGTCGATGTTCCTTTCAATGGGCTTCAATCGATAACAACGGACAACACCAATTAACTCTATTGAGCAGTGACTAAATGGAAGAAATCGACCAATTGAGGAAACTAAAACAACAGGAGGTGCCATAGCAAGCGGAGTTTTCACTGAGGGTCAGCGATGGGCACCCGAATAGCGTCAACGCAGCTTTACGCATAGACCTCTTTGGCCACACCGAAGGCCCCGGCCGGACGGGGACTTCCGGGTAGGTCCCCGTAGGATCCGGGCCATGTCGACAGGGCATCAGTTGCCGGCCGGAATGGGAGAGGGGCAGGTCAACGGGGATGACGCCGGTGCCGCGCCGCCGCCGGCGCCGGAGCCGACCCACGCCGAACGGGCCCGCACGCTGGTGGCGGCGGCCAACCGGGGCGTGCTGTCCACCGTGGCCCTCGACCCGCCGGGGTACCCGTTCGGTTCTGTGGCCACCTACGCCCTCGATGAGATCGGCCGGCCGATCGTGTTCGTCTCCACCATGGCCGAGCACACCCGCAACGCCGCCGCCGACCCCCGGGCCAGTCTCATCGTCACGGAGCCGTTCCCGGAGGGCAGCGACCCGCTGGCCGCCGGACGGGTGACGCTCATCGGCGATCTGCTGCCGGTGGAGGGCGAGGAGCGACCGGCGGTGCGCGACCGGTACCTGGCCGCCAATCCCGCCTCGTCCTACTACATCGACTTCGGCGACTTCTCGTTCTGGCGGCTGGAGGTCCGCGGCGTCCGCTATGTCGGCGGCTACGGACGCATGAGTTGGGTCGACGCCGCCGACTACGCGGCGGCGGAACCCGACCCGCTGGCGGGGGAGGCGGCGGTCGGGATCCTGGAGCACATGAACGCCGACCACGCCGACTCCCTCGTCCTGATGGCCAGGGTGCTCGGCGGGCGGAGCGACGCCCGCGAGGCCGTCATGACGGCCGTGGACCGCTACGGCTTCGACCTGATCGTGAGCGGGCCCAACGGCAGGGCGGCGCTCCGCCTCGGCTTCGACGCGGCGGTGGCCACCCCGGCGGCCGTGCGGCCGGCCATGATCCGTCTGGTGGAGCGGGCCCGCGGCGGCTGAATGACGTATGGGTTTTCCATAAAAAGGGAGGGCCGCCCAAAAGGCGGCCCTCCTGCATGTTTTTGGAAAATGGCGTTAGACGATTTCTCGTTCGCGTGTGACGACGCGGTCCTCACGCCGGTCCGGACCCCACGAACCCCAAACGGTGAGGAACAGGAGCAGACCAATCCCGCCCACGATCATCAGGATCACGCCGATCGTGTCGAGGTCGACGCCCTCTGTCGTCACGTCGACGGCGAACGTGAGAATGGCTCCAGCAGCGAGGAGGAACAGACTCACACCGATACCCATGCCAGCGACCTCCCGGTCAACGACCATCGGGGTGGAGAATCTTCCAGCCCCGCTTCTTGTGTTGCCCGCGATGTACCCGTCAGCCGCAGAACCGGAAACGAAGCGGGCTGATAACGGTCCGATTCGTCCTATTCGCGGGTCGGCAGCGGGGCCAGCGTGTCGAATTGGCCCTGAACCGGAATGGCCATTTCGATGTCCCAGCTGTCGTCGTTGAGGGCCGCCAGGTAGGCCGCGCGGCGCATCTCGGCCATCCGTCGACGCCGCTCGGCCCGGGCCCGGCGGCGGCGCTCGGCCCGCCGGCGCAGCGCCACCACCAAGCCGGCGGTCGAGGCCACGAGGAAGAACAGGACGGTCACGGTCCGGGATCCTCCGCCGCTCTCGACGGGATGCTGCTCGACCACCGCCTGGTTGGGGACGACGGCCACCGGCCGGAAGACCTGCGCCCGGACGGGCGGGAGCGTGACACCAAGGCCCGGGGCGTCGGCCGGGGTGGCGAAACCCTTGTCGAGCAGGGCCGCGGCGATCCCGTACATGTTGGTGGTGTTGAGCACCACGGCGATCATCGTCCGGCCGTCGCGCGTGGCGGTCCCGACGAAGGTGCTGCCGGCCAGGCTCGTGTAACCGGTCTTGAGGCCGGTGGCGCCCGGATAGCGGGCCAGCAGCTTGTTGTGGTTGTAGAGGACGTGGGACCGTCCGCTGGGCCCTTGGAAGCGGTACTCCCGCAAACCCACGATGGCGGCCAGTTCGGGGATCGACAGGTAGTTCCGGGCGGCGACGGCCAGGTCGTAGGCGCTGATCCGGCTGCCGCCGTTGAAGCCTTCGCTGCCGTCGAAGCCGGCCGGGTCGAGGAAGTGGCTGTCGACCATGCCGTAGCGGGCGGCGGCGGCGTTCATGTCGGCGGCGAAGGCCTCGAGGGAGCCGGAGGCCGCCTCGGCCAGGGCGTAGGCGGCGTCGTTGGCCGAGACCATCATCAGCGAGTGCAGGGCGGGACCGAGTGTCCACTGTTCGCCGGCCGTCATGCCGATCTTCATGGCCGCCTGGGCGGCGGCGACCGTCCCCACGGTGAAGCTGGCGTCCTGGGACAGCTTCTCGGTGGCGACGAGCGCCGTCATGATCTTCTGGGTGCTGGCCGGGGGCAGGGCCTCGTGCTCGTTGAAGGCGTCGAGGACCTTGCCGGTGTCGGCGTCGACGAGGATCCAGGCTTTCGCCGGCCAGGGCTGCCCGGGTGGTGGGGCCGCCTGGGCGCCGGCCGGCGCGGCGGCCGGGCCGGCGGCGAAAGCGCCGACGAGGAGCAGGCTGACGAGGCACAGCAACGCCCACACCGGGGCGGGCGAAGGGCGCCGAGGCATGGGGACATAGGGTACGCGCCGGTCAGAGGTGGTTGGTGGACCGGGTGCCCCGACCCGGCTGGGAGGCGGCGCCAGCGGCCCGATTAGCCTGACTGTTCATGGCTTCCCGAGTCCTCATCACCGAACCGCTGGCCCAGGTGGCCATGGAGACGCTGACGGCCGCCGGCTTCGACGTCGACGTCGCCGTCGGCTTGTCACCGGAGGAGCTGCTCAGCGCGGTGCGGGGCGCTTCGGCGTTGATCATCCGCAGCGCGACGCAGGTCAACGCCGATGTCCTCGAGGCCGGGACGGAGCTCGTGGTCGTCGGACGGGCCGGGATCGGGCTCGACAACGTGGACGTGGCCACCGCCACCCGCAAGGGCGTGATGGTGGTCAATGCCCCGCAGTCGAACATCCTCTCCGCCGCCGAGCACACGCTTGCGCTGTTGATCTCCCAGGCCCGCAACGTCCCCCAGGCCGACGCCGACCTGAAGGCGGGGAACTGGCGGCGGTCCAAGTGGGAGGGCGTCGAGCTCCACGGCAAGACGCTCGGCATCATCGGCCTCGGCCGGATCGGCGGGCTGGTCGCCCAGCGGGCACTGGCCTTCGGGATGCACCTCATCGCCTACGACCCCTACGTGAGCGCCGAGCGGGCCCGCCAGATGGGCGTCGACCTGCTGCCGACCGTCGCCGAGGTGGCCGCCCAGTCCGACTTCCTCACGATCCACCTGCCCAGGACCCCCGACACCCTCGGCCTCATCGGTCGGGATCTGCTGGCCCAGGCCAAGCCGGGAATCCGCGTGATCAACGTCGCCCGGGGCGGGATCGTCGACGAGGAGGCGCTCTACGAGGCCATCGTCTCCGGCCGGGTGCAGGGTGCGGCTCTCGACGTGTTCGCCGAGGAGCCGACGACCAAGAGCCCGCTGTTCGAGCTCGAAAGTGTGGTGGTCACGCCGCACCTCGGTGCCTCGACGGCCGAGGCGCAGGACAAGGCGGGGCAGACCATCGCCGAGCAGGTGGTGTTGGCGTTGCGGGGCGACTTCGTGCCCTACGCGGTGAACATCGCCGCCGGGGAGGCGTCGGAGACGGTGCGGCGGTTCCTGCCGCTGGCCGAGCGGCTCGGCCGCCTGTTCAGCGGGCTGGCCGGCGGGGTGGTGGAGGCACTGGAGCTGTCGTTCGAGGGCCAGGTGGCCGACTACGACTGCCGCATTCTCGGGCTGTCAGTGCTGAAGGGTCTGTTCGCACCGATCTCCGCCGAGCCGGTGAGCTTCGTCAATGCCCCGCAGCTGGCCGAGGAGCGCGGCCTGGTCGTGCGGGAGACGAAGACGTCGTCGTCCCGGGACTACGTGAACCTCATCTCGATCCGCGGCTCGATCGGCGGCCGCAATGTCGCCGTGGCCGGCACGTTGGCCGGCCGCAACGAACAGCCCCGCATCGTCGGCATCGACGATCACATCGTCGACCTGCCGCCGTCGCGCCACATGCTGGTCGTCCGCAACGACGACCGGCCCGGCATGATCGGCGCGGTCGGCTCGACGCTGGGCCGGGCCCAGGTCAACATCTCCGACATGGCCCTGGGCCGCGGCCCGACCGGCGAGCACGCGCTGATGGTGCTGGCCACGGACTCGCCCGTCCCCACCGAAGTCGTCGAGGAACTCCGGACGCAGCCCGGAATCCTCGATGCCAAGGCGATCGATCTCGATTAGTACGGCCGGTGCGGCTCGATCACCCGCTCCTGGCGCCGGCGACGGTTCACGGCGCTCACGATCGCCCGCAGTGAGGCGGTGAGGATGCTTTCGTGGCGGCCCACACCCCACAGGATCGTGCCGTCGCCGGCCTGGGTCTCGACGTAGGCGACGGCGCTGGCGTCCGAACCCGTGCCGACCGCGTGCTCCGAGTAGTCGACGACGTCGATGTCGATGCCGAGGTCGGCCTGCAGCGCAGCCACGAAGGCGTCGATGGGGCCGTTGCCCTGACCGATGACGGTGCGGTGCTCGCCGTTGACGGTGAGCTGGGCCGTGACCTTGGCGCCGGTCGAGCCGGTCGTCGTCTCGTGGGAAATGAGCTCGACCGACCCGTCCACCGGGAAGTGGAAGTACTCGTTCTCGAACGCCTCCCACATGCGGACGGGCGAGATCTCGGTGCCGGTGTCCTCGGTGATCGTCTGGATCGTGCGGGAGAACTCGATCTGGAGCCGGCGGGGAAGGTCGAAGCCGTGCTCGGCCTTCATGATGTAGGCCACTCCGCCCTTGCCTGACTGGCTGTTGACCCGGATCACCGCCTCGTAGCTGCGGCCGGTGTGCTTGGGGTCGATGGGGAGGTACGGCACCTCCCACACCTCGTAGTCGGTACCGAGCGCTTCGAAGCCCTTCTTGATGGCGTCCTGGTGGCTGCCGGAGAAAGCGGTGTAGACGAGGTCGCCGACGTACGGGTGCCGGGGGTGGACCGGCAGGCGGTTGCAGTACTCGGCGACCCGGCGGAGCGCGTCGATGTCGGAGATGTCGAGCTCGGGGTCGACGCCCTGGCTGAAGAGGTTCATGGCGATGGTGACGACGTCGACGTTGCCGGTCCGTTCGCCGTTGCCGAACAGCGTTCCCTCGACCCGGTCGGCACCGGCCATCACGCCGAACTCGGCGGCGGCCACCGCGCAGCCCCGGTCGTTGTGCGGGTGCAGCGACAGCACGATCTTGTCCCGGTTGGGCACGTTGCGGTGGAAGTACTCGATGACGTCGCCGTAGATGTTCGGCGTGTACATCTCCACCGTGGCCGGCAGGTTGAGGATCAGCTTGCGTTCGTCGGTCGGCTCGATGGCGTCGGTGACGGCGGCGCAGATCTCGATGGCGTAGTCGATCTCGGTGCCGGTGAAGCTCTCGGGGCTGTACTCGTAGAGGATGACCGAGTCGCCCATGGTCTGCTCGAGCTTGCGGCAGAGCTTGGCGGCGTCGACGGCGATCTGGGTGATGCCGGGCTTGTCGAGGCCGAACACGACCCGCCGCTGGAGGATCGACGTCGAGTTGTAGAAGTGGACGATGGCCCGGCGGCAGCCCTTGAGGCTCTCGTAGGTGCGCTCGATGAGCTCGGGCCGGCACTGGGTGAGGACCTGGATGGTGACGTCCTCAGGGACGAGGTCCTCTTCGATGAGTTGGCGCACGAAGTCGAAGTCGGGCTGGCTCGCCGAGGGGAAGCCGACCTCGATCTCCTTGAACCCCATGTGGACCACGGTCTCGAACATGCGCCGCTTGCGGACGGGGTCCATCGGCTCGATCAGCGCCTGGTTGCCGTCCCGGAGGTCGACGGAACACCACAAGGGGGCCTTCTCGATCCGCTTGTTCGGCCACGTGCGGTCCTCGAGCACGAGCGGAAGGAACGGCCGGTACTTCTCGAAGGGCATCTTCTTGGGGTTCGTCGGCTGGGGAGCCATGGCACCAGTTCCTTCCTTCGGGTCTTTCCGGGATCTTTCAGGCAAACAAAAAACCCCCTGCCAGACAGGCAGGAGGCTACAGGCGAGCGCCGGTATCGGGGCGCCCGCCCTACATAAGGAGCAGCTCGGAGGTCGCGAGAAGAGACAGCATCTCGTTGATCGTGAGGCAAGAAGGCCGTTTCGTCAAGCGCGGGCCGTTCAATGCTGGGGCGGACGGAGCCCGTCGGCCTGGGCCGAGGCCTCGTCGGGATAGCAGCGGTCGGCCTTGGTCCGGCTGTAGTTGCGGGACGCCGGCGTGTGGAAGATCTTGCTCGACAGCTTGGCCTTGATGGGGTGGGACGGGGGACAGACGCCGTCGTTGGCGGGGACCCACAGCCGCTCGCCGGGGGGATCCTCGGCCTTGCCGGTGGGTGACTTGCGGGCCGGGCCCGTGCGGGTCGGCTTGGTGGCCCGGGGGGCCGGCGCCGCCGGCTTCGGCGGGGCGGGGGCGACGGGCGCCGGGGACGGGCGGGTGGCGCCGGGCGCGCCGGTCGACACCCAGGACTCGGCCCAGGGATCGTGTGCCTTACGACCCTTCACGGCCTTGAGGATCCCGACGCCGATCCCGGCGAGCAGGCTGAGGCGGAGAACCCGGCGCAGCATTCGAACCATGGCCGGAGAGTCTAGGCCGAGGGCCTCGGGAACTCCCTTCCGGGAAGGGGTGCGGCGGACGCGGCAATGCGGGCCGGCGCGGCTGCGCCGACCCGCATTGGCGGAGGGAGAACGGTGGAGGAAGGGAGAAGCTGTTGCCCGTTAGAGGGAGCCGAGAAGGCCGAGCAGGCCGTAGCTGAACGGCTCGCACACCGCGTCGGTGACGTCGCCCAGCAGGCTCCGGAGCACCTGGGGAACGGCGGCGTCGCAGTGCAGCGTGGTGTCGGTCACGACGTTGAGCACCTCGGCGCCGAGGAGACCCTCCTCACCGAGGACGCCGCCGACGAGCGGCAGGCCGCCGCCGAGCAGGTCGCCGCCGAGCACGTCGCCGGCGACCGGAAGCCCGCCGCCGAGGACATCGCCGACGAGGGGGAGGCCGCCGCCGAGCAGGTCGCCGCCGAGGAGACCGCCGCCGAGGACACCGCCCAGCAGGCCCTCTTCGCCGAGGAGACCACCAAGGAGATCGCCGCCCAGGAGGTCGCCGCCGAGGGGCAGGCCGACGCCTTCGATGGCCGTGGAGTCGGAGTCGTCGGAACCGCCGAGCAGTCCGGCGTGGGCGGCGGGGCCCACAACGGAGAGCCCGAGGGCGAAGGACGCCGCGATGGCCACGGCGCGCCGGGAAGGTTTGAACACGTTGGTACTCCCTTCGGGGGGAAACGGGGGCGCGGGTCGATTCGCCCGTGCAGGAGCGAATCTGCGGGAGCGGCGCGGCGCGCAGCAGATTTGACCCAGCGCCTACCGATTCCACTCCGGGAGGGAAGTTCCTGGCCGCTGCGTCGCAGCGCGCAACAGCTATGCCAGGAATGCCCCCGATGCCTGCCCTCGGCGGTTTCGGGGCTCTTCGGCCTCGTTGCTACCGCTCGGTGACGGTGAGTCCCGCCGGCGCCGAGCCGACCGACGGCAGGTATCCCGGCCGGTCGGCTTCGAAGGCGGCGATGGCGTCGGCGTGCTGGAGTGTCAGCCCGATGTCGTCGAGGCCGTTCATGAGCCGGTAGCGGGTGAAGTCGTCGATCTCGAAGCTCGCCTCGACTCCGGCCGCCGGGGCGGACACCGTGCGGGTCTCGAGGTCGACCGTGACCTCGATGCTCGGGTCGGCGGTGACGGCGGCCATGAGGCGCTCCACGGTCTCGGCCGGCAACTGGACCGGCAGGAGGCCGATCTTCAGCGAATTGCCCCGGAAGATGTCGGCGAAGCGGGGCGAGATCACGGCCGCGAACCCGTAGTCCTGCAGCGCCCAGGCGGCGTGCTCCCGCGACGAGCCCGAACCGAAATTCGGCCCGGCGACGAGGACCTTGGCGCCGCCGTACTCCGGCCTGTTCAGCACGAACTCGGGATCGGCCCGCCAGGCGGAGAACAGTCCTTCGCCGAAGCCCGTCCGCTCGATGCGCTTGAGCCAGGAGGCGGGGATGATCTGGTCGGTGTCGACGTCGGCCCGATCGAGCGGGACGGCCCGGCCGGTGACCTTGATGACGGGATCCATCGCTTCGCTCCTAGAGGTCGGCCGGAGCAGTGAAACGCCCGGCGATGGCGGTGGCGGCGGCCACACCGGGCGACACCAGATGGGTGCGCCCGCCGGGCCCCTGGCGGCCTTCGAAGTTGCGGTTGGAGGTGGAGGCGCAGCGCTCACCGGGGGAGAGCGTGTCGGGGTTCATGCCGAGGCACATGGAACAGCCCGCTTCGCGCCACTCGAACCCGGCGGCCTTGAACACCTCGTCGAGCCCTTCCGCCTCGGCGGCCGCCTTCACCTGCATCGAGCCGGGGACGACGAGCGCCCGCACGCCTTCGGCGACGTGGCGGCCCCGCAGCACGTCGGCTGCCGCCCGGAGATCCTCGAGGCGCCCGTTGGTGCAGGAACCGAGGAAGACGGCGTCGACCGCGATGTCGCGGATGGGGGTGCCGGCGGTGAGGCCCATGTACTGCAGCGCTCGGGCGGCGGCGTCCCGGGCGGTGGGCTCGGTGAACGAGTCGGGGTCGGGGACCACCTCGTCGAGGCCGACGACCTGACCGGGGTTCGTGCCCCAGCTGACGTAGGGCCGCAGGTCGGCGGCGTCGATGACGATCTCCTTGTCGAAGGCGGCGCCGTCGTCGGTGGTCAGCGCCCGCCAGGCGTCGAGCGCCGCTTCCCAGGCGGCGCCCTTGGGCGCGTGGGGCCGGCCCTCGAGGTAGGCGAACGTCGTGTCGTCGGGGGCGATCATCCCGGCGCGGGCACCGGCCTCGATCGACATGTTGCACACGGTCATGCGGCCTTCCATCGACAGGGCGCGGATGGCCGAACCGCGGTACTCGATGACGGACCCGACACCACCGCTCGTGCCGATGCGCCCGATGATGCCGAGGATGATGTCCTTGGCGGTCACACCCGGCGGCAGGTCGCCGTCGACGGTGATGGCCATCGTGCCCGGCCGGCGCTGAGGCAGGGTCTGGGTGGCCAGGACGTGCTCGACCTCGCTGGTGCCGATGCCGAAGGCCAGGGCGCCGAAGGCGCCGTGGGTCGAGGTGTGGCTGTCGCCGCACACGATCGTGAGACCCGGCTGCGTCAGGCCGAGCTGGGGGCCGATCACGTGGACGATGCCCTGGCCGGGGTCGCCCATGGGATACAGCCGGATCCCGAATTCGGCGCAGTTCTTCGCCAGCGCCTCCATCTGCCGGGCCGAGATCTGGTCGGCCACCGGCTGGTCGATGTTCTGCGTCGGGACGTTGTGGTCCATGGTGGCCAGCGTCAGATCGGGGCGGCGGACCTTGCGGCCGGCCATGCGCAGCCCGTCGAACGCCTGGGGGGACGTGACCTCGTGGATCAGATGGAGATCGATGTACAGGAGGTCGGGTTCGCCCTCCTCGGCGCGGACGACATGGGCGTCCCACACCTTTTTCGACAGCGTCTTCGGCATGGCTCCTGCTCCTGGCTCCCGACTCGGGTGAAGCTTGCGTCTCATATACTGAGACGGCAATATTGCTATGTGGACAGTATAGCCACCAACGTGGGGGTCCTCGACAAATCGGTGGCCATCCTCGCCGCGCTGGCCGACGAGGGGCCATTGTCGCTGGCCGGCCTGGTCTCGGCGACCGGCCTGTCGCGCCCGACGGCGCACCGGCTGGCGGCCGCGCTCGAGGCCCACCGGCTGGTGGGGCGGGATGAGGCCGGCCGCTATCGCCTCGGCCTGCGGCTGCTGGGCTGGGCGGGGGCGGTGCGGACCGAGCTGGGGCTGGTGGAGGCGGCCCGTCCGGTACTGGAGGCGCTGCGGGACGAGACGGGGGAGTCGGCCCAGCTCTTCGTGCGGGAAGGGGACACCCGGCTGTGCGTGGCGGCATCGGAGCGGCCGGCGGGGTTGCGGGACACGGTGCCGATCGGAGCGGTGCTGCCCATCGACCGCGGCTCGGGGGGGAAGGTACTGCTCGCCTTCGGGCCGGAGGGCAGCGCCTCGGCCGCCGGGCGGTTTCCGGCGGTGGATTCGGGCGAGCTGGAGACGATCCGGCGGCGGGGGTGGGCGGTCAGTGTGGCCGAGCGGGAGGACGGCGTGTGCAGTGTCAGCGCTCCCGTCCTCGACTCGGGGGGCCAGGTGCACGCCGCCCTCGGGGTCAGCGGCCCGATCAACCGCCTCGGGCGCCAGCCCCAGAAGCTCCTGGCCGCTCCGGTGGTGGCCGCCGCCCGGGAGCTCGCGCGCCGGGCCGGGCTCAGGCACTGAGCCCGCCGGATGGAAGACTGCTCGTCATGCATGTGATGAGCGAGCAGGAGTGGAAGGCCTTCCTCACCGCTGAGCCGCCCCGCACCGGGAAGCTGGCCACGGTCAGGAAGGACGGCCGGCCGCACGTGGCGCCGATCTGGTTCGATCTCGACGACGACGGGTCCGTCGTGTTCACGACCGGCGCCGAGACGCTGAAGGGCAAGGCGATCCGCCGGGATCCCCGGGTCTGCCTCTGTGTCGATGACGAGCGCCCGCCGTTCTCGTTCGTGATCGTCGAGGGCAAGGTCGACATCAGCGAAGACCTCGACGAGATGCTGGTCTGGGCGACCCGTATCGGCGGCCGCTACATGGGAGCCGGGAACGCCGAAGCCTATGGACGGCGCAACGCCGTACCCGGGGAGCTGCTCGTGCGGCTGCGCCCGACGCACGTGGTGGCCCAGGCCGACATCGCCGACTGAGGAGGTCGGTCATGGCCGGGCGGGCCGTCGGCGCCGACACGGGCGGGACCTTCACCGATCTCGTCACTGCGGACGGGCGGATCGTGAAGGTGCTGTCGACGCCCGACGATCCCGGTCGGGCGTTGCGGGAAGGCCTGACCGGCTTCGGCGACGAAGGACCGGTGAACCTGCTGGCCCACGGCACGACCGTGGCCACGAACGCCTTGCTGGAACGGCGGGGCGCCCGGGTCGCGCTGGTCACGACCGAAGGGTTCGCCGACGTCATCGAGATCGGCCGCCAGGACCGCCCGTCCCTCTACGACATCTGGGCCGACCGCCCCCAACCGCTCGTGCCGAGAGACCTCCGGTTCGAGGTCGCGGGCCGGCTGGACGCGTCGGGCCACGAACTCGCTCCGGTCCCGGTCCCGCTCCCACTGTCCGATGAACTCGGCGACGCCCGCGCCGTCGCCGTCTGCCTGCTGCATGCCGACCTGAACCCGGCCCACGAGCGTGCCGTCGCCGCGGAACTGGAGCAGCGCGGTATCGACGTGTCGTGCTCGTCCGACGTGTCACCGGAGTTCCGGGAGTACGAGCGGACGGTCACCACGGTGGTCAATGCCTACCTGCGGCCCGTCTGCCGTCCGTATCTCGAGGGCATCGACGGCCTGGGCGACGAGGTGCTGGTCATGACGTCGGGCGGCGGTCTGGTGCCGGCCCTGGAGGCTGCCCGCCTGCCGGCGTCGCTGCTGCTGTCCGGTCCGGCCGGGGGAGTGCGGGCCGGCGCCGCCCTCGCCGCCGCCTGCGGCTACCCCGATGCCGTCACCTTCGACATGGGTGGCACGAGCACCGATGTGTGCCTGGTGCGGGGCGGGGTGCCGGAACCGGCCCCGGGCCGGGAGGTGGGCGGCTTCCCCGTCCGGCTCCCGGCGCTCGACATCCACACGATCGGCGCCGGTGGAGGGTCGATCGCCCGCCTCGATCCGGGTGGCGCGCTGGTGGTCGGTCCGGAGAGCGCCGGCGCCGATCCCGGGCCCGCCTGTTACGGCCGGGGCGGGACGGCGCCGACCGTGACCGACGCCGATCTCGTGCTCGGTCGGATTCCCGGCGATGCCGCCTTCCCCGGCCTCGGTCGCCTCGATCTGTCCAGTGCCGCGGCGGCGCTGGACCGGGCCGGCGTCGAGGCCGGCGGCGTGGTGGCGGTGGTCGACGCGGCGATGGAACAGGCGATCCGGGCGGTGACGGTGGAGCGGGGCGTCGATCCGCGCCGTCTGGCGCTGGTGGCCTTCGGCGGCGCCGGCCCCCTCCATGCCTGTGCGCTGGCCGACGCCCTCGACATGCCGGCCGTCGTGGTCCCTCCCCGGGCCGGGGTGTTCTCCGCCGTGGGTCTGCTGTGCTCACCCCGGCAGCGGGAACTGGTCCGCTCCTGGCCCACGCCGGCGGACCACACCGGGCTGAAGGAGGCACTGCGGGAGCTCGGAGAGGAGGCCCGGACCGCGGTGGGTGGAGGGGGCGAGGTCGAGGTCGTCTACGCCGTCGATTGCCGCTACCAGGGGCAGAGCCACGAGCTGACGGTGGAGTCCGTCGACGCCTTTCCGGACGAGCACCGTCGCCGCAACGGCTATGCCCGAGCGGGTGCTCCCATTGAGGTCGTCGCGCTCCGCGCCCGGGCCCGCCGGCCGGCGGCACTGGAGCCCGTCGACCTGCCCGCACCGGAGCGCAAGCGTGTCGTGGGCCCGGCAGTGGCGGCCGAGATCGATTGCACCGTATGGATTCCCGATGGGTGGATCGCCGAGCCCGGTGCCGCCGGAGCCTGGGTAATCACGAGAACGACGGCTGGTCCCGAGACGGAGGCCGGATAGACGCGATGGCTCTGGACCCCGCCTCCCTGCAGGTTCTCATATCCCGCCTCACCGGCGTGGCGGAGGAGATGGGCGCGGTGCTGCGCCGGGCGGCCTACTCCCCGAACATCAAGGAGCGGGCCGACTGTTCCGCGGCGCTGTTCACCGCCGCCGGAGAGCTGCTGGCCCAGGCCGAGCACATTCCCGTGCATCTCGGGTCGATGCCGGCCTCGGTGCAGGCGGCGATCGACGCCTTCGGTGATCGCGTGCGGCCGGGCGACCAGGTCATCCTCAACGATCCCTTCGCCGGTGGCACGCACCTGAACGACATCACGTTGGTCGCGCCGTGCTTCACCGATGACGGTCGGCTGGTCGGCTGGGCGGCCAACCGGGCCCACCACGCCGACGTCGGTGGCATGGCCCCCGGCTCCATTCCGCCGGAAGCGACCGAGGTGTATCAGGAGGGGTTGCGCATCCCGCCCGTCCTCCTCACCCCGGAAGTGGAAGCGATGCTGTTCGCCAACTCCCGCACCGGCGGTGAACGGCGCGGCGACCTCGATGCCCAGCGGGGAGCGAACCAGGTCGGCGTGGAGCGCCTTCGGGCCCTGGCCGCCGAACCGCTCGACGAGGTGGTCGCCTACGGCGAACGGCGCATGCGGGCCGCGCTGGCGGGGCTGCCCGACGGCTCGTGGACGTTCGAGGACACACTTGACTCGACCGGCGCCGGTGCCGACCACCGCCGTCCGGCCCGGATCACCCTGACCCTGACCATTGCCGGTGAAACCGCCCGCTTCGACTTCACCGGCACCGACGAACAACGGCCGGGCAACGTCAACGCCGTAGAAGCCGTGACGGTGAGTGCCGTCGCCTTCGCCCTGCGGTCGGCCACCGACCCGACGATTCCCGCCAACGGCGGGGCGATGCGGCCGGTTTCGATCGTCGCGCCGCCCGGAACGCTGGTGGCCGCCCGACCTCCGGCGGCCGTCGGCGCCGGCAACGTCGAAGTCAGCCAACGGGTGGCCGACGTCTGCTTCGGCGCCCTGGCCCAGGCCTGCCCCGACCGGGTGGCCGCCGCCGGCCAGGGCACGATGAACAACCTCCTCGTCGGCGGCGACGGCTGGGTCTACTACGAGACGATCGCCGGCGGCCAGGGCGCCCGCCCCCACCGCCCCGGCATGAGCGGCGTCCACACCGGAATGACGAATACGAAGAACACACCGGTGGAAGCGCTGGAACGCGCCTATCCGATGCGCGTCCGCCGGTACCGCCTTCGCTCCGGCAGTGGCGGCCCGGGCGAGGCCCCCGGGGGCGAAGGCATCGAGCGCGACCTGGAGATGCTCGAGGACTGCACCGTCAGCCTGATCACCGAGCGGCGGGTGAGTCGCCCCTGGGGTCTCGCCGGCGGTGAGCCCGGAGCCCCCGGCGAGAATTGGCTGCTTCCCGCCGGCGACCAATCCCGCGCCGAGGCGCTCCCCGACAAGTGCACCGTCCGCCTTCGGGCCGGCGATGTCCTCCGAATGCTGACGCCGGGCGGCGGCGGTTGGGGCCCGTCAGGCGAAACGTGACCGCGCCCGACGCCCAGGCTGTCACACCCGCTGGATAGCGTTCGAGCGGGCCCGATGGACGGGCCCCGAGAGCCTGGGGAGAAGACATCAGATGTACGGGTGGGACTGCTTTGGCGCGATCCCGATCGATTGGCACTTGACCTCGGTCTTTCCGACGTGCGAGCACGAGGGCGAGGAGTTCGTCTACAGCGAGGATCTCTGGGCGACCCACGGCCTGCCCGAGTTGTGGGTGAGCGGCCTCGGCACCTGCGGCCACCGGGTCGACGGCCGCGGTGCGGCCAGCGTGCTGAACACCATGATCCGCCGCATAATCGCCGGCGAGTTGAAGGCCGGCGATGAACATCCTGAGCTCTTCGACAGCGGAGCGATCCTGCGCTTCAAGATCGGCCCACCGATGACCGGCCGCTGGTGGGAACTGAAGACCTACGGCGCGGCCCGAGACGCCCCCGTCAGCGAGGTGACCTGGACCTGTTGTCCTTGACGCAGATCCGCCGGCTGGGAACCGGCTGCTGCCGGGGCCCTACATCTGGCGCGGCGCGCTCTGCTTGGCGGCGTTTTCCGGGTTGTAGACCACCTTGCGGCCGGAGGCCTCCCAGGCCTTCATGCCGCCCTCGAGGTGGGCGATGTTCGTGTAGCCCTCTTCGTGCAGATCGACCCCGGCTTCTTCGGACATCCGGCCGGAGCGGCAGTACAGGAGGAGTTCCGTGCCCTTGTCCTTCGGCAGTCGAGGGTCGTCCCTGATCTTGTCGTAGGGGATGAAGGCGTCGGTGCCCTCCAACTCACCCTCGTAGGGGACGTGGACGTTGATGACCATCGCCTGCTCGTTCTTCATCCGCTCCTCGAACGCCGCGGGGTCGAGGCGGGCGTACGGTTCGCCGGCCGGCGCCGGCTGGTTCTCGACGGTGGCGACGCCGGCCGCCTGCTGTACCCGTCCTTCGGCTCCGCCTCCCGCGGCCAGGCCGGCGAAGAGCCCGGTCACGGCCACCGTCACGATCAACGTGCGCCGCCGCCGCATCGGCCCGTGAAACAGTCTCGAGTTCATCTCGGCACCTCCCCGTGGGTCCGGCCGCCCCCCGGCGAACCGGGCGGCCCCGACCCTGGGGAGGCTACCCGCCAACGGCCCGACCGATGTACAAACCGGTCGAAACCGCCCACCCGGCCGGCCACCATGCCGGCGGGACGCCGTTGATCAGCCCTGGAAGGCGGGGACCTGCTGGGTTGAGCCGGGCGCGTCGGGGTTCGTGGCGCCGAGGAGGCTCTGGAGCCGCTGGAGGACACGGTCGGTGAACAACCCGGCGAGCGCGCCGCTGGTGGCGTAGACGGGCAGGCTCTCCTGGCCGGGTTCGCCGATGGTCATCAGTCCGGCGTACACAGCCAGGAAGAAGACGATGCCGACCAGGGCGGCGGCCAGAGGGCGCAGGAAATACCAGGCCTCGTAGCCGCGTTCCAGCGTCCCCTTGCCCGCCCGCAATGTGAAGACGGTGATCAGCTGGACGACGCTGCCGGCCACGGCCGACAGCGCCACGACCAGTATCAGGCTCGTCATGGCGGTGGCTTTGAAGTCCGGTCCCAACCACCGGATGCGCTGCGGTTGGGCTCCTTCGGCACTCAGCTCAAGGGCGATGGGCCAGATCCAGACGAGTCCGACGAAGGTGACCAGTGCCGTGAGCATGAGCCAGATGGCCACCGCCCATTGGACCACTGGGCGCATCGGAGGGTGGGTCGCGGCGGCGGTCATCGGAACATCACCCCGTAGGTCTGGGGGCCGACGATGCCGTCGGCCGTGATCCGGTGCGTCCGTTGGAAGTTGCGGACCTGGGCATCGGTCATGCCGCCGAAGATGCCGTCCACGGGGCAGGCCACCTCGTGCTGGACCTCCTGGACGGCGGGTCCCTCTGCGCCCTTCTGCAGCGTCGGGTGCAGATGACTCCAGGTGTCGGGTCCGCAGATTCCGTCGACGGCGATGCCGGCCCGCGACTGCGCTCTCCGCACCGCCTCCGCCGTCTGCGGGCCGAAGTCGCCGTCCGCGGTCACGCCGAGCAGCCCCTGGAGATGCGCCACCGCCGTTCCCCGGGCTCCCTGACCGACCTGCGGATGGTTCGCCCGGAACCAGCGGGTTCCCGGACAGTCCCCGGCCGGCTGGTCGACCGGCCCGGCGACCGTCGGGGCCACCGGAGAGGAGGAGAACTCCGGCCGCCCGAATCCCCGGCAGACGGACAGCGGCCGCGTCCGGTAACACACCGAATCGTTCCTCTGGCCGGCCAGCCGGGTGTTTCCCTCGATCGCCAGAATGGTGCCGTCGCCGTTGATCTTGACGACGATCCCGGTGTGATCGACGAGCATGTCGGCGTCGAACTCGAAGAAGCACAGATCCCCCGGCTCCGGGGTGGTGAACAGGCGGTTGCGCTTGGCGAAGGTAGTTCGGCCGGCGGGACAGTAGATGTAGTCGACCTGGTCGCCCAGACCGACCTGACGGGCTTTGGCGGTGACGAAGGCTCCGCACCAGGGCTGTCCCTGGAGGTTGGGCCGGCCGATGTCGTCCCAGTACCGGATCCGGTTGGAATTGGCCGGACTCTCGGCGGTACCGAGGTCGGCAATCGCCGCCTTGATGAAGTCGTCAGCAGTGGGCATCGCGACGCGCACCTCCGTCTCGGGCCTTCTGTCACGGCGCCAACGGCCCGTGGTACTTACGGAGCGACGCTAAGCCCGGCGACCGGCTCCGTCCGTCGCCGGGGGAGCCCCGGTTCTGTCACGGCGCCGACAGACAGACGTGGCGGCGTCGAGGGCCGCGTTCGGAAATTCGCTTCATCCGCCACGGTCCCCGGGTCCGAAAGCGGGGCATGACAAGCGCACCGATTCTCGCCGCCGGCGTGCTGGCCGGGGTGCTGATCGCCGGGTGCGGTGGCGCCGACTCGTCGGCCTCGTCGTCGACGACGCTGAAGAGCTCAGGAACGGTTGCGGCCGTCCCGGCGGCGTCCGGCAACAGCGCAGTCACCGTCAGGCAGTTCCAGTTCATGCCCGGCGACCTGGTCGTCAAGGCCGGCACGACCGTGACCTGGACGAACCAGGACGACATCCTGCACACCGCCACCTCCGGAGCCACGCCGGGGACGCCCGACGGCCAGTTCGACGGCCCGATGGACGGTCGGGGGAAGAGCTTCAGCCACACCTTCAGCCAGCCGGGCCGTTACCCGTACTTCTGCAACCGGCACACCTCGATGACCGCAACGGTCGTCGTCGACTAATCCCGTCCATCGCTCAGCACGACCACAAGGGGAGCAAACCATGAACACCACAGGCTTGACCTCGCACGCCCCGAAACGGCTCGTCCGACTATCGGCCGGCCTCGCCCTGGTCGCCGTTCTGAGCGCGGCCTGCGGCCAAGGCGGCGACGGCCGGTCCGTCCAGGCCAGTCCCGGGGCCGCGCCCGCCGCGGCGTCGGTCGAGCACGGCGCCCATGCCTCGCCGACCCTTGGTCAGGTGAACGGCGCCACCACCGACGGCGCCGCCAAGCTGCGGCAGACCCTGACCGCCGCGCTGCAGGAGCACGAGTACCTGGCCGGGATCGCCGTTGCCCAGGCGGTCGTGACCAGGAAGACCGACTCACCGGAGTTCACCGCCGCCGCCGCCGCGCTGGACAAGAACTCGGTCGCCCTGTCCGAGGCCATCGGCTCCATCTACGGCAAGGCGGCCGGCGACGCCTTCCTCCCGTTGTGGCGCAAGCACATCGGGTTCTTCGTCGACTACACCGTCGGCAAGCTGACCAACGATGTCGTCAAGGCGACCAAGGCCAGGGCCGACCTCGACGGCTACCGGGTCGACTTCGGCGCCTTCCTGGCGTCGGCCAACCCGAACCTGACCAAGGAGGCGGTGGCCGAGGCGCTGGTTCCCCACGTGACGGCGACGTTCGCCGCCATCGACGGGGTCGTCGCCGGTGACGGCACCGGCTTCGAGAAGTTGCGGGTGGCTGCCGGGCACATGCCGATGCTGGCCACGACCCTGGCCGGGGCCATCGCCAAGCAGTACCCGGCCAAGTTCGGAGGTGACTCCGACTCGGCAGCCTCCGGCCTGCTGGCCGCGCTGACCGCCGCTCTCCAGGAGCACGAGTACCTGGCCGGCATTGCGGTCAACATGGCGGCGATCACCAAGGACCCGAACTCGGCCACGTTCAAGGCGGCGGCCGACGCCCTCGACAAGAACTCGGTTGGCCTGGCCGACGCCGTGAACTCCATCTACCCCGGCACGAAGGACGTGTTCCTCGCCTCGTGGCGCAAGCACATCGGGTTCTTTGTCGACTACACGCTGGGCAAGCTGACCAACGATGCCGCCAAGGCCAACAAGGCCAGGGCGGACCTCGACGGCTACCGGGTCGACTTCGGCGCTCTGCTCAACTCGGTGAACCCGAACCTGCCGAAGGACGCGGTGGCCGAGGCGCTCATCCCGCACGTGACGGCCACCTTCGCGGCGATCGACGGCGTCGTGGCCGGTGACGGCACCGGCTTCGAGAAGCTGCGGGTGGCGGCGGGCCACATGCCGATGCTGGCCACCACCCTGGCCGGCGCCATCGCCAAGCAGTTCCCCGACAAGTTCCCGGCCGCCAGCGCCGGCACCGGCGACAGCACCGGCGGTGCCGACCTGCCGCACACGCATTGATCTATTCCGACCGCCCACGACCGGCCGCCCCGCCGCCGCCTCAAATGCGGGGGGGGGGGGCGGGCGGTCAGTGGGGGGGCGCCGGGGGG
>JBFLYK010000007.1:0-79561 GCA_040756995.1 Actinomycetota bacterium | reverse complement strand
CACGCCCGGCCGCCCGTCCGCCTCCGAATTTCGGCGGCGGACGGGCGGCCTTACCGTGAGTCGCCGCCGAGGCGGCGGTGGGCCAGTCGGGCCGGAACACCATGTCCGTCCGACGCGACCGCAAGGGTTGCACCAGGGCTTATTTTCGGCAGCGGTTGACCCAGTCGGGGGAGGCGCCGTAACCGCCGGATTCACCGGCGACGCAGGCGTCCATCCAGTAGGCGGCGTGGGTGCAGACACCGCCGGTCAGGACGCCCAGCAGGAGGGCGGCCGCGGTGAGTGTCTTCTGGGCGAGGGTCACGGCAGCGTCTCCCTGCAGACCTGGGAGTAGCGGCCTTCACCCTTGTAGACGTGGGAGCAGTCGGGCAGTCCCGAGCGGACCCAGAGGCCACCGATGAGGACTCCCAGAACAAGTGCGAGAACGGGGATGTGCTTCATGCCGACTGGGATTCGGTGGACGCCGCGCCTGGTCCCCGTTCCCGACAGAATCTCCGCAAAAGCTCGACACGCGCCACCGGCACATAACATCGTCGGCATGATGCCGGAGGACTTCGCCGACCTCGTGCACCTGCGGCGGGCGCGCGACCTCATGGACCGCGACTACGCGCAACCGCTCGATGTCCCGGCCATGGCCCGTGCCGCGCTCATGTCTCCGGCGCACTTCTCGCGCAAGTTCCGGGCGGCATATGGCGAAACGCCCTATTCGTACCTCATGACCCGCCGCATCGAACGGGCCAAGGCGCTGCTGCGTCAGGGGATGTCGGTCACCGACACCTGCATGGCCGTCGGCTGTACGTCGCTCGGCTCGTTCAGCTCCCGCTTCACCGAGATCGTCGGCGAAACGCCGTCGCAGTACCGAGCCCGCGATCACGGCGATCTCGAGACCCTGCCGGCGTGCGTGAGCATGGTCGCCACGCGACCGCGGCGGGCCAGGGAGACAGGCTGAGCGCGGCGCGCCTCAACGAGCAGGATCGGAGAAGCACACGCCGGGTCAGCACCCGTACGATCGCCGCATGACAGTCACCGTCTCCACAATGTTCATTCCCGTCCACGACCCCGACGCCGCGCTCGGCTTCTACCGCGACGCGCTCGGCCTCGAGGTCCGCAACGACGTCGCGTCCGGCGGCTTCCGCTGGGTCACCGTCGGCGCCCCGGGCCAGGACGTCGACATCGTCCTGTTCCAGCCGCACGGCGGTCGTTCGCAGGCCGAGGGCGACGCCCTCCTGTCGCTCGTGATGCAGGGCTCCCTGCAGGCGGCGATCTTCCGGACCGACGACCTCGACACCACGTTCGAAAAGGTCCGGGCGTCGGGCGCCGGCGAGGTGCTCCAGGAGCCGACCTCCCAGCCCTGGGGCGCCCGCGACTGCGCCTTCCGCGACCCCTCCGGCAACCTCGTGCGGATCGCGCAGGGCTGACCGTCGCCCGCTGTCGACGGTTGCGGCCCGGGTGGGCCAGCATTGAGGTGTGCGTCGGATGGGATACCGGGTGGGATGGGCCGTGCTGCTCGCCACCGCCTGCGGGTTGACGACGGCCGAAGAAGGCTCGCCCACCAGGGGTGAAGCGTCGGCGCCGCCACCCTCGGCGCCGGCCCCGTCGGCATTGGTGTCGCCGCCGCCAACTGCGCCGGCCCCGTCCGCACCGGCATCGCCGCCGTCGGCATCTGCGCCCGCCCCGTCCGCACCGGTACCACCGTCGCGACGATCCGCGCCGGCCACCTCCGCACCGACCAGGCCCAGTCCGGTTTCGCCGCCGGCTTCAACCCGTCAACCGGTGCAAATCGACCTCGCCATCGAGGCCCGGACGACGGACGACGCCGGCGTCGGGTTCGCGGCCATCGTGCGGGAGACGCTCACCGATTCCAGAGGCTGGCAGCAGGCGGGGTTCGCCTTCGTCTTCCGGGATGATGCGCCGTACCGCGTCGTACTGGCCGAAGGGCCGGAGGTCGACCAGCTGTGCCGCCCGTACGACGTCGGCGGGCGGTTCAGCTGTCAGAACGGGCCGGTGGTGGCGCTCAACGCCGACCGCTGGCGCAACGCCAGCCCCAAGTGGACGGGCGACCTGGACACCTATCGCCGCATGCTCGTGAACCACGAGGTCGGCCATCTGCTCGGCCAGCACCACCCCAGGGTCCAGTGCCCCCGGCGGGGACAGCCGGCGCCGGTGATGGCCCAACAGAGCAGCGAGCTCAACGGCTGCCTTCCCAACCCCTGGCCGCTGCCGTGGGAGATCGCCTGCGCCGCCCGCCACGAGGAGCCGCTCGCTCCCGGCTACGAGGACGACCCGCGGAGCAGTTGCGGGCCCGGAGGCATCTCCACCGGCGACCGATGAGTTCCGCCGGCGGTCGGGCGCTCAGCCGGCTTCGACCGCCGCCTTGATCCGCTCCAGCGTCGTCCGCATGTTCTCGACGTTGGTCTTGTTGCGGGCCCGGCCGAGCAGGGCCCAGTAGAGACGGAGCGGCCAGATCCGCTGGAGCTCGAAGGACTCGATCACGTCGGTGCCATCACCGTTGGGCTCCAGCACGTAACGCCACCGGTTCAGAGGCCGGCCGGCGACGCAGGCGGAGAAGGCGAACTCCCGCCCGGGCTCGCAGGTGTCGATGACGCATTCCGACCAGTACGTCGGCCCCCAGCCGTTGCGCTTCACGTGGCCCCGGAAGCGGACGCCGACCGCCGGCCCGGTGGCGCCGTCGAGCCACTCGGCGTCGAACGTCTCGGCCGCGAACCGCTGGGCGTTCGTCACCACGTCGCTGACGAGCGGCCAGATCTCCTCCGGCCTGGCCTTCATGTGGAGGGTCACCGAGTCCCGCACGGCCGGCATGGTACCGATCGCCGGCCTTCCGGCCGGTACCGCGCTCACGACCTGACCTGTCCTACTGTCTGCGGGGACGACTTCGCAGACTCCGGGGCCGGTCCACGAGCCGGACGGCCCGGCCTGACAAGGGGGAGACATGAGGAGCAGACGCCGTACCGTCGCGCTGGCATCGTTGGCCCTGGCCGCCGCGACCCTGGTGGCCGGGTGCGGCGACGAGACGACCCATCGCCTGAAGGCCGACGACGGCCCGGTCGAGGGTGGGGCCAACGCCATCACTCCGGCCCGGCTGACGGCGGAGGAGGGCGACACGGTCGAGATCGAGGTCACCAACACGGCCAAGGACAAGCCCCACGGGTTCAGCATTGACGAGTTCAACGTCAAGGAGACGATCGACCAGGGCAAGACCACGACCGTGAAGTTCAAGGCCGACAAGGCCGGCACGTTCCGGGTCTATTGCCACATCCACCCGACCCACAAGGACGCGCAGCTCGTCGTCAGCTAGCGCCGAGCGCAGGAGGACAGCGGAGGAGCGCTACTGGAAGGCTCACCGCTGAGCCTTGCGCCGCTCCTCGGCCAGGGCGTTGACCATCTCGACGAGCCGAGCCCGGAGCCACTCTGAGCTGACGCCGAGCTCGCCCAGGATCCGGACGGCCGGCGTGTCGGGTTCACGGACCAGGCCCAGGAGGATGTGCTCGGTCCCGATGTAGTTGTGCCCGAGACGGAGGGCTTCGCCCAGCGCCCCCTGCAGGGCCAACGACGCCTGCGGGATGTAGGGCGGGTTGTCGAGCAGCGGTTCGCTCGCCCGAGGGACGGCCTCGAGCACCTTGGCCTCCACCGCCGCCCGGTCGACGCCCGCCTCGGCCAGGGCCAGGGCGGCCAGGCCCTGCGGCTCGGTGAAGAGGCCGAGGAGCACGTGCTCGGTTCCCACGTAGTTGTGCCCCAGCGCCCGGGCGGCCTGGCCGGCGGCGTTGACCGCCCCCCGGGCTCGGGGCGTGAAGCGCTCCAGGGTGGGGGCGGGGAACGAGAAACGCTTGTGGGCCGCTTGTTTGCTGACGCCCAGCGCGTGGCTGATCTCGGTCCACGAATGGCCGTTGCGGCGGCAGCGGTCGACGAAATGACCGAGGACGGCGTCGCCGACCTCCTCGAGCTGGGCCACCGTCGACGACGCCGTCGACAGCAGATCCAGGAGGTCGGTACTGGGAGCGTCGCGCTCCACCGTTTCGATCAGCTCCTGCAGTGTCGGTGCCGGTGTCATCCGTCAACCTTAGGTTGACGCAAGCGATGCCGTCAACTCGGAGTTGACGAACCCCTAGGGGTCCCCTGGGGGTGCGAACTGCACGACTGGGCCTCAACCTCTGTTGGGAGCCGTCGGCGCGACGAGGTGTCCCAGGTCAGACGGCGAATGGCGACTGCAGAAGAACCCGCACGAATCCCCCCGCGTGCGCCCCGCCTCCCCAGGAGGAGAACAGAACCACCATGTCCGGCACCCCCCGCTCCCAGAAGAACCCGGCGACCTCCCGCCGACTCGCCGGCGCCGCACTCGGGCTCACGCTCGTGGTGGCGGCCGCCCCTTTCTTCACCTCCGCCAACGCCGCCCAGCCCACCAGTGACATCGCCCCCGCTCCGGTCGAGACCGAAACCATCACCGGTGCCAAGGCCACCGATCCCGCGCTGTGGATCAACCCCACCGACCCGACGAAGTCGATGATCATCGGCGCCAACGACAACCGGCTGTCCACCTACGGCCTGGACGGGAAGGTCCTCGAGGCCGGCACCGCCGCCGCGGCCGAGGACTTCACCAGCGTCGACACCCGCGACGGCTTCTCCCTCGGCGGTTCGCCGGTCTCGCTGGCGGCCGCCGTCGGCAACGGGATCGTGCGCTTCTACGCGATCAACCACGAGACCCGGGCGTTGACCGACGTCAGCTCCACTCCGGGTGGAATCACCGACCTGCCCAAGCACCAGGGTTCCGTGAGCCGGGTCTGCATGTACAAGAGCCCCGTCTCGGGCAAGTTCTACGCCTTCGTGATGGCCAACAACGGCAACACGCAGCAGCTCGAGCTCACGGAGGCGGCCGGCAAGATCGACGTCTCGGTCGTCCGGGGCTACAGCGGTGCCCAGACCGGCGCCTGGGACATCGCCACCACCGTCGTCGGCACCCAGACCCCGACCGTGAACGGCTGCGTCGTCGACGACGAGTCCAAGACGCTCTACGTCTCCGAGAAGGCCGCCGGCATCTGGAAGTTCGGCGCCGAGCCGACCGACCCGACCACCGGCACCCTCATCGACAAGCCCGCTCCGGACGGGCACCTGATGAACACGACGAAGGGTCTGGCCATCGTCCGGACCGGCGCCGACACCGGCTACCTGCTGGCGTCGACGTTCGACTCCGCCGCTCCGGCCGCCACCGACGCCACGTTCAACGTCTACGACCGGGCCGCCGGAAACGCCTTCATCCGCACGTTCAAGGTCTCGGCCGGCGCCAACGCCGACAACTGCCACGAGAGCGATGGCATCGACGCCGCCGCCGGCGCCAACCTGGCCGCCGGGTTCGCCCAGGGCATGTTCGTCTGTCAGGACACCACCAACCGGCCCGGTGTCAACGGTGCGGGCAACGAGGACCCGAACTACAAGCTGGTCCCGATGGAACTGATCGCCGACATGGAGGCGCCGGTTCCCACCACCGTCACCACCGCTCCCCAGCAGGCGACCACCACGACGACGGCGCCCATCCAGGTGCCGGGCAAGCCGGGTTACTGGATGGTCGGGGCCGACGGTCGGGTCTTCACCTTCGGCGACGCCAAGAGCTTCGGTGACGTCAACCTCCCCGCCGGCGCCCAGGCCGTCGACCTCGAGCCGACCCCCTCGGGCAACGGATACTGGATCATCGACGACCTCGGCAACGTGTACGCCCGCGGCGACGCCATGACCCTGCCCGCCCTCGACCGCAGTTCGAAGATCAGCACCGGCGAGGTGGTCACCAGCCTGTCGGCCACCAAGACCGGCAAGGGCTACTGGATCTTCACCAGCCTCGGCCAGGTGATCCCGTTCGGTGACGCCGTGTTCTACGGCGACATGAGCCGGACGAAGCTCAACGGCCCGGTGCTCGATTCCATCCCCACGGCGTCCGGCAAGGGCTACTACATGGTCGCCTCCGACGGCGGGATCTTCAGCTTCGGCGACGCCGTCTTCAAGGGCTCCATGGGCAACGTCAAGCTGAACAAGCCGGTGCAGTCGCTGGTTCCCGACGCCGACGGCTCGGGCTACTGGCTGGTGGCGTCGGACGGCGGCATCTTCGCCTTCGAGGCTCCCTTCAAGGGCTCGCTCGGTTCCGTCAAGCTCAACAAGCCCGTCACCGGGATGGTCCGCTACGGCGACGGCTACCTGATGGTCGCCGAGGACGGCGGCATCTTCAACTTCTCCAACCAGCCGTTCTCCGGCTCGATGGGTGGGAACCCGCCGGCCAAGCCGATCACCTCGGTGGCCGCCCTCGAGGCCACGGCGCCGGTGCAGTAACGACCAGCCAACCGACAGCAGTCACGCTCCGGCGTGGGCACCCTGCGGGCCCACGCCGGAGCCGCGCTCGGCGGCGCGTCCGCCACAATGAACGGCGTGCCTCGTAAGCCTCCCCGTCCCCGGGCCGGCGGTGCCGCCTTCCCGCCGCTCTCCGATCAGGAACTCGTCGAGTTCCTCCGGGAGCTGACCGCCACGCTGCCCGCCGACCTGGCGGAGACGGTCACCGCCGCCCTCGAGCGGGGTGATGATCCGGGCGCCCTCGCCCGCGTGGTGCGCAACGAGCTCCGCTCCCGGGGCCAGATCCCGTCCTGAGGCCCCTAGTCGGCCGGCCGGACGGCCAGGATCTCCACTTCGAACCGCCCACCGGGCGCCTCGTAGATCACCTTCTCACCGGGGGCGTGGCCCAGCAGCGCCTTCCCGAGCGGTGATCCCGGGGAGATCACGTCGTAGCCCCGGCCCTTCTCCTCGATCGAGCCGACGAGGTACGTCGACGTCTCGTCGTCGCCTTCCATCATCACCTCGACGACCGTGCCGGCCACGACCTTGTCGGTGTCGGTCGATTCGACCACGACGGCCGACTTCAGGATCGCCTCGAGCTGGCGGACGCGGGCTTCGTTGTGGCCCTGCTCGGTCTTCGCCGCGTCGTAGTCGGCGTTCTCGCGGATGTCACCGTGCTCGCGGGCGCGCTCGATCCATTCGGAGATCTCGCGCCGGCGGGCCCCGGAGCGGTAGTCGAGCTCCTCGACCAACCGCTGGTGAGCCTGCGGGGAAAGGTGTGTCTCTTCCATCGGTCCCGGAGGCTACCTCCAGGCTCTCACCCCTGCTGTAGCGTGCTGGCCTGGCCTTCGACCCGGACGGCGTTGATCGTGCCGTCGGGACCGGCCGGCCCTTCGACGGTGACGCGGTCGCCGGGCTGCACGTCGCGCAGCTCGGCCGGCACCGTCCGGGTGAAGCGCGTGGAGTCGTTGGCCTGGACCTTCTTCGTCGTGCCGTCGGGCTGGCTGACGTAGATGGTGTTGCCGTCGACCACCTTCACCGTCCCGGTGGCCGCCGGCTTGGCCGCTCCCGCTCCCGCAGCTCCACCGGCACCCCCTGCTCCGCCGCGCCCGGACGGCGCGCCGGCTCCCGCTCCGGCTCCCGCTGCACCCGCTCCCGCCCCCGCCGCCGGTGGCGACGTCTTCTTCGAGGCGTGACCCAACCGCACCCCGAGGTTGAAGACCAGCAGCAGCACCACGGCGACGCCGAGGATCCGCGTCCACTTGTCGATCTTCCCCCGCCGGCGCACCTTCGTCGGCGGCCCGAGCCCCATGGCGTCGAGATCGAACGACTTGGCGGCTGCCGATCCGGCGGGTGTGCCGGCCGGTGTCCCGGCCGGTCCCATGTGCGTGGTCTCCATTGGTGTCTCCGAAGTCGATGAGGACGGGTTACTCGTAACGGAGGGCTTCCATCGGTGTCAGCGCCGCGGCTCGGCTGGCGGGATAGGCGCCGAAGAAGATCCCGATGAGGACGGACACGCCGAACGACATCACCACCGACCCTGGTGAGACGACCGGTTGCATGGTGGCGCTCTCGAGCGAGCCGAGGCCGACGCCGAGGCCGACCCCGATGAGACCGCCGAGGCTGGCCAGGAGCATGGCCTCGGACAGGAACTGCGTGACGATGTCGCTGCGTTGCGCGCCGAGAGCTTTACGGATGCCGATCTCCCGGGTTCGTTCGGTGACGGTGACCAGCATGATGTTCATGACGCCGATCCCGCCGATCAGCAGCGAGATGGCCGCCACCACCCCGAGCAGCAGCTGGAACTGTTTGGCGGCCGCCTTCCCCGCCTCCAGGAGCGAGGCGGCATTGAAGACGATGAAGTCCGGCGGATCGGTGGGTCTCAGGTTGTGTGTCTCCCGCAGGACCTTGTTGATCTCGGCCATCGCCTGGGGGATCACGTCCTTGTTCACCGCCCGGGCGCCGATGATCGTGTAGGAGTCGACGTTCCCCACGATGTTGTCGATCACCGTCGTGATCGGGGCGAACATGAAGTCGTCCTGATCCTGGAACCCGTTCGACCCCTTCTTGACCTGCAGACCCACGATCCGGAACCGGACGCCGTTGAACTCCACCTGCTCGCCGACGGGGTCGACGCCCGGCCCGAAGAGCTTGTCGACCACGGTGTGGCCGATGACCGCCACCTTGGCGTGGGAGGCGACGTCCTCCTCGGTGAGGAACCGGCCCCGCTCGACCGGCGTGTTGCGGATCTCCCCGAACTCCGGCGATCCGCCGACGAAGTTCTGGAGGGCGTAGGTCGTCCCGTTCCACGTCACGGTGCCGCTCGAACCGACGGTGGGAGCCACGAGGTCGAGGCTCGGAGCCCGAGTCTTGTCCTGCAGGGCCTTGACGTCAGCCTTGGTCAGCCGGATGCGGCGGGCGTTCGTCCCACCCCGGTTCTGCCCGCCGGAGTTGCGCTCCGGAAGGATGTAGATGGCGTTCGTGCCCAGGTTGCGGATCTGGACCTGCACCTGATTGGAGATGCCCGTCCCCACCGCCACCAACAGGATCACGGCCGCCGTCCCGATGAGAATGCCCAACATGGTCAGCGCCGACCGCATGCGGTTGGCCAGGATGCCTCTCAAGGCCACGCGCAGGCTGTCCAGCGTCACGGCACAACAGCCTCGGAGGAGCTTCCCTCCTCCGCCACCGAGACCTCGGTGCTCTCCTCCAGCGCCGCCAGGTCGATCAGGCCCGGCGGGTCACCCTGCACCGGCGCGTTGCGGTAGTCGTTGCCGATGCGCCCGTCCTCCAGGATGACGACCCGTTTGGCGTGGGCGGACACGTCGTCCTCGTGGGTGATGAGCACGATCGTCCGCCCGGCGGCGTTGAGCCGCCCGAAGATCTGGAGAACCTCCTCCGTGGAGTGGGAGTCGAGGTTTCCGGTCGGCTCGTCGGCCAGGATGATCGACGGCCCGGTGGCGATGGCCCGGGCGATGGCCACCCGCTGCTGCTGACCACCGGACAGCTCGCTCGGCATGTGGCCCATCCTGTCCCCGAGGCCGACGAGCTCGAGGGCGGTCTGGGCCCGCCGCCGGCGCTCGGCCCGGGGCACGCCGGCGTAGACCAGCGGAAGCTCCACGTTGGCCAGGGCGCTGGTGCGGCGCACCAGGTTGAAGCTCTGGAACACGAAGCCCAGGTACTGGTTGCGGACGTCGGCCAACTGACCTTCCGAGAGGGAGCCGACGTCGACGCCGTCGATCATGTACGTCCCCGACGTGGGGATGTCCAGGCAACCCAGGATGTTCAGCATCGTGCTCTTGCCGCTGCCGGAGTGCCCCATGATGGCCACGTAGTCGCCCCGCTCGACGGCCAGCGAGATCCCCTTGAGGACGTGCACCTGCAGCGGCGACCCCGGGTTGTACACCTTGTGGACGTCGTTCAGGAGCAGGACGGGGAACTCGGTGTCGATGGCCGGCATTCGGCTCCGCCCCTCCCTATCCGGCCTGCGGACGCCCGCCGCCGCCGGCGCCGGCCGTGACGACGACCCGGTCGCCCTCGTTCAGACCGCTGGTGATCTCGATGTCGTCATCACCCTTGAGGCCGGTGGTCACCTGGCGGGTCTCCAGCTTCTCGTCGGGCCCGACCACCTGGACGGTGGCCCGGCCGTTGCGGGGGTTGATGGCCGTGACCGGCAGCCGCAGGACGTTCTGCTTCTGGGCGATGATCACGTCGACGTTCCCCGTCATACCGGGCTTCAGTTCCTCCAGCTTCTTGTCCAGCAACAGCGTCACAGTGTAAGTGACGACGTTCGCAACGACGGTCTCAATGGGGTCGATGCGGACCACCCGGGCCGACAGCTGCTGGCCCAGGGATTCGAACTCGACCTTGGCCGCCTGACCGGGCTTGATCTTGGCCGTGTCGGCTTCGCTGAACCGGGCCCGCACCTCGTTGGTCCCGAGGTCGGTCAGGGTCACGAAACCACCGGCCCGGGTGGAAACCGACCCCGGAGCCTGGGCGTTGGGCGGCCGGCTGAGGGCGCTGGCGTCGAACCCACCCCGGTTCGAGCCGCCACCGGGAACCTCTTCACCGATACGCCCGCCGATGACGGCGACCGTCCCGTCGGTCGGGGCGACCAGCGTCGTCTCGTCGAGCTGACGCTGGAAGTCCTCGAGCACGGCCTGCTTGGCGTCGACATCGGCCTGGGCGGCCGCCACCTCGGCGTTGTTCTTCGGCCGCTCCTCCTGCACCGCCTTGGCCGCCACCTGCTGGGCGACCACGGCTTCGGCGGCGTCGACGTCGTTGCGAGCCGCCCCCACCGCCTGCTGGTCGGCGAGGTCGCCCGTCCGCTGGTCGTCGAGGGTGGTGGTCAGCGCCTGGTCGGCGTCGTTGATCCGCTTCTGCTCGTCGATCTGGCCCAGCCGGAGGGCGTTCTTGGCGTCGTTGAGATCCCGCCGGTCCTGCTCGACGGTCTGGCGGTCCTGGATCAGCTGCTCGGCGTCGTCCCGGACGTAGCCCTCGTAGCGGTTGCGGTCCTGGCGGATCACGCCGAGCTGGTCCTCGTCGTGGCGGAGGTCGAGCTCCACCTGGGCGTGCTGGTCGGCCAGCCGCTGGCACTCCTTTTCCTTGTCGCTCTTCCCGCTGCCCTTCTTGTCGGCGGCCTGGAACGTGAGGGGGTTGGCGGCGCTGGCCTTGGCCTTGGTCGACGCCGTCCGGCCCCCACTGACGGTGGTGCTGGTCACCTGCCCCCCGCCCCGGGCCGGCTGGCCGCTGGTGTTGCAGCCCTTGTCCCGCATGCGGGCCTCGATGTCGGCCAGGATCGCCCGCTGCGTGTCGATGCGCCGCAGCGTCTCCAGCTCGGCGGCCCGGGCGCTCTCGGCCTGCTGGAGGTCGAACTCGTACTTCGCCTGGTGGGTCTCGAGCTGGGCGGTGTGCTCGTCGAGCCGCTGCTGGATCTGGTCGATGTCGAGCTGCAGGTCCCGGAGGCGCTGGGCGGCGGCCGCCTTGGCGTTGTCGAGGTTGCGCCGGGCGTCGTTCACGGCGTTCTGCCGGGCGGCGCTGCCGGTCCTGAGGGTGGCCTCGGCCCGGTCCACCGCGTCGTTGGCCTTGGCCAGGTCGGCCCGGGCGGCGTCGATGGCGGCGTTGTTCTGCAACTGCTCGTTGGTCGTCGACCCTTCGAGCAGCTGGCGAACCCGGTCCTGGGCCGCCTGCAGGTCGGCCCGGGCCTGGTCGACCTTGGCCCGGGCCGGAGCGTCATCGATGGAGGCCAGGGGCTGTCCCGCAACCACCCGCTGGCCTTCCTTCACGTAGATGTCGACGACCTTGCCGCCGACGGGGAAGTCCAGCGCCAGCTGGTCGGCCACGGTGACGTTGCCGGTGGCGTTGACACTGGCCAGCACGACGCCCCGGCTCACCGTCACCGTGGTCGGCGGCGGCGGCTTCGGCTTCGACTGCATGACCTTGAAGCTCCCCACGAGCAGGGCCAGTGCCGTGAACCCGAGCACACCCTGCATGAGCCTCGTCCGCATCATCGGCGTACCTCTCTCCGTCCCGATGGAGCGGCAGGCACGCGGGTCGAAGGCGCGAGGGCAGACCGTGATGTGGTCACTGCATGGCTCCCCAGCCGCACGCAGCGCAAATACAAGGCTCCCCAGCCTCGACCGGCAGTGCCGGCCACTCCCTTGCTTCCCCAGCCAGGAGCTCCGAACCCGAAGGGTCGGCTCCCAAGCAATCCATATTGTACGACTTTCTGGCACTCGTGCCTATTCGCGCCGATTTTTCAGTTTTGTGGCGATTCGCGCCAACCGTAGGACGAGCTTCACGCAAAGTGTCCGCATTGGCTCGCCTTGACATTCCGGCGTTCCGGCTGCGACCCTGAGTTCAACTATGTCACTGCAGTTCGTCGTCATCGTCATTACGTAGCGAACGCCGCCCCCGCCGGCGTTCGCCTCTGACCGTCCACCTCGGTGGGCGGTTTTTCATTAGGAGAAAGAACCCTTGACCCACAAGATCGGCATCCTCCCGGGTGACGGGATCGGGCCCGAGGTCATCGCCGAGGCCCGCAAGGCGCTCGACGCGGCCGGGGTCGCGGTCGACGCCGTCGAGTACGACCTCGGTGGCGCCCGCTACCTGCGGACGGGTGAGGTGCTGCCCGACTCCGTCCTCGCCGAGCTCGCCGGCCTCGACGCCATCCTCCTCGGCGCGGTCGGTACCCCCGAGGTCCCGCCCGGCGTCCTCGAGCGGGGATTGCTTCTGCGGCTGCGCTTCGAGTTCGACCTCTACGTCAACCTGCGCCCCGTCCGCCTCCTCCCCGGCGCCCCGACGCCGCTGGCCGGGAAGGGCCCCGACGACATCGACATGGTGGTCATCCGGGAGAACACCGAGGGCGCCTACGCCGGCGAGGGCGGCTTCCTCCGCAAGGGCACGCCCAACGAGATCGCCACGCAGGGTTCGGTCAACACCCGCCTCGGCGCCGAGCGCTGCCTGCGCTACGCCTTCGACCTGGCCCGCACCCGGGCCCGGAAGCACCTGACGCTGTGCCACAAGACCAACGTCCTGACGTTCGCCGGCGACCTGTGGCAGCGGGCCTTCAACGAGGTGGCGGGGGAGTACCCCGACGTGTCCACCGGCTACGTCCACGTCGACGCCGCCTGCCTCTATATGGTCGAAAGCCCGGAGCGCTTCGACGTCGTGGTGACCGACAACCTCTTCGGCGACATCCTGACCGACCTCGGAGCGGGTATCGCCGGCGGCATGGGCCTCGCCGCCTCCGGCAACCTCAATCCGCCCCGGGAGCGGCCGAGTGTCTTCGAACCGGTCCACGGCTCGGCCCCCGACATCGCCGGCACCGGCCGGGCCAACCCGCTGGCGGCGGTGCTGTCAGTGGCGATGCTGGCCCGCTTCCTCGGCGAGGCGACGGCCGCCGATCGCATGGAACGGGCCGTCGGGGCCGTACTCTCCAAGCTGGGCGGCACAACGGCCGCCACGATGGGACACTCGACGGGAGAGGTCGGCGATCTGGTCGCCGAGCACATCGCTCAGGAGGCGTAGCGGTATGCCCATTCAGAAGGTCGACAAGATTTGGATGGACGGCGAGCTCGTCGACTGGGACGACGCCAGGATCCACGTCCTGACCCACACGTTGCACTACGGCTCCGGCGTCTTCGAGGGCATCCGGGCGTACCACACGGCCAACGGCCCGGCGGTCTTCCGGCTGACGGACCACATCCGCCGGCTGCTCCTCTCGGCCAAGATGCTGATGATCGAGTGTCCGTACTCGGTCGAGCAGCTGGTCGAGGCGACCAAGGAGACCGTCCGGGTCAACAACGTCGACGCCTGCTACATCCGGCCGCTCATCTATCTGGGCTACGGCGAGATGGGCCTCAACCCCCTGCCGTGCACGGTCAACGTCTCGATCGCCGTCTGGCCGTGGGGCACCTACCTCGGCGAGGAGGGCATCAAGCACGGCGTGCGGTGCAAGATCTCCTCCTGGCGCCGGGAGGACCCGAACATGATCCCGCCGGCGGCCAAGGTCACCGGCCTGTACGTCAACTCCAGTCTGGCCAAGGTCGAGGCCCTCAAGGCCGGTTACGACGAGGCCATCCTCCTGAACACGCAGGGCCACGTGTCGGAGTGCACCGGCGAGAACCTGTTCCTGGTCAAGGGGGGGCGAATTACGACGCCCCCGCTGTCGGCGGGGGCGCTCGACGGCATCACCCGCGACTCGATCATGGTGATCGCCCGCGACCTCGGGTATGAGGTGGTCGAGGAGAACATCCTCCGCAGCGACCTCTACATCGCCGACGAGGCGTTCCTGACCGGGACCGCCGCCGAGGTCGTGCCGATCCGGGCGGTCGACGACCGGGTGATCGGGGAGCCGGGTGAGGTGACCCGCAAGATCCAGGAGATGTACTTCGCCACCATCCGGGGCGAGGTCGAGACGTACAAGGGATGGCTTGAACATGTCCGAAGTTCTTAGGGAGCCCAGCTGGCCGCAGCGGGTCGAGATCTACGACACGACCCTGCGCGACGGGTCGCAGCGGGAGGGGATCTCGCTCACGGTCGCCGACAAGCTCAAGGTGGCGGAGCAGCTCGACCACCTCGGCGTCGACTACATCGAGGGCGGCTGGCCCGGCGCCAATCCCAAGGACGCCGAGTTCTTCGAGCGGGCGCCGGCCGAGCTGCACCTCGAACGGTCGCAGCTGGTGGCCTTCGGCTCCACCCGCCGGGCCGGTGTGAAGGCCGACGAGGACGAGGTCCTGCGCAATCTGGTCAAGGCCGGGACGCCGGTGGCCTGCATCGTGGCCAAGTCGTGGGACTACCACGTGACCGAGGCGCTGCGGACCACCCTCGACGAGGCCGTCGCCATGGTCAGCGACTCGGTGGAGTTCCTCCGCAACGCCGGCGTCGAGGTGTTCCTCGACGCCGAGCACTTCTTCGACGGCTACCGCAACAACCCCGGGTTCGCCCTCCGGGTGCTGCGGGCGGCCCACGAGGCCGGCGCCACCCGCCTCGTGCTGTGCGACACCAACGGCGGCACGCTGCCCCACGCCGTGGAACAGACCGTGGCCGAGGTCCGGGCCGCGCTCCCCGACGCCGCCCTCGGCGCCCACTTCCACAACGACACCGGCTGCGCGGTGGCCAACGCGCTGGCCGCCGTGCGGCAGGGCTGCGTGCAGATCCAGGGCTGTATCAACGGCTACGGCGAGCGGACGGGCAACGCCAACCTGACGTCGATCATCCCGAACCTCACGTTGAAGATGGGCATCGAGACGGTGCCCCGCGACCGGCTGGCGCTGCTGACGCCGGTCTCGCACCACATCGCCGAGCTGGTGAACCTGACGCTCGACCCGCAGTCGCCCTACGTCGGCCAGAGCGCCTTCGCCCACAAGGCGGGGCTGCACACGAGCGCCATCTCCCGGGCCCGCGACGCCTACGAGCACGTGACACCCGACGCCATCGGGAACCTGACCCGCTTCGTGGTCTCGGAGATGGCCGGCCGGTCGACGGTGGCCATGCGGGCCCGCGATCTCGGGCTCGAGCTGTCCGACGCCAAGGTGACCGACGTCCTCGAGCAGCTGAAGACGCTGGAGCACGCTGGCTACCACTTCGAGGTGGCCGACGCCTCCTTCGAACTGCTGCTCCGCACGGCCGCCGGCTGGGAGCAGGACTTCTTCACCCTGGAGAGCTTCCGGGTGATCGTGGAGAAGCGGGCCGACGGCGCCGTCACCACCGAGGCGACGATCAAGCTGGAGGCCAAGGGCGAGCGGATCATCGCCACCGCCGAGGGCAACGGCCCGGTCAACGCCCTCGACCAGGCGCTGCGCCAGGCCATCGGGCAGGCCCATCCGGCGCTGGCCGGCATCCACCTGACCGACTACAAGGTCCGGGTCCTCGACACCCACAAGGGGACGGGCGCCGTCACCCGGGTGCTGCTCGACTCGGCCGACGAGGAACGGTCGTGGAGCACGATCGGTGTCTCGGAGAACATCATCGAGGCGTCATGGCAGGCCCTGTCGGACTCCATCGTCCACGGCCTGCTGGCCGCCGAATCGTCCGAAGCGTCTGAGGAGCCGTCGGCCGGGTAGGTTTCGCAGTCATATGGCAGTCGATCCGTACGTCCCCACCCGGCCGGAGGATGCGCCGCGCCGTTCGGTGGCCATCCCGCCGGCGGTGGGCTGGAAGGCCGTGCGGCCGGGCGACCTGAACCCGGGCGAGCCGTTCGGACGGAAGGGCCGGCTCTTCGGCACACCCGGGCCCGACAGCGGCTACGCCCTCACGCTGGCCGAGCGGTTCCACGATCAGATCACCGCCGTGTTCCCCGAGACCGTTCACGATGCCGAGGCGCTCGGAGCCCAGTTCGCCATGCGGCGCGGTGGGCTCCTCGGGCGCGCCCCGATCCAGGCCGACGTCGAACTCGGCCTCACCCTGTTCGGCTGGCTGGGCGACCCGCCCGCCGACCTGGTCGAGTGGCGGCGCCTGGCCGTGGTCAACGTCGCCCATGACTACGCCCGGCGCGTCGGCCTCATCGAAGCCATCCCCGAATGGGTGGTGCGTCACCGGATCGACGACATCCGGGCCCGCATGGCGGAGTGGCGGCACCTGCTCGGCCTCGAAAAGCCGGCGTGACTTCGGGTTCTTCGGTCCGGGTCCGGTTCGCGCCGTCCCCGACCGGCTTCCTCCACGTCGGCGGCGCCCGCACGGCGCTGTTCAACTGGCTCTACGCCCGCCACACCGGCGGGACGTTCGTGCTCCGCATCGAGGACACCGACGTCGAGCGGTCGAGGCAGGACTGGAGCGAGGGCATCCAGACCACCCTGCGCTGGCTGGGGCTCGACTGGGACGAGGGCCCGTACTTCCAGTCGGCCCGCTTCGACCGCCACCTCGAGGTGGCCCGGGAGCTGCTGGCCTCCGGCGCGGCTTACGAGTGCTTCTGCACCGAGGAGGAGGTGAACGCCCGCTACGAGGCCCGCAAGGCCCGAGGCCCCGCCGACCCCGGCTACGACGGCCACTGCCGGGACCTGACGGCGGAGCAGCGGGCGGCCCGGGCCGCCGAGGGGCGGCCCCGCTCGGTCCGTTTCCGGACGCCCGACGAGGGCACCAGCTCGTTCACCGACCTCATCCGGGGTGAGGTGACCGTGCCGTGGAGCACGGTCCCCGACTTCGTGATCGTGCGGACGTCGGGCGCGCCGGTCTTCTACCTGGCCAACGCCATCGACGATGCCGACACCGGCATCACCCACGTCATCCGGGGCGAGGACCTGACCGACACGACCCACCGGATGCTGGCCCTGCGGGGTGCCCTGGGCATCGAGGGCCGGCCGACCTTCGCCCACCTGCCGCTCCTCGTCGGCGCCGACCGGGCCAAGCTGTCCAAGCGCCACGGCGCCATCTCCCTCGAGGACTTCGGCGCCCGGGGGTACCTGCCGGAGGCGCTGCGCAATTACCTCTGCCTGCTCGGCTTCTCGGTCCCGACGGAGGACGGGACGAGTCGGGAGATCGTGTCGATGGACGAGCTGGTGGCGGCCTTCGACCTCGGCCGGGTCTCGCCGTCGCCGGCCTTCTTCGACTACGACAAGCTCAACTGGATGAACGGGGAGTACATCAGGGCGCTCGCTCCGGAGGAGTTCGTCGCCCGCTGCCTCCCGTTCGGCGAGCAGCGCTACGGCGAACGGCTCGACGCCGATGTCTTCGCCGGCGCCATGAAGATCGCCCAGGAGCGGGCGACGACGCTGCGGGATGCGGCTGAGGCGGCCTGGTTCCTGTTCGAGCCCGAGGACGGGTTCGCCATCATCCCCGAATCCCTGGAGAAGCTCCGGGCCACCGAGCGGGTGGGGGAGATCCTGGCCGCCGTGGCCGACCACCTCGAGGCGTGCGAGTGGACGGTCGAGGGCGTCGACCTCCGGCCGGTCCTCGAAAAGCTGGAAATCAAGCCCCGTAAGGGATTGCCGGCGGTGTACGCCGCCGTCGAGGGCACGCACGCCGGCCTCCCGCTGTTCGACTCGATCGTGCTCCTCGGCCGGGAGCGGGCGGTCCGGCGCGTCCGGGCCGCGCTGGAATTGGTGGCGCGAATCTGAACGGAACGTGACGGATCCGCCGCCTTCGCCCCAAGCAGGGATTTGCTGGGGGAAAGTCGTATTTGCTCTCTGGACGCCACCAGGGGCCGCTGGGGGGAGCGACAGAGATGCGGCAGACAATCGGATCCGGAGTTCTGCCGTCCCGTCGTCGGGTTGCGGCTCTGGCCTTGGTCGTCTTGGCCGCGCTGGCCCCGGTCGTGTCGCCGGCCGCACCGCAGCGGGCCGTGGCCGACGCCGTTGCGGTCGAGCGCCCCGCCAGCCCCGGCTACTGGATGGTGGCCAGCGACGGCGGGGTGTTCTCCTACGGCAGCGCCCGGTTCTTCGGCTCCACCGGCAACATCCGCCTGAACCAGCCGATCGTCGGAATGGCGCCGACGACGACCGGGCTCGGCTACTGGATGGTGGCCACCGACGGAGGGATCTTCTCCTTCGGCGACGCCACATTCCACGGCTCGACCGGCGCCATCAAACTGAACCGGCCGATCGTCGGCATGGCGCCGACACCGTCGGGCCGGGGCTACTGGCTCGTCGCCTCCGATGGCGGGATCTTCTCCTTCGGTGATGCCCGGTTCTTCGGCTCGACGGGCGCCATCAAGCTCAACAAGCCGATCGTCGGGATGGCGGCTACGCCGACCGGAGGTGGTTACTGGCTGGTGGCGTCCGATGGCGGGATCTTCTCCTTCGGTGACGCCCGCTTCTTCGGATCCACCGGCGCCATCACGCTGGCCAAGCCCATCACCGGCCTGGCCGCCACCCGCTCCGGCGAGGGCTACTGGATGGTGGCCTCCGACGGCGGCGTCTTCGCCTTCGGCGACGCCGCGTTCCACGGCGCGGGGCCGCAGCGGCCGGCCGCCACCGCCCGGTCGGTGGTGACGATGGTGCCGAGCCCCACCGGGGCCGGCTACTGGCAGGCCGCCGCCTCCGGCGAGCTGCTGGCCTTCGGCGACGCGGTGAGCCTCGGCCATCCCGAGTCGCTCAGCAAGCCGATCGTCGGGATGGCGGTCGTGCCGGGCCGGCCGAGGCAGCTCCCCGACGACGTCGTGATCGTTCCCCACGAAGACGGGGGCCAGGGCGGCAGCGGCACCACGACGACCACCGAGCCGGACCGGCGCGGCCCGCCGGAGTACTTCGCCAGCGCCGCCAACTTCACGTGGGGCACGAGTATCTCCACCGTCGATCCCGAGAACGCCGGCCGGGTGCTGGCCCTCGCCGAAGCGGGCGGCAAGATCTTCCTGGCCGGCGAGTTCGCCGGGGCGGCCCTGCCCAGCGAGGCCCATCCCGACGGTGACCCGAACTGCAAGCCCGGGATGCCGACGCTGCCGCCGCCCACCAGCTGCGTGCTGCGACCCTTCCTCTTCGCCCTCGACGTCAAGACCGGCGCCATCCTCGACTGGGACGCCCAGCCCGACGGCGCCGTTCTGTCCCTTCACGCGACGCCCGACGGGAAGGGTCTCTACGTCGGCGGGCGGTTCACCCGCATCGGCGGTGCTCCCGCCGAGCGCCTGGCGCTCCTCGACGTCGCGACCGCCCAGCAGGTCCCGACCTTCAAACCGCCCAGTGTCGACTCCGGCGTGCGGGCCATGGCCCTGCACGGCAACACCCTGTATTTCGGGGGCAGCTTCCGCAAGCTCCACGTGCCCGGGCCGGATGGGCGGCCGGTGACGATCCCGCAGAAGGCGCAGGTGGCGGCCGTCGATGCCACCACCGGGGCGCTCCGGGCCGGGTTCCCGACGGCCGAGAACACCGGCGGCCGCTTCCTCGGCCACACCGGAACCCCGACCGAGGACGGCGTGCCCGGCGTCGTCTATGACATGGCGGTCACCGCCGACGGCAAGACGCTCTACGTCGCGGGCGACTTCCTCCACTTCGGCGGCCAGGGCGGTCTCCTGGCCATCGACACGGCCACGGGCGCTCCGGCGGCCTGGCAGCCGGCCTTCGACCCGCCCCGGCCCGTGTTCGGCGTGACGGTCTGGCCCGGCGACGGCGTCTCCGTCGTCGCCGCCACGGGCGGGCGAGGTGGTACGGCCCAGTTCTTCACGCCGTCCAAGGGCAAGTCGCCGGTGTGGATCGGCCGGGTCGACGGCGACGCCACCGACGTCGTCGCCACCACGAAGCGGATCTACATGGTCGGCCACTGGGACCACGGCGTGCCGGACAAGACCGACCCCTGCCTGCGGCACGTGCCCGTCTCGTGCCCCGACGGCACGCCCCACCGGAAGCTGATCGCCTACGACGCCCGGACGGGGGAGACCGACGCCAGCTTCACCGCCCAGGCCAACACCGACACCGGCCCCTACGTGGCCCTCGTCGGCGCCCACCACCTCTTCGTCGGCGGCGACTTCACCCGGGTCGGGCCGGCCGGCCGCCTCCGGCCCCAGGGCGGGTTCGCCGCCTTCGACCAGATCGCCGAGCCGGGGCCGGCGCCGTCGACGACCACGACGAGGGCGCCGGCGTCCTCGACGACGTCGACCACGGCCAAGCGGACGACGAGCACGACGTCGGCGCCCCCGACGACGTCCACCACGGCGAGCACGACCACCACCACGACGGCGCCGCCGTCCTCGACGACGACCACCACCGCGTCGGTCGCCACGGAGCCTCCGCCCCCGCTCGGGCCCTGACCGCCGACCATCCGCCCACCGGGGCCCGTCCCCGTGCTGAGATAGCGGGATGGCGGACGCCGCGTTCGGGCGGACGGTGGGAACGGTGAGGGGGACGAGGGCGCTGCTGTCTTTTGCGGGGGACACCCCCGCACCCCGGGGGCGCAAGGTGTTCCGGCGGTCGTTGGTGGCCGCCGTCGTCCTGCCCGCCCTCTACTTCATGGTCACCTTCTTCCAGGTCTGGCAGACGGGCCGCCGCGACGAGGCCCGTCCGGCGCAGGCGGTGATCGTGCTGGGGGCGGCCCAGTACGACGGCCGGCCCTCGGCGGTGCTGCGGGCCCGGCTCGACCACGCCGCCGACCTCTACCGGCGCAAGCTGGCCCCGGTGGTGGTCGTGACCGGTGGCAAGGCCGACGGCGACCGCTTCACCGAGTCGGCGGCCAGCGCCAACTATCTCCACACCAAGGGCGTCCCCGACGAGGCGATCCTCCGGGAGGCCACCGGCCGGACGTCGTGGCAGTCGCTGGCCGCTTCCGCCCGCTTCCTCATCCAGGACCGGGGCATCCGGGACGTCGTCCTCGTCTCCGACCCCTTCCACGCCGCCCGGATCCGTGGCATCGCCTCCGAGCTGGGCTTCCGGGCCGTCACCTCACCGACCCGGACCAGCCCCATCACGGGGCTCTCGGAGTTCCGGCACATGGTGACCGAGACGGCCCAGGTCGGGATCGCCCGGGTGATCGGTTTCCGCCGCCTCGTCCGGCTCGAGCAACGCTTCGCCGTCTCCGAACGGGAGGCTCTCGGGCCGCCCCGCGCTATCCTCTGAGGCGCCCGTTCGGGGGTGGTGTAATCGGCAACACTGCAGGTTCTGGCCCTGCCATTCGGGGTTCGAGTCCCTGCCCCCGAGCTCGACACAGCAGGAAGGGGTCCCGCCGGGGCCCCTTTTCTGCGTCTCCGGGCCGGTTCGGCGGTGTTCCGGGAGATTTGTCCGGTTTTGCTGAGAAGCCGGCTCCCGCCGGACGGCAGGGAAGTGGGAACCTGGAAGCCTGAGCTCGGAGGTGAGCATGGGGCCAATGCTTCACATCCGCCGGCCGGGGGCCGCCCGGCTGGTCCTGACGATGGTGGTTGCCGCCTGGCCGGTCGTCGCCGGCGAGGGGCCGGTGGCGCGGGCGCAGACGGCGAGCTGCCTCGGACAGCGGGCCACGATCGTCGGCGCGTCGGGCAACGACGTCATCAACGGGACCGAGGGCAACGACGTGATCGCCGGGCTCGGCGGTGACGACATCGTCGATGGCCGCGGCGGGAACGACGTCATCTGCGGCGACGACGGGAACGACACCATCCGCGGCGGTCCCGGCGACGACGTCCTCGATGGTGGGGCGGGCAACGACGGTGTCAACGGCGACGACGGCCTCGACTCCGTCTCCGGCGGTGAGGGCACCGATCGCCTGTCGGGCGGTGCGGCCGACGACAACCTCTCGGGCGGCGGCGGCGACGATCAGCTCTTCGGCGACGACGGCAACGACGCCCTGTCCGGTGGCCCGGGTTCCGACCGCTGCGACGGCGGCGGCGGGCGCGATGAGGCTGACGGGAGCTGCGAGGCGAGGATCAACGTCCCGTAATCCGTTCAGCCCGTAAGCGGTTCAGCGCGGCGCGCCGCGGCGCTCAGCGACGGCCGTAGCGGAGGAAGACGAAGATCAGGCCGGCGCCGCCAAAGACGATCCACAACAGGAGCGGCAGCCGCGACGGCTTGGCCTTGTCCCTGACGCGCTCGATGGCCAGGCGCCCTTCGCCGCCCGCCTGCAGTGCCGCCTCTTCCGAGCTGCTGACCTCGGGGATCTTGAGCACCACCCGGCAGGTGGTGGTGTCGGGACTGAGGAAGAAGGCGTTCTCCCTCGGGCGCTCGGCCCAGGACTGGCTCCGCACGAACGTGATGACCCGCTGGAGCTGGTCGATCTCGGGCTGCGGACACTGCGCCGTCGGCTTCAGGTCGAAGGGCTTCGTATCCTGCGTGGCTGTCTGGGCGCCGGCCGGACCGGTGAGGATCACCAGAACCAACGCCGCCAGCGCCATGGTGCGCCGGATGCGCCCACTCCCTCCCATAGGGCCAGTATCGCATCCGGGCCCTGGCTCAGAGCGTCGCCAACCAGCCCGGATACCCGCAGGAGAGATCGGCCCCGAGGGCGCCCGGGAGCTCGATCGCCTCCAACACGGAATCGGCCGCCACTTCGAGCGCCGGGACCAGTTCGGCCTCCGGCCCGTACGACTCGAAACCGACCGTCGTCCACTCCTGCCCCCGGGTCTGGAGCGCGGTGAACTCCACCCGGCAACCGGATTCGGCCTGGAACGGGATGGTCGTCATGCGGCGCTGCTTGGCGACCTCGACCCAGTGGGTCTTCGGTAATCCCAACCGGGGGAAGAGGCGGGTGACGGCCGGCCGATCGAACGACCACCGCTGCCATTCCTCGAGCTGGCCGATGATGCCGTGGGGCAGTCCCAGCCGCTCCCCGGGGCGCGGTCGGAGCTTCAGTTCGAACTTCGTGGTGCCGCCCCGGATCTTGACCCCGAGGGCGTCGCTCCCCGGCAGCAGGAGGTAGCTGTCGCTCCGGGTCTCGGGCGCGTCGGCCACCTTCTCGAACCAGGCCCCGATCGCCGGGGGAGGTGGCCGCCGGAAGAACCAGCGCAGCTCGGCGGTCCGGTCCATCGCCGGATCGGGACCGGTCTACGACCCCGACTGCTGCTCTTCGGCGGCCAGGGCGGCGTGGACCTGCTCCATGTCGAGGTCCCGGACCTTGTCGATGAGCTCCTCGAGCGACGAGGCCGGCAGGGCGCCGGCCTGGGAGAAGATCAGGATCCCCTCCCGGAAGGCCATGATCGTGGGGATCGACGTGATGCGGGCCAGGGCCGACAGCTCGGGCTGGGCCTCGGTGTCGATCTTGCCGAAGACGATGTCGGGGTGCTTCCCGGAGGCCTCCTCGAAAACGGGGGCGAAGCTCCGGCAGGGGCCGCACCACTCGGCCCACCAGTCGACGAGCACGATGTCGTTGTTGTTAATCGTGTCGTTGAATGTTTCTTTTGTGATTTCCGTCGTCGGCATGACTTCTGCTTACCCGAACTTTTCCCGTCCGGAAAACGGACATTCAGTGTCATTTGCACAATCAGCCTCTTCAGGCCGTATCGCCACAGGAGTAGCGTCGCCGCCCTCGGAGCGACACCAGGAGGGCGGACGTGGCGCACCGGAAGAGGGCCGAACTCCGGGCTGGGCGGGTCGTGGTCGCATGTGTGTTGCTGGGGGCGTTGCCTCCGGTGGCCCGGGCCGCCGTCGACGGGCGGAGAGGCGGGCCGAGTCTGATCTCACTGGCGGTCGACGGCCGCGAGGCCGACGGCGCCAGCTTCACGCCGGCCATCAGTGCCGACGGCCGCTACGTCGCCTTCGCCTCGGCGGCCTCGAGGCTCGTGGCGGGGGACACGAACGGCACGGAGGACGTGTTCGTCTATGACCGCGTCAGCCGGGCGACCGAGCGGGTGAGCGTCTCCGGTGCCGGCGCGGAGGGCAACGGCGCCAGCTACGACCCGGCCATCAGCGGCGACGGCCGCTTCGTCGCCTTCACTTCGGGGGCGTCGAACCTGACGGAGGGCGACGACAACGAAGAGCTCGACATCTTCGTCCGGGACCGGATGACCGGCCGGACGGTGCTGGCCAGTGTCGGGCCGCAGGGCGTGCCGGGCGACGGGCCGAGCGTGGCCGCCTCGATCAGCGGGGACGGCCGGTTCGTGGCCTTCGAATCGGACGCCGACACGCTTGTCCGGGGCGACGACAACGGCACGGGCGACGTGTTCGTGCGGGATCTCCTGAACGAGGTGACCCGGAAGATCAGCGTGGCGGGCAACGGCCAGCAGACCGAGAGTCCGAGCTTCGGCGCGGCCATCAGCGCCGATGGCACCTCGGTGGCGTTCGAGTCGTTCTCGGCCCGGCTCGTTGCTGACGACACGAACAACGCCCTCGATGTCTTCGTGGCCGACGTGGCCGGCGGCGCCATCGAGCGGGTCAGCCTGGCCACCGGTGGGGGCCAGGCCAACGAGCGGAGCTACAGCCCGTCGATCAGCGACGACGGCCGCGTCGTGGCCTTCGCCTCCTTCGCCAACAATCTGGTCGAGAGCGACACCAACGGCCTGCTCGACGTGTTCGTCCACCACCGTGACCGGAAGACGACGACCCGGATGTCGGTCGGCCCCGACGGCGCCCAGGGGGACGGGCTGAGCTTCGCGCCGGTGGTGTCGTCCGACGGCGCCCTGGTCGTGTTCTCCTCCGAGGCCGGCAACCTGGTGGCTGACGACTCCAACGGCGCCCGGGACGTCTTCCTGGCGTCCACGACATCGGGGGCGCTGACCCGGCTGAGCCGCCGGCCGGGAACCGGCCGGGAGATGCAGGGCAACGGGCCGAGCCTCGGCCCGGTGGTCGACTCTTCGGGCGTGATCGTGGCCTTCGCCTCCTTCGCCACCAACCTGGTGCCGGGCGACCGGAACGGCGAGTCTGACGTGTTCGTGACCGAGAGCGCGGAATTCAGAGCGGCCCGGGCCGCCAACGCCAGGGCCGCCCGGCGGTGAGCGGCCGGCCGCTCCGGCCGAAGCGGAACGGGCGGCGGCCCCGCGGCCGGTTGGCCCTGGCGGCCGCGGCGGTGGCCGTGGCCGGACACGCCACCGTCCCCGGGCGGGCGCCGATCGCCCGCGCCGGCAGCACCTGCTTCGGGGCGCCGATCACGATCATCGGATCGGAGGGCCCTGACGCCATCAAGGGCACGGACGGCCCCGACGTCATCGACGGCGAGGGCGGTGACGACGTCATTGACGGCGGCGGAGGTGACGACCGGATCTGCGGCAGCGCCGGCGACGACAGGATCCAGGGCGGGGAGGGTCGCGACCGCTGCGACGGCGGCTCGGGGCACGACGGCGCCGCCGGCTGCGAGAGCACGACTTCGATCCCGTAAGCGCCCGGGCGGCAGCGCGACGGCTGTGGCAGGATCGGACCCTCATGGCCGGAACAAGGGGGTGGAGCTCGTGAAGACGAAGGCTGCGGTTCTCTGGGAGCTCGGAAAGAACTGGGAGGTCGTGGAGCTGGACCTCGATCCTCCGAAGCAGGGCGAAGTGCTCATCCGCTACGTCGCCGCCGGTCTGTGCCACTCCGACGAACACCTCCGCCACGGCGACATCGTCCCCCGCTTCCCGCTCGTCGGTGGCCACGAGGGCGCCGGCATCGTCGAGGAGGTCGGCCCGGGCGTGAGCCGGGTGAAGCCCGGCGACCACGTCGTCTGCTCCTTCATCCCGTCCTGCGGATTCTGCCGCTGGTGCTCGACCGGACAGCAGAACCTGTGCGACCTGGGCGCCACGATCCTCGAGGGCTGCATGCCCGACGGGACGTTCCGCTTCCACAGCGGCGACAACGACCTCGGCGCCATGTGCATGATCGGCACGTTCTCGCAGTGGGGGACGATCTCCGAGACGTCGTGCGTGCGGGTCGACCCCGACCTCGACCTGGAGACCGCGGTGCTCGTGGGCTGCGGGGTCCCCACCGGGTGGGGATCGGCCGTGTACGCCGCCGAGGTCGAACCGGGTGACACCGTGGCCATCTACGGCATCGGCGGCATCGGGATCAACGCGGTGCAGGGCGCCCGTTGCGCCGGGGCCAAGAACATCATCGCCATCGACCCGTTGCCCAACAAGCGGGAGATGGCCGAGCAGATGGGTGCGACCCACGCCGTGAGCAGCGCCGCCGAGGCCCAGGAGCTCGTCACCCAGCTGACGCAGGGCGTGGGCGCCGACAAGTCGATCGTCACCGTCGACATCGTCAACGAAGAAGTCGTGCAGGCCGGCTTCGACGTGATCCGCAAGGGCGGCACCGAGGTCATCACCGGGCTGGCCGACCCGACGAAGCAGACGATCCACCTGTCGGGCGCGGTGATGACCCTCTTCCAGAAGACCGTCAAGGGGACGCTGTTCGGCGGCTCCAACCCGATGCGCGACATCCCGAAGATGCTCGACCTCTACCAGGCCGGGCAGATCAAGCTCGACGAACTCATCACCAAGAAGTACAAGCTCGACGAGATCAACCAGGGCTACGACGACCTGCTGGCGGGCAAGAACGTCCGGGGCGTCCTCGTCCACGAACACTGAATACACAACTGACTGCTTCCGACCTCCTCGCCCGTGTCGAGGAGCACATCATCGGCCTGCGTCGGCAGACCGAGGTGCTCGTCACTGCTCTGCGCACCGGCCGGCACGTGATCCTCGAGGGGCCTCCGGGAGTCGGGAAGTCGACATTGTTGCGCGTCGTGGCCCAAGCCGCCGGGTGGGGGATGGAGTTCGTCGAGGGCAATGCCGAACTCACCCCTGCCCGGTTGGTGGGATCTCATGATCCGGCCCTGGTACTGGAGAAGGGCTATCTCCCCGAGGCCTTCACCGAAGGGCCGCTGGTCTCGGCGCTGCGGGAAGGGAGCCTCCTCTACATCGAGGAGCTCAACCGGGTTCCGGAAGAGACGCTCAACGTCCTCATCACCGCGCTGGCCGAAGGCGAGATCCACGTGCCCCGGATCGGTCACATCGCCGCCGCGCCGCAGTTCCGCCTCATCGCCGCCATGAACCCGTTCGACGCCGTCGGCACCGCCCGCGTCGGGCAGGCGATCTACGACCGCATGTGCCGCATCGCCCTCGGCTATCAGGACCGGGCGGCCGAGGAGGAGATCGTCGAGCGGGTGACGGGGGTGGCCGGCGAGCTGACCGAGATCGCCGTGGCCCTGGCCCGGGCGACCCGCACCCACGAGGCGCTGCGCACCGGTTCGTCGGTGCGGGGCTCGATCGACATGGTGCTGCTGGCCCGGGGGCTCGAGGAGCTGCGGGGCGAGGCCAGCTTCGATTCGCTGCTCGACGCCGCGCAGGCTGCTTTCTCGGGGCGGATCCGGGTGGAGGAGGGCCGGACCGAGACGCCCGAGGAGATCATCGCCGCGCTGTTGGCCCGGATCGTGGAGGAACGCCAACCAAAAAAAGCGTCGGACCCGACGCCGGCCCCTGAGCAGCAGCGGTCGACGGCGGGTCACCGGCCGGAGCCGCAGCCGCTGGAAGGGCAGGAGGCCCGGGACGCGGTGCGGGACGCCGCCCGCCGGACGACCAGCCGGGCGGAGCTGGCCCGGCGCCATCCGGATCTGCTGCGGGTCTCGCCGGAGGTCGGCCGGCTCGACGAGGAGGCCCTCGAGGAGCTGATGGGTCAGGACGCCGATGCGGCCCTGGCCTTGCTGTGTGATCTGGCCGTGGCCACCGACGCCCGCTTGCGGGCCCGGGCCCGGCAGGTGGCGGCCAAGGTCTTCATCCGGATGGCGCGTCAGGGCCGGCCGGCCCGCCGGGGGCTGCGCCGCCTGACGACCGTCCGGGGCGCCGAGGGTGACCTGGAACTCGACCGCACGCTGGAGCGGACGGGCGGTCTGCGGCCCCGCCACGCCGAGGACTTCGTCGTTCGCCGCTGGGGCGCGTCGCAGCGGGCGATCTGCCTGCTGGTCGACCGGAGCGGCTCCATGAAAGGCGAGGCGGTGGCCATGGCCGGCCTGGCCGCCGCCGCCGTCGTCATCGCCGGCGGCGAGCATTCCGACTGCAGCGTCGTCGCCTTCTCCGACCGTCCGATCGTGCTGCAGAGCCAGGGCCAGCGCCGTCTGCCCGACGAACTCGTCGGGGACCTGCTCTCATTGCGGGGCCTGGGCACGACCGACCTGTCACTGGCGCTGGCCGCCGCCGCCTCCCAGCTCGAGCGGGCCACCACACCCGACCGCCTGGCCGTGCTGATGAGCGACTGCCTCCACACCGCCGGCGCCGACCCGCTGTCCTCCCTGCGGGGCATCGACCGCCTCCACGTCCTCGGCACGAGTCTGGAGCCCGACTCCCTGGCCGCCGGCCGGGCCCTCGCCCGCCGCGCCGGCGGCCGCCACGCCATCGCCCTCCACCCCCACGAAGTCGCCCGGGCGATGTCCTCCCTGCTCGCCTGACCGATCCCGAACTTGGAGCCCCGTGACCGCCCCGTCTGGTGGCGGGGCCCCAATAGGGGGGCGGCCACTTGTTGTCAGAGACCTACCTCGCGCCGTACCAAGGCGCATACGGTCGGGCGAACGCTCGGCCGGCATGCCGGGACGATGCAGGGGGGAACATGCGACGAGGGATGCGCACCGCAGCGGTGGCCGCCGCCGTGCTGGTGGCGTCGAGTTGTTCAGTCACCACGCCACGCAACGAAACGGTCTCAGCGGCCCCAGAGGGCCAAGCCGTCCCGGGGTCCGCTCAGAATCCGGCGGCACAGGACCATTCCGTCGGCGCAACGCCCAGCGAGGAGCCGACCGGCTCTGACCCCGGGCCGACGGCGGCCACCAGTTCGGTCGCCCCCAGCGCGGTGGGAGGCGCCGCCACGCCGGGTCTCGGCTCCGGCGGCAGCCGCCGGACGACCGGGCGATCGTCAGGGCCCGCCGCGGCGACCAGGGGTCCGGCGACTCCCGACGGCTCCCCGACGGCCGGAGGCGGGCCCGCCCCGGTAGCCGGTTCCGCGACGGGTCCGGCCGGCGGCTCTCCGGCGACGCCCGGAACACCGGCCCGGCCGTCCGGATCGGCGGTTGGCGTGTCGAACGACGCCATCGCCATCAGCTTCATCGGAAGTTTCAGTGGTCCCTACGGAGCCATCATCACCCCGATGTTCGAAGAGGGGTTCCTCACCTGGGTGGAGGACGTCAACGCCCGAGGTGGCATCCACAACCGCAAAGTCGTGGTGAAGCGGGTCGACCATGCCGAAACGGTGGAGGGCGGCATCGCGGCCTGCAAGCAGGCGGTGAGTAACGGGACCTTCATGGCCGTCATCGGAGAAGGCACCGGTGAAGGCAACGACTCCGCCGCCAACTGCCTCGACAAGGCCGGATTCTTGAACTTCGGCTGGTTGTCCAACCCCAACCCCGCCTGGCGGTCGTCCTTCTCGATCGTCGCGTCGTCATCGGACTTCGGCACCAGCCTCCCCAGCGTCATCGAGAACATGGCCGGGGACAAAGGGAAGAAGGTCGGGCTCATCGCCTCGACACCGCTGGCGTTCGCCGTCATGAAGGACGCCTACCTCAAAGAAGCCAAGGCCCGCGGGCTCAACATCGTCGGCGTCGAGAAGATCGAGCCGACACAGACGTCGTTCGCCCCGCAGCTGTTGCGGCTGCGGGACGCCGGCGCGCAGCACGTCACGATCCTCTCCGGGATCGAGTCCGTCGGCGTTCTGCGCGACGCCGCGGCTTTGAACTACCGACCCAAGTGGACCGGCGGCGGCTGGATCTACGACATCGAGACCCAGGCCGCCCGGGACACCGCCAAGGGGGTCCTCGGCCTCAAGATGACCACCACGGTCGACACGCCCGCCTTCGCCGCCTTCATGGCCAAGAAGCGGCAGCGGGGCATCGACCGGCCCCAGTCGGCCGACGGGGAGGCGCTCCTGTTCTACGGAGAGGGTCTCGTCATGGAGGAGGTCCTCAGACGGGCGGGCCCGATGCCCACCACCACCACGCTCCGCGCAGGGATGGAGTCGATGAAGGGATTCGAAACGGCGATCTTCCCGCCGATCACCTGGGGCCCGGGAAACGTCCTCGGCACCCACGCCTCGTGGCCGGTGGTGTGCTGCAACGCTGACTGGACGTGGAAGTCGATGGGTCCTCCGCAGGAGCGGTTCACGGCGGCCACGCCCCAGGCGTCCGGTTCCGGGGCCGGGGCCCCGGCCAGTGCCGCCTCCCGGCCGGCGGTCGTCCGGCGACCCCACCGGATGCTGCCGGTGCGATGAGCACCGTTGTCGTCAACGGCTTCTTCGTCGGTCTGGTCTACGGCCTGCTCGCCGTCGGGCTGGTCGTCGTCTATCGCGGCTCGCGGGTCATCAACTTCGCCTACGGCGAGACCGGGATGCTGGCCGCCTTCCTCTTCAGCGATCTGCGGTTCGGGACCGGCGCGGCCGCCGTCAGCCTCGGCGCCGCCGACCGGGGTCTCCTCGTTGCGCTTCCGGCCGCCGTCGTCATCGGCGCCGCCCTCGGCGCCGCCGCCGAGATCCTGGTCGCTCGGCCCCTGCGGGACGCACCCCGGATCCGGGCCCTCGTCGGCACCTTCGCGCTCGGGGCTCTGTTCCTCACCTACGCCATCCGCCGATGGGGGCTGTCCGCCCGCTACGTCAAACCGGTCGTCGACGGGCCGGGCATCGAGCTCGCCGGGGTGCGGATCGTCCCCGGACAACTCCTCATCCTTGCCGTCAGCGTCGCCGTCCTCGCCGGGCTGGCGGCGTTGTACCGCTACAGCGCCTTCGGGCTGCGGCTACGGGCCACGGCGCTCGACCCCTACGCCGCCGGCCTCGTCGGCGTCAACGTCAACCGCACGTCGGTGGCGACCTGGGCCCTGGCCGGGAGTCTCGCCGCCCTCTCTGCCGTCCTCATCGCTCCACTCGTGCCGTTCAACGTGCTGTTCATGACCACACTGACCATCCGCGCCTTGGCCGCCGCGCTGGTCGGCGGGTTCACCAGCCTCGGTGGCGCCTTCACCGCCGGGGTTCTCCTCGGAATCGCCGAAGGGGTCATCGGTTATCAGGCGCCGGTGTCCGGCATCACCGACGGCGCCATCGCCCTGTTCGTCGTCCTGCTCATGCTGGCCCGGCCCGGCGGGCTTGTCCGGTCGGCGTACTGATGGTCGGCCGCCGCCTTCTCGTCGCCGTCACCGTGGCCGCAGTGGCCGGCGCCGTCCCGCTCGTCTCCCGACCGGCTGGCAGCGCGGCGTCCGGCGTGCGTTTGCAAGGCTGGACCCGCACCGGCGCCGTCCCCACCTTTGTCCCCGCCGCCGACCGGCTCTACGTCGCCGTCCTGGCCGGCGCCGAGCAGGCCCGCTCGTTCGTCGCCCTCGACCCGGACGGCTCGGCCACCGACCTCGTCGTCACCGAAGCCGCCGACGGGCTCCTGCCCGACTCCGCCCGACTCGTGGCCTGCGCGCTGGCCGGGACCCTGACCGCCGGTGGCGAACTGCCCGCCGACGAGGCACCGCCAGTCGACTGCGCCGTGCGGGTCGGCGTCGAGCGAACCCCGACGGCAGACAACGAAACGCCGACGTGGACCGTCCCGCTGGGAGCGTTCGCCTCCCACTGGGCGGCCGGTGCACCATCCGGAGTGGCGCTGTTGGCCGACGTCCCAACCGGTTCGGCCGAGTCCTGGCGCCTGGTCCTCGACGCAACCCGGACCCGCCTGACCCCCGGAGTTGCGCCAGCCCCACCGCTCGGTCCGCCGCCTCCCCCGGGGGAGGGCAGCACACCGGCCGCGGCCGGTGCGCCCTCGGCTGGTGCCGGCATTCCGGCGGCGGATCTCTCCGTACCGGTGCCCATCCCGGCGGCGCTGGGATCGAACCCGCTAGCTGGCCCCGCCGTCGACGCCTCTCCGCCGGTGGGCTACGACGTCAACGATGGTTCGGCCCAGACCAACCCCGGCCTTGACCCGGACGAACCCGGCGCCGCCGACGAGCCCGACGCAGCGAGCGGCGTTGCCTCCGACGACGGCGCCGCCACCACCGGGCAGCCCCACAACACAGTCGCGAAACGGCGCGTCGCATCCCCGCCGGCGGCGGGCGTCGTCGCCGTGGTCCTCGTCGCCTTGGCCGGTCTGCTGTTCGCGACCCCGCTGCGACGACGGGTCGAGATTCCGCCTCGCGCCCTCGACCGCCGCAGCCAGGCGGTCGGCGGGGCGGCGGCGGCTCTTGCCGTGACCCTGCTGCCGCTGCTGGCCAGTGAGGTCACCATCTACAAGGCGGGACTGGTCCTGATCTTCGCGGTCGCCGCCGTCGGTCTCCACGTGCTCGTCAACTGGGCCGGGCAACTCTCCCTGGCCCACGCCGCGGTCATCGGCCTGCCCGCCTTCGTCGTCATCAAACTGTCGGAGGGGCACGGCATCTCGCCGCTTCTGCTGCTCCCCGTCGGTGTGGCGGTCGGCACGCTGGCCGGCGCGATCATCGCCCTGCCGACGTTGCGGGCGCAGGGCCTCCAAGTCACGCTGGTCACCCTCGCCGCCGGCGTGGCCATCGACCGGTTCTTCTTCACCAAAGCCTGGCTGGTCGGCACGGCCGGTGGCCGCACCGCCGCCGTGCCCGCTCTCGGACCCTTCCGGTTCGAGACCACCCGGTCGCTCTATCCCGTCGTCGTGGCCGTCGTCGTCGTCGCCGCGATCGCCACGTGGATGCTGCTCCACTCCCGCCTCGCCCGGGCGTGGTTCTGGGTGCGGGACCAACCCGATGCCGCCGCCGCCTTCGGGATTCCTGTCGTCCGGTGCCGGATTCTGGCCTACGCATGCTCCGGGGCGTTCGCCGGCCTGGCCGGTGCGCTCACCGTCGTCTGGGTGCAGCACCTCACCGCCGCCGCCTTCCCGGCCACCCTGTCGCTCACCTACCTCGTCGTCGCCGTGCTCGCCGGACCGGGTTACGTCGGCGGAGTTGCGGCCGCCGCCGTCATCCTCGAAGGCGGGCGGCTCTTCGCCGCCGGCGCCGACGCCCTCGTCGTCTACGGGGGCCCCATCGCGCTGATCGCCACCATCACCCGCTACCAGGCGGGACTCAACGGAGGAGGACGCCACGCCATGGATCGCCTGCGCAGCATGCTCGGACGGGCGGCGACGCGCCGGGGGCCGGTCCGGAAACCAGAACCGATCGGCATCGGCTTGGTGGCCGGCACCGCCGCCGTCGGGTCCGGCTTCGTGGCCGTCGCACTGGCCTGGTATCACGCCGGCAACACCGACGAGGTCTGGATCCAGAACCAGGAGCTGATCTCGGGCGGCGTCGGGGGACTCGGTCTCGTCCTGCTCGGCGTCGGTCTGCTCATCCGGGACCGTCTCACCCGCACGCAGCGGCTCCTTGAACACGTGCTCGGGGGCGACCACACCGTCGACGCCAGCTCGGAAGCCGACGTCTCGGACGACATGTCGGCCGGTCGCGGCCCGGCGGTGCTGCGGCCCCGAGCGGCCAGCGGCCGGGGGCAGCCCGCTGGTGCGCCCAACCCCGCCACCGTGGTCGCTGAGCGGTGAATCTCCTCGAGGTCGACGACGTCCATGTCGCGTTCGGCGGGTTGCGCGTCCTGACCGGCGTGTCCCTGGCCGTGCCCGACGGCGGCATCGTCGGTCTCATCGGGCCGAACGGCGCCGGCAAGAGCACGCTGTTCAACGCCATTTCCGGTTTGCGCCGACCGGACTGGGGCACCGTCCACTTCGACGGCCGTGACGTGAGCGCCTTGCCGGCACCGGCTCGCGCCGCGCTCGGCATCGGTCGCAACTTTCAGAATCTCGGCCTCATGCCGACGGAGACCGTGCTCACCAACCTTCTGGCCGCACAGCACCTGTCGGCCGGGTACCTCAGCGTCGACGTGGCCATCCGCCCCCGCCGCTGGTGGCGCGCCGAACGCCGCCTCCGGGCTCGGGCAACCGAGGCGGCCGCCGCCTTCGACGTCGCCGAGCACCTCGACCGGCGGGTGGAAGACCTGTCGTTTGCCGCGGCCCGGTTCGTGGAGCTGGCCGGCGTGCTGGCCCTCGAACCGCGGCTGATGCTCCTCGACGAACCCACCACCGGCCTCGATCCGGCCGAGACCACCCGGCTGGGGGCGGTGCTGCGGCGGGAACGGGCGGCCGGAACGAGCATCCTGCTCGTGGCCCATGACGTCCGCTTCGTCATGGAGCTCTGCGACCGCGTCGCGGTGCTGGCCCAAGGCCGCATCCTGGTTGACGGCCCGCCGGCCGAGGTGCAGCGCCACCCCGCCGTCGTCGAGGCGTACCTTGGACGGTCGGCGTGACGCCGCCGCTGTTGCAGGTCGACGGGCTCGACGGAGGGTACGGACCGGCGCCGGTTCTGCGCGGGGTGTCCCTCACCGCCGCCGCCGGAGAGATCGTCGGCGTGCTCGGCGCCAACGGCGCCGGCAAAACAACGCTGTTGCGAGCGCTGTCGGGAACGTTGCCGGTGTGGCGGGGCACCATCACGCTGGACGGCCGGAGTCTCGGCCGCCTCTCGCCGTGGAAGCGGGTCGCCGCCGGGCTGGTCCACGTCCCCGAGGGCCGCCACGTCTTCGGCGCCATGACGGTCCGGGACAACCTCGAAGTGGCCGCCCTGGCGGGCCGGCGCGGCCAGCGCGGCAACGCCGTGTCGTTGGACCAGGTCTTCGAATTGTTCCCCCGGCTGGCGCAGCGGCAACGCCAGGCGGCGGGCCACCTGTCCGGTGGTGAGCAGCAGATGCTGGCCGTCGGCCGGGCGCTCGTCACCGGCGCTCGGGTGCTCGTCATCGACGAGATGTCGGCTGGTCTCGCGCCGGTGATCGTCCACCAGCTGGTTGACGGACTGGTGACGCTGCGAGCCGACGGCGTCGCCGTCATCCTCGTCGAACAGAGCCCTCACTTCATCGCGGCCGCCGTCGACCGGGTCTACCTGCTCGAGCAGGGCCGCGTTGTCGGCGCCGGCGCGATGGCCGACCTGGGAGGCCCCGACCGGCTGGCCGACCTGTACCTCGGGGTGCGGTGACGGCCCGCCCGCCCCGGCCTGGCCGCATGCCCGGGTTTCGTGGGCGATGCGATGGCCAGCGACCGCGCATCGTCCGCCCGGAGTCCCGGCGAGCGCGCGGTACGCTCTGGCCATGGGGGGTCAGGACGGGGGAGGGGCCCGCCGTCTCGGCGGCTCCCGAGGCGCCTGGGTGACCATCGGGGCGGGCTGGCACGACGTCGTCAGGCCGATGGCCGAAGCGTTGTCCGGCGACCTGCGGACGGCGGCCGTCGAGTTGTGCCGCCGGGCCGGCGAAACGATACCCGAGGTCTACCAACCCGACGTCTTCGCCGCCGCCGTGGACTCCGCCGAGTCCAACATCCACATGATGCTGTCGATGATGCGGGAGGGTCTGGACCCCGCCGACGTCGCCTTCCCGCCCGCGTCGGGCGCCTTCGCCCGACACTGCGCCCGGGCGGGCATGTCGGTCGAGACTCTGGTCCGCATCGGCCACGTGGGCGCCGCCCTGCTGTGGCACGACTGGCTGGCCGACATGCGGGAACGGGCCACCGACGCCACGGTGCTCGTCGACGCCATGGGACTCGTCCACGAGTTTCTTTTCGCCTACATGGACAGCCTCTACGCTCACTGGGCCACGGAATACGTGGCCGAGCGCGACCGTTGGCTGCGCAGCCGGGCCGCGGCTCGGGCCGAGGTGGTCCAGGCGCTTCTCGACGGGCGTGGCCCGGACCAGCGGGCCGGCAGCGAACGGCTCGGCTACGACCTGAGCCGAACCCACCGGGCGTTCGTTGTCTGGTCGTCCGCCGGCGACGATCCCCTCGACGGGCTGGAACGCCACGCGGCCGGCATTGCCGCCGAACTGAGCAGCGAAGAACCGCTGCTCGTCCCTCGCGGCCCGTCGCTCGTGGCCGGGTGGGTCGCCACCGAGCCGGACCGCGCCGTGCCAACGGCGAACGTTCGGCGTCGACTGTCGGCCCAGCCGGTCCGGGGAGAGCTCGCCGCGGCGCACGTCGCTTTCGGATCCGCCCGGTCCGGCCTCGACGGGTTCCGCCGCAGCCATCTCGAAGCCGTCGAAGCCGCTCGGGTCGCCGGCCTCGGCGAACGGCGACCCGCCGCCGTCACCGAGTACGACGACGTGGCCCTCGTCGCCCTGAGCACCGTCGACCTCGAGCAGGCCCGCCGGTTCGTCGAAGCCGAGCTCGGTCCACTGGCCGGCGACGACGACGCCACCCTCCGGCTGGCCGCCACGGTGCGGACCTACCTCCACGAACACTTCAGTCCCAAGCGGACCGCCAGCCGCCTCGGTATTCACGAGAACACCGTCGCCTACCGGGTCCGCCAGGCGGAACAACTCCTCGGCCGACCGGTCGACGAACGACGCCTCGAACTCGAAGTGGCGCTGCTGCTCTCCGGCGTCATCCGCCGGGGTCGCCACCAGCCGGGGTCATAAGCCGACGGCGTCGACCGCGCTGTGGCACCGCCCCAGCGCACGACGACGCCGTTGTCCTCCGGACCCTATGGGGAGCGCGGCGGCGGTCGGTATGGTCAGCTCCGCACGGGGGGAACCGTTGGCGGACAAGGCATCCGGCTGGCCTCCTCGTGTCGCGCCCTTGCGAAGCGGAGGAGGCTCCATGTCGAACAGCGCCGGCGCCGCCCGGACCATTGCCCAGTACTGCCACACCATCGATGACGGACGTCTCGAGGAGTGGGCGGAACTGTTCGAGCCGGACGGGGCATTCATCGCCCCCGGACTCGGCACCATCCGAGGCCGCGCCAATCTGCGGCACTACGGCGAAGGCCTACTGGGCGTCCTCGATGGGTTCGGTGTCGGCGCCAAACATCTGACGTTCAACTCCGCCATCGACATCGATGGTGACCGGGCCACGGCCGTGAGCGACTTTGCCGTCATCGCCAACGCCGCCGGCGCCTGGAGCATCATGGGCAGCGGCCGTTACACCGACGAGCTCGTCCACACCGACCAGTGGCGCTTCGTCACCCGCACCCTCACCTGGTACCGCGACGAGGCACCGGCTGGGCTCGCCCCGGCGGTCGCGCCGCTGTTCGAGAAGTTCGGGGAGGTCCAGTGACCCTGCTGCGTCCCCGGGACGACGCCTCCGACGTCGGTCCCGACCCGGGCTGCGCCCGCTGCCCCGGCGTCCCGTCGGTTCAGGACGTCTACCGGACCGAGATCGGCGACGTGCTGCCGGCCGAGTTCGCCGAACACTGGCGCTACCTCGGTGACGACGACATCCCCAAGGACCGGTACACGACCAAGGCGTTCCACGACCTCGAGGTCGAACGGGTCTGGAAGCGGACATGGCAGATGGCCTGCCGCGAGGACGACCTGCCCAACAGCGGCGACACCGTCGTCTACGAGATCGCCGGTCTGTCCGTGCTGGTGGTGCGGACACCGGCCGGGACGGTCAAGGCGTACTGGAACTCGTGCCTGCACCGGGGCACCCAGCTGCGCAGCTTCGACGGGACGGTGCCGGAGCTTCGCTGCCAGTACCACGGCTGGGCCTGGAACCTCGACGGCACGTTCAAGGACATGCCGTGCGCCTGGGACTTCGCCCATGTCGACCGTGCGCAACTGTGCCTACCGGAACTCGCCGTCGACACCTGGGGCGGGTTCGTGTTCGTCAACCCCGATCTCGCCGCCGCGCCGCTGGCCCAACAGCTGGCGCCCATGCCGGACCATTTCCGGCGCTGGCCGCTCGGCAAACGGGCCAAGACGGTGCATGTCGCCAAGGTGTTCCGCGCCAACTGGAAAGTCGCCATGGCGGCGTTCATGGAGGGGTACCACGTTCCGACCAGCCACCCCCAGGGCCTGCCCGCCCTCGCCGACCTCAACATTCAGTACGACTGCTACGACCAGGTCAGCCGCATTCTGTTCATGCAGGGCGTACCGAGCCCGGCGTTGCCGGTCGAGCTCACGCAGCAGGAGATCCTGGACGCCACCCTGCAACTGGCGGGGATCGACGCCCAGATCCCGCTGCCCGAAGGGATGACCGCCCGAGCGATGCTGGCGACGCTCGGCCGCCAGCAGCTCACCGACGGTCTCGGCTTGACGTTGCCGGACTGGGCGGACGCCGACCTGCTCGACATCATCGTGTACTACGCCTTCCCGAACCTCGTGATCTGGGCCGGCTACGCCCTGCCACTCGTCTACCGGTTCCGGCCCTACGGCGACGACCCGGAGATGTCGGTGATGGAGATCATGATGCTGGCGCCGTTGCCGGACGACGCCGAGGTCCCGCCTCCGGCGGAGGTGCAGTGGCTCGGCCCCGACGACTCGTTCGCGGCCGCGCCGGCGCTCGGGCCGTTCCTGGCCCCGATCTTCGACCAGGACCAGAGCAATATCGTCCGCAACCAGCGGGGGCTGCGCACCTCGCTCAGATCGGGAATCACGCTGAGCACCTACCAGGAAAGCCTGGTCCGCCACCACGACCAGGTCCTCGACCGCTACCTGCGGGGAGACATCTGATGGCTCACCGGCACTGGAGAACCGGTGACCTCTACGAGGTCACCGACGACGGCACCGTCCGCGTCGAACGACCCGACGGAACGACCGGGGTGTTCCACCCCGACGGCCGGTGGTCGTCCGGGGAACTCAAGTGGGCCGACATCCACATGATCGAGTTCGTCGTCGGAATGGCCAGCGCGCAGGCGGCCACACCATGACCACGCAACCTCCCTGCCACGCCGCGCCGGCCGATGTCGTCGACGGCCTGCGAGCCGTGATCGATCCCTGCTGCAAGGAGAAAGGCATCAACGTCGTCGACATGGGGTTGATCCACTCGGTGGATGTCGCCGACGACGGCGCAGCCCGCGTGACGCTGGTGCTCACCTCCGGATGGTGCCCCTTCGCGGTCGATCTCCTCGGCGAAGTGGAGGCGGCCACCCGCTCCGTGCCGGGCGTGACCGACGCCACCGTCGAACTCACCTGGGACGTTCCCTGGAGCACCGAACGGCTGGCCGACTCCGCCCGGGCCAAGCTCCGCTGGCTGCCACCACCGTCGGCCGTCCCCGACCGTTCCGCGTACCTGGCCGAGAACCTCACCGTGGTCAACCGAGAGGAGCTCTTCTCATGATCGGCGATGCCTTCGTCTTCGACGCCGTCTGTCACGTCTTCAACTTCGACCCGGCCAACGCCCTGGGCTCCGCCGGCCAGATGTTCTCCAACCACCTCTACGCCTTCCACCAGGTGCTGACCCCGCCTGACGCCGGCGTCCTGTCAGCCGACGAGTTCCTCAAGGAGTGGAGCCCCGAGGAACTGCATGACATGGTCTACGGCCACTCTGATACCGACATGGCCGTGTCGATGCCGCTGCCGCTCACCGACCTGTACAAAGACGGGCTGTCGTCATGGGAGCGCTGCGTCGAGTTCGCCAACATCGATCCCGACCGCACGGTCTTCTGGGGCACCGTCAACCCCCTCGAGGGACGCAAGGCGCTCGAACTCATGGAAATCCAGGTGAAAGAGTTCGGCGCCAAAGCCTTCAAGTTCTACAACGTCCGCTACGACTACGGACAGCACTTCCCGTGGCGGATGGACGACCCCCAGATCGCCTTCCCCATCTTCGAGAAGGCTCTCGAGCTGGGCGTCACCACCATCGCCGTGCACAAGGGAGCGCCGCTCGGCCCCCAGCACCTGGAACACACCCAGACCTGGGACATGGACGGCGCGGCCGAGAACTTCCCCGACATCAACTTCATCATCTACCACGTCGGCCTGCCGTTCCTCGACGAGGTGTGCTGGCAGGTCATCCGCTTTCCGAACCTGTACGCCTCGATCGCGGCGACCGTCAACCTGATCGGACGGTCTCCCCGTCAGTTCGCGGAGATCATCGGCAAACTGCTCTTCTGGGCGGGAGAGGACAAGATCATCTACGGCAGTGAGGCTCCCGTTTGGCAGCCCCAGTGGGCATTGCAGAAATTCTGGGAGTTCGAACTGCCCCAGGACCTCATCGACGGTTACGGCTACCCGCCGCTCACCGAGCAGGCCAAGCGGAAGATCCTCGGCGAGAATTTGCTCCGTCTCCAAGGTCTCGACCTGGAAGCGACGAAGCGCAAGCTCGGAATCACCGGCTGACGGCGACGTCCGGCCCACCGACCGCTGGCCGAGCAACGAGCTGAGACCGCACGCGGCTACGCCAGCGCTAGCTCGGTCGGGCGGAGAAGCTTCAGTCCGGTTGGGCGTAGGCCTCTTCTTCGCTGGTGGCTTCGACGCGGGAGACGGGCCACTCGGGGAGGTTGGCTTGGCGGGCGGCGGTGCGGAGGATGGCCGTCGCTTCGGCGATGGCGGCTTCCCGGTCGGCGGCCTCGACGAGGACGGTGACGCCGTAGCCGGCCTGGCCGATGCCCGACGCGATCCCGCCGCTCGGGGCGACGGCGTCGGCCAGGTCGCTGATGCGCTGCAGCGTCATCACCTCTTCGCCGGCGACGGCGATTCCGACACTCCACAGTGATGTCATCGTTCAGCCTTCCCCGACCACGTGCCCGAGGCTGTTGCGCACCAGCACGTAGTCGTCGTGGTCCTTGATCACCGAGCCGAGGGTCTCCTCGGCCATGACCGGATCGAGCCCGTCGGCACCGAGGAACTCGAGCGCCCGGGCCCAGTCGATCGTCTCGGCCAGGCCCGGCTTCTTCACCAGGTCCATGCGGCGCAGGTGCGTGACGGCGGCCACCACCTTGCTGGCCAGGGCCGGAGAGACCTCGGGCGCCCGCACACGCACGACGTCCGCCTCCCGCTCCGGCGTCGGGTAGTCGATCCAGTGATAGAGGCAGCGGCGCTTGAGGGCGTCGTGCAATTCCCGGGTGCGGTTCGACGTGATGATCACGATCGGCGGCCGTTCCGCCCTGATCGTCCCGATCTCCGGGATCGTCACCTGGAAGTCCGACAGCACCTCGAGCAGGAAGGCCTCGAACTCGTCGTCGGCCCGGTCGATCTCGTCCACCAGCAGCACCGCCCGCTCCCCGGCCCGGGTGGCCTTGAGCAGCGGCCGCTCCACCAGGAACTCCGGTCCGAAGAGATCGTTGACGGCCTGCCGGGCTGAGGCCTCCTGCTCGTTCAGCGCCCGGACGTAGAGCAGCTGGCGGCTGTAGTCCCATTCGTAGAGCGCCTGATTGGCGTCGATGCCCTCGTAGCACTGCAGGCGGATCAGCTCACTTCCGAAGGCGGCGGCCAGCGCCTTGGCCATCTCGGTCTTGCCGACCCCCGGCTCCCCTTCGAGCAGGACGGGCCGGCCCAGGGAGATGCCGAGGAAGACGGCGGTGGCCAGACCCCGGTCGGCGAGATAGCTCTGGCCCCGGAGGATCTCGATGAGTTCGTCGACGGACGCCGGGTACTTCAAGACGACGATCCTTCCTCGAGGACGCGCCGCAGCATTCGCCGCCGCTCGTCGAGCTCCCGTTGCCGCCGGCGCAGCGCCTGGTAGCCCTGGTGGCCCGCCAGTCGGGCCCGGACCTTGGCGTCGACGGTGTCGGGACTCTTCCAGGGGGAGGTCCAGCCCCGTTCGACCTCGCTGGCCGTGACCTGGCGCAGCGTGTCCATCTGCAGGCGGAGATCGTCCGACTCGCGGTCGGCCCAGGCGAGCTCGCGCTCCAGGGCCGCTCGTCCGTCGTCCGTCATCAGTTCCCCCGTCGATCCTGTCGGTGGCATGATGGCCCTTTCCTCACAAGGGGTTTGCGGTGATCCGTCTCGGCAGCTTGGCCGGCTACTCCTTCGAAGGCCCGTGGCTGCTCGGCGGCTGGACGCCTCCCGCCGAGCCCGGGATCTTCGCTGTCATGTACAAGCCTGATCCCGACGGGCGGCGGGAGACGTACGCCGTCATCTATGTCGGCCATTCCGACGACCTGTCCGCCGAGGGCTTCCCCTGGAAGCACCCGGCGGCGCCCTGCTGGGCGGAGCGGGCCGGTTCGAAGTGGCAGGTGTACATCGGCACGTTCAATCCGCCGGGCGGAACCCGGGCCCACCGGGAGTCGATGGCCCAGGAGCTCATCGCCCTCTACGAACCGGCCTGCAACCCGCAGCGCTACGACCGGGCCTGGAAATCGGAGTGGATCGGGGCCTACGAGACGGAGGTGACCGGCCCGCTGGCCCCGCAAGGGCCCGACTTCGAGGGCTGAACCCCGCCCGCCGTTCAGTTCAGCGTGTCGTAGCCGCCGCGGTTCCATCGCACCGCCTGGCGGTACACGGTCGTCCGAGGCTGCCCGATCACCGGCGGCGGCGCTTCGGCGTCCTGCGGGTAGCAGGTCGTGCGGGCATCGATCTCCTCCAGCGTGGACGGCGGAGCCGGTTCCTGCCGGTGGTCGTCGCCGTGCGTCTTCCTGCGCTTGAACATCGCTCGGCCTCCTCAGGCGCATTGAATTGATGAACACCGCCGTTGGGCGGCGGCGTTGTGGGCGGCCTCGTAACGGCGGCCGACCACGGCCCAGTCGACGACGTTCCAGACGGCGTCGAGGTACTCCTCCAGCCGCGGCCCGTGGGTCCGGCAGTAGGCGTGCTCCCACAGGTCGATGCCCAGCAGGGGCTGCTCGCCGACGAGGAGCGGCGAATCCTCGTTGGGCAGGGTGTATGTCACGAGCTTGCCCCGGGTCAGGATGACCCAGAGCCAGCCGCTGCCGAACAGGTTGGCGGCGACGAGCCCGACCCGGGCCTTGAACGTCTCGAACGACCCGAACGTCTCGTCGATCGCCGCACCCAGCTCTCCCGCCGGCTTTCCGCCGCCGCCGGGGGACAGGCTGGCCCACAACAGGCTGTGGTTGGCGTGCCCGCCGCCGTGGTTGCGGATGGCCGTGCGGGAGTCCTCCGGTACATGGTCGATGTTGCGGAGCAGTTCATCGACCGGCAGCTCCCTGAGCGACCCGTCGAGCTGGGCGAGCGTGGCGTTGAGGCCGTCGACATGGCGCTGGTGCACCAGCTGATGGTGGATGGCCAGCGTCTCGCCGCCGATATAGGGCTCAAGCGCGTCGTAGGAATAGGGAAGATCAGGCAGCGTGTGAGCCGAAAATATCTCCATAACGCAGATTTCCTTTTGCGTTCGCGGTAGCGGCAGTTATTCTCTGAATGTGATCAGGGAAATCGACAACAAAGGCCGGGAGATGCTCGACGTTCTGGTGAAATTCGGGCACGCCCTCCGGGCCGAAGGCCTGGCCGTCGGCTCCCAGCAGGTCATGACGTACTGCCGGGCGGCCGCCCGGCTCGATCCGGCCGACCTCACCGACCTCTACTGGGCGGGGCGGGCCTGCCTCGTCACCCGCCAGGTCGACCTGGCCGTCTACGACCGGGTCTTCCGGGCCTTCTTCCTCGGGGAGCGGGCCCCCACGCCGGAGTTCCTCCGCCTGAAGGCTCAGCTGACGCCCGAAGCCGAATCGCTGCTGGACCTCCTCAGCGGCGACGACCCGGGCGAGGAGAAGCCCGAGGAGGAGGAGCTCGGTCTGATGGCCTCGACCGTGGAGGCCCTGCGCCACAAGCGGTTCGACGAGTGCACCCCCGAAGAGCTCGAAGCGCTGCGCCGGCTCATGGCCCGCTTCCGGCTCCTGCCGCCCCGGCGCAAGACGCGCCGCACCCGTCCCGGCCGGTCGAGCCGGTACCCCGATCTGCGCCGCACCATCCGCCACGGCCTGCGGACCCAGGGCGAGATGATCGAGCAGTGCTGGCGGGAGCGGCGCATCCGGCGGCGCAAGGTGGTGCTCATCCTCGACGTGTCGGGTTCCATGGCCGACTACTCCCGGGCGCTGCTGCAGTTCGCCCATTCCGCGGCCCGCGTCTCGTCCGGCCCGGCGGGGCGGCTGTTCGGGCGGGTCGAGGTGTTCTGCTTCGGCACGCACCTCACCCGGATCACCGAAGCGGTGTCCCGGCGGGACCCCGATCAGGCCCTGGCCGAGGCGGCCGCCGCCGTCGTCGACTGGGAAGGCGGCACCAAGATCGGCGCGTCGCTCGACCGCTTCGTGCGGCACTGGGGTCGCCGGGGCGTGTGCCGGGGCGCGATCGTCGTGATCTGCTCGGACGGGCTGGAGCGGGGTGACCCCGAGTTGCTGGCCACGGCCATGGAGCGCCTGGCCCGGTTGAGCCACCGCATCGTGTGGATGAATCCCTTGAAGGGTGACAACGCCGACTTCCGGCCCCGGGCGGTGGGAATGCTGGCCGCCCTGCCGCACGTCGACCTGCTGCTCTCCGGCCACGACCTCAGCAGCCTCGAGGAACTGGCGACCTGCCTCCCGGCGCTGGCCTAGGCGTCGCCCGGGCATTACAGCACCCGAAGGCTGCCGACGATCCGGTCGAAGAGAGGCGCCAGACGACCGAAGTCGTCCTGGGGCAGGGCCTGGAGGACGACCGAGAGCATCGTCCGGCCCCGGAAGAGGAAGTAGTGCGAGTGGGCGCCGCGCTGGCCGCTCACCGGATCGCGGAACGTGTAGAGGTAGTACCAGCCGGGCAGGCCGGCCACCTCGGTCTCGGCCGGCTGGGCCTTGACTTCCACGTCCGGCGCGGCGGCCACGATCTCGTCGGTCGCCCGGCGGACCTCGGCCAGCTGCGCCCTGCTGATCTCGTTCGGCAGGGGAGTGGCCCGGACGAGGATCGACCCGCCGAGGTTGCGGGCCGGATCGTGCTCGGCGGCCACGAAGACCACCTCGGGATCGCGGGAGGTCGGCCGGGCCCACGCCCCGGGGTACCGGAGCGTGAACCCGGCCTGCTCACCCCGGAACTCCACCAGTTCATCAGTGGGAGGGTTGGGGGCGCTGGTGGAGGTCGGGATCTGCGTCGGGTGCTGCGACGATGCCGCCAGACGGGTCGCCGGGCGATCCCGGCCGATCGACAGCAGCGTTCCGCCGGCTGCTGCCATCACGACGACCAGTCCGGCCAGTGCGAATCGCTTGCTCTTCGTCGACGGCATCGTCGCCCCCCGATACGTGTGTGTGGATGTCAGTCAGAGTTTCTGGTCGATGGACTTCGCCGAGCCGTCGATGGTCCGGACCTTGGCCAGGATGTTCCCGGTGTCGCTCTTGATCCCCGGGATCTGGCCGAGGAGGACGTCGAGCCGGCGGGCCGCCCCGGCGAGGCCGCCGCCGAGCCCGTCCGCCTTGTGGTCACCCCGGATGATCCGGGCCGTGCTGAGGACTGAGGCGAAGGTGTCGTGGATGGAGTGCACGGAGCCGTTGATCGAACTGGCGTTGGCGTCGATGTTGCGGACCGTGCCGTTGATCGAGTGGACCAGGCTGTTGATCGAGCGGACGGAGCCGTGAATGTCCTTGACGTTGCCGTCGATGGCGTGAACCGTCGAGTTGATCGTCTTGGCCGTGTCGTCGATCGCCGACGCCGAGTTGATGATGGACTCCGTGTGGCCCTCGACCACGCTGAGCTGACCCGACAGCGGCGCCGCCGCGGCGTTGATGGCGTCGGCGCGGCCATTGATGCTCTCCAGCAGCCTCACGGAGTCGAGGTCGTGGTCGATCGGCGAAACCTGCCGGCGGATGAAGGCCACCCGGTCGTCGATCTGATTGGCGGTCATCAGAATGGTGACGAGGAAGGCGACCGCCACGAAGGCCCAGGCGACCACGCCCACCAGGATCCCTCCGGCCAATCCGCTCTCGTCGCTGAATCTCCTCCTCATGACGCCCATCTCAGTTGCAGCTCCGCCCGGCGCCGGCCTTGGTGCAGATGCTCTTCAGCGAGGAGTTCACGCTCTGGAGCCCGCCGAGGATGTTGCCGGTGTCGCCCTTGGCCGGGGCCAGCAGGCCATTGGCCGTGTTGACCCGATCGAGGATGTTCCGGCTCCCCAGCTTGTCGGCCGGGCTCTGGGCGTCCTCCAGCGTGAGCTCGATGTTCGTGACGTGATCGAGGACGCTGATCAGGACATTCGACGTGTCGACGAGACCCCCCGAGACCTTCTTCAGGATGCCCGACGTGTCGACGAGCGAACGGGACGTGTCGATCAGCGAGTTCGATGTGTCGACCAGCGACCCCGATGTCCCCACCAGCGTCCCCGACGTGTCCTTGAGGGAGCCGTCGATGGAGCCCAGGGAGCCGTCGATCGTGCTGAGGTTGGCGATGATCGTGTCGGCCTGCGCGGGGATCGGTTTGAGGGCGGTGTCGATGCTGCCCAGCGTTCCGTTCACATGGGCGATGTGGTCGGGGAGGGGGACGACGTCGCCTCCGGCTCCGGTGACCGAGCGGTCGGCCACACCCAGCGCCGAGTCGATCGACTGCAGGGCGGACACGATGCCCATCAGGAAGCCGATCACCACCGTCACGACCAGAATGCCGATCGCCACCCAGACCCACGTCCAGCGGCTGAGAACGCTGCCTTCGTCGGTGCGCCGGGGCAGCGCCACCTTCATCGTGGTTGCCATGGTTTCTTCTCCCCCCTAACAGGCGCCCGGAGACCCGAGACGCTGGTCGATGCACCTGGCCAGCTTGTCGGCCAGCTGGGCCTGGACGAGGATGTTGCCGGTGTCGCCCTTGACGGCACCCACGATGCCGAGCGTGGTGTCGATGCTCTGGTTGATCGCCGCGACGTCGTTGTTGATCCGTTTGGCGACATCGAGGATGGCGGCGGCCTGGGAGTTGATGTCCTTGGCCGTGCCGTTGATCTTGCCGGCCGTCCCGTCGATGGCCAGGGCCGTGGCGTGGATGGCGCCGGCCGTGCCGTTGATCTCCTTGGCGGTCTTGTTGATCGTGCCCGCCGTGCCGTTCACCTTGGCGCCCGTGCCGTTGATGGTCCTGGCGGTGCCGAGGATCGATCCGGCCCGTCCGTCGATCGACTGGGCCACCTTGACGATCTGGTCGAGCTTGCCCTGGAGCGGATCGGCCGTGGCCAGGATCGAAGCGGCGGTCTCGTTGGTCCGGTTGAGCTGGATGACCGAGTCGGTGGCGGTGTTGATGCCCTGACCGGTCTTGGCGATGCGCTTGGCCTTGGCGTCGATCGAGCTGGCCGTCTCGGTTGTGCGCTGAAGCAGGACGACCAGCGTCACGAGCGAGACACCGACGATGGCGATGCTGACCACATTCGACACCGCCGCGATGCCCGCCTGGCCGGCGCCGACTCGCGTGGAACGTCGAGCGGACACTGCTTGCCTCCCTCTCTTCTTGGCGACGATCTTCTCGGCCAGCCCGTACAGCAGCGGCAGCGCCCCGGAGATGCTGCCGAGTGTGCGGTTGGCGTGCTGCAGGTCGGGGACGATCGTGTTGGCGTGGCCGATCACGTCGGTCACCATGTCGTTCACGTCGCCCAGGTTGTCGGCGATGCGCCGCAGGAGTGACGACACCCAGTAGAGGTAGCCGCACAGAACGACGACGAACGCTCCGCAGACGACGAATGTCATCAACACGACGGGCCTCATCGCCTGTACCCCCTTGCCGTCTCCTCGGCCGCCACCAGCTCCCGGGTGAGGAACAGGTGGTGGTTGAGGCCTTCCTTCAGGATGTCGTCGACACCTTCGGCCACCGCACCGATGAGCGGGCTGTGGGCGGTGTTGCCGGCCGTGGCCGCCAGCGTCGCCTTCACCGAGTCAACGCCGCGGTCGATGTCCTTGACCAGGCTCACCAACAGCTGCAGCAGGGCGGCGGCGACGAGGACGACCACGGCCCCGACGCCGATCGCCACCCACCAGAACGTGACCTCTGAACTTGCAAAGCCGGGCATGGTCGCCTCACCTCTCCAACGCTCGTCTGGTGCGATACAGGCTCTCGGTCACTGTTTGGGCGATGTCCCTCGTTCTCTCCAGGTCCCGCAGCGAATACGTGTTGTCGTAGGCGACCTGAAGCCCCTGGTCGGCCTGCTGGGCCTGGCCCCCGATGATCTTCGCCACCCGCAGGATCGCCGCCACCTCGGCCACGATCACGGTGATGATGACCGCCCCGATGGCCCAGCCGAGGTACCAGCCGAACAGGTTCGGGTCGCCGATGTAGGCCACCACGTTCATGCTGTCTCCACCCCCTCCCTGGCCAGGCTGGCCATGTAGCTCAGGATCGTCTTGTTCGGCGCCCGGACCCCGTGGTCACGGCTCAGGTGGTCGGCGAGCTGCCGCAGGAGCTCGTCCTGGGTGTGGGCGTTGAGGACGGCGGGACAGACGGTCCCCGCATCGGCGCACACGACTTGCATCATCGCCGTCACCGTTCCCCGACGAGGTCGACGACGCGCCCGTTCCCGCGGGCGTGCTTGGCGGCGAGGGCGGCGGCAGCCACTTCGACGGGCGTCAGGCGGGTATTGGCCTTGGCGATGGTCGGCGTCACGGTCTCGGTCTGCCGGCCGATGGCGTTGATCAGGGCGACGATCGTTCCCAGATTGAAGGACACCTCGTGCAGCACGAGGATGATCCGGAGCAGCGCCACCGTGGTGAACACGGTGAGGATGGTCACCGCGACCAGCGTCACGGCACCGGGCAAGTTCATGGATCCCCCCTCCTAATGGATGCAGCTCGGCATCAATGCAACTCGGCGACCTTGTCGGCGCCCGTCGCGTAACGCAGGGCGCCGGCGGCCACCTGCTTGACGACCTCGTCGGTCTCGGCCAGTTGCTCGGGGACCTCGTCGAGCTTGCCGGTCAGCGTCACCACGTTCTCGAGGATGTTCCGGGCGTGAACCTGGATGTCGAGAATCGCGTTGAGCGTCCGGTTGAGGAGGGCGAGCACGGCGGGGATGACGACGAGGAACAGAATCAGGTTCCCGACCCACCACGTCTTCATGATTCAGCTCCCGTTCTTGCCGAACAGCTTCTTGAAGAACCGGGCGATGCCGCTCTTCACGGCGATCCACCCGAGTTTGAACCCGCTGACCGAGTTCTTCCTTTTCCGGACGGGCGGCGCCGGGCCGACCGCCGCTCCGTTCCCGCCCGCCGCCCGCCGACCCCGGGACAGGTCCGCCTGGATCCGATCGGCGAACTCGTTCATCAGCGACCCCGAGACGTCCTGGATCATCCCCCGGCCGTACTGGGCCAGGGGCCCCGACAGGTCGATGTCCTGACTGATCCGCATGCGGGTGCCGCTGCCGTTGCGCTCCAGCGACGAGACGACGACGGCCGTGGCCTGCCCCTTGCCCTTCAATTCGGCGCCCTTGGCCTTCATCACCATGCGTTTGGTGACGTCGTCCCGCTCCGTGATGTCGACGTCGCCATTGAACGACAGCGACACCGGGCCCATCTTGATGTGGACCTTTCCCTTGTACTGCCGGTCGTTGACGACCTCGGTGAGCTCGGCCCCCGGCATGCACGGAGCCACGCGCCGGGGGTCGAGGAGAAACTCCCAGACCTCATCCGTGGACGCCGGAACTGTGAACTCGTTCTCGAGATGGATCGCCATGCCCTCTCTCCTCTTGGATGTCTTCCGAATGCCCGCAACACGGATGGACCGTCTCGGGAACGACAGTGGCCGCCGGGGCCTCGAGCCTCCCCGCCGCCCGGAACTGCACCAGCTCGGCCAGGATCGCCACCGCGATCTCCTCGTGGCTCACGTGGCCGAGGTCGAGGCCGGCCGGGGCGTGGATCCGGCCCAGGGCGTCATCGCCGAACCCCTGGTTCCGCAAGTGGCCGAGGAGTGTTTCGGCCCGCCGGTGCGAGGCCACGACCCCGATCCAGCCCGCCGGGCTGGCCACCGCCTGTTCCAGCGCCGCTTCGTCGTAGTGGCCCTGGGTGGCCACCACCAGCGCGGTGCGGAAACCCACGCCGGCCGCCTCGAGGTCGAGCGTGGTCACGACCCGGTCGGGTTCCGGCCAGTACGCCAGGCGCCCACCGTCGTCGACCACCGTCGTCCACCACCCGAGGGCCTTGGCCATGGCCGCCAGCGTGTGCACCATCGGGGACCGGCCGATGATCACCAGATCGGGCCCGCGGGGGAGCGGCTCGATGAAGATCTTGAGCGCTCCCTCGCTCTGGCACGACATGGGGACCAGCACCGTGTCGTCACCGCCCGCGCCGGCCAGCTCCTCCGGCGAACCGAGGAACACCAGCCGGGGCGTTCCCTCGTCCAGCGCGGCGAGCGCCTCCCGGACCACCACCGGTTCGGCGCACGCCCCGCCAACCCAGCCCTGCACCTCGCCGCCGGCGGTGATCACCGCCCGGTACCCGGTCTTGCCCGACGAGGGCGCTCGCCGCCACACCACCGTGGCCAGGGCGAACCGCTCGCCGCGCTCGGCGAGTTCCCGGGCCACCTGCAGGATGTCGGTCATCTCAGTGCCCCGGCAGCGGGGGAACGCCGCTGATGTCGCGCTGTTGCCGGATGGCGTCCCAGACCCGGCCGGAGAACACCGGCATGTCGATGTTGCGAATGCCGAGATGGGCGAGCGCGTCGATGACGGCGTTGACGAAGGCGGCCGGCCCGCCGACGCAGGCGCATTCGCCGATGCCCTTGGCGCCGATGGGGTGGTGGGGGCACGGCGTGACGACTTCGTGCAGCTCCCACTCCGGGGTCTCCCAGGCCGTCGGGAGCAGGTAGTCCATGTAGTTGGCGCCGATGCAGTTGCCGTTGCTGTCGAAGGTGATGAACTGCATGTTCGACATGGCGAAGGCTTCGGTGAGCCCGCCCATGATCTGGCCTTCGACGATCATGGGATTGATGCGCACGCCGCAGTCGTCGACGGCGACGAAGCGCAACACCTCCCACACGCCGGTCTCCGGGTCGACCTCCACCGCCGCCAGGTAGGCGGCGAAGGGCCAGGTCATGTTGGGCGGGTCGTAGTAGGCGTGGTTCTCGAGGCCCGGCTCCAGCCCGTCCGGCATGTTGGTGTATGCGGCCAGGGCGCACTCCTGAATCGTCGCTCCCCGCTGCGGTGCGTCCCGGACGTAGAAGCGCCCGAGTTCCCAGTCGAGGTCGTCCTCGGACACCTCGAGGAGGTGGGCGGCCAGCTTGCGGGCCTTGGCCCGGACCTTGCGGGACGCCATGGCGGTGGCGGCGCCGGCCGTCGGAGTGCTGCGGGAGGCGTAGGTGCCCATGCCGAACGGCGTGTTGTCGGTGTCGCCGTGGTGGACCAGGATGTCGGTGGCCGGGATGCCGAGCTCGTGGGTGACGATCTGGGCGAACGTCGTCTCGTGGCCCTGACCCTGCGTCTTCGAGCCGATCTTGAGCACCGCCTTGCCGCTCGGGTGCACCCGCAGTTCGGCGCTGTCGAACATCTTGATGCCGATGATGTCGAACTCCCGGCTGTTTCCCGCCCCGAGGGGTTCCGTCATCGTGGAGATGCCGATGCCGATCAGCCGGCCGCGGGCCCGGGCCTCCTCCTGCTGGCGGCGCAGGTCCTCGTAGCCGAGCTTCTCCAGCGCCAGATCCAGGCACTTGTCGTAGTCACCGGAGTCGAGCAGCATCCCGTACGTCGTCCGCCAGGGGAACTTCCGCACGAAGTTGATGCGCCGAAACTCGGCCGGGTCGACGCGCAGGTCCTGCGCCGCGGCGGCGATCAGGCGCTCCTGGAAGAACATCGCCTCCGTTACCCGGAAGGAGCAGCGGTAGGCCACACCACCCGGCGCCTTGTTCGTGTAGTGGCCCTGCGCCGTCATGTGCCCGTAGGGGATGTCGTAGCAGGCGAAGGCCGAATGCAGCAGCCCCACCTTGAACTTCGTCGGCTGGGCGTCGGAGAAGAAGGCGCCGTTGTCGGTGTCGACGTGAACCCGGAGGCCCAGGATCTTGCCCCGGCGATCGACGGCCAGCTCGCCGTGGAAGTACATGTCCCGGGCGAAGCCGGTGGAGATGAGGTTACCGGTCTTGTCCTCGATCCACTTGACCGGTCGGCCGACGAGGATCGACGCCAGAGTGGCGATCACGTAGCCGGGGTAGACGGGGACCTTGTTGCCGAAGCCCCCGCCGATGTCGGGGGCGATGATCCGGATCATGTGCTCCGGCAGTTCGGCCACCAGTGCCACCGCGGTGCGGATGATGTGGGGCGCCTGGGTGGTCATGTAGATCGTCAGCTTGGCGGTGGCCGGGTTGAAGTCGGCGATGCAGCCGCAGCACTCGATGGGGGAAGGGTGTGAACGGGGATAGAAGCAGTCGAGCGACACGACGTGGTCGGCCCGTTCGAAGGCCCGGTCGGTCATGGCCTTGTCGCCGACCTCCCAGCGGTAGCAGATGTTGTCTGTCTGGCCGTCCTTGTCGTCGCGGATCAGCGGCGCGTCGCCCGCCCTGGCCTGCATGGGGTTGACGATGGCCGGCAGCGGGTCGTAGACGACCTCGATGGCCTCGCAGGCGTCCTTGGCGATGTAGGGGTCGTCGGCCACCACCGCCGCGACCTCCTGGCCCTGGAACCGAACCTTGTCCATGGCCATGACGGCTTGCGTGTCGTAGGACAGCGTCGGCATCCAGGCCAGGTTGCGCTGGGCCATCAGCTCGCCGGTGAGCACGAGGTGGACGCCGGGGATGGCCCAGGCCTTGCTGGTGTCGATCGACACGATGCGGGCGTGGGCGTGCGGGCTGCGCAGGATCTCCATGTGGAGCATTCCGGGCAGCTTGAAGTCGTCGGTGTAGTTGCCCTTGCCGCGGATGAAGCGGTCGTCCTCGACCCTCTTGATGCGGGCGCCGACTCCTCCGACGGACAGTTCGTCTACGGCCATCTTTCCTCCCGGGCGCTCAGGCGCCGACGGCCGTGCGTTCCGCCGCCAGCTTGCGGGCGGCCCACTGCACGGACTTGACGATGTTCTGGTAACCGGTGCAGCGGCAGAGGTTCCCCGAGATCGCCCAGCGGATCTCGTCCTCCGTCGGGTCGGGGTTGTTCTCGAGGAGGGCGGCGGCCGTCATCATCATCCCCGGCGTGCAGAACCCGCACTGCAGGCCGTGCTCCTCCTTGAAGCCTTCCTGGACGGGATGCAGCTCGCTGGGCCACCCGAGCCCTTCCACCGTGGTGAGTTCGTGGCCGTCGGTCTGCACGCCGAAGAGCGTGCAGGACTTCACCGGTATGCCGTCGAGCAGCACCGTGCAGGCGCCGCAGCTGGTGGTGTCGCAACCGAGATGGGTTCCGGTGAGACCCAGCACCTCCCGGATCATGTGCACGCACAGGGTGCGGGGCTCCACCTCGACGAGGCGGGGTTCGCCGTTGACCGTGACCGTGATCTGCCTGAACTCCACCGAATCCTCCTCTTCCTCAGACCAGGGAGCCGACGTTCTCGAAGCGGCGCCGGCGGATGTCGATCGGCTCCCGGCCGACCGCCGTCTGCAGCGCCCGCACCACGAAGGTGCGGACGAGATGCCGCTTGTACTCGGCGCTGCCGCGCTGGTCGGTCTGGGGCTTCGCCACCTCCGCCGCCAGCCGGGCCACTTCGTCGATCGTGCGATCGTCGAGACCGCCGGCGACGAGGGCCTGCTCCGCCGCGACGCACTTGATGTTGGTCGGGCCCACTCCGCACAGACCGATCCCGGCCCGGGCGACCGAACGGCCCGACAGCTCCAGGAACACGGCCACGCCGACGGTGGCGAAGTCGCCGACCTTGCGCTCCAGCTTGTGGTACACGCCGAACGGTTGACCGGTCGGCGTCGGCACCCGGGCCTCGACGGCCAGCTCGTCGGGCCTCAACGCGGTCTGGAACGGCCCCAACAGGAAGTCGCGCACCGGAATGTGCCGCTCGCCGGAGAGGCTCCGGGCCACGACCTCGCCGTCGAGGGCCAGCATCGTCGCGCCCCAGTCGCCCTGGGGATCGCAGTGGCAGAGGGAACCGACCAGCGTGCTGCGGCCCCGCACCAGCGGGTCGGCGATCTGCGGCGCACAGGAGGCCATGAGCGGGTAGCGGGCCCGCACAACGTCGGAGAGGATGATGTCCCGGTTGCGGACCAGTGCTCCGATCCGCAACTGGCCGTCGGCCTCGTAGAGTCCGTCGAGACCGGGAAGGCCGTTCACGTCGATGATGGCCGACGGGCTGGCGAAGCGCAGTTTCATCAGCGGGATGAGGCTCATGCCGCCCGAGAGGACCTTGGCCTCGCCCTGGTACACCGACAGGAGTTGCAGGGCCTCTTCGATCGACGCGGGCGCCTCGTAGTGGAAGCGTGCCGGATACATAGGATTTCCCCCCTCAGCCGTTGACGGGGCGTTGCGGCAGCGAGACGCGCCGGGCCTGCCGTTCGGGAATGGCGACGGGGGTCGACTCCGCCTCCGGATCGGGACGGGCCTCCTGGTGGGGCGGCCACGGTCCGGGCACCGGTTGGCCCGCCACTTTGAACATATCGACGACCTGTGGCCACGCCCAAAGGGTGGGACTCTTGCCCTCCCTCAGCTCCGGGGTGTGCTTGATGAGGTCGTAAATGCGCGGGCTTCCGGGCGCGCTTCCCTGTGGCTCGGCCACGGCCCCCCCTTTGTAAATTCCGCTCCCCGCGATGGTGAATTTCCACCGCCATCGGGAAGGTACGCCTCTCTCCGGGCCGTCGCATTACCGGTATAAAGACATCCTTATTCCGCCCGGCGCCGGCACCTCACGGTGGTCTCAGCGGGGCGGGTTAACCGATTGCTTATGGGGCCGGGACGGCGGCCGCGATGTCGTGTTAGACCTGCTTTGTGACGCTGACGCAGTTGGAGTGCTTCGTTCTCGTCGCCCGTCTCGGATCGGTGACGGCGGCAGCGCGCGCCCTCGGAGTCAGCGAGCCGGCGGTGTCCAGCGCGCTCGGCGCGCTGCGCCAGCACCTCGGTGACCAGCTGGTGATCCGGGGATCGACCGGGATGGAGCTGACCGCCGCCGGGCGGCGGCTCGTTCCGATCGCCTCGCAGATGATCCACCTGGGGGCGGAGGCGCAGGCGACGGTCCGGCAGGCGCAGGGCGAGAAACCGGAGCTGCGCGTCCTGGCGTCGAGCACCATTGCCGAATACGTCGCGCCGTCACTGGTGGAGACGTTCGCCCGGAAGAACGCGGCCAGCGACACGAGCGTGGGCGTGGCGACGGCGGCGGAGATGCAGGCCTTTCTGCAGGACCGCCTCGTCGATGTGGCGCTCGGCCCCAAGCTGGCCGGCGACGGATCCGTCCAGCTCAACACGCAACCGGTGATGCGCTATTCGCTGCAGATGTGCACCAGTCCCCGCAGCCCCCTGGCCCGGGCCAGCAAGCTTTCCCCGACCCGGCTGGCGGATGTCGACTGGCTGGTCGACCCCGGGGGGACGGATCCGTCGTCGCCCGTCCGGCAGCTGATCGACCGCCTCGGCGTGCCGGACCGTCGCGTGAAGGTGCTGCCGAGCCAGACGGCGGCGCTGGCCGCAGCGGCCGACGACGACGCCGGCATCGCTCCGGCGGTGGCTCACCTGGCGGCCAGCGAGTTGCGCCGCAACAGCGTGGTGGCGGTGGACGTGGCCGGTTTTCCCCTGCCGCTGTTCTGGCACGTCTCGACGCTGGCCATCGACCGGGCATCGCCCATCGCCTGGTCGTTCCGCCGGTTCCTCACCACGCCGGTGGCGACGCAGATCATGCTCGAGCCGTCGCGGGGCGTGTCCCCGGGGCGGTTCAAGCCTCCGGTGTACGTGACCCTGTGGAACTGAGCCGGTCTCTGCCGGCTGCCTAGCTCCAGAGCGTGACGTAGACGGGCGGGCGGAACCGCGAGGCGGGGACGCTGCCGTCGGCGCGGTGCATGACGTGCATGGCGTCGGGCGTGGCCAGGAAGCGCCGCAACCGGGTGGCGGCCGGCGAACGGCGGTCGGGGCTCAGCGTGGTGACGTACCACAGGAGATCGACGGGCGTGCCCTCGACCGGCAGGACCGCCAGCGCGCCCCGGCGCACCTCCGGCGCGACCAGATGGGCGACCGCCGGCGCCACGCCATGGCCGTCGGCCGCCGCCGCCCAGGCCGCCGCTTCGCTGCCGAACACCCGCAGGCGGCTCTCGGGCACCTGGAAGTGGCGCAGCACCCGCTCGACGTCACTGCCGCGGTCGACGGCCGACGGACCCACCAACCATTCCTGGCCGCCCAGGGCCGCGGCGGAGACCCGGACCCGGTTGGTCGCCAGCCGGTGGTGCGGGCCGGCGACGACCACCAGCCGGTAGCGCATCACCGGCTCACTGGCCAGGTCGGGCAGGCGGGGCCCGAGACCCACGTCGGCCAGCCGTTCGCTGAGCAGGGCCGACATCTCGGCCTCGGTCGTCAGCCCCACCGAGGCCTCCACGGCGTGCCCCCGGTTGGTGAACACGGCGAGGAGCGCCGGGGCCAGGAACTCGGCCACGACGCTGGTGGCCACCACCCGGAGCAGCTCCGGGGCGCCCTGGGCGTCGCGGATGGCGGCCTCCGCTTCGACGGCCAGATTCACCATCTGGGAGGCGATGGGGATGAGCCGCCGCCCTCCGGGGGTGAGCGCCATGCCGTTCGGCGTCCGCTCCACCAGCTGGTCCCCGAGGTGTTGGCGCAGCGCGGCCAGTGCCCCGGAGACGGCCGGCTCGCTCACGCCGAGCGCCCTGGCCGCCGCTTTGACGGAACCGAGGCGCGCGACGAGGACGAACGCTTCCAGTTGCGTCAGCGTCACAGCGGGACAGTAGGCGATAAGCGATCGCTTAGGTAGCCGTGGAACGGCGTCGGGCCGGCGCACTAGAACGCTCCTGTGCAGACACCCGCGCCGTTCGAATACGAGCGCGCCGTCAGCGTCGACCACGCCCTGGCGCTGCTCGAACGCTACGGGCCCGGCGCCCGGCTGGTGGCCGGCGGACACAGCCTGCTGCCGATGATGAAGCTGCGGCTCGCCGACCCGGAGTACCTCATCGACATCAACGACCTGACCGGTCTCGACTACATCCGCCTGGACGGCAAGTGCATCGCCATCGGGGCCATGACCCGTCACGCCGGCCTCCTGGCCTCGCCGCTCCTGGCCGAGCACTACCCGATCTTCGGCGACGCGGAGCGGGTGATCGCCGACCCCGCCGTCCGCAACCGGGGGACGATCGGTGGGTCGCTCTGCCAGGCCGATCCGTCGGAGGATCTCTCGGCGGTGGCCTCCGCCCTCCAGGCCACGATGGTCATCCAGGGGACGGACGGGACGCGCTCGGTGAGCGCCCGGGAGTTCCACGTCGGCCCCTACGAGACGGTCGTCGGGCCGGCCGAGATCCTGACCGAGGTGCGGATCCCGATCCGACCCGGGGCGGGCAGCGCCTATGAGAAGGTCGAGCGGCGGGCGGGAGACTGGGGCGCCACGGCGGGGGGCTGCTTCGTGGTCCTCGCCCGCGACGGCCAGACGATCGCCGACGTCGGCATCGGCCTCACGGCGGTGGGCGCACCGCACTTCTGCGCCGCCGAGGCCGAGGCGCTGCTGCGGGGGGCGGCCGCCACCGACGAGAACCTGGCCGCGGCGGCGGCCCGGGCGGCGGAGGAGACGAACCCGCAGACCGACCAGCGCGGCCCCGCCGACTACAAACGCCACCTGGCCGGGGAGCTGACCCGCCGGGGGCTGCGCCGGGCGGTCGCCCGGGCCCGGGGACAGGAGGCCTGACGTGCAGGTCACCATGACGGTGAACGGTGATGAGGTGACCCGGGAGATCGAACCGCGGTTACTGCTCGTGCACTTTCTGCGCGACGAACTGGGCCTGACCGGGACGCACTGGGGCTGCGACACCTCGAACTGCGGCGTGTGCGTCGTGGCCATGGACGGCGTTCCGGTCAAGAGCTGCACCGTGCTGGCGGCCATGGCCGGGGGCCACGAGATCGGCACGGTGGAGGGAATGGAACGCGACGGGAAGCTCGACCCCGTCCAGGAAGGCTTCATGCAGGAGCACGGCCTCCAGTGCGGCTTCTGCACGCCGGCCATGATGATCACGGCCCGGGCGCTGCTCGACGCCAATCCCGATCCCGACGAGCAGGAGATCCGCCAGGCCCTCTGCGGCACGGTGTGCCGCTGCACCGGCTACGAGAACATCGTGCGGGCCGTCCGCTGGGCGGCCGAGCATCCCGCCCCCGCCGCCGAGGTCGTAGCATGACGACGACGGAATCGCCCGTCCCCCTGAGCCCGGCGGGGAACCCGATGGGGTTCGGCCGGATGCTGCGCAAGGAGGACGCCCGCTTCCTGCGGGGCAAGGGCCGCTACCTGGATGACATCCAGCTGCCCGGCATGCTCTACGGCGCCATCCTGCGCAGCCCCCACGCCCATGCCCGCATCGCCTCGATCGACACCGCGGCGGCTGAGGCCCATCCCAAGGTCAAGGCGGTGATCACCGGCGAGACGCTGGAGGGCATGAACCTGGCCTGGATGCCGACGATGTCGGGCGACGTCCAGGCGGTGCTGGCCACCGACAAGGTTCGCTTCCAGGGCCAGGAGGTGGCGTTCGTGGTGGCCGAGGACCGCTACTCGGCCCGCGACGCCCTCGAGCTGATCCTCGTCGACTACGAACTCCTGGAACCCGTGGTCGACGCCACCACGGCGCTCGACCGCGACGCGCCGGTCATCCGGACCGACATCGAGGGCAAGACCGACAATCACATCTTTGACTGGGAGGCCGGGGACGCCGCGGCCTGCGACGCGGTGTTCAACCGGCCCGGCGTGGTCGTGGCCACCGCCGACCTGCTCTACCCCCGCTCCCATCCGTCGCCGATGGAGACGTGCGGCAGCATCGCCCACCTGGACAAGGTGACGGGCAAGCTGACGTGCTGGATCACCAGCCAGGCGCCGCACGCCCACCGCACGGTCTACGCCCTGGTGGCGGGGCTTCCCGAACACAAGATCCAGGTGATCTCGCCCGACATCGGCGGGGGCTTCGGCAACAAGGTGCCCGTCTATCCCGGCTACGTCTGCGTCGTGGTGGCCACCATCCTCACCGGCGCGCCGGTGAAGTGGATGGAGGACCGGTCGGAGAACCTGATGACGACCGGGTTCGCCCGCGACTACCACATGCACGGGGAGATCGCCGCCACGCCGGAGGGCAGGATCCTGGCCGTGCGGACCACGACGCTGGCCGACCACGGCGCCTTCAACGCCGTGGCGCAGCCGACGAAGTACCCGTCCGGCTTCTTCTCGATCTTCACCGGCAGCTACGACATCGAGGCCGCCCATTGCCGGGTGACCGGCGTGTACACCAACAAGGCTCCCGGTGGGGTGGCCTACGCCTGTTCGTTCCGGATCACCGAAGCCGTCTATCTCATCGAGCGGATGGTCGACATCCTGGCCCACGACCTCGGCATGGATCCCGCCGAGCTGCGGATGAAGAACCTCATCCGCCCGGACCAGTTCCCGTACCGGACGAAGACCGGCTGGGAATACGACTCCGGGAACTACCCGCTGACCTTGCAGGCGACGCTGGACCGGGCCGGGTACAAGGAGCTCCGGGCCGAGCAGGCGGAGAACCGGGCCCGCTTGGCCGAGACCGGGGAAGGGACGCTGATGGGCATCGGCCTGTCCTTCTTCACCGAAGGGGTGGGCGCCGGTCCCCGCAAGCACATGGACATCCTCGGGCTCGGCATGGCCGACGGCTGCGAACTGCGGATCCACCCGACCGGCAAAGGCGTGATCCGTCTGTCGGTGCAGACGCAGGGCCAGGGCCACGAGACGACGTTCGCGCAGATCGTGGCCCACGAACTCGGCATCCCGCCGGAGGACGTGGAGGTCGTGCACGGCGACACCGACCAGACGCCGTTCGGGCTCGGCACCTACGGTTCCCGCTCCACCCCGGTGTCAGGGGCGGCGGCGGCGGTGGTCGCCCGGCGGGTGCGGGACAAGGCCCGCCTCATCGCCGCCGCGGCTCTGGAGTGTTCCGAGGACGACCTGGAGTGGGTGCACGGCCGGTGGCAGGTCAAGGGCTCGCCGACCCACGGCCGCACCATTCAGGAGATCGCGCTGCTGGCCCACTCCAACCTCGAGCTGCCGGACGGGGTGGAGGGCCATCTCGACGCCTCGGCCGTCTACAACCCGCCGAACCTCACGTTCCCCAACGGCGCCTACCTGTGCGTGGTCGACGTCGATCCCGGCACCGGCGAGGTGACCGTCCGGCGTTTCGTGGCCACCGACGACTGCGGCCCCCGCATCAACCCGATGATCGTCGAGGGCCAGATCCACGGCGGCCTGGCCGAGGGAATCGGCATGGCGCTCATGCAGGCCATCGCCTTCGACGAGTCCGGCAACTGCCTGGGCGGCTCGTTCATGGACTACCTGCTCCCGACCTCGGTGGAGTGCCCGAGCTGGGAGCTGGGGGAGACCGTCACCCCCTCTCCCCATCACCCGTTGGGCTGCAAGGGAGTGGGGGAGTCCGCCACCGTCGGGTCCCCGGCCGCGGTCGTGAACGCGGTCATCGACGCCCTGGCGCCCTTCGGCGTCCGCCACGCCGACATGCCCCTCACCCCGGCCCAGGTCTGGCTGGCCATCCAGGGCCGTCCCGCCCGCACCGACCTGGCTTTCGGGTGATCCGGAGCGCCGTCCCCGATGTCGGCGGCGGTCAGGCGCAGGCGGTGGGGCCGGTCGTTCCCGAGCAGCGGCGGTAGACCGACAGCCGTTCGGCGAGGGCGGCGGTGGGTGGGTCGTTGCCGGGATTGCCGTCGGCCAGCAGGTTGACCAGCTGGAACGGGTCGGCCCGCATGTCGTAGTACTCCCGGAAGACAACGTTGTTGCCGTCGCGGTATTCGACGTACTGGAAGTCCTCCGTCCGGATCGACGACCAGTCGGGGATGGAGCGGTGCTCGTCCCGGAAGTACTCGAGGTAGCCCTCTTCCCGCCGCTCGGCGCTCAGCCCGGCGGGGTCGAGGAACGGACGCCCGTCCAGCGGATGGCGCAACGCCGGTGTCACCGCCGCCGCCGACAACATGGAGGGCGTGATGTCGACGTTGCCGACATAGCGCCGGTCGACGAACCCGGCCGGGACCCGTCCCGGCCAGCGGACCATGAACGGGACGCTGACCGACTGGTTGTAGGGGTGGTACTTCGAGGTGAGCCCGTGCTCGCCCCACTGGTAGCCGTTGTCCGAGGTGAAGATGGACACCGTGTTGGCGCCCTCACCCAGTGCGTCGAGGCGGGTCATGACGCGGTCGACCATGTCGTCAACCGACTTGAGCGTGCGCAGCTGCTGGCGGCGGATCCCGGCGCCTTCGTTGAAGCTCTTGCTGGAGCTGCGGACCCACGACGGCTTGTCCGAGCGGTCGCTCTCGAAGATCGACGGGTTGCCCTCCCATGGCCCCACGTCGGCCGACTCGTAGGCCGGCTCCGGTTCCCACGACGAGTGCGGCGCCTGGGTGGCGACGTAGAGAACGAAGGGCCGGGAGTCGTCGGCCTCGAAGGCGTCCAGCATCCGCAGGGCCTGACGTCCGGTCTCGGTGGTGGTGTAGGCGGCGGTCAGGCTGCCCTGGTCGGTGCCGAAGGTGACGTTCTCGTAGCCGCCGCTGGTGACGGCCCAGTAGTCGAAGTACGGCGGCGGTGTCGACTTGTTCCAGTCGAGGAGGAACTTGCCGACGATGCCGGTCTGGTAGCCGGCCGCCTTGAGGTAGGCCTGGAAGGTGGCGTCGTAATCCAGGTTGTCGGTGGTCTGGTTGTTGAGATTGCCGTGGTTGTGCGTGTACCGGCCGCTGAAGACGCCCGACCGGGAAGGGCAGCACAGCGGAGTGGTGGCGACGCCGTTGGGGAAAACGGTTCCGCCGTCAGCGAACCACTGCATGGTCTTCGGCATCACCCCGAGCGTGTCGGCGCCGCGCTGGTCATCGGTGAGGAAGACGACGAAGTTGGGCTGGGACCCCGGCGGCGGCGGTGGTGGGGGAGGTGGAGGGGTGCCGGTGTCGACGACGAGTTCGGGGCGGTTGGAGGTGGAGTTGCGGGACTTGAAGTCAACGCCGTCGCCGCTGGCTCCGGCGAGCTCGAGCGAGACCGTTCCCGGGCCGGTCACCAGTGAGGTGACGTCGAGCTCGACCCACCGGCCGGAGGTCACTGCTCCGGTGCGGGTCGCCTCGGGCCCGGTGCGGGCGGGACGGCTCTGGTAGGTCACGCCGCTTTCGGTCCAGTCGCTGCTGGTCGGGAAGAGGACGGCGCCACCACCCGAGGAGTCGGTGACGTAGAGCCGCAGCCGGGCCCGGGTCACATCGTTCACCGACGACGGGACCACGAAGCGGAGGTACGACGACGTGACGGGCGATCCGTCGGCCACCAGCGTGCTCGACGAACCGAAGTTCCGTGCCGGGTTCGCCGACTCGACGCGGGCATCGGCGTCGGGCGTCAGGGTCACCGAACCGGCGGGCGGCGGCGGTGGCGGGGGAGGGGTGCCGGTGTCGATGACGAGTTCGGGGCGGTTGGAGGTGGAGTTGCGGGATTTGAAGTCAACGCCGTCGCCGCTGGCTCCGGCGAGCTCGAGCGAGACCGTTCCCGGGCCGGTCACCAGTGTGGTGATGTCGAGATCGACCCACCGGCCGGAGGTCACTGCTCCGGTGCGGGCCGCCTCGGGGCCCGTCCGGGTGGGGCGGCTCTGGTAGGTCAGCCCGGTCTCGGTCCAGTTGGTGTTGGTGGGAAAGAGGACGGCGCCGCCGCCTGATGGGTCGGTGACGTAGAGCCGCAGGCGGGCCCGGGTCACTTCGTTCACCGACGACGGGACCACGAAGCGGAGGTACGACGACGTGACGGGCGATCCGTCGGCCACCAGCGTGCTCGAGGAGCCGAAGTTCCGCCCCGGGTTCGCCGACTCCACCCGCGCATCGGCGTCGGGTGCGAGGGTGACCGACGTGTCGGCCCACGAACCGCCCACGGGCACGAAACCGGCCGCGGCGACGAGGACGCCAAGGAGCAAAAGGCGCGAACGGGTATAAGGCACCGGATCTCCCCCAGTCAGGGCGCGGCCTTGTGACCAAGCGCCCGCAGCAGCTTCGTCCGGTATTCGCACCCGACCGCCGAACGTCACATTTTCGACGGGATTACTGCCGAGCGCCGGTGTGGTTCGACGGGCGTCGGACCTTCCGACGTCAGGGAAGTGAGGCCACGTCCAGTGATCAGTCCGCCCAATGCCGGCTGCGCAGCGCGGGGCTCGGTGTCCCGACCCTCGTCGCGGGGTATCGACGCAAGAATCGAGGAGGTGCCGGTCGTGGATCACGACCACGTCGTGCTGTCGAGCCAGGAGAGGGCCGCCCTGAGCGAACTGCTGGCCGCCCTGCCACCCGAGGACCAATGGCTGGCGGTCCGGCTCGGCGACGGCGACGGATCCGGGCCGCCGAAAGCGACGAAGCCAATCCCCAGGCCGGCCCGGGCACCTCGTGGGCCGGTGCGGCTCGTCGTGGTGCTGGCGATCTCCGCGGTCCTCGCCCTCGGTCTGGCCGTCACGACATCCGGTGATCTCGCCTGGTCCGGAGCGTTCATCCTCGGCTGGGGCACCCTCGGCGCCCTCTGCCTCCTCGGGGGTAACGGCGCGACTCCCGAGCACCAGTCAGTGGGGCCACGGGTGACGGCGCTTCGACGCACCGCTCCCCGTACCGGATGGCCGCCCACGGCCCGCCGCTTCCAGCCGCCCCTCAGCTGAGAGACCGGTACTTGGAGGCGCTCCGGCGGCGACTCGAGCGGATGGCCACCAATGAGCAGGTCCCCGATGAGGTTATCCGTCCGAGATCGGCACTTTCCGCTCGCACGCACGACGGCGCATGGCCCAGCCGGCGGGCCTCGGCGAGCCGCTTAGCCTCGAGGCCGGCCGAAGGGCGGAATGCGCGGCCCGGATCGGTTGTAGGAGCCCTGACAGGAAAGGGAGATCGGGAGAGGGATCGCGGGTGTCATGTCAGGGATTGAGGACAGGTCGACGGGGATTGGCTCGCAGGTCACCTGTGCCTCGGGTCCAAGGTCCGGGACCACCTTCGTGACACGAAGCTCGGCGTCGTACGTGGCCACGAAAGTCCTGTCAACTGGTGTGATGACCTTCTGCTCGCCCCCTTCGAAGGTGATGGTGAGCGTGCGCACTGAGTCGACCACCGAGCCGGCGAGAACGTTGTAGTGGTTGGTTGCGTCCTGTTCCTGTACCCAGAAGGTCACGGGGTCGGAGCGCTCGAACAGATCTGGCTTCGGGCCGCACTGCGGGAGCTTGCCCTTGTACGACAGTCCGAGGCCTTCCGGGATGGACGGCGGTGGGAACGGTGGGGACGGCGGTACAGGTACGCCGGGAGGAGCTTGAGCACGAATCCGGGCGTTCAAGTCGATATTGCTCGGCTCCGATTCGAACGCGACGCACTCGCCGCCCTCGGAGGCCTCGGTGCGGAAGAAGGTCCAGCGGGAAGCGCCTACCTTGCCGCTTTGTACGACCTGCCAGTCACCGATGGGCCGTGACGTACCCAAGAGGTCCCTGTCAGCAGAAAGCGCGTCCGGCGGTATCTGATCTCCGCAGTTCTCCGAGATCCACCTCATAGGACGTTCCAGGCGTTGCGCGACCTGCAACCCCGCCTCGTCCGGAGTCGAGGGCATGACGGGCGGCGCTGACGGCAATACGCCTGGCGGTACCTCCCACGCTGCCTTCACATCGTCTCGAATCTCAGCCGGAGACTTGTCCGCGAGGGCCCTGAGCTTCTCAAGTATCTCGAGGAACTCGGCTTGGCTGGGCACCGGCAACTCTTGAGCCGCGGGCGGGATAGTTCCAGCCGCGCTCTCGGGAACCGCGAACCGGGCATTGGTGAGCACCTGCCGGTACTCCGCGCACCACTCCTTGGCCGAGAGGGCCCCTGGTTGCGCCACGGATACGGACGTTTCTGCCCCGCAGGCAGTCGCGAGGAGAAGAAGGCAGGCAGAGGAGAACCGGCGGTTCACGACTCCCGTTTTCGCCACCCAAATGCGGCTGCCTGCGGATTGCGACGTTTGGGACGCCGGAGCGGCCGCGTACATGGGCTATCGCTCGCCTGCCGCCCATACCCGCCCGGGTTCTGCACGTACGAGTGGTTAGCCCCTGCCCCAGCGTCACGGTTCGCGCGCCGGGATCCGGCGTTCTTACGCGGCGATGAAGGTGCCGACGGAGTGCCTCGATGAGCTGGATCCGTGATCGGGACGTAGGGAGGAAGGACGCCGGCAAGCGAGCCGGCATCCGGGCGAGGTCAACCGCCGGGCTTGGGTTCGCATCCCACGTCCGGGATGATCCCCGGTACGGTGGCGACCGCCGCGGGACCTTCGGCGGCCACGTACCCCACGCTTTCATTGTGCTGGTGTCCATGATGTCGACGGTACTGCCGCCCCAGAATTCCGCCGGCGACCCGACAGAACCCGTAGTCCATGAGGTCAGGATGCCTTCGGACATTCTCTGCGTCCACGAATCGGACCCGCTCCCGAGCGCGATGGACGAGCCTCAGCACCACGAGCGAGAACGGCACGGAGGCGCTAGCCGCCGTCCAGGATGACGTCCGCAAGAGCGCAGAGGACTGTCGCCACAGTTGCCACGGCAGCGACACCCCACGCTGGGCGGATTACTCGTCTGGCGAGCACGGCCCGGTCCCACCGCCAGTACCGGGAGCGAAGTTCGTGCTCGGACAGATGACGGGTGAGAACCTGGCCGAATGCGCCGAGCGCGAGCACGGCGAGGGCGAACAGCAACACAAAGATGGAGAGGTTGAGCGCTAGCTCCACAACCATGGTGCCTGCCACGACCCGTCAGAGTAGGGACGATCCTTGGGGTCTTAAGGGTGCTGGCCGACCTTCTCGTCGTGCTGCTGCCGGAGGTACCGAAGGGCGACCGCGGCTCCGACCGGGACGTAGACGCCGTTCACAGAGCCCGATAACGCCAGGGCCAGCAGGAGCCAGCCGGCTTTCGCCCACCGAGACCGCCCGAGTTGTTTGGCTGGGGCCCGCAAAATGAGCACGACCATGACGGCGAGGAAGGCCGTCGACACCAGGTTGAGGACAACCTGGACGGGGTGGTCCATCTGCATGAACACACCAGTCATATTCGCCAGGTGCCCCCGGCTACCTGCGACAGGCAGCCCGGACCTCGGCGACGAGCTGCTTCGGCACGTCTGCGTCGTGGTTATCGACAACCTAAGTGCATAGCCACGGCACATCCCGCCTGAGCGACAGCGCTGTAATGCCGGATATAGAAGCGCGCGCTTCGCCACAAGGACACATCACCCCAGACCGCGACAGGCCATGGCTTGCCGCTGGACGCTACGCCTCGAAGACGGGCAGCCCGGCCCGCTCGCACCAGGCAAAGAACGCCCTGAGATCCCCGGCGTAACTGGTCCGGGTCGGATCGGAATAGCGGGCGAGGAACCCGGCGACGGCCAGCCGGGCCTCATCGAAAAGCGGACGTCCAGGAGCAACGGCCTCGGCCTCGGCCATCGGAACCCCCTCTCAGCGGCGCCTCTCGGCCGCCGAGAGCAGAGTGTTCTCAGAGGGTTGCGAAAATGCCCGCTTCTATATCCGGCAGTACCGGACAGGCGATCCGGGTCTCGTCGTCTGCACCGTCGGCCGTCCTCGACGTGCCGTACCCGGACGGGTCCGGGGCCAGGTGATTCGCCTGAATCACGCGGCCGGCAACGCGCCAGGGCAAACTTGACGGGTGGCGTTGCTGACAGAAGCTGACTTCAAGTCGACGATGGGCGACCCGATGCGGCCGGTCGAGGAACAGACGGCTCTGCCCAGCGACTTCTGGGACTACTTCGACAACATTCCGGCAGAAGACCTCGGCGGATACGACCGAGGCACGGGGGACATCAAGGCTGCCTATCGAGACCCTTCGGCGCGCTACGACCACGTGCTACTCGGATCGAACGATCCTGATGTTTTCCTTGCCGTTGTGATCCACCGTGCGCGGGGCCAGGTGTACGGCCACTTCCTGCTCGATCTCCCCCGCGTGTACGGCCTGCGGTAGTACCGCTTGCCGACACCAGAGACGCTTTCGGGAAGTGCCGATCTGCGCGCTTTCCGAGTCTGATCAGACTGGCTGGCCAGTTGGAGGGGCTGGATTTCGACGCCTCCGGGGAGAGCATCCGCGAAGTGCCGTCCGGCCGGGGCGATGTCGCCCGCCGACGCGGCGGGGGTCAGGGGCGGTGCCAGCCGGAGGCGACGGCGTGCTCCACGAAGCGTTGCGGCGTTTCGGCCAGGGGCTGGTTGGCGGCGCCGACGAGGTGCCAGGCGCGCTCGAAGGGGAGGGGGCCGTAACGCCATTCCTCCAGGGCGCCGCTGCGGAGGAATTCGTCGACGGCGTCGCGGGAGACGAGGGTGATGCCGAGGCCGATGCGGACGCTCTCCACGATGGCGCCGTTGGAGCCGAGCGTGAGTACCCGGGGGTCGATGTCGAGCTGGCCGAGCAGCTCCTCGGCTGACGCCCGCGTCCCCGAGCCGGGCTCACGCAGAAGCCAGGTGGCCCGGGCCAGCTCAGCCAGGGTGACATGGCGCGTCGCCCGGCGCCGGCGGGCGGGAGGCAGCCCACCCTGGCCGGCGGGAGGCCTGCCGCACCGGTGGACGGGAGGCGTGGCGCCCGGGCCGGCGGAAGGCGTGACGCCCGGGCCGGCGGGAGGCGTGGCGCCCGGCCCGGCGGGAGGCGTCGTGCGCGGGCGGGCGGGAGGCGGGCCGGCCTGGCGGGCGGCCACCACGACCAGCTGGTGGGGTCGGGTGGCGAGGGTGAGGGCCGTGGCCGGCGGACGGCCACCGATCGCCACGTCGGCTTCGTGGTGGGCGAGCAGGTCCCACACCCGGCGGCGGTTGCCGACTTCGAGGGAGACGTCGACGCCGGGGTGGCGGGCGACGAAGCCGGCGAGGAGCGACGGCGCGAGGCGCTCGCCGGCGCTGGTGACGGCGGCCAGCCGGAGCCGGCCGCGCTCGGGCTCGGCGGCGGTGACGGCGGCGGCCATGCCTTCGTCGAGCAGGCCGAGGGCGCGGCGGGCGTAGTCGGCGAACGCTTCGCCGGCCGGCGTGAGTCGCAAGCCGCGCCCCTCCCGGGTGACGAGAGCGACGCCGACCTCCTGCTGGAGGCTGGCCAGGGCGGCCGAGACGGCCGGCTGGGTGACGAAGAGCCGTTCGGCGGCCACCCGCACGGAGCCGGTGGCGGCCAGGGTGAGGAAGGTGCGGAGCTGCCCGAGGGTCACGAACGCCTCCCGACATCACATAAGCGATCGATGAACAGTACTCGTAAAAGTCTCAATAGACAGGTGAAGAGTGCGCTGCGAGCATCGACGCACGGAGCAGCGGAGCCCGTCCACGGTGCGAGGAGGCGGCATGACGACAGGGGAGCGGATCGACCGGTTGCGGGCGGGCGTGACGCCGTACGCCGAACTGGGCTACTGGCAGCCGGACTACGAACCACGGGAGACCGATGTCCTGGCCGCCTTCCGGATCACCCCCCAGCCGGGGGTCGAGCCCAGTGAAGCGGGGGCGGCGGTGGCGGGGGAGTCGTCGACCGCGACGTGGACGGTGGTGTGGACCGATCGCCTGACGGCCTACGAGCACTACCAGGCCAAGTGCTACCGGGTCGACCCGGTGCCCGGCGCACCCGACCAGTACATGGCCTACATCGCCTACGACCTCGATCTCTTCGAGGAGGGGTCGATCGCCAACATGACGTCGTCGATCATCGGGAACGTGTTCGGCTTCAAGGCCCTGCGGGCCCTGCGGCTCGAGGACCTGCGCATCCCGACGCAGTACGTGAAGACCTTCCCCGGCCCGCCGCACGGCATCGTGATGGAGCGGGAGCACCTCAACAAGTACGGCCGGCCGCTGCTCGGCGCCACCGTGAAGCCCAAGCTCGGGCTGTCGGCCCGCAACTACGGGCGGGTGGTGTACGAGGCGCTGCGGGGCGGTCTCGACTTCACCAAGGACGACGAGAACATCAACAGCCAGCCGTTCATGCGCTGGCGGGACCGGTTCCTCTTCTGCATGGAGGCGGTGAACCGGGCGATGGAGCAGACCGGGGAGATCAAGGGTCACTACATGAACGTGACCGCGGCGACGATGGAAGACATGTACGAGCGGGCCGAGTTCGCCAAGGAGCTCGGCAGCGTCATCATCATGATGGACCTCACCGTCGGCTACACGGCCATGGCCTCCATGTCGCGCTGGGCCCGGGACAACGGCGTCATCCTCCACCTCCACCGGGCGGGGCACGCCACGTTCACCCGCCAAAAAACCCACGGGGTGAGTTTCCGGGTGCTGGCCAAGTGGTGTCGTCTGCTGGGCGTCGACCACATCCACGCCGGCACGGTCGTCGGCAAACTCGAGGGGGATCCCAACACGGTGGCCGGGTTCTACGACACGCTGCGGCTCGATCACGTCCCGGCCAACCCGCTGCACGGCCTGTATTTCGATCAGGACTGGTCGTCGCTGCCGGGCGTGATGCCGGTGGCGTCGGGCGGCATCCACGCCGGCCAGATGCATCAGCTCCTGCACTATCTCGGGGAGGACTGCGTGCTCCAGTTCGGGGGAGGGACCATCGGCCATCCGATGGGCATCGCCGCCGGCGCCACCGCCAACCGGGTGGCGCTGGAAGCCATGATCAAGGCCCGCAACGAGGGCCGCGACTACGTGATCGAAGGCCCCGACATCCTGGCCGCCGCCGCCCGCCGTAGCCCGGAGCTCCAGCTCGCCCTCGACACCTGGGGCGAGGTGACGTTCAACTACGAGTCGACCGACACGCCCGACGTGATGGTCACCCCCTCGCTGTGATGGACCTCCCCGACGTGCTGGATCGCCTCGACGCCGAGCTCGTCGGCCTGGCCCCGGTCAAGCAGCGGCTGCGGGAGATCGGCGCCCTGCTCGTCGTCGATCAGCTCCGCAACGGCCACGGGTTGACGTCCTCGGCGCCGACCCTGCACATGTGTTTCACCGGCCGGCCGGGGACGGGCAAGACGACCGTCGCCCTCCGGATGGCCGAGCTGCTCCACTCCCTCGGCTACCTCCGCAAGGGCCATCTGGTCACCGTCACCCGCGACGAGCTGGTCGGCCAGTACATCGGCCACACCGCCCCGAAGACGAAGGAGGTGTTGAAGCGGGCGATGGGCGGCGTGCTGTTCATCGACGAGGCGTACTACCTGTACCGGGCCGAGAACGAGCGGGACTACGGCTCGGAGGCGATCGAGATCCTCCTGCAGGTGATGGAGAGCCAGCGGGACGACCTCGTCGTGATCCTCGCCGGCTACAAGGACCGGATGGACTCGTTCTTCGAGTCGAACCCGGGGATGAGCTCCCGCATCGCCCATCACATCGACTTCCCCGACTACACCGTCGACGAACTGCTGGCCATCGCCGAATTGATGCTCGACGAGATGAGCTACGAGTTCGCGCCCGACGCCAAGGTGGCGTTCCGCCGCTATCTCGAAGCGCGGATGGCCCAGCCCCGGTTCGCCAACGCCCGCAGTGTCCGCAACGCGCTGGAGCGGGCCCGGCTGCGCCAGGCGGCCCGGCTCGTCTCCAGCCCCCGCAGCCACTGGGGCCGGCAGGACCTGATGCGGATCGAAGCGGCCGACATTCTCACCAGCCGTGTACTGAGCGACGAAACAAGGAGGGACCAGACGCGATGCGCGTGACCCAGGGGACGTTCTCCTATCTCCCCGACTTCAGCGATGAGGAGATCGCCGCTCAGGTCGGCTACGCCATGGACCACGGCTGGGCGCTGGCCGTCGAGTTCACCGACGACCCCCATCCCCGCAACGTCTACTGGGAGATGTGGGGGCTGCCGATCTTCGACGGCGACGATCCGGCCACCGTCGTGGCCGAGGTCAACCGGTGCCGGGAGGCGTTCCCCGATCAGTACATCCGGCTGAGTGCCTACGACGCCGGTCTCGGACGCCAGACGACCGCCCTGTCCTTCATCGTCAACCGTCCGGCGGAGGAGCCGGGCTTCCGTCTCGACCGGGGCGAGGGCGCCGGCCGGACCCTGGCCTACACCATTCACTCCTACGCCACCGACCGGCCCCACGGCCGACGGTACGGAACCGATGCCTGACCGCCGGCTCGCCATCGAGCGAGCGGCCCGGGAGCGGGACCTGGCACGACCGGTCATGCTGGCCATCGCCGGCGACAGCGCCGCGGGCAAGACCACCCTCACCCGGGGCATCGTCCAGGCCCTCGGGGTGGACCGGGTGGCGTCGATCTGCGTCGACGACTACCACCGCTACGACCGGGAGGAGCGTCACGGGCTGCCCTTCACCGCGCTGCATCCCGACTGCAACTACGTCGAGATCATGGAGCAGCATCTGCAGCTCCTCGCCCTCGGACAGCCCGTCCTCAAACCCGTCTACAACCACGGCAACGGCCGGCTGGAGCGGCCGGTGCTCGTCGAACCCCGGGAACTCGTGGTGGCCGAGGGGCTCCTGCCGCTGTCGACCAAGGTCAGCCGGGCCTGCTTCGATCTGCGGGTCTACCTCGACCCGCCGGAAGCGGTGCGGCGGGTGTGGAAGATCAAGCGCGACACCGGCAAGCGGGGCTACCGCGAAGAGCAGGTGCTGGGAGAGCTGGAGCGGCGGGCGCCGGAGTCGCAGGCGTTCATCCGCCCCCAGCGGGCCTACGCCGACCTCGTGGTGTCGTTCGCGCCGCTGGAGGCCCGAGGCGAATCGCCGGAGCATTCGCCGTCGGCCACGATCCTGCTGCGGCCCACCGCCCCGCATCCCAACCTGGCCGGCATCATCACCGAAGACGTGCGGGAACAGGTCCACCTCAAGCTGATCCGCGACGAGGACGGCCGCCCGGCGGAGGCCATCCACATCCACGGCTACGCCCCGGCGACGAAGATGCGGCCGATCAAGGAGGCGATCTGGTCCTCGCTGGGGGTCGAAGAGCCGCTGCCCGACACGTTGGGGCTCGTCGAGGGGCAGCGCAGCGAGTCGCTGGCCCTCACCCAGCTCATCCTGCTGTACCACGTCATCCAGCAGCACTCCACGCTCGGGTCCGGCCAGCGTGTGCGCTGACCTCGACGAGCGGGCGGCCCTCACCATCCGGATGCTGGCCGCCGATGCGGTGGAGACCGCCCGCTCCGGCCACCCGGGCCTGCCGATGGGCATGGCCACCGCCGCCTGGGTTCTGTGGAGCCGGGAGCTGCGCTTCGACCCGTCGGATCCCGGGTGGCCCGACCGCGACCGCTTCGTGCTCTCCGCCGGCCACGGTTCCATGCTCCTCTACGCCCTTCTGCACCTGTCGGGCTACGGGCTGCCGCTGGCCGAACTGCGCCGCTTCCGGCAGTGGGGCTCGGCCACGCCGGGCCATCCCGAGTTCGGTCACACGCCCGGCGTGGAGACCACCACCGGTCCGCTCGGCCAGGGCATCGCCACGGCCGCCGGGCTGGCGCTGGCCGAGCGGATGACCGCCGCCCGCTACAACGTCGCCGGCGAGGAGCCGGTGGTCGACCACCGCACGTTCGTCCTCTGCTCCGACGGCGATCTCATGGAGGGTGTGAGCGGAGAGACGGCGTCGCTGGCCGGCCATCTGGGCCTCGGGCGGCTCATCGTGCTCTACGACGACAACGGCATCACCATCGACGGTCCGACGTCGCTGGCGTTCACCGAGGACGTGCCGGCCCGGTTCGCGGCCTACGGCTGGCACACGAGCCGGGTCGACGACGGGGAGGACGTGGCCGGCATCGAACTGGCGCTGAAAGAGGCGCTGGCCGACACCGAGCGGCCCAGTCTCATCGCCGTGCGGTCGACGATCGGCTACGGCGCTCCCACCAAGGCGGGCACGTCGGCCTGCCACGGAGCGCCGTTGGGGCCGGAGGAGCTGGCGGCGACCAAGGCCCGGTTCGGGTGGCCGTCCGAGCCGTTCTTCATCCCCGGCGAGGTGGCGGAGGTCTTCTCCGGGCTGGCGGCCGCCGGCCGGGGGCACCGGACCGCCTGGGAACGGCGGCGGGCGACGTGGGCCGCCCGTCATCCGGACCTGGCCCAGGAGTGGGACCGGCAGCTGTCGGGCCGCCTCCCCGACCGCGCTCTCGAAGACCTCCCGGACTTCGACGCCGGCACGTCGCTCGCCACCCGAGTGGCATCCGGCCGGGTCCTGGCCGCCCTGAGCGGGCCCGTTCCCGAACTCGTCGGCGGTTCCGCCGATCTGGCCGAGTCGACCAACGTCGCCTTTCCGGGTGCGCCGGTCGGCCCCGGGGCCTTCGGCGGACGGACCATTCACTTCGGCGTACGGGAGCACGCCATGGCCGCCATGGCCAACGGCCTGGCGCTGCACGGCACCTTCCGGCCGGTGGTCTCGACCTTCCTCGTGTTCTCCGACTATCTCCGGCCGGCTCTGCGACTCTCGGCCCTCATGGCTCAGCCAGTCGTCTACGTCTTCACCCACGACTCTGTCGGCCTCGGAGAGGACGGGCCCACGCACCAACCCGTCGAGCACCTCGCCGCCCTGCGCGCCATTCCCAATCTGGCCGTGCTGCGGCCGGCCGACGCCCCCGAGACGGCGGAGGCCTGGGCGATGGCGCTCGGTCGGACCGAGGGGCCCACCGCGCTGATCCTCTCCCGCCAGCCGCTGCCCGTCCTGCCACCCTCGCCCGCCGGCTGGCTCGCCCTGCAGGGCGCCCGGGTGGTGCGGACGGGCAGCGGCCCCCCCGACCTCGTCCTCGTCGCCACGGGCTCCGAGGTCTCCCTCTGCCGGGCCGCCGCCGACCGGTTGGAGGAGGACGGCGTCTCGGTCTCGGTGGTGTCGATGCCGTGGAGAGAACGCTTTCTGGCTCTCGATCCCGCCGTGCGCCACCGCCTCCTGCCGCCGGGTGTCCCCCGCCTGGTGGTGGAAGCCTCCGCCCGGCAGGGATGGGCGGAGGTCGCCGGCGACGGCGGCTCCGTCCACGGTCTCGACCGCTTCGGCGCCTCCGCCCCGGGAGCGGTGGCCCTGACTGAGCTGGGGTTCTCGCCCGGCGCGGTGACGTCGGCGGCCCGGGCGCTGCTCGCCCGTCCGGACGCGAAAGGAGTTCCATGCGCACCCTGAACCGCACCGCGGTGGAGATGGTCGCCCCGGCGAAGGGCATCCTGGCCGCCGACGAGAGCACCGGCACGCTCACCCGGCGCTTTGCCAGTCACGTTATCGACTCGACGGCCGACAGCCGCCGGGCCTACCGGGAGATGCTGTTCACGACCCCGGGGCTGGCCGATCACACGAGCGGCGTGATCCTCTACGACGAGACGTTCCACCAGCGGACGAGCGACGGCCGGCTGTTCCCGAGCCTGCTCGAGGACCTCGGTGTCCTGCCCGGCATCAAGGTCGACACCGGGGCCAAGCCGCTGGCCGGCTGTCCGGAAGAGACCGTGACCGAGGGCCTCGACGGGCTGCGGGAGCGGCTCGAGGCGTACGCCGGGCTCGGCGCCCGGTTCGCCAAATGGCGGGCGGTCATCGCCATCGGTGACGGGCGGCCGAGCCGGGTCTGCCTCTCGGCCAACGCCCACGCCCTGGCCCGCTACGCCGCACTCTGCCAGGAGGCGGGAATCGTGCCCATCGTGGAGCCCGAAGTGCTCATGGACGGCCGCCATCCGCTCGGCCGGGCCGCGGCGGTGACCGAAGAGACGCTGCGGACCGTCTTCGCCGCCCTCGCCGACCAGGACGTCGACCTCGAGGGCATCGTCCTCAAGCCGAACATGGTGGTGCCGGGTCGGGACGCCCGCCGGCCGGCGACCGAGGCCGAGGTGGCCGACGCCACGCTCACCTGCCTGCGGCGCACCGTTCCCGCCGCGGTGCCCGGCGTGGCGTTCCTGTCCGGCGGCCAGAGTCCCGACGAGGCGACCGGGCACCTCCGGGCCATGGTCGAAGCCGGCCCGCACCCCTGGCAGCTCACCTTCTCCTTCGGTCGCGCCCTGCAGGATCCGGCCCTGGCCGCCTGGGGCGGCTCCGACGTCGCCGCCGGCCAGGCGGCCCTGGCCGACCGGCTCCGCCGGACCGCCGCCGCCCGGTGCGCCCCCGTCGACCTCGCCGACGAGCCGCTCCTCGAGCCGGCCGTCTAGCTGGATCCTCCGTTGGGCACGGCCTAGGGAGTCCGCCCTTGGCTGAAGGCGCGCAGCGCCTCCAGGGTGTCGGGGCTGTTGAGGGACGAGAGCAGGACGCCGGGATCGGTCGGGACGGGCTCCAGCTGGTTCAGGCACTGTTTGAACAGACGGCGGGAGAGGGGGCTGGTGCGGCGCACCTCGGCCACCACCTCGGCTACCCGGGCATCGAGCGAGTCGTCCGGGACGACCTCCGTGACGAGTCCGATCCGTTCGGCTTCCCGGGCGCTGATCTCCTTGCCGGTGAACAACAGGTAGCGGAGCTTCGCCGTGCTGAGGCGGGAGGCCAGCAGGGCGGGAGCGACGGCATCGGCCAGGCCGACCCGGCCCTCGGTGAGACCGAACGTGGCGCTCTCGCCGGCGATGGTGATGTCGCACGAGGCGGCGGTGATCACGCCACCGGCCAGGCACAGGCCGTGCACCGCTCCGATCACCACCTTGGGGCACTGCCGGAATTCGGCCCAGGGCAGGTTGTCGACGAAGGCGTAGAGCGACAGCGGGTCACCGCTCTCCAGGCGTTCCCGCGCCTCTTTGAGGTCGCCGCCGGTGGCGAAGGCCCGGCCGGCGCCGGTGAGCACCACCACGTCGACGGTCTCGTCGGAGCCGGCGGCCCGCAGCGCCCACTTGAGCTCCTCATAGAGACGGGAGGAGAAGGCGTTGAGGTGCTCGGCCCGATCGAGGCGGAGGGAGGCGACGCCGTCACCGACCTTGTAGCGCAACTCCGAAAATTCGTCAGGATTCATCGCAGGACGTCGGCCATCGCTTTCCAGCGCTCGAGCACGTCGAGGCGATCGTGCTCGTCGGCCTTCAACAGCCGTTCGAGGCCCATTCCCCGCATGAGGTGCTTGGTCAACTCGTAGAAGCCGCTGGCGCCCTCGCCCAGTGCCTCCACGCACAGTTCGGAGAGGCGCTTGCCGAAGCCGCGCTCCAGTGGAAGGAGCAGGGCGAAGAGCTCGGGATCGGTGCGGGCCGCCATCCACAACTCCAGCTGGGCGACGAACAGCGGGCCCTCGAACGTGCTCCAGATGAGATCCACGAACGCCGACACCCGGTCCTCGGTGGCGCTGAGGGCGGCGATCCCGGCCTCCAGCTCCTCCAGCCTCCGTTCGCACAGGTACTCGAGGGCGGAGAGCACGAGATCCGAGCGGGTGGAGAAGTGATGGACGAGCGCGCCCCGGGACACGCCGGCCCGTTCGGCCACCTCGACGGTCGTGGTCCTCCCGTACCCGTGCTCGGCCAGCTGCTCGATGGTGGCGTTGAGGATGGCGGCCCGCGTCGCGGCGGTGCGTTCCTGGTTGCTCCGTCGGGGTTTCACCGCTTGGTCACCACGATGCCGCTCGCCTCCCGGTCCCACGTCGAGGCCGTCACCCCGTCGGCCCGCAGCTGGTACTTGAGCACGCGTTGCACCGCGTTCTTGGGCAGTTCGGGCCGGAACTCCACGTAGCGCGGCACGGCGAAGTACGGAACCTTGTCCAGGCACCACTGCACCACCTCCTCCTCGGTCACCTCGACACCGCTCCGGAGGACGGCCGTGAGCTTCAGATCGTCCTCCCCCAGAGCGCTGGGCACGGCGTGCACCGCCACCTCGGTCAACGCCGGGTGGGCCAGGAACGTGCGCTCCAACTCGAAGCTGGAGACGTTTTCGCCTTTGCAGCGCAGGTAGTCCTTCTTCCGGTCGACGAAGTAGAGGTAGCCGTCACCGTCGAGCCGTCCGAGGTCGCCGGTGTGGAACCAGAGGTTCCGCATCACCGCCAGGGTCTGGGCCGGCTGTTCCCAGTACCCGTCGAACATGGCGCCGGGGTGGCGGGGCCGGGCGACGATCTCGCCCACCTCGCCGGCGGGGAGCTCGCGATCCTCGTCGTCGAAGATCCGGACGTCGAAGCCCGGGTCGGCGCGCCCGGCCGAGCCCGGTGGCCCGTCCTCGTCGGGCGGGAGACTGGTGAGGGGAGCGGCCTCGGTGAGCCCGTAGACGGAGTACAGGCAGCGAATGCCGAAGCGTTCCCGGTACGTCTCGATCAGCGCGGCGGTGAACGGCGCGCCGAAGACGGTCCGCAACGTGTGGTTGGCCTTCTCCTCGTCGCTCTCCGGGGCCTGGGCCAACAGCGGAATCATGGCGCCGATGAGGGAGGCGATGGTCGCCCCGGTGCGGTTGATCTCGGCCCAGAAGCGCGACACCGAGAAGCGGACGTCGATGGCGGCCCGGCCGCCGCTGAGCAGCGTGCCGACGACGGCGATGAAGCGGGCGTTGATGTGGAAGAGCGGGTTCGGCGTCCACAGGACGCTGTCCTGATCCAGGCCCAGGGCCCGGGCCAGCCGCCGGCCGGCCCCGACGATGTAGGCGTGGGAGAGCATGCAGCCCTTGGAGGGCCCGGTCGTCCCCGATGTGTAGGCCAGCATCGCCAGGTCCGACGGCGCGACCGTCGCCGGGGCGGCGCGCTCTCCGGCGCTCTTGAGATCGGCGAAGCGGTGGACCGACACCCGCGGCACGACCGGCGCCTCCGGCGCCCGCACCACGAGGTGCGCCAACGCCGGCAGGCCGGCGGCCACGTCGGCCACCCGCTCCGCCAGGTCGGCCTCGGTCACGACGACCACCGCGCCGCTGTCGGCGAGCTGGTGCCGGAGGTACTCGCCGCGGTAGGCGATGTTGACGGGCACGTCGACCGCCCCGAGCAGATTGGCGCCGAGCCAGACGAGGACGGCGTCGAGGCTGTTGTCGAGGAGCGTCGCCACCCGGTCGCCCGCCTTCACGCCCAGTGCGGCCAGGGCTCCGGCCATCTCCTCGGCCCGCTCCAGGGCGCCGGTCGCCGTCAGCTGCTCACCGACGATGTCGAGGAACAGGCGGTCGCCTCCGGAAGCTCCCTGCTCCAGGAGCGCTCCGACGGTCTCTGGCTCTTGACGCCCGGCGGCCACCGCTAAAAAATACGCGCACGCCTGTTTGTTTTTCAACGTCCCGCAGCCAGGCGATGGAGAGGGGGAGGCGGGATGCGGTCGGTCATGGGCCGTCTGCTGATGGCGGCGGCGACGGTGGGCACGCTGCTCGTCCCGGCGCCGGTCGGTGCCGGCAACGGCGGGGACGGCGCTGGTGGCGTGAGCGCGCCGGGTTGCCGCGCCCGCTACCTGGTGCCACCCAGCCCGCTCAACCAGACCGACGGCATGGCCCTCGACGGTCGGGGTGGGCTCTACGTCACCATGGCCCTCTACAACCGGATCGTGCGGGTGGACCTGCAGGACCCGCGGAACATCACGGTCATCGCCGATGAGACCGATGCGGAACCCCTCCAGGTTCCCGACGACATCGCGCTCGGCCCGGACGGCAACCTCTACGTGACCGAGCTCCTCGGCCGGAAAGTCACCCGCCTCTCGCTCGACGGCAAACAGCGCAAGGTCGTCGGCACCAACCTGGGAGATGGCGGTACCGGCACCAACGGCATCGCCTTCAACGGGGAGGGCCGGCTCTTCGCCACCGACCTGTCCTTCTCCGATCCGTCGCATCCCGGCGGGCTGTGGGAGGTCGACCCCGAGGGGATCAGGCCTCCTGTCCCCGTCATCCGGCCGCTGCCCACACCGGAGGGCTTCGGGTTCGGGCCCGACGGCCTGGCCTACGTCCCGCAGATGTTCGCCGGCCGCATCGACGTCATCGACGTCGACGACCGCACCGTGCGGAAGCTGGTCGACGGATTCGGCTACCTGGTGGCCCTGAAGGTCGACCGGACGGGCAACCTCCTGACGATGGAGACCGACACCGGCAAGGTGTGGCGGGTCGACCGGCAGACCGGAGCCCGCACGTTCGTGGCCGTCGGGCCCCGGGGACTCGACAATCTGGTGGAGGACCGGGACGGGACCATCTACGTCAGCAACTTCGCCCAGGGCAACATCTGGAAGGTCGACCAGGCGAGGGGTGTGATGGAGCCGCTCATCCCCGACCGGTCGCTCAGCTTCCCGTTCTCGCTCAGCGAGGCGCCCGACGGCTCCGTCGTGGTCGGGGACTTCACCGCCGTGGCCCGGGTGACCGGTGACCGGGTGACGCGCCTCAACCGCCTGCTGGTCGACGGCCTCCAGCTGCTCACCCCGGGGGCGGTGCAGGTCGGCGACGACCTCTACTACAGCGACTTCCTCCCGCCGGACGGGCGGATCTTCCGGATCGACCTCGCCACCGGCCGGCGCCATCTGGTGGCCGGCGGCTTCGGATTCCCCTGGACGGTGCGGGAGGGTCCCGGCGGGAACGTCCTCGTCAGCGACCAGGCGCTCGGCGCGGTGTTCGCCGTCGATCCGAACAACGGCCTGCGCAGCCCGTTGGTTCAAGGGCTCCGGAGCCCGTCCGGATTGGCGTTCGACCGCCAGCGGGGCGTCGTCTACGTGTCGGATACCGGCGGGGGACAGGTCCTGGCCGTGGCCTCGTCGGGAGCGCCGACCGCGGTGGCCACCGGCCTGCACCAGCCCGAAGGCGTGGCCGTCGATCGGGACGGGACCCTCCTCGTGGTGGAGGGCGACGCCGGCCGCCTGGTGCGGGTCGATCCTCGCCTGGGCACCCGTTCGGTCGTCGCCACCGGCCTGCCCACCAGGACGCTCGGGGTCGGCCTGCCGCTGATGAACTACAGCTCCGACGTCCTCGTCCGGCGGGACGGCACGATCCTGGTCAGCGGAGACGCCGACGGCAGCCTCGTCGAACTCTCCTGCTGAGCAAGTTCGGCCCACCCCGGAGGGCGCCGTTATGCTGTGGCCGCTCGGCCCGTTCGTCTAGGGGCCTAGGACACCACCCTCTCAAGGTGGAGACACGGGTTCGAATCCCGTACGGGCTGCCAAGCAAA
>JBFLYK010000006.1:45428-196648 GCA_040756995.1 Actinomycetota bacterium | reverse complement strand
ACCTCGGACTGGCGATCCTCGGCCTCAGCCAGAACCCGCTGGCCACCGAACTGATGGGCATCAGCGCCCAGCGGCTGTCCCTCTTCACCTGGGGGGCGGCGGCCGTCCTCGGCGGGCTGGGCGGGATTCTGTCCGCCCCGCTGGCCAGCGGCTTCGGCGCCGGGTTCGTCACGCTATCGGCGTTGATCCCGGCCTTCACCGCCGCGGTGCTCGGCGGGATGACCAGCCTGCCCGGCGCGTTCGTGGGCGGGGTCATCGTCGGCGTGGCCGAAAGCCTCGCCGTCTACTACCCGATCTTCTCCGACATCCCCGGCGCGTCGTCGGTCATGGTCTTCGCCCTGCTCGTCACCGTCCTGGCGGTGCGGCCCCGGGGCCTGCTCGGCTCCCGGGCGGCGGACGCGGCCGCCGCGGAGCGGTCGCTGTGAGCGCCCCGGCGGCGGCCTGGGCCACGCGGGGCGCCGTGGTGGGCGGCCTGGCGGCGCTGGTACTGGTGTTTCCCCTCACCCAGAGCGGGATCGAGGTGAACGTCTTCACCGAGGCCGTCATCTACGCCATCATCGGGCTGTCCCTCAACGTCCTGCTGGGCTACGCCGGCCAGATCTCCCTCGGCCATCAGGCGTTCGTCGGGATCGGCGCTTTCACGTCGGCCTACATGACCAGTGTCCACGAGCAGAACTTCGTCGCCGCCATCGGCGTCACGATGCTCGTCGGAGCGGTGCAGGCACTCCTGCTGGGCCTCGTCTCCCTCCGCATCACCGGCCTGTACTTCGCCCTCGTGTCGCTGACCTACGGGACCATGGCCGAGAACAGCCTGTTCAACATCGCCTCGCTGACCGGCGGCCCCGCCGGGCAGGCCGCCCCCAAGCCGGCCGGCTTCGCCAGTGACCACCGCTACTACTACCTGTGTCTGGTGTTCCTGGCCGTCGTCCTCTACGTCGACTGGCGCCTGACGTCGACGAAGGCGGGACGGGCGCTGCTGGCCATCCGGCAGGAGCCGCGGGTGGCGGCCAGCTTCGGAGCCAGCCTCCGGCGTTACACCCTGATCGCCTTCATCGTCTCCGGCGTCTTCGCCTCCGTGGCGGGCGCGCTCCTGGCCCACAACACCACTTCGGTCGTCGCCAGCCAGTTCGAGTTCCAGCTGGCGCTGGTCTTCGTGATGATGACCGTCGTCGGCGGGCTCCGCAGCCGGGCCGGGGTCGTCGTGGGCTCGGTGTTCTTCTCCCTCACCGACTATCTCTTCGACAAGCTGCGCCTGGCCAGCGCCGTCGACGCCATCCCGTTCGTCCCGGACATGCCGGCCGACCTCGCCCCCATCGTCCTCGGCCCGCTGCTCCTCCTGTTCACGCTGACCCGCCACCCCGGCGGGTTCGGCGAGATGATCCGTCCGATCGGGCGCTGGCTGCGAGCGGTGCCACCGCTGGAACGGCCGGCCGCCCCGACCACGACGACCGGGACCCCGGCCCATGCTTGAGGTCGACGGCGTCTGCGTGAACTTCGGCGGCATCCGGGCGCTGCACGACGTGTCGCTCATCGTCAGCGAACTGGAGATCGTCGGGATCATCGGTCCCAACGGCGCCGGCAAGACGACGCTGTTCGACGTCGTCAGCGGATTCCGCCGGCCCCACGAGGGACGGGTGCGGTTCCGGGGTGTGGATGTCACCGACCTGCCGGCCCACGAGCGGGCGGCGGCCGGGATGGCCCGGGCCTTCCAGAACGTGGGCCTGATCCGGGGCGCCACCGTCCGCACCAACCTTCTCGCCGCCGAGCACCTCGGAGCCCGGTACTCCGCCACCGCCGGGATCCTCGGTCTTCCGGCCACCTGGGGCGAGGAACGGCGGCTCTCCCAGCGGGCCCAGACGCTGGCCGAGATCCTCGGCATCTCCGGTCTCCTCGACCGGGAGGTGGACGGGCTGCCCTACGGGATGCTCAAGCACGTGGAACTGGCCGCGGTGCTGGCCACCGACCCCGACCTCGTGCTCCTCGACGAGCCGACGTCGGGCATGGGTCCGGCCGAAACCGCGGCCTTCGCCGCCACCCTGCTGGAACTGCGCCGCACGTTCCAGCTCACGATCCTGATGATCGAGCACCACGTCCCGTTCGTCTCGGCGGTGTGCGACCACGTGTACTGCCTGAACTTCGGTGAGACCCTGGCCGCCGGGAAACCCGAAGAGGTACGGACACATCCCGACGTGGTCCGGGCCTACCTCGGCGAAGAGTCGCCATCATGGCTCCTCGGGGCCGAGACCGACCGCGAGCCGCTGGTCGTCGTCGAGAACCTGCAGGTGAGCTACGGCACCGGACACCACCGCCGCGCTCCCGTCCTGCGCAACCTGTCGTTCGAGATCCTCGACGGTGAGCGCCTCGTGTTGCTCGGCGTGAACGGCGCAGGCAAGACAACGACGGTGTCCACCCTGGCCGGTCTGCTGCACCCCGAGCAGGGCTCGATCATCTTCGACGGCCAGGACATCACCGACCTGCCCGCCGCCGAACGGGTGGCGCTCGGCATCACGCTCGTGCCCGAGGGACGTCAGGTCTTCCCCGGTCTGTCGGTCGACCACAATCTGCGGCTCGGAGCGTGGATGCACCGCCACGAACCCGGCGCGGTGGCCAAGGGCCGAGAACGCGTCATGCACGTCTTCCCCCAGCTCGCCTCCCGGGGCGGGCAGCTGGCCGGCACGCTGTCGGGCGGGGAGCAGCAGATGCTGGCCATCGGCCGGGCGCTGATGGCCCGGCCCCGGCTATTGCTGATCGACGAAGCGTCACTCGGACTGTCGCCGGCCATCACCCAGGCGGTGTTCACGATGATCGACCAGATCAACGCCCAGGGGGTGACCGTCGTGCTCGTGGAGCAGGGCACGGCGGCGCTCGGTCACGCCGACCGGGCGATGATCCTCGAACGGGGCCAGATCGTCCATCAGGGGACCGGAGTCGAGACCGACCACGCCAGCTTGCGGGAGCGGTATCTGGGGACGCCCGTCTGAAGGAGGAGGGAACACTGTGGAACCGAAGCGGACCAAACTCGGGCACCAGCTCGGGTTGCTGTTCTGCCTGGCGGGATTCGTCCTGGTCTGGGTGGGATGGAACGGCGCCGCCAGCTACGACGACAGCAGCCGCCAGTTCCCCTACCTGATCTCGGGCGGGATCGCCGGGCTGTGCCTCGTCAACGTCGGCATCGGCCTGTGGGTCGTCCAGTCGCAGCGCAGCGAACGGGCCCGGCTGGAGGAGAACCTCAACGGTCTCACCCGCGTCCTGGAGACACTGGTCGAGGTGCAGGGCCTGGCGGTGGGGGCGACCAGCGTCGCCGACGTGGCCGCCGCCGGAGGAACGGGCAACGGGCTCGTCCTGGCCGGGACCACCGCCTACCACCGGCCCGCCTGCCAGCTGGTGCAGGACCACCCCCGGCTGCGGACGATGACGGCCGAGATGGCCGCCGAGTCGGGCCTGGCCCCCTGCCGGACCTGCGCTCCGGAGTCGGCGACGATTCAGCTCCCGGGCTGAGCCTTCGTCAGCCCTGCGCCGCGGTCATCCGGCCGCCTGGATCAGGTCGTCGCGGCCGGCGGCCTTGAGCTGCGCCTCGTAGCGGGCATAGAGGGGCTTGGCCAGGGGCAGCATCTTCAGCATCTCGGGAACCGAGCCGCTGGCCTTGACCTGCCGCTTGGCCATGGCCATCACGAGGTTCAGCTTGCCGAGCCAGAACTTGTTGGCGTCGTCGGCCTTCATGGCCATCTTGACGTCGGCCTCGGTCGTGGTGACGTCATCGCCGTAGGTGACCGTCCCTCGAGCGAAGTCCGTGTAGATGACGGCGTCGGGCTCCGTGAAGTCGTAGCGGATGGTGATGCCCGCCTCTTTGGTCTTCGGGCCGATCTCGGGGTCGGCGATGGCCTCCTCGAAGATCTTGCCGATGCAGTCGTAGACCTCCTGCGCGTCACGGAACAGCCCCACAGTTCGCCTCCCTCGGCCTAGACCTTGTACGGCATGGCGGTGATGCCATGGATGAAGTTGCCCATGAGGAACGTCGGCTCGCCGAGCTCCAGGTTCGGCGCCCGGGTGATCAGCTCCCGGAACATGCTGCGCAGCATGCTGCGGGCCAGGGACGCTCCGAGACAGAAGTGCGGGCCCCCGCCACCGAAGCCGACATGTTGCGCGTCGCGGGTGATGTCGAACGTCCAGGGATCGGGGAAGACCGACTCGTCGCGATTCGCCGAGTTGTAGAACATGACGACCTTCTCGCCTTCGGCGATCCGCACGCCGTTGAGCTCGGTGTCCCGGGTGGCCGTGCGACGGAACGTCATCACCGGGGTGGCCCACCGGATGATCTCCTCGATGGCGCCCGGCAGATACCGCTCAAGGTCGGAGCTGACCAGAGCCAGCTGCTCCGGGAACTGCTTGAACGCCCGCATGCCGTGGCTGATCGAGTTGCGGGTGGTGTCGTTGGCCGCCACCGAGACGAGCACCAGGAAGGCGGCGATCTCCTCCTCCGTCAGTCGCTGACCGTCCACCTCGGCCTGGACGAGGCCGGTGAGGATGTCCTCCCCCGGCTCGGCCCGGCGCTGCTCCACCAGCACCGCCGCTTCGGCATAGATGCCGACCAGCGTCTCCATCAGCAGGGTGAGCCCGTCGCGACCCTGCAGCGCGTCGGGGTCGTTGTAGGCCACCATGTTGTCGGCCAGGGCGACGATGCGCTCCCGGTCCTCCTCGGCGACACCGACCATCTCGGCATAGGTGAGCGACGGCAGCGGCATCGCCACCGTCTTGACGAAATCGCCCTCCCCCTGGGCCAGGAGATCGTCGACCAGCGCCTTGGCCCGAGCGGCGATCTTCTCCTCCAGCGCTCGCACCCGGCGGGGTGAAAACGCCTGCGACACCAGCCGGCGCATCTGCGTGTGCCGCGGTGGGTCCATGGCCAGGAACGACCCCGCATTCTCGAGGATCTCCAGCGGGATCTCCTCGATCATGTAGCCCTGGGCCGAGGAGTACGTCTCCGGGTCGCGGCTGACGGTCATCACGTCGGCGTGGCGGAGGACGGCCCAGTATCCCCCGCCCTCCAAACCCGGGATCGTTCCCATCCCCGCCGCCGGCCGCTGCCACGAGACCGGCCGTTCCTTCCGCAGGATCGCCAGCCGCCCGTCCCGCTCCTCGGCGTTCAGCTGCCAGAAGGCGTTGGTCGATACGTCGACCTCGTCGAACGGTCGCGTCGCTTCCATGGCGGTACTTTACCGACCTTATGGTAGATTATCCAGGTGCCTCGGATCCCCCGGGCCGTCCGCCCGGCCTATGACGTGGAATCCCTCACAGACGTTGCGGTGGCAGTCTTCTCGACTCGGGGCTACGACGCCACCCGGATGGAGCACATCGCCCGGGCGGCCAACATCTCGAAGTCGTCGCTCTATCACCACGTCTCCAACAAGGAGGAGCTCCTCGGGCGGGCGCTCAAGCGGGCGGTCGGCGGACTCACCGCCATCCTGAGCGAGCCGGGAGCGCAGGAAGGGTCGCCCGCCACCAGACTCCAGTACGTGTTGCGGCGCACGGTCGAAGCCGAATTGCGGCACCTTCCGGAGGTCGCGCTGCTCATCAGGGTGCGGGGAAACACGGCCGTCGAACGCCAGGCGCTCGAGGAGCGGCGCCGCTTTCAGGACCGGGTGGCCGAACTCGTGGCCGAGGCCCAGCACGCCGGCGAGATCGACGGGCGGATCGAGGCCGGGCTGTTCGTCCGCCTCGCGCTCGGCATGAGCAACTCACTGGTCGACTGGTACCGGCCGGACGGGACGTGGAGCGCCCGCCAGATCGCTGACGCCATGATCGAGATGGTGATGAAACCGACGACATCGTCGATTACTGCCAACGGGGAGCGAGCCACGTGAGCGAGGCATTGATCGATGCAGGGCTCGTGCTGGTCGACCTCCACGACGGGGTCGCCCACGTGCGGCTGAACCGGCCGGAGGCGTCAAACGGCATGAACGTGCCGTTCCTCAAGGCGCTGTACGAGGCCCTGATGCGGGTCCACGGTGAGCCGCGGACCCGGGCCGTGCTCCTCTCCGGGGAAGGGCCGCACTTCTGCGCCGGCGGCGACGTGCACACCTTCGCCGCTCAGGGCGAGGCACTCCCGGACTACCTGCGGGAGGCGACGACGTGGCTGGGCAGCTGCGCCTCGGCGCTGACCCGGCTCGAGGCGCCGGTGGTGGCGGCGGTGCACGGCTACGCCGCCGGGGGCGGCGGTTTCGGCCTGGTCTGCGCCTCGGACCTCGTCGTGGCCGGCGAGTCGGCCAAGTTCCTGCTCGGGGCGACCCGGGTCGGCATGGCCCCCGACGCCGGCGGGTCGGTGACGCTGGCCCGGATCGTGGGGCTGCGCAAGGCGATGGAGATCGCGCTGCTCAACCCCACGCTGAGCGCCGCTCAAGCGTTGGAACTCGGGATCGTGAACCGGGTGGTGCCGGACGACGCCGTCCTCGGCGAAGCCCGCGCCCTGGCCCGTCAACTGGCCGACGGCGCCACCCGGGCGCTGGCGGCCACGAAGCGCCTGCTGTGGGACGGCCTCGGCGCCACCGTCGAAGCCCGCCTGCCCGACGAGTCCCGCACGGTGTCGGAGCTGTCGGGGACGGCCGACGCCCGGGAGGGCCTCGCCGCCGTGATCGAGAAGCGCCGACCGAAGTTCTCCGGGCGATGAGCGACGCCCGCACATCGCACCCCTCCGAGGCCACGCCGGCGCCGCGGGAGCTGCCCGGCGAGCCTCGCCTCAGTGGACGTCGGGCCTTCGTCACCGGCGGCGCATCGGGCATCGGCGCCGCCATCGCCGAACGGCTGGCCGCCGACGGCGCCGAGGTGACAATCGGCGACATCGACTTCGACGCCGCCAAGGCAGGGGCTGAAGCCATCGGCGCGACGGCCGTCCACCTCGATGTCACCGATCCCGCCTCGGCGCAGGCGGCCATCGCCGACGGCGGCCCGTTCGACGTGCTGGTCAACAACGCCGGCATCGACCACGCCGGCCATTTCTTCGGTGACGTCACGCCGCAGCAGTGGCGCCGCCTGCTGGCGGTGAACCTCGAAGGTGTCTTCGCCTGCACGCAGGCGGCCCTGCCGGCCATGCAGCAGGCGGGCTGGGGCCGCATCGTCAACATGGCGTCCGAGGCCGGCCGGGTCGGCGGGAAAGCCGACGCCGTCTACGCCGCCACCAAGGGCGGCGTCATCGCCTTCACCCGGTCGATCGCCATGGAGAACGCCCGCTACGGCATCACCGTCAACGCCATCGCCCCCGGTCCGATCGACACACCGATGCTGCACCGGATGCCACCCAAGGCCGTCGACATCATCACCCGGAGCACCCTGCTGCGCCGCCTCGGTCACCCGGAGGAGGTGGCAGCCGCCGTGGCCTTCCTGGCCTCGCCGGAGGCGTCGTACATCACCGCCGAGATCCTCGGTGTGTCGGGCGGCATGTACCTGGGCTGACCGCCGAAGGAGACGCGACCGTGAGCACCACAACCGACTTCCGCTGGGATCAGCTCATCGAACCGGACCGGGTCCACAGCTCCCTCTACACCGACCCGGCCATCTACCAGGCCGAGCTGGAGCGCATCTGGTACCGGACGTGGATCTACGTCGGTCACGAGAGCGAGATTCCCGAACCCAACGACTACGTCCTCAAGTGGATCGGCCACCAGCCGGTGATCATGACCCGCGACCGCCAGGGGCAGATCCACCTCCTGCTCAACCGCTGCACCCATCGGGCCAACCTCGTCTGCGACGCCGCCCAGGGGAACTCCAGCGCCTTCCGCTGCCCGTACCACGGCTGGACGTTCGCCAACACGGGCGCGCTGCTCGGCTACCCGTTCAGCTCCGGCTACGGCGGGCGCGAACTCAAGGCCGAGCTCGGCCTGGCCCGCGTGCCCCGCATGGACAGCCATCAGGGCTTCGTCTTCGGGTCGTTCGCCGAGGACGGGCCGAGTCTCCTCGAGCACCTCGGCGCCGCCGCCGGGGAGATCGACCGGCTGGTCCGGCTCTCCCCCGAGGGCCGGGTCCAGCTGCGGGCCGGCTGGCTGCAGCACCAGGTCAAGGCCAACTGGAAGATGCTGCTCGAGAACGAGACCGACGGCTACCACCCCCAGTTCGTCCACGCCTCGATCTTCGCCGTGGCCGACTCGGGCATCGGTGAGCTGTACGGCGAGAAGTCGACGGCGGTGACCCGTGACCTCGGGAACGGGCACACCGAGAACGATCTCCGGCCGGAGTTCCGCCGGCTCGGCGAGCCGCTGCGGTGGTTCGGCACCGGTCCCGACCGGTTGCCGGATTACGTGGCGAAGATGCGGGCGACCTACGGCGAGGCGGCGGAGCAGATCCTCATCGAGGGTTCGCCGCACGTCATGATCTTCCCCAACCTGTTCATCGCCGAGATTCAGATCTTCGTGCTGCAACCGACCGCCGTCGACGAGACGATCCAGCACGTGACGGCCATCGGCTTTGCCGGCGCCCCCGATCTCAGCCGCCGAATGCTGCAGCAGACACTGGGATCGGTGGGCCCGGCGGGGTTCCTCCTGGCCGACGACTCGGAGATGTACGAGCGCAACCAGCGGGGTGTGCAGGTCCGCCGGCCCGAGTGGCTCGTACTCAAGCGGGGCCTGCACCGGGAGCGCCGTGACGAGAACGGCCACCTCATCGGCGACGCCACCGACGAGGTTCCCATGCGGGCCATGTGGGCCCACTACCGGAAGCTGATGGAAGCCTGACCGTGCAGGACATCGAGCAGTTCCTGTTCCTCGAGGCCCGCCTGGCCGACGAAGGCGACTACGACGGCTGGGAAACGCTGTGGACCGACGACGGCGTCTACTGGATTCCGGCCAACGGCGACGACATCGATCCCGAGACCCAGATGTCGATCGTGTTCGACAACCGGTCGCGGATCGCGCTGCGGGTGCGCCAGCTCAAACATGACAAGCGCCACGCCCAGAACCCCCGCTCGCGGCTGCGGCGGCTGCTGGCCAACATCGAGCTGCTCGAGACCGCCGGCGATGACGTCGTGGTGGGAGCGAACTTCATGGTCTACGAGTCCCGGGAGCGCGGCACCACCATCTGGGGGGGCCGCACCGAGTACCGGCTCCGGCGGGTGGACGGACAATGGCGCATGGCCCGGAAGAAGGTGATGCTGGTGGACAACGACCGGCCCCTCTCCACGCTGGCCTTCCTGATCTGATGGCGCCGCCCCGCTCACCGGAACCGATCGGCGTCGTGGCCAACGAGTTCGCCTCGGTGGCCGTCACCATCGACCACGCCGGCCACAGCCCCCGCCTTCGGCTGGAGGACCTGAAGACCGGCCGGGTCGGCTACCTCGACGCCCTCGAGCTCGAAACCCTCGCCTGGCTGCCCGACGGCGCCCTCCACGGCCTGCTCGACCCGTCCGCCATCCGCTGGCGGAGCGATCCCTCGTAGGGCCCCCAGTGCAACGCTGGTCCGCTGCCCGCCGAGGTCATTGCGGGCAGCCGGCTGTACCCTTTTGCTGACGACGGTCTTTTTCGTCCTTCGGTCGCTTAGAAGCCCGCTTCCGTCCACTCAAGGGAGGCGGCCGCCCAACAGCGCATCTGCTCCGGACCGCGGACGTTCTGTCCGCCGGCAGGGCGAACCCGCACGGAGCCCGCGGGAGCAATGTCCACGATCGCGGTAGTCCCGGTTGTGGCCACTCCAGATGACGTCCGGCCCCACCGGGAACTCTTCGCCGGCCGGTTCGATGCGGGTCCAGTCGAACACGAACGAACGACGACCAGCGGTCACGGGTCTCTTCGCCGCTGTCGAACACTCCATGGATCTCGACGCCCGCCTGGACCTGAAGCGGTGGGGTGATGGGCCGCCTCTTCGCCCCCTCTGCCCACGTTTGACCGCTTCGAAGGGACGGTGGTGTTCCGCGGAGACGCGGGAGGGCCCACGGCCGCTCGTCGTTGGGCCCGAGAGCCTTGGAGGGTCGACTATCTCGACGTGGGAGGTCGCTTACGGCGGCGCCCTGCTTCCGCCCGCTCAAGAGAGGAGGCAATCGCGCCGCGAGCGAGATCGAGGTGATGCTGATCCCCGAAGAGCACGAAATGGAAATTCCCGAGCTCGAGAAAGGCCTGAAGCTCGAAGGCGAGGCGGTCGACGTCCACGTCAGTGCCGATCTCCCCCAGCCGCTGCGCCTCCCGGATCAGCTCGGCCAGCCCTTCCTGCCATGCCCGTTCGCCCGCCAGGGCCGCGTCGTGGATTGCCCCGGAGCGGGCGTCCGTCTCCGCCAGAAGGGAGGCGAAAAAGCATCCACCAGGGAAGACCTTGCGTTGGACATACGAGAGGTACGCCTCGCAGAGCGCTTCCAGTCTCCGGAGCCCCTCAGGGACCTGGAGGGCAGGCCGCATCACTTCCTGCTCGAAGATCACCTCCGCTGCGGCGATGGTTTCGAGCTGGAGCTGTTCCTTGGATCCGAAGTGGGCGTATAGACCGCTCTTGCTCACCCCGAGCGCCTCCGCTAGACGCCCGATGGTGAGTCCATGAATCCCCTCCACCGACGCGACCCGGGTGGCGACCTCCAGGATGGCAGCGTGCATGCGCTGGCCGTCGCTGCGGCGGCGCCGCTCGGTACGTGCCTCCATCGAAGGAACTACCACGTTGACAAGATAGCACGACCGTGCATACTCTCCTGAATTAGCACGAACGATCGTACTAAAGGCGTGGGGGGGAACCGAGATGAAGAGGATCGACATCACCATCGACTGCGCGAACCCGGAGGCGGCAGCGGCGTTCTGGAGAGCTGCGCTCGACTACGACAAAGCCGAGGTCGTCAGCGGCTGGGTCTTCCTCTCCCGGACCGACTTGTCGTTGCCGAAGCTACTCCTCCAGCCGGTGCCGGAACCGAAGACGGTGAAGAACCGCATGCACCTTGACATCGTGACCCCGGACATCGAGGAGGAGGCCGCCCGACTGGAGAGGCTGGGGGCTCGGAGAATCGAGGCAGAGCCTCGCAGCGAAGACGGCTTCCACTGGATCGTCATGGCAGACCTCGACGGCAACGAGTTCTGCGTCGCCGACGGGCCCTGAACCGAGCGCGGCTGACGCCCGCGCGGGAACCATCTTGTCAACATCGGTTCTGCCGGCGGACGGCGCGCCCCATGGCTCACGCGCCGCCCGTCTTCCCCTGGTCTAGCAGTGAAGCCAGACTAGAGGCGCTCAGGCCGGGAAGGAAGGGCTTTCCGTGGCGGTGGCACGCTGTGCAGGCTGTGGTGCGTCGAACAAGGCGACACAGCGGTTCTGCGGATCCTGTGGCGCCCCGCTCAGCCGGCGTTGCTCCTCCTGCGGCTCCGAGAGCCCACCCAACTTCCGCTTCTGCGGGGTCTGCGGGGCGCCGCTGGCGGTGGCGGCGCCGACATCCTCGCCGCTCCTCGCCGAGGAGCGGCGGTGGGTGAGCGTGCTCTTCGCCGACCTATCGGGCTTCACCCGGGCGTCGGAGCGGATGGACCCTGAGGACGTCCGGTCGCTGGTCGATCGGTGCATGGCGCTGATGGGCGAGATCGTCGTCCGCTACGGGGGGTTCGTGGAGCGCGTCATCGGCGACCAGTTGGTGGCCCTGTTCGGGGCGCCGGTGGCCCACGAGGACGACGCGGAGCGGGCGGTGCGGGCGGCGCTGGAGCTCCAGCGGTGCGCCCGGGAACACGTCGAGGCCTTCGGCGGGTTGCCGTTGCGGGTCGGGGTGAACACCGGGGAGGTGATGTTCGCTCCGCTGGGACCCGAGGGGGCGCGCCACCACACGGTGATGGGGGATGTGGTGAACACGGCGAGCCGCCTCCAGACGGCGGCGCCCGTCGAGGGGATCCTGGTGGGGGAGGAGACCCACCGGGCCACTTGCAACGCCGTCCGGTACGCACCGGTCGCTCCGTTCGCCGTCAAGGGCAAGGACGCTCCCCTCCCCGCCTGGCGTCCGCTGGAAGCCCTGGCCGCCCCGTCGCTGCGACCCCTGTCGACGGTTCCCATGGTCGGGCGGGACGCCGAACTGCAGATGCTGTGGCGCATCTGGGAACGGGTGGTGACCGACCGCCGCCCCCACATGGTGACGGTGCTCGGCTCTCCGGGTATCGGCAAGACCCGCTTGGCCCGCGAGCTCGTGGCGCTGGCCGAGGCAGGGGGCGGCCGGTGCCTGCACGGCCGGTCCCTGCCCTACGGGGAACGAACCGGCTACGGCGCCTTCGCCGAACAGGTCAAGGCCTTCGCCGGGATCTTCGAGACCGATTCGGTCCCCGAGGCCCGGTCCAAGCTGGCCACCGCCTGTGTGGTGCTGCCCGAGGGGGACGCCAGCCAGGTGGCCTCGCATCTAGCCGTGCTCGTCGGCCTCGGTGGCGACGGGCGGTCAGCCGACAAGGCGCCCTTGCTGTACTCGGCGCGGCGGTTCGTGGAAGCGGTAGCCGCCAGCGTTCCCACCATCTTCGTGTTCGAGGACCTCCACTGGGCGGATCCCAGCCTCTTAGAGCTCGTCGAGTCGCTGGCCGGCCGGGCCCGGCACAGCGCCGCGCTGCTGCTCACCGTGGCCCGCCCCGAGCTCCTGGAGCTCCGGCCTGCCTGGGGCGGTGGGCTCCCGTCCTACACCGCCCTGGCCCTCGATGCCCTTCCCGAGGAGAGAGCTCAGGCCCTGGCTGTCCGGCTCGCTCCCCACTTGGCCCCCGAGGCGGCCGCCCGCTTGGCGGAGGTGGCGGAAGGCAACCCGCTGTTCATCGAGGAGCTGGCCGCCTCGGTGTCGGACGCCCCGGCCGAACTTCTGGGCACGCTGCCCACCACCGTCAAGGGGACCATCGCCGCCCGCCTCGACGCTCTGCCCCCTGCGGAGCGCCAGACCATCCTCGACGCCTCGGTGGTGGGCAAGCTCTTCTGGCTGGGCGCGCTCGAGCGCCTGGCCGGGGAGCGGGATCTTCCCGAGGTCCTGGATTCCCTGGAACGGCGGGACTTCCTGCGCCGGGAACCGTCGAGCCGGTTCGAGGGCGACGTCGAGTTCTCCTTTCGCCACATGCTGATCCGGGAGGTGGCCTACGCCACGTTGCCGAAGGCGGGCCGCCGGGAGCGCCATGCGGCGGTGGCCCGCTTCCTGGAGGACGCCGCTCGTGAGCGCCTGGCCGAGTTCGCCTCCCTGCTCGCTCACCACTGGCGGGAGGCAGGTGACAGCGGCCGAGCACTCGATTACCTCCTGCGGGCTGCTGACCACGCCCGGCGGGCGTGGGCCAGCGGCGAGGCCGTCCGGCTCTACGACGAGGCCCTTGAGCTCGTCCCGGCAACCGACAAGGAGTCCCGCGGCGAGATACGGTTGGCGCGGGCGTTCGCCATGTTCGAGGCCGGTGACCTGTCCGGCGTGGCCATCGAGGTCGACGGCCTCCTGCCCCAGCTCATGGACCGGCAGCGGGCCGAGGCACTGTTCCTGCGGGCTCAGACGGCGATGTGGCTGGCTGACCAGAGCGGGCTCGGGCGATTGGCCCGGGAGCTGGCCGAACTGGCCGACCGCCTCGGCGACAAGGAGTACGGGAGGCTCGGCTTACTCGCCCTGTCCGAGCACACCCTGCTCGGCGGCTCGCTGGAGGAGTCCATCAGGATGGGCGACCAGGCCTTGGCGTCGTGGCCGGCGGAGGAACGCCGTGTCGAACGATCCTACCTCCTGGGCCAGATGGGCCTGGGCTGCTACTTCACTGGTGACTTTCACCGCTCCCGGGAACTCAACGACGCCGGCTGGCGCCTGGGTCGCGAGGTGGGCAGCATGACCGGGTTTCTCTTCAACGGGCCTCAGGCCGGACTGGCTCTCGCCGGCCTCGACCGCCATGAGGAGGCGGTCGCGCACCTGGAGTGGATCCTGACCCAGGCCCGGGGGCTCGAACTCGTACCCCGCTGGACCAGCCGCTGCCTGGGCATGTACGCCGGGGTCCTCTACGAGATGCAGCTGACCGACGAGGCCCGCCAACTGAGCGAAGAGGCGATCGAATGCTCACGGCAAGCCGCTTTTCCCAACGCCGAGATCATGGCCAGGATCGACCTCCTCAGCGCCGACACGGCAGCCGGCGCCCTGGACCGGGCAGAGGCCGCCTGGCCTGCGCTGTGGGAAGGAGCGAGTGACCTCAAGGGCTGGCACGAATGGCTGGCCCGCGGCCGCCTCCTGGTCGCCCGGGCGGATCTGATCCTCGCCCTCGGGAGGCCGGCGACGGCGGCGGAGGCGGCGGCCGCCGCGCTCGACCACTGGCGCCGGTATCCCCGTCCCAAGTACCGGGCCGCCGCGCTCGCCACTCTCGGTCAGGCCCTCCTGGTATCGGGCCGCCCCATCGACGGGCTGCGAGAGTTACGTCACGCGGCGGAGACCGCCGATCGTCTGGGACACGGGCCCACCATCTGGCGGGTGACCGGCAAGCTCATCTCTGCCCTCGCCGCCACCGGCGACGATGATGGCGCCAACGCCGCCTACAGCAAGGTCACCGCCGCCATCGACAACTTCCGCGCCGGGCTCTCCGCAGAGCACCAACGGGCGTTCCTCGCCGCGCCGCCGATTCGCCAGGTGCTGGCCGCCGGGCGCTGACGTGGCATGCCGGGCTACGCGGGCGTCGGTCTTGCGGGTCAGCTCCACCTCGACCGCCGTGAGCCGCGTCTTGCCGGTCTTGTCGGTCCGGATCACCACGCCGTCGGACAGGTGCAGGGGGCGGCCGCCGATCCGCTCGCGGACAACGCAGCACCGGCGCAGCAGGCCGCAGGGCGCGGGACCGGACAAGAAGCGGAGATTCGGTCGAGGTGCGAGGGCCGTCGCCGCGCTGCAGCGAACCACGGGAGCATGCACACGACGAGACGCCTCTCGCCCGCCCGACTGGTCGCCGCGCTTGTGCTCGCGACGACTGCAGCGATCTCCGGCGTCGCCGCAAAAGCCATCACCTATCCGCCTGACCGCGGCAGACCGGTGATCTGCGGCGGAGACCGTCCCTTCATCTGTTACGACCGCGGCCTCGACTGATGCGTCGACGGGCCGACGGCTGTGGTGCCCTCCGGGTCCGCCTGGTGGCCGACTGGGCGCAGCCGGCAGGCCCGCGATGCCGAGTGATCTGCAACCCCGAGGCGATTCATGTCGTTTGGCCCGCATGTCGACCAGCTCCTCGATTCGGCTCTGCTGCAGCCCCTCGACAAGGCCGCCCACGGTGAGGCCTCGGTAACCCTCGCTGTAGATCCGTCCGCCCGGCACGGCTCTAGGGTAGAGAGCATCACGCGGACGCGTTCTCGAGGAGGTCGCTCTGATGCAGTGTCCCGTTGACGGCTCCACGCTCTCCATGGCGGACCGCCAGGGCGTCGAGATCGACTACTGCCCCCAGTGCCGCGGGGTCTGGCTCGACCGGGGTGAGCTCGACAAGCTCATCGACCGGGAAGCGAGCTACTCGGCCGGCCCGGCGCCGGCGCCCGCGCCGCCGCCCACCCAGTATCGGGACGAGCGGCCCCGGTACCGGGACGACGACGACGACCACTACGGCCACTACGGCAAGAAGCGCAAGAAGAAGTCCTTCCTCTCGGAGATGTTCGAGTTTGGCGACTGACGGTCCAGCTCCGCCGCCGGGCGGCTACCGTCGCGGTCATGGCTGCGCCATCTGAGCCGAAGGCTCCGGTCCGGCCGGAGCAGCGGTCCGCCGGTCGGGGTGACGGCCGGGGCGACGGGGCCGGCGACCGGCCGCCGTGGCGGGTCGAAAACCCCCGGGAGGCGAAGTCACGCCTCGGCCGGATGACCGACCCGCGCGGCCGTCCCCGGCCGTCGTTCTGGACGCTGCTGGCCATCCTGCTGCTGGTGAACTGGATCGCCTCGGCGATCTTGCTGCGCGAGGACCCGAGGGCCGACATCCCCTACACGTTCTTCCGGGCTCAGGTGGAGGCCGGCAACGTGACGGAGATCACGTCCATCGACGACTCGATCGAGGGCGACTTCAAGACCGAAGTGACGTATCCGCCCGGCAAAGAGGGCGAAACCGTCCGCCGGTTCAGCACCCAGCGGCCGACCTTCGCCGAGGACGACCTGTTCAAGCTCCTGTCCGACAAAGGCGTGCAGGTCAACGCCAAGTCCCCGCCCGGACCGTCCTTCCTCGAGCGGTTGCTGATCGGCTTCGGCCCGACGCTGCTGTTCATCGGACTGCTGTTCTTCATGTCCCGGCGCCTGGCCGGCGGCCTCGGCGCCGGCATCGGCGGGATCGGCAAGTCCAAGGCGCAGCGCTACGACCCCGAGGCCGGCAAACGGGTCACGTTCGCCGACGTCGCCGGCATCGACGACGTGGAGGACGAGGTCGCCGAGATCGTCGACTTCCTCAAGAACTCGGACCGGTACCGCCGGCTCGGCGCCGCCGTCCCCAAGGGCGTGCTGCTCTCCGGCCCGCCGGGGACGGGCAAGACGCTCCTCGCCCGGGCCCTGGCCGGCGAGGCCAACGTGCCGTTCTTCTCCGTCTCGGCGTCGGAGTTCATCGAGATGATCGTCGGCGTGGGCGCCAGCCGGGTCCGCGACCTCTTCGAGCAGGCCAAGCAGGCGGCCCCGGCCATCATCTTCATCGACGAGCTCGACGCCATCGGCCGGGCCCGGGGCGGCTCCACCAGCATCGGCGGTCACGACGAGCGGGAGCAGACCCTCAACCAGATCCTGACCGAGATGGACGGGTTCACCGGCGCCGAGGGCGTCATCGTCCTCGGGGCCACGAACCGGCCCGAGATCCTCGACCCGGCGCTGCTGCGGCCCGGCCGTTTCGACCGCCGCCTCGTGATCAGCCCGCCCGACCAGGCCGGGCGGCGGGCCATCCTCGAGGTGCACGTCCGCAACGTGCCGCTGGCCGAGGACGTCGATCTCGACGTGGTGGCGTCCTCCACGCCGGGCATGGTGGGCGCCGAACTGAAGAACCTCATCAACGAGGCGGCCATCCTCGCCGCCCGCCGCCAGCACGAGAAGGTGACGCTGGCCGACTTCAACGACGCGCTGGAGAAGATCGTCCTCGGCACGGCCCGGAAAGTCGTGATGTCGCCCGACGAGCGGCGCCGTACCGCCTATCACGAAGGCGGCCACGCCCTGCTCGGCATGCTGACCCCCGGCGCGGACCCCGTCCGCAAGATCTCGATCATCCCCCGGGGCCACGCCCTCGGCGTGACGTTCCAGAGCCCCGAAGCCGACCGCTACGGCTACTCGGCCAGCTACCTGCTGGGCCGCATCGCCGGGGCCCTCGGCGGGCGGGCCGCCGAGCAGCTGATCTACGGCGAGGTCTCGACCGGAGCGGAGAGCGACCTCGAGCAGGCGACCCGCATCGCCCGCCAGATGGTCGGCCGGTGGGGCATGTCGCCGGCCATCGGGCCGGTGTCGGTCCTCCCCGGGCCCGGCCAGGAGCTGCCGTTCGGCATGGATCCCAACGGCCCGTCGCCGGCGACCCAGGAACTGCTCGACGCCGAGGTGCGGCGGCTCCTCGACGAGGCGGCCAAGCACGCCGAGCAGGTGCTGTCGGAGCACCGGGCGAACCTCGACTCCCTCGTCGAGGCGCTGCTGGAGTCGGAGACCCTCGATGCCGACGACGCCTACCGCGCCGCCGGCATCGAACGCACCGGCCCGACCCCGAGCCCGAACGGGGCCGGGCCGGTTTAGGCGGTGCCGTCGGCGGCCGCCTGCAAGACGGCCAGGTCGAGCTTCTTCATGGTGAACATGGCCTGCATCGCCCGCTGGACCCGGGCCGGGTCGTCACTGCTCAAGATGTCCATCATCCCGGTGGGGGTCACCTGCCAGGCGAGCCCGTAGCGGTCCTTGACCCAGCCGCAGTCGAGCTCCTGACCGCCGTCGCCGAGCTTGTCCCAGTAGTAGTCGACCTCGTCCTGGTCGGCGCAGTTGATGAGCAGCGAGATCGCCTCGCTGAACTTGAACTCGGGGCCGCCGTTGAGGGCGACGTACTCCTGGCCGTCGAGCACGAACGACACGGTCATGACCATGCCCGCCGGCCGGGGGCCGGCCTCGGTGTAGTGGCTCACGGCCGTGATCTTGGAGTTCGGGAAGATCGAGCAGTAGAACTCGGCGGCTTCCTCGGCCTCGGTGTCGAACCACAGGAAGGGCGTGATCCGGGGCATTGCAGGCTCCTCTCATCTGCCTTTACGTCTCCGACGTTCCGCGACCTTGATACTCATCGCCAGAGCGCTAGTGTCACTGGGTGCAAATCGGGCACTAAGGGCAAAAGATGACTCTGGACAGTGTGCGCGTCGCTTTGCGCGGCGTCCTCGCCAACCGAATGCGCTCGGCTCTCACGATGCTCGGCATCCTCATCGGGACGGCCGCCGTCATCCTGCTGGTCGGCGTGGGCAAGGGCATCTCCGACAAGGTCCAGGACCAGATCAAGTCGCTGGGGACCAACGCCATCTACGTCATCCCGGAGCGCAATTCCCGGGGCCAGGACCGGGGCGGCACGAGCTCCCGCCGGATCCGGCTCACCCAGAACGACGTCGAGGCGCTGTCCGACCCCGTCCGCGGCTCGGCGCTGGCCGCCGTGACCCCGGCCTACAGCGCCTCGGGCACGGTCACCTGGCAGGGGACGACGTACTCGCTCTCGAGCTTCCTCGGCGCCGAGCCGGTCTTCGCCCAGGTCCGCAACGCGGCGGTCGTCAAGGGCCGGTGGCTCGACGAGGAGGACGTCCGCTCCCGGGCCAAGGTGGCCGTCATCGGCCAGACGGTCATCGACAAGCTGTTCGGCAAGGGCTTCGACCCGGTCGGCCAGCAGGTCGAGTTCAACGGCATCCGGTTCCGCATCATCGGGGTGCTGGAACCGAAGGGATCGAACGGCTTCCAGGACCAGGACGACGTGATGGTGGCCCCGATCTCGACGGTGCGGGAGAACATCGTCGGGAACGTCGACTCCTACAACATCATCGCCATCCAGGCCGCCTCCCGCGACCAGCTGCCGCAAGCGATGGCCCAGGTGACCTCCATCCTCCGCCGGACCCACCGGATCGGCCCCAGCCAGCCACCCGACTTCGTCGTCTTCAGCGCCGCCAGCCTGCTGGCCGCCGGCAAGGCGGCCGCCAAGCAGTTCCAGCTCCTCCTGGCGGTGGTCGCCGCCATCTCGCTGCTGATCGGCGGGATCGGGGTGATGAACATCATGCTGGTGACGGTCACCGAACGGACCCGGGAGATCGGCATCCGCAAAGCCCTGGGCGCCCAGCGCAGCGACATCCTGTCGCAGTTCATGGTCGAGGCGATGCTGCTGGCCGGCCTCGGCGGGATCATGGGGGTGGCCATCGGCGTCGGCGCCGGCCAGTACCAGGGCGGCGGTCTGAACCCGGTGATCTCGCCGTCGGCCGTCGTCCTGTCCTTCGGCGTGTCGATCCTCATCGGGATCTTCTTCGGCATCTACCCCGCCAGCCGGGCCGCCGCCCTCACCCCCATCGAGGCGCTCCGCTACGAGTGATCCACCCGCGCCGGGCCGGATTCCGGTTGACTGACGCGAACGGTGCGAAAGGGATCGCCCACCTCGGTGGCGAACAAGGCACCAAAGCGCACCCCGAGGCAACGACGCCAGAGGGAGGGACGATGCGAGACGTTCCGGTTCGGCCGCTCCGTATCGAGGCGCTGGCGCCGGTCATCGGCGCCGGGCGCGTCGCCGAGACCAGCATGGCGCTGGAGTCCGCCCGGCAGGCCCTCGGCGGCCATACGGTCTGGACGGTGAACTCCACGGCCACCGGCGGCGGCGTGGCCGAGATGCTGGTGCGGATCCTCGGCTACACGAGCGGCGCCGGGATCGACTCCCCCTGGCTCGTGCTCGAAGGCGACGAGCCGTTCTTCCGGATCACCAAGCGGATCCACCACAAGCTTCATGGCATGCCGGGTGACGGCCCGTTGCTGCCCGGCGACCGCCGCCACTACGAACGGGTCATGGCCCCCAACGCCGAAGCCCTCGGGTCGAGGGTGCGGCCGGGGGACATCGTGGTGCTCAACGATCCTCAAACCGTCGGCCTGGCCGGGTCGTTGCGCGACTGCGGAGCGGCGGTCGTGTGGCGCAACCACATCGGCGCCGACACCGTCAACGAACACACCGACCAGGGCTGGGCGTTTCTCCGTCCGTACCTGGGCGCGGTCGACCTGTGTGTCTTCACCCGCCAGGAGTACGCCCCCCATCCCCTCCCGTCCCCCTTCGTGGTGATGCCACCGACCATCGATCCCCTCTCGGCCAAGAACGGCGACCTCGATCCCGTCGCCGGCGAAGGCATCCTCGAGGCCTGCGGACTGGGGCCCGTCCCGCCCGGCGCACCGCTGGTCGTCCAGGTCTCCCGCTGGGATCCGCTGAAGGACCCGGTCGGCGTCATGGACGGGTTTCTCCGGCTCGAACCCGACCGCTTCGACGCCCACCTGGCGCTGGTCGGGCCGGACACGGCCGAGGTGGCCGACGACCCTGAGGGCCAGCAGGTGTTCGAGGGCTGCCTCCGGCGGTGGCGCGCCCTGCCCGAGGCGCAGCGGCGCCGCATCCACCTCGTCTCGCTGTCCATGGCCGATGTGGAGGAGAACGCCCGGATGGTCAACGCCATCCAGCGCCGGGCCACGGTCGTCGTGCAGAAGAGCCTGGCCGAGGGCTTCGGCCTGACCGTCACCGAAGCGATGTGGAAGCGCAAGCCGGTGCTGGCCAGCGCCGTGGGCGGTATCCAGGACCAGATCGTCCACGGCCGGCAGGGCTGGCTGCTGTCCGACCCCTCCGATCCGGCCGAGTTCGCCGCCGCCCTCGACCGGCTGCTGCGGGACCGGGTCCTGGCGGCGTCGCTGGCGGCCGACGCCCGCCGCCGGGTGCAGGAGCAGTTCCTCGACGACCGCCAGCTCTGCGAATGGGCCCAGATCTTCGAGCGCCTGGCCGGGAGCCGCCGGGCCGCCTGAGCCGGCCCGGCGGTTCCCTCCTACTTCTTGACCTCGGCGATCTCGAGGACGGGGGTGATGTCGGTGTAGTTCGGGATGTCGCCCATGATCTCGGGCATGTGGGGGCCCATGGCGGCGGCGAAGGCGTCGACGGAGTCGAACTCCAGCGTGCCGACGGCGATGTTGGCCGGCGGGTTCCCGCCCATCCCACCGGAGAGGCCCTGCTCGACGGTGTAGCTCTTGAGGGCGTCGCCGCAGCGCTCGGCCACCAGGGGCATGTGCTTGTTGAGGTAGTAGTCCATGTCGAACTTGCCGCCCTCGGTCCTCGGGTACTGGACGTGGACCCGGATCATGAGCCGTTCCTCCTCGGTCGCTTTCGGTCGCCTGAATGCCCCCGGACGCTATCCCTTTATTTCTGTGGCTGACGTGCCGAGAACACCCGTAAAATGTGGCACTGAGTGCAACGAGGCACTACACGCCGCTTTCGGGAGAAGAACGTGCTGGTCAGACTGCTCAGGACGTACCTCAGGCCGTACCGCCGGCTGCTGCTCGGGCTCGTCGGCCTGCAGGCGGTCCAGGCGCTGGCCGGCCTGTACCTCCCGTACCTCAACGCCGACGTCATCGACCGGGGCGTCATGCGGGGCAACACGGGCTACATCTGGCGGATGGGCGGCTTCATGCTGGCCGTCACCGCCGTCCAGCTGATCTTCACCGTCCTGGCCGTCTACCTCGGCTCCCGGGTGGCCATGGGCTTCGGCCGGGACGTGCGCGACAGCCTCTTCCACCGGGTCACCGGCTTCTCGGCCCGGGAGATGAACCGTTTCGGGGCGCCGTCGCTCATCACCCGGATCACCAACGACGTCCAACAGGTCCAGATGCTGGTCGTCATGGCCGCCAACCTCGCCCTGGCCGCGCCGGTCACGGTCATCGGCGGCGTGGTCATGGCCATCCGCCAGGACGGCGGGCTGGCCTGGCTGCTGGCCGTCAGCATGCCCGTCCTCATCCTGGCCATGGGCAGCGTGGTGTTCCGCATGGTCCCGATGTTCCGGGTCATGCAGGAGCGGATCGACGGCATCAACCGGGTGCTCCGGGAGCAGATCACCGGCATCCGGGTGGTGCGGGCCTTCGTCCGCGAGCGGGAGGAGTCGCACCGTTTCCAGGGCGCCAACGCCGAGCTGACGACCACGTCGCTCCAGGCCGGGCGGCTGATGGGTTTGATGTTCCCGATCGTGATGCTGGTCATCAACGGCTCCAGCGTGGCCGTCACCTGGTTCGGCGGCGACCGGATCGCCGACGGCAGCCTGTCGATCGGGGCGCTGATCGCCTTCCTCAGCTACTTCGTACTGATCCTGATGTCGGTGATGATGGCCACCTTCGTGGCCTCCATGGCCCCCCGGGCGGCGGTGTGCGCCGACCGCATCCAGGAGGTGCTCAACACCGACACCTCGGTGTGGGCCCCGGTCTCGCCGGTCGAGGGCCCCGACTCGCTCGGCTCCGTGGAGTTCAGCCACGTGACCTTCCGCTACCCCGGGGCCGAGGCGCCGGTGCTGTCGGACGTGTCGTTCCGTGTGCCGGCGGGGACGACCACGGCGATCATCGGCTCGACCGGTGCCGGGAAGACGACGCTGGTCAACCTGGCCGCCCGCCTCTTCGATGTGGACGAGGGCGGCGTGCGGCTCGGCGGCGCCGACGTCCGCACGATCGACCCCGACGTGCTGTGGAACCGGATCGGGCTCATCCCCCAGAAGCCGTACCTGTTCTCGGGGACGGTGCGGTCGAATCTGTTGTACGGCAAGCCCGACGCCACCGACGAGGAGCTGTGGACGGCGCTGCACGTCGCCCAGGCGGCGGACTTCGTGGCCGCCATGCCCGGCGGGCTCGACGCCGCCATCGAGCAGGGCGGCACCAACGTGAGCGGCGGGCAGCGCCAGCGCCTGGCCATCGCCCGGGCGCTGGTCCGCCGGCCCGACGTGTACCTCTTCGACGACTCGTTCTCGGCCCTCGACGTGGCGACCGACGCCCGGCTGCGGGCCGCCCTGGCGCCCTACACCCGGGAGGCGGCGGTGATCGTGGTCGCCCAGCGGGTGTCGACCATCCGCCACGCCGACCAGATCGTGGTGCTGGAGGACGGCGCCGTCCTCGGCGTCGGCACCCACGACGAGCTGTGGCGGACGTGTCGGACCTACCGGGAGATCGTCGAATCGCAGCGCCAGGAGGAGGCGGCCTGATGGACACCAGGACCGCACCGCCTGCCGCGCCCGGGGGCCAGAAGGCCCCGCCTCTCCCCCAGCAGCGCCTGGGGTCGGGGGTCGGCCGCTTCGGCGCCTTCGGCATGCCGGCCGAGAAGACGGCCAACTTCCGCCAGATCGTCGAGCGGCTGCTGGCCATGCTGCGGCGCGAACGCCTCGGCCTCGTCGCCGTGTTCGCCTTCGCCCTGGCCAGCATCGTGCTGTACGTGATCGGCCCCAAGGTCCTGGGCCGGGCCACCGACGTGATCTTCGAGGGCCTCCGGCGCGGCGGCCAGCCGGCCATCGACTTCGCGTCGCTGCACCGGGTGCTGTGGTTCGTGCTCGGGCTGTACGTCGCCGCCGCCGCCTTCGGCTATCTGCAGGCCTACGTCCTGGCCGGCATCGTGCAGCGGACGATGTACCGCCTGCGGGAACAGGTCGAGGCCAAGCTCAACCGGCTGCCGTTGAAGTATGTGGACAGCCAGCCCCGGGGCGACCTGCTGAGCCGGGTCACCAACGACATGGACAACCTGGCCCAGGGCATGCAGCAGACCCTGACCCAGATGCTGACCTCGGCCCTGACGCTGGTCGGCACGCTGGTGATGATGTTCGTCGTCTCGTGGCTCCTGGCGCTGGTGGCCGTGGTCACGATCCCGCTGTCGATCTGGTCGATGAAGGCCATCACGAAGCGGTCCCGGGTCAAGTTCGTGGCCCAGTGGCGGGAGACCGGCCGGCTCAACGCGCTGGTCGAGGAGTCGTTCACCGGCCACAACATCGTGAAGGCCTTCGGTCGCCAGTCCGACGTGGAGACCCGCTTCCGGGAGACCAACGACGCTCTCTACGACGCCAGTTTCGGCGCCACCTTCATCTCCGGCTCGATCATGCCGGCGATGATGCTGATCGGGAACCTGGGCTTCGTCGCCATCGCCGTGGTCGGAGGGCTGCAGGTGGCGTCGGAGGCGCTGACGCTGGGTGCGGTGCAGGCCTTCATCCAGTACTCGCGGCAGTTCTCCCAGCCGCTGACCCACATGGCGTCGATGGTGACGGTGTTCCAGTCGGGCGTGGCGTCGGCCGAGCGGATCTTCGACTTCCTCGACGCCGAGGAGCAGTCGGAGGACCCGGACGAGGCGATGCTGCCCGACACGCCGGCCGGCTGCATCGAGTTCGAGCGGGTGTCGTTCTCCTACGACCCCGACCGGCCGCTGATCGAGAACCTGTCGTTCATGGCCCAGCCCGGCCAGACGGTGGCCATCGTCGGGCCGACCGGTGCCGGCAAGACCACGCTGGTGAACCTCATCATGCGGTTCTATGAACTCAACTCCGGCCGGATCCTGTTGGACGGAGTCGACATCGCCACGCTGTCGCGGGGCGAGCTGCGCTCGAAGATCGGCATGGTGCTCCAGGACACCTGGCTCTTCGGCGGCACGATCCGGGACAACATCGCCTACGGCAACCCGCTGGCCACCGAGGAGCAGATCCGGGCGGCGGCGGAGGCGACGTTCGTCGACCGGTTCGTGCACTCCCTGCCCGACGGGTACGACACGGTGGTCAGCGACGAGGACGGGTCGATCTCGGCCGGCGAGAAGCAGCTGCTGACGATCGCCCGGGCCTTCCTGGCCGACCCGGCGATCCTGATCCTCGACGAGGCGACGAGTTCGGTCGACACGAGGACCGAGGTCCTGATCCAGGAAGCGATGGCGGCGCTGCGGTCCTCCCGGACGAGCTTCGTGATCGCCCACCGCCTCTCGACCATCCGCGACGCCGACGTGATCCTCGTGATGGAGAACGGCCGCATCGTCGAGCAGGGCAGCCATGCTGAGCTGCTGGCCGCCCACGGCCCCTACGCCCGCCTCTACCAGGCCCAGTTCGCCGCCCCCGCCGCCGACGTCGCCTGACGTAATTGGCGGGCGGCGGCGGACAGGGCCGCCGTAGGATCACCACCGGCCAGGCGCTGACCCTGCGTTCGCATTTTGGGTCCGCTGTGCCCTCGACCCTCTGCGGGTCCAAGGAACTGATCGCGGCGGGCCCGCAGCCCGCCTCCCCTGCGGAGGTGCTCACATGGAACCCGACACCATCGTCGTCGAACTCGTCGTAGCGGTGGAGCCGAATGCGATGTCGCTTCGGGAGGACGCCTGGTCGATGGCTATGGACCAGCGGGTGTTCGGTCCCGGTCGCGTGCTCGTCGGCGCCGCCGACCGGACCGGTGCCTTGCTGGGCATCGCCTATACAAGGACGACCGACCCTCTCGATCTGGCTCTCGCCTGTTGCCTCGAGCATCTGTTCAACAGTGCAGTCGTGCCGCAGGCGGCGATCGTCTTCAACGACGAACCGGTGCGGATGGCACCCCCTCCCCCTGACCTCGGCCCTCGGTTCGAGGCGCTGCGGCAGACCGCCGCGGCGTTCGGGGTGCATCTCGTCGACTGGTTCGGCTGCGACGGGGACAGCGAGTTGATTCGGAGCACCAGGATTGCGGTGGGTATGGACGGCGAATGGTGGGACGTGCCGTGAGCCGCCTCCGGCGTCGCCCTCATACACACCATCGCATCGCTGGTGTGTACCATCGTCTCATGCGCCGCATCAACATCCATCTCGATGAGGAACTCGATGCCGAGTTGGCGGCTCAGGCGGCGCGTCTCGGGGAATCGAAAGCGGAGATCATCAGGCGGGCCGCCCGTGAGTGGCTGGATCGAAACGCATGCGACCTGGCAGAAGACCCGTGGGAAGCGTTCACTGGGTCGGGCACGGCGAACCTGCCCGAGTATCGCCACCTCGACGAATTGATTTATGGCGTGAGACGACGGCCGTGAAGACCCGCTTCGCCGACACGAGCTTCTGGTTTGCGCGCCACGAGCCACAGGACCGGCACCATGAAGCCGCCAGACGAATCGACCCCGGAACCCGCATCGTCACCACGGAATGGGTTCTTGGAGAGACGTGGACCCTGGTCAACCAGTGGGGCAACCACCAGGGCGCGGTCAGATGCCTCGAGGCCATCCGAGCCTTTTCCAACGTCGAAGTCGAAACAGTCACGGCCGCAGACCTCCAGGCCGCGTGGGCCTGGCTCCGCCGTCATGACGAGCGCCCGTATTCCTTCGTCGATGCTGTCTCGTTCCGGGTGATGCAACGTCGGCGCCTCACCGAGGCCCTTGCCTTCGACGGCGACTTTTCCGCCGCCGGATTCGTCGAGGTCAGGCCCGGCCGCCGATGACACTCCCCGACAACGCCGAGATGGGGTTGGTGGCCCGGGAGGGGGCGCTGCTGGCCGGTGGGGCGCGGGCGATCCTGTTGCAGATCGCCCATCCGGCGGTCGGACGGGGTGTCGCAGAACACAGCGACTTCGCCGAGCGCCCCCTCGACCGGCTGCGGGCCACGCTCACCTACGTGTACTGCGTGACCTTCGGCACGCCGGAAGAGATCGAGGCGGTGGCGGCGCAGGTGACGGCGGCGCACCGCAGCGTCACCGGAGCCGGCTACCGCGCCACCGATCCGGAGCTGCAGCTCTGGGTGGCGGCCACCCTCTATGACACGGCGATCCTGTTGTACGAAGAGCTCTTCGGCCCGCTGGATGCGGCCGCGGCCGACAAGGTCTACGAGCAGTACGCCGTCCTCGGCACCGCCCTCCAGCTGCCGGCCCGGTCGTGGCCCGCCGACCGGGCCGCCTTCCGGGCCTACTGGAACCACATGGTCGACACGCTGGAGGTGTCCGACGAGGCCCGGCGGGTCGCCCACGACCTGCTCTCGGCGGAGCACGCCCCGCTGCTCCTCAAGGCGGCCATGCCGCTCAACCGGTTCCTCACCGCCGCCTGGCTCCCCGAGCGGATCCGCGCCCAGTACGAGATCTCGTGGGACAGCCGCCAGCAGCGCCGCTACGAACTGCTGCGGACGGTCGGTGCACCCCTCTACCGGCTGCTGCCCGTCCCGCTCCGGGAGGCTCCGAAGACCTGGTACCTGCGCGAGATGCGCAAGCGCCTATCGGCCGCACCGCCGGCCTAGGCCGTGCTTTTCGACAACCTATGTACACAAGCACGGCACACCTCCTGGGCTGGGTAATTCAGCTGCGGTCAGGCGACGGACGGGTCACAATCCCTCCATGCCCCCGACGAGGAAGAACCCGTCCCCTGCCGTCCCTGGGGCGAAGAACCGGAGCAACCAAACGAGCGGTGACGAGCTCGTAGGGATCAAGGCCTCCCGGCAATGGGGCGCCTTCACTGGCGCCCAAGCACGCGATGCCGGGTTGAGCCATCGCCAGATCGACTACAGGGTCCGGGTGAAGCGGTGGCGCCGGGAAGCGCGGGACGTTTTCGTTCTGACGGGCACACCGAGATCGTGGCAGCAGCGCGCGATGACCGCCTGTCTGGCCGGCCCGGCAGGCACGGTCGTGTCTCACCTCACCGCGGCGGCCGTCTACGGCCTTGGCAAGCCGCCGGAGGAACCGCAGGTCACCATTCCCCCAAAGGCCAATGGTGCGCGGATCCGTGGCGCGACCGTCCGGCGAGCGACCCTCGGGTCCGCTGAAAAGGCGGTGAAGGACCGGCTGCCGTGTACAGCGCCGGTGCGGACGGTGCTCGACTGTTCTGAGCTACTTGATGACGAGGAGCTCTGTGATCTCGTCGACAGCGCGCTTTGCCGGAAGCTCATGCAGCCGAGCCGGTTGATTCGGGCGGCCGATGCCGCATGGTTGAGGGCCCGAGGCGTCCGGCGGGAGGGCCTCGGCCGCCTGCGCGAGGCGCTTGACGTCTGGCGCTCCGGGGCATTCCCGGGCAGTCCGCCCGAGGTGAAGCTGCAGCGGCGGTTGAAGGAGTGGGGGTTCCCACCCGCGCAACGTCAGGTCGAGATCCGGGACCGGAGCGGCCGCCTCATCGCGAAGGCCGATCTCGGCATCGTCGAGTGGAAGGTGTTCATCGAATACGACTCCGACGAGAACCACGGCCCTCGTTACTGGATCGCCGATGACCAGCGCCTCGACCGCGTCGAGGCCGAGACGGGCTGGCGCATGGTTTCGGTCGACCGCTTCGATCTCCGCCCGTCGACGAGCAGCTTGCGAGACCGGCTGGAGAAGCTGCGCCCACTTGAAGCCGGACAACTCGCCGCCTGACTGGCCTGGCATCTCACCCCAGATCCACCCCAACACGTCGGCCGTGGTTTTCGACACCCTATGTGTACAACCACGCAGCATGTTCGCAGAGACGGCGTTGGTGTGGTGTGCCACCCACTCCAACGTGTCGGCGATTTCGCCTGACGGCACCGACCGCGGGTGGGAAACTCTCCTCATGAGCGTCCGCACGCCCATCTTCCGGTTGCTGCTCGCCGGTTCCGTCGTTACCTCGCTCGGGATCGCGTGTGCCCGCCCGGCCGTTGCTGCGCCCGGAGGCGGCACCGGCGGCTTCGGCGGAGGTGGAGGCGGAGGTGGAGGCGGAGGTGGCGGGGGCGGTGGCGGCGGCGGCTTTGGTGGCGGCGGCGGCTTTGGTGGCGGTGGCGGCGCCGGCGGCGGTGGGGATGCCGGCTTCGTCGAAGTCATGATGGCGATGGCCATCGTGATCCTGCTGGCCCTTGCCGTCGCCTGGGTCTTCAAGCTGGTCCATCGCGCCGGCTCGGGAGTCACACGCGGGTACCGGAGACAGCGCCGCCGGGCTCGGGGCCGCCAGGTCGAACTCGCCGCCGAGGAGGCGGCGGCCGAGGATCCCATCTTCACGCCGGAGACCGTGAAGGAGGCGGCCCTGGAACTGCACGCCGACATCATTGCGGCGTGGAACAAGGAGGATTCCCGGACCCTGGCCGAACTCCTCGGCCGGGACCTCCTTGTCGAGTGGAAGCGGCGGCTCAAGGACTTCAAGCGCAAGGGCTGGCACAACGTCTCCACCGTCCTGCACGAACCCACGGTGGAGTACGTCGGCCTCGTGAACCGACCCGGGGACGCCGAAGACCGAGTCGTGGTCCACATCGAGGTCGCGCTCCACGATGTCGTCACGAACCGCCACGGGCACACCAACACCCGCAACGAGGACTCGAACGCTGACGGCGTCATCACCCAGTCCGAATACTGGACGCTGGCGCGGCGGAATGGCGGCTGGATTCTCGCGTCGATCGAGCAGGAGGGCGAGGGCTCCCACCACCTCAGCGCCGCCGTCGTCCCCTCACCGTGGGACGACGACCGCCTTCACGACGAAGCAGTGACCGAACGGGCGGTGGCGGCCGCCGTCGCCGACGAGGACGTGCGGGAGATCGCCGACGTCGACTTCTCCGGCGACGCCCGCGTCGCCGCCCTCGACATGGCCATCATCGACGGCCGCTTCGCCCCCGACGTCCTCGAAGTGGCCGCCCGCCGAGCGTTAGTGGGCTGGACCGAGGCCGTCGACGGCGACGACGCCGCCCTCGAGGCGATCGCCGTCCCAGGCGTCGGGGCGCAGATGCTTCACCCGGGCGACCCGAGCCGACGGAGCCGCCTCGTCGTGCGAGGCCAGAAGCTCAGGGCCCTGCGGATCACCGCCGTCGACGCAGCCGCCAATCCTCCGGCCATGACGGTCGAGGCGGACATCACCGGCGCCCGCTACGTCGAGGATCGCGATACCACGACGGTCCTCTCGGGGGACAAGCACCGGGAAACCACGTTCACCGAGCGGTGGCGGCTCGTGCTGGACGGTCACGACAACACGCCGTGGCGGCTGGCGACGTTCGACTCCGAACCAACCCCGAGGTAGGGCGGCCGAGCATCGTGCGGGGCACGGTCGTCCGACCGAGTTGGGCCGGCGGCGGGGCCCTCCCTTAACCTTTCCTGACCTGATCGGGATATCGGGGGAGCGATGTCATCTGGTATGGGCAGTCACGGCGCCTACGACCTGGTGGTGGTGGGCGGGAACTCGGGTGGGTTGTCGGTGGCCATCGCCGCCCATAAGGGCGGGCTCGGCCGCGTGCGGATCCTCGAGCCGTCCTCGACCGTCGCCTACACCGAGCTGATCGGCGAGCACCAGCTCGACGTCGGCTTCGGCGAGACGGTGGAGTCGATCGACCTCGCCGGCCAGGACCTCGCCATCGTCACCAACAAGGGTTCCTACCTGGCCCGGGCCTGCGTGGTGGCCCACCGCAAGAACGTCGGGAACTCGGTCTGGCAGCCCCCGATCGACGCCTCGCTCTCCGACCGGATCATGGTCGACCGCTTCTCGGGTCAGCTGGTCGATCAGGACATCCTCATCGTCGGCCACACCGACCATGCCGTCGAGCTGGCCGACAAGGCGGCCATGGCCGGCGCCCGGGTGGTCCTGGCCGCCGGCGGCATGACGCCGAAGCGCCTCTCCCCCATCGGCCAGTCGGTGCTGCGGCGCCTGGAGCGGGAGCGGCAGGCCACGATCCTCTTCCGCGCCGTGCCGGCCCGCATCACCGAAGACGACGGCCTGCCGTTGGCCCACTTCGCCGACCGGCGCACCCCGGACCTGGAGTTCGACAAGGTCGTCTTCGCCTCCGGCCGAACTCCGGTGACGCCGGAGGACGTCGGGCTGACCGAGGAGGCCGCCGGCTCGGGACGGGTCTGGTTCCTCGGCCTGCCGACCGAGGACGCCGAAGGCGCGCCGGAGCTGACCTCGGCCACCGTCCTGCCCGAGCTCGTGGCGGTCTTCCCCCACTTCTCGCCGCCGGCACCGCCCCCGGCCATCGACGAGGACGGCCGGGGCTTCGCCGCCGTCATCGAGGAGCTCCGCAAGGAGCACTACAACGCCACCATCACCTACTTCGAACCGACGCACTCCGACCTGTGGGTCCTGGGCGTGAAGCCGGACCACGGCGACATCCACCACCTGCCCGGCCAGTACGCCTCCCTCGGCCTCGGCTACTGGGAGGACCGCATCGACAACGCCGAGGACCCCGGCCTCAACGACCGGTGGGACAAGCTCGTGCGCCGCTCCTACTCGATCTCGCACCGCATCTTCGACGAGCACGGCTACCTGGCCCAGGAGCGCGACACCACCGAGCTCGAGTTCTACATCGTGCTGGTGCCGCCCACGCCGGACAACATTCCCGGCCTGACGCCCCGCCTGGCCCTGAAGCGGCCGGGCGACCGGATCTACCTCGGCCCCAAAGTCGCCGGCCGCTACACGCTGGCGCCGGTGACCGACCCCCGGGGCACGGTGGTCTTCTTCGCCACCGGCACCGGCGAAGCGCCCCACAACGCCATGATCGTGGAGCTCCTCCGCAAGGGCCACATGGGCCCGATCATCTCGGCCGTGACCGTCCGGAACCTGGCCGACCTCGGCTACATCGACAAGCACCGGGAACTCGAGTCCCGTTACTCGAACTACCACTACGTGCCCCTGCCGACCCGCGAGCCCGGCATCCCCAAGCGCTACATCCAGGACCTCATCACCGACGACTACTTCGCCAAGGAGTGCGACGTCGAGCTCTCCCCCGAGACGACCCACGTCTTCATGTGCGGCAACCCGGCGATGATCGGCCTCCCCAGCGACGACGGAAACGGCCAAGTCGTCTTCCCGAAACCGACCGGCGTGAGCGAGCTCCTCACCGAACGAGGCTTCACCCTCGACCACCGCAACCAACGCGGCAACCTGCACTACGAGGAGTATTGGTAGTCCGAGGAGACGAGGCTCATTCCTCGCCGGGGGCCGGCTGCCTCACCGAATACTGATGCGAATTCTGGGGGCAGGTGTATCGACAATGTGCTACAAATAGCACATGCTAAGTGTTGGCGTGCGCGAGCTCCGGCAGCGGGCGAGCGAGTTGCTGCGCCTCGTCGCTCGCGGGGAGACCATCGAGGTCACTGACCGCGGGCGGCCGGTGGCCATCCTCGCGCCCGTGCCGGGTGGAAGCCCGCTGGAACGGCTCCGGGCGTCCGGTGAAATTGTGCCCGGGGAAGGAGACCTCGACGATCTCCCCGACCCGCTGCCGGTGCCGACGGGGCACGACGCGCCGTCAGCCGTCCTTGAGCGACTGCGGCGCGACGAGCGGTGACGAGGGCGACGTACCTCGACTCGTCCGCCATCGTGAAGCTGGTCGTCGCCGAGCCGGAATCGAGCGCGCTCCGTCGCTACCTCCGACGCCGCAAACCCTACGTCTCGAGCGCCTTGGCACGGGCCGAGGTGGGCCGGGCACTCCTGCCGTCCGGCCCGGCGGCCACCCGCCGGGGCGAGGCTGTCCTCGCCCGCATCGACCTGGTCCGGGTGAGCGACACCGTTTTGCGTGCTGCTGGAGGCCTACTCCCCGAAGAGATGCGGACACTTGACGCCATCCATCTCGCCACCGCCCAGCAACTTGGCGAGGATCTTGGCCAGATCGTCACCTATGACGCCCGGATGAAGACCGTCGCCGAGGAGCTTGGTCTGAAGGTTGCAGCGCCGACGTAAATCCCCGGCTCATCGTCGTCTCAGCCGTCCCGCGTCGAGTCGCTTGAGCCTGCCGTCCAACGGGGTGTGCTCTCGGGCCGTTATCTCGTCGGGCAGGGCCAGGGGTTCGGACCATCCGATGCCGGTTCCCAACGGACGACGCAGCGATACCGTTCCGGCCGGATGAAGGCCCGATGCCAGGCGCCGGGATGGTCCGGGACTGCGATGAGCTGGTCGGCGCAGAAGACCGCAGCACCGGCCGGGAGGTTGAGCGCGTCCGAGGTTTCGGCGGTGGCGACAGCGGGGAGCACCGACTCGTCGACGACCCGGGCGATCTCGGACGAGGCCCCAACTCCGAGGAGCGGAGCGACATCGGCGTCCGACAGCGGGCACCCGGCGGGGAGCCAGAGCTCGGAGACGAGCAGCGGCTGGCCGTCGGCCAGCAGAACTTGAACCAGAACGTCCATGGGCTTGGCCTCGGTCACGCCGAGAGCCGAGGCGATGCGGCGGGAACGGCGCCGCCGGCGGCTGGCGCCGGCCAGGGTGAGGCGGACACCGAGCGCCTGTAGCGTCGCGCCGAGGTTCTCCAGGGCGGTGGGTGGCCGGCGGATCCGTCCTCCGAGGCGAGGACGCCGGTCGACGACCCCCAGCCGCCGCACCGCTTCCCGGGCGGTGTGCCGGCTGATCCCGTAGTGAGCGGTCAGCTCCCGGTCGGTCGGGAACCGCTCGGCAAACTCGCCCCTGGCCAGCCGGGTGCGGAGGTCGTCGAGCACCGCGGCCCACAGCGGCGGAGCTGACTCAGCCGGCATCACGGAACCGCAGACTTCCTTCTCTGTTCGGGGTCGGTGCGGCGCCCACTGGACATCACCGCAGGGAAGAGTACACTCCTCGGCGGATTTGTCCGGACAAATGAGGCGAGCGTGGCGAAGCGGCGTTCCACCGTTGACCTGTCGGCCTACGAGGCCACCCGGGCGGCGGTGGCGGCCGATCCCAGCACCGGGCTGGCTTCGTTCACCACCGTGACGACCTGGGAGGAGGGCGCCCGGGCCCGGACCACGGCGCGCTCGTTCACGCTCCAGACCGACGAGCCAACCGTCCTCGGCGGCACGGACGCCGCCGTCGACCCCATGGAGCTCGTCCTCGCCGCCGTCGGAACGTGCATCACGGTGGGGTGGGTCACCCACGCCGTGCAGCGGGGCATCGAGTACCGGAGCCTCGAAGTCCAGGTGACCGGTAGCTACGACATGCGCGGCTACCTGGGCTTGGGTGGTGACGCCCGGCCGGGGTTCCAGTCGATCGAATACACCGTCCGGGTCGACAGCGACGCGCCGCCCGAGACCCTGGAGGAGATCAGGGCCGGCGTCGAAGCGACCTCCCCGATGTTCGACAACGTGAAGAACGCCACCCCGCTCAGGGGTTGGGTGGAAGGAGGAACATGACCCGCAGCTGCTTCAACCTCGACATGGACACCTTCGACCAGACGAAAGAGGCCATCCGCAACGATCCCGCACTCGCCCAGGGCAGCTTCACCACTGTGACCGAGTGGGTCGACGGGTCGCTGGCCCGCACCACCGCCCGCTCCTTCACGATCGAGACCGACGAGCCCACCCCGCTCGGGGGAACCGACAAGGCCATCGACCCCATGGAGCTCCTCCTGGCCGCCGTCGGCACGTGCCTCCAGATCGGGTGGGTGACCCACGCCAACCGGCGGGGAATCGATTTCCGGGCCCTCCGCATCGAAACCCGCGGCGACTACGACCTGCGCGGCTACCTGGCCCTTGACCCGAGCGTGCCTCCCGGTTACCTCAACATCTCCTACACCGTCGAGGTCGACACCGACGCCGACCCCGCCGTCCTCGAGGAGATCCGGGTGGCCGCCGAGAACGGCTCGCCCGTCACCCAGAACGTCCTGAAGGGCACACCGATCCGCTCCGAGGTCAAGAAGCTCTGACGTCCGCCCCGGCGGCGATGGCGGCCGCCCACCGGCTGGGGCCGGGGACCTCACGGTTGCCGCGGAGTGCCCCGGCCCCGTCCACCGCTACCTGGGCGCCCTCGACGGAGCCGCTCAGGAGACGTTCAGCGACGCGTACTTTGGTTGGTGGGCGTCAGTGTGCCAATCGCAGAGGTACTCGTAGTTCCCCGCCTTCGTCACCGTCAGCGTCCTGCTTTCCTTCGGCGGGACGTCCACGGAGAAGGAGCGGCTCTTCTCGGTCACACTGTGAACCCCATAGGAATCCTGGTTCGTGACGGTGATGGGTTGCCCGACCTTGGCCTCCAGACTGGTCGGGTTGAACGTGAAGTAGGTGCCCTCGTTCGTGATGGTGATCGTCGGGTTGCCCTCTTGGACCGTGAACGCCGGCGTCGCCCCCGCTTCCTCGTGGGACACCATCCCAATGGTGGTGAGGAGCCCAGCGATGGCGATGACGACGGCGCCGAGCTTCGTCGTATTCCCCATGAGGCTGACGATAGACCTGGCGTTTCGGTCTGGCCAGAGCGGGGGTCTCCGTCAGCCACCGTGACGTGAGCCGGGAGGTGCGCCGATGGACGTGGGACTGGGAATTGCCGGCTTGATGAGCGTGCTGTTGGCCGGAGGGCACGAGATCGTGGGCTTCGTCGCCGTGCTGCCGACGCTGACCGAGGAGCGCCTTCCGGGAACGGTGGTCGGGCCGCCGTCGCTGACCGTCGCCATGCTGCGGGTGACCTGGCACCTGGTGGGCCTGTTCGCCTTCGCCCTCGGAGGCGTGCTGATCACGCTGGCCGTGGCCGAGGACGCCAACCCAAGAACGGCAACTTTGCGTTGGGTCTCCGCCATGTGGCTGGCCGCGACCGCCGTCGCGCTCTGGACCGTCCGCCATCGGCCCCGGAACGTTCTCCGGCTGCCAGTCCCGCTGGTCTGGCCGATTCTCGCCCTGCTGTGCTGGCAGGCCTCCAGCTGAGGGCTTGCCGCCAAGCGATCCGTCCCAATTGTCGACTCTTGACCGATTCGACCGCCCAAAGCCGTGTGGTTCAGGGGCGACTCAACTGCTGCGGCCGCGGGGTCGACAATGGGACCATGCTGTCGCTGACCGCCGTCGCCAAGCGCTACAAGCGGGGGCCGTGGGTGGTCCGCGATGTCAGCGTGGATGTGACCGCCGGCGCCGTCATCAGGGTCGACGGGCGCAACGGAAGCGGAAAATCGACGCTGCTGCGGGTCCTGGCCGGGGTGACGAGACCGAGCCGGGGCACCGTCCACGGCCGGGTCGCCACGGCCTACGTGCCGGAGCGGTTCAACGCCGCGCTGCCGTTGACGGTGCGCCAATACCTGACGCACCTGGGCCGGGTGCACGGCGTTGCCGGGCCCGACATCGATGAAGCGATCGATGACTGGTCGGCCCGGTTCGGCCTGACACCCTTCATTCGCTGGCCGATGGCAAGTCTCTCCAAGGGGACAGCCCAGAAGGTGGCGCTGGTCCAGGGGTTCATGGCCCGTCCGCCGGTGCTCGTCCTCGACGAGGCGGCCACCGGCTTGGACCGGGCCGCCCGGGTCGCCCTGCGGGAGGCGGTGGGTGAGCGGCAGGCGGCGGGCGCGGCCACGGTGTTCGTCGACCACGATCCGGCGGCGATGGCCGGGCTCGTGACCGAGCGCTGGGTGGTCGAGGCGTCTCGGGTCGAACGCCGCACCGACCCGGCTGCCGCCGCACGGGCTGATGGGACGACCATGCTGATCGAGGTCGCCGGGCCCCGGGTCGCCGAGCTGCTCTCGGCCACTTACGACGGCCTCCAACACGCCCGGCTGCTCGAGAGCGGCGCGGTCGAGTTGGCCGTCGACGCCGGCTCGTCCGATGAGGTGCTGCGTCTGGTCCTCGACCCGGCGCTCGGGCTGCGCGTCCGCCGGGTCGAACAGGCAGGGCGGTGAGGCGATGGGCGCACTGATCCGCTACCAGCTGGCCTTGCTCCTCCGGTCGCAGCGGTGGCTACCGCCGACGTTGTGTTACGCCCTGCTCGTGGTCGTGGGATCGCATCCCGGACAGCCGCTCGGCGACTCGCTCAGCTGGACGGCCGCCATGCTGCTCCCGGCGGTGTGCTGGCTCACCCGCACCGTCCTCACCGGCGAACCGGGAAGCGCCCGGGCCTGCGCCGCGGCCGGCGGCCGCAGCGAACGGCTCCATGTCGCGGCGCTCACCGTCGCCGCCGGTGGCGGCCTCGTCCTCATGGCCTTCGGTACGGCCTGGGCATCCGCCATCAGCAAGGGCCCGGCCGGGGGCCGAACAGTCGCCGCCGTCGCCGGAAGCGCCGCGGCGTCGTCCCTGCTGTGTGTCCTGCTGGGCACGGCCATCGGTGCGCTGTGCAATCCGCCCGTCCTGCGCCGGACGGGCTACGCCATCTGGCCACCGTCTCGCTGAGTCTGGTCAGCCTGGCTGCCGCGGCGTCGCCGGCCAACGCCGCGATCCGGACCACTGCGTCGGCAGCACGATCCGAACCCCTTCCACTCCTACCGGCTGCCGTCGGTGTCGCCGTCACCGCCGCCGCCTGGCTCCTCTCCGCCCGGCTGGCGGCCCACCGCGGCGAGACCTGATCAATGCCAGCGATCGAGGGTCCGCATCTCGGCGTCGGACAGCTCGAAGTGCAACACATCGAGGTTCTGCTCGAGGCGCGCCGCCGACGCCGACTTCGGGATCACGACGATCTCGTGCTGGATGTGCCACCGCACCACCACCTGGGCCGCGGTGACGCCGTGGTGACCGGCGATGGCGAGTAGCTCGGGGTCCGCGAGGTTGGTGTTCTTGAACGGCGAATATCCCTCGAGGACAACGCCGCGCTCCCGACTGGCGGCCAGCAGGCCGGGGTCGAACAGCGCCGGCGCCCACGGGATCTGATTGACGACCGGCCCTTCCCCGGTCTCGGCGACGAGCCGGTCAATCTGGGGGATGCTGTAGTTGCTGACCCCGACGGCGGCGGCCAGTCCGTCGTCCCGGGCGGCCAGCACCCGCTCCCAGGTCCGCACCAGGAGCCGATCGGGGGGCGGCCAGTGCACCAGCCAGAGGTCGACCCGCTCCAGTCTGAGCGCACGCAGGCTGGCGTGGATCGTCTCCCGTTCCTTTCCGGCGTCGCCCGGCTGCAGTTTCGTCGTGACAAACAGCTCCCCGAGAGGGATGCGACTGTCGCGGATCGCCCGACCGATCTCGGCCTCGTTGCCGTACATCGTTGCCGTGTCAATGAGCCGGTAGCCCAGATCGAGCGCGGTGCGGACGGTCCGGTATCCCTCCTCGCCGGACAACTCCCATGTCCCGAGCCCCACCAGCGGCATCGGGCCGCCGCTCGAGAGCCTGACATCGGGGATCGGCGGACGGGCGGCCACGGCGCTGATCGGGGTCAGGCGCCGTTTCGGTTGGCTGTGACGATCGCCACGCTCGCCCCCAACTTGACGCCGACACCGTCGTGGGCGGTGGCGAGATCGGTGGTGAGCGCATCGCGAATGGCGTCGATCAATCCTGGCGGTGCTTCGGCCAGGGCCAACTGAAGCGGGCCGAGGGTGAGGGCGACCTCCACCGCTCCGGACACGGGCCCGGGGCCGCCGGCATACATGTCGAGTTGGTGCGGGGTGAAGCGGGCGTCGGACCAGCCCGACTCGACCAGGATCTCCTCCATGACCGCCGCATCACCGTAAGCGCAGGGCCCGGCATCCGGGGGGAGAAGCTCGAGCGGAAAGCCCTGGCGGGCGGCGACCTCGGCGGCCACGTCGAGCGGGCGCTGCATGATCTCCGACCGGTCCCGGATCTGCCACACGGCCACGCACAGCCGGCCGCCGGGGGCCGTGGCCCGGGCAAGGTTGCCGAAAGCCGTTATCGGATCGTCGAAGAACATCACCCCGAAGCGTGACAGGATCAGGTCGAAGTGCGCCGGCGGCAGCTCGGCCCGCTGGGCGTCGGCCACCATCCACCGGATGGCGGAGCCGTCGTGAGGAAACTGACGGGCTTCCTCGATGAGGTTGGCGGCCACGTCGAGTCCGACGACTTCTCCGGTCGGCCCGACAACTTCGGAGGCCCGGCGGGTGGTGGAGCCTCGGCCGCAGCCCACGTCGAGCACACGCTCCCCGGGCGCCGGCTGGGCGGCGGCGAACAACAGGTCGCTCACCGGTTCGATCTGGGCCTCGAGGCGGTCGGCCACCGATGCCCAGGCCTGCGCCCGCTCGCCGGCCCAGTCGGCCGTGGTCATCCCCGTTGAAAGTCGATCCCGGTTCATGCGGCGGGATCGTACTGGTGGTTCACCGCCGGACTGGCAGCGTCAGCGGGAGATGCTGCCGCCCGGCCTGAGGTAGATGGAGGGCTCCGCCCAGGGGACGGCGGTTTGCGGTTCCCCGGTGCGGACCTCGTAGGCGTAGAAGGTTTCGCAGCCGACGCCGGTCCCTCCCCCGCCGGCGACGACCTGTCCGCCGGCGCCGACGATCGTGCCCCCTGCCACCTCGGCGTCCCGGGGCGTGCACCGGCGGCCGACCTGTTCGTGGCCCCGCTTGTGGAGATAGCTCTCCCCGTTGCCGGGCGCCGCCACGGACATCCCGGACGAAGGTTGGTCGACCGTCGACGCCGCAGCGGCGGTTGGGCCCACCGCCACGACGAGCAATGAAGACGCGACGGCAAAAGCCGTCGCTCGGCCTGCGGACATCTCGACTCCCTCTCTCGCTCGGTCGAACGATCATCCATGGCGGAGAGGAAGTCAACCCACCGCTCGGTCGTGCTCGGCCGGGCCGCTTGGCCCGCGTTTTTCAGCGGCCGTTGGCTGAGAAATGCTGGTAATCCGGGTTCGACCAGGCGCCTCCCCAGCGCCAGCCGATGCGGCCGAAGGCGGCCACCACCGGGCCTCGGGCGACGACCAGTCCCTGGCGGCTGGCGTCGCGGCGGAGGAACTCACGTCCGGCGGGCGGAAGGACAGCCCCGTCCGGGGTGACGTACGGGTTCTGGACCGGGTTGATGTCGAGGGCGCGCCCGTAGGCGTGTTGCGACCAGCGGGTCGAGCCCCGGACCCGCCGGCAGTTGAACGCCGAAGTGTTGTTGGCCGCCATGGAGCGGTCGTCGTCGCCGCCGAACTCGTCCACCAGGCGGACCTGGTCGATGGGGAAGGCGGCGGCGAACAGTTCGCCGAAGACCCGCTGGATGCCCTCGGCGTGCGCGGCGTGGACGACGAGCTCGCCCGGTCGGGGCTGCCCGTCGAAGCCCCAATGCGTGATCGTCACCAGCCGGAGATCGCGCAGCGGCACCGGGCACCCGGGCCGCCAGGAGGCGGTCAGGCGCGCCGCCGTGGCGGCGTCGATCTCCTTGACCGAACTCTCGAACCCCGGCGGGAGCGGCCCTGGGGTCGACGCCGACCCGGTCGTCGGTACCACCTGCGCCCGCGTCGGGCCGACCGTGGTCGCCGGCGACCCCGGCGACGTGGTGGCGCTGGTGGTCGGCGCCGGCATCGGTGGGACGGTGGTCGACGTTGACTCCGGCGGTGGCCCGACCGGCAGGCCCGACTCCGCGCCCTCAGCCTTCAAGGGCGGCCGCGGGCGGGATGGCTCGTCGTGCGACGAACCGAGCTGGGATGCGATGGCCACGGCGCCGACCGCAACCACGGTGACGACCGGCGCTACGACGGCGACCCATTTCCTCCCGATCTCAGGACCTCGCTCGACCCGGTTTGGCGTCCAGGCGGTGCAGGCCAGCAGTACTAGCACCCGGACGGCTCGACGATTGCGTTCCACGCCGGTGATGCCCACCGAGCGGGGCGACCAAACGCGCTGAGCGACCGGCCGTCGGCAGTCTGGCGGGGCAATCGGCCCGGATATATCGTGCGCGGTGTTCCGCATGAGAAGGGGGGACCATGAACGGCGTCCATGATCTCGGAGGAACCGAAGGGCTCGGTCCCGTCGCACCGACGCGGGAAGGCGAAGAGCCCGTCTTCCATGCGGACTGGGAGCGCACGGTGTTCGCCATGCTGGTCCCGTCGCTGCTGGCCGGCATCAACCTCGACGAGTTCCGCCACGGGATCGAGAAGATGCACCCGGCCGAGTACCTCTCGTCGCGGTACTACGAGCACTGGTTGCACACCATCGAGAGGAACTTGATCGACAAGGGCGTGATCGACGCCAAGGAGCTCGAGGAGAAGGCGCGCTTCTACCGCAACAATCCCGACGCACCGCTCCCCAACCGGCAGGACGCCGCCCAGACGAACCTGTTGCTCGACGTCCTGCGGGCGGGTGCATCGACGAGGATGCCGACCGACGCCGAGCCCCGTTTCAAGCCGGGCCAGACCGTGCGGGTCAAGAACCACCACCCGAGCGGCCACACCCGCCTGGCCCGGTACCTGCGGGGCAAGCAAGGCGTCGTCGACCGCGTCTACGACTCGTTCGTGTTTCCCGACACCAACTCCAAGCGGGAGGGCGAACACCCGCAGTACGTCTACAGCGTGCGCTTCGAGGCCGAGGAAGTCTGGGGCCCGGAGACTTCCGAGCCCCGGGAATCGATCTACTTCGACTTCTGGGAGCCGTACCTCGAGGGCACGTGACCCACCGTCGCGACAGCCAACCCGTCGCTGCGCAGAGGAGGACGCACATGACGACGACCTCGCCCGGAGGCTCACCGCCTCCCGTCACCGGCACCCTTCCCGCTCCGCCCGAGGAGATCGCCGCCCGGGTGAAGGCTCTCGAGGCGATCTTCATCGAGAAGGGGCTCGTGACCGAGGAGGCGATCGACAAGATCGCCGAGATGTACGAGAAGGAGGTCGGTCCGCACCTCGGCGCCAAGGTGGTGGCCCGGGCCTGGACCGATCCCGACTTCAAGCAACGGCTCCTCGAAGACGCCTCCGAGGCCTGCAAGGAGATGGGCATCGGCGGCGTGCAGGGCGAGGACATGGTGGTCGTCGAGAACACCGAGGGCGTCCACAACGTCATCGTCTGCACGCTCTGCTCCTGCTACCCCTGGCCGACCCTCGGGCTGCCGCCCAACTGGTACAAGTACCCCGCCTACCGGTCCCGGATGGTGAAGGAACCCCGGGCCGTCCTCCGGGAGGAGTTCGACCTCAACCTGCCGGAATCCACCGAAGTCCGGGTGTGGGACACCAGCGCCGAGCTGCGCTACTGGGTCCTGCCCGAGCGGCCGGCGGGGACGGAGAACATGTCCCCCGACGAGCTGGCGGCGCTGGTGACCCGCGACTCGATGATCGGGGTGGGCCTGCCCAAGCAACCGGGTCAGGCGAGTTGAGCCAGGGGCCGGCGCAGCCACGGCGATCGCCCGACCGGCCCCCGAATCTCGCCGAGCGGCGGGCCATCGAGCGTCTCGTGGCGGAGCTGCCCGGGGCCGGCGCCATCCCCCGCAAGGAGGGCGACCTCGCCTTCGAAGCGCCGTGGCAGATCCGGGCCCTGGCGCTGGCGGTGGCCGCCCACGACCAGGGGCGCTTTCCCTGGATCGAGTTCCAGCAGCGCCTGATCGCCGCCATCTCCGACTGGGAGCAGACTCCCGCCGAGGAGCGGGACGAGTGGGAGTACTACCGCCACTGGGTCCGGGCGCTCGAGGAGCTGATCATCGACCAGGCCCTGGCCGACGCCGGAGAGATCGAACGCAAGACCGTCGAATGCGTGAAGGCGGGCGAGCACCGGCGTGCCCACTCGCACGGGGGCGGCCTGTTGAGTGTCGATCGAGCCGACCACTGACCCGTCCGGAACGAAGGAGGGACCGATGCCCGTTCGCCCGCCGACCATCGAAGAGCTTCGGGAGATCGCCCGGTCCTTCGGGCTGAAGCTGACCGACACCGACCTGGCGTCGTTCCAGGGGCTCATGGCGCCGATGCTCGATTCGTACGGGATCGTGGAACGGCTGGCCGAGCCGCCGTTGCTGGCGCCGAAGTACCCCCGCTCCGGTGGCTGGCGGCCCACTCCGGAGGAGAACCCGCTCAACGCCTGGTACTGGCGCTGCGAGATCCGCGGCGCGGCCGACGGTCCCCTGGCGGGCAAGACGGTGGCCGTCAAGGACAACGTCTGCGTGGCCGGCATCCCGATGATGAACGGCTCGGCGACCCTCGAGGGCTACGTCCCCGAGGTCGACGCCACCATCGTCACGCGGATCCTCGACGCCGGCGGCACGATCCTCGGCAAGGCGGTCTGTGAGGACCTGTGCTTCTCGGGAGGCAGCTTCACGCCCTACACCGGCCCGGTCCTCAACCCCCGGGACCCGTCCCGGCAGGCGGGCGGCTCGTCGTGCGGCTCGGCCGCGCTGGTCGGCGCCGGCGACGTCGACCTGGCCATCGGCGGCGACCAGGGCGGTTCAATCCGGATTCCTTCCTGCTGGTCGGGGATCGTGGGCCACAAGCCGACGTACGGACTGGTTCCCTACAGCGGCGTCTTTCCCATCGAGCTGACCCTCGACCACACCGGGCCCATGGGCCGCACCGTGCACGATGTGGCGCTGATGCTCGAGGTCCTGGCCGGACGGGACGGGCTGGATCCCCGCCAGCCGACCGAGGTCCCCACCGAGCGTTACTCCCAGGCCCTGACCGGCGACCTGGCCGGCGTGCGGGTGGGCATCGTCGACGAGGGCTTCGGCTGGGAAGGGCTGTCGGAACCGGAGGTCGACGAGGCCGTGCGGGAGGCCGCCCACCGGCTGGAGAAGGCGGGAGCGGTGGTGGGCAACGTGTCGGTGCCCTGGCACCGCAACGGAATCCACATCTGGAACGCCGTGATCATCGAAGGCGCGACCGAGCTGATGGTGAAGGGCAACGCCCTGGGGTCGAACTGGAAGGGCTTCTACACCACGTCGCTGCTCGACAACTACGCCCAGGGGCTTCGGACCCGGGCCAACGACCTGTCCGAGACGGTGAAGCTGGTCGTGCTGTTCGGCGAGTACCTCCACCGGAACTACGGCGGCCGGCACTACGCCAAGGGCCAGAACCTGGTCCACACGCTGCGGCAGGCCTACGACGACGCCCTGGCGGAGGTCGACGTGCTGGTGATGCCCACGCTCCCGCTGCGGCCGACCCTGATCCCGCCGCCCGACGTGAGCCGCGAGGAGTACTGCGCCCGGGCCCTCGAGATGATTCCCAACACCGCGCCGTTCGACGCGTCGGGCCACCCCGCCATCACCGTACCCTGCCAGCCGCAGGGCACGCTGCCGATCGGGATGATGATCATCGGCCGGCACTTCGCCGACAGCCAGGTGCTGCGGGTGGCCGGAGCCTTCGAAGAGCAGGTCGGCGGCTTCGCCTGACCGGCGGCTACCTCTCGACCACGAACGTGAAGGAGGCGTCGCCGTTGTCGGCAACGGTCATCTCGAGCTCGGGGCGGTAGATGCCGTCGGCCTGGTTGGTGGGTTCGCCCGGGAAGTAGAGCTGGGTCGTGAGGACCTCGCCGCCGGGCGGGCGGACCTTGACGTGGAAATGGCGGGTGCGGCCGGGATACAGGCCGGGCTTGACGGTGGCGAGCCGGAAAGCGCCGTTGGCGTCGGCGTACTGGTGACCGCGCAGCTTGAAGCCCTCGTTGTCGTAGACGCCGTTCCCGTCGCACTGCCAGAAGTCGAGCAGGGTTCCGGAGACGGGGTGGCAGGCGGTGTCGACCACCGTGCCCGTCAACGTCATCCGCTGGCCCGGCGCTCCATCAGTGGTGAAGTCGTGGCGCTCCGGTGAGTTCGGCGTCCAGTAGGGGCCTTCCGTCTGCTCCGGCGTCGGCGAGTCATCGCAGGCCGGTGTCGGGGCCAGCGGTGCCGGCCGGCCGGACTCGGCTCGGGCGGGAGCCACCCGGGCCAACGCCGCCCCGACCGGCAGCCCGACGAGGCCGGCCAGCACATGACGGCGAGACAGTGGTTGGTCGGCCATAGCCCATCAGCTTGCCACTCAGCCGGGCGCGGCGGACCATCGGCCCTGCAGCCAGGCGGCCACCCGCTCGATGGTCGCCGTCGCCTCCGGCAGTTTGGGGGCGAAGGCGTGCCAGACGTGGATCATGCCCTCGTAGAGCTCGAGGGTGACGGGCACCCCGGACTCCTGGGCGGCGACCGCCAGGCGGACGGCGTCGTCCTCGATCGCTTCTGCGGTTCCGGCCTGGATGAGCAGCGGCGGAAGCCCGCTGAGATCCCCGAAGACCGGCGACACCAGCGGGTTCCGGGGGTCGGTCCCGGCCAGGTAGTACTCCGCCCAGCGGGCCAGGGCGACCCGGTTCACCTCGGGATCGGTGGTGGCGTTGCGCTCCAGCGACGGCGACGAGAGCGTGAGGTCGGCCCAGGGCGAAATGCAGACCCCGGCCGCCGGCATCGGCAGCCCCCGATCCTTGGCCGCCAGCAGGGAGGTCACGGTAAGGCCCCCGCCGGCGGAATCGCCGCCGAAGGCGACGGTCAGGGGTTCGACGCCCTGCTCCAGCAGCCAGCGGAAAGCGGCGACGGCGTCCTCCACCGCCGCCGGCCACGGATGCTCCGGTGCCAGCCGGTAGTCGACGCTCAGCACCCGGGCCGACGCGGCCACGGCCAGCTGCGACACCAGCGGCCGGATCGTGTTGACCGACCCCATGCCGTATCCCCCACCGTGGAAGTACAGCAACGTCGGGGCCGCGGAACCGGCGTCGGGAGGTTCGACCCACTCCGCCCGGACGCCGCCGGCGTCGACAGCCGAGTAGGTGACGCCCGCCGGAAGCGGCGCCTTGGCCGTCACGGCTTCGAACCGCTCCCGCTGGGCGGCCAGCGGCGCATCGGGCGGGAGGGCGTTGGCCCGCAGCACTTCGCACAGCCGGGCGAGCTTGCCGCTCGGCTCGAGGCGGACAATGCTCGCTTCCCGGACGGAATCGATCGCCGTCATGCGTTGGTGGTGATCCGGGCGGGCGTGATGAAGACGGCGGTGCGCCGCTCCTCGGCCATCACCCGGTCGTACTCGTCCCAGTTGTCGTGGCTGCCGCCGGCGGCGGTGAAGACGTCACGCAGCAGTCGCGGCAGCGCCTCGGCCGGGAAGTCGGGCCGGGCGTGGTCGGGGCCGATCATGTCGACCGGACCCTCGACCGAGACCCACTCCCAGCCGGCCCGGAAAACGGCGTTGGCCCGGCCGGCGGTGGCGAACAGCCGCAGCTTGTAAGCCGATCCCCTGGCCACCAACGCCACGGTCGGTTCCTTCGTCACCGGGTGGTCGAACACGCCGGCGTTGACCAGCGACGAGTGGACGGTCCCGTCGGGCCGGGTCGTCGAGACCACCGCCAGCCCCTTGTCGGCGGCGGCCAGCCGCCGGACGAGTTGCAGATCTCCGCTCATGCGCCCGGAGGCTAGTCGCCTGACCGCTCGAGCCGATCGCCTTGGAGCGAGGCCCGAACGGGTAAAGACGCGTCCATGGAGGTCGCGGAACCCGTCGCGCTCTGGTGGGGGCAAGAGGCCGACAGCCCTGTGGTGGCGGTCGCCGTCCATGACGGGCACGCCATGCGGGAGGAGATTGCGGCGCAGATCGCCCTGCCGGCCGCTGACCGGCGGCGGGAAGAGGACCTGGGAACGGCGGAGTGGGCGGCCCGGTTTCCCACCCACCTGGTCGCCGGCCGGTCCCGCTTCGAGGTCGACCTCAACCGGCCGCGGGACGAGGCCGTCTACCTCCGGCCGGAGGACGCCTGGGATCTCGAGATCTGGCGACAACCGCCATCCCCGGAGATGGTGGCCCGGTCGCGGGCCGCCTATGACGCCTTCTATTCCATTCTCGGTGGAATCCTCGACCGGACCGAGCAGGCGTTCGGCCGCTTCGTCGTCTACGACCTGCACAGCTACAACCATCGCCGCGGCGGGCCGGCGGCCCCGGCCGCCGATCCGGCCGGCCATCCCGATGTCAACGTCGGCACCGGTTCCCTGGACCGGGCCCGGTGGGCTCCGCTGGTCGACCGGTTCATCGCCGACCTCGGCTCCGTCAAGGTGCCCCACGGCGAAGGCCGGCTCGACGTCGGGGAGAACGTCGTCTTCCGGGGCCGGCAGCTCGCCCGGTGGGTCCACGAGCGGTATCCGGACACGGGTTGTGCGCTGGCCGTCGAAGTGAAGAAGTTCTACATGGACGAGCACACCGGCGAGATCGACTCCGACCTGCACGATGCGCTGGGTGACGCCCTGGCGGCCACGGTGCCCGGGGTGGTCGACGAACTGGCGCACCGGTCCCGATGAGCCCCGACCGTCTGCCCGACCTCGCCACGGAAACCGGGGCCTTCATCGTCTCGGTGGCCCAGCGCCTCGATGCCGGCCGGGGCGTACGGCGGAGCGTTCCCGGCGGCTGGCTGCACATGGACCGGCCGCTCCCCTTCCTCTGCGTTTACCGCCACCGGCCCGAGGGCGCGATCGACGGCGCCGAACGGCTGGTGCTCAGCCAGGCCTCGCATCTCAGCATCTCCGACGATCCGGCGGTGGCGCCGGCCACCCGGCGCCTGGTCGCCGCCCTGGGCGAGCGACTGTCGAGCCGCTTCGGCGCCTTTCTCCTGATCGAGCTCTGGCCGGAGCCGGGCGGCGAGACGTTCCGCGTCCACGCCCCGCCGACCGAACCGGCCAGCACGGTGGCCGCGCTGGCCGAGGCGCTCAAGCACGTCGACGTGCTGGGCGCTCCGGCCCACACCGAAACGGTCGACGACCCGGCACCGGCGCCTCCGGCCGCGCCGCCGCTGCTCACACCGGAGGAGCAGCGCGCCTGTGGCGTCCTCCTCATCGGCCTGTCCGTACCGGGCTTCTTCATCGATGCCGGCGGTCGGCCGTTCCCCGCCGTCCTCCGCCGGCTCCAGCATGACCTGGGGCGAGCGCTGCAACAGACGGCGTTCGAATTCGCCACGGTGCAGACGAATCTCCGGCCGGAGCACTTCCGGGCGCTCGGGCCCCGCCGGCTCCTCAAGGTCACCCGGGAGGCCGACCGGCGCCTGGCCGAGATCGCCGGCCAGATCGACTACCTGCTGGCCGTCACGCCGGTGAACACCGACGACGCTTGGGAGGAGTTCCGCCGGAGCGGCTTCTCCCACGACCCGACGTTCCATTACCGGCCGCTCACCGTCGACCCCGACCTGCTCAAGCGGGCGCTCTACGCCGTGCCGCTCGAACGGGTGGAGGACCCGACGCTGGCGGCGATCTTCCGGGCGCAACGGCAAACGCTCGACCGCCAGGTCAGCCTGTTGGAGGACCGGGGCTCGGCTGCCTTCCTCCCCACCAGCCTGCAGCTCTTCGGCGGTGTCGAGGAAAGCCTCTACCGCCTCGCCGAGTCGGTGCTCGGCACGATCCGGCAACGCGGCATGGCCCCGCAGGACTGCCCGACGACCGGCGAGCCCTGTATCGACGCCGCCGCCTTCGCCGGACGGGCCCGGGCGGAGATCGCCCGCTACGGCGCCGACCTCGCCCGAAAGGGCGTCACCGTGTGGCTGCGGCCGGACGTCCCCGGCGTCCTCGTCTCCTCCGGCCAGCTCCTCGTGGGGACGGGTGTGCAGATCCCCCGGGCCCGGGTCGAGGCGCTGGTGCAGCATGAGGTCGGGACACACATCGTCACCGCCGTCAACGGTCGGGCCCAACCGCTGCGCCTGCTGTCGACCGGTCTGGCCGGTTACGAGGAGACACAGGAAGGGCTGGCCGTGCTGGCGGAGTTCGTCGTCGGCGGGCTCACCGTCGACCGGCTCGTCACGCTGGCCGCCCGCGTCGTCGCCGTCGGCCGGCTCCTCGACGGCGCCACCTTCACCGAGACCTTCCGTGATCTCCACGACGGGCACGGCCTGACCGCCGCTCAGGCGTTCCGGGTGACGATGCGCGTCTACCGCTCCGGCGGGCTGACCAAGGACGCCATCTACCTCCGGGGCTTGGACCGAATGCTGCGCCACCTGGCCGGGGGCCACCCGCTCGATCCGCTGCTGGTCGGGAAGGTGCCCCTGGACTTCGTCCCCCTCGTCCAGGAGCTGCAGTGGCGCGGCGTCCTGCGCCGGCCGCGGCTGCAGCCCCGCTGGCTGGATCCCCAGGCCGCGCGAGGCTCACAGGAGCGGCTGGCCGCCGTCCGAGCCGGGCTCGGCATCCTCGATCTCATTCCGGAGGAACGGCGGTGAAGCTCGGAATCTTCATCAACGACATCAACAGCGAAAAGCCGGAGTACACGACGACACGCCTGGCCATGGCGGCCGTCCACCGGGGCCACGACGTCTGGTACATCGGCGCCGGCAACTTCGCCTGCGACCCCGACGACGCCCTTCGAGCGCAGGCGGGCCGGGCCCCCACCGGCGAGACCGATCAGGAAACGTTCCTCAAGGGCCTCGAGCCGGAGCGGATCACCGTTGACGACCTCGACGCGCTGTGGCTCCGCAGCGATCCGGCCGATGACGTCCCCAACCGTTTCTGGGCCCAGACGGCCGGGATTCTCTTCGGCGGACTGGCGGAGCGCCGCGGCGTGCGGGTGGTCAACAGCCCGGCCGGCCTGTCACTGGCGCTGAGCAAGCTGTACCTGCACCACTTTCCGCTGGAGGTGCGGCCGAAGACGCTCATCACCCGGGACCACGACGAGGTCCGGCGGTTCGCGCACGATCACGGCGGCCGGGCGGTGATCAAGCCGCTGCAGGGTTCGGGCGGCCATGGCGTCTTCATCGTCACCCCGGAGGACGAGGTCAACCTCGACCAGATGATCGACGCCGTCATCCGCGACGGCTACCTCATCGCCCAGGAACATCTCCCGGCCGCCGGCGGCGGCGACGTGCGCCTCTTCATGCTCGACGGCGAACCGCTGCAGGCGGACGGCGTCTACGCCGCCTTCCGGCGGATACCCGGCGAGGGCGAGGCCCGGGCCAACATGTCGGCCGGGGCCAGCGTCGAACCGGCCGAGATCGATGACCGGATCCTGCGCATCGCCGGGCTCGTCGGGCCGAAGCTGGCCGAGGACGGCATGTTCCTGGCCGGCCTCGACATCGTCGGCAACTGCCTCCTGGAGATCAACGTGTTCAGTCCGGGCGGTCTCGGCAGCGTCCTGTCGCTGACCGGCGTCGACTTCAACGAGATCGTGGTCGAGGCGCTGGAGCGGAAGCTCTGAGCCTCAGACCGGACAGGTGTTGCGGTCGTCGGCGGGAACGGCCGGTCCGCCGGGGTGCGGGAACGGGTGGCGGAAGGTGAACGCCTCCGGCGTCGGCCCGAAGGTGCGGAGATCGTCGAGGCGGGCCAGGGCTTCCTCGATGGTGGGCAGGGTGCCGGCCGGTATCCACCACAGCACGAGGTAGATGTCGTTCAGCCGTTCGAACCACTCGCCCCGGCGGCGGAGGAACGGCGTGTGGGCCGACCGGTAGACGTAGTCGGCCAGGGCCTCGATCGACTCCCACACCGACATGTTGAGGATCATGAGGTCGTCGCCGGGAAACGCCTTGATGGCGGTGGCGTTGCCCTCCTCGGTCTGGAGGCGCCAGACGAAGCCCGGCGTCGCCTCGGCCAGCGCGTTGATGGGATCGAGGTTGGCCATGAACTCGGCGGTGGCCGGATCGTCGACCGGCGCCCGCAGTCGGCCGATGTTGAGCTGTGCCAGATGCCAGGACATGGCGCCGAGGGTAACGCCCGGATTAGAGTCTTTTCATGCAACCGACTGCGCCGATGGCGGACATCCTCACCGGCCTGCGCCAGCAGGACGAGGAACTCGACGGGCTCCTGCGCGACCTCGACGAGGAGGAGTGGGCGCTTCCCTCCCGTTGTCCGGATTGGACGATCGCCGACGTCGTGCTGCATGTGGCCCAGACCAACGCCATGGCCGTGGCCAGCGTCGAGCGCCGTTTCCGCGACATCGTCGAGGGCTTCGGGAAGGCGGCCGCCGCGGCGCCACCGGGAGCGAACGTCGATGACCTGGCCGGCCTGGCGGTCGCCGCCGAGCGGGGCCAGCCCCCCAAGGAGCTCTACGAACGCTGGCGGGCGTCGAGCACGGCGCAGGCGGAGGCCCTCGCCGGCTGTGACGCCCGCAAGCGGGTGCCGTGGGTCAACGGCGAACTGGCGGCCATCACGCTGGCCACCACCCGCCTGGCCGAAGTGTGGATCCACACCGGTGACGTCGCCGCCGGCCTCGGCCGCCGGCAGGAACCGGGCCCGCACCTCAAGCCCATCGCCCGCCTCGCCTGGCGGACGCTGCCCTACGCTTTCGCCCGGGCCGACCGGGAACTGTCCGGACCGGTGGCACTGGCGCTCACCGCGCCCGACGGCACCACGTGGGAGTTCGCCCCCGACGTGCCGGCGGCCACGACCGTGACCGGCCCGGCGCTCGACTTCTGCCTCGTGGCCGCCCGCCGGCTCGACGCCTCCGAGACGGCCCTGGCCGCCAGCGGCCCCGATGCGACGGCCGTCCTGGAACTGGTCCGCACATTCGCCTGACCCGCGCCTCAGCGCACGGTGACCGTCGTTGCCGTGTCGGCGGGGATCGGATCGGTTTCGACCACGGTCACGGCCGGTGGATCGGAGCGGTGCACCCGGAGCAGATAGCGGCGGCGGGCCGGCCGGCCGGCGTAGTCGCCGGCGATGGCGCCGATCGCGATCCGGACTTCGTCGCCGGACGTGGTCACGCTGAAGGTCTGCTCGCTGTACTCGCCGTCCCGGTAGCGGCGGGTGACGCCGTCGTCCTCGTAGAGCGTGAAGGTGCTGTCGCCGTCGGGGTAGACGTCGAGATCGAGCTGACCGGTGTGGCGCGTCTCCCACGACAGGGTTCCCTCCGGCCACATCGGAATGATGGAGCCGCCCTTCACGAACAGCGGGAGGCGGTCGAGTGGGGCGGGGTGATCGTGGAGCCGGACGGGCCCGCGGTAGCGCTCACCGGTCCAGTAATCGAACCAGGTGCCGGCGGGCAGGTAGATCGAGTCTCTGACGTCCCGGTCGTCGTAGACCGGCGCCACCAGGAACGCCTCGCCGGCCAGGAATTCGTACTTCACCTCTTCTCGCAGCGTGGCCGGATCGTCGGGGTACTCGAGCCACAGCGGCCGCACCATGCCGACACCATCGCGGTGGGCCAACGCCGCATAGGTGTAGAAGTACGGCAGGAGCCGCTCCCGGAGCTGGATGTAGCGGCGGTTGATCGCCGTGTACGGCTCCCCCCGCCGCCAGGGCTGCTTGTCGGTGTCGGCCCAGCCGCTCATGGTCATCACGACCGGTAGGAACGTCTTCCACTGCAGGTCGCGCGTGTAGGTCGGGCCGCTGCCGGTGTGGATCCCGTCGACATCGCCGGTGGTGTAGGCCAGGCCCGACATCGTGGCGCCGGCGTAGGTGGGGATCTGCCAGCGGATGTATTCCCAGGAGCCTTCCTGGTCGCCGCTCCAGTGCACGGCGTAGCGCTGCGATCCGGCCCAGCCTTCCGGCGTCCACACGAAGCCGCGCCCGTCGCTGTGCTGCTCGATCCCTTCGTAGGCCTGGCGGCAGGCGTCGAGCGCGAAGCGGTAACCGGGCCCGACCCAGGCGACGTCGAGCTTGCGGACCCGGGCGCCGGTGCGGACCTCCTCGGCCTGGTCGGCGAGGCCGGTGGACGTCCACAGGCCGAGCGTGACGTGACGGGCCTTGAGGCCTTCGGCGACCTGGTCGAGGTCCTCGTAGCCGCAGCCGTAGCCGTCGTTGACCAGCATCCAGCCGAGGGGGATCTCCCGTTCGACATAGCCGTCGGCGATCTGCAGCGCGTCGAGCGTGTGGCGCTCGCCCCGGTTGGCGTTGTGGCAGTAGCAGTCGGCGTCGCCCATCTCGAGGCCGTAGATCGGGGGCATCAGCGGCCGCCCGGTCAGCTCGGTGTAGCGGTCGATGACGTGCTTCGGCGTTCCGACGAAGTAGTAGGCGTCGAAGCGGCGTTCGGCGTGCCGGGTCCGCACCGTGTCGTGAAAGACGTACTGGCCCGGGGCGAACGTGTGGCGGAACACGCCGTAGCCGGCGCTGGACAGGTAGAACGGCACCGAGTTCGGGCATCCACCGTCGTCCCAGTTGTAGCTGACGGCGATGTCGATCGCCTTGTACCGGTGGGTGAAGCGGCCGTTCTGCATTCCGCCGCCGAAGTACTGCTCCGTGTCCCCCCGGGTGAGGTACTGGGTCGTGCCGGACTGCTGGTCCCAGGCCAGGGGCCGCTTCTCCTCGACGATGCGGGTGGTGCCGTCCGGCCGGTAGAGCCCGATGCGCAGTCGATCCTTGTAGATCCGCAGGGTCAGGGCCTTCGTCGCCACCTGGATGTACCCGCCGGCGTCGGTGACCTCCGGTTCGACACCCGCCCGGTGCCGTTCGCCGTGGACGACCATGTCGGTCTCGTCGACGAACTTCCCGCCGAACGCCACCCAGAACCGGAAGGTGTCGTCGCTCAGGAACACGACCTGGGCCTTCGCCGGTCGGGCGGAGATCTCGACGGTGTTGCCCCGCACGGCGAAGTCGGTGACCGGCCCGACCACCGGCTGTTCGCTCATCAGCGCCCGACGTTAGCCAACGCTACGGACGGGGCATCGACGCCAGCAGGCGGAACTGGGCCCGGGCCCGGTCGAGGTTCTGGTCCGGGCGGTGAATGCGGTAGTAGACGTCGCCGGCGATCCAGTCGGTGAGGAACCGCACGGCCTGTTCGTAGGTGATGATCGCCCCGGCGAATTCGATCGCCTCGAGCTCGGCGGCACCGGCCGGGGCGCCGGAACCCGACCGGCCGCTGCGGTAGCCGTCGAGGATCGCCTCGTAGCGCTCGGACGTGACGACGACGCGGTCGAGATCCCGCTCGTCCTCGGCGGCGGTGGTCGCGGCGCTGCGCAGCAGATCACCGACGTCCCAGAACCAGGCGCCCGGCATGAGGGTGTCGAGGTCGACGAGGCACACGGCTTCGGCGCCGACGAAGAGGATGTTGTCGAGCTTGGCGTCGAAGTGCGCCACCCGCCTCGGAACCCGGCTCGTGAGGTCGGCGGCCAGGTCGGCGAGCGGCGCAGCCGCCTCCGCCATGGCGATCTCGTCCTGCACCGGTGCGACCCGTCCGCAGGGATCGGCGGCGATGACCGCCCGCAGCGCGTCGAGGCGGCGCCGGGGGTCGTGGAATCGGGGCAGCGTCTCGCTGACGGTGGCGGGGTCGAGGTCGGCCACGAGGCCGTGGAACCGGCCGAGCAGCTCGCCGGCGGCGGAGAGGTCCGCCGGTGTGGCGTCGGCGCTGGGGCGCGGCTCGCCCGGCGCCCGGCGCCAGGCCCGCCAGACGCCGGAGGTGTCCGACACCAGCCACTCACCGCTGGTCTTCGCCGGAACCGGCTCGGGCATGAGTGCGCCCCGGCCATGCCGGTGCACGGTCAGGATGTTGGCCGTCACCGCCGCCGGATCGTTGAACACGGCGGTGTTGAGGCGCTGGACGACGTACTGCCCGGTTGGGGTCTTGGCGAGGTAGGTGTCGTTGATGTGGCCCGTCCCGAACGGACGGATGGCCGTCACCGGCCCGGCAAACTGCTCCGCCACCCTGCGGGGATGGTCGACCTCGTCCTCGTCAGGGTAGGGCAAGGAAGCGGCGCACCTCGGCGGCTCGCCGGCGGGCGACCGGGACGGGCGGCGCGGCCGCCACGTCGAGCACGAGCCAGATCGAGCTGTTGGGCCCCGGAGCCATCTCCTTCACCCGGCGGGGGTTGACGAGATAGTGGCGGTGAACGCGGAGAAAACCGTGTCCGGCCAGCCGTTGCTCCAGCGCTGCCATGCCCCGCTCCGGCACCCGGAGGCGACCGCGGTCGGTGTCGAGCCAGACGTAGCTCCCGTCCGCCTCGGCGTAGCGGATCTCCTCGGCGGCGACGAGTACCATGCGGTCGCCCTGCAGCCCGACCAGCCGCCCGGGGGTGGGTACGGCCATCAGCTCGTCTCCCGCACTGAGCGCCTCGCCGTCGGCCTCGTGGCTCGGCGCCCCGAGGAGAATGCCCACCAGGCGGGAGTTCTTCACCGCCGGCCGGAAGGCGATGGGGACGGGCTCGGCCCGGCCCGGGAGGATGAGGCTGGCCACGCCGGTCCAGCGGCCGTCGCCGTGGGCGCGGTCGACCGCCTCCCGGAGGGCGGCGTGGAGCTGGGGCAGGTCGGCGGCGAGGTCGCGGGGCCGTTCGGGGCGGACGACGCCGAAGTACTCCCGGGCGTCGGAGTTGGCCAGCAGGAGCCGGCCACCGGTGTCGGCGGCGGCCAGCGGGCCCTGCGAAGTCCGCTCCTCTTCCCAGTAGACGGCGGCGAGATCCCGCAAAGTGCTGAGGGCCCGATCCCGGAGGCCGGATTCGATCGTCTGCTGGGCCTTGCGCAGCCAGATCAGCACGGAGCTGGGCAGCGGCGCCTTGGGGGACGACACGTCGAGGGCGCCGAGCGGCGTGCGGGTGACGGGGTCGCGGATCGCCACTCCGGCGCAGTCCCACTCGTGGAAGCCGGCGCACCAGTGCTCCGGGCCCCGGATGATGATGGGTCCGTCGCTCATGAGGGCGGTGCCCATCCCGTTGGTGCCGGCGCCCTGCTCGGACCAGGCGAAGCGGGCGGTCAGGTTGGCGTTGTCGGCCTGCTGGAGTGTGCTCCGATCGCCCCAGGCGACCAGGATCCCGCCCTGGGCGTCGGTGACGGCGACCAGGCCGCCGATCGCCTCCACGTCGGGCTCGATGGACTTGGCCACCCCGGCCAGCTCGCTGACGACGACCTTCTCCTCGAGCAGCTGGCAGGCTTCCCGCTCCCGGGCCGAGGGCGCCCGTTCCTGATAGGGATCGACCTTGTAGTCGTCGCGGCACCGGTACCAGGAGAGGAGGACGTCGGGCCGGACGCCGCCGCTGACGTCCTCGCCGGCGAGGAACCGCTCGCGCATCGTGGCCGTGGTGGCGTGAGCCGACCGCCGGACACCCGGGCGCCGGCTGTTCTTCCCGGGCGGGCGACCGCTCGTTGCACTCGGCCTACCGCTCGTCACACGCTCCCCCCCACCTGCTCGTTCCGCCCCCTTTCGACCAGCCATCCTGTCGGTTCTGGCCCGCCATCGCCAGTGGCGAATTCATGGTGGGACCCCGGAAAGTCGCTCTGACCTGCTCTTTTTCCGCATCTTTCCTTGGCCTTTACGGGCCAGGGCCGCCTCGGGAAGAATTCTGGGACTCGAGACGGGGGTTCTTGGGGATGCGCGAGCGGAGGAGGGGGGCCGTCGACGTGCAGGCGGTCGCGCGCTTCCTCGTCCGGAGCACCCGTCGGGCGGCGCTGACGCTCGTCGGCTTCCTGCTCGTCTGCGTCGGACTCGCCGGCCTGCTGCTCCCGGTGCTTCCCGGCTGGATCCTGATCATCGGCGGCTTCGCCGTGTTGTCACGCGAATACTCGTGGGCGAACTCCTGCCTGGCCTTCTGTCGGAGACATGCCGCCAAGAGCGGCACAAAGCTCCGCAAGCTGGCCTCCCGCCGCCGGACCGGTCCGGCGAGGGACCCCGGCGAGGTGGTGCTCGACCCGTCCGGTGAAGTGGTCATCGATCTGACCCGCGTCCAGCGGGACCCGGTGGAGGAATCCGAGGACTCCTCCACCGGACCAAGGTCGTCGCAAGCCGGCGCCTTCTAGCGAGCGGCGGTGGTCCGCTCTCGGCTGAGGACCTGGTGGAGCGCGCCGGCCTCGAGACCCAACTGGACGAGCGCCACTCCCCGGTCGAAGTACTCGCGGTAGGCGCGGCAGCGGCCGTCGTGCAGGTCGAACACGCTGACGCCTCGGAGTGACACGGTCCGGCCGGCGCTGCGGGGAACGGCGTCGCTCACGACGATCCGGAACGTCCACTCCGCCATCTCGACGGATTCGGAAGCGACGACCCGGTCGAACTTCCAGTCGACCTCGGCCGTTTCGCGCATCATCCGGTCGAACAACTGCCGCAGCGCCTCGTGCCCGACCGCTTCGCCCAGCAGCAGATCACCATAGGTGGCGTCTTCGGTGAAGCACGCCAGGAGCCCCTCGACGTCCCGCCGATTGAAGGCGGCGGCGAACTGCTCGGCAATCGTCATCGCGGAATCCTTTCTCGATGGTTCCCGACAGTCTGGGGCCCGAAGTCACTTGAGAGTCAAGCTTGTAAGGTCGGCCGGGGATCTGAGGAAGGGGGCTGGGATGTGTCTGCCTGAGGTGCAGGAGAGCGCGGCCGGTGTGTCCCGCCGGAACGTGCTGCTCGCCGGGGCAACGGGCGCCGCCCTGGCCGTGGGCGGGTCGTTCCTGTTTTCCGGTGTGGCCGGAGGGGCCGAACGGGTTTCGTCCGGTTCGGGCCGCCGCAAGGGCCTGCGGCTGACGTGGTTCGGGACCAACGGGTGGAAGCTGGAGTTCCGGGCCGGAGGCGCGGATCGCACCGTGCTGTTCGACCCGTTCCTCGCCCGGTTCAAAACCGGCTTTCTCGAGAACAGCTTCGACCCGAACACACCGTTGAAGCCGGCGGATCCCCGCCTCGTCGAGCGGCATGTCCCGACGGCGGTGGACCAGATACTGGTCGGCCATGGTCATTGGGATCACCTCGCCGACGTTCCGGCGATCCAGCGGCGGACCAAGGCCATGGTGATCGGTTCGGAGACGCACCGGCACCTCCTGCGAGCGTTCGGCCTACCCGACCAGTCGCTGGTCATCGTCGAAGGCGGTGAGGTGATGGCCTTCGACGGCTACTCCATCGAGGTCTTCGCCGGGCTGCACTCCATGGGCCCGACCAAGAAGTTCGCGCTGCCCGGCCACCTCCTCGCCGACCCCGCGGAACCAAAGGTCGTCGGGGACCTCCCGGAAGGCGACTCGCTTTGTTATCTGCTCACGATCGACGATGGCCCGTCGATTTTCCTCATGTCGACGGCCAATTTCGTCGAACGGAACCTGTCCGGTATCCGGCCCGATGTCGCCCTCATCGCCGGTCTCTTCCGCAACCAGATCCGGGACTACACCGAGCGACTGCTCCGGACGCTGCACTACCCGCGGGTTCTCCTCCCGACGCACTGGGACAACTTCGAACGCCCCTACGAAGACGGCGCTCACGACCTCCGCGACATCCTCGGCGAAGCCGGCTCCCTCGACACGTTCGTCCGGGAACTGAAGCGCGCCTCCCCCCGCAGCCGAGTCGTCGTCCTCGACTTCTTCGAGACGTTCGAGTACTGAACGCCGTTGCGGCCGCCGTCGACGGGTAGGGCAGACCCGCTAGCGCACGAGCGGGACGACGAGGCGCGTTCTCGGCGTGGTGCGATCGGGGCCGGTTCCGAGCGACAGGTACTCCTCGATGACGGAGCCGCCCGGTTGGTGGCCGGCGTCGACGATCCACTCGAGGAGCGCGGCGTAGGTGCACGGCAGCGACTCGTGTGATCCCTCGTGGACGACCTGGGCGGCCGTTCCGCCGGGGAGACGGGCCGAGGCGACCGGGCCCCCGTCGGCGGCGGCCGCCGGAGCCGCCGGTGCCTCCGCCCGAACGAAGACTGCAATGTCGACCTCGTCTTCAACGTCGAGCGGAAAGATCGCTCCGAACGGCGGCTGCCAGGCGGCGCGGCTGTCGCGAAGGTGCCGACGGAGCCGGACGATGCCGCGGGTGACGGCCTCAGTGACGGCCGCCGCTTCCGAACGGAGCGGCCATGTCGCCACGCGGTCGGCTGCGAGCTCCACCAGCGTCGGCTGACCGTGCGCCGGCCCGGCACGCTGGCCGAGAAGCTCGTCGATCTCGGCCAGCGCTCGCTGGCGGATCGTGACCTCCCGTTGGAGCCGGCGGCGCTCTTCGACCAGGGCTTCGGCGGCGGCCGCCCCGCCGGCCAGGATCTCCTTCATCGCCGCCAGGGAAACGCCGATCGCCCGCAGCCGGGACAGCAGCACGGCCTGCTCGACCTGGTCGACCCGGTACCGGCGGTAGCCGGTGTCGGGATGTATCTCGGCCGGAAGCAGCAGGCCCACGTCGGCGTAATAGCGGACCGTCGACACCGGAAGCCGGCAGCGCCGGGCGAACTCCCCGATCAGCAAGCCGTCAGCCACGGTGGGCGAGGAGGCTCCGGGGTTCACGGCTGAGGACACGATGGAGCGCCGCCGGATCGAACCCGAGCTGGACCAGGCCCACCCCCCGGTCGAAGTACTCCCGGTAGGCGCAGCACCGCCCGTCGCGCAGCTCGAACACGCTGACGCCGCGGAGTGAGAGCGTCCGCCCGGCCCGGCGAGGCACGGCGTCGCTGACGACGAGCCGGAACGTCCACTCGACGATCTCGACGCCCGGCGCCGCAACGACGTTGTCGGGCGTCCACTCGACCTCCGCCCCTTCCCCCAGCATGCGGTCGAACAACACCCGCAACTCCTCGTGCCCCACCGCGTCGCCGTAGAACAGATCGCCATAGGTGGCGTCGTCGGTGAAGCAGGCCAGAATGCCCTCGACATCTCGCCGGTTGAACGCCTCGGCGAACCTCTCGACCACCGTCATTGTTCGACCCTTTCTGCCGTCTCGCCGGACAGTCTTGAGTCTCAAGTCGCTCGAGAGTCAACTCCATACGCGACGAGGTGGGCCGGCGGAGGCCGCCGGCCCACCTCACGACACGATTGGGTCGTCGGCTACCTCAGGTCGGTGAAGACGATCTCCCCGAGGATCCGTTCGCCGAAGGTCACGCCGCGGGTGGCGGCGATCTCGTCCCGGAGGGCCTGCGTGGCCTCGAGGGCGGCGTTGCGAGACTGCTCGTCGTCCCAAACCGAGCTGACCAGCCCTTCTCCGGTCTCGGGATTGATCAGGTTGCGCATCGAACGGAAGCCCGGTGCGGAACTGACCTTCGGGATGATCTCGTTCTTGAAGAACTCGACGTTCTCGGCGACCCGAGCCGGATCCATGCTGATGCGGGTCAGGGCCAGCGCGTTGCCCACCGTGGGCGGCTTGCTCATCTGGACGGCCAGCTGCTCGACGCTCTCCACCGTGAGGCTGCCGCCCAACTGGTTGCGGGCGTCCTCCCGGACTTTGGCCAGCGCGCTGTCGCTGGCGTCGCGGTCGGCGGCCGTCTCCCACAGGGACAGGACCCCGAGGATGCCCTGGGAACGGTCGGCACCGGCACTCATGCCTTTGTAGCCCCGCTGCGACTGGACGACGGGCAGGGCGGTTTCCCTCAGATACTCCACCGCGGCATCGATGTCATTGAGTCCGGTGAGCATGACAACACGTGCGTACATGGTCGACCTCCGTGCTCAGGGTTGGCGCGCGCCCGACCGTAGGGCGGGCTCCTCGCTCCTTCTGTCAGGACCACGACAGATGCTCTGTACCGGCTGCGGCGGCAGTGATCGACAAAGATCGTTGCCATGCTGACTCCCGAGCCGGGCGACGCCGCGGCGCAGGCTGAGGACGTTCAAGCGATCGGGCTGGGCGACGACGTCATCCTGCTCACCTACCGGGCCCGCCGGCCCGACCGCGTCTCCTTGCGCAGCTCGCTGTGGGTCCGCGGCGCCGAGGGGTGGAAGCTGCTCTTCCACCAGGGGACGCTCTGCCCCGGTTCGGGTATGGACAAGCCCATGGGAGACAAGCAGCGCGACATCACGCCCGACGAGGACGGCCGCCCGGTGGAGGTGCGCGAGGGTCCCGAACCGCAGCCGGATGACGAGGCGCAGGACGACATTCCCGACCGGTCGACGATCGACAACGTCGGGTACTGACGTCCCGCGCCGTCGTCACGTTCCGCGGCGGAGGGCGGCGATCGGCTGGACGGCGGAGGCCTTCCAGGCCGGATACGTGCCGGCGACCAGGCCGATCAGCGCGCCGAGCAGCGGGGCGCCGCCGGCGAGGCGGAGGTCCAGCACCGGAGTCCAGTCCCGGACGATCGACACGCCGACCGTGAGGAGGACGCCGGTCGCCGCCCCGACCATCCCGCCGAGGAACCCGATCGTCACGCTCTCCGTGAGGAACTGAAGCGCGACGTGGCGGCGGGTCGCACCGAGGGAGCGGCGGAGGCCGATCTCGCCCACCCGTTCCAGCACCGACAGCAGCGTGACGTTGGCGATGCCCAACGCCCCGACCACCAGCGCCACGGCGCCGAGCAGGAGGAAGAGGGCGTTGACGTCGGACGCCACGTCGGCCTTCACCCGAGCGGGCGACGGCGGAACCCGGGCCTCGATCCCTTCGGGCGCATTGGGCGCCAGCGCCACCGGCGCCTGGGCCCCGACCTGCTGGGCGGCGCCCAGCACGGTGCGGATGCGAACCTCGTCGGGACTGGTCAGCTCGTACAACGCCGCCGCCGTGCCGTTGGGAATGATCACCGAGTCCAGCAACTCCGTCCGGCGGCTCACGCCGTCGATGATTCCGATCACCGTGAACGCCCGGTCGCCGATGAACACCGTCGGCTGGATGTCGACCCGGTTGATGTCGAGCCGTTCGGCGGCCCGGGCGCCGAGGACGGCGACGGGGTCGGCCCGGTGGTCGTGACCCTCGTCGAAGTAGCGCCCGGTCACCACGTCGCCGTCGAGCGTGGGTAGCAATCCCGGCGAGGCCGCCACCACCGGCATGACGTGCTCGGAGGCCCCCGACGGGTCGACGACCGGCACCGTCCGGATGCGGGCGTCGCCCACGTTCAACCGGGAGTAGGTGCCCGAGTTCACCACTCCGGCCAGGCGGCCGAGGCGGGCTTCGGCGTCCCACGGCAGCGCGGCCGTCGGGGCGGTCGATTCACTCTGGCCGCGGCCAGCCGCGCCAGGGCGGGCGCTGGCGTCCCGGGGGGATACGACCACCTCGGTGGCCGTCACGGCGTCGAACCGGCCGGCGATCTGACCGCCGGCCGTCTGGGCCAGGCCCATGGTGGCGACGAGGGCCGCCACACCCAGCACCGTCCCCAGTGTCGTCAGCGCCAGCCGGGCCGGCCGGGCGGCCACGCCGGCCAACGCCTCGTCCACCAGGTCCCGCAAGGAGAAGGAGGAGCGCAGTTTCATGCCGCCTCCGTCGCCGGCTCACGCACCCGGCCGTCGACCGTCCGCACCCGGCGCTGCGCCCGGCGGCTGACCGCGTCGTCGTGCGTCACCACCGCCAGGGTCAGGCCCTGGTCGTGGAGCGAGTCGAACAGGTCGAGGATCGAACCGGCCGTCACGCTGTCGAGGTTGCCGGTCGGTTCGTCGGCCAGCAGGAGGCTCGGCCCCCCGACCAGCGCCCGGGCGATGGCCACCCGCTGGCGCTCACCACCCGACAGCGTGGCCGGGGAGAAGGCGATGCGGTGGGCCAGCCCGACGCGCTCCAGGGCGGCCCGGGCGCGGTCACCCCGCTCCCGTCGCGGCACACCGGTGTAGACCATGGCCAGCGCCACGTTCTCCAGCACTGACCGATGGGCCAGCAGGTGGAACGACTGGAAGACGAAGCCGATCTTGCGGCCCCGCCAGGCGGCCCGTTCCCCTTCGGCCATCTGCGACGTGTCGACACCGTCCAGCCGGTAGGTGCCGGACGTCGGCAGGTCGAGCAGGCCGAGGAGGTGCAGCAGCGTGGACTTCCCCGAACCGGACGGGCCCACGATCGAGACGTACTCCCACGCCTCGATGACGAGGTCGACGCCCCGCACGGCGTGCACCTCCGGCGGGCCGGGGAACGACCGGCTCACGCCCTGCAGTTCGACCACCGGGGCGGCCCTCACCGGGACCGCCCCACGACCACCAGCTCGCCCTCGGAGACCGGCCCCCGGATCTCGGCGTACCCGCCGGCCGAGAGGCCGACGTCGACGGGGACGAGCTCCCGCCGTCCTCCGGCCCGGACCACCTCGACCCGGGACTGGCCACCCGGCCCGGCCGACAGCGCGGCCAGGGGCACGGCCAGGACCTCGCCGTTGGTGGAGCCGATCGGGATCGTGACCTTCACATTGGTGCCCCGTAGCAGCTCGACCTGTTGCGGCGTCAGGGAATCGGGCTTGACGATGACGCTGAACCCACCGGCCGAGGACGAGCCGCCGCTCTGCTGCGAGTCGGACGCCTCGTCGCGGTGCAGCGCCGTGATCGTGCCGTCAACCCTCGTGCCGGCGTGCTCGATGACCGCCTTCATCCCTTCGCTCAGCAGCTGGCGGTCGGCGGCGCTGACCCGGGCGGTGACCAGCAGGTTGGCGCCGCTCACCTTCAAGGCCACCCCGTCGAGCATGTCGCCCCGTTCGACCATGACCTGATCGACCCGCCGGGGCAGGCTGGGCAGGAACACGACCTCCGAGGCCGGCAGGGCCACGCCGACGCCGGCCTGCGCCTCGGCCAGTGCCTGCTGGGCTTCACTGTGCTGGTGCTGGGCGGCCTGGAGCGCCGCCTGGGCGGCGGTGGTGTCCCGGGGGGCCAGCACCTCCTGTTGGTGGGCCTGGGCGATGGCCAGCTGGTCGGTGGCGGCGGCGATCTGGTTGACGTCGCCCGAGGCCCGGGCGTCGTCGAGGGCCCGCTGAGCGGCGTTGACCTCGGCCTGGACGGCCAGCCGCTCCGATTGCGTGGCGCCGGCCGCGGCCTGGGTGAGCGCCGACTGGGCATCGGTCACGGCCTGCGCCGCCGCCTGCGCCGCCGCCTGGGCCGCCTCCAGCGCTTCGGTGGCCGACTCCGGCGGGGCCGGTGCCGCATAACCCACCTTGTTGTAGAGCTTGGCCACCGCGGCGGCGGTGGCGGCGTCGTAGGTCCCGTCCACCGCGCCGGGGTGCAGCCCGAGCCGGGCCAGGGCCTCCTCGAGCTGGGTCACGTCCGGGCCGGTGGAGCCTCGCCGCAGCGTGCGGTAGGTCGGCAGGTCACCGGTGAGGGCGATGACCGGCCGGCCGGCGACCTCGAGGAGGACGTCGCCCTCGGCCACGGTGGCCCCCACCTCCGGCACCCGGCCGGTGACGACCGCCGGCGTCTCGAGCCCCCCGGTTTCGATCCGGACGTCGACCGCACCGTCGAAGGCGGTGTCGCCGCGGGTGACCACCTGGCTCTGCAGGGCCTTGCGCTCGACCGGGACGGTGACGGGAGCCTCGGCCGGGGGCCGGGCCCGGGCGGCCGCCTCCGACGGCGAGACGATCTGCGATGCCGCGGCGAATCCGACGGCCATGGCCACTCCGGCCAGCCCGGCCACGCCGGCGACGACCTGACGACGGGAGCGCATCAGCCCTTCCCCCCTCGGGCCATGGCGCCGATGCGCAACCGGGCGGCCCGCCCGCCACCCTGGAGGCCGACGGAGTCGCGGTAGCGCTCCAGCTCGGCCCGGTTCTCTTCGATGAAGCGGTTCTCCACTTCGGTCTGCACCGTGAAGACCGCTTCGTCGTACTCGGCCTTGCAGCGCCGATCCGCCATCGCCAAGCTCCGCTCGTAGCGCTGGACCTCGGCCAGCGCGGCCGGGTCCGGCTGCTGCGGCGCCGACTTCATCCCCGCCCTGACTTCCTTGAACTGCGACGGGTCGACCCCGTACAGCTCACTGAAGCGCTCGATCACGAGCTGTGCCGCGTTGTCCGGGTCGGTCGCCTCGGGGTGCCCGGCGTCGGCCATGCAGTCACTCCAGCCGGCCTTGGCCGCAACCACCCGGGAGTCGTTGGCCACGCGGTCCCAGAGCGCACCCATCTCCTCGTTGAGGGCGTCGAACTCCGACGACGGCGGTTTCCCGCCGGCGGCAAACTCGCCGTAGACCTCACGGAGGGCCCGTGTCTGGCAGCCGTCAGGCACCGGCGAATCGAGCGACGAACCCTTGGGACGGGCAAGGGCCGTACCACCCTCGCCGGCCGACACGATGGCGTTCTCCCGGGACAGGTCGATCCCGTACAGCGCCTTGTCGTAGGCGCTCCGGGCCTCCGGCGACAGCGCTTCGACGATGGCCGAGTTCGGGTCCTCCGGCGCTTCGGGCTTGAACTGCGAGGCGTCGATCGTGCTGATGCCGTAGCCCCACCGCTCGGCGTACTGGTCGGGCGGAAGGTCGAAGGCCTCGACGTTCTTCACCTTGGAGTCGACCGCCTGGTGGTAGTCCCGGGGGATGTACTGGAAGCCCTGCTCCTGCATGCACTCAGCGATGATCTGCTCCTGGCGGCGGAAGTCCTCGGCCGCCGCGTCCCGTTCGGCCTGGGTCGGCTCGCCGCCGTGTCCTTCGGTGAAGAAGGCACTGAGCGGTGTGAGGCGTTCGTCCCGTTTGTCGGTGTTGGACTGTTCGGAATCGGCCGGGGCGCTCGTTCGAGGAGAGCCACCCGACGAGCAGGCGGCGGTGACGATGGTGATGGTGGCCATGGCGGCCAGCAGCGTGTGGCGTCTCATGGCTGCCAGGATGCGGAAACGACTGTCAGGAACTTGTGAACCGGCCGTGAGATGGCTGTTCTTCATTACTTCTTGACAGCGGCCGTGCGACACTTCCGTCGTGGACGCCCGCATCCTCGTGGCCGAAGACGACCGTAAACAGGCCGACCTGATCTGCCGCTACCTGGAGCGCGAGGGGTACTCGGTCGCCGTCGTCCACGACGGACGAGCCGCCATCGAGGCCGCCCGGCACCGCCGCCCCGACCTGCTCGTGCTCGACGTGATGATGCCCCGGGTCGACGGGCTCGACGTCTGCCGGGTGCTCCGGGCCGAGTCGGACGTGCCGATCATCATGCTCACCGCCCGGTCCACCGAGGACGACATGCTGCTCGGCCTCGACCTCGGCGCCGACGACTACCTCACCAAGCCGTACAGCCCCCGCGAGCTCGTCGCCCGGGTCCGTACCGTGCTACGGCGCACCCGCAAAGCGGGTAACGCCAACGGCGGCGGGGAGGGCCCTTACCGGGTCGGCGACCTCGAGGTCGACCCCGTCCGCCACGAGGTCCGCCTCAACGGCGCAACGGTGGAGACCACGCCGGCGGAGTTCCGCATCCTCGCCGCGCTGATCGCCGAGCCGGGCCGGGCCTTCAGCCGGGCGCAGCTTCTCACCGAGGCGTTCGGTTTCGACCACTACGCGCTCGATCGCACCGTTGACGTCCATGTCATGAACCTGCGGCGCAAGATCGAAGAGAAGGCTTCGGAGCCCCGTTACCTCCTCACCGTGTACGGCGTGGGTTACAAGATGGCCGATGAGGCGTAGCCTCCTCGTGCGTCTGCTGGCCCTGTCGCTGGCCGTGGCGGCCTGCGCCATCGGCGCCACCGCCTGGCTCACCGGCCGGAACACGAGCCGGCAGCTGCGGGGTGAACTGGAGCGCACCCTGGAGGGTGACGCCGCCATCTACCAGGCGCTGCTCGGCTTCGCCGACGGCCAACCCACCTGGGACGGCGTCGACAAGCTCGTCAACCAGCTCGCCGGGAAGACCGGCCAGCGGATCGCCCTGACCACGCCGGACGGCCGTCTCCTGGCCGACTCGGCCAGCACCGGCCCCGACCGGCCGCGCCTGCCGAGGACGCCGGCGGCGGTCGTCGACCCGTTCAACCCGGCGCTCAACCTGCTCCCGGCCGGCACCGCCGCCTCCGCCGCCTCGGGGAAGGTCGTCGGGGACGGGCTGAGCGCCAAGGAACACGACGAGCGGGTGGCCCTGGCCCGGAAGGCGGCCGGCTGCTTCATTCGATCCGGCGTTCCGGCCCGCGTCACCGACGATCCCCTGAGCACCCCCGCCGTCGTCTGGGACAAGGCGCCGCAACCCGTGGTTGTCAGCTGTGTCCCGACGGAGCTGAACACACCGCCCGCCAAGGAAATGACGATCAACGCCGCCATCAAGGAGCTGACGGCGGAATGCTACGAGGCCGCCCGCCAGAACGGCGTCGCGCCGAACACCCCCCAACCCGTGTCGGGGACGCCGTTCGACAAGGCGGTAGCCGACTGCGAGGCCAAGGCCGAACGGGCCGTGCGGGATCCCTACGTCGCCGATCCGGCGCTGCTGTACCTCGGAAGCGGCGCCGACCGGTACGAGGCCAGCTGGGATCCGGGCGAGCCCCGCACCGTCGGCACCGTCGTGGCCGTGCTGCTGGCCACCGTGGCCGTCACCGTGCTGGCCGGCCGGCGCCTGGCCCGGCCGATCCACGCCCTGACCGCCGCCGTGCAGCGCATGGAGGCCGGCGACCGGACCGCCCGGGTGCCGGTGAAGGGCAGCCGGCAGGACGAGGTGGGCCGCCTGGCCCACGCCTTCAACGCCATGGCCGTCTCCATGGAGGAGAACGAGCGCCAGCGCCAGGCGATGGTCAGCGACATCGCCCATGAGCTGCGCAACCCGTTGACCAATGTGCGGGGCTACCTGGAAGGGGCGCAGGACGGACTGGTGCCGCTCGACGAAGCGCTGATCGCTTCGCTGCTGGAGGAGTCGACGCTCCTCGGCCGGCTCGTCGACGACCTGCAGGACCTCGCTCTGGCCGACGCCGGACGGCTCCACCTCCATCCCGAGCCGCTCGACGTCGCCGACCTGGTGGAGCAGGTGGCCGCCGCGCACCGGGCGGCGGCCGCCGTGGCCGGCGTCACCATCACCGCCGACGTGTCGGGCCCGGTGCGGATCGAAGGCGATCCCGGGCGGCTCCGCCAGGCGCTCGGCAACCTGGTCGGCAACGCTCTGCGCTACACGCCGGCCGGGGGATCGGTGATGCTGTCCGCCGCCGCCGACGGCGCGAGCGCCACGATCGCCATCGAAGACACCGGTACCGGTATCGCCGCCGAGCACCTTCCCCACATCTTCGAACGCTTCTACCGGGCTGACGCCTCCCGGAGCCGGGAAACCGGCGGGAGCGGGCTCGGTCTCGCCATCACCAAACACCTCATCGAGGCCCACGGCGGCACGATCGAGGCCAGCAGTGTCGAGGGGGCGGGCTCGACCTTCACCGTCCGCCTGCCACTGGCGGCTGATCCTCCTTCCTGACCGGCGCGGTTCTGTCCAGCGGAACGGCGGCGTTGACCCGTCCCCGAGGGCCCCCCTCAATGGGGACGATGGATGTCCAGTCGCTTGGCTACCTTCGGATCACGGCCGAGGACCCCCACAACTGGGCGGGGTTCGCCTCCCACGTCCTCGGCATGGAGGCGGTGGCCGGCGACGGCGATGTCCTCCACCTCCGCATGGACGACCGGCACCACCGGATCGCCATCGAACCGGCCGGCGGGCCGAACGGGTTCTGCTACGGCTGGGAAGTGGCCGACGCCGCCGCCCTCGATGCCGCCGCCGCCGAACTCGAGGCCACCGGTGTGGCCGTGACGGCCGGCACGAAAGCCGAACTCGAGAGCCGCCGGGTGGCGGGCATGATCCACTGCCTCGATCCCGCCGGCCACCGGGTCGAGCTGTTCTGCGGCGCCGACGCCGGCGACGGCGAGTTCACCCCGGGCCGCGACATCAGCGGGTTCAAGACCGGCGAGCTCGGCCTCGGCCACATCGTGCTGATGGTGCCGGAGCTCGAACCGGCGGTCCGTTTCTACCAGGACGTGCTCGGCTTCCGGCTCTCCGATTACATGATGGCGCCGTTCAAGGCGACGTTCCTCCACACCAATCCCCGCCACCACAGCCTGGCCCTGCTCGAGGTCGGTGTGTCGGCCTTGCACCACTTCATGGTCGAGCTCGACGACGTCGACGACGTCGGCCGGGGCTACGACCTCGTCCAGGCCGAAGGGATCGAGGTCGCCCGCACCCTCGGCCGCCACACCAACGACCGGATGATCTCGTTCTACGCCCGCACCCCGTCCGGCTTCGAGCTGGAGTACGGCTGGGGCGGGTGCCTCGTCGACGACGCCAGCTGGGAGCCGTGCGAGCTCACCGCCACGAGCTCGTGGGGCCACGCTCCGGCCTAGGAAACCGATACAGGAGACGACGCCATGGGATGGCTCGAAGGACAGACGGCGATCGTGACCGGTGGAGCCTCGGGGCTGGGGCGGGCGGTCGTCGACCGCTTCGTCCAGGAAGGGGCCCGCGTCGTCGTCCTCGACCGGTCGGCCGAGCACATCGAGAAGCTCCGGGCCGACCATGACCGCCGCACGGTGGTCACCGTGAAGGGCGACGTCACCAGCCCCGCGGCCAACGAAAAAGCCGTCGCCGCGGCCGTGAAGCACTTCGGCCAGCTCGACGTCTTCGTCGGCAACGCCGGCATCTGGGACTACTCGATACCCCTCGCCCACCTTCCCCTCACCATGCTCCCCGAGGTCTTCGACGAGGTCTTCGGCGTCAACGTGAAGGGCTACATCCTCGGCGCGAAGGCGGCGCTGCCGGAGCTGATCAAGAGCAAGGGCTCGATCATCTTCACGCTGTCCAACGCCGCCTTCGATCCCGCCGGCGGCGGCGCCTTCTACACCGCCTCCAAGCACGCGGTGCGGGGCCTCGTCACGCAGCTGGCCTACGAGCTGGCACCGAAGGTGCGGGTCAACGGCGTCGCCCCCGGCGGCTGCGGTACCGACCTGCGGGGGCCGAAGTGCCTCGGGTTCGACCGGGTCTCGCTCGGCGGGATCCCCGGCATCGACGAGCTCGTCAAGATGGTCACGCCGCTGGGCTTCCTGCCGGCGGCCGAGGACTACGCCGGCCTCTACGTCCTCCTCGCCTCCCGGGAGAACAGCCGGACCGTGACCGGCTCGATCCTCCGCGGTGACGGCGGCATCGGCGTCCGGGGCCTCACCCAGGCGCGAGGCGGCGACGACCTCTAGGACGTCGCCGCGGCGGCGGACGTCTTCGGCTTCGGCTGGTAACCGAGGTGCCGGCCGACGGCCAGAGTGGCCGCCCGGATGGCCGGCACCAACGCTTCGGGGCTGAGCCGGCCGACCGGTCCCGACACCGACATCGCCGCCACCGGCAGGCCGGCATGGTTGAAGATCGGTGCGGCCACGCAGTTGAGCCCGAGGCTGGCTTCTTCGTGGTCGAACGACACGCCCGTCGTGCGGATCCGTTCCAGCGTCTCGAGGAACTGCACCGGGTTGGTGATGCTGTAGGCCGTGAGCGCCGGCAGGCCGGCGGCCATGACGGCCTTGACGACGTCGGGCGGGCTGAAGGCCAGGATCGCCTTGCCCACTCCGGTGCAGGTGGCCGGCACGCGACCCGCCACCCGGGACGGCGACCGGACGCTCCGGTGGCTCACCAGCCGCTCGATGTAGAGCGCGTCGTTGCCGTCGAGCTTGGCCAGGTGGACCATCTCCCGGGTGGTGGCCAGCAGGTCCTCCATGTACGGCAGGGCCACCTCCCGCAACCGGAGCCGGTCCTGCACGAGCCCACCGAGCTCGAAGAACTTGATCCCGAGGCGGTACCGGCCCGAAAGGCTGCGCTCCACCCCCCGCCAGCTCTCGAGCACGGCCAGGATCCGGTGGCAGGTCGACTTGGGCAGTCCGGCCCGCACGGCCAGCTCGGCCAGGCTGAAGTCGGGCTGCTCGGGCCCGAACGCGTCGAGCAGTGCCAGCAGCTTTCCCGCCGCGGTGGTGGTGTCCATGGTCTGAACGGCAGCGGCGTTCCGTCCAGAGGAACGAGTCGATGGCACGCTCTCCCCCTCGCGGCCCAAACTGTCCCTGCAGCGGGCGGCAACCTAGCAGGGCTCAACGGTCGTTCACCAGAGGCATTCCGTCCACCGGAACGCCCTCATTGGACTTTGCCGAATTCGGGGGGGCGCGCATGGCCGATGCCGAAGTGATCCAGTCGATCGCCAAAGAGCTGTGGACGGCCGAGGAGCAACGCGCCCCGGTGCCGCCCGTCGCCGGCCGCTTCGGGGACCTGACCGTGGCCGACGCCTACGCCGTCCAGCTGGCCAACATCGACGTGCGCCTGGCGGGCGGCGACCGCATCCTCGGCCGCAAGATCGGTCTCACCAGCCTGGCCATGCAGACGCAGCTCGGCGTGGACCAGCCGGACTACGGCCATCTCCTGGCCTCCATGGCGGTGCCCAACGGCGGCGCCGTCAGGACCGACGACCTCATCGCCCCCCGCATCGAGCTGGAGGTCGCCTTCCTCCTCGGCCGGACTCTGCAAGGGCCGGGGGTCACCACCGCCGACGTGCTGGCCGCCACCGAGGCCGTCTTCCCCAGCCTCGAGATCATCGACAGCCGGATCGCCGACTGGAAGATCGGCCTCGTCGACACCGTGGCCGACAACGCCAGCAGCGGCCGCTTCGTGATGCCCTCCCGGCTCACCGCCGTCCGGGACCTCGATCTCCGTCTGGTCGGCGGGATCATGGAGATCAACGGTGTGCTCACGTCGTGGAGCTGCGGCGCAGCCGCCCTCGGCGACCCGGCGGCCTGCGTCGCCTGGCTGGCCAACGCCCTCGCCGCCTACGGCGGCCGTCTGGAGGCCGGCGAGATCGTGCTGTCGGGGGCCCTGGACAAGTCCGTACCCATCAAAGCCGGCGATGTCGTCCGGGCCGAGTTCGACCGGCTCGGCAGCGCCAGCGTCCGCTTCGAGTAACCACCGACGGGAGCGAACCGTATGACCCTCACCACCGAAGGCCTGACGTACGAATCCACCTCGCGCACGGTCAGGACCGGCGATCTCCAACTGCACTACCACGAAGCCGGGGCGGGCGAGCCGCTGGTGCTGCTCCACGGCGGCGGGCCCGGCGCCTCGGCGTGGAGCAACTGGAAACAGAACCTCGCCCCCCTCGCCCGGCACTTCCGGGTGCTGGCCATCGACCAGCCCGGCTACGGCCGGTCGGACAAGCCTTTGATCAAAGGCGGGATGTGGGAGTTCTACGCCCGGGCGGTGCGGGGCCTCCTCGACGAGCTCGGCATCGAACGCACCCATTTCATCGGCAACTCCCTGGGTGGCGGCACGACCCTGAAGTTCGCCCTCGACTACCCCGAGCGCACCGACCGGCTGGTGCTCATGGGTCCGGCCGGAGGGATGCTGCCGATCACCAGCTGCTGGCCATCGGAGGGCCTGAAGACGCTCATGGCCTTCTACGCCCCGCCCGGGCCGAGCCGGGAGAAGATGCAGGCGATCATCGAAGCCCTCATGTACAACCCGGGGAAGGTCGACCCCGACGTCCTCGAGGAGCGCTACCAGGCGGCCATCGAACCCGAGGCCATGGCCACCGCCACCGCCGTGTTCAAGGCGGTCCAATCCGGCGAAGCGGTGCTGGTGGCCGAGGAACTGTGGCGCGACGTGCATCGCATCACCAATCCGACACTGCTCATGTGGGGGCGCGACGACCGGGTCGTTCCCCTCGACTCGGCGCTGTTCATGACCCGCCACATGCCCGATGCCCGGCTCCATGTGTTTCCGCGCTGCGGCCACTGGGCCCAGGTGGAGCACGCGGCGGAGTTCGAGCGGCTGGTGATCGATTTCCTGCTTTCCTGTCGTGCCCCGGCCGAGGAGGACGGGCGATGAAGGTACGGGCCCTGGGCTACGTGGGCATCGAGTCGCCGGAGGCCAAGCAATGGGAGGAGTTCGGGCCGGAGGTGCTGGGGCTGCAGCTGGTCGACGGTGAACGGCCGGGGTCGGTCTATCTCCGGATGGACGACCGGCATCACCGCCTCACGGTCCATCAGGGCGACAAGGATCGCCTGGCCTACCTCGGCTGGGAGCTGGCGGGCGAGGACGACCTGGCGGCGGCGGCCGAGGAGCTCGGCCGGGCCGGCTACGCCGTGACCGAAGGCACCGAGGAGGACTGCGAGGAGCGGGCCGTGCGCCGCTTCGTCAGCGTGCTCGACCCCGGTGGCGCCCGCCACGAGTTCTTCTACGGGCAGCTCAGCCTGCCGGGACAGTTCCAACCCGGCCGGCCCCTGTCCGGCTTCGTGACCGGTGAACAGGGCATGGGCCACGTCGTCTGCGTCGTTCCCGACCTGGCCGCCGCCACCCGCTTCTACAAGATGCTGGGCTTCAAGAAGAGCGACGAGATCTACGCCTTCATCGACGCCCATTTCTTCCACTGCAATCCGCGCCACCACACCCTGGCCATCACCGAGATCCCTCGCGTGCGCGGCCTGCACCACATCATGATCCAGCTCCAGAGCCTCGACGACGTGGGCCTCGCCTACGACATCGTCCAGAGCCGCGGCATTCCGCTCACGATGACGCTGGGCCGCCATCCCAACGACCGCATGGTGTCGTTCTACGTGCGGAGCCCGTCGGGATTCGAGATCGAATACGGCTGGGGCGCCCTCGAGGTCGGCGACGACTGGACCGTCACGCAGTACGACGCCGTCAGCGTGTGGGGCCACAAGATGGTCGGCACCTCCCCGCCCGGCGCCCTGGAAGAAGCCCTGTAACAGAAAGGATTCCGTCATGGGGGTCAAGTTCCTGACCGACGACTGGGCCAAGGCGCTGACCGAAGCCTGCAACGCCAACGCCAAATTCACCAAGGCCAGCAAGGGGATCACGGCCACGTTCCAGATCACCGTGAACGGCAGCCCGGAAGCCGACGGGTTCACCATGCAGTGGGACGGGGGCAACGTCCACGTCACCACCGGCCGGCGCGACGACGCCGACGTGAACCTCGAGCTCGACTACCCGACGATGGTGGAGCTGTCGAAGGGGACTCTCAACGGGCCGCAGGCGGTGGCTACCGGCCGCATGAAGGCCGCCGGCAACATGGAGAAGATGTTCCATCTGGGCAAGGCGATGGACATGCTGCCGGGAATCGAAGCCGGCATCGGCCTGGACTACTAGTGCCGGCGCACTCGGTTCCGGTACGCGGAACGGCTTGCTGGTGAACGCAGACCCCCGATCGGACACTGGCTCCGTGACCGACATCGACGTGAAGTCGCCGTGCATGATTCTCGGGACGGGCAACATCGGGACCGACCTGATGGCCAAGCTCCTCCGATCCGACGTCCTGGAGCTGGCTGCCGTGGTCGGGATCGATCCGGCCTCCCCCGGTCTGGCCCGGGCCCGGGAAGCGGGCATCGAGGCGTCGGCCGAGGGCATCGACTGGCTCCTGGCCGCCGCATCGCCGGAGACGATCGTCTTCGACGCCACGTCGGCCGCCGCCCACCGGGCCCACGCCCCCCGCCTGGCCGAAGCCGGTCTGCGGAGCATCGACCTCACGCCGGCCAAGCTCGGCCCTTCGGTGGTGCCGGTGGTCAACCTCGACGACCACCTCGATGCCCCCGAGATCAACCTCATCACCTGTGGCGGCCAGGCCACGATCCCGATCGTCGCCGCCGTGGCCCGCGTCACCGAGGTGCCCTACGCCGAGATGATCTCGGCCGTGGCCAGCGTGTCGGCCGGCCCCGGCACCCGGGCCAACATCGACGAGTTCACCCGGGCCACGGCCACCGGGCTGGAGGAAATCGGCGGCGCGGCCCGGGGGAAGGCGATCATCGTCCTCAACCCGGCGGACCCGCCGATCCTCATGCGCAACACCGTGTTCTGCGCCCTCGGGCCCGAGGCCGACGAGGGGGCGGTGGCGGCGTCGATCACGGCCATGGTGGCCGACGTGGCGACGTACGTGCCGGGTTACCGGCTGACGACCGAGCCGGTCTTCGACGAAGGCCGCGTCTCGGTGTTCCTGGAGGTCACCGGCGCCGGCGACTTCCTCCCGCCCTACGCCGGAAATCTCGACATCATGACGGCCGCCGCCACCCGGGTCGGCGAGCAGCTGGCCCGCGTCGGCCTCCTGGAGGGCGTGGCGTGACGAGCGCCGAGCCGATGCCGGACCGCATTGGAGAGCCGTCCGCGCGGCGGGACGGTCATCGGGGAGGTGCGAGCCAGATCACCGTCGTCGACTCGACGCTGCGCGACGGCAGCCACGCCAAGCGGCACCGCTTCACCGTTGAGCAGGTGCGCTCCGTGGCCGCCGCGCTCGACGGCGCCGGCATCCCCTGGGTGGAGGTAAGCCACGGCGACGGGCTCGGTGGCTCGTCGTTCAACTACGGCCTGTCGCTGGTCGACGAGCGGGAGCTGATCGCCGCCGCCGCCGACGTCCTGACCACCAGCCGGCTGGCCGTGCTCCTCCTGCCGGGCATCGGGACCAAGGACGATCTGCTGATCGCCCGCGACCTGGGAGCCGAGCTCGTCCGGGTGGCCACCCACTGCACCGAGGCCGACATCGCGCCCCAGCATCTCGGTCTGGCCCGCGAGCTTGACATGACCTCGGTCGGGTTCCTGATGATGGCCCACCTCATCAGTCCCGACGCCATCGGCGAACAGGCCCGCATCATGGCCGACGCCGGCGCGCAGGTCGTCTACGTCACCGACTCGGCCGGCGCCCTCCTGCCGAGCGGCGCCGTAGAGCGGGTCGAGGCGATCCGGGCCGCCGTCCCGTCCGACGTGGAGGTCGGTTTCCACGGCCACATGAACCTCGACCTCGGCGTGGCCAACTCCGTCGCCGCCGTGCGGGCCGGGGCGACCTGGATCGACGGATCGACGTGCGGCATGGGCGCCGGCGCCGGCAACACCCCGACCGAGGTGCTGGCCGCGGTCTGCGACCTGGAAGGCATCGAGACCGGCATCGACACCTTCGCCGCCATGGACGTCGCCGAAGAGGTCGTCCGGCCGGTGCTCGACCGGCTGCCATTCGTGAGCCGTTCGTCGCTGCTGCTGGGCTACTGCGGCGTGTACGGCTCGTTCCTGCTCCACGCCGAGCAGGCGGCCAAGCGCTTCGGCGTGTCGGAGAAGGACATCCTGCTCGAGGTCGGGCGGCGCAAGGCCGTCGGCGGGCAGGAGGACATGATCGTCGAGGTCGGCGCCGAGCTGGCCGGCCTCGGGCTGGCGAAACCGGGGGGGCACAGCTGATGGCCATCGACCTGTCCACGCTGGTCGACTCCGAGCGGGGCACGCTCAGTCCGCTCATCTACTGCGACGAGGAGATCTACGAGCTCGAGCTGGAGCGGGTCTTCGGCCGGTCGTGGCTGTTCCTGGCCCATGACTCGATGATCCCCAAGCCGGGCGACTTCTTCTCGACCTACATGGGCGAGGATCCCGTCCTCGTCGTGCGCCAGAAGGACGGGTCGGTCGCCGCCTTCCTCAATCAGTGCCGTCACCGGGGCATGCGGCTGTGCCGGGCCGACTCCGGCAACCAGCGCGGTGCCTTCACCTGCACCTACCACGGCTGGGCCTACAACCTCGGCGGTGACCTCATCTCCGTGACGCACGAGGACGACGCCTGGCACGGCGAACTCGACAAGAGCGCCTGGGGCTGCGTCAAGGTCTCCCAGATCGAGAACTACAAGGGCTTCATCTTCGGCAACTGGGACCCGACGGCCCCTTCGTTCACCGACTACCTCGGCGACTTCGCCTGGTACTTCGACGTCTTCGCCGACCGGTTCGACAACGGCCTGGAGATGATCGGCGGCATGCACAAGTGGGTGCTCGACTGCAACTGGAAGTTCGCCGCCGAACAGTTCACCACCGACATGCAGCACGCCGAGATCAGCCACGGCTCGGCCTTCATCGCTCTCATGCCCGACGACTTCCCCGGCCTGGCCGCCATGCCGACCGACGGGGTGCAGTTCTCCTCCGAGGCGGGCCACGGCTGCGGCTTCTTTCTTGAAGGGCCGGTGCTGGAGTTCGTCCCCGGGCCGATCCCGGCCAAGTACTGGCAGGAGACCACGATCGAGGAAGCCACCCGCCGGGTCGGCAAGGCCCGGGCCGAGGGCTTCCGCGCCGCCCACTTCAACATCTTCCCCACGTTCTCGTTCCTCCCTGGGCTGCAGACCATGCGGATCTGGCAGCCGAAAGGTCCGGACAGGATGGAGGTCTGGGCCTGGATCGCCGTGCCCAAGGACGCGCCCCGCGAAGTCAAAGAAGCATGGCGGCTGGGCATGATCCGCACCTTCTCCCCCGGCGGGCAGTTCGAGCAGGACGACGGCGAGAACTGGCTGGAGATCCAGAAGGTGCTCCGGGGCCGCATGGCCCGGAAGTTCCCCCTCAACGCCCAGATGGGGCTGGGGCACGAGCGCTACAACGACCCGGCCTTCCCCGGCAAGACCAACACCTGCTACGCCGAAACCGCCGCCCGCGGCATGTACCAGCGCTGGATCGACATGATGACCTACGACAGCTGGTCGGAGATCGAGGCGGCCCGCGAGAAGCGTGAGGTGGCGCGATGACGATCGAGCTGACGGTGGCCCGGGCGGACCTCGAACTGCAGCATGAAATCGAGCAGTTCCTGTACCACGAAGCGGCGCTGCTGGCCGAGCGCGAGTACCGCGACTGGCTCGACCTCTTCGCCCCCGACATCCACTACTGGATGCCGACCCGTTACAACCGCCTCCGTCGGGAACTGCACCGCGAGTTCTCCGAACCCGACGAGACCGCCTTCTTCGACGAGGACCACGACTCGCTCAGCCGGCGGATCACCAGGCTGGAGACCGGCATGGCCTGGGCCGAGGATCCGCCGTCGCGCACCCGCCACCTCTTCACCAACGTGCGGGTGATCCCGACCGAGAACACCGACGAGTTCGAGGTGCACTGCAACTTCCTGCTCTACCGGTCGCGCCTCGAGCACGACGTCGAGTTCTTCGTCGGTGCCCGCTCCGATCTGCTCCGCCGTGTCAACCGGGGCGTCGGCTGGGAGATCGCCCGCCGCAAGGTGGTCCTCGACCAGTCGACCCTCAACGCCAAGAACCTCTCGATGTTCTTCTGAGCCGATGACACTTGCCGCGTTCATCAACGGGATCGCCGTCGGCGGCGTGGCCGCCCTGCTGGCCGTGGGGATCAGCCAGATCTTCACCACCAGCGGCGTCCTCAACTTCGCCCACGCCGGCTTCGCCATGCTGGCCGCCTACCTCTACGCCTGGCTGACCGTCACGCAGGAGTGGCCGGTGGGATGGGCGGCGTTGGCGACCGTCGTCGTCGTCAGCCTGCTGGGCATGCTGGCCGAATGGCTGGTGCTGCGCCGTCTGGCCGAAGCCCCGTTCATCACCAAGGTGATCGTCACGCTCGGGCTGTACGTCTTCATGCAGGGCATGACGCTGCAGCTGTTCGGCTTCGAGCCGAAGAAGGCGCCGCTGCTGTTCGAGGGCGGAGTGTCGATCGGGTCGACAGTGGCGGCCTACCAGCAGATCGCCATCCTGGCCGCCGGGGTGGCGCTCATGGCCGGCCTCGCCCTGTTCCTGCGGGCGACCCGCCTCGGCCTCGCCACCCGCTCCTGTGCCCAGGACCGGGCCGTGGCCGGGCTCATCGGCATCCCCACCCGCGTCGTCTCCAGCGTCAACTGGACGATCGGGGCCTTCATGGCCGCGGTGGCCGGCGTGCTGATCGCCCCCCTCGCCGTCTTCACCGTCGACTCGTTCTCGATCTACCTGGTGACCGGCATCGGGGCGGCGCTCTTCGGCGGGCTGACGGGGCTCGCCGGTGCGTTCGCCGGCGGGCTCATCCTCGGCGTGGCCCAGAACTGGGCCATCGCCGAGTCGTCGCAGCCGGGCATCTGGGCGCTGGCCATCTTCGTGGCCATCGCCGGGCTGCTCCTGCTCCGCCGGCGGTGGCCGAAGGAACTGCTCGCCCCGGCGACGGTCAGCGGCGGCAGCAGCCACGGCACCGGCGGCTGGACCTGGCTGGTGGCCCGACTCGTTTTCGCCGCCGGTTGGGGCCTCCTGCTCGTCAACGCCCTGCGGGTGAACTTCTGGGCCTACACCGCGTCGCTGGTCCTCTTCTACGTCCTCGTGGCCCTGTCGATCGTGGTGGCCGGAGGGTGGACCGGCCAGCTCAGCCTCGGCCAGGGGGCGCTGGTCGGCGCCGGCGTCTTCACCATGCTGGCGCTGCGCAACGACCACGGCTTCGACTTCTTCCCCGCGCTGGCGCTGACCGTGCTGGTGGGAGTGGCTGCCGGGCTGCTGTTCGGAGCGCTGTCGCTGCGCCTGGCGTCGACCCAGGTGGCCATCGCCACCCTGGCGCTTTCGCTGGTGGCCTCGGAATGGCTCTTCACCAAAGGACTCAACGCCTCGGAGTTCATGCCGGTCCCGTCGTTCCTGGCCTCCGACCGGAAGCTGTTCGCCGGCATGGCGGTGGCCGTGGCGGCCTGCACCCTGCTCCTGCTCCGGCTGCACCGGAGCCAGTGGGGATTGGCCTTCCTGGCCACCCGGGACGCCCCGGACATGGCTTCCCACTTCGGAGTGGCCGTCCGGGCCGCCCGCCTGTGGGCCTTCGCCCTCTCCGGCGGCATCGCCGCCCTGGCCGGCGTCGGCTACGGCCTGCTCATCAGCGTTGTTCCCCCGTACGCCGTCGGGGTTCCCATGTCCATCAACGTGCTGGTGTTCACCGTGGTCGGCGGGCTCGGCAACCTCGTCGGCCCCTTCATCGGTCCGCTGCTGTTCATCGCCGGTCCTCAGATCGTCAAGTCGTCCCAGACTTCGGCCAGCGCGCTCCCCCAACTGCTCGGCGGGGGCATGGTCGTCCTCGTGCTCCTGGCCCGGCCCGAGGGGTTGGGCAGCTTCCTGCGCCGTCCGGCGGGCGTCGCGGCCGGGCCGGAACGGGAAGTCGTGATCACCCGGTTGTCGGGACGCGACGCCAACACGCGCTTGCGGCGGGCGCTGCCCGCCACCAACGGACACCGTTCGGTGCCCGCGCTCGTCCTCGAGGAAGGGGGATCGAGATGAGGTCACGACCCGCCAAGATCGCGCTCGCCCTGGCGGCCGTTCTCGGCTTCACCGCACCGACATCCGACGTGGCGGCCACCGAAGCACCGCTGGCGGTCTTCGATGGCTTCACGGCCTCGCAGAGCATCTTCATGGAGCCGCGCTCCAACGCCATCTTCGCCCTGCCGGCCAACCAGTTGATCGGCGCGACCCACGCCGAGATCAACTCGCAGCCCCGGGCCCAGGGATACGCCGCCACGTGGGGTGTCCCGCTGGCCCAGAACGCCCGGGGCGTGGGCATCCCGCTCGACTACTACGGGCAGTGCTACGCCAACTATCCGGGGGAACCGAAGGTCGAGTGCGGAATCCCGTTCTCCAAGGACCCCCCGCCGAGCCCGCCGTCGGGCGGGCCGCTGAGCGGCACCGCCTTCAAGGCCCACGCCGAAGCCTCCGGCGCGGAGGGGACGCCCGACGCCACCCGGGCGTCAGGGATCACCGAAGCGGGCGGCATGGCCATCGGCGACGCGGTCCGGATCGGCTGGAGCCGGTCGGAGTCGAAGTCCTATGTCGAGGGCGGGGTGCTGCACGCGGTGACGTCGTCGGTGGCGCAGAACGTGACCATCGCCGGCGTCCTCCACATCGGCAGCGTCGAGGCCCGGGCCCGGGCCGTCCACCCGGGGTCGCTGGCCGAGGCCGCCGGTGAGGCCGCCACCGTGATGCAGAACGTCACGATCGCCGGTGCGCCGGTCACGATCGGGCCGGCCGGACTCCTCGTGCAGGGCCAGCCGATCGGACAGGCTCCGCTCCCCACGGTCAAGCCGATCCTCGATGCCATGGCGTCGCACGGCATGACCATCGAACCGCTGCCTGCACCCCGGCTCACCAGAGACGAAGGCACCGGGCTCATCGAAGCGGCCAGCGACGGTTTCCGGATCCTGCTGCAGAGTCCGAACGGCGACGCCAAGCTCGAGATGGTGTTCGGCCGGGCTCTGGCCCGGGCGGGAGCCGTCCGGGCGGTGGACGACACGCCCCTCGACCTGTCAGCCGGAATCGGGCAGCCGGTCAGCGGTGATCCCGCTCCGGGCGCCGAACCGCGGTCGGCGGCGGCGCCCGCCCCCGCTTCATTGTTCGGCGGAGAGGCGGCGGTCCCGGTCATTGCCGATGCCGCCCGGGTGGCTCGGACGGCCAGTGCCTTCACGGCCTTCGATCCCGTGGCCGGGTCGGTCGCGCCATCTCCCGAGGCGGTCCCGTCGGCCGGAACCGGCGCAGAGGTCGCCGCTCCGGCGCCTCCCCCACTCCCGGCGCAGCTTTCGGCCCGCCCGGTCGCGCTGGCCCGCGACCTCTCGTCCCGGGTCCTCACCGCCTACCTCGCCTTCGCCGGCGTCATCGGCGCCGGAGTGGTCTTCGGCCTCCGCCGGCGACCCCGACCCTTCGGAGGATGAACATGCCTGAGAGCCGCTCGATCACCCTCGCCGGCCGTCAGCTGAGCTGGCGTCAGGTGGGCGCCGCCGTCTTCCTGCTGCTCGGCGGGATCCTGATCGCCACCGGCTGGGTCGGCGTCAGCCAGAACAACCAGGTCTGGCAACAGATGCCGTACTTCGTCAGCGGCGGAATCGGCGGCCTGGCCCTGGTCCTCGTCGGCCTCGGGCTCTACAACGCCCATCAGCACGCGGTCGACCAGGCGCAGGTCGGCGAGCTCTGCAACCGGCTGCAGGCACTGGAGCTCGGCCTTGGTGGCGAATTCGACGACGTCCTGGCCCGACTCGACGAACTGGCCGTCGGACGGGCGAGGGTGCGGAGCTGACCGTGCCCCTCGACGCTCCGCCGAGCCGGCTGTCCCGTACGGACCCCGGTCGCCGGCTCGCCCGTCCGGCCATCGGCGAACCGACCGACGGGCACCTCTCGCCGGCGCCCGAGGCCGATGAGCGGGGGACGGTCCGCACGGTGCGGTCCGGCGGCGAGGAGGCGCTGGCGGCGCAGGCGGTGACCGTACGGTTCGGTGATCTCGAAGCCAACCACGACGTGACCCTGACGGCCCGGACCGGCATGGTCACCGCCCTGATCGGTCCCAACGGCGCCGGCAAGACGACGTTCTTCAACGTGCTGACCGGAGCGGTGCAACCGACGACGGGGTCGGTGCGGGTCTTCGGCTCCGACGTCGGCCATCTCACTCCGGCGAAGGCCGCCCGGCTCGGCGTGATCCGCACCTTCCAGAACCTGAAGGTCCTGCCCCGCCTCACCGTGCTGGAGAACGTCGCCATCGGAGCCGGCCGGGGCCGCACCGCCGGCCTGCCGGCCACGCTCGTCGGCCTGCCGCCTGCACCCCGCCTGGCCCGGGAGGCCCGGCGGGCGGCCGAGTGGGCCATCGACTTCGTGCAGGTCGGCGCGCCACCGTCGGCCCTGGTGGCCGACCTGCCCTACGGCATCGAACGGCGGGTGGAGATCGCCCGAGCGCTGGCCGCCGAACCCCGCGTGCTCCTGCTCGACGAACCGACCGCCGGGATGGGCCCGGGCGAGACGCTGGAGATCGGCGACCTGATCGACCGGGTCGTCGACGAGCTGGGCATCCCGGTGTTCGTGGTGGAGCACGACATGCGGGTGGTGCGGGGCTTCGCCGACGTCGTCCACGTGCTCGAGCAGGGCCGCGTGATCGCCAGCGGCCCGCCGGCCGAGGTTCTCTCCGACCCCCGGGTCATCGAGGTCTACCTCGGGAGGGGTCATGCTTGAGCTGCGCGGCGTCACCGCCCGTTACGGCTCCGTCGAGGCGATCCGCGACGTGTCGCTCACCGTCCCCGAAGGGACGACGGTGGCGCTGCTCGGCCGCAACGGCGCGGGGAAGACGACGACGCTGCGGGTCGTCTCCGGTGTCGTGCGGCCCGTCCGGGGCGAAGTGCTCTTCGACGGGGAGCGGCTCGACCGGCGCCGGCCGGAGGAGATCGCCCGCCGCGGTGTCGCCCACGTCCCGGAAGGGCGGCGCGTCTTCCCCGGCCTCTCCGTGGTCGAGAACCTGGCCGCCGGGGCCTACTGGCGACACCTGTCCCGGGCCGAGGTGGCGCGGGAGACCGACCGGGTGCTCGAGTTCTTCCCCGCCCTCCAGCAGCACCGCTCGCAGGCGGCCGGATCCCTGTCGGGCGGGGAGCAGCAGATGGTGGCCATGGCCCGGGCGTTGATCGGCCGGCCGAAGCTGCTCATGGTCGACGAGCCGTCACTCGGCCTGTCACCGGTCCTCACCGAGGAGCTCTACGACCGGCTCCGCCTCCTCAACGAAGCGGAGGGTCTGACCGTCCTCCTCGTCGAGCAGTACGTCGACCTGGCGCTGGGAGCCGCCACCCACGCCTACGTGCTGGAGAAGGGCGAGATCGTGCTCCAGGGCCCGGCCCGGGAGCTGCACAGCCATCCGGAGGTCGTCGCCGCCTACGTCGGCTGACGGCCGGGGGAGGGAGAAGCATGCCGCAACAGGGGGTCAGCAGCATGGTCAAGAAGCTCGCCGTACTGGTGGTCGCCCTGGTGGCGGCCGCCTGTGGAAGCCAGGCCGGAAACCCGACCAAGGCCGAAGAAGGACTGGGCGAGTCGGCTCCGGCCGCCGCCGCCCCGGCCGACGCCGCCGCCCAACCGGCACCGGAGGACCGTCCGGTCCTGTCGCCGGACGGCACTCCGACCACCGTCGGGGAGGCCGTGAACCAGACAGCCGCCGGGAGCGGTGCGACGGCCGCGGCCGGCGCATCGGGGCAGAAGAGGACGGCGCCGTCCGGCCCGGCGGCCGTGACGGCGAAGTCCGGCGGGAGTGGTTCGGCGACCGCCGCCGGCGGGTCCGAACCGCGCCGCGGCCCCGACGGATCACCGGCCGCCGCCGGAACGTCGGGCGGCGGGGGCAGCGGGGGGTACGACCCGCCCGTCCCGGCCGCCGGCGGGTCGTCGCCGATCAAGGCGCCGGTGGTGTCGAAGGGACAGGGCTTCACCGACACGACCATCAAGATCGGAGCCACGTTCCCGCTGTCCGGTGCGATCGGCTTCGTGGGCCAGGAGTGCGCCGGCGGCATCGACGCCTACGTGAAGCTGGTCAACTCCCGGGGCGGCATCCACGGCCGGAAGATCGAGCTGATCTCCTATGACGACGGGTTCGACCCGGCCCAGACGTTGTCGAACGTGAAGCGGCTCTGGGAGCAGGACAAGGTGGCCATGGTCTTCGCCTTCGTGGTCGACTCGGCCAACGAGTACGTGAGGGCCAAGAACATCCCGTTCTTCACCTTCGGCGGCAGCCCGGGTGGGTTCTCGTCGAAGTATCCGACGATCATCCCCGCCGGCGGCAGCTTCCTGACCTGGGGTCAGCAGGTCGCCATCTCGGTCACCAAGCACATGAACCGCCACCCGAAGGTCGTGGCGGTCATGACCGACACCCAGATCCTCAACACGCACGTGACGGCGAAATACATCGAGGACTACTGGAAGAAGCTCGGCGCCGAAAAGGTCTTCGTCGAACCGGTCGACATGACCCAGGGCGACTGCTCCGCCCAGGTGCTCAAGTACAAGCAGGCGGGAGTGGAGTACTGGGACTGGCAGTCGTTCGCCTTCGTGTTCTGCATGCCGGCCCAGGAGCGGCTCGGCTGGCGGCCGCCGCTCGGCCAGGGCGGCCCGGTGGCCAGCATGGGCTCCCTGTCGAGCACGATCGGGAAGTCGATGGAAGGCGTGGTGGCCGGCGCCCCGTCCGACCTGCCCGACGGCCGGCCCCGGTTCAACGGCCCGACCAAGGCCCACCTCGAGTTCGTCGAGGCCATGAAGCGCTACCACCCGAGCCTGGCCGGCTACCAGATGCAGTCCCCGGCTCTGGGGGCCTACTACTTCGCCGCCAAGTACATCGTGAGCGGGGCGCTGCAGGGCGCCGGTGACCTCTACGGCGAACTGTCGTCCGACACGCTGCTCAAGTGGATTTACCAGTCCTCCAACTACGACACCGGGATCACGACGCCCATCCGCGGCTACAAGCCGAACTGCAAGCAGGGCAACAACACCACCTGGTGGGGGCTGTGGAAGTGGGATCCCAATCAGCAGAAGCTGGTCAACAACCCGCTCGGTCCGCACGTCGACAACAGCTGGTACACCTCGGACCCGTGCTTCATGACCAAGGTCGCCGACGAGGTCGTGAAGTAGTGCTGACCACGCCGATGCGGATCCGGGTCTGCAAGGTCGACGAGCTCGCGCCCGGGGAGGCCCGCCGGATCGAGGGGGACCATCAGCCGGTGGCCGTCTACAACGTCGATGGCCAGTACTTCGCGCTCGACGACACCTGCACCCACGAGAAGTTCGCCTTGACCGAAGGGTGGATCGACGGCGACGTGGTCGAATGTGCGCTGCACATGGCCAAGTTCTGCATCCGGACGGGCAAGGCGCTGTGCCTGCCGGCCAACCGGGATCTGGCCACCCATGCCGTCGAAGTGGTCGACGGCGAGGTATGGATCGTGATGACACTGGATCCCTTTTATTTGGGGGGGAAACCATGACCCGACCGCTGTTCGGCACCCGCGAGGTCTACGACGCCCTCGCCGAAGCCCTCAACGACGACCCGAAGTGGCTGGCCAAGGCGCAGGTCCTCAACTACACGATGACCCACGTCTACACCGAGCCGTTGAACAAGACGTTCACGTTCCGGTTCGAGGGCGGCAAGCTGCTCGATGTCCGGGAGGTCGACGGTCCCGCCCCGGCCGACTTCGTCCTCACCGGCAGCCCCGAGGTGTGGGAGCGCATGCTGGTCAGCCAGACGATCACACCCCAGATCGCCCTGGTGACGCGCAAGATCCACGTCGACGGCAGCATGACCACACTGCTGAAGCACATCAGCGTCTTCAACTACCTGCTGGCGGTGCTCACCGGCCTCGAGCCGGTCATGAGTCCCGACGAGCGGTAACAATCGCGGGGTGCCGCTGGTTCAGACCCGCAGCTTCTGCCGCCTGTGCCAGGCCATGTGCGGCATCGTCGTGCACGTCGACGGCGACCGGGTCGTCCGGATCAGCGGCGACGCCGACCATCCCGTCTCCGAGGGCTACACCTGCCCCAAGGGCCGCTCGCTGCCCGAGGTCCACCACGATCCCGCCCGCCTCGCCGATCCCCGCTGGGAGCAGACGCTGGACGGGCTGGCCGCCCGGCTGGCCGAGGTCATCGATCGGCACGGCCCCGGGGCCATCGGTGCCTACCGGGCCACCCACTTCGCCTTCGATGCCGCCGGACGGGCGGTGGCCGACCGGTTCTTCCGGGCGTTGCCGACCGCCCAGCTCTATTCGGCGGTGACCGTCGACGCCCCCAACAAGACGCTGGTGCCCGATCTCGTGGCCGGGGCACCGTTCGTGTTCCCCCAGGTGGACTGGGACGCCGCCCGGCTGCTGCTCGTTGTGGGGCAGAACCCGATCGTGTCCCACGGCCACAGCGTGGCCCGGCCCAACGCCCTGGTCGCCCTGCGGCGCCTGCGGGAGCGGGGTGGCGCCATCGTGGTCGCGGACCCCCGCACGACCGAGACGGCCCGGCTGGCCGACGTCCACCTGCCCCTGCGACCCGGGTCGGATCCGGCGCTGCTGGCCGGGCTGGTGCGGGCGGTCCTCGACGGCGGCGCGGCCGACACCACGTTCCTGGCCGAGTGCGCCGACCCGGCGTCGGTCGAGGCGCTGTCCCGCCTGGTGGAGCCGTTCACCCCGGCCGTGGTCGCCCGACGCTGCGCCGTCGACCGGGGCCTCGTCGACGACGCCGTGGCGCTGCTCCTCGCCACCGGGCGGCTGGCCGTGCAGACCGGGACCGGCGTGTCGATGGGCACGGCCCCCAACGTCGGCGAATGGCTGGCCTGGGCTCTCGGCGCGGTGACCGGCAGCCTCGACCGGCCCGGCGGTGTCCTGTTCAACCCCGGCGCCCTCCGGCCGCAGGAGGAGCGTCTGGTGATGCGGCCCCGGTTCGACCCGGGCGCCGACCCCGCCAGCCGCCCCGACCTCCACGCCGCCTACGGGGAACTGCCGTGCACCGCCCTGGCCGACGAGATCGACGCCGGACACCTGCGGGCCCTCTTCGTCCTCGGCGGGAATCCCCTGACGACGCTGCCCGACTCCGAGCGCCTGCGCCGCTCGTTCGCCGACCTCGACGTCCTCGCCGTGTGCGACATCCGGGCCACGGAGACCACCGCCGTCGCCACCCACGTGCTGCCCGTCGCCGGTCAGCTGGAGCGGGCCGACCTGACGTCGTTCCTCGATCTGTACTTCCCGTTCCCGTTCGTGCAGTACAGCCCGCCGGTCGTGGCGCCGCCTCCCGGCCGGCCGCCGATGTGGCGGATCTTCGCCGGCCTCGGGCACCGCCTCGGCCTGGCCGGTTTCGCCGACCTCGAGACGGAGACCGACGACACGATCCTGGCCGGCACCACCCGCCGCTCCCGGGTGCCATGGCAGTCGCTGACCGCCGCTCCCTCCGGCGTGGCGCCCCCGGAGGTGCCCGGTCCGGGCTGGCTGATTCCCAAGCGTCTCCCCCGCGGCACGCTCGACCTCGCCCCGCCCGAGCTGGTCGCCCAGTTCCGGGCGTGGGACGCCACCCCGCTGAACGCCGGCCTGGTCCTGATCAACCGTCGCCGGCTGCGGCAGACGAACTCCATGCTGCGCGACGCCGCCGACGCGCCCGGGCTGCTGATGCACCCCGAGGACTGCCGCCGGCTCGGGGTCACCGCCGGCCAGCCCGTCCTCATCCGTTCATCGACCGGTTCGACGACCGCCGCCGTCGAGATGACCGAGTCGATCCGCCCGGGCGTGGTGTCCCTCCCCCACGGCTGGTCGACCCCGGGCGTCAACCGCCTGACCTCCTCCGCCGACGCCGTCGACCCCCTGACGGGCATGCCGCAACTGGGCGGCTTTCCCGTCATCGTCGCTCCCCTTAACCTAAGCTGACTGCGACCGCTGCTCCGGTCGGGAGGTGACGGATGGCGGAGATGCTCGTGGCGCTGATACTCGCCAAGTGGCCGCATATCTCGCCGAACGGCATCCTGTTCGGCTGCATCGTCATCATGGCGCTCGGCCTGGCCGTCGCCCTGAAGTGGCCGGAGAAGCCGCAAAAGAAATAGCCGGTCAGGGCGGCCACCGCCTCACGCTTCGGGCGTGAAGCCGCACGGCAGGCTGCGGATGGCGTTCAAGAAGTTGCTGACCAGGTAGACGGGTTCGCCGACCTCGATATCGGGCAGGCGCCGGAGGAGCTGGCGGAAGATGGCTCGCAGCTGGGTGCGGGCGAGCGCCGCCCCCAGGCAGAAGTGCACGCCGGCGCCGAAGGCCACATGGGGGTTGGGCTGACGGGCGAGATCGAAGCGGCCGGGGTCAGCGAAGACGGCTTCGTCCCGGTTGGCCGACACGTAGAACAGCACGACTTTGTCGCCCGGCTCGATGCGCTGCCCGGCCATATCGGTGGCGGCGGTGGCGGTGCGGCGGAAGGCCCGGATCGGTGTCGCCCACCGGATGAACTCCTCCACCGCCGTGTCGATACGGCCGTCGAAGTCCTCCATGAGCCAGTGGCGCTGATCGGGATGGTCGCTCAACGCCTTCATGGTGTGGCCGATGGTGTTGCGGGTGGTCTCGTTGCCGGCGCCCACCAGCAGTACGAAGAAGGAGGCGATCTCCTCGTCAGTGAGGCGTTCACCCTCGACTTCGGCCTGGACGAGGGCGGTCATCAGATCGCTGGTCGGCTGCCGACGCCGTTCCTCGATGAGCTCCATACCGATGCGATGGAGCTCGACCGACACGTCGAGGACCAGTTCGAGGACCGTTCGTTCCCCCATGAAATCGGGGTCGTGGCGGTTGGCGATAGCGTCGATGAGGCCGACCGCCCGCTCCCGCCGCTCCTCGGGGATGCCGATCATCTCGGAGATCGTCCAGGTGGGCAGCGGCCGGGCGACGCGTTCCATGAAGTCGCCTTCGCCCAGTGGTGCCAGGTCGTCGACGATCCGCTTCGCCTGCGCCTCGATCTGCTGCTCAATGCGGGCGACCTGCCGGGGATGGAACGCTGCGCTGACCAGCCGGCGCACCTGGTGGTGCCGGGCGCCGTCCATCATCAGGATCGACAGGATGCGCTCCCCGATGCCGGCCGGCACGTCCTCGAACGCGATGCCGGGCGCGGAGATGAACAGTTCGGCGTTGCGGCTCACGGTGCAGACGTCCTCGTGGCGGACGACCGCCCAGTAACCGGGGTCGTCGGGCGGCAGCGGCAGCGCCGTTCCCTCGGCCGGTGGTTGACGGGACACCGGACACCGGGCCCGGAGCTCGGCGAAGACCGCGTCGCGGACCGCGGCAGGTTGGGCCCAGAACGTCAACGACGAAGGCGACAGCTCGTCGGGTCGGGCGTCGGCGGAGGCGCCAAGCACCACTAGCGTTCCTCCTCGATTTGGGGGTAGCGGCCGCGGAACGGTTCGGGTCGGGCGCTGGCGCCGGGCCTCGGGTAGGCGTTGGAATCGCTCGTAGTCCCCCCGGTGGCTGCTGGGACACCGGCCGGGCTTTGATCGTTCATCACACCGAACGCCCACAGGAAGGGGCCGTTGGGGTCGGACGACCAGATGTGGCCGAAGTTGGCGACGAAGGCGGCCAGGTCCGGCCCGTAGGGCTGGAGATAGGCGAGCATCGGATTCACGTCGGCCAGGGCGACGTCCAACGTGGGCACGAGCGGTCGGGCTGCGCCGACCAGAGGTGGGATCCGCTGGAGCGTGGGCGGCGTGTCGGCGAGGGCGGCGTCGAGTTCGGGGAGCAGCCGGCGCAGCTCGGCGGCGACGGGCCCGAGGTCGGCGAGGGCGGCATTGAGATCGGGCGCCGCCGCTTTCAGGTCGCCGGCGATGGAAGGAAGCAGCCGGCTGAGACGGGTGATGGCCGGGGCCGCCGTCTCCGCCCGGGCGAGGAGGCCCGGGAGGGCTTCGACGGTGGCGCCAATGGCGTCGGCCTCGCCGGCCGTCGCCGCCGCCAGGCGGTGGGCGGTGCCGGCCAGCCGGGCGATGTTGCCGTCGCCTTCGTCCAAGAGGGCCGTCAGCGCCGCCGTGTGGCGCACCAGGGCGCGCAGATCGTCGCTCTGGGCGGCCAGGATGTCGAGCGTGTCGTGGCCGTCGCGGGCCAGCGCGCCGAGGCCGCCGAGCAGTGCGCTGATGGCATCCTGCTGGCCGCCGGTGATGGCGCCCAGTTGCCGAACGATCGATCCCAGGGCGGCCCTGGCGGTGGGGTCGAGGCTGTTGAGAACGTCGTCCAACTGGACGCTTTCGACCACCGCAGCGGTCGGGACGGCGCTACCCGACGGCAAGGCCGGACCGCTGCCGTCGACGATGTCAACGGTCGTCTCCTCGGCCAGGGTTCGGGGACGCAGCCGCACCTGGACGCCTTCGTGGAGGGGACCCCGGCGGAAGACCAGGCGGGCCCGGGCGCGGCCGTCCTCCACCTCCAGCGAGGCGACCTTGCCCACCCGGACTCCGGCGACGGTCACGCTGCTGTCTTCCACCAGGTTGTCGACGTCGGCGAAGCTCACGGTCAGGGCGTAGTCGCCGGATCTGACGCCGGGCAGCTCGCCACCGGAGCTGACCCACAGGAAACCGAAGATCAGGGCGCACACTCCGAAGAAGGCGATCAGCGTCGCCAGGCGCGAAGCGGGAGCCAAGCTGCCGGGGATCCTCACGGCGCACCTCTCCGTCCATTCGGGTCGGCGGGCAACAGGTCCGGCGACGACATGATGAGGCCGCGCAGGATCGGACCATTGGCGTCTTCGGTGCTCGTCGCCGAGGCGGTGTTGGCGATGAAGTCACCGACGTCAGGAAGGAACGCCACCAGCGCGGCGGTCAGGGGGTCGAACAGCGGGGTGGCTCCGGCCAGGTCGGCCAGCGCCGGACGGGCGTGCCCGGCAAAAGACCGCAGCTCCCGTACGAGCGGCCGGGCATCGGCCACGAGCGGACCGGCGAGCGCCAGGGTGCGCTGCAGGCGGCGGGCCACCTCGGTCATGCGGTCGAGCGCGGCGGGCAGCTCGGCGGCTGCCTCCCGGACGTTGCCCAGGGCAGGTTTAAGTTCGCCGGAGAAGCCGGCCAGCGCCTGGTTGGTGTCGGCCAGCTGACCGGTGACGGCGGGCAGCTCGGCCAACGTGGCGTCGATGGCGGGATCCTGGGCGACGAGGGCGTCGAGGGTGGTGCGGGCCGAACCGATCAATCGCCGGAGCCGCTCGTCGTCGGCGCCGACGGCACCGGCGATGGACCCCAGACCGCTGATCAGTTCGGCGATCAACGTTCGGCGCTTAGCGAGGGCGGCGGTGACGGGGGCGAGATGGGTGACGCTGGCGTCCGCCTGGGCCAGCCCGGCGGGGAGGTCGGCACCGGCGCGGGCCAGCGCGGTGTCCGCTTCTCGCAGCAGCGTTCCCAGCGCCGCCCGGGTCGGGTCGTCGAGGTGGGCGAGGACTTCGTCCGCCGGCACCGGCCGGGCGGTCTCAGTGGCGGCGAGGATCTCTCCTCCCCGGAGCGGCCGGCCCGGGGGACCACCGGGAAAGATGTTGACGTACATCTCGTTGAGTGGACTCTTGGGGCGGAGGACGAGACGGGCGTTGTCGTAGATGACCGCTTTGGCCGGATCGACCCGCAACGTGAGGCGAGCCTTGCCGTCGTCGGTCACCCGCGCCGCGGTGATGTCGCCCACGGTCACCCCGGCGACCCGCACCTCCTGCCCGTTGTTGGGGCTGATGCCCGGCGTTTCGTCGAAGTCGGCCTGGAAGGAGATCCGGTCCTGCCAGGGCCACACCATGCGCTGTTGGCTGAGGATGTAACCGCCCACCGCGGTGCCCCCCACCATGAGCGCGGCGATCACCACGACGTTGCGACCGAACCCGGGAACGGTGCGGAGTCGCTTCCACGTTCGGCCCCACCGGCTGGTCATGGGCGGCCTCCCGGCCTCGAGGCCCGCCAGCGGCGAACGGCGGGGCCGGTGACGAGCACGAGCCCGACGGCGGTGACCAGACCAACGGGGAAGCGCCAGTCGGCATCACCGCCGGCCGCGGCGGCGGCCTCGGGCAACGCCGGCGGGGTGGCCGCCTCGGGTGACGACGGCGTTGCCGCCGCGACCGGCGCCGGGCTGCGGTGCTCAAGCGGCCGGCCGGCCGGACCGGCGGCGACCGGACCGGGTTGCACCGGGGCTGGCGCCCGATCCTGGCCGGGCGGCGCGGTCGACGGAACCTTCGCCACTTCGCCCACAGGAACCGCCACGGGCGAGGGAGGGGCCGGGCCCGCGACCGCGCTGTCCGCTCTGCCCGGTGCGGGGTCATGGCGGGACAAGGGGTTCGCGACGGGTGAACCACCGGCCGACTCATGATTCACGCCTGGTTGGAAGTTGATCGTGGGACCGTTGGCGTCGATGACCTTGGCCACGCCGGCCAAGCCCGTGACCATCTGGGCCAACTCTTGGTAGAGGGGCGGACCGGGCTGGCGGTGAGGTGCGAGCACCTTGGGGACGATGGGATCGAGGACCCGCGCCATGACCTGGCCGTCGAGGTCGTCGATCACCTCACCCGCCGAAGCGGTCGCCGGCGCCAGGTCGCCCAGGAGCGGGGCGGCGTCGCGCAGGAGCGGACGCAGATCAGCCGTCACCTGGCGGGCCTGGTGCAGCACCGGCGCCAGCTGCTCCACCAGACGGTCGAGGGCGGCGACCACCGGAGCCGCCGGCGCAGCCGTGGCATCGACTTCGGCCAGGAGGTCCCGCACCTGGCCGAGTCCGGCCCGGACGGTCTGCAGGGTGGCGGAAAGTTCGCCGGCGGTGCGGGCCAGCGCCGCTCCGTCGCCGGCGACGGCGGTGGACATCGCCGCCGCCGAGTCGACGAGCGATTCGAGTGCCGGATGGTCCGCCTCCAGAGTCCGGGCGAGGCGGGAGAGACCGGTGACGGCGGCGGCGAGATCCCCGGCAACCTTGCCGTCGAGGGCGGTGAGGACCTCGGTCGCCGATGTGAGGGCGGCGGGGGCGGCCTCCAGGAGATGGCCGGCGGACGCGGCGCCGCCACCCTCCAGCGCGGCGGCGAGCTGGTTGACGGTGGTCCGCACACCGGCCCGGGCGCCGGCGTCGAAGCTTTCGAGCACCTGATCGAGCTCGACGGGGAGCCTCGTGCGGTGCCGGGGAATGGTGCCGCTTGGAGTGCCCCGTTCACCGCCCGGTACGAGTTCGACGTACACCTTGCCGCCCAGCAGGGTGTTGGGCCGGATGCGGGCCGAGGGGCTGCGACCGAGGCGCGAGCCGTTGCCCCCGTTCACCTTCATCGTGACGATGAAGCCCGGGGCGCCTTCGGCCTTGTCGACACCGGTGACCTTTCCGACGGGAACCCCGGCGATCTTGACCTCGGTCACGTACGGCTGGAGGCGGTACGGCTCGGCGAAGTCGGCCTTCACGTCGGTGCCCGCCGTCAGCGTCGTCGAGATGACGGCCTTCTGGAAAAGGGCGTAGCCGGCGAGCGCGGTGACCGCCACGGCCACCACGCCGAGCTGGGTCGGCGGCGTCCGGGCGAGGTACCGGAAGGGAGCGGCGACGACGTGGCCGAAGCGACGCATCACGGTCGGGCCCCCGTGGCGCGATCCCGGCCGGCCTGGCCCGGCGCGGGGTACGGGTTGCGGGGACTGGCCGGCGTCCGGCGGTCTGGGCCGGGAGAGAGGGTGGCGGGGCCGCCGGCGGGAGCGAACCGCAGCCAGTTGCCATTGGCGTCGCCATCGTCGGTCGCCGATCGCAGCATGGTGAAGAGGTGACCGAGCTCAGCGGCGTACGGCGCCAGCACCGCAAGGGGCGTATGTGCCAGGTGCAGGGCCCGGCGCACATCGGCGGCCAGCGGGCGGGCGTCGGTGGCCAGGCCCGTCAGTTCACCGGTCGCCGGCCCGGCCACGGAGGCTACGCCCGGGATTCGCCGCAGTGGACCCGGCGCCTCGCGCAGCGCGGCCCGGAGGTCGGCGGCCGCGTCGCCCAGGCCGGCCGAGGCCGGGGCGAGTGCGGCGACCGCCTGCCTGGTGGCCGCCACCGCGCCGGTCAGGTCCTTGAGCGCACCGTCCGTGGCGTCGAGAGCACCGGGCGCACGGGCCAGGGCGGCGTCGAGGGCGGCGCCTCGACTGGTGGACAGCGCGGCCAGCGTCTTCCCGAGGTCGGAGGCCAGCGCGGCGACTTCGTCGTCACGGCCGCTGAACCGTCCGGCCAGCCGCTCGGTGGCGGCCAGGAGGGCGACGAGCTGGGCGTCGCCGGAGGCGAGATCGCCGGCGATGGTGCCCATGTCGGCGAGGAGTTCGGGGGCGGCGGCGAGCAGGTCGCTGAGGTCCCCGGAGTGCCCGGTGGCGCCCGTCCCCAAGCTCCGTAGGGCCTGCTGCAACGCCTGGCGTGTCGGCCCGTCGAGTTCGTCGAGGACCTGATCGAGCTCGACGGCGGAGCTGGTGCGGTCCTTGGGAATGCGGCCCCGAAGCGGCCCGGCCGCCGGCGTCCCCGGGGACAGCGCGATGAACCGCTGGCCGAGGGCGTTGCGGGCTCCGACGGCGGCGGCGGCATCGCCGTGGACGGCGTAGCCGGCGGGCAACTGCAGCGTGACGATCGCCTGGTGGTCCTCGTAGCGGACGCGGTGGACCTGACCGACCCGCACGCCTGCCACCCGCACGTCGTTGCGGGCGAGGACGCTGGCGACGTCGTCGAAGGCGGCGTCGACGTACGTGTGCTTGGCGAGCGGAACGCCGTCGTGGGCGGCGAGACCGAGCCAGAGGCTGGCGGCGGCGACGACCAGCGCAACCGCACCGAGGGCCCTGGCGTTGACGGGAATGCCGTGGCGGAACATCAGCGGTGCTCCCCGAGAAGGAAGCGGAGCAGGTTCCACTCCTGCGCTTCGGACAGACCCGTGGCCGACAGCGGGTCGGAAGGCGCAGGGGCCGGATCGGCGGGAGCAGGCGGAGCTACCGGAGCAGCTGTCGGTGTGGGCGGCTGGACGGGAGACGGGCCTTGCAGCGATGCGGGATTACCGACCATGTGCGCCCGGAGGTAGTGGCTGACACCGTCGGCGCCGTTGGTGACGAGCGCCCAGTTGCGGATGAAGTTGAACAGTTCATCGAGGTGGCTGCCGACCTCGCCCGCCAGCACGCGACCGGAAGCCGCCACCCCTTGCAGGTCGCCTCCGGCCGGCCGCAGTTCGCCGATGACCGGGCGCGCCGCGGCCACCAACCGGCGTGCTTCCGGGAGGAGCGGGTCGAGCGCCGTCAGCGCCGGGTCGGCCGCTCCGCTCAGCTCCCGCAATTCGCTCGAGACGCTCCGCAGGTTGGTGGTGAGCGGGCGGAGCGCTTCGAGGCTCGGTTGCGCCTGACGGGCCAGGCCACCGACTTCGGCCAGGGCGCCCCGGGCGGTACGCAGCATTCCGGGGAGCCGGCCGAGCGCGGCTTCGAGTTCGGCGCGGCGGGCGGCCGTGGCGCCGAAGACGGCGTCGGCGGCAGCGACCGTGTGGTCGAGCGTTGCACCCCGCCCGGCCGCCAGCGCCTGCACCACCGGGGTGACCCGCTCCACCAGCGACGACAGCAACCCGTTGTGGGCCTCGAGCAGCTTCGCCAGTTCGGCGGTGCGCGCCAACGACGAGCCAGCGACGCCGAGCGTCGCGGCGAGTTCATCGCCGCGGCCGTCGACCCCCGTTCCCAGAGAGGCGATCAGCGCTGCAAGGGCGGCACCGGTGGGCTGGTCCACGGCGTCGAGCACTTCATCCAGATCGACCGAGCGGCCGGTCTGCGAGGCCGGCAGTGTCGCACCGGCAGGAAGCGGGGCAACGTCGGGGCTGCCCCGCTTGAGGTCGACGTACCGTTCACCGAGAAGGCTGACGGGCCGGATGCGGGCGGTGGCATCGCCGTGGATCGGGGTGGCGGCGCTTTCCACGGACAGTGTGAGCACGGCCCGGCCGCGGCGGAGCGTGACATCCGAGACGGATCCCACCCGGACCCCATCGATCTTGACGTCGTTACCGGGCAGGATGGCTCCGGCATCGACGAACTCGGCCCGCAGCCGGAAGCGGCCGGGCTCGCCGGCCCGGGTGGTGGGCGCGGTGGCCAGGGCAGTCAGGGCGATAGCGCCGGCCACCAGCGCCATCCGGGGGAACCGGCGCCGATCCGATCGCCGGCTCACCGGACGCGATCTCCGTTGGCGTCGGTCCACGGCTGCCCTTCGAGGGCACCGGGGGGCCGCTGGCGGTTGACGCCGGCGCCGGGGACGGGCGCGCCCGGATGCAGGTTGATCTGTCCGGGACCGCCCTTGGCCAGGATGCGGGCGTAGTGGCCGTTGAGATCGAATCCGGCCATGGCGCCGCCCCAGTTGGCGGCGAAGCCAGCCAGCTCCGGGGTGTAGGGACGGAGGTAGTCCACGACCGGCAGCAACGCCGACACCGTTGAATTCAGCTGCGAAGACAACTCGGTCGCGCCATCGAGCAGGCCGGGAGCCTGGTGGAGCACGGCCCGCAGCCCGCTCAGGACCGGCCCGAGATCCGCCAGCGCGGGCCGCAGATCCGCCAGCAGCGGACGCAGATCGCCGGCCACGCCCGGCAGGCGGGCCGCCGTGCGGCCCAGGTCGCCGAGCAGAGGTTCCAGCCGCCCGGCGGTACCGGGGACCGCTCCGAGCACGTCGGAGGCGGCGGAGACGGTGGCCGGGAGCTCGGCCAGCCCCGCCCGCAGCGCATCGCTGCGCTCGGCCACCGGCGCCAGCCCGGCATCGAACCCGTCGATGATCTGGCGGAGCTCGGCCCGGCGCCCGGTCAAGCGCTCAACGATGGTGCCCAGATCCGTGACCAGCGAACGGAGGGCGGGGCCGTCGCGCCCCAACGCCCTCAGGACGTCGGTGGCCGCTCCAACGGCCGGTCCGGCGGCGGAGACGGTGTCGGCGGCGGCATCCTCACGACCGGCGAAGACGCCGTCGACATCCCGGAGGAGGGCGGCGAGACGGATCCGGGTCGGTTCGTCGAGCGCAGCCAGCACGTCGTCGAGGTCGGTCCGGGCGGTGCCGGGGATGAGCGCCCCATTCGGCAGCGGAGTGCGGCCGGACCTGGGCCCGCTCAGGCTGAGGATGCGTTCGCCGAGCACCGAGAAGTACTCGACCCGGGCGGTGGTTCCCGATCGCAAGGGGGCGTGCCGGCGTCCGATACTGGCCTGGACGGCCGCCTGCCCGTCGCGGACCCTGATGGACTTGACCAAGCCGACCCGCTCACCGTCGAGCTCCACGCGGCTGCCCTTGACCAGACCACCGGCGTCGGGCATCACCACTTCGACGTGGTAGGGCCGTCCGTCGTCGGCGGCGGCCCAGGCAGTCCCGGCGCCGGCCAGGGCAACGCCCGCGGCCGCCAGGAGCAGGACGGCGCGCTGCAGCCGCATCAGTCCATCCCCAGCGGCCCGACGGCAGTGCCGTGGAGGAACTGTTGTACGAAGGGATCTTCGGAGCTGAACGCCTCGTCCGTCCGGCTGTAGTGGACCACCCGCCCCTGCCACATGAGGGCGACGTAGTCCGACACCATCCGGGCCGTCTCGATGTTGTGGGTGACGATGATGTACGTGCCGCCGTGCTGGGCGTGCATCTGGAGGATGAGCTCGTTGAGCAGGCTCGTGCGGACGGGGTCAAGGCCTGAATCCGGCTCGTCGAACATGACGATCTTCGGATTCAGCACCAGGGCCCGGGCGAATCCGGCCCGCTTCCGCATCCCACCCGAGATCTCGCTCGGCATCTTCGCCAGGGCGGTGGCCAGTCCGACCTCCTGGCAGCGCTGCACGACGATGTCGCGGATCTCGTCTTCGTCGAGCCGGGTGTGCTGGCGCAGCGGGAAGGCCACGTTGTCATAGATGTTCATCGAGCCGAAGAGGGCGCCGTCCTGGAACAGCACCCCGAAGTTCTCCCGCATCCGGAAGAGGCCTTCGCCGCTCAGGGAAAAGATGTTCTGCCCGAAGACGCGGACCTCACCCCGATCCGCCCGGAGGAGGCCCACGATGTGCTTGATCAGCACGCTCTTGCCTGTCCCCGACGGCCCGAGCACGGTGGTCACGGCGCCGTCGACGAAGTTGAGCGACAGGCCGGTCAGAACCGGGACGGCACCGAAGGACTTGTGGAGGTCGTCCACTTCGACGGCCACACCGGTGGCGCTTTGCACGGAAACTCGGGTGGCGAGGGACACGGCCAGTTCCTCCGTGTCAGTTGGCGATCGGGGTGACCCGGGATGAAAGCCCCCAGAACAGCTGGGTGCCGAGCATGCCCACGACGTGGATGAGGACCATGTTGAGCATCATCGACTTGGCGGTGGCCATCCCCACCCCCGCCGGGCCGCCGCGGGCGTGGTAGCCGAAGTAGCAACCGACCATGACGATGACCGTGGCCATGGTCATGACCTTGGCCAGCGAGTAGAAGAGATCGGCGGGCTGCTGAAAGAGCCAGAAGATGTAGCGGTACCCGCCGGGCGACACCTCCTGGAGAAGGCCGACGACGATGAGCCATTCGGCCAGGTACATGATTCCGAGCCCGATCAGGAACATGAACGGAACGGCGAGCCAGGTGGCGACCAGACGGCTGGCCACCAGATAGGCCCGGGAGTCGACGCCGATCACCTCGAGCGCGTCGATCTCCTCGTTGATGCGCATCGACCCGAGCTCCGCGACGACGCCGCAGCCGACCTTGGCGGCGAGGATGTAGGCGAACAGGTACGGGGACATCTCGCGGATCGCGCACCAGGCGCTGAACATGCCGGAATAGAGCGGCGCGCCGATCTGGCGGAGGACGTAACTGCCCTCCAGCCCGCAGCTGCAGCCGGCCACGAACTGGATCATCCACAGGATCAGGGCGGAGGAGATGACGAGCCCGGCCGCCTGGCGCCACACCTCGGTGCGGTACCTCCGCAACCGCGGCATGGAGCGGAGGGTCGTGGCGGAAAACCGGATGATGTCCCCGCCGGTGTACAGCATCGAACCGATGGTGCGGCCGAGCGTGGCCGGGGTGACCACCAGATTGGCGGGCCCACCGATGCCGGCGAGCTCGACGGCGTCGCCGCGGCTCTCAGCCACCTCGGGCGGCGCGACGGCGCGGGTATCCATCATTTGAACACCAGCATCTCGGGGTTGAAGGCCAGCAGGAGGTTGGTGAAGAGGAAGTTGGAGATCCAGATGGCGCAGAAGGTGATGACGACGGCCTGGTTGACCGCCCGACCGACACCGGCCGGGCCGCCCTGAGCGGTCATGCCCTTGTAGCAGCAGACGACGCCGATGATGAGACCGAACAGCGCCGTCTTGGCCACCGTGGCCCAGACGTCCGTGGTGGTGGCGTTATCGAAGAAACTGGCCGTGAAGGCGCCGGTGGTGGCGTCGCCGATCACCACGGCGGCGATGTACCCGCCGATGACCCCGAAGGTGAGCGCCACCAGGTCGAGCAGGCCCGTGATGATGAAGAGCGCCAGGACGCGAGGGACGACCAGTGTGCGGACGGGATCGACACCCATGACCTCCAGGGCGTCGATCTCGTCCCGGATCTTGCGGGCGCCGAGATCGGCGGTGACGGCCGTGCCGACCACGCCGGCCACGACCATGGCGTTGATCCACGGAGCGAACTCGCGGATGCTGGCCATGACGAAGAACGATCCGATGCGGTCCGGTACCCCCAGCTGCGAGAAGAGGTTGAGGGCCTGTAGGCCGGGGGCGCCGAGCCCGAAGACCGTGGTGGCCACGGCCATCGGAAACCAGCACAGTTTGAGGATGGAGAACAGCTGATCCCGCAAGGCCCCCCAGTAGCCGACCGGGCGGGTGATCGCCTCCTTGAACACCACTGCAGTCAGCCAGGCCATTTCGCCGGCTTCCGTCAGCGCCTGTCCGGGCGCCGCCGCGGGGCGTTCCGCCCGCCCGGTCCCTACGGTCGTCCACGCTCGCTGCATGGCCCCCCCACTCGGTGCGGACACCGACCCCGGGATCCTACAAACAGTCCATCCGGCTTGTAAAGAAGATCAGCGGTTCTCGCTCTGGGGCTGCAGCGCGCCGAGCGCGAGGTGCTTCCAGGCCTCGATCGTGGCGGTCTCCCGCTGCTGACGCACCCGGGGGGAGTCCGTCGACGCGGCGCGCTCGAGGAGGAGGCCCTCGAAGAAGGTGATGGAGAGCGCCACCACGTCGTTGTAGGTCTTCGCGTTGGCCGCGGCCGGGCCGAACAGCCGCCGCAGCATCTGGTCCACCCCGTCCCGAAGTCGCTTCTCGACTGGAGCGAGGGCGGCTCGCAGCTCCGGATCGGTCCGGGCGGCCACCCGCAGCTCGACCCAGGCCAGGAACAGCGGATCGCGAATGCCCCGGAGCAGCGTATTGGCCACGGCGGAAAGCCGACTTCCGCCCTGGGGAAGCCGATCGGCCTCTACAGCGAGCTGATGGCCGAGGCGGGTGGACAGGTGGTCGACAGCGGCCGCTAACAGGTCGGCCTTGGTCGGATAGTGGTGCAGCTGGGCACCCCGAGAGACACCGGCCCGCTCGGCCACCACCGCCGTGGTGGTGGCGGCGTAGCCGAGCTCGATGAGGCACTCGATCGCCGCGTCGAGCAGGCGCTTGCGCGTTTCTGCGCTGCGCTCCTCCTGCGTGCGTCGTTGGCGCGGCGGCTCGAGAGTTCGAGCGGTCGCCATCGGAGCCCCCTGTTCCGAACCGGTCACCCGGCGTGCAAGTAGGTCTACGGGGACCCTACCTCAGCGCCGCAGTTTGCGAAAGAAACAATCTGACCTGAATGTCGAGACCCCGCAAGGGCGTGCTTTGCGGCAAACTCGGTAGGATTCCGGCGATGACCAGCCAGATCGTCAACATCGAGCAGGCCGAGGAGTGGGACGGGCCCAACGGCGAGTACTGGGCCACGCACCAGGCCCGCCTCGACGCCACGATCAGCCCCCACCACGCCCGACTGATGGCCGCGGCGGCGATCGCCCCGGGCGAGCGGGTCCTCGACATCGGCTGCGGGAACGGGCTCACCAGCCGGGACGCCGCCCGGGCCGCCGGGGAACGCGGCCAGGTACTCGGCGTCGACCTGTCAGGGCCGATGCTCGCCCTGGCGGCGCAACTGGCCAACGACGAGGGGTTGGAGAACGTTCGCTTCGAGCACGGCGACGCCCAGGTGTACCCCTTCCCGCCCGAGGCCTTTGACGTCGTCATCAGCCGCTTCGGCGCGATGTTCTTCGCCGATCCGGTGGCCGCCTTCACCAACATCGCCTCTGCGCTCCGCCCCGGCGGCCGGCTGGCCATGCTCCTGTGGGGTCCGGTGCCCGACAACGAGTGGATCACCGCGCTGCAGGGTGCGCTGGCGCTCGGACGGGACCTGCCGACGCCCCCGCCCGGTGCCCCCGGGCCGTTCTCCCTGGCCGATCAGGGCCACACCGGGAAGATCCTGTCCGAGGCCGGCTTCACCGATGTCGCCTTCGCCCGCTCGGAGCAGCCCTTCAACGTCGGGTCCGACACCGGCGACGCCTACGGCTTCGTCGTCGGGCTCAGGCCGGTTCAGATGATGCTGGAGGACCTGGACGAGGCGACGAAGGCCCGGGGGCTCGACAATCTCCGGGTCACCATGGAGGCCCACGAGACGCCCGACGGGGTGGTCTTCCGCTCCACCGCCCTGGTCGTCACCGCCCGCAAGCCGTAACTCACCGGGCGATCGGTTGCCCGTCGAGGGTGATCTTCTTGACCTGGTCGAGGGCCAGCGCCCGCACTTCGGGTGACAGCGGCGCGTAATTGTGGGCCCGGGCCTTGGTCTGCCCGACGTCCAACGCCCAGGCCAGGAAGTTGACCAGGGTGTTGGCCCGGGTGGCGTCCTGTTGCCGTTCGTAGACCAGCGCCCAGACCGCCCCGCTGATCGGATAGGCGTGGACGCCTGGCGTGTCAGTCAGGTCCAGGCGGAGGTCGGGTGAGATGGCGATGTCCCGGGCGGCGGCGGTGACGGTTTCGGCACAGGGTTGGATGAAGTTCCCGGACTTGTTCTGGACGAAGCCGACCTCGAGGCCGGTGGAAAGGGCATAGGTCAGCTCGACGTAGCCGATCGCCCCTTCGGTTTCGTTCACGACCGCGGCGACGCCCTCATTCCCCTTCCCGGCGTTGCCGACCGGCCACGGGACCTCCCGACCCGACCGCTTGTCGGCCGGCAGGGCCTCGACCCAGCTCGGGCTGGTCTTGGTGAGATAGCCGGTGAAGATGGCCGTGGTGCCGGAACTGTCCGAGCGGTGGACGACGGCGATCGGGGTCGAGGGGAGCTTCGCCTCCGGGTTCAGGGCGACGAGCTCCGGGTCGTCCCACCTGGTGATCCGACCGGTGAAGATCTTGCCGAGGACATCAGCGGTGAAGTGCAGGCCGCTCTTCTGGCCGGGGACGTGGTAGGCGGGGACGACCGCGCCGAACACGAGGGGAACATGGAGGATGGTCCCGTCCGCCGCCGCCAGCTCCTCATCGGTCATGGGCGAGTCGGTGGCGCCGAAGTCGACCCTTCCCTCGCTGATCCGGGCGACTCCGGCACCGGAGCCCACGCTGGCGTAGCGGACTTCGGCGCCCAGCTCCTGCTCGAACTGGCCGGCCCAGGCGGTCATCAGGGGGGCGACGAACGACGAGCCGGCGCCGGTGATGCCGCCCGACGGCTGATCGAGCTGGGCGATGCCGGTCGGCGTGGGCTTGGTGTCTTCGCCCGTCCCGCAGATGAGAGTCGGTTTCCCCTGGATCTCGCCCTGCTGAGTGCCGCTGGTCTGGCCGGCGGTCGTGTCATCACTGCCACAGCCGGCGGCGATGAGCAGCGTGAGGCCGAGGATCGTCGTACGGAGCGCGCGCTTCATGACGTCTCCCTTCCGTCCTCCCTAGGCTGATCCCCCGCCCCTTGACCCGAAAACCAACAGCCGATGAATTGTCAGCGTCGGCGATGGGCCTTCCAGTAGCGCTGCAGCTCGTCGCGCACCTGGGCGGCGGTCACCCGCCCGGTGCGGACGTCGGGGATCGGCAGCAGTATCCGGCGGTCGCCGTCCACGACGACGTAGATGTTGCGGCCCCGCTTCTCGTCGACGCCGAACCCTTTGACGTCCGACCAGGGGATCCGCCGGGTCGGCCCGCCGGAGCACACCACGAGTTGGGTCGGCTCGGCCCGCACGTGGAACCGCAACGACGACAGCGCCAGGAAGGCGATGACGAGGCAGATCGCCCCGATGATGCCGGTCGCGATCGACGGCCCGCCGCCGGCGTTGATGCCGACGGCCAGCCCGATGGTCAAGAGCAGAACGACCCACGCCGCCATCCGGTTCGGTCCGGCCGACCGGTAGACGGGCCCGGGTTGGTCAGCCATGGATCCGGTTCGTCGCCGGCTGTGATCATTCCGCCGGCGGCCCGGAGGTGGGCCGCGGCTGTTTCGGCCAGAGTTCCCGGCTGGCGGGGCTGAAGGCGAAGGCGTAGACGACGAAGGCGAACACGCCGAGGGAGATGATCCCGAGAACCTGCAGGATGATGCTGGCACCGCTGAAGCCGAGGGCCATGTTGCGGGCCTGACGGCTGAGCGTGCGCAGCACGAAGAAGCCGGCGGTCGCCTGGCCGAGGCCGAGCAGCACGGCCACCACGTTCTGGATCCTCAAGGCCGACTCGCCCGGCACCGTCGCCGTCTTGGCCGGGTCCTTCTCCTTGGTGCGGATCCCGTCGGCCAGCGGGATGGCCTCCTCGCAGGGCACATCGTCGGCCTTGCGCCCGGCGAGGTCGACGTTGTTCCAGTCCTTCTTGTCGTCGTTGACCTGCTCGATCCAGGTCCGGGAGAGATGGCAGCGGGCGGCCGCCGGATTCAGCACCACCGGTGCGCTGAAGATCACCGACGCGAACCCGGTGACCAGCAACAGGAGGCAGGCGCCCCGGATGACGGGCGGGGGCCGGCCGATGGCCCCGCCGACGTTTCCGGTGCTCGCGTCATCTGTCATCGGCTCCAGACGGTAGTCCCCTGTCCGCCGGGACACCGGCCATTGACACTATGACATCGATCATTGTAACAATCACCCATGGAGACGATGGGGGGCACGATGGACGCTGCGGGATCGCCAGAGGCGGGTGAGTGGGAACAGACGGCCTGCATCCTCTGCTACATCAATTGCGGCATCGAGGTCCGCCGGGGCGGTGAGGACGGGCGCCGCTTCGAACGGATCCGGGGCGACAAGGCCCACCCCGCCTCCCGGGGCTATACGTGCCAGAAGGCGCTGCGGCTCGACCATTACCAGAACGGCCGCCACCGCCTGACGTCGCCGATGCGGCGCCGGCCGGACGGTACCTACGAGGCGGTCGACTGGGACACGGCCATCGCCGAGGTGGCGGCCGGCCTCCAGGGCGTGATCGATCGCCACGGCGGCGAGTCGATCCTCTACTACGGCGCCGGTGGGCAGGGGAACCACCTCGGCGGCTCCTACGGGCTGGCCTTCTACGCCGGCCTCGGCTCGAAGTTCCGCTCCACCGCCCTGGCCCAGGAGAAGGGCGGCGAGTTCTTCGTCGATCTCGCCCTGTGCGGCGGCCACTCCAGCGGGGACTTCGAGAACGCCGAGGTCGTCATGCTGCTGGGCAAGAACGCCTGGCAGTCGCACGGCTTCCACCGGGCCCGCACGATCCTCAAGGCCATCAACAACGACCCCGACCGGACGCTGATCGTCGTCGATCCGGTCCGCAACGAGACGGCGGCGCTGGCCGACCATCACCTCGTCGTGCGGCCGGGGGCCGACGCCTTCCTCTACGCCGCCATGCTCGGCGTACTGGTCGAGGAGGACCTCGTCGACCACGAGTTCCTGGCCGAGCACACCACCGGGGCCGAAGAGCTCCTCACCGAACTCAAGCAGGTGCCGATCAGCGACTTCTGCACCCGGGCCGGCATCCCCGAGGAGCAGGTCCGCACCGTGGTGCGGCGCATCGCCTTGGCCCGCAGCGTCTCGACGCTGGAGGAACTCGGCATCGAGCAGATCCCCCACTCCACGCTCAACTCCTATCTGCACAAGCTGATGTGGATCCTGGTCGGCAGTTTCGCCAAGCCGGGCGGGATGGCCGTCCACTCCTCGATGCTCGACCTGGAGCGGGTCTTCTGCGGGCCCGACACACCCGAGGTCTCGCCGGTCACCGGCAGCCGGATCATGGCCGGGATGATCCCCTGCAACGTGATCCCCGACGAGATCCTCACCGACCATCCGAAGCGGTTCCGGGCCATGGTCGTCGAGGCCACCAACCCGGCGCACTCCCTGGCCGACAGCCAGCGGATGCGGGAGGCCATCCGGGCGCTGGAGTTCTCCGTCGTCATCGACGTCGCCTTCACCGAGACCGCCGCCTGCGCCGACTACGTGCTGCCCGCCGCGTCGCAGTACGAGAAGTGGGAGTGCACCTACTTCAACTTCGAGTTCCCCCGGAACTACTTCCACCTCCGCAAGCCGCTGCTCGACCCGCTGCCCGGCACGCTGCCCGAGCCGGAGATCCACTTCCGGGTCGCCCGGGCCATGGGATACCTGACCGACGAGGAGCTGGCGCCGCTGCGGGAGGCGCTGGAGACCGGCGGCCGGCTGGGCTTCGCCGGCGCCTACTTCTCGAAGTACGGCGTCGGCGTCACCGTCGACGAGCTGGGCTTCGGGCCGCTGGCGCTCTACGCCGTGCTCGGCCCCACGCTGCCCGACGGCGCGGCGGCCGCCGCCGTGCTGTGGGCGCTGGCCCACCGCCAGACGATGATGAACGCCGACGCCGTGCGCCGGGCGGGCCACGAAGGCGACGTGCCGTTCCTCGGCGAGACGCTGTTCGAGGCCATCCTGAACGGCCGGTCGGGCGTCGAGTTCAGCGTCGACGACTACGCCGATGTCTGGAAGTACGTCGAGAAGCCCGACCACCGCTTCTCGCTGGTCATCCCCGAACTGCTCGAGGAGCTGGCCGGGCTGCGCAACGAGCCCGCCCCGGCGCCCGACGACGAGTTCCCCTTCGTGCTCACCGCCGGGTCGCGCCGGGCCTTCTCCGCCAACACGATCTTCCGGGACCCCGACTGGCGCAAGAGCGATCGGGAGGGGGCGCTCCACATGAGCCCGTCCGACGCCGCCGCTCTGGGCGTCGAGGACGGCGCCCCCGTGGCCGTGATCACCAAGCGGGGCCGGGCCGTGGCGCCGGTGGAGATCACCGACGCCATGCAACCCGGCCACATCATCCTCCCCAACGGGTACGGCGTCAGCTATCCCGATGAGGACGGGCGGCCGGTCGTCGTCGGCGTCGCCCCCAACGAGCTGACCGCCTCCGAGGACCGGGACTGGCTGGCCGGCACCCCCTGGCACAAGCATGTGAAGGCCCGGGTGGAGCGAGTGGAGGTGGGAGCGCCGTGACCAAGTTCTATCTGCAGGGTAACTTCGCTCCGGTGGCCGACGAGGCCACCGCCTACGACCTGCCCGTCGACGGTGCCATCCCTTCGGCGCTGGAAGGCCGCTACCTCCGCAACGGCCCCAACCCGAGGAGCGGCGATCCCGGTCACTGGTTCTTCGGTGAAGGGATGCTGCACGGTGTGGAGCTCAAGGGCGGACGGGCCAACTGGTACCGCAACCGCTGGGTGCGCACCGAGTCGTTCGAGGCCGGGCGGCGCATCGTGGGCGAGAACGGGATGCTGGACCTCGAGGCCAACATCGCCAACACCCACGTGATCGCCCACGGCGGGAAGATCCTGGCCCTGGTCGAGAACCGGCCGCCGACCGAGGTGACCCCGGAACTCGACACGGTCGGCCCGTTCGACTTCGGCGGCCGGCTGACCACCGCCATGACCGCCCACCCCAAGCGCTGTCCGGTCACCGGCGAACTGCACTTCTTCGGCTACGGCGTGTTCCCGCCGCTGCTCACCTACCACCGGGCCGACGCCGCCGGAAACCTCGTGCAGAGCGAGGAGATCACGGTGCCCGGCCCGACGATGATCCACGACTTCGCCATCACCGAGCACTCGGTGGTGTTCATGGACCTGCCGGTGGTCTGCGACCCGTCGCTGCTGATGGCCAAGACCATGCCCTACCGGTGGAGCGACGACTACGGCGCCCGGATCGGGATCATGCCCCGTGGCGGCGGCAACGCCGATGTGCGGTGGTTCGATGTCGAGCCCTGCTATGTGTTCCACGTCCTCAACGCCACCGAGCGCCGGCCCGGCCATCTCGAGATCGACGTCGCCCGCTACCCGCACCTGTGGCGCGACACCCAGGACGCCTTCGAGCCGACCACCCTGCACCGCTGGACGGTCGACGTCGCCGCCGGCACGGTGAAGGAGGAGACGGTCGACGACCGGTCGGTGGAGTTCCCGCGGGTCGACGAGCGGCGGGTGGGCCGGCCGGCCCGCTTCGGCTACGCCGTCCACACCAGGCCGGGGGCCGACGGCTTCGCTCTGGAGACCAACCTGGTGAAGTACGACCTGCTGTCGGGCACCACCGAGGAGCACAGCTTCGGCGCCGGCCGGGTGCCCGGCGAAGGCGTCTTCGTCCCCGCCTCCGACGATGCCGGGGAGGACGACGGCTACGTGCTGACCTACGTCTACGACGCCGGCCGGGACGGCAGCGATCTCGTGATCCTCGACGCCAGCGACTTCGCCGCCTCGCCGGTGGCGACGGTGACGCTGCCGCAGCGGGTGCCGTTCGGATTCCACGGGAGCTGGGTGGCCGACGCTGAGCTCTGAGGCAGCCACGCCCGCCGACCAGCCGCCTCGGCTGCAGGCCTTCGGGCCGGCCGAGGTCCGCCGGTTCTTCACCATCGGCGGGGTGATGGTGCTGTGCGTCGTGCGGGCGCTGGGCCGCTGGATCCTGGACCGCCGGCGGGGGCTCTGGCGAGCGGCGGTGGCCGACGGGGTTGTCGACGGACTGCTGTCCCTCGGGCCGATGTTCATCAAGCTGGGCCAGCTGCTGGGCTCCTCCCCCAGCATCTGCCCGGCGGTGCTGTCGGACTCCGCCCGGCGCTGCATCCGCGCCGTCGACCCGCTCGACGTCGCCACCGTGAAGGCGGTGATCGAGCAGGATCTGCGCCGGCCGGTCAGTGAGCTGTTCGCCTCGTTCGAGGACGAGCCGCTCTCGGCGGCGTCGGTCGCCCAGGTGCACGGCTGCGTGCTGCCCGACGGGCGCCAGGCGGTGGTCAAGGTCCAGCGGCCCGACCTGACGGCCACAGTCACCGCCGACCTGCGCATCCAGTGGCGCCTCATGCGGCTCGTCGAGCGGTTCTCCGGTTTCGCCCGCGACGCCAACGTGTCGGGCGCCATCGAGGACCTCCACGTCGTGACCTTCAACGAGCTGAATTTCCGGCTCGAGGCCGAGCGCCAGGCCCGCTTCCGGGACCGCATCTGGCACTTCGGCGACAACGCCGCCGTCACGGCCCCCGAGGTGTACTGGCAGTGGTGCGGCCCCCATGTCATCTGCATGGAGCGGCTCTTCGGTGTGCCGATCGACGACTTCGCCGCCGTGCGGGCCCGCAACGGCGACGGGAAGCTCTCCATGCGCCGAGGCGTCAAGGTGTGGATGGAGGCCTGCCTGCTGCACGGCCCGTTCCACGGCGACGTCCACGCCGGCAACATCTGGGTCCTCGACGACGGGCGGGTCGCCTTCCTCGACTTCGGGATCATGGGCGAACTGACCGACGACTGGAAGCAGGCCATGCGGGACTTCTTCGCGACGTCGGCCATCGACAACGACTTCACCCGCGTCGCCCGGGCCTACAAGCGCGTCGGCGTGTTTCCACCCGACGCCGGCACCGACGAGGAGATCGGCGACCGGATGAAGATGATCTTCGGGCCGATGTTCGACGCCGGCCTCGGGGAAGTGCCGATGGCGTCGCTGCTGGCCGAGATCATCCGCACCATGGGGGCCTACGCCGGCGGCGCCGGGACTCCGAAGGAGCTGCAGCTGATCATCAAGCAGTTGCTGTACTTCGAGCGCTACTCCAAGGAGTTCGCCCCGGACTGGCCGATGTTCCGCGACCTGTACCTGATGCGCAACGTCTTCCCCGAAGCGGTGGCCGCCCGGGTCGCCGCCGGAGAGGTCGTCCTCCCCGACTGACCGACCCTATCCTCGAAGGAACGATGACCGACCAAGAGCTCCTGACCATCGATGAACTGGCCCGGGCGGCGGGCACGACCGTCCGCAACGTACGGGTGTACCAGGACCGGGGGCTGCTGCCGCCGCCGGAGCGGCGAGGCCGGGTCGGCGTCTACGGTCCGGACCACCTGCGCCGCCTGCGGTTGGTGCTGCGGATGCTCGGCCGCGGCTACCCGCTGGCCGCCATCCGCGAACTGGTCGAGGCCTGGGAGGAGCAGCGCGACCTCGGTTCGGTGCTCGGCCTGGAGGAGGTCATCACCGCTCCCTACCAGGAGGAGGGGCCGCGCCGGCTGCCGGCCGCCCGGTTCCGGGAGCTGCTGGGCGGCGACGAGGTGGCGGCGGCCCGGGCGGTGGAGACCGGCCTGGCGAAGGTCGACGGTGATGACGTCGTCATCAACAACCCGCGGTTCTTCGACGTCGGCCTCGAGCTGCTGGCCGAGGGCTTCCCGCCCCGGGCCATGGTGGAGGTGGCGGCCGACATCGCCCGGGCCATGGACGACGTGGCCAAGAAGTGCGTGTCGTTCGTCAACGAGCACCTGTGGCGCGACTTCGTGGACGCCGGCATGCCGCCCGAAGACACGGAACGGGTGGCGGCCGTCATCGCCCGGATGCGGCCCCGGGCCCAGGCCGCGGCCGACGCCGCCCTGGCCGAAGCCATGGAGCGCTACACCGACGAGGTCTTCACCCGGACCGCCGAACGCCTGGCCTCGAAGTCCCGGCAGCGCCGCAAGGCGTAGAGCCCGCCGCCCCGCGCCACCTCCGCCAACGCGCCACCGAGGCGCGCACCAGCAGCAGACCGGCACCCAGGCCGCTGACCAGCGGCACCAGGGCCTCCTCCATCGGGACGCCTCCGAAATGACCGATCACACCGACGATGGTCGCGCCTCCTCGGAGCAGGGACGACGTCCTGTCCGGACGAATGCCCGGCCGGCGATTCGGCTCGAACGGTCGGAAGGACGGGTCGGCGGCCTCGATTGGTCCTGCGGGGTCGAGGACCGTGCCCGGTCCCTATTCGAAACTCGGGGCCACCCAGTCCGTCGAGAAGCAGGAGGCCGCATGACGACGGGAGAGTCCCCGCACGTACCCCATTGGGAATACCAGCTGGCCATGAAGAAGTCCGGCACCGACGATTCCGCCGTCCCGTTCTCCGCGAGCGGGTCCTCGCCGTTCAAGGTCCGGGCCATCACCGACATCGTCCCCGGTAAGCCCGTCCTCACCGATGAGGCTATGGGGTGGCTCGCCTACCTCAACCGACGGGTCGACTTCGGCGGCACCTGGTTCAAGGACGACGCCCCCCACGCCTCGTGGGACAACCTGACCGGCGCCCCCATCGGGAACTACTACCGCTACGACCTGACGTACCTGACGTTCGCCCTCGGGATCATGGCCGACCAGACCCCGGCCTGGCGCGAGCTGTATACGAAGATCCTCGACTTCACCGCCCAACGCTTCCTCGAGTACTGGTCGCTGTTCGACTGGATCGAGCGGCGCGGCGCCGACCCCGACCGCGACAACTACCCCGACTTCTGGTACGACCTGATGATCCCGGCCGGGTTCAAGGGCAAGTACGACGCGCCGGGCTGGGCCGCCAACGGGCTCGAGCCCTTCGAGTACGACCCCGACCCGGTACGGGGCAACGGCAGCTGCAACGTGATGTACAAGGGCTACCTGGATCTCGTCCTCGGCTTCTACGCCTACGTGTCGGGCAACGCCAAGTACGACCAGCCGTTCAAGGTGACCTACGACGACTCGCTCGTCTTCGAGTACGACTACGTCAAGCTCAACGAGCTGATCGCCGACCAGTTCTACAACACGTGGACCGGTCTGTCCTGCGAGGTGACCAAGTCCTACGGGTGGTGCAACAACCTGACCGGACTCAGTCTCAAGCTCTTCGACGCCACCCACGGCACGCAACATAGCCTCGCCTATCAGAACTGGAAGCGGTACTTCCGGGAGAACTACGTGGGCGGCGGCGTCGGTGACGGCCCCATCGAGTGGTACACGCTGCTCTACGACATGTCGGCCGACATCAACCTCCACGGTGAAGAGCACCAGTTCGCCTACAACTGGATGGGCACCATCTGGAACGGTCTGCCGCTCGACCGGCGCCTCTTCGAGCGGATGTACGACGGCGCCATGAGCCGTTTCTTCACTCCCCAGGGCGACGGAAGCGCCTTCATGATCGGCCTGCCCGGCATGGAAGACGACTACCCGTACGCCACCATCACCGCCCTGTCGGCCAGCCGGGAGCTGGGCGACGACGAGCGAACGGCGGGCCTGCGGTCCTGGGCCATGAAGCAGTACCAACCGACGTGGGACGTCGAGCGGGGCGAGTTCTACCACCACTTCGCCCTCGAGGAGCCGTGGCCCCGGGCCCAGTACAACGACTGGATCATGCCGGCCTTCACCATCACGGAACCTGGCCAGTGGGCCCGGCTGTTCAACGCCCCAAACCTGGCCAAGTTCCGGGAACCGACGGTGGAAGGCGTCGACTACCCCACCGTCCGGCCCCGGCAGGCCTTCTGGGATGCGGCCGAGAAGTCGCTGGTGGTGGCCATCACCTCCTGTGACACCGAGAAGCTCGGTGACCCGACGTCGTTCCGGGTGACGAACCTGCTGCCCGGCGCCCGCTACCGGCTGACCATCGATGGTCAGAGCCAGGGCGAGGTCGAGCCCGCCGGCGACACGCTCACGGTCGACACTCGGGTCGGGACCCACACCGTGATCCTGCAGCAGCTCTGAAATTCCCCCTCACGCAGCATGACCCCCGGCGCCACGAGGTGCCGGGGGTCATGCGCGAGGCGAGAGGCCTACCGGTAGGCCCTCGACGGGGCGAGGAGGCCCTTGTCGAGCTCGAGCACCCGGTCGGCGAAGCCGGTCCGGTACTTCTGGTACTGCTCGACGACGAGTACGGAGAATCCTCGGTCGGAGAGCGTTCGGAGAGCGGTGTAGACCTGTTCGAGCATCACCGGGGCCAGGCCCTGGGACGGCTCTTCGACGAGGAGAAGCCGGGGCCGGGACATGAGCGCTCGCCCGATGGAGAGCATTTGCTGCTCGCCGCCGCTCAGCGTGCGGGCCCGTTGGTGACGACGGGCTTCGAGGAACGGGAAGAGCTCGTAGATCGCTTCGGCTTGCCGGTCGACGTCCCCGGTCGGCAGGCCACGGGCACCGGCGACGAGGTTCTCGCGGGTCGTGAGGCGCGGGAAAACCCGCCGACCCTCGGGCGAGAAGGCGATTCCGGCGAGCACCCGCTCGTGCGGCGTCATGCCGTTGATCAGCCGCCCCTCGAAACGGATCGCTCCCGCCGTGGCCGGCACGGTGCCGATGATCGTCTTCAGCAGGGTCGACTTCCCGGCGCCGTTGCGGCCGAGCATGGCCACGAGCTCGCCGTCGCCGATGGCGAAGTCGATGCCGAACAACACGGGCAGACCGGCATAGCCGGCTTCCAGACCCTCGACGTCGAGTCTCATGCGCCGCCCACCACCAGGTCGGGGTGGTCGCCGCCGAGGTAGCGGTCCCGGACCCCGGCGTGTCGGACGATCTCGTCGGGTGTACCGCTGGCGAGAATGCGTCCTTCGTCCAGGACGTGGATGACGTCGCAGGTCTCGACCACGACGGGGACGTAGTGCTCGACGAGGAGCACCGTGAGGTGCAGGCTCTGGTGCAGTTCTTTCAGCAGCTGGAACAGCCGGGCGGTGGTCACCGGATCGAGGCCGGCACCGGGCTCGTCGAGCAGCAACATCCGTGGTCCGGACAGGAGGACCCGGCCTATCTCGATCCGCCGTCGCACGGAGAAGTGCAGTGAACCGGCCAACTCCTCCCAGTAGGCGTCGATCTCCAGGAGTTGGGCCAGCGCCCAGGCGGCCTCCTCCGCCCGGCGGACCGTACGCCAGGCGGCCGGCCAACCGGCCACCGTGGCCAGGAGGCCGCCATCGGAGCGCAGGTAGCTGCCCGCCAGGAGGTTGTCGGCCACCGACAGATCGGGCATGACGCGCGGCGTCTGGAAGGTGCGGGTGAGCCCCAGGCGGGAACGATGCCAGGCCGGCCGCTGGGTGACATCCTCGCCGAAGAGGGAAACGGTGCCCCGCTCGGGTCGCTGCAGGCCACTGACCACGTCGAAGAGCGTCGTCTTGCCGGCGCCGTTGGGGCCGATCAGCCCGACGAACGAACCGCTCGGAACCGTCAGGGACACACCCTGGAGGGCACGGACCCCGCCGAAGCTCACTGCGATGTCGGTGGCGCGCAGCGCGACTCCGGCCGCCGGCCGATCAGGGAGGTAGCGGTTCAGGGTCTCGAGGGCCCGGGCCTTCGTCGTTGCTGCGGCGGTGCCGCAGCGGGCCTCGATCCGAGCTTGGCGGCGGGTGGACAGATCGGGGCGTATGACGCGCTCGTAGAGGCTGGCGGCCCGTCCGCCGAGACCGCGGGTTCCGAGCAGGATGCCGGCGATGATCCCGGCACCGCCGAGGACGAAGACATTGATGTGGAAGCGTTCGAGGCCCTGAGGAGCCAGGCCGAAGCCGATCGCCACGACGATGACGGCCAGCCGCGAATCGAACCCGGCCAGTACCGGGATGGCCAGCAACGACAGTGAGGCGAGCGTGGTGTAGTTCCCGGGCGGAGGAACCGACCGGAACAGGATGGCGGAGAGCACCCCGGCCACCGCGGCCAGCACCCCCGATACGACGAAGGCGAACATCTTGTAGCGCCATGGCGAGATTCCCACCGCGGCCGCCGCGTGGCGACTCGTGCCGACCAACAGCAGCGCCCGCCCGTAGCGGGAGAATCGGAGGCGGGCGAGGAGGAGGAAGACGATCGCCAGGCAGGTGAGGACGAGGAAATAGAAGCTGCGGTCGGACTCCAGGTTCAGCCCCGGCAGGTGCGGGCGGGGCGTTTGGACGTCGCCCACGACTCCGCCCGTCAGCGTCGGGCTGGCAAAGACCGTCTGATCCAGCAGCATCTGCAGACCCAGCGTCAACACCATCACGTAGATCCCCGGCAGCTTGACGCAGATGAGCGAAACCAAAGCCATCAACGCCGCCAGCGTCACGACGGTGGCGGCCGCCGCCGTCAGGAAGGGCCATCCGAAGCCACCTGGCCGGTCACGGTACAGGTAACCGAACCAATACACGGCGGTGCCCACCAACGCGCCGTGCACGAGTGAGATCTCCCGGTTCCATCCGACGACCACCATCAAACCCAGCGCCGCGATGGCCATGACGAGAGCGGACGAGACGATGAAGATCCAGTAGTTGGCGAACGCGAACACCCAGGCCAAGGCCATTATCCCCAGGACGAGATACCCGGGTTGGGTGCACGTCTGGCGGACGAGTGCGGTTCGGGACGGCGGCGCGGCCGAAGCTGTGCCGACGCTCATATCGACTCGTCCACGAGCTCCAGCACCGGTCGCCGTCGGGCCACCACCACGACCACGAGGGAGATGATGGCCATGATGACCATCTCCCGCTGACCGAGCGTGCTACGTCCCACGAGGCCGGTCCGCAGCGCAGTGTCGACCAGGCCCAGTACCACCGCGCCTCCGAGCGCCAGGGTGAAGCTGCTGAACCCGCCCACCACGGCCACTGTCAGCGCCCTGAGGAAGAGGAAGAAGACCGAAAAGGGATCGGGGCCGATCATCGGGGCCATCAGGGCGCCCGCCAGGGTGGCGATCCCGCCGGCACCGGCGTAGACCATCGTTCCCGTCCGGCGGAGATTCACCCCCGCCCACTGGCTGGCCTCGATGTCGTCGGCGATGGCCCGGACGTCAACGCCGAACCTCGTGCGGGTCAGCACGAAGGCCAGAGCCAGCATCAAGGCGACGGCCGTCGCCACACTGACGATCCGGTGCACCGACAGGTACCACCCCAGGACCCAGAACTGCGACGGCCCGAACGGGCTCTTGGGAATGGCGTCGGGCTGGATGTAGAAGACGTCGGTCACGATCCCGGCGAGCAGGAGCATGATCCCGATCGAGAACGTGGTCAGCATCGGCCGCGACAGCTGGCTCATCCGCCGGCCGGTGACGATCCGACCGTACCCGGCACCGAGCACCGTCCCCACCCCGACCACGATCAGCAGGGCCACGAGACCGGGTAGCTCGAGGCGGCGCCCCGGGAGACTATAGGGCTCGATTGAAAACGGTATGGCGAAGCTCGGCGGATAGGTGAGCAGCCAATAGCCCACGGCGCCGAGGATGGCGAGCCCTCCGTGGACGAAGGCCACAGTCCGGCTCACCCGGAAGGTCAGCACCAGGGCGATGGCCAGCAATCCGTACATGCCCGCTTCGACCACTCCCAGGACCAGCGAGGGGCCGACGAGCTCGGAGTGGAACTGCAGACCGACGAGCACCGGGCTAGTGGCAGTCGCAGCTGTGGCCGGCGGCGGCCGGCGGCGACGGCGCGGCGGTGTCCTCGCCACTCAGCCGCGCCACGAGCGCGTCATGATGGGCGACCGCCTCATCGGCGCTGCGGTGGCGCCACTCCTGGACCAGGGGTGAGGCCGTCCCGCCCTGACGAGGCTTGGAGAGCAGCCCGGTGCGGAAGACGCGTGGTTCGCCGGTCGCGCCGTCGTCGACGCCGGCCCACCAGGCCGCCACGGTCCACTCCCCCACGTCGCTCCGGGCCAGGAGGCGGTACTCCTCGTCGGCCCAGTAGCGCTTCCAGCATGTCTCGCAGATGGCGGTGCCCGCCCGGTCGTAATACATGGTGGGGCTCCTCAGGAGAAGAAGCGGTCAAACCGCTCCTGGTCGGAACACTCGATCCAGCCCTCCTGGATCTTGCCGCGGCCGAGGCGAAACACCCCGACCTGTCGGTCCTCGAGGACCTCACCGTCCCGCTGCGCCCGGACGTTGTAGACGAGGACGCCGCGCGTGTCGCGCACGTCGAGCCGGACGGGCTCCACAGTCAGCACGCCGCCGGCCAGGTCCCGCTGGCGGCGGAAGTAGCCCTCGGCGATGGCCGCCGGCCCGCGGTGGTCGCCGGCCAGGAGACTCGCCCCGGGAACGTGGAGGACGGCGTCGTCGGCAAAGAGCCGGGGAGCGGCCTCGGCCAGCTTCGAGTCGGCGGCCGCCACCACCAGCTTGCGGAGGACGGCTTCGTAGGGCGATGGCATGTACATGACGACATCGTGTGCGCCCCGCCGGCAACCGGCCTCGCTCGGGCCGTACGAAAACGCTGCGTCACTTGGGCCTGTGGAGACGAAGTATCCGCTCTGCAGCGAGCCCACACTGCGGCCCAGGAACCATCGAGGAGGTCGGAGCCCCATGGAGATCACCGCCGCCGTGGCGCGCGCCCAGTCAGAGCCATTCGAGGTCACCCAGCTCGACCTAGCCGAGCCCCGGGCCGACGAGGTCCTGGTCAAGGTCGTAGGCACCGGCCTGTGCCACACCGACCTTATCTGCCGTGACCAGTGGTACCCCGTACCCCTGCCCGCCGTGCTCGGCCATGAAGGGGCGGGAGTAGTTGAAGCGGTCGGCCCGGCGGTGACAAAGGTCCAACCCGGTGATCACGTCGTGCTGAGCTTCGTGTCCTGCGGGGACTGCGTCGCCTGCAAGGAAGGCGCGCCGGCGTACTGCGGCGGGCTGTACGACCTGAACTTCAGCGGTGCCCGTCCCGACAAGAGCAACGCGCTGTCCGCCGGCGGGACGCCCGTCCACGGCCACTTTTTCGGCCAGTCGTCGTTCGCCACCTACTCGCTGGCCTACGAGCGCAACGTCGTGAAGGTGGACCGTACCGCGCCCCTGGAACTGCTCGGCCCGCTCGGTTGCGGTATCCAGACCGGCGCCGGGGCGGTGCTCAATTCGTTGCACCCCCACGCCGGGTCGAGCATCGTCGTCTTCGGCGTCGGCTCGGTCGGGCTCGCCGCCGTGATGGCGGCCCATGTCGCCGGCTGCACCACGATCGTGGCCGTCGACCTCAAGCCGAGCCGCCTGGAGGCGGCAAAGCGGGTCGGCGCCACCCGCGCCATCGATCCGTCGGTCACCGACAATGTTGTTGAAGCCATCCAGGACATCACCCGGGGCGGCGCCCACTACTCGCTGGAGACGACGGCGTCGCCCAAGGTCTTCCGTCAGGCCGTCGACTGCCTGGCCCAGCGCGGTGTGTGCGGCCTCATCGGCGCCGCCGCTCTCGGCACCGAAGCGAGCTTCGACATGAACACGATCCTCTTCGGCCGGACGATCAGGGGCATCATCGAGGGCGACAGCATCCCCGACCTGTTCATCCCCAAGCTGGTCGACCTCATCGTCCAGGGCCGTTTCCCGCTGGCTGAGATCGTCTCCCAGTACCCGCTGGCCGAGATCAACACCGCGGCCGAGCACTCCCTCGACGGGACGGCCATCAAGCCCGTCCTCGTCATGGGCTGACCTGTGCCGGGAACGGAAGGTTGGGTCGACCGGTACTTCGAGGACTTCAAGGTCGGAGACGTCTACCGGCACGCCGTCGGGCGGACGGTGAACGAAGCGGACAACACCTGGTTCACGCTGCTGACCGTCAACACCCAGCAACTCCACTTCAACCGCCAGTGCGGCGAACGGTCGGAGTTCGGCGGGGTCCTCGTCAACTCCTGCCTGACGCTGGCCATCGTGACCGGCCTCACCGTCGCCGACGTGACGCAGCACGTCCTGGCCAACCTCGGCTGGGACGACGTCCGGCTCCCGCATCCGGTGTTCGTCGGCGACACGCTGTGGGCCGAAAGCGTGGTGCTCTCGACCCGGCCGAGCCGGTCGCGTCCCGGGGCCGGGATTGTCGAGGTCGGGACCCGGGGGCTGAACCAGCACGGCAACGTCTGCGTAACCTTCCGCCGGACGGCCATGATCCACCGGCGGGAAGCCGAAGAAGGCTCCGTTCCGTTCCCTGACCCGGCCACACCCATAAGCGAGGCGTTCGCCCCGTGACCGACGGGGTGGCCCGACCGGAGGTCCTGGCCCGGGTGCTGGCGCGGATCGTCGGCCGCCAGCCGGAGACCGAGATCACCCTCGCGGCCCTCGACGCCGGCCGCCATGTCGTCCTCGAAGGCCCGCCGGGAACGGGCAAGTCGACACTGGTCCGCACCCTGGCCGAGGCCACCGGACTTCCCTTCCTACTGGTGGAAGGGCACGCCGAACTCACCCCCGCCCGCCTCATCGGCCACCACGACCCGAGCCGGGTGCTCTCCGAGGGCTACACCCCCGGCACCTTCGTGGAAGGGCCGCTCGTCCGGGCCGCCAGCGAGGGAGCCATCCTCTACGTCGAGGAGCTGAACCGTGTTCCCGAGGAGACGCTGAACGTCCTCATCACGGTGATGTCCGAAGGCGAGCTCCACGTGCCCCGGGTCGGTACGTTCGTCGCCGCCCCCGGCTTCGCCGTCGTCGCCGCCATGAACCCGTTCGACGCGGTCGGCACCGCTCGCATCTCGTCGGCCATTTCCGACCGCACCTGCCGCCTGTCCATGGGCTACCAGAGCGCCGACGACGAGCGCGAGATCGTCCTGCGCCGCTCCGGTGTGCCCGACTCCCCCTGGCTGGCCGCGGTGGTCGAGGTCGTACGGAGGACCCGCACCCACCCCGACGTCCGGGTCGGCGCCTCGGTGCGCGGCGCCATCGACCTCGTGCTCCTGGCGGGGAGCCTGGCCCGCCTCCGGGCGGTCGAGCCCCACTCCGGCGAGGTGACCTTCGACGCCGCCCGAGCGGCGCTGAGCGGTCGGGTCCGCCTCCACGAGTCCTACGGCCGCAGCCCCGAGGACGTGATCGCCGCCCTCTGTGCCGAAGTGTTCGGCGGAGCGGGCGACGCCGTGGCGGCTCCCGAACGCACCGAGGATCACCAGGGAAAAGGCGATCCGGTTCCGGGCCCCGCCGAACTGGCCCGGGGCCGGGTGGTCGCCGGCCCTGAGGTCCGCCAGATGCTCGCCGAGGAGCGCCGACACACCTTCACCCGTGAGCAGTTGAGTCGCCGACCCCTCTTCCGGGAGGTGTCCCCCGAGCCCGGCGTCTTTCGGGAGTCCCCGCTCGACAGCCCGGCGGAGCCGCAGGAAGCCCTCGAGCTCCTCGTCGACGTCGCCCGGGCTGCGGAACCCGACCTGCGGGAGCTGGCCCGCCGTCTGGCCGGCCGGGTCCTCGTCCGCTTCGCCCAGTCGTCTGCGCTCACCTCCGCCACCAGCCCGGGCGCCGGCCGTCTGCACCGCACCGCCTGGAAGCCAGGCATGGACATCGACCTCGACGGCAGTCTCGACTCCCTAGTCGAAGCCCGCGCCGCCCGGACGCCTCCGACTGAGGACGCCCTCCACGGCGAGGCGTGGGCGCGCCGCTCGACCGCCGTCTGCCTGCTGGTCGACCGCAGCGGCTCGATGGGTGGCGGCCGCGTCCTGGCCGCGGCGCTGGCCGCCGCCGCTGTGGCGCAACGGACCGATGACGACTACAGCGTGATCGCCTTCGCCGACGACGCCGTCGTGGTCAAAGGCCAGACCGAGGCCCGTTCCGCCGAGGCGGTGGTCGACGACCTCCTGGCCCTCGTCGGCTACGGGATGACCGACGTGGCTCTCGCTCTCCGCACCGCCGGGGTCGAGCTGGCCCGCTCCCCCGCCAGTCGACGGGTGGCGATCCTTCTCTCGGACTGCCGCAGCACCAACGGCGACGACCCGCTCGCCGCCGCCGCCGGCCTCGACGAGGTCCACGTGCTCGCTCCGCCCGGTGGAGTCGCCGAAGGGGAACGGGTCGCCCGAGCCGGCCACGGCCGCTGCGTGGAGCTCCCCGGCCCCCTCGAGGTCCCCGCCGCCCTTGCCGCCCTGATGACCTGAAGCCCATCACCACCGAGGAGGGACACCGTGCCCGTAGCGCCAGCGGCGACGAGAATGGCGAAGGACACCGCCGACCTTCTCCGCTCCGTCCGGCACCCGGATCGACCAGCGGTGGGGGCTTGGACGGTTGCCGAGCTGGCGGTGCACATGCTGCACGTCTTCGTCTTCGAGCTCGGCGTCATCCGCCGTGACCCGCTGCCGGCCGTGTTCGACTTCGACGAGTTGGGGCGGCTGACGCGGGACTTCGTGAACGACGAGCGCTCCCGGGACCTGCAGGAGATCGCGGATCGAATCGAGGCTGCCGGCCGCGAGTTCGCCCCCGAGATCGATGCCGCCGAGCCCGACGCCATGTACGACTGGTTGGGCGGCTCGCGCCTCCCGCTGCCGGCGCTACACGCCCATATCCTCTCCGAATGCCTCGTCCACGGCTTCGACGTGGCCAGGGCGGACGGGCTGCGCTGGCCGATGCGGCCCGACGACGCGTTGGCCGCCATCGATGACTTCTTCGTGCCGCTCGCCGTCGCCTTCGGTCAGCTGGAGGCGTTCGGCGGGCCGAGAGCGTTCGTGAACCAGGCTGCCGGAAGCATCCGCGCCTGCTTCGAGCTCCGGTTGGGCGGCGCCCGGCCGCGACACTTCATCTTCGAGGATCGGGCGCTCACGGTCACGGAGCGGGCCGACCGGCGGGTCGACTGCTACGTGAAGGCCGACCCCGTCGCCCTGAACCTCGTCGTCTGGGGTCGGGCCAGCCCCTGGCCGGCGGTCGCCCGGGGCCGCCTGCTCGCCTGGGGACCCAGGCCCTGGCTGGCCGCCCGCCTGCCCTCCCTCGTCAAGACACCCTGACCGGGATCAGACCAGGCCGAGCTGCTGCAGCATGTCGAGGCGGTCCCATCGCGACACGACCGATCGGATCTTGTCTCCCTCGACTTCGATGACGTGGCAGCCGACCAGGCTGAAGGATTTTCCGGTGGCCCGGAACGGGCCGTAGTCCCCGGTCATCGTCGCCGTGTAGGTCCACACGGCGCAGACGTTGTTGCCGTCGGCGAAGATTCGCTCGACCGGCATCCGGCTGTCAGGCATCGCCTCGAACACCGCCGCGGCGTAGTCGGCGATCGCCTGACCGGTGAGCGGGGCTTCGCCGGCCGGCGTGTACGTGCCGCCTTCGACGAAGTGGCTCGGCATGTCGGCGGCATTGGTGGTGTCCCACGTGGCGAGGTACCGCTTGGCGACTTCAATGGGGTCCATGACGCTCCTGTCAGGCGACGATCGAGACCAGGGCGATGAACCGGAGGCTGGTCAGGGGATGTTTGAGGAGGCCCTTCACGACCAGCTTGTGGGTGGCGATCTGGCCGAGGATCCCGAGGCCCCGCCTGGTGAAGAAGCCCAGTGGGACGAGCCCGCCGCCCGCCATTTTCAGCTCCGAGACGGCCAGGATCTGCTCGACGGTGGCCTTCACGGTCACGGCCGGCTTGCCGACGATGCCGTTGCGCAGCACAGCGTCGGACGAGCCGAACGCCACGGTGGTGCTCTCGTCGGTGTCGACGCTGTAGACGGCCACCGGCTTGCGCACCCGACGGGCGATCCGGGTCCGGCCGGGGAAGTTGGTGAAGTTCTCGTCGAGGAGGCTGCCGAGGATGCCGGTCACCCCGTTGGCCTCGGCGTCGACCTTGACCGCATACGACCTCTTCGCCGCCGTGACCATGGTCAGACGTCCCAGTCGGTGGGGACCTCGCCCCAGGCGAGCAGGAAGTTGTTGAAGGCGCCGGCGTTCTGGACGGCGGCGGTGATCGGGCCCTTCACGAACTTGATCTTGCCGCCCATGAGGAGCTTGCCACCCTCGACGGCACCCTCGGCGGCGGTCTTCCAGGTGTCAACGGAGCCGCGGATGATCAGCCACAGGTCGTCATCGGCGAAGGTCGGCGGGCCGAGGTAGGTCAGCTTGGCTGCCTCCCACTCCAGGTGGACCGCCAGGTCGGGCCGGCCTTCGCAGTCGAACTGCATCTTGTTGGTGAACGAGGCGGGGTCGCGGAACCCCTGGTACATGGCCTCACTGGCATTGATCGCCTCGATGGCCTGCTCACACCATTCCTTGGAGAAGAACTTGACCTTGTCCGACATGTTGCTCAGTCTCCTTGTCAACCATTTCCACCTGGACCGTCACCGTGTCGGTGAGCGGAATGCTGCAGCACAGCAGGACCCAGCCGTCTTCCCGCTCACGTTCACTCAACGCGAACGGCGACACCTTCTCGTCGAGTTCGACCTCACCGTCGATCACCCGGGCCTTGCACGAGCCGCACTGACCCTTGCGGCAACCGAAGGGAATCGGGTTGCCGTCCCGTTCCAGTGCTTCGAGGAGCGTGTCCTCCTCGAAGCACTCGACGTCCTTGCCATCGGGCAGCAGCCGGATGATGTAGGGATCGTCGCTCACTGGGCGGCGTGGGGGATCATCGGGTCCTTCAGCTCCTCCTCCGTCAGCTGCAAGGAGAACGGGATCCCGAAGGCGTCGATGTCGTCGATCGTCCACATGTCGTCGGTGCCCAACGTGTCGAGCCGGGGCTGGCCGATCAGCTTCCCGTCGGGGCGGATGAGCTCCTGATCCCGCAGGATGTCGCCGAGCTGCCAGTCGGCGTAGTGGGCGTAGTAGCCGGGGGTCTGGAAACGGTGCGGCTCCCGGTCGTAGATGTGCTCGCACCACTTCGAGCAGAACGTGACGATCCGGTCCTCCTTCTTGACGAAGCGGCGGTATGTCTCGGCCCCGATCATCGGGTGGGGCAGGATCGTCGGCATGTGGCAGACCTGGCAGAGCTGAAGCGTCTTGCCGAGCAGCCCTAGGCCTTCGAGGGTGACGACCGTGCCGTTCCCCCGGCGTCCGGTCTCGTTGATCAGCTGATGGATGATGCCGAAGCGCTCGTACCAGCCGGGGTACTTGTCCTCGAAGTACTCGAAGTCGGCCTCGTCGAGGGGCTCCTGCCGCCACCACAGGAACGGCCACACCATCTGGGCGAACACGCCGAGGGTGCTCGGGCCCCACCGCATCCATTCGTGCATGTCGGCGATCATCTCGTCAGGGACCTTGAGGCCCCACTTCTCGAGCTTGCCCATGTAGGAGCCGTAGAACTGGTCGAGGACGTACTGCTCCCACAGCTCGAGCGCCGAACGCCGGCCCCGCCGCTTGGCCCCGTTCTCGTAGACGAAGGCGATCGGCAGCGAGAACGTGGTGAACTCCCGCCACGCCGCCCAGATGATGTCCTCCTGGAGAAGCTCCACGTTGCGGTCGCTGGCCTCCACGACCGACATGAGCGTGGCGTAGCCGTTGGCCATGTGGCGGGCCTCGTCAGACTGGATCGACAGGCCGCAGGTGGCGTAGACGTCGTCGCCGTTGGTGGCGGCGATGTCGGGCAGGGCGACGAACAGGGCGTTGGTGGCCGCCGTCTCGGCGAACATCTGGAGGTAGACCAGGTTGGAGATCGGGTCGTTGGTGATGAAGTTCTCCACGCCGGAGCGGAAGACGTCACCGACGATGTTGCGGGCCCACATGTTCGGCCAGCGGTCGAACCCGTAGGGGTCCGGGTAGTTGTGCTTGATGCGGAACCGGTTCCAGCACTGCATCTCCATCTGGAAGTGCCGCATCTCGTCGAGCATCTGGAAGCTGTAGCCGGCCTGCAGCTCGGGTACGGGTATCGAGCGAACGGCCCGCCCGAAGGTGCGGTGGGCGTAGTGCTCGGCCGGCGGCAACATGGCCGCGATGAGCTTCACGTACTCGCCGAAACGCTGCTCGATCCTGGTCGCCGCGCCGTGGCGGACCGCACCCTCGAGCAGACCGTAGAGATCGTTGTCCTTCTGCTCCTCCATCGCGCAGTACTCGATGGCCGTGAGGCGGAACGGGTCGTACCCGTGCTTGGGCAGGTCGTACTTCGTCGGTTCGAGCACCGTGTCCTCGAAGCGGACGCTCTTCGGCTCCCAGTCCAGGTTTCGGAGGCGCTCGTACTCGCCGATCCGACCACCGGTTCCGTTGGCCGTCATCGCACACTCTCCCGTTCGTAGTCGGACACCATGAGCATGTCGGACAGCAGCCGGATGGCCCCGTCCTCCACCGACACCCGCCCGTAGTACGACGACACGTAGACCAGGAAGTCCTTCTCGTCGAACGGCCGCTCGAGCAGTTCGCTGATCTTGGTCAGGTCGACGACGAGCTCCTCCTCGGCGTCGAGCTCCCAATAGCCGCCGCCCATGAGCTCGGCCTTGGCGGCCGGGTTGTCGTCGAGAATCAGGTCGATGATGTCGCCCATGTCGGCGCCGTCGATCAGCTTGAAGCCGACCCAATTGGAATCCTGCACGTCCGTCATGACGACACCCCCGAAGGTGATCCGATGCCGATCTCGGCCAGCACTGCGCCGTAGGCCGTCCGGGCCCGCTCGGCCTCGACGCCGGCGTCGAGCACCGGCCGGGGGACGGATGCGTACAGCGGCGCCAGCGATTCCAGAGCCCTTTCGCCGCGGGCCGTCCATTGTCCGATCCACTCCTCGATCAGCGGCCGGTTCTCCTCGGCCTCGAGGGCCAGCTTGACGAACTCCTTGGCCCACCGGGTGCGCCGCTCGGCCAGGGCGGTGAACGAGCTGACGATCGTCGGAGTGCTGGCGTCGCCGTGGGCGGCGCCGTTGATGGCGAAGAAGCGTAGAGCCGGCTCGTAGTAGAGGGAGGCGGCCACGATGCCGTCGGCGACGATGCCCTCGGCCCAGTCCCGGACCGTGAGCTGGTGCTCCACGTACTCCCGGGCGCCCTCGAACGGCCCGCCGTCCTCCAGCCACAGTTCGAGGGCGTTGTCGTCGTTCCAGCCGGCGATGGCGGCGGCCAGGTCGAGGGCGTAGCGGTTGAGCGTATGCGTCGTGATCAGCCGGGAGCCGCACTCCTCGACGCCGCAGTAGGAGATCGGCTCCGACCCGGCGGCGTACTGGACGAACTGCCACAGCTTGAGCGCCCCGGCCTCGTGGTAGCGGAAGGCAGCCAGGTACTGCAGTGCCCGGTGCCAGCCGGGGTCGAGGCAGTCGAGGTAGCCGGTCGACAGCAGCGTCTCGGTGCCGTGGGTGACGATCGCCGCCTGCTCGGCCAGATATGTGTTGTAGGTGCGGAAGACATACCGGTCGGGGTCCCGGAACCGGCGCCAGTTTGGATCGGTCAGGCGGCTCGGATGCCGGCCGAAGATGTAGCCCCCGGTGTCGTGGTAGCCCGTCAGCCCGCCCAGCATCGCCTCCGCCTCGGACGGCGCGCCGTTGAGGCTCAGCTCGTAGTACTCCTTCTGGTCCTCGGCCGGAATGTACGTGAACGGAATCGGCTTCGGACGCCCTGACCTGCGCCTGCTCGGCGCCGTGGTTTCAGTCATAGCCAGCATTCGACCAGTTGGTCATGGCGACAACTACGCCATCGCGGGACCAAGGCGAGGGGAACCTTGGTCCGCCCCGGACAGGACGCCGGAGGCCCCCGGTGGCTTACAACGGAGCGAGCATGCATGCGATCCACTCGGAGACGGAGCTGCGACCCTTCGACCAGCCCGCGCGGGCCGATTTCTGGTTGGACGACGAGCGGGAGGTGTTCCTCGACCTCGTCGAGGGAAAGGCCCTGTCCCGCATCAGGGCCCGGGCCGGTCGACTCGGCTTCGACCTCGGTCGCCCCCACACGCCCATCGCCTGCCGGTCCGGAGCGGTGGCGACGGCGGCCACGACCGAGCGGACGATGGCCGCCCTGCGGGAGGCGCTCCTCGACAGCCTGGCCGCCGCCTTCCCGCCCGGCGGGCCGCGGGTGTTCGTCGGGGCTGTGGAGGGCCGCGAGCTGCTGGCCTTCCTGCCCACCGACGACCGCCGGCTCGTCGGCCAGGTCGGCCTGGCCACCCTGCGCCGGACGGCCGCTTGGGGTCGAGCCACCACCATCGGCATAGGGCCGCCCTGCCTCTCCCCCGAGGACTTCTCGCGCAATGCCGACCGGGCCCGATGGGCAGCCGAGATCCTCCAGCTGACCGACATCGACCGGCGGATAGCCGGCTTCGAGGAGCTCGGGGTTTACACCCTGCTCTTCAACGTCGATCATCCCGATGAGTTGGAGGCCTTCATGCGCCGGTGGATCGGCGCTCTGATCGACTACGACGAGAAGCGCAACGCTGATTTGGTGACCACCCTCGGGGCGCTGCTCGAAGGTCGCGGGCTCCGTCAGGCGGCGGAGCAGCTGGTGATCCACGTCTCGACGCTCAAGTACCGCATCAAGCGAATCAACGAGATCCTGGGCCTCGACTACCACGACCCGGAGATCGCCTTCAATCTGCAGCTTGCCGTCCGGCTGTACAGGATCAGCCGAGGTGGACGGAGCGCAGAGCCTCCTGAAAGGACCACATCATGACCGAGTCCCCGCGCCGCCGGCGCCGGGAGCGCCCGGTGTTGGACACGCCCATCCGTACGGTGGCCGTGGTCGGCGCCTCCCTGGCCGGCCTGTCCGCCGTCGAAGCGCTGCGGAAGCTGGGATACGGCGGGCGGATCGTGGTGATCGGCGGCGAGGACGGTCAGCCCTACGATCGGCCGCCGTTGTCGAAGCAGGTGCTGGCCGGTACGGCGGAACCGGAGCAGACGGCGCTCCGCTCCCCCGCCGCCATCGACCGGCTGGGAGCCGAGTGGCGCCTCGGTCTCCGGGCGACCGGAGTCGATCTCCAACGGCGAACCGTACTCGTGGGCGACGACGAACCGGTCCCCTTCGACGGTCTGGTGATCGCCACCGGCGCTGCGCCCCGGTGGCTCCCCCACCCGCCCGGCCTCGGCGGCATCCACGTGCTGAGGACGCTGGCTGACTGCGTGGCCTTGCGGTCGGAGTTCGACGGCGGGCCTCGCGTGGCCGTCGTCGGTGCCGGCTTCATCGGCGCCGAGGTGGCTGCCACCGCCCGGAAGCGAGGGCTGGAGGTCGACCTCGTCGAGGCCTTCCCGACGCCGCTGGCCAACTCGCTCGGCCCTCTGGCGGGGGCATGGTGCGGGCAGTTGCACCTCGACCACGGCGTCCGTCTGCACTGTGGTGTCACGGTCAACGGGTTCCACGGTCGTCATCGGGTCGAGGCCGTCCGTCTCAGTGATGGCGGCATCATCCCGGCTGACGTCGTGGTCATCGGCGCCGGTGTCGTGCCCGAGACCGGCTGGCTCGAGGGGTCGGGTCTGCGTCTCGACAACGGCGTGGTCTGCGACGAGTACTGCCAGGCGGCGCCCGGCGTGGTGGCCGCCGGCGACGTGGCCCGTTGGTACAACCCGTTCTTCGACGAGTCGATGCGGGTGGAGCACTGGACGAACGCGGTGGAGCAGGGCGAGGCGGCGGCCCGCAACCTGGTCGTCCCGGAGCCGCATCGCGTTCCCTACGCGCCGGTGCCGTACTTCTGGTCCGACCAGTACGACGTCAAGATCCAGTTCGCCGGCCGGGCCCGTCCGGACGACGAGCTCCGAGTCGTGCACGGCTCCGCCCTGGACGGCGCCATCGTGGCCGTCTTCGTCCGTGACGGCCGGCTGACCGGCGTGCTGGCCTTCAACTGCGGCCCGGAGTTCGCCGGCTACCAGCGGCTGATCGGATCACCGCTCCCCGTCGAGGCGGGGGGTGGCCAACCGGTCATCCAGCGCTGAAGCGCCGTCCTGGACGAGGCGGTCACGCACGAGGTACGCGTCCTCGATCCAGCTGATCAGTCCGTCTCCGACCGGCAGCAGCTTGAAGTTGTTGACGCTGACGACGCGGACTCCGAGGTTCTCCCGCTCTTCATGCAGGCGGTCCAGCTTCGGATCGGCGGCCTCAATGGTCTCCCGGCTCTCCCAGATCGTGATCGCCGCCATCCGGCCCGTTTCGGCGTCCTCCGCCCAGTACCCGTGGCGGAACCCGGCGCAGCCCTGCAGTAGCCGGACGACGTTCTTGGCGGTGTAGGAGAGGTAGGCGGCCCGCGACTCGGGATGCTCCAGGTCGCTGTCATAAGTCACAATCCGGATCCAGGTCTCGCCGTCGGCGCCGTCCGACGGCCAGCCCGGAGGTCGGGAACGGGCGTCGATCTCCGTCACCGGACACCGCTTTCGATCAGGCTGCTCTCGTAGCGGGCCAGCGCGAACTGGAAGCCGCCGCCCTCGACGGCGAATCCGGCCGCCACAAGCTTCCGGTCAGGCTGGCGGGCCACGGCGAACGCCTCGCACTCGCCGTCGGCGACCGCGGCGGTGAGCTTCCCGTCGCCGGAGAAGCTCGGGTCCAGGCCGCCGTGGGGCAGGTACCGGGCGAGGGCGAATTGGAAGCGGTCGCCTTCGGCGGCGAACCCGACGGTCACGATCTCGCCGGCCGGTTCGAGCAGCAGCGCGGCGGCGCTGGCCGGCCCACCGAACCGCGTGGTCTGCCGGCCGTCACCGTCGAAGCTCGTGTCGAGGGTTCCATCGGGCAGGTAGCGGGCAACGGCGAACTCGCCGTGGGGCGCCTCGTCCGGTGGCGTCAGGGCGGTGGCCGGAAGACCGGACAGGGGTTTGCGGCCGACCAGCGCGCCGCCGGCCGCCACCAGGCGCCCGTCCGGTTGGAGGCCGATCCCGAAGGCCTGGTCGTCACCCCCGCTGAAGTCGGTGGTGACCGTCCCGTCACCGCCGAAGCCGGTGTCGAGCCGGCCGTCAGGCTGGTAGCGGGCCAGGGCGAACTGGAAACTACCCTTCTCCAGGGCGAAACCGGCGGCCACCAGTTTCCCGTCGGGCTGAACGACGAGGGCCCGGGCCTGGTCGGTCCCACCGGCGAAGTCGGTGATGACGATGCCGCCCCGGCCGAAGTCGGGGTCGAGGACACCGTCGGGCAGGTAGCGGGCCAGCGCGAACTGGATGCTGTCGCCGCCCTCGTAGGAGTACCCGGCGGCGACCAGCTTCCCGTCGGGCTGGACCGCCAGCGCGAAGGCGCGGGCGTCGACCCCGGGAAGGTCGGTGGTCAGCGTTCCGTCCCCGGCGAACGTCGGGTCGAGCGCGCCGTCGGGCAAGTAGCGGGCGAGGGCGAACTCGCCGTAGCCGTCGACCACCGCCCCGCCGGCGGCGACGATGTTTCCGTCCGGCTGGAGGACCACGGCCAGCGCCTGGGCGTCATCGCCGGCGATGTCCGTCGTGACCTTGCCGTCGCCTCCGAACGTTGGATCGAGCGAGCCGTCCGGTCCGTAGCGGGCCAGGGCGAACTGCGCCCCACCCCGACCGCCGAGGCCTCCTTCACCGCCGACCCGCTTGGCGGTGCTGATGGAACCGGCACCGGCGGCCACCACCTTGCCGTCGGATTGGACGACCACGGCCCGGGCCTGGTCGGTCCCGCCGTCGAAGTCGGTGGTCAGCGTGCCGTCCCTCCCGAAGGTGCGGTCGGGGTCCCCGGGGGCGGCCCCCGCCGGGCCCGGTGGCGCCAGCAGCGACGACAGCAGCACACCCGTCACCAGCAGCGGCTGGAGCAGACCCCGGCGGTTCATCCGGTCGCCTCGACCGAACGCCGCCGTGTGGCGCCCAGCGCCAGCACGCCAATGACGACGACGGTGACAGCGGGGACGGCCCACCGGATCGGATCAGGCCCGCCGGACGACCGCTGACGGGAGGCCGCCGAGGGGGCCGTGGCGCTGGCTCCGGGCGTGAGGTGCACGTCGACGCGCTGGAGGAGCGGGATGCCTTCGGCCCCGCCCGGAAATCCTTTGGCGTCAACGGTGATCGACCACGGCCCGGGCTCCGGGGTGACCGTCGCCGAGTAGTCGCCGCGAAGGCCTGGATCGTCGAGTTTGACCGGGCCGAACCGCTGGCCGGTGGGGCTGAGACCGGTGACCTGGACGTCGAAGCCCGGCAGTGCCTTCCCGGAATCCCGGTCGGTGAGGAAGGCGTGGATGGTCCATTCGCCGGGGCGAGCCGGCTCCAGGCGGAGGTCGGCTAGGTACAGCTCTGCCCGGGACCCCGAATGGGCGACAGCCGGTGGCGCGCCGGCCAGCCCTGCAACCGCCAACACTGCGGCGAGCCCGACCAGCGCCGCCCATTGCCGCCGGATCACCGGGCCACCGCCCGGGAGGCTTCCACGAATTCGTGGAGGTACTTGAGGACCGTGACGCAGCCGAGGATCGTGGGTCCGCCCACCACCATGACGGCGGCGCCGAGCCGGGCCAGACCCGAAGCGCCCGGCCGTCCCTGGGCCGAGGTGACCGCCAGCCGAGAATGGGCGGGTGCTTCCAGCGTGGCCGTGGCACCTCGTTGTCCGGTGGCGGCCGCCGGCGCTGTTATCGCCCACGGCGAGGCGGGACGGGCGGCCGGTGTCCGTGGTCCGATGCCGTTGGCCTGATCCCCCGCCAGTTGCGAGCGGCGGCGGGCCTCGAGGATCAGCGGAAGCAGGCCGAGGACCATCAGGGCGTAGACGACGAGCTTCACCCCCAGGGTGAGGAAATACGGTCGCCCGTAGGGCAGGCGGAACACGCCCTCGACGGCGCTCGGCGACCAGGGGGTCTCGTAGGCGGTCTGATTCAGCAGGAGATACAGGCCGGTGCCGGCGACCAGCGCCGTGCTGCCCATGGCCAGGCGGGTGAGGAGTCCGAGACGGTCCTCCAGGCGGTGGAGGGCGGTAGGCGACAGCAGCCGGCGGGCGGCGGGCAGCGCCACGGCCACCAGGAGCGCGACGCACAGGCCCCAGACCCCGGCGAAGGCGCTGTGGAGCCCGAGGAGCACGACTTCGCGGGGCTGGGCCCGGATGGCGTCAGGTTTGGGGGCCAGACCGGCCAGCGCGCCGGCCTCGACATCCATGGTGAAGCTGCCCCGGGCCAGCGTGACCTTCGGCGCGTTGCCGACCGGAACCGAGTTGACAACGCCTTCGAACGTCCACGAGCCGCCGTGGTCGACGATCACGACGCAGTCGTAGATCCCGCGGGGAACGCCGACGTTGTTGTCCGATCTCTGCCCGCACCCGTACGCCTCCGTCTCCTCCCCGGCCGCGTTGCGGGCGAGCGCGACGACGTTGTAGTCGTCCCGGGGCGGAGCACCGGTGGCACGGTCGACGACGATCACAGTGATCGGCACCCAGTTCGGCGACTTCGACAGCGTCGTCTCCCCCGGTGTCCGCTCCACCCGCACGATCACGTCGGCCGACTGCGCCCACAATGGCGGCGCGGCGAGAACCAGCGCGGTGCAGGCGGCCCCGACGACGATCCGGAAGCGGGTCATCCCTGCACCGTCCCCGTCGTCGGGTCCCACTTCCCGTAGGCCTCGTCGACCTGCACGTCGGCCGCCCGCAGCTTCCGGACGAACCAGTCGGTGAAGAGGTCCTGGCGCTTCTGGTCGGCAAGGAAGGCCGTGACTTCCGGCTTCACCTCTTCAAAGGAGCGGGCCGAGTAGTCGTCGCGCCGGTCGATCCGGGCGACGAACCAGCTCGATCCGGCGGCTATTGGCTCGCTGATCTCACCGGCGCGGAGCTTCCCCAGGGCCTCGACGAACGGCTGCGGGATCGGTGAGATCGGTGTCACTTCGACGGTTCCGGTCTCGACCGCCCCGAGCGATCGAGCCGCCTCGGAGAAGGGCTCGCCCCGCTGCGCCCGTTCCCGAAGGCGGGCGGCGGCATCAGCGGCGTTGAAGATGGCGACCTCAGCTCCGACGCGCCACGACTGCTGGAACACCTGCTTCTGCTGGTCGAACGTACGGCGGATCTCGTCATCGGCCACCGGCACTTGGGGAAAGACCTTCTCCGCCAGCGCTTTGCTGATCCGCCCGGCCCGATCGGATTCGATCAGGTCCCGTTCGGTGAACCCCGCCTGGCGGTACGACTCCTCGGCGGCCATCACCGAGAATCCGGCTTCCATCGGATCCGTTGGAGCGCTCACGCCCATCTCTTTGGCCGTGTGGAGCAGTACCAGGTTCTTGATGTGGAAGCCCAGTACCAGCCGGGTGACCTCTTCGCGGCCGATCTGCTGTTCCAATTCCTTGCCGGCCGCGGTGCTCAGGTACTCGGCGGTGAGCGAGTCGATCTCCTTGGCGGAGACCTTGGCCGAACCGACGCTGGCCGCCACCTCGGGCGTCTTTCGTTCCCCGTTCGAGCAGCCGGCGCTGATGATGACCGCCACAGCCAACGTCCCGAACATCCGGCTCCGCTTCATTCGAGCCCCCCTGGAAGCGACGCCCCCGACTCGAGCGCCTGGCGAAGCCACAGGTCCGGTTCGGATCCGGCGCGCTCGGCGCGGGCGGCGATCTGTTCGAACTTGTCTTCGACGGGATGCGCCACGGTGACAGGCCGGCCCTCAATCAGGGACCGCAGATCGTGGACGACCCGTCGGGGCACGAGGTACACGACGTCGCCGCGCTCCGGACGGCGGGCGTAGAACCCTCCGTCGTTGAACGTGGCGGCGCCCAGCAGGAGTGTGTGGGTCCGGCCGCTGGCGTCGATGGCGGAGATGGTGATCTCCGGGTCGGTCAGCCCGAACTCCGGGTTGGCCGCATCCGATCGCAGCCGCTGGTAGGCCCGCAGCGGGAAGAGCTGATCCTGGGCCTGGAACATGAGCACGGCCGCCTCGGGCGCCAAGCCCGGCTGCGGCGTCCACGTGCCCTGCCCGTCGTGCGTGAGCTCGGCCCGCCGACCGTCCCGGGCGATGGCGGTGACCCGGAGGATCTCGGCCGCCGGTCGGTCGATCAGCGCCGTGACGCCCGGGTCATCGCCGTCCGCTCCACACCCGGCCACCAGCGCGGTGCACAGCGCCCCGGACACCAGCCAGTGAACGCCTCGCCACATCATCAGCCCCGCTTCAGCCGGTAGAAGGTGAGTGGCAGGGGCACGAGGACGGCCAGCGCCGGATAGACGATGCCGCGCCGGGTGAGGTCGCTCTTCTGGGCTCCGGTCAACACCAGCTTGTAGAAGCCGCCGGGGTCCCGGTTGGCACTGATGATGTCGTTCTCCAGCGCCACCCACTGCACGAGAGCGGTCAGGAACTGCCGGTTGCCGTAGAAGCCGAAGAACCGATTGACGGCGATGTCCGCCGTCCCGACCACGCCGATGCGGGCGCGGGCCAGCGCGCTGTCCCGGCCGGTTCCCTCCACCCGGGCGGCGTCGGACACCGCCGCCAGCAGGAACGGTCCCTTCTCGGGCCGGCCCTGGGCCGGCTGCACCCAGCTCTTGGGGCTGGAGCGCACCAGCGGGCTGAGGTACCCCTCGCTGTCGGCCGCCTGCCCGATCGGCCGGGGATTGGGCACCACCACCGGGATGTTGTCGTCATCGAGGCGGACGACCACCGGGCTCTTCGAGGGATAGTCGAACGACACGACCGATCCCGGGTCGTCGGCGATCGAGCTCAGGTCACGAACCGTGTCGGCGCCGAAGGACAGCCCGAACCGGCCAATGAGCTCGTTCAGCTGCTCCCTTGGTCCGGTGACGCCGTCGGCCAGGACCACCAGGCGGCCGTTGTCCCTGGCGTATCCGGTCAGCGCGGCCAGCTCCCCGTCGAGGAAGGCGACACGGGGGCCGGCCACCACGACCACGGCGCAGCGGCGCAGCTCGTCGGCGCCGCCCGTGCCGGCCAGCGCCAGGGGGCGGACGTCGTATCCGAGCTGGCCGAGCTGCCCCCGCAGCCCGTTGAGCCCGTCCGGGCCGGAGTCGTCGATGCTGCGCTCACCGTGGCCGATCGTGAAGCAGGCTCTCGGGGGATCGGGGCGGGACAGGCGGTTCAGCGCGCTGGTCACCGTGACCTGCCCGAGATCACCGAGCACCTCACGGCGTCCCGCCAGCTCGACGATGTATTTGTTGTATTCGGTGATGCCGGCCTGGCGGGCGAGGCTGGGCTGGGTCTCCGGGTCGACGGTCCGCACATCGATGCGGGCACCGGCCGCCCGGTACATCTTGACGGCGTTGCGGAGCTGGGTCTCCTCGGCGCTGATCGGCCGGACGAAGGCCGTCAGGCTGATGCGATCGTGGATCCGGGCCACCACGTCCCGGGTGACCGGGCTGATCGTGTTGCGCTTGGCGGCGGTCAGGTCGACGTCGCCGTCGAGGCGTTCGGCCATGGCCGGCGTCCCGACCACGGCCACGAGCGCCACCGTGAGCGACAGCCCGCGCCGCACCAGCGAAGAGAACGACGGCCCCGGGCGGTTCCTCGTCATCGCGCCGATGGCCAGCCAGACCCCGATCGCCGTCACGACGACGAAGTAGGCGACGTCCTCCAGGTACAGGACGCCGCGGGGGAACGACTCGAAGTGGGCGGTCGGAGCAAGACCGCGGACCGCGTCGCGGACCCAACCGGGGGCGTACTCCAGGATCCACAGCAGGAGCAGGAGCCCGAACCCGACGAAGGCCGCCGCGGTCGGCGACGAAGTCCGGGCCGACACGGCCAGCGCCAGCCCGGAGAACGCCATCGCCAGCAGGAGCATCCCGATGAACCCGCCCGCGACCCGGGCCCCGTCGACCGACGCCAGGCCGGACAGGATCCGCACGTAGATCCATACCACGCTGATCAGCGTCCAGGCGAAGAGGGTGTTGGCGGCGAACTTTCCGAAGACGAGCCCGGTGCGGGACAGCGGCCACGACAGCGTGAGGTCGAGGGTCCCGTTCTTGCGTTCCTCGGCGAATGACCGCATGGCCACGATCGGGACGAGCACGATCAGCGTGCTGGCCACGTTGGAGTAGTACTGCTTCAGGTCCGGAACCTGGGTGGAGACGAGCAGGTTCACGAAGAAGACGCCGGAGATGATGACGTAGGCGGCGGCGATGGCGTACGTCTGGGGCAGCGCCACCAGCGCCCGCAGCTCCCGTCGGAGGACGGCGAGGAACGTCATGACGACAGCACCGCCCGCTTGAACGCCTCTTCGAGGATGTCCATGGTCGGCTCGACGCCCAGGACGAGACCGTCGCTCGACAACTCCCGAACGAGGTTCCCCAACTCCTCCTCACCGGCGGCCTCGACCAGCAGGACCTCTTCTTCACCGTTGCGACGGAGCCGGATCCGGACCCGCACACCGCCGTCGGCCCGAGCGGCCATCCCCGCCGGTGCCCCGTCGTAGACGACGCAGCCCTGACTCAGGACGAGGATGCGGTCGCACATCAGGCGGGCGTCCGGGAGGTGATGGGTGGAGACGAGCACCACGCGGTTCCGGCCATAGTCGGTCAGGAGGTCCCGGATCTCGAACACGCTCAGGGGATCGAGCCCGGCGGTCGGTTCGTCGAGGATCACCACCGGCGGGTCGCCGAGCAGCGCCTGGGCCAGACCGACGCGCTGCCGGTAGCCCTTGGAGAGATTGCCGATCACCCGGCTGCGGACGTCGGCCAGGCCGGTTCGTTCGAGGACCGGTTCGATGGCCGCGGCCCGTTCCGCCCGGCGGATCCCCTTGACCGTGCTGACGAAGCGGAGGAACTCCTCGACCCGCATTTCGGCCGGGAACGCCACCCGTTCCGGCATGTACCCGATATGGCGGCGAGCTTCGTTGGGATGGCGGGCCAGGTCGACCCCGGCGATCTGCACCGAACCGTCGTCCCAGCCGGCGATACCGGCCAGGCAGGTGAGGAGGCTCGACTTGCCGGCGCCGTTCGGGCCCAGCAGGCCGGTGACCCCGGGCCGGAGCTCGAACGTCACGTCCCGCACTGCCCGGCGCGAGCCGTAGGAGCGGTTCAGGTGAGAGGTGGCCAGGAGGGGCGGCGGGGCAGCCGATCCGGGCCGCCCCGCCGCCACCGAGTGCGGCCTCGCCGAGGAGATGACGGTCATGTCAGGAAGCCGGAGATGTCTCTCCGGGCCGGATCTCGGTGTAGGTGCCGACGAAGCGGGAAACCCCGAAGCGGATCGCCTGGAAGTGCCCGGTCTGGCGTTCCCGGGCCTTCAGCCCGAAGCCGGCGTCGACCACCGGTGCCTCGACGTAGTGCCGGTTCCACTCGTCGGTCTCGGCCTTGGGCGCGAGGATCCTGATGCTGTAGCGGCCGAGCTGAGCCAGGTCCTTCTCGTGGGCCTTCAGTTGATCGTTGAACTGGGCCACGAGCTCGCCGGCGGGCACCTTCTGACCGGCCAGAACAATGTCGTTGCCGAGCCATACGGTCTCGTTGCCGCCCGCCGCCTGGCCACCCGACGTGCTGGAGATGCCTTTGAGCGTGATCTTGTAAGACACCACGGGCGCAGCGTCCGGCTTCAGGTCCGTCTTCAGCCAACTGCCGATCTGGTGGATAGTGACCGAGCCGAGGGTCACGTCGGTGAGATTGGTGAACGTCTCACCGGTGATGACCTTCTCGGCCACCTTGAACGCCTGCTTCGTATCGCTGGTGGCGGCGCCGATGCTGAAGCTGTCGCCGCCCAGCTTGAAGTGGCGGGCCGTTGCGGAGCCTGACAGTGGGCTTGGGCAGGTGGCGGCGTAGTAGGGACCGGCCTCCTTCCCGGCCGGTGCCACCTCGGACTCGACCGGCGCGTCGCCGTAGATGCCGGCGTAGGGCGGGTTGGCCGCCCGGGCCAGCGTGGGATTCTGCTTGTAGCCGATCGGCTCCAGCACGCCGGGCACCAGTGCTTCCTCGAGGGCGTAGCTCGCCCAGTAGCCGGCGGCCCGGGCCTCACACTTCGGTTGCGGGGTCCCCAGCCGGACGTCGGTCATCGGCGATCCCGGGTCGAAGGGGAGCGGGATCTCCGCCCACGGCTCGAACACCCGGCTGGTGTTGTACGACCCCCAGGCCGAGCGGCTGATCACCTCTTCGTCAGACGGAGACGCTCCCTCGTCGGCGTGCACCGCGGTTCCCATGGTGACGACGAGGGCCGACGACACGAGGACGCCGAGCCACCGTCGCCCCCGCCCCGACTGTCTACGCTCTTGAGTCGCGTCGTTCATCGTTCCCTTCCTTCTCTTGCGTGGATGAGTGCTGCATCTCGAGCGCCATGGCCGTTGTTTCGGCTGGTGCCCACCGTCGCCCCGACTTCGATGAAGCGGCCCTTGTCGAGAGCGAACTGTTTGTCGGCCCGGCCCGCCACCGCCAGGTGGAACTGCTCCACCATCACGACGGCCAGGCCGGCTTCGCAGAGCTGGCGCAGCGCGCCGTAGAGCTTCTCGACGATGATTGGCGCCAGGCCCAGCGAGAGCTCGTCGACAAGGACGAGCCTCGGCTGGGACATCAACGCCCGACCCACGGCCAGCATCTGCTGCTCTCCACCGGAGAGGGAGCCGGCCCGCTGGTTGGTGCGTTCCCGGAGCCGGGGGAACAGGTCGTAGACGTGGTCGATCTGCTTCTTCACGTCCTTGGCGGGAAGGCCGAAGGTGCCCGAGACCAGGTTCTCCCTGACGCTCAGGCTGGCGAAGACCTGTCGCCCTTCCGGGGACAGGGCGATCCCGGCCTGCACCCGCCGGTGGGCGGGCATGTGGGTGACCCGCTCACCGAGGAACAGGATCTCGCCGGACGTGGCGTTGACCGCCCCGAGGATCGTCTTGAGCAGGGTCGACTTGCCGGCCCCGTTGGCGCCGACGATCGTCACCATCTCGCCCGCTTCGACGCGCAGGTCGATGTCGAAGAGGACCTGGAGATGGCCGTAACCGGCCCGGATCTGCTGCAGCTCAAGCATCGATGGGCTCCTCGGTGTGGACAGGCAGGAACGAGGCGCTCCCGAGGTACTCGGCCTGGACCTCGTGATTGGCGGCGACCTCCTCCGGAGTGCCGCAGGCCAGCAGCTTCCCCTGGTTGAGCACGTAGACGAGGTCCGAGTTGTCGAGGACGGCCTTGACGTAGTGCTCCACCAGCAGGACGGTCAGGCCGAGGTCGTCCTTCAGCTTGCCGATGAGGTCGAAGAGGCTCTCGGTCTCGTGGGCGTCGAGGCCGGCGGCCGGCTCGTCGAGCAGCAGCAGCCGAGGACCGGACAGCAGCGACCGGCCGATCTCGACCCGGCGCTGGGACCCGAAGTCGAGCTCGCCGGCCCGTTCGTCCCAGTGGTGTTCGATGTCGAGGAGGACGGCCACGGCCCGGGCCGCTTCCTCCGCTCGGGCCTCCTCGGCCCGGGCCTTCGGCAGGCCGAGAACGGAGCCGGCGAGGCTGGCCCGGATCATCTTGGTCGCGCCGATCAGCAGGTTCTCGCCGACAGGCAGGTCGGCGTTGATACGGTTGGCCTGGAAGGTGCGGCTCATGCCCCGGCTGGCCCGGTCCCAGGCTTCCATCCGGGTCACGTCCTCGCCGAACATGGTGATCTCGCCGGAGTCGGGCTTGCGGAGCCCGTTGACCACGTCGAAGAGAGTCGACTTCCCGGCGCCGTTGGGCCCGAGCAGCCCGACGAACTGGTGCGTCGGGACGGTGATGTCGACCTTGTGGAGGGCCTGCAGCCCACCGAAGGCCAGCGAGATGTCCCGGGCCACGAGTGCAGCGCCCGACTCGTCCCGCTTCGGCATGTAGGCCTCGAGGACTGCCAGCGCCCGCCGCCGGCGCTCCGGATCGGCGGCGCCGTCGCGGTCGAGGACCAACTCCCGGTCGCCGCGACCGGCCTTGTCCTTCACCCAGAGCCAGATGTCGGACACCGCGCCGCTGACCCCCCGGGGGCCGGCCAAGGTTCCGGCCAGCAACCCGACACCGCCGAGCACGAACGGCGAGATGTGCCACGACTCGAACACCTGCGGGACCACCGCGAACAGCACGGCGATGCCCACCACCGCCACCAGCGACTCAAAGCCGGCCACGACCGGAACGGCGAGGTACTGCAGCGAGTAGAACGCCGAGAAAGTCAGCGGCAGTGGCGGAGACCGGAACAGCGGAGCGGTCAGGGCGCCGGCCACCCCGGCGAACAGACCGGCCAGGGCGAAGGCGAAGATCTTGTACCGCCACGGTGAGATGCCCGACGCCGCGGCCGCCTTGCGGTCCACCCCCACGAGCATCAGGGCCCGTCCGTACCGGGACCGCCGGAACCGCACCAGCAGAAACACGAGCAGGCCGACGACCGCCAGGCAAAACAGGTAGTAAGCCCGGTCGCTGTTGAGGTCCACGCCGAACAGCGATGGCCGGGGCGTCTGGATGGCGGTGATGCCCCCTGTCAGCTTCCGGGAGGTGAACACGGTCCGCTCGATAAGGAACTGCAGCCCGAGGGTGAGAACCATGATGTAGAGGCCCGAGAGCTTGGCCGTAGCCAGCGACACGAGCAGCGACAGGGCCACGACGGCCAGCACGGCCACCGCCACCGCCCCCAGGAACGGAAGCCCCCACCCGCCTTCGGTGGACCGGTAGGCGAAGCCGGTGATGTAGGCGGCGGTGCCGGTGAGACCGGCCTGCACCAGTGAGATCTCCCGGCCCCAGCCCACCACGGTCATCAGCCCGAGGCCGGCGATACCGAGCACCACCCCGGAGGTGACGGTGAAGATCCAATAGTTGTCACCGACGAAGGCCCAGCCCACGGCGACGAGGGCGAGGACCAGCAACCTCGGCGGTACCTTGATCTTCTGCTGCAGCGCACCCATCACATTCCCTCCGCCAGGGCTTCACTGCCCTGCTGCGGGCGGAAGCGGTTGATGATCAGCACCGCCCCGAAAATGGCGGCGAAGACGACGAACTCCTGAGTCCCCATCGACTGCGGCCCGAAGACGCCCGACCGCAGCATGTTGTCAACGACCCCCAGCAGCACTGCGCCGGCCAGAGCCAGCGCCAGGCTGTTGAACCCACCGAGGACGCACACCATCAGCGCCCGCAGGAACACGCCGAGGATCCCGCCCACGTCGAGGCCGATCTGGGCGGCCAGCAGCGAACCGGCCAGCGCCGAGATCGCTCCCGAGACCGCGTACACGCCCGTGCCGACCCGGTTGATGGGCACACCCACCAGACGGCTGCCGGCCACGTTGTCGGCCACGGCCCGGATGTAGATTCCCGTCCTCGTCGCTTTCAGCACGACGGTGAGGACGACGACCACCGCGGCGATGATCGACAGCGTGGCGATCTGGTGGCTCGTCACGAACTGCCCGAAGATCGTCACGGTCCTGCGGCCGAACGGCGTCAGGGCCGTCTGCGACTCGGCGTCGATCGTCTCGAACAGGACTCCGCCGATCAGCAGCATGATGGCCAGCGAGAAGGTGGTCAACGTGACCCGAGGCCAGCCGGCCATGCGGTTGCCGGTCACGACCAGGCCGTAGACGCCGGCGATCGTGGCTCCCAGCGTGATGATGATCGCGGTGCCCAGCCACGGCGCCAGCCCGGGCCGGCCTCCGATCCCGAACCGGTTCGGGGTGGTGAGCCACCAGTAGAAGATGGCGCCCATCAACACCAGGCCGCCGTGGAGGAACGCCACGGTGCGGCTGACCCGGAACGTCAGGACCATGGCCACGGCGATGAGCCCGTACAGACCGGCGGAGACCACCCCGTTGACGAGGGACGGAGCGAACACGTCCCCGTTGAAACTCAAGCCCAGCATCGTTGATACCGCACCCTTCCTGATTCGAATGAAGGGGGAAGCCCGGCCCGCGGGCGCGGGCTTCCCCCGCTTCGGCTACTTCTTCGTGAACTTGGTGCCCGGGATCGGGTCGTCGTCCGGGTACGTGTCGGTGATCACGAACTTGTCGGGGTCAGGAGCGAAGCCGCGGGGGCTGTTGTCCTTGTTGGCCGTCGTGTTCGCGTCGACGTACTTGTACATGTACTCGAGCCGGGTCCCGGTGCCTTCGGTGTCACGCTGGCCCGGGGCCCACATGAACTTCTGGTCGAGGCCGGGGCCGGCGTCCCACACGGATCCCGGCGTGTTGAGGACCTGGAGCAGCTTCTGGCGGGTCGGCTCGGGACCGACCTGCTTCATGGCGTTGGCGAAGATGTTCGTCGCCACGTAGCCGGCCTGGACGATGTGGTGGTTCAGGCCCTGGTTGTTGGGGGCGTACTTGCGGATGGTGGCCATGTACTCGGGGCCCCACAGCTTGTACGTGGTGTTGGTCCAGTAGCGGTTGACCGGCCAGTCACCGAAGATCTCGCCGAGGATCTCGGCCGCCAGGTGGTTACCGCTCATGCCCTTCGGCGGCCAGTACTGCTGCTGGGCGGCGTCGACCACGAACTTGGCGATCGACGCCGGGTTGATCACGTAGTGCACGATGTGGTCGGGGTTCTTGCTCCGCATGGCCACGACCTCGGCCGACAGGTCACCGGGCGTCAGGGTGACGTCGACCTTGTGGACCATCTTGGCTCCGGCGTCGGTGAGGACCTGGTTGACGTTGGAGCACGCCTTCTGCATCTCGGGGGCGTTGAGGCAGATGAGCCCGAACGTCTTGGGCTTGATGACATCACGCACCCACTCGGCGCCGGCGAAGGCCTCGTGCAGCATCGACATGTGGGTCGGGAACTGCCACGGGTCCTTCCACTCCGTGTGGGAGTAGGCCCAGGCCCCGACCAGCGGGATCTGGTACCGGGCCAGGTCGTCGCCGATCGCCGCGCTCGACCACGACAGCGTGGTCAGCATGGAGAAGATCTTGTCCTGCTCGACGAGCTTCTTCATGCAGGCCTTGGCCCGGGAGGTCTCGCCCGGACCGTCGTCGCAGTCGATGTACTTCAACTTCCGGCCGTGGATGCCACCGGCGTCGTTGATCGCCGCCGCCGCGGCGTTCATCCCTCGCACCTGCGGGTCGACGAGGAGGTTGCCGAGCGGCATGCCGTGCATGTTGATGCCACCGGTCTTGATCTCCGTGGCCGAGATCCCGACATCACTCGAGCCGTTGCCCTGGGGGGACGGGCTCGGGGCGGGAGCCGGCTTGCCCGGCGTGGGAACCGGGGCGTTGGGAGCACCGGGGACGGGGGCGTGGTTGCCGGCGCCGGGCGCGGGGGCGGGGCCGCCGGTCTTGCCGGCGGCCCCCGCGGCCGCCTTCGGCGACTTGGACGGAGTGTTCATGCCTGACGGCGAGGCCGGCGTGGCCGAAGACCCCGACGGGGTCGACGCCACGGACTGATCGGGGGCGGCGGCCTGTGCGTCGGGAGCGGCGTCAGGTGCCGGAGCCGCCGCCGGATCAGCCGGTGTCTCCGTCGCCGGCGCCGGAAGCGCAGGTGAGTTCGGTGACGGCGCGGGGCTGGCGTCGTGCTCCTTCGAGTCACTTCCGCAGGCGGCGAGGATGAGCGCGCCGCTCACCACTGCCGCGAGCAGAGACCCGGCCCGTCTCGTTCTGATGCCTGGTACTAGCATTGTGGAATCGACTCCCTTCCCTGAAGGTGGGGCACTCGCCGGTTTCGTTGAGCACCTTCCTGAAGACGCGCTGCCCTGAAGAAGTCCCCCCAAGGGACGCGACGACCGGACAGTGAGGATCGGAGAAGGCTCAGTTCCAGCAAGTGCAGTGGTCTGTCGTGTGCTGTGGCGGATGGACTGAGTGTTGGTCGCTGGAGGTTCGTTCTGTCCTTTACTCCGAAGGCCGTTCGCAGCCTACGGCTGGTGCCGGTTTGCCTCCCACGCCTTCGGCGGTCGATCCGGCCGGGACTTTTGACCACGCCGGGACGAATGGGAACGATCGGCCGGCGTGATGGGTGCAAAACGGACCGGTCACCATTCGGCCACACCGACGCCACGGTTGCGACGCCTGGCCGAGACCAAATCCGATGGCGGGAACCATCTCCGGTGAACGAGTCAGCCCGAACCGGGCCGGCAATGTGGACAACGTCGTCCGCCGCCCCGGGTCCTCTCAGGACTGCCCGATGATGTCGCAGGCGTGTTCGTAGATCGGAAGGTCGACCATGCTTCCGTCGACGGAGATGGCGCCAATTCCCTCGACCCGGGCCGCTTGGAAGGCGGCCACGACCTTCTCCGCCCATTCCCGCTCCGCCGCCGTTGGGGCGAAGGCGTCGTTGACCAGCTGAACCTGGCCGGGATGGATGCAGAACTTTCCCCGGTAGCCGAGCTGGCGAACGGCGCGGCACGTCTGCCAGAAGCGGTCACGATCATCGAGCACCGTTTCCGCTCCGTCGATGGCCACCAGGCCGGCGGCGGCCGCGGCGTTGGCGATCCGGCCCCGGGCGAAGGCGAGTTCCGTTCCGGCGGCTGACCGCGTGACGCCGACGGAGGCCGCGTAGTCCTCTGAGCCCAACGACACCGCGACCAGCCGCGGGGATGCGGCGCAGATCGCCTCGACGTTGGCCACGCCTTCGGCCGATTCAATCCAGGCCATGATCCGGATCGCGCCCGGAGGCAGCTCCGCCAGCCGCTCCAGGAGCGTCAGGTAGTGGTCAACCCGCACCACGGTCGCCGGCCGGTGCACCTTCGGAAGATGGATGCCGTCGAGCCCCGGTCGCACGATGGCGGCCAAGTCGTCTTCGAGCAACCCGCTGTCGAGGTCGTTGGGCCGGACGTAGACCAACCGCCCGTCCTTTGGGAACGTCCCGATCACGGCAGCCACCGCCGCCCGGGCGCGGGCTTTCTCCCCGGCCGCCACGGAGTCTTCGAGGTCGAAGGCGATCACGTCGGCCGGCACGGCTTCCGCCTTGGCGATGAACCGGGGGTTCGAGCCCGGGACGGACAGAATCGATCGGATCACGCGACGTTCACCACCACCGTCTTCGTCTGGGTGTACTCGTAGACCGCCTCCACACCCTTCTCCCGCCCGAAGCCGGACTTCTTCACGCCTCCGAACGGAAGGCCGATGCCTCCGGCGGCGCCATAGGAGTTCAGGTAGACCTGGCCGGCCTGGATGCCCCGGGCCAGCCGTACCGCCCGCTCGAGGTCTCTCGTCCACACCGAGGCGACCAGGCCGAATTCCGTGCCGTTGGCGATGCGCAGCGCGCTGTCCTCGTCGTCGGCCCGCAGCACGGTCAGCACTGGCCCGAAGACCTCCTGCTGGGCCACGGCCATGTCGGGCGCCACATCGACCAGGACGGTGGGGCGCACGAAGTACCCGCCTTCGAGGCCGACGGGTTCGGCGGCCGATCCGCCGGCGGCCAGGCCGCAGCCCTCGGCCAGCGCCCCCTCGATGTAGCCGAGGACCCGCTCCCGCTGGGCCGCCGAGATCACCGGCCCCATGTCGGGATCGTCGATGCCGCGGCCGACCGTGACTGCCTCGAAGGAAGTCGCCAGCCGGTCGACGAGCTCGTCGTACACCGCCGACTCGGCCACGATCCGGGAGCCGGCCGAGCAGGTCTGGCCGGCGTTCTGGATCAGCGCCTTGGTCAGCACCGGGACGGCCCGGTCGAGGTCCGCGTCGGCGAACACCAGGCTGGGAGATTTCCCGCCCAGCTCCAGCGTGATGGGCCGCACGTGGCGGGCGGCGGCGCTCATGACCAGCACACCGGTCTCGAGCCCGCCGGTGAACGACAGGTGGTCGATGCCGGGATGGTCGGCGAGGTGGGCGCCGGCCACTGGCCCCTCCCCCGGCACGACGTTGAGGACGCCGGGCGGCAGCCCGGCGTCCAGGGCCAGGAGTCCCAGGCGGGTGATCGACAGTGGCGCTTCCAGGGCCGGCTTCACCACACAGGCGTTGCCCACCATCAGGCTCGGGACGATGGTGCGGCAGCCGATCTGGAGCGGGTAGTTCCAGGGAATGATGTGGCCGGTCACGCCGTGCGGTTCCCGGAACGTCAGGGCGAAGCTGTCACCGGCCAGCGGCATGGTCTCGCCGTAGAGCTTGTCGGCGAAGCCGCCGTAGAACTCGAAGTACTCGGCGGTGACGGCGACGTCGGCTCTGGCCTGGGCGAGGGGCTTGCCCGTGTCGAGCGACTCGGTGCGGGCGAGGTCGTCGGCGCCGCGCCGCACCAGCGCGGCGATGGCGAAGAGATGCTGGCCGCGTTCCCGGGGGGACAGCCGGCTCCAGGCCGGCTGGGCGGCGCGGGCGGCGGCGACCGCGTCATCGACATCGGCGGCGCCGGCGGCGGCCACCTCGGCCAGGACGGCCCCCGTGGCGGGGTCGAGCACCTCGCTGCGGGCACCGCTGCGGGCCGGTCGGGCGGCACCGTCGATCACCAGGTCGACGACGTCGGTGGCTTCGATGAGAGTCATGGGTGCGCTCCTGTCAGCTCAGGCCGGTTCCGGGGCCGGGGGACGCGGCACGCTGGTCTCGCCGAACGCGCCACCCATCCGCAACGCCGCCACCCGGCCCGGGCTGTAGTCGAGGAGTTTCTCGAGCACGTAACCAGCGTCCTCGTTGCGCAGCGGCGCCCGGCGGTGGCGAACCGGGACGTCGCCCACCCGCACGGGGCTGGCCACCTGGCGCACGGCGCCGAAGCGGGGATGGATGGTCTCCACGACCATCCCCCGGGCTTCCGTCTGGCGGTCGGCCAGCGCCTCAGCCAGCGTGTTGACCGGCCCGCAGGGGATGCCGGCGGCGGCGAGTTGCTCGAGCCAGCGGGCGGAGGTGTCACCGGCGAAGATCCCCCCCAGGATCGCGCCCAGCTCGTCACGGTGGCGGCGGCGGGCGTCGAAGTCGACGAAGCGGGGATCAGCGGCCAGTTCAGGGCGGCCGAGCACTCCGGCGAGCCGCTGCCAGAACTTCTCCTTCGGGCAGGCCACCACGATCCAGCCGTCGGCGGTACGGAAGTTCTGGAACGGCACCAGGGAAGGGTGGGCGGAGCAGGCCATGCGGGTCGGTACGTCGCCGGCGGTCAGGTACCACGTCGCCTGGTAGGACAGGTAGGACAGCGCCACGTCGAACAGGCTCACGTCGCAGTCCCGGCCGATGCCGTCGCGGCGGGCGGCGTGGATGCCGACGACCAGCGCCAGCGCCGCCACCAGGCCGCCGGAGAAGTCCACCACCGACAGACCCGACTTGGCCGGCGGCCCGTCCGGTTCTCCGGTCAGGCTCATCCATCCGGTGAGGCCTTGCAGGATGTAGTCGTAACCCGGTTCGGCCTGCCGTGGGCCCGTCGTCCCGAACCCGCTGAGCGAGCAGCACACGATGGCCCGGTTGAGGTGGGCGAGGTCACGGTAGAGAATGCCGAGCTTCTCGGGGACGTCGCCGCGCAGGTTGGAATACACCGCGTCGGAGACCCGGACGAGGTCCTCGAAGACCTCCCGGCCGGCGGGTGTGCCGAGGTCGAGCGTGAGGCTGCGCTTGTTGCGGTTGAACGTCTCGAAGAACAGGCTGTCCTCGTCCGCCTGGTGAGGCGGGACGTAACGCCCGACGTCCCCGGCCGCCCGGGGATCCTCGATCTTGATGACCTCGGCCCCCAGATCGGCGAGATGGACGCTCCCGAACGGCCCGGCGCCGTACTGCTCGACGGCGATGATCCGCACATCCTGAAGCGGACGGCTGGCCGCCGCCGGGACGTAATCCTCGGCCGGTTCCTCCAGCATTCCCTGGCTCATGCGCCCGCCTCGCCCATGACCAGGCTGGCCCGGGTGACGACGCGGTCGGCGGAGTCCCGTAGGGCCCGGTCGACCTCCGACAGTTTGTAGTCGGCGTCGAGAAGGCTGGCCCAGGGATAGCCGGGGTGGCGGGCCACGAACTCGAGCGACCGGCCGAGAAACCAGGGGTGGTACCGGATGGCGGAGACGATCGTCACGCCGGAGCGGGTGAACAGGCCGGGGTCGAACTCGCAGGTCTTCCCGACCGTGATGTTGCCGACGCTGACGAAGCGGCCGCCGGCCCGGGTGAGACGCACGCCTTCGGCGAAGGCCGAGGGCACGCCGGTCACGTCGATGACGATGTCGGGCTTGGCGCCGCCTGCCGCGGCGATCACCGCGTCGGTGCGCTCCGCCTCGCTGCTCAACCCGCCGAGGTCGACGAGCTCGTGGGCCCCGAAGCTGCGGGCCATCTCCAACCGGGCCGGCTGCACGTCGGTCACCAGCACCCGGGCGCCGCGCTCCCGGGCGGCGGCGATCCCGCACAAGCCGAGACCACCGGCCCCTTGGAACAGGACAGTGTCGCCCTCGGCGGCCCCGGAGACGTGCACGGAGTAGACCATCTGCGACAGGGCACAGTTGGCGCTGGCCGCGGCCCGCAGGTCGACGCCGGCCGGCACCTTGAACAGATACTGGTCGCGGTGCACGTAGTAGTGGGTGCCGAAGGTGCCGTGAAAATGCGGCGCAACGTCGGCCTGGCTGCCCCAGTACTGGTAGCCGTAGCGGCACAGGTTCCAGTCACCTCGCTGGCATTCTGGGCAGCGGCGACAGATCTGGAAGTACGTGGCGGTCACGAGGTCGCCCTCGGCCAAGGGTTCGCCGGCGAAGTCCCGGTCGACGCCCGGACCGAGTTTTGCCACCCGACCCACTCCTTCATGCCCGAGGACGCAGCCGGGCACGACCACCGGGTGATGCCCGCGCCAGATGTGGAGTTCGGAGCCGCAGATGTTGGCCCGCACCGTCTCCAGCAACACCTCCCCTGGGCCGGGATCGGGTAGCGGGTAACTGCGCTGCTCGATGCGCTCCGGCCCGGCCAGCAGTGTCGTGGTGCCTTCCAGGGTCATGTGTTGTTGGTCCTCAGGTCGTCCGGGCCGCCTCGATGGCGCGCCAGATCCTTTCGGGGGTGGTCGGGATGTCGAGGTGGGTGACGCCCAGGTGGGACACGGCGTCGATGACGGCGTTCCACACCGCCGGCGTGGAGCCGATCGTCCCCGATTCGCCGATCCCCTTGACGCCGAGCTCGTTGCGGTCGGTGGGGGTCTCGCAGCTCACGAGCTCGAATGACGGCAGCTCGGCGGCGGAGACCATGGCGTAGTCGGCCAGGTTGGTGGTGAGGGGATTGCCGTCGCCGTCGTAGCGGAACTGCTCGTAGAGCGCCTGGGCCACGCCCTGGGCGATCCCGCCATGGACCTGTCCTTCCGCCAGCAGCGGATTGACGATCCGGCCGGCGTCGTCGACGGCGACGAAGCGGAGGAGCTCCACGCCGCCGGTTTCGGTGTCGACCGAGACCACGGCCAGGTGGGCGCCGAACGGGAACGTCGGGCCTCTCTCCTCGTACGTCAGCTCGGCCGTCAGCCCGTCCGGCCCCGCGTCGGCTGCCACCTCGGCCCAACTGCGCGTGACCGCCGGGGTGCCGGCTACATGGAACGCGCCGCTCGACAGGACGATGTCGTCAGGGTTCGCCTCCAGCAGCTGGGCGGCCAGATCCTTGGCTGCCGCCACGACCTGCTCCGACGCCAGCCGCACCGCCGACCCGCCGAGCTGCAGCGAGCGGGAGCCAAAAGTGCCGACGCCGGACGGCACCTCGTCGGTGTCGCCATGGACGACGTCGATCGCGCCCATGGGCAGGCCGAGGTACTCGCTGGCCACCATGGCGAAGGCGGTGGCGTGCCCCTGGCCGTGGGGCGACGAGCCGGTGCGGACCACCGCCCGCCCTTCGGTGGTGATCTCCACCGCCCCGAACTCACCGCCCGGGACGGGCGAGGTGATCTCCACGTAGGTGGCCACGCCGATCCCGATCTGGCGGGCACCGCCTTCGGCTCGCCGTTTGGCCTGCTCCTTGCGGAGTCGCTCGTAGCCGGCGGCTTCGAGGAGCAGATCGAGCGCCCGTTCGTAGTCGCCCGAGTCGTAGACCGTTCCAACGGCGGTCGTGAAGGGAAACTGCTCGGGACGGATGAAGTTCCTCCGCCGGACCTCGGTGGGGTCCTGGCCGATCTCGCCTGCGTAAAGGTCCATGGCCCGCTCGAGGGCGGCGCAGGCCTCGGGCCGGCCGGCGCCGCGGTAGGCCACGATCGGGTTCGTGGTGGTCACCACCGACCGGGAGGAGAACTCGACCTTGGGAATGGCGTAGACGCCCGACGTCATCAACGCCGTGAAGCCGGTCAGCGCCGCGCCGATGAGGGGGTAGGCACCGCTGTCCTGGAGGGCGGTGAGCCGGTAGGCCAGTACCTGACCGTCGCGGGTGCCGCCCAGCTCGACCTCCTGCAGCTGGGCCCGGCCGTGACCGAGGGCCACCATGCTCTCCGAGCGCGTCTCGGCCCACCGCACCGGCCGGCCGAGCCGGTGGGCGATCCACGGCAGCAGCAGCGCCTCGGGATACGACCCGAACTTGGCCCCGAACCCGCCGCCGACGTCCGGGGCGACGACCCGCACCTGCTCCGGGTCGAGCCCATAGGCCGCCATCAGGGCGCCTTTCACCATGTGGGGTGTCTGGGTCGAGGACCAGTGGGTGAGCCGCCCGTCCGGCTCCCAGCGGGACGCCGCCGCCTGCACCTCGAGGGGACAGGGAGCGAGCCGGTGGTTGTCGAACGCGGCCCGCACCACTACGTCGCAGCCGGCGAACAGGTCGTCACTCGGGCCGCTCTCCGGGATCGACATCTCGCAGACCACGTTGGTCCCGGCCTCGGGGAAGAGGACGGCGTCGCCGGCCAGAGCCGCCCAGGGGTCGACCACCGCCTCGAGCGGTTCGTAGTCGACGAAGACGAGTTCGGCGGCGTCGACCGCCTCGGCCCATGACTCCGCCACCACCGCCGCCACCGCCTCGCCCACGAACCGGACGACGGCGTCGGCCAGCCACGGCCGTGTCATCGCCTGGTTCATGGTCTCCATGGCCGGCGGCAAGGGAGCGAGGTCGATGTCGGCGGCCGTGAACACCGCCACCACCCCGGGGGCTTCCCGGGCGGCGTCGGTGTCGACCGCCGCGATGCGGGCGTGGGCCACGGTGGAACGGACGTAGACCACCCGCAGAGCACCGTCGACGGGAATGTTCTCGAGATAGTGGTCGCCTCCGGTGAGGAAGGCGGGGTCCTCCCGGCGTTGGACCCGGTTGCCCAGGATGCTCACGTCGTCCTCCATGCATCGGCCGTGCAGGCGACCCGATGCAACCAGACCTGGGAGGCCGGCTCTTCGGTCCCGGAGGCCAAGAACCAGGCTGGTTTTCGCCCCGCCAGTACCCAGCCGGAACAACAGTGTGGGCGGTTGAATGACGTGGTGCCCCAACCCGGCGCCCATGTCTGCGCCTTCTTCCACGACCAGGAACGGCGAGCCGAGATCCTCGACGCCTTCGTCGCCGAGGCTCTCGAGGCCGGCGACAAGTGCTACTGCCTCCTGGAGGGTCCCCACCCCAAGGCGGCTGAGTTCCCCGCCGCGGAGTATCTGACGACGGCGGAGACCTACCTCGCCGACGGCCGATTCTCGGCCGACGCCATGCTGCAGCGCCTGGAGCGGCTGGTCACGCGTGCCGTCCGGGAAGAGGGATACCCGGGCGTTCGGGCAGTGGGTGAGATGGCGTGGGCCGGCGACCGGTGTTCGGGCGCCGAGGAGGTCGGCTGGTACGAGTCGGAGGTGAACCGGTTCCGGCCCGACCACCGCCAGGTCCTGCTGTGCCTCTACGACCTCACCCGCTTCCCGACCGGCGCCCTCGACCAGGTGCTGGGTACCCATCCCTGGATCCTGGTGGCCGACGTCGTGCTCCCGAACCCCTACTTTCCCGAATCTGACCTCAGGCCGACGTGCTGACCCGGGGTTCTGAACCCCTGGTCCTGTCCTGTCAGGTCAAGGGATGGCCGCCAACTCCGTCCGGACGGGGCAGGGCGCCATGTCCCGCCAGGGTGCAGAATGGCGGGTGAGGAGGGGGAAAAGATGGTCGAAACGGTGGGCTTGGGTTTCGGTGACATCGAGACGTCGGTCGGTGCACACATCTGCGCCTTCTACCGGGGCCAGAAGGACCGCGACGACCTCCTGATCCCGTACCTCGAAGAGGGCATCCGCAACGGCGACAAGTGCATCTGCCTCGTCGACTCGTCGGGCCCGGAACACGTCTGGGAGTCGCTCCACTGTGAGCATCCGCCCCCGGGTTCCCAAGCCCCCCAGGTCGAGGTGCTCCGGTCGACGGAGACCTACCTCCGCAGCGGCCGGTTCGATCCCGACGAGATGATCGAGTGGCTGACGGAGAACGTCACCACCGCCCTCACCGCCGACGGCTTTCCGCTGGTCCGGGCGGCCGGGGAGATGAGCTGGAGCCTGCGGGGCTTTCCCGGGGTGGGCGAGCTCTTCTACTACGAGTCCCAGCTCAACAAGTACACGGCCCGGATCCCGCAACAGGTTCTGTTCTGCATGTATGACCTGGACCGGGTCAGCGGCTCGATGGTCATCGATGCCATGAGGACGCATCCCCGGGTGCTGGTGGGAGGTCTCCTGTTCGAGAACCCCTACTACGTCGACCCGGATCAGTACACGGAAGGGTGGGCGACCGTTCCGGCAGCCACCTGATCATGGTCTTCAGCCTGCTTCCCAATTCGGGGGCCATCTCCCGCGAGCACGCGGCCAGCCTCCACAGCATCCTGGCGCTGTCGATGCTCATGACCGAAAGCGCCAACGAGGAGCAGATTCTCCACTTCGCCACCACGTCCCTGGCGTCGCTGGCGCCCAGCTGCGAACTGGCCGGCGTGTACTGCACGGAGACATACAGCTGGAAGCTCGGATCCCGCCGGCTGGAACACGACCCGTTGCTGCGCTCCACGCTCGAGCGCCAGATGAAGTCTCTCGGCCAGGGCGGCGGCAGTCTGACGGTGGCCACGGCCGGCTGGGCCTTCGCCTTTTCGCTGCGCAGCATCCACGAGGGCGTGGGCTTCCTGGTGGTTCTGGCCGACGTCGACCCAAACCCAGAGGAGCAGTTCCTCCTCCGGGTGCTGGCCCAGCAGACCGGAGTGGCGCTGACCAACGCCCGGATGGTGAAGCGAAGTCAAGACACCGCCGCCGAACTGGCCGCCAGCAACGACGCGTTGGGTCGGAGCCTGGCCGATCTCCACCGGACGATGGAGATCCACGCCCGTCTCGACGAGGTCGCCAGCTCGGGCCGCGGCCGGCAGGCGCTGGCCCAGACGTTGCACGACCTGACCGGCTTCGCCGTGGCGATCGAGGACCGCTACGGCAACCTCCGGGCCTGGGCGCCGGGCGAGGTACCGGAGTCCTACCCCAAGCCCGAACCATCGGCCCGGGAACAGCTGCTCAAAGAACTGGCTGCCGATGGGCGGCCCCGCCGACACGGTGACCAGCTGGTGGCGCTGGCCTCACCCCGGGCCGACGTCGTGGGCACCCTGGCGCTCATCGACCCGGAGAAGAAGGCCGGCAAGTTCGAGCTAGTCGCCGTGGAGCACGCCGCCACCGTGTTGGCCATGGAGCTGGCCCGGCTGGCGAGCACGGCGGAGGCAGAACTGCGGGTTCGCCGCGACCTTGTCGAAGAACTCCTGGCGGGAACCGATGACAACGAGGCCGTGGTTCAGCGGGCCCAGGCCCTGGGCCTTGACCTGGAGCGGCCCCATCGCGTGGTGATCGTCCATGGGCAGGGCCGCTCGCACACCGAAGATCACCTCCTCCACATCGTGAAGCGGGTGGCACGGGATGTCGGGGCCGGCCAGTTGCTGGTCGGCCGGGGCAAGACGGTCATCCTGCTGACCGGCGCAGAGCTGTCGTGGGAGACGTTCCGGCAGGCGCTCCTCAGCGAGCTCGGCGGTGGGCGGTGCCGCGTGGCGGTGGGGAGCCCCTGCCAGTGTCCAGCCGACTTTCCCCGTTCGCACCGTGAGGCGCAACTCGCCGCAACGCTGCAGAGCAACGGCGCCGCCCCGGATGTGCTCACCTGGGAGAGCCTCGGCATCTACGGGATCCTTTCCAGCCTCGACGACTTCACCAGCGTGGAGCGGTTCGTGCAGGCGCAACTGGGCCCGCTGATGGACTACGACGCCCAGAAGAACTCCAATCTCGTCGAGACGTTGTTCCACTACCTGGAGTCGGGCGGGAACTACGCCGCCACCTCCGAGGCTCTGATCGTGCACCGCAGCACGCTGAAGTACCGCCTCCAGCGGATCCGGGAGATCGGTCAGTGTGATCTCTCCGACCCGGGCACGCGCTTCAACCTCCAGCTCGCCACGCGGGCGTGGCAGATTCTGAAAGGGCTCGGCCGCCTGAGCTGAATCGAACGGGCCGAACTGCCCTGCCAGGTGGAGGTCGAAGGGCGACCCGTCGGCGATACTCCTTGCAGCGGTGATGATCGGTTCGGCAGCGTCGAGGTGCTTCCTCCCCCTTGCACCGTCGTGTCCGCACCGTCGACGGGGGGGGGGGGGCCCCCCCCCCCCCCCCGCCCCCCCCCCCCCCCCCCCCCCCCCGCCCCCCCCCAC
>JBFLYK010000006.1:0-45418 GCA_040756995.1 Actinomycetota bacterium | reverse complement strand
GCCGTCCCCCGGCCACCACGTCGAGCCGCGCCCCGTCTCGCGCAAAGGAGCCCGCCCATGGACATCACCATCGCCGTCAACGGGGCCGTGGCCAGACACGACGTGGACCCGCGGCTCCTTCTCGTCTGGTATCTGCGGGACGTGCTCGGTCTCACCGGCACCAAGGTGGGCTGCGACACCACGTCGTGCGGCGCCTGCACGGTGCTGCTCGACGGGAAGAGCGTCAAGTCCTGCACCGTGCTCGCGGTGCAGGCCGACGGCGGAGCGATCACCACCATCGAGGGTCTGGCGGATCCCGATGGCCGGCTTCATCCCGTGCAGCAGGCCTTCCACGACGCGCACGGCCTGCAGTGCGGGTACTGCACGGCCGGCATGGTGATGGCTGCGGTGTCGCTGCTCGATGAATCCGCAGAGCTCGATGAGGCCGCCGTGCGGAGCGGTCTGGAGGGAAACCTCTGCCGCTGCACCGGATACCACAACATCGTGCAAGCCGTCCTGGCCGCCGCCGGGAGGTGAACCCATGATCCCCGCTGCCTTCGACTACGTACGAGCCGGTTCGGCCGATGAGGCGATCGCACTCCTGGCCGAGCACGGAGACGACGCCAAGCTCCTGGCCGGTGGCCACTCGCTCCTGCCGCTGATGAAACTGCGGTTGGCCTCGCCGGCCGTCCTCATCGACATTGGTCGGCTCAACGACCTGTCCTACATCCGGGACGGCGGCGACCACGTCGCCATCGGCGCTCTGACCCACCACGCTGATGTCGAGCGCAGTCCTCTCCTGGCGGCCGAGGTGCCGATCCTGGCCCACGTGGCCGGCCTGGTGGGCGACCCCCAGGTCCGCCATCGGGGCACCATCGGAGGATCGCTGGCGCACGCCGACCCCGCCTCCGACCTGCCCGCGGCGGTGCTGGCGCTGGGGGCAACACTGGTGGCCCGAGGGCCCAACGGTGCCCGGATGATCCCCGCCCAGGAGTTCTTCCGAGGCTTTCTCGAATCGGCCCTGGCAGCCGACGAGATGCTGACCGAAATCCGGGTCCCGAAAATCGCGGGAGGGGCGTGGAGCTATCAGAAGTTCACGCGCCGCTCCATCGACTGGGCCATCGTCGGGGTCGCCGCCGTTCGTCCCGGGAACGGCGCGGCCGGCACCGGCGTCGCTCTGGTGAACATGGGCCCGACGCCGGTACGGGCCTTCGCAGTGGAGGAGGCGGTGGCGAGCGGGGCTCCGCCGGCCGAAGCCGCCCGCGTGGCGGACCACTCGACCGAGCCCCCGTCCGATCTCAACGCAGGGCCGGACTTCCGCCGCCACCTCGCCCGGGTTCTTGTCCGCCGGGCGCTGGAGGAGGCAGGCGTCTAGTTCTGGGCGGCGCAGCAGGCCGACTTGCCCAGGAAGTGCTCCGGCTCCATGTAGTAGGGGTTCTCGAAGAGACACCCGCCGATCAGCACCTGGGGATGGGTCTTGATGGCGTCCATGACCATCGACCCGCTGATGTTGTCGACGTCGTACAGGCAGAAGTAGAGGACCTGGTAGTTGTCGACGAAGCGGTTGACCTCGGCCTCGTACTGGAAGAGGTCCTCCGAGCCGGGAAACATGCGCAGCGCCCAGCTCATCTCCCCAACCGCCCGCATCCGGGGGAAGCCCTGCACCTCGACGGAATCGGCGGACAGCGCCCGGAGCTCGTTGATCCAGTCGTGCATCTTGAACGAGCCGGTAGCCAGGTAGCTCTCGCTCGAGTGCTTGACCTCGAGCTGGCGGGCGGCCAGCGCGGCCTCGACGTTGACTCCGGGCCGGAGGGAGTCGATCACCTCCTCGGGACGCTGGGAATCGATCAGGCAGACCGTCTTCTCTCCGTCCCGGACACCGGCTTGGAGATAGGGATACAGAACCGACTCCAGCTCATCGCGGCCGTGGTAGAAGCCGCAGATGTGCGTTCCGACGGACGTGTCGATGCCGTCGATGCCCAACGACATGGTCTCGGACATGCCTCCCCCTCGCAGTGTGCGCGGCTGCCTACGACGCCACAGTGAATCGTCGGTCATCGCTTACGCGAAGTCGTCGTCCTCCGAGGACGATCATTTGGGACCCGACCGTCCTCACAGGGTGAACACAAACCCCTTACGCCACATGCATGGGGAGGCTGTGCAGACCTCGGGTCGTGTTGTGCGGCTCCCGGACGGGCTCACCGCACTCCAGCGTGGTCACCTGGTTCACCAGCGCCGTGAGGACGGCGTGGGCCTCGGTGCGGGCCAGCGACGAACCGACGCAGGAGTGGATGCCGTGGCCGAAGGCGACGTGGTCGTGGGGGTCGCGCCGCACGTCGTAGTGGTCGGGGTCGGGGTAGTGCCGCTCGTCACGGTTGGCCGAGGCGATCAGCACGCACATCCGGCTGCCGGGCGGGATCGTGATGCCGTCGATCTCCGCGCCGTGGCGGCAGCCCCGGGCCCAGATGGAGATCGGAGCCTCCATCCTGATCCCTTCGTTGAACGCCGCCGGGATGAGCGACGGCTCGTCCTTGAGGATCTTCCACTGCTCGGGGTCGCGGGCCAGCATCCAGATCGTGCTGCCGATCCCGTTGATGGTGGTGTCGAACGCCGGGCCGATGTAGTTCCAGATGAGCATCGTGGTGCTGTCGGGCGGGATCTCGCCCCGCTCCTCGGCCTCGAACAGCGACCAGCCCATGCTGCCGGGAGCCATGTCCTCCTTGGTCAGGGCGCCGATCTCCTGGAGGAGCTCGAGGGCGACCGGGACCGACTCGTAGACGAGGTCGCCCTCCGGGCCGGTGCTGTCGAAGAACACCGGGCCGGCCGGCCCGAAGCGGGCCAGCCGCTGCCGGTCGAGGCCGATCAGCTCTCCGACCACCTCGGTCACGTAGCGCTGGGCCAGGTCGGTCACGAGGTCGAAGGAGCCCCGCTCGACCAGCTCGGCCACCATGGCGTCGGCCCGGCGCTGGACGAGGTCGGCCAGCCCCCGCACCTCGGTGAGGCGGAGCCGCTCGAGCATGGCCGCCCGGATGGCGTCGTGCTCCGGGGGGTCGCTGCCGGGAGCGGTGCCCATCTCGGCCTCGTTCATGAGGTCGTTGAAGGCCACGCCATCGGCCGACGTGAACGTCTGCCAGTCCCGCAGGACGCCCCGCACGTCGCGGTAGCGCCCGACGGCGTAGACGTCGTAGCGCTCGAGGTAGACGGCCGGCGCGGTGTCGCGGATCTCCCGGAAGTGCTCCCAGGGGTCGATCAGAACCTCGCGGGACCACAGATCCAGATCTGACGTCGGTGCGTCGGCACCCATCGGCTCCCCACCTCCCCCGACCGAACGTTCACTCAGCGAGAGGATATCACCGGAGACCGTCGGCCAGGCCAGCGACGGTGTCGACGTACTCCTCGATCATCTCCCGCAGCACCTGGCGGGCCGGTCGGACGGCGTCGAGGGAACCCACCACCTGCCCGACGAAGTAGTTGACGAGCTGGACGGCCCCCGGCGCCCCGGCGGCCGCCGCCCGGCCGATCCGGTGGAGGGCGTAGTCGACCAGCAGCGGTTGGAGGGGCATGGGGAGCGGGCCGGGCGAGTCGGGCCCGTCCCAGGCGCCGGTCCAGGCGCTCTTGAGCTGGCGGGCCGGCTTGCCGGTGATCGACCGGGACCGGACGGTGTCGGACGAGGTGGCGGCCAGGAACTTCTCCTTCACCACCGGGTGCGTCTCGGCCTCCTCGGTGGTGAGCCACACCGAGCCCGTCCACACCCCCTGGGCACCGAGGGCCATGGCCGCCGCCATCTGCCGCCCCCGGGCGATGCCGCCGGCGGCCAGCACCGGCCGTGGCGCCACGGCGTCGACGATCTCGGGGACGAGGACCATGGTGGCGATCTCGCCGGTGTGGCCCCCGGCCTCGTAACCCTGGGCCACGACGATGTCGACGCCCGCCGCCACGTGCCGCTCGGCGTGCTCCCGCCGGCCGGCCAGGGCGGCGACGGGGACGTCGACGTCGTGGGCGGCCTTGAGCATCTCGGCCGGCGGCGCCCCCAGAGCGTTGGCCACCAGCCGGATGGGATGGGTGAGGGCGACCTCGATGAGCCGGAGGGCCCCCTCCCCCGACAGCCCGGCCGCCATCCCCTCAGCTCGTGCTCCGGACGGGTCGGCGCCCTCGTCGGTCCCCGGGCGCATCGGTTCGATGCCGTACTTCTCCAGCAGGGAGTCGAGGAACCGGCGGTGCTCCTCGGGGATCAACTCGGCCAGGGCGCCGGCATTGAACCCTGAACCCCGCTCCATCCCGGCCAGGCTCTCCGGGACGAGGACGTCGACGCCGTACGGCTTGCCCCGGACCTCGTCGTCGATCCAGCGCAGCTCCATGTCGAGCTGCTCGGGCGTGAGCGTGGTGGCCCCGAGGACGCCGAAACCCCCGGCCCGGGTGACCGCGGCCACCACGTCGCGGCAATGGCTGAAGGCCAGGACGGGATACTCCATCCCGAGCTGGTCGCAGATGCTGGTACGCATGCGGCCACGGTACGCCGTGCCGTCACTCCCCGCCCGAGCCGGGCTTCGGCGGGCGGATCTGTGTCCGCCGACATGGTGCGAACGCGCGCCGGGAGTCACAACGGGGGCCCGGCGCTCCCTAGCGTTGGCGCGGGGCGATGAGGGGGAGGTACCGGCATGGGCTCGACGCGGCGGTTCACCCGGAGGCAGGTCCTGGCGGCGGCGGCCGCCGCACCGTTGGTGGCCAAAGGCGGCGAAAGCGGCGGGAGGCGGCATCGCTCCGTTCTCCACGGAGGCGAGCTCCACCAACCCCGCCGACCTGACGATCGTGGAGCTGTTGCCGCTCCTGCGAAGCCGGCAGCTCTCCGCCCGGGAGCTGGTGGAGGCCTGCATCGATCGGGTCGAGCGCCTCGACAGGACGATCAAGGCCTTCCAGCGTCCGACGTTCGATGTGGCGCTGGCCGCGGCGGCGACGACCGACGAAGCGCGGGCGGCGGGCCGCGAGGTCGGCCCGCTGGCCGGTGTGCCCATCGGCCTGAAGGACCTGTACTACACGAGGGGTATCCCGACCACGGCCAGCTCCAAGGTGCTGGAGGACTTCGTCCCCGACTTCGACGCCACCGTCTGGTCGCGCCTGCAGGAGGCGGGGATGGTCCTCCTCGGCAAGCTGTCGAGTACCGAGTTCGCCTGGGGACCCAACAGTCCGCCGACGGTCAACCCCTGGGACACCCGGCGCAGCCCCGGGGGCAGCTCCGGTGGGTCGGGTGCGGCACTGGCGGCCCGGATGGTCCCGGCGGCGTTGGGAACCGACACCGGCTGCTCGATCGTCAATCCCGCCGCGATGTGCGGGGTGTCCGGCGTCAAGGGCACCTATGGACGATGTTCCCGTCACGGCGTGATCTCACTGGCCTGGTCCTGCGACCACGCCGGGCCGATGGCCCGGCGGATGGCGGACTGCGCAATCCTCCTCGGGGTCATGGCCGGTCATGACCCGGCCGACCCGACGAGCCTCGAGGCGCCGGTGCCCGCCTATCCGACAACGCCGCCGCCCAGCCTGGCCGGTGTGCGGGTCGGGCTGCCGGACCGGTTCTACTGGGACGACATCGAACCCGACGTCGAGCGGGTCTGCCGCGAGGGACTGGACCGCCTGGCGGCGATGGGCGCGGAGGTCGTCGTCGTCCCGGCTCCGCCCTCGTTGGAGGAGGTGCTCGGCGAAGGACCGAACCCGTACGGCTCGCTGGTCGTTCAAGGAGCGCACGTTCTGGTCAAGATCCTGCTTCCCGAGTCCACGAGTTACCACCGACGCCTCGTCGCCGACCGTGCGCACCGCTACTCCCCGGAGATCCTGGCCATCGTCGAGGCCGGGGAGACGATCTCGGCCGCCGACTACCTTGATGCCCAACGGCTTCGTTCCGTCTGGGTGCGGGAATGGCGGGAGCTGTTCGCCACGCACCGTCTCGACGTGGTGGCCAGTCCCACGGTCGCGACCAAGCCGACCTACCAGACCCCATCGCAGAGCTTCGTCTTCGGTCCGACGTACCGTCTGAATCAGGGTTTCAACCTCAACGGGTTCCCCTCGCTGTCGGTCCCGGTCGGCCTCGGCGGCGAAGGCCACCCCGTCGGGCTGCAGTTGGCGGCCAACCATCTCGAAGAATCCCGGCTGTTCGAGGTCGCCATCGCCCTCGACGAGGACGTCCGCTTCTTCACCCGCAAGCCGCCGATCCTGAAGGGTGCGTCGTGAGCCCCAAGCCGCTGCGCCCCGCACCGAAGGTGCCGGCCATCGACCGGAAGACCAGCATCGCCCTGGAGACGGAGCCGCTGGTCTACTTCCACCCCACGCTGGTCGGCCGGGCGCGGCCGGGAAAGGTTCAGCCCGTCCCCCACCGACTCCTGCTGGAAGAGGAGCCGGCGACCTGGCCACAGGTCGGACCGTAGACCTCGCCGTCCCGCCCTGCCCCCGCCGATTCTTCGCTGCCGGATCAGGCGCGCCCCTCGAGGACGGCGACGGACGTGATCGGCTTGGCCGGCGGCCGGTCGCCGAGGCTGCCCTGAAAGCCATCGGGAGTGCCGGAGAAGTCGAAGATGCCGCCGTCCTCGCCGACCATCAGGTAGCCGGTCCCCGCCCGGACCATTCCGGTCACCGGCCGGTTGAGCTTCACGGCGCCGAGGGACCCCTTGAAGCCGGCCTGGAAGGCGAAGATTCCCCCGTCGCTGGCGACGAGCCAGTAGCCGACTCCGTCGGCGTCGGGCACGAGGCTCTGGACCGGAGCGTTCAACGGCTGCCCGCCCATCGAGCCGTAGAACTTGGCGTCGCCGAAGGCGAAAATGCCGCCGTCGGAGGCCACCATGTAATAGCCCTGCCCTGAAGGTGTGACGATGGAATCGAGCACCCGGCCGTTCAGCCGGACGTCGGAGACGTCGCCGAGGAACGGAGCGTTGCCGAACGTGAGGACCCGTCCCCGATCGCTGAAGATCCAGTAGCCGGCGCCGTCGGCCGTGGCCGTCAGGCTCGTCACCTTCTCCCCCGCCACCAGCTTCGAGAGCTCGACGTTCCCCCGGCCGACGGCATCACCGAAGGCAAAGACGCGGCCGCGGTCGTCGACGATCCAATACCCGTTGCCGGACGGGGTCGGCTCGAGATCCACGGCCGAGGTGGTGGCGGCGTTCCCGTACGCCTTGGCCTCACCAAAGGGATAGACGACGCCGTCGGAGCCCACCATCCAGTAGCCGGACCGGCGGGCGACCGGCGCCCCCGGGGTGTCCGGGCCGGGATCGACCGGGGTGCCCGCCGTTCCGCCGGTGTCGGGGGACGGCGCCGTGGTGCTGGTCGTCGTCGGCGCCGATGTGGTGGTGGTCGTGGTCGGAGCCGTCGTGGTGGTCGTGGTCGGAGCCGTCGTGGTGGTGGTCTTCGGGACCGTCGTGGTGGTCGTCGGGGTGGGTGTCGCCCCCCCGCCGCCGGTGGGGATGATGGCGCCGGGGGCGTTTGCCGGGTCGAAAATGGCCCGGATCCGGTTGTGGCGGCTGTCGGCGATCCAGAGGCTGCCGTCGGCGGGATTGATGTGGATGTCACGCAGTATCGAGAACTGCGTCTGGAGCGCCGGACCGTTCTCGCCCTTGATCTGCAGCGAACCGCCGTTGGCCCGCTGCTCGAGGAACGTGCCGTCGCCGGCGACCGTCTCGATCACTCCGTTCCCGAGGTTGATGCGGCGGATCCGGGAGCCGTGTTCCTCAGCCACGTACAGGTGGCCTTGGTTGTCACCGGTGATGCCGCGGGGCTGGTCGAGGTGGGCGTCGACGGCCATGCCCCCGTCACCGTCGCTGTTGCCGGAGAGATAGTCGACGGGGTTGGTGGCGTTGGCGACGGCCGCCGCCACGTCACCGGCGATGACGGACACCTTGCGGACCTGGCTGCCGGCGGCCGGCATGGCGATCTTACGGATCAGGTTGTTGCCGGTGTCATTGACGTAGATCGTCCCGTCGGCCGCCACCCACAGGCCCTCGGGGTGGCGGAACTCGGCGTCGAGCGCGTCACGGCCATCGCCCGGCCCGTACCACTTCGGCCCCGCCGTGCCGGCGACCCGGATGTTCTGCGGGTTGAGCACCACGGAGCCGCCGCTGACGACGACGATCTTGCGGACCTGGTGATTTCCCGTGTCGGCGATCCACAGCGTGTCGGCCCCGCCGGCCCGGGTCATAAACAACGACGTCGGCTGATCCAGCGCGACGTCGAGCGCGTCGCCGTCCGGGGTGCCGGCCGTTTTGGCACAGCCGCCGGCGGCGTTCTTCAGCCCGGTACCGGCGAACCGGGTGATGATGCCGGAGCTGTCGACCTTCCGGATCACGCAGTTCCGGCGGTCGGCGATGTACACGTTGCCCAGTGAGTCGACGGCGACACCGTGCGGCTCGTTGAGTGCGGCATCGGCGGCGAGGCCGCCGTCACCGAACCCCTCGGCCCATCCGACGCCCGCCACTCGGTCGACCACACCGTTGGCGTCGAGCTTGCGCACCCGGTGGTTCAGGGTGTCGGCGATGTAGAGGTCGCCGTTGGGGGCGAAACCAAGCCCCCGGGGGTTCGAGAACTGGGACTCCGTGGCCAGCACCATCTCCGGCCCGTACCCACCCTGGGAGAAGTTGCGGGTGACCCCACCCATCGTGTGGATGTAGCCCGCGGGACCAGCCGGCGACGGGACGGCCCGGGCCGGAGAGGGACCGACGAGGGCGAGGCTGGCGACGGTCAGCGCGGCGACGAGCGCGCTGACCCGGCGGCTTTGGGCGACGGGCAACGAACGAACCTTCCATCGGAACCGGGCGATGAGAGGTTCGTTCGTTTCCGGCCCGCGGATCCCTGCGCCACCGGGGCGGCGCATGGAGGGCGATACCCTCCCGAACCCGCCTGAGTCTGTCGCTCGGAGGCCGGCGAGCCGTCCTTAGACGGCGGCCTTCTCCAGGATGTGGACGCCGCAGGCGGAGCCGAGGCCGATCACGTGGGCCAGGCCGACCTTGGCGTTGTCGATCTGGCGGTCGCCGGCCTCGCCGCGGAGGTGGTGGCAGACCTCCCAGATGTTGGCGATGCCGGTGGCGGCGATCGGGTGGCCCTTGGACTCGAGGCCGCCGGACACGTTGACCGGCGTCGTGCCGTCCCGCCAGGTGGCGCCGGATTCGAAGAAGTCGACCGCCCCGCCTTCCTTGCAGAGCATGAGGTTGTCGTAGTGGACGAGCTCGGCGGTGGCGAAGCAGTCGTGCAGCTCCACGAGGTCGAGGTCCTCCGGGCCCACGCCGGCGGCCTCGTAGGCCTGGCGGGCGGCGTTGCGGGTGAGCGTGTTGACGTTGGGCAGCACCTGGCAGGCTTCTTCCCAGGGATCGGTGGTCAGCACCGAGGCCGAAACCTTGACCGCCCGGCGCTGCTGCTCCAGCGACAGCGTCCGCAGCTTTTCGCCGCTCACGACAACCGCCGCCGCCGCGCCGTCGCAGTTGGCCGAGCACATCGACCGCGTGTTGGGGTAGGCGATCATGACGTCGTTCATGATCTCCTCGACGGTGAAGCGCTTCTGATAGGCGGCCAGCGGGTTGAGCGTCGAGTGGGCGTGGTTCTTCTCGGCGATGCGGGCGAAGAGCTCGAAGCTGGTGCCGCCGTACTTGTGGCCGTACTCCATGCCGATCTGGGCGAAGACGCCGGGCATGGTTTCGGTGCCGATGCGCCCGTCCACCGAGGCGACCGCGCCGTAGCGACCGCTGGGCTGCCACGTCGGCGCGTCGGCCTTGCGGTCCTTGCCGGCCAGCAGGCCGGCGCCGGCCAGCTTCTCCACCCCGACGGCGAGGCCGAAGTCGCACTCCCCCGCCTTGACCGCCATGATCGCCGTGCGGAGGGCCGTGGCGCCGGTGGCGCAGGCGTTGGCCACGTTGTAGACGGGAATGCCCGTCTGGCCCACCTGCTTCTGCAGCTGCTGGCCGATCCCGAGGCCGCCGCCCATCAGGTTGCCGGCGGCCAGCACACCCATGTCCTTCATGCGGACGCCGGCGTCGGCCAGTGCGCCCAGCGCGGCCTCTGCGGCCAGGTCGACCGTGTCCTTGTCGGGGTGCTTCCCGAACTTGGTCATGTGGATACCGAGGATCCAGACAGCGTCGGTGTTGGGCACGGCGTGACTCCTTCAGTTCGAGATCGGTTCGAAGCCGAAGCCGATGGCTTCGGTGCCCTCGCTGTCGGTGCCGAGCGGGTAGGTCGCCAGGCGGACCTTCATGCCCAGTGACACGTGCTCGGGGTCGGGCTCGACGTTGATCAGGTTCCCCTTGACGCTGGTGCCCTCGCAGTCGACCAGCGCGGCGACGAAGGGCACCGGGATGCCGGGCGCGGCGTGCGAGACGATCGTGAACGCCTTGACCTCGCCGGTGGTGGCGACCGGGGCCCGGGTGAACTCCCGGCCGCCGCAGTCGGGGTTGGCGCAGGCGTTACGGCGGTCGAAGTAGCGGGCGCCGCAGGCGACGCACTCGTTGGCCACCAGATGCGGATCACCGTCGAGCACCAGGTAGTCGACGATCGGGACCGGACTCGCCATGCAGAATGCCTCCTCGGGCGCCGGGACGGCCGCTGCGAGCGTAGGCGCCGGCGTGGCCTCTGATCATCTCGGGCATATCCACGGCATGGAGGCCCCGGAAGAGGCGAAGGTGAGCGTCCAGCTCGAACGGTGGCTGCGCAGCGACCGGAAGAAGACGATCGGTGATCTCGTCGACACGTTCGGGCCCCGGAGCTTCGCCATCCTGTTCATCGTGCTCATGGCCCTGCCGGCCCTCCCCATCCCCACCGGCGCGGTCAGTCACGCCCTGGAGGTCGTGGCCATGCTGCTGGCCCTGGAGCTCATCGTGGGCCGCGACGAGGTGTGGATCCCCAAGCGGTTCGAGCAGAAGGAACTGAAGGGCGTCACCGCCCCGAAGTTCACCAAGGCTCTCCTCAAACGGATCTGCTGGTTCGAGAAGTTCTCCAAGCCCCGGATGGCCGGGCTGCTCGAGCACCGCTTGACCGGTGTCGCCTTCGGCGCGGCGGTGTTCGCCTTCACCCTGACGGCCTTTCTGGCCCCGCCGTTCTCGGGCCTCGACACACTCCCGTCGCTCGGCGTCGTCGTCCTGAGCCTGGGCGTGCTGCTGGGCGACATCGTGATCGCCGGCATCGGCGGTGCGATCGGCGTGGTCGGCGTGACGCTGGTGGTGGGCCTGGGCAAGGCCATCAGTAAGCTTTTCTGATGGGCATTTACGACGAACGGGTGCTGCCGCGGATCATCAACCTGGCCTGCAACGTCAAGCCGCTCCGCCGCCTGCGGGAAAGGGTGTGCGCCGGGCTCCACGGCCAGGTCGTCGAGGTGGGGTTCGGGTCGGGGCTCAACATCCCCTACTACCCGCCCGAGGTCAGCGCCGTGGCGGCCATCGAACCGGCCGACACCGGGTGGAAGCTGGCCGGCAAGCGTCTCGCCGCCGCCGGGGTGCCGATCGAGCGCCAGGGCCTCGACGGGCAGTCGCTGCCGCTGGCCGACGACAGCTGCGACGCGGCGCTGTCGACGTTCACCCTGTGCACGATCCCCGACGTCGAGGCCGCGCTGCGGGAGATCCGGAGGGTTCTCAAACCGGGCGGCGAACTGCACTTCCTCGAGCACGGGCTCGCCCCCGACGAGTCGGTCCGCCGCTGGCAGCACCGCCTGGAGCCGATGCAGAAGCGGCTCTTCGGCGGGTGTCACCTCACCCGCCCGGTGCCCGATCTCCTGACGAAGGCCGGCTTCACGATCACCGAGCTCGACACGTTCTACGAGAAGAGCGCCCCCAAGCCGTGGGGCGCCGCCTCCCTCGGAGTCGCCGTCGCCCCGTAGCCACCGACCGGAAGGCTAAGGCCGGGCGGCTCCCGTCCGATCGGAGGGTGCGAGCCAGGGCCCGCCGATCGGCCGGCCACCCAGGAAGGAGTGGGGGCCGCATGCGACAGCACGGAACGTTGGCGTCGGCCATTGCGGTCGTGCTGCTCAGCGGGATCGTGTCGGCGGGGGCGAAGACCGGGGTGTTGTCGGTCGAGAAACCGGCGACGCCGGCCACCGCGGCGCTGGAGAGCGCCGACGTCACCACGGTCGCCGGTGACAAGGGTCAAGCCGGCAAGGTCAGGGCGAAGGGTTCGGCGCCCACGGGTTCGCCGGTGTCGGCCGGCGCCGGCGTCACGGTCGGCGGCAGCGCTCCGTCGGGCGGCGGAGTCGACGCCGCCGGGTCGGGCCGCGGCGTCACGGCATCGTCCGGGGGCAGCCTGCCGGTCGCGACCGGGGTCACCGTGAGCGGGCCGGCGGCGACAACGCCGTCCTCGACCGCTCCGGCGGCCGGCGGCTCGTCGACGCCTCCCGGCTTCAGCGCCAGCGCGCTCGGTGTCCCGGTGCTCGGCGACGTTCTGAAGAAGGTGCCGGCGGGATCGGTGCTCGACATCTCCAAGCTGCTGAATGCCCTGCCGGCTTCCGGCCTGCCGCTCGTCGGGCAGCTCCTCGGTGCCGTCCCCGCCAACCAACTTCCCCTCGTCGGGAGTCTGCTCACCACGGTCGGTTCCGGTGATGTCACGCAGGTCGCCGGCCTGCTCAAGGGCCTCCCGGCCGGTGGGCTCCCGGTCGTGGGGCAGCTGCTCAAGGTCGTTCCGGCGTCGAAGCTGCCGCTGCTGGGCCAGCTGCTGTCCGGCCTTCCGGCCAATGGTGTGGCCCCGGTCACGCAGGTGCTCGGCTCCCTGTCCCCGACGGAGATCGTCGCGGTCGGCGGCGTGCTGTCGAGCCTGCCTCTCCAGGACCTCCCGATCCTCGGGGAGCTGCTCTCCACCGACGGCGGCCTCCTCGGCACCGGTGGCCTGCTGAGCGGCGGTGGGCTGATCGGCGGGGTGCTGGGCGGTGTGCTCAACGCCGTGACCAACCTGCTGCACACGGTCGGGCTGTCGTCGACCGGCATCCCGATCGTGAGCGGATTGCTCGACTCGCTGAGCACCGGCGATCTGACCCTGGTGGGCAACCTGATCTCCGCCCTGCCCGTCAACCAACTCCCGATCCTCGGCGGGGTGCTGAGCGGGCTGCCGACGACGGGGCTTCCCGTCGTCGGTCAGCTCCTCGGCGCCGTGCCGGCCGGCAACCTGCCGCTGGTCGGGGGCCTCCTGACCTCGCCAGCGGCCGGCGGCGCGGGGCTGCCCGTCCTCGGCAACGTCCTCACCGGGATTCCGGCCGCCGGGCTGCCGCCGGTCGGCAACGTCCTGTCCGGGCTGCCGCTCGGTTCCCTGCCCGTGGTCTCCAAGCTCCTCTCCGCCCTGCCTGTCTGAACCGCGCCGGCCCGGGCCCTCGGCGCCCAGCTCGGCTAGGGGCCGCCCTCGGCGTCGCCGGCGAGGCTGGCGCTGGGCGGGGGTGGCAACGGCACGGCCTCCAGCGGCAGCCAGAGGATCCGCAGGTCCAGCAGTGCGTGGAGGACCATGACGGGGATGAGAGTGCCGGTGGAGATCGTGATCCAGCCGAAGTAGGCGCCGAGGATGCCGGTGAGGGTCATGCCGAGCCGCCCCTGGTAGAGGTGGGCCAGCCCGAAGGCGGCCCCCGTCATGATGATCAGCGCCGGCTTACCGATGTCGGGGTCGGCCCACCGGAGGGCGGCGAGACCGAAACCCCGGTAGAGCAGCTCCTCGCAAATGCCGGCCGTCACCGCCAGCAGCGCGAACCAGCGCCGTTCGACCGGGGTGCGGGGCAGCAGGGCGGCCACCGGCCGGAGCTGGACGGCCAGAGCCCGCCGGGTCGGCGCGCCGCCGAAGCGGTAGACGGCGGTCACGGCCACGACGACCACCGCCAGGGCCGGGATCTGGGCCGCCACACTGAGGTCGTCTCCCGGAGGCCACAGCGAAGAGAGGCGGCTGTGGGCCAGCAGGGCCAGCAGGCCGACGACCGCGGCTCCCAGCCATTCGAAGGTGACGCCCCGTTGGTAGTGGCGCAACCGGGCCGAGGGGTCGCGACCCAGCCGCTCGACCAGACGCCGGTAGCGCCGCCGGCCGGCCAGGGGCTGCACGAAGACCATCCACGCCGCCAGCACCACGGACAGGGCGGCAGCGACGGCGACCACTCCGGGCATGGTAACGAGGTCGCCGGGGCGGATCTGATCCGGGCCCAGGGGGTCACGACGAGGGCCCGCTCGTTCTGGTCATAATGGTGCGGTGGTCAGACGCCGTGCGAAGGGCCTCGTCGGACTGCTGATCCTGGGCGGCGCCGCCCTGTGGTCTCCGGAGGCGGCGACGTCGGCCCCCTCCTCCTGCGGTCGGCCGGAGGACGCGCCGGGCTTCGAGACGCCGGCCCGCTCCGGTGTCGTACCGGATGTGATGTGCATGGACCTCCAGCTCGGCCAGGACAAGGGCCAGGCCGCCGGGTTCACCCGGATGGTGTCGGTCGACGCCTCGGGGCTCCGCCGGCGGCAGGTCCACGACCAGGACTGGGTCGTCGTGTCCCAGTCCCCCAAGGCCGGGACGCGGGCGTCGTCGGACACCCAACTGGTCTTCCGGGTCCTGCACTACGGCGAACGGGGCGCCCCGCCCGTCCCCGACCGGCGCCGTCCGGGCCGGATGCCCAAGCTCCTCTGCTTCGACCTGCAGGAAGCGCAGGACACCCTGCAGTCGGCAGGCTTCTACACGATGAGCTCCCGGGACGCCTCGGGCCGGGGCCGGCGTCAGGTGGTCGACCGAGACTGGACCGTGACCGGGCAGACCCCGTCCCCCGGCGGCAGGCACCGCAAGACCACCGAAGTGGTGTTGCGGGCGGTCAAGGACGGGGAACCATCGCCGTGCTGAGACGACGACCGAACAAGCGGAGGAACTGACCATGGACCAGGACCCGACGCAAGGCCAAGCGGCCGAACCGGCCCCGGCGCAGGACGCGGGAGCCAAGCCGACGGAGGGAGCTTCGGAGCACGGTGCGGGCGGCACGGTCGAGATGGCCAAGGAGAAGCTGGAGGAGGTCAAGGAGAAGCTGGCCCCCAAGATCGAAGAGGCCAAAGAGAAACTCGGGCCGAAGATCGAAGAGGCGAAAGAGAAGCTCGGACCGAAAGTCGAAGAGGCCAAGGAGAAGCTGGGCCCCAAGGTTGAAGAGGCCAAGGAGAAGCTCGGCCCCAAGGTCGAAGAGGCGGGGAAGAAAGTCCAGCCGACCCTCGAGAAGCTGAAGGGGATGCTCCAGCAGCTGCTCGGCCGCCTGCGGAAGAAGCCGCCGGCCGCGCAGTAACGGGCTGTCGGTCGCCCAGCTCGGTCGTCGGCTGAGCCCCGGGCGGCTCGTCCACTACGGTGTCCGCCGATGGCCACGATCGACAACGCCGCCGAGATCGCGTCGGGGCTGCCGGAGGTCACGGTGGGCGAAAAGTACGGCAACCGGACGTGGATGGTGGCCGGCAAGGGCTTCGCCTGGGAGCGTCCGTTCAGGAAGGCGGACATCAAGCGCTTCGGCGACGCCACCCCGCCGGACGGCCCGATCCTGGCCGTGCGGGTGGCCGACCTCGGCGAGAAGGAAGCCGTCCTCGCCGCGGGGCTGAAAGGCTTCTTCACCATTCCGCATTTCGACGGCTTCCCCGCCGTGCTCATCCAGCTGAACAAGGTCGGGAAGCGCGATCTGCGGGAGGCGATCACCGACGCCTGGCTGGCCTGCGCCCCGCCCAAGCTCGCCGAGCAATACCTGAAACGCTGAGCGGGCACCGCCGGAGGCGCGGCCTTGACTTCAAGTCCACTTGAGGTCCTATCGTCCGGCTCATGAACCTCGAGCACGTCAATCTCACGGTCACGGATCTGGACCGCTCAGTGTCCTTCTATTGCAACCTCCTCGACGCCCATGTCCGTTGGAAGGGCACGATCGACGGCGAGCGGCTCGGGGCCCACGTCGGTGACGACCGGTGCTATCTCGCCCTGTTCCAGGCGGCAACCGACGGCGAGGTCGGCCACGACTACTCCCGCCCCGGGCTCAACCACTTCGGATTCGTCGTGGACGACCTCGACGAAGCCCGCCGACGCCTCGACCGGCTCGGCGCCACCGTCCACTGGGAAGCCGACTACCACCCCGGCCGCCGCATCTACTTCTTCGACCCCGACGGCCACGAGGTCGAACTCGTCGAGTACTGATCGCCTTCTCAGCCGGCGACGACCGTCGCCGCGAGTGCGATCCGGTGGTCCTTCGTCCAGGGCGGACCGAGGGTGGCCCGAGGGCCTTCCAGCACTTCATCCGCCCGCTCGGCCAGCAGGCTGATGGCTTGACCCAGGACGTCCTTCGCATTGTAGAGATGGACCTTCCAGCCACGGGCCCGGGCCGCCTCGTCCAGCACCTGGCGGTACATGATGGCGTCGGCCCGGCTCTCATACGGCTTGCGGCGTTGGACGGCGATGTCGTCGGGGAAGTCGAGCGGCCAGGCCCGGAGCGAGACCGAGACGATCGGCTCGGGCAGCGCGGTTGTGAGGCCGTCGAGGGCCGCGGACGTCGCCCGCACGACCGACGCCCGCACCTTCGCCACGAGCTCGGCCGTGCCGACGACATCGAGACGGTGGCTCTCGTAGTGGATCGGCGCCTCGCACATGCCGGGTTCGATCAGCTCGATCCGTCGACGGTCGACGACGACGTGGTCCGCCGACGCCGTCACGGCCACCGCCCAGCCGAAATGGTCGGCAATGCCCAAGCGCAACATGTCGCCAATTATCCCGTGAGGGCTCCGAATGGGTCGGGGCCCCGAGGGGAAGAAGTCAGATGACATGATCATCTTCCTGCCTCTGATCCTGTTGTTCCTCGTCTTCGGAGTCCTGAGCGGCCAGACCAACATCGTCTTCCTGCTCCCGACGCTGCTCCTGCTCGGCGCCGGCGCCGTCTTCGTCACCATCGCCCTGCGCGACGGGCGGCCCAAGAGGGATCCGTCGGTTCGGAGTCTCCCCACCGACCACCTGCGCCGCCAGCTGCACCTGGCCCTGAGGCCTCACCGAAACAGCGAACGCCGGAGCCGAACCACCCGGTCTCGCTGATGTCGGACGGCACCTGAGCGAACGCCGGAATTCATCGACCGCTGAGTAGCGAAAAGGACGCACCCCGCAACGCTTCGATGCTGCAAAGCGTCCCGCACAACAATTTCTGAACAAGTCGAGCCTCGAGCTTTCCCTGGATGACAGGCTGATGTACGTTCGACGACGAACTCCCATACCAATCACTCGCAAGCCGTCGTCCGGATCCTGCGGACGTCGTTTTTGATATGTGAGAAAGCCCGGGCCGCCGAAGCAGGCATTTGGGGAAACCTGGCAGCTTGTATTTTAAGACTTTCCGCGCCTCAAGCCGCGCTGTCCGGGTCGGTCAGTAGCAATCGTCGCTTCCAATTCAGCTGAGTTCTGAGGGGGGGACATTGTCGACCAGCGAGGGGAAGCCGCGTTCGGCCGCGAAGGGGATGACGTTCGTCCTGTGCACGATCGTGCTCCTCGCCGGTGTTGCGTCGCCCCTCAGTCCCACCCCGGCCGGAGCGGGTTCCGTGTCAGCGCAGAGACCGCCGCCTGGCGTGAGAGCGCCCTGGCCGCGGGACGCGGCACGGATCGAGGCCGCTTTCGTGACCGACATCAACCGGTTGCGCGCCAGTCGAGGCCTGCCCGTTCTCGAGGTGCGGCCGAACCTCACTCGAAAGGCGCGCCAGTGGGCCACCACCATGGCCGCCGCCCGCAAGGTGTGGCACTCACGGATATCGAGGGGCGTCACCGGCTCTTGGCAGAAGCTGGGCGAGAACGTGGGGCACGGCCCTTCTCAACCTCTCCTGCACGCCGCCTTCGTCGCCTCCGGCTCGCATCTCTGGAATCTGGTCGACCCCTCCTTCAGGTATGTCGGAGTGGGGGTGGTCATCGTCAACGGGATCATCTTCGTCTCTCAGGTGTTCATGCAGCCCTGGTCCAGGAGCGACAGCAGAGCCAGCCGGGCCGCCCGCCGTCCGAGCGCCCAACGGTTGACGTCGATGCGACCAACCCCCCAGCCACCGACCCCGCCGCCTTCGACCGGCAAACGGAGCGCGCTCTTCCGGCCGGCCTATTGATTCACCACCCGCTTGACGCCCGCGGCGGGAGCGAGGAGCGAGCGGGGTCTGGCAGTCTGGAGGCGTGCCGACGTTCGAGTGCCCGGAGTGCGGTGGCGGGTCCGGGGCGGTGTGGCACCTCAGGGTCGGGACGGCGGGCGAATACACACCGGTGTTCGGCGGGCCGGTGGAGTTCGACGTGGCTCGATGTGAAACGTGCGGCGTGGACTTCGAGCGCAGCGGAGATGCCGTGTGGCGCAGACGCACAGGCGGTTCCGCGGAACCGCCGGCACCGCCGGGACCGCCGTGACCAGTGCCGGACACGCCGACGCCTTTGTTAGGTTGCGCGGCCATGGACAAGCCTTTGGCGGGGAAGATCGCGCTGGTGGCCGGGGGCACCCGGGCGGCGGGGCGGGGTATCGCCGTGCAGCTCGGGGCGGCGGGGGCCACCGTGTATGTCACCGGACGCACCACCCGGACGCAGCGGTCGGAGATGAACCGGCCGGAGACCATCGAAGAGACGGCGGAGATGGTCGACGAGGCGGGCGGCAAGGGCGTCGCGGTTCGGGTCGACCACCTGGTGCCGGAGCAGGTGCGGGATCTCGTGGCCCGCATCGAGCGGGAGCAGGGTGCGCTCCACGTGCTGGTCAACGACATCTGGGGCGCGACCGTCATGGAGTGGAACAAGACGGTGTGGGAGTCGAACCTCGACGTGGGGCTGCGCACCTTCCACGTGGCGGTCGGCACGCACGCCATCACGAGCCATTTCGCCATTCCGCTGCTGATCAGAACACCGGGCGGCCTGGTGATCGAGGTCACCGACGGGACGGATGAGTACAACGCCACCCACTACCGCATCTCGTTCTTCTACGACCTGGCCAAGGCGGCGGTGAACCGCATGGCCTGGGCCCTGGCCCACGAACTGAAGCCCCATGGGGCGACGGCGCTGTCGTTGACACCGGGGTGGCTGCGCTCCGAGGCCATGCTCGACGCCTACGGCGTCACCGAAGCGAACTGGCGGGAGGCGACCAAGAACACGCCCGACTTCGGCATCAGCGAGACACCGCACTATGTCGGACGGGCCGTGGCTGCCCTCGCCGCCGACCCCGACGTCGCCCGCTGGAACGGCCAGTCCCTGTCCAGCGGCCAGCTGGCCAAGATCTACGGCTTCACCGACCTCGACGGCAGCCAGCCCGATGCCTGGGCCTTCATCACCGAGGTCCGCGAAGGCGGCAAAGATGCCACGGTCGACGACTACCGATGACTTTCGGTTCGTCCGGCCGTCTCTCCATCAGGCGTTGTTGAGGACGGGCGAATGGGGCGCCAACCCGCCGACGGCGCGACACTGCTCTTGTGGACCAGAGGTACGGAAGCCCCGAGCCGGTCGATGTGGAGGTCGACCGGGAGCACGGTGTGACCCTGGTGTGGCCCGACGGCCACACCAGCCGCTACCGCCTTCCGGATCTCCGGGCGGGCTGCCCCTGCGCCGAATGCCGCAACGTCCGGCTGGCCGGCGGGCCGTCCTGGCCGGCACCGCCCGGAACCGCCGAGCACCTACGGGTCGAAACCGCCGACCTCGTCGGGAACTACGGGCTGCACCTGCGCTGGAACGACGGCCATCAGACCGGCATCTACTCCTGGGAACTCCTCCGCCAATGGTGCGGCTGCGACCGCTGCAAACAAGACAACTGAAGCGACCTAGTGCCGCGACCCCCAACGTTTGCGCCCAGGGCCAGACAGTACGCACTGACCCTTGGAGGGGATGTGCCTTGGTTATGCACTTAGGTTGTTGATAACCACGACGTATCTCGTCCGGAAGGCGGATCCCCAGCAGCTCCAGACAGCGCAAAGGTTGTCTGACGCAGTACTAGCCGGAGGTCGGCAGTTCCCGCCTGACGGTGCGGGCGGCCTTGTCGGGGCGGAGGCCTTCGTAGCGGGGGTGGCGGAGCTTGCCGTCGGCGGTCCATTCGGTGAAGGCGAAGTTGGCCACCAGTTCCGGTTCGGTCCAGTGGGCGCCGCGTTCGCGGACCCGGTCGACGAACGGAGAGGTCGGTCGCTCCCGGGCGACCATGCGACGGTGGAGGTCGGCCAGCGTCGCGGTGTCGAAGCCGGTGCCGACCTTGCCGGCGTAGCGGAGGCCGTCATCGTCGTAGTACCCGAGCAGCAGGGCGCCGAAGTGGGTGCGGGCGCCCCGAGGCTCGGTCCATCCGCCGATCACCAGCTCCTGGCTGGCCGAGCACTTGAGCTTCAGCCAGTCCGAGGAGCGACCGGAGCGGTACAGGCCGTCGGCCCGCTTGGCGATCAGGCCTTCCCATCCCTCGGCGCAGGCTTCCTGCAGCAGCGCCACCGGGTCGCCTTCGACGTGACGGACCCGGCGCACCACGCCGTTGGAGGTGGCCTTCACCACCCGGCCCAGGAGCTGCTTCCGTTCCAGCAGCGGCCGATCACGGACGTCCTCGCCGTCCAAGTGCAGGACGTCGAAGGCGTACAGCACCGGCGTCGCCACCGAACCCGGTCGCTGCAGGAGGGCGAAGCTGGTCCGGTCACCCTCCAGGGCGACGATCTCCCCGTCCAGCACCACGTCGTCGATTGCCAGCCGCCCGACCGCCGCCGCCAGACCGCCGAACCGGCCGGAGAACGACTGCTTGCTGCGCGACCACAGCTCGATCCGGTCGCCGGACTTCACCGCGATACAGCGCAGCCCGTCGAGCTTGCGTTCGTAGACCCAACCCTCGCCGGCCGGCGGCCCCGCCACCAGCTTGGCCAGCATCGGCGGGACGAACCCCGCCTTCGAAGGGCTCAATCGACCTGGTAGCGGATCGGCAGGTGCTTGTGCCCGCCGACGAAGATCGATCGCGACAACTCCGCAGGACCGGCCGGCTCGATCCACCGCAGCCGGGGAACGAGCTCGGCGAACAGCGCCCGGATCTCCATCTTGGCCAGCAACGCGCCGAGGCAGTAATGGACCCCGAACCCGAAACCCAGGTGCCGGTTGGGCTTGCGGCCGACGTCGAAGCGGAACGGATCCTCGAAGACGTCCTCGTCGCGGTTGGCCGACCAGTAGGACAAGAGCAGCCGGTCACCGACGTCGAAGTGCTGCCCGGAGATCTCAGCCGGCGCCGCCACGTGGCGGAGGAAGTGGCGCACCGGGCTCACCCAGCGGATCATCTCGTCGGCGGCGGTGGCGATCAGCAACGGATCCTCCCGCAGCCGCTCGAGCTGGTCGGGGTTCTGCAGCAGCGCCTGCAACCCGCCCGTCATCGTGAACGACGTGGTGTCGTGACCGGCGGTGGCGATGATCACGTAGTAGGAGATCTGCTGGAACGGCAGGATCGGCTCGCCGTCGACGACGGCGTTGGCGAGGACCGAGGCGAGGTCGTCGGTCGGCCGGGCCCGGCGTTCGTCGACCAGCGCGCCGAAGTACTGGAAGAAGTCGTACATCACGGTCATGAACTCTTCGAAGGACCCGCCCCGCTGATACTCGGGGTCGGCCCCCTGGAACAGTTCCCGGGTCAGCTGGAGCATCTTCGGATAGTCGGCCTCCGGCAGCCCGAGGATCGACAGGATCACCTCGAGCGGCATGGGCGTGGCGATGTCGACGGCGAAGTCGCATTCTCCGCCGAGTTCGGCCATCCGGTCGACGGCCCGGCGGGCCAGGTCGGCGATCCGGCCCTCCAGCCGGGCCAGGCTCGACGGCTGGAACCAGTCGGCGGTCACCGCCCGGTACTTGCGGTGCTCGGCTCCGTCGAGGTGGACGAGCGTCGCCAGGTCGCCGGCCTGACTCATGATCTTCTGCCGCTCGGTCTCCGTCAGCACCGGTTGCTGCGTGTTCCGGAACACCTCGGGGTTCCGTTCCGCCTCCATCACATCGGCGTGGCGGGTCAGGGCATAGAACGGCGGGAAGCCCTCTTTCTCCACCAGGCTGATCGGCGCCTCCCGGCGCAAGTGAGCGCAGGCCCGGTGGAAGTACTCCTCATCGGTGTAGGCGTCGTAGTCGGCGAAGACCTGCCCCGCCTGCTCGACCGTCAGGGCGTCGATGGTCACGCGCCATACCCTATGGTATGGTCCGATCGATGTCCACCCTGACCCGGGACCACTATCTGGCCGTGGGCCTCGACCTGCTGGCCGAGGGCGGGGTGAGTGCAGTGACCATCGCCGCGCTGTGCGACCGGCTGGGAGTCACGAAAGGCTCCTTCTACCACCACTTCGCCAGCGTTCCGGACTTTCATGTCGCCCTGCTGGCCAGCTGGGAGCAGAGCACCTACGAAGGCATCGACGTTGCTCGGGCGGTGACCGACTCGCACAAGCGACTCAGCGTGCTCAAGGAGCTGGGGGTCGCCGCCCACCACGAGGCCGAGAGCGCCATCCGGGCCTGGGCCCGCAGCTACGAGCCGGCCGCCGCCGCCGTCCGCCGGGTCGACGCCGCCCGGGAGGCGAACCTCGTCGAGTCGTTCCGGGAACTTGGTATCCCCCCGACACGGGCCCGCCACCTCGCCCGGATCGGCCTGGCCACGCTGATCGGTACGCAGTCGCTCGAGCGGCCCGTCGACCGGAGACGCCTCCTGGCCGTATTCGACGAGTATCAGCAGTGGCTGGAGTCAGCCCGCCCCGCCCCGGCTAGCGGCGGGCAGCGCGCAGGTCGGCGATCGTGACCGCCCGGCGGCGGATCGCCTCGCTGGCCAGAGTGACCCGGCGCGACGGAGCGCCCTCCGGCTGGGTGGAGAGGCCGAACTTGTCGTAGAGGTTGGCGAGGTGGAACTTGACCGCCGCTTCCGACACGAACAGCTCGCTGGCCATCTGGCGGATCCCGGCCGGCGGGGCGAAGGCCGCCCCTTCGAGCAGGGGGCGGCACAGCGCCAGCAGTAGCTCCCGCTCCCGGCGGGTCAGCACCGGCGGGCCGTCGGCCACGGCGGTGACCTCGGTGTCGTCGTCGCCGACCACGAAGAAGGTGAGCCGGCTGTTGCCGAGGCGGAGCTCATCACCCGTCCGCAGGCGGGTCTCGCCCCGCACCGGTTCACCGTTGACGAACGTGCCGTTGGCCGAGCCGAGGTCACGGACGCAGAAGCCGGTCGGGTAGCGCTCGATCACGGCGTGGAGCCGGGACACCGTCGGGTCGAGCAGCACGACCACGTCATTGGTCGTCGCCCGGCCGAGCGACGACCGGTCGTTCGTCAACTCGACGAGCCGCGTGCCCTGCGGACCCCGCACCTCGACAAACCCGCCCAGCGCCATGCGACCTGTCCTTTCGGTGAGGAAAGTCTCACCCACCGATCCAGCTGTTTCCGTCTCCGCCGGCATTCCGCCGACCCCGGCGGATCCCGGATGATCCAAACAGAGTGACATGTTCCGAGCGGGGAGGAAATGGCATGGGCTCATTTGGGCGGGCCGCGTCGGCGGTCATGGTCGCCGTCAGCGCGCTGACGGGCTGGTCGTACCCGGCCGGCGCCGCCGCGCCGCCGGTGCCGGCGTCCCCGACGTCCCGGCTCGCCGGCACCTGGGGTGCCTGCGGGTCGTGGTGGACGGAGACGCCGACGCAGATGGAATCCGGATCGGTCTGTGGCGTCGACGGCGTCGTTGCTGAGAACGGGCAGACGACCCAGCTCGCCGAGCCGCTGATCTCCGTGACGCGCTACGTCTGCTCCAAACGGCGGTTCGAGAGCTGCCAGGACGAGAGCTGGACCGGCACGGTCCGGCGCTCGGAGATGACGGTCGACCCGTTCCTCCGCCGGGCCTCGATCCGGGGGACACTGGGCGGCTGCGTCCTCGACGTGGAGTTCGCCGGACTCGGCCAGCCTCGACCCGAGGGAAGCTTCTGGCAGAGCTACGGCGTGTCCGGCAGCACCCCGACGATCAGTGTGGGCGGCAACCACACCTTCACCTCCCGGGCGAGCTGGTGGGGTGGCGTCTGCGGCCGCACGGTCAGCCCGGGACCGGCGGAGCAGATCTCGGCCTGGATGTTCCGGGGCGGCGAAGCCAACATCGCCGGCTTCGGCGGCGGCGGCGACGGCCGCTGCGGATGCGACGGAGCCGCCTGCGCCATGAGCAGCCGGCCCGCCACGGCCTGTTAGCCGATGTCCCGCCGGCGGAAGCCGTGGTCGCCGGCCAGGGTCAAGCCGGCCGCCACCGCCGCCAGGGCCAGCAGGGGCGCGACGGTGAGCCCCTCGGCCGGGACGAGCGGCGTGTGCTCGAAGGGCGAGAGGGCCCCCACCCACGAGGGAAGGTCAAGGATCTCCCCGAAGAACCCCATGACGAGGCTGAAGGCCAGGAGCGCCCAGGAGGCGGCAGCCCAGCGGGGCATGAGGCCGCCGACCGCGGCGCCGAGGGTGATGAGCACGGCCACGGCGGGCAGATAAGCCAGGGCGTCGCCCACGAGCGGCGGCAGCTGGCCCGCGTCCCGGGTGACCATCGCGTACGAGAGTCCGAGGCCCAGCCCGCCGGCGGCGAGGACGACGGCGCTCCCGGCAAAGGCCACGGTGAGGTGGCTGAACATCCATCGCCGCCGGGACACGGGGGTGGCCAGGAGCGGCTCGACCCGGAGTGCGGTCTCCTCGCTCCGGAGCCGCTGGGCCGTCTGCAGTCCGAAACCACTGCCGATGATGGCGAGAATCAGCAGGGTCGTCCCGAAGAACGAGTCGATCAGGTTGGTGCCGCTCCGGGCGAGGAGGTCCCGCAGCGCTTCGTTGTCGGCCAGGAACTCCTCGAGGTCGCTGGCGACCGACCCGTACACCAGCCCGAGGCTGAGGACTCCGACGCTCCACCAGAGCAGGCCGCCGCGCTGCAGCCGCAGGGCCAGACCCAGCGGGGTTTTCAGCCCCGGGCCGGCGGTGGCCGGTCCCGGCCGGGGCGGGAAGAGGCCGGCGCCGAGATCCCGTCGCGAGGCGAGGGCGGTGGCCGCGGTCAGGCAGCCGGCGGCCAGGAGGACGGGCAGGATCAGCGGCCACCACTGCTCACCGGCGAACGGCCGGGCCTTCTGCGCCCAGCCGATGGGCGACAGCCACGACAGTGTGCCATCGCCGATGTCGCCCGCGGCCCGCAACACGAAGGCGAGCCCGACCATCGCACCGGCCAGACCGTGGCCCACCCGGGGGTTCTCGCTGAACTGGCCGCTCAGGGCGGCGATCGCCGTGAAGGCCAGCCCGACGGCGAGGAACCCGAGCCCGAAGACGACCGAGCCGTTGGCAGGGACACCCTGGGCGGCGACGACGACCGTCGTGGCCGCGGCGACGACGATGTTCATCGCCGACACCACGGCGACCGCCGCCGCCAGCGGCGCATGCCGACCCACCACCGTGGCCCGGATCAACTCCAGCCGGCCGCTCTCCTCCTCGGCCCGGGTCTGGCGGCCAACCATGAAGAGGCTCATCAACGCCACGACGACGAGACCGGCGGTGCCGGCTTCGAAGGCGATCCGCCCGCCCAGCGTTTCGAGCCCTTGCGCCGGTCCGTTGAAGGCGATGGCGGCGGCGTTGCCCTCGACGGCGGCGGCGGCGCTGCGGAGCTTCTCCGGCGTGTCGTAGAGGCCCTTGATTCCGGCGGCGCTCGACCAGACGAGCGCCACCGCACCCAGAATCCACACGACGATCCGGACACGATCGCGGTGCAGGATCGATCGCGCCAGCGTCCCGGTCGCGGTCAGCACGCTCACCGGCTCGGCGCGTTGTCGATCGCCGCACCGTCGCCGGCGGGCTCGTCGCCGTAGTGGCGGAGGAAGAGCTCCTCCAGCGTCGGAGGCTGGCTGGTGAGGCTGCGCAGCCCGAGTTGGGTGAGGCGGCCGAGCGCCGCGTCGAGATGGTCGCTGTCGACGTCGAAACGGACACGGTGATCGTCAACGAGGAGTCCGTGCACACCGGGCAGCGCCTCGAGCCCGGCCGGAGTCTGGGACGTCTCGGCCGTGATGGTCGTGCGGGTCAGATGGCGCAGTTCTGACAGCGAGCCGGCCTCGACCCGGCGCCCGGCCCGGATGATGCTCACCCGGTCGCACAGGGCTTCCACCTCGGCCAGGATGTGGCTCGACAGCAGCACGGTGCGCCCTTCGGCCTTGACCTCCCTGATGCAGGCCTGAAACTCCGCCTCCATCAGCGGATCGAGCCCCGAGGTCGGCTCGTCGAGGATGAGCAGCTCCGCCGACGAGGCGAGCGCCGCCACCAGCGCCACCTTCTGCCGGTTGCCCTTGGAGTAGGTGCGGGCCCGTTTCGTGGGATCCAGTTCGAAGCGATCGAGCAGCTCGTCGCGCCGCCGGGGGTCGAGGTCACCGCGGAGCCGGCCGAGCAGATCGATGACTTCGCCGCCGGTGAGTTTCGGCCACAGGCTGACGTCACCGGGCACGTAGGCCAATCGCCGGTGGAGCTCGACGGCGTCCCGCCACGGATCTCCACCGAGGAGCCGGGCCTCACCGGCATCGGCTCGCATCAGCCCGAGCAGGACGCGGATGGTCGTCGTCTTGCCCGCTCCGTTCGGGCCGAGAAAGCCGTGGACCTCCCCGGCGGCGACATCGAGATCCAGCCCGTCGAGGGCCCGCGTGCTGCCGAAGGTTTTGACGATGCCCGACAGGGCGATGGCTTGGGCCATCCGGTCGAGTCTAGGCACCCTCCCCGGGACGTCAGCGGCCGTAGCGGCGGACGGGCGAGGCCGCCACCCGGCGCATCCACTCGTCCGCGTCGGCGGGCAGCATGAACCCGCCGGCGACCGCGGCGTCGGTCGCGGTCCGCATCCTGGCCACATAGTCGTCGTGCGACGGGTACAGCGCGGCCAGGGTGTCCCGGTTCAGCGCCACAGTGCTGCCGCTGGCACCGTCGTGGAACTCGCCCCGGTAGGTGGCGACCGGCACCTCGAGGGCCGGAAGGCGCACGCCGCCGAGGGCGTTGCCGTGCTCATCGCGCCGCAGCCGGAATCCGTCCCGTTCGAGCCTGGCCGCGGCCGGCGCCGGGCGCACCTGGTCGGCGGCGAGGCGGCCGGCCCGGTGGTCCCGCCAGTCACGGGCCCAGCGGTTGAGGTTGTCGATCGCCGCCCGGAAGGCGTAGCGGGCCGGCGCGACGTTGTTGGAGAACGGGCGCCGTTCGCCGTACTGGCCGGCGTCGTCCTCGTCCCAGCTGTAGTACGGGAAGTAGGTCGTACCGTCGAAGGCAAAGCCGTCCCGATATCCCTGCACGCCCTGGAACCGGATCTCCCACCAGTTGGCGTGGGACGTGCCGGCGATCTCCCACACCCGCAGGAGCGCGCCGTCGGGCCGGCTTTGGATGCCCGCCTCCCATTCGCTCGTACCCCACACCATCGGAACCAGCGTGTCGGGCACCTCGGCCGTCGCCGGGCACGTCGTCGGGTGGTAGCCGTCGAACACACGGTCACCGGCGGCCAACTTGGAGACGTAAGTCACGAGGCGGAGACACGACTGCGACGTGCCGGTGCCGAGGACGAGGTCGGCGGGCCGATGGCGGCCGCCCAGCCCCGAACGGAGCGCCTGGGCCGCCTGGGCGAAGATGTCGTACGAGTAGTCGTCGCCGGGGTGTTGCAGGTTTCCGTAGCGCTGCGGGTCCCAGTTCTTCAACGACATCGGGCTGGCGCTCTGCACCCCGAGGTACTGAGCCGACACTGAGGCCGACATGTAGCCGTCCCGCATGAGCATCGGGAAGTTGATCGGCCACTCGTGTTCGACCTCCTGCTGGAGGCTGACGTTGAACCACTCGAGGACCGCCGTGCCGTTGAACCGGGCCGGATCGGCTGGGCGGCGGACGAGGATGCGGACCTTGTACGGCGCGGTGTGTTCGCCGTGCCCGCCGAGCCCCCGGTTGGAGGCGGTGCCGGAGAGGAAGTACTCCTCTTCGACGTAGCCGAACTGGTCGAGGAAGAAGGGGCTGGCCCAGAACGGCCCACCGGTCCGTGATCCTCCGGTCACCGGACCTTCGACCTTGGGAGTCGGAACGGCTCGGGCCGATGGCTCGGCGCCGACGGATTGCACGGTGGCCGCCACCACGAGGACGGCAAACCCGAGAAAGGACAGGGAACGGCGCGTGGTCATGAGGATCCCCCTTCGGGCTTGGGCGCCCGAAAGAGCGCCCGGACGGCATCGGTGAGCAGGCTGGGCGGGATCGTGGGGTCGATCAGCCGTTGGACGGCGATGCCGCCCACGACCGCGACGAGCACGACGGCCAGCTGGTCGGGGGGCAGGACAGGCCTGACGCCGAGTTGCCGGATCTGCTGTGTCAGAAGGGTCGTCACCGCCATCCGCATCATGGCTTCTCGCTGCGCCAACTGCTCCTGGATCTTCTGGTTGCGCCGGGTCTGCACCGCGAACTCCAGCGCCAGGAGCTGCCATTTCTCGTCGGCCAGCGCCACTTCGAGCCAGCGCTCGAGGACACCGAGCCGCTCGTCGATCGTCGATCCCCCGGCGGCGAAGTCGGTGACGAACTTCTGGAGCTGGGCGAAGAAGTAGTTCTCGAGGACCGCCAGGCAGAGCTCCTCTTTGCCGGCGAAGTTGCCGTAGACCGCCCCCTTCGAGAACCCGGCCGCCTCGGCGACGCGCTCCAGGGAGGTGGCGTTGTAGCCGTGGGCCAGGAACTCGGCGGTGGCCACCTCGAGGAGCAGGGCCCGGGTGCGGGCCTGGCTCTCCTGACGGGTCAGGCGCTTGCGCGGCGGAGAGGAATCAGACTCAGACATGCACTGCAGTTTGGCGTGGTTGGCCCAGGTACGAGGCGATGACCTTGGGGTGGGCCAGCACCTCGGCGGGCGTGCCCCGGGCGATGACGGAGCCGAACTCCAGCGCCACGAGCTCATCGCACACCGCCGAGATGAGTCCCATGTCGTGCTCGATGATGACCAGCGAGCAGCCGGTGGCCGCCCGCACCCGGCGCAGCAGCGGCGCCAGGGCTTCCGTCTCCCGCTGCGCCACCCCGGCCGACGGTTCGTCGAGCAGGAGCACCGCCGGGTCCTGGGCCAGGACGCAGGCCAGCTCGACGATCCGGCGCGTGCCCGTCGACAGGTCGGCGATGCGGTGGTTCCGGTAGCCGGTGAGTCCGAGCAGCGTCAACACCTCGGTCATCCGTTCGGCGGCCGACACCTCCATGTAGGTCGATGCCGGAAGGGCCAGCGCCGCGGCCAGCGTGTCGTGGTTGGGGAGGTGCCGTTCCAGGGCCACCGCCACGGTCTCGGCCACCGTGAGCGACGGGTACAGCCGGGCCTCCTGGAAGGAACGGCCGAGTCCGGCGATGGCCCGCCGGTGCGGCGGAGCGGCCGTGACGTCGACGTCGCCGAGCAGCACCCGGCCGGCGTCGGGAGGAAGAAACCCGGAGACGACGTCGAACAGCGTCGTCTTCCCGGCGCCGTTGTGGCCGATGATGCCGACGGCCGTCCCGGGAGCCACGTCGAGGTCGACACCGTCGAGGGCGGTCAGGCCGCCGAAGCGGCGCACGATCCCCCGGCATTCGAGATGGACGCCCCGGCTGGGCACCGGATCGGAGCCGCCCGAAGCCGAGTCGTCGTGCCGGCCGGCGCCGATGAAGACCGAACGGAGCAGGTCGGGTCGATCGAGGAGTTCGGCGGTCGGCCCGCGGAAGCGGACTTCGCCTTTCTCGAGGAAGACCGCCCGTTCGGCCAGTTGCAGGGCCACGTCGACCGATTGCTCGACGAGCACGATGGTGGTGCCGGCGGCGTGGATGGCCCGCACCCGGTCGCACAGCTGGGCCACCACGGCCGGCGCCAGGCCGAGCGCCAGTTCGTCGATGCACAGCACCTTGGGCCGGGTGACGAAGGCCATGGCCAGCGACAGCATCTGCTGCTCGCCGCCGGACAGGTTGCCGGCCATGATCCCGAGCCGGTCCCGCAGCATCGGGAAGAGCTCGAGCATCTCGTCCCGGGCGGCAGCTGCGGCGGACGGGTCGGAGCGGAGCAGCCAGGTGGCCAGCCGCAGGTTCTCGTCGACGGTGAGGGTCGGGAACAGGCCGCGCCCGCCGGGCATGAGGGCGAAGCCGGACGCCGCGATGTGGTCGGTCGGCACGCCGGCCAGGTCGGTGCCGTCGAGGGCCACCCGGCCGCCGGTGGACGGGATGAGCCCGGCCACGGCCCGCAGCACGGTCGACTTGCCGGCACCGTTGGTGCCCAGCAGGGCCACGATCTCGCCCGGCGCGACGTCGAGATCGACGCCGAAGAGCACCTGCAGCGACCCGTACGAGGCGGTCAGGCCCCGGATGTGCAGCATTTCCGCCGTCGACTCCGGTTCCGCGTTCATCGGTCGCGGACCCCCGCCACCCGTGAACGCCGATGCGGCGGCAGCCGGCGCGACGTCGGCCGAGCCGTCGGCGAACCCTTCGACCAGCTCGATCCCCCGCCGCCCGGCGAGCCGGCGCACCACCTGATCGCGCAGCCCCTCGAGCAGCTGGCCGATGCCGCCGGGAGCGGCGTAGAGCACGATCAACAGGGCGGCGCCGGTGAACACCAGCGCCAGGCGGGGCACGGCCAGAATGAGACCCTGGACGAAAGCGACGCCGACCAGCGTCCCCGCCAGCGACGAGATCCCGCCGATGACGGCCATCGAGAAGACGAGGATGCTGGTGGCCACCGGGTACGTCTGGTACCCGACCCCCCGCAGCAGCGTGGCGTGCAGCGCGCCGGCCGACCCGGCGATCACGCCGGCCAGGACGAAACCGGTCAGCTGCACCCGGGCGGTGGGCACGGCCATGGCCGCCGCCGCCCGGGCGTTGTCCCGCGTCGCCCGCAGCACCCGGCCCGTCCGGGTCCGCAGCGTCGTGTGGACGACGAGCACCACCGCCACCAGCGCCGCCAGGCACAGGTAGTACATCGGCTGCTCGCCTCGCAGATCGATGTGCTTCCAGAGGACCGGCCGGTCGTAACTGCCGGGAATCCACTGCGGGAAGTTCGTCGGGTTGACGAGATACGACTCCATGGCCACGGCGAAGGCCAGTGTGGTCACGGCCAGGAACATCCCTTTGACCCGGAAGGCCGGCAGGCCGATCAACACCGCCACCGCCGCACCGGCCGCCGCCGAAGCGATGATCGTCAGGAACAGGTCGAGGTTGGCCCGGGCGATGAGGTTGGCGGCGACGACACCGCCGACCCCGACCAGGCCGGCCTGGCCGAGGCTCACCGTCCCGCTCCAGCCGGTCAGCACGACCAGCGACAGCGCCGCCATCCCGAGGATCAACGTGGCGCTCACCCGGTTGGTCTGGCTCGGCGTGGCCACCAGCGGCACGAGCAGGGCGACGCCCGCTACGGCGGTCACCAACGCCCCCCGGGCGAGGCGGAGCTCGGGGAGCGCGGCGACCGCCGCCGGCAGCGGCCGGGCGCTTCCGGTCAGGGACCAGGAAGACTCGTCGGCGGCCTCCGCCCGGCTCCGGTCACGCCGGCGGATCAGGAGGGCCGCCAGGATGACGGCGACGAACACGATGGTGGTGACCGCCTGCTGCGACGTGTTCCACCGGACGATCTGATCGAAGACCCCGAGCACCACCCCGGCCCCGAAGGCCCGCGGCAGCGAACCCATCCCGGCCACCACGGCGGCGGCCAGCGCCGGAAGGAGCAGCGCCGGACCGGCGGCGGCGTCGATGGTCAAGCCCTGGCCCGGCGCCCGCAGCACCACGGTCAACGCCGCCAACCCGCCGACCACCGCCCACACCAGGGTGGACAGCCGGCGGACGGGAATGCCGAGCAGCAGGGCCCGCTCCCGGTTCTCGGCGATGGCCCGCACCGCCCGTCCTTCATCGGTGCGGAGAAGGAACCAGCTCAGGCCGGCCAGCACGACGGGAACCACCGCCACGATCAGCAGGTCGTTGCCGGTCAGCACCAGCGGATGGATGGTCACCTGCAGATCGCTGAGCGGCGTGGCGAACGACGGCACGAGCGGCGACTGCCCGAACAGCGTCGGCACCAGCATCTCGGCGCCGCCGAGCACCTGTGCCAGGCCGATGGTCGCCACCGTGAGCACCAGCCGGGAGGCGTTGGCGAAGCGGCGGATCACGATGCGCTCCACCGCCACACCGATGAGGACTCCGGCGACCACGGAGATCAGCGCCGCCACCGGCCACGGCACGTTCTTGGCCAGGTACAGCTCGATGCCGATGCTGGCCGGCAGGCCGCCCATGGCGCCGTAGGCGAAGTTGACCACCCGGGTCGTGCGGTAGACGAGCACGAGGCCGACGGCCATGAGCCCGGTGACCGCGCCGAAGACACAGCCGAGGACGAGCACACCCGGCGGCGCGACGTCGCTCATCGCCCCGCCCCTCCGGGCTGAACGGGAATCGGCTCCCGGGGCCACTCACCGGGCCGGTACCGCTTTCCGTCGGTCTGGTAGGCGCCCTTCTTGCCGTTGTAGGGCGAGTCGGCGTCGGGGTTCCACCAGATGACCATGGCGTCGTCCATCGGCGTGTAGTCGCCGGGACCGAATCCCCATGACCCCGCCGGACCGGTGGCCCGGGGGTAGTTGAACATCCCCTGCTGGAACGTGGCCGGTGTGAGATCGGGGCCGGCCATCTGGATGCCGATGGCGATGACGTACATGAAGTAGTAGAGGAGATCCACGGCGATCGACGGCTCGTCGTTGCGCACCGACTTGTAGGCCCGGTAGCCGAGGCTGGCCCGCACCGGCTGCTGCGGCCCGATGAGGCTGATCCCGAAGGCGTTGCGCCACTGCCGCTGGTCGTAGAACTGGCCGAAGATGTCGGTGTCGGTGAGCGCCGTGCCGAGCACGAGCCATTCCGGCTCGTAGTTCTGCTCCGAGGCCTTGGCGGTCAGGAACAGGGGCAGGATGGGGTCGCAGCCACAGGCCACCGAGGTGACCTTCTCGTCCTTCAGCTTGGCGATGACGCTGGCCGCCTGCGAGGTGAAGACCGAGGGGTCGAGGGAGTACGAGATGCGGACGGGGACGTCGCCGCTGGCCTCCTTGATGCGGCGGATCCCGTCGTTGATGCAGTCCTGGTACCAGGGGACGTCGGGGGCGATGATGGCCATCCGGCGGGGCTTGCCCTTGAGATCGCCGCCGGCGAACTCGGCCGGCTTGCCCAGCAGCTGCTTGACGTAGAGCTCGCCCGCCGTCTCGGTCAGGATCGAGCAGTCGGGCGTGATGCTCCAGGCGTAGGGCGCCCGCTCGGTGTACCACTTCCGCGACATGTACGGCGCCCCGACGGCGACCACACCCTGCTTGACCAGCGCGTCGGCGTAGGGCGGCGTGAAGGCACTGGCGTCGGCGAAGACGTTGAGTTCGGTGGCCGCCTTGATGGCGTCGGCGTTGGCGGCGTCCTGCCCGCCGCCGAGGATCTCGTGGGCAGCCAGGCCGCTCCCCTGCCAGAGGACCGGCTCGATCTTGCGGCCGTAGAACTGGAACACGGTGTTGAAATAGTCGAGGAGGGCGAGAGCGGTGCGCTCGAGGTCTTCCCGCGTCTCGTGGATGCCGTGGTCGGCGAGGATCTGGTAGGCCTGTCCGAAGTCGATCGGGTCGGCCGGGAAGCGGATGCCGATGCGGATCGTCTCCCGGGTGACACCCCGGTGGGTCGCGCCGCCGTTGTTGCCGGCGAAGGCCAGGCAGGGCGGCGAGTAGGGATCCTTCGGGATCTGCCGGGCGCGATCGGAGCAGGGCGTGACGGCGCCGAGGGGCTCGGCGGCGGCGGCTTCGTCGCCGCCACGGGCCGAGCCGGCGGTTCCCGGACGGGTCACCCGCCGGGGAGCGACCGGCCCGCTGGGCCGGGTCGTGGTCGACCCCGCGTCCACCGCTCCCGAGGCAACGGCGCCGGAGGCAACGGCGTCCATGGTGTTGCCGGCTGCCGCGCCGGTTCCGCCAGCGGCGCCCGCCGGCCCGCCGCCCGCTTCGGCGCCGACCGTCAGCTGCATCCGGCGCGCCGGAACGGTGAGAGCGCTGACGGCCAGGAAGGCGGAGGCGAGGGCGATGACCGGCCCGTAGCCCCGCAGCAGATGCCAGCGCCGCCCGCTCACCGCGTCGCCTCGGTGGCGCCGCCCCGCGTCGTCACGTCGCGTTCGGGGGCGATGGTCGGAGCGAGGAAGGCCATGGCCAGGATCAGCACCACCAGGGCGACGAAGGGTCCGTAGCCGCGGAACAGCGTGTGCTCCGCTCCCGGCAGGGTGCCGTTCGACGAGCTCATCGTTGCACCTCCAAGGCGGACCGACGACGGGAGCGCCACCAGTCACCGCCGAACAGCAGCAGCGCGGCGGCGAGGGCGGCGGCGCTGGCCGGCAGCGGGGCTCCCCGGGAACAGCCGGACACCCGTCCCCGGCTGGTGCTTTCACATCGTCGGGTGGCCGGCACAACGGCAACCGATTCCGGCGCGGGGGCCGGGCCGGCCGGTGCCGCCGCCTCGCCCGGGGAGGTCGACGGGGCGACAGGCGCCGGCGCGGCCCCGGGGCCAACCCCACCCGGCCATGCTCCAACCGGTTCCTCGACGGTGACGCTCGGTGCCGTCGGCCGGGGCCGGACGATCGGGGCGGGCACCACGGGAAGGGTCGGCAGACCCGGGGCGATCAGGCCGAGGGGGTCGCCGTAGTCGATGCCTTCGGTGGTGGCGAGCACGCCACCGATCTCGAGGTCGATCCCCCCGGAACCCTGCATGGCGGCGGCCACGACATCAACGAACGTGAAGGCCAGACCGCCGGCGCCGCCGGCATTGCATCCGTCACTGCCGAAGCCCTTCATGGCTTTCAGCAGCACTTCCCGGGCGGGCTGCAGGCCGCTCATCAGCGGGCCGAGCAGCGGCTTGGCCGCCGTGCCGTCACCGAGGACCAGCTTGAGCGGCGTCACCCGCACCTCCCGGTCACCGGTGGACTTCGTGACCTGAGGCGGCTCCAGCCGCAGCCCGAAGGGCGCGATGACCTTGTTGGCCGCCCCGAAGGCCGCGGCCAGCTCGAGCGGCGTGGCCGTCGGGAGCGGCACTCCGGCCACCACCACGGTGTCGACCCCGAACGTGCCCCCGGCGCCCAGGACCACGCCGCCGGCGCCGGTCCGCTGCTCGGTCGCCCACCGCAGGCCCCGCAGCGAGACGAGGCCGCCGGCGATGTCGACATTGCTCAGGCTGACCGAAGCCGACGCCCGCCGCTCCTGCCCGACCACGAGTTCGGCGGCGCTGGAGCTTCTCCCCTCGCCCGACGCCAGCAGCTCACCGACCTCCAGCGCCGCCGATGTGAAGGAACCTTCGCCGCGGGCCCCGGGACGAGCCGACGCCGCTTCCCGGCCGACGCCGACCGGCCCGCCGCCGGCGACATCCTTCGACGCTGACACCTCCCCGGCGTTCGAGTCGGCCACCGTCCGCTTCGGGAGCTGATCGGGCGTCAGGAGGGCCCGTCCGCAACCCATCGGGGTGGTCAACAGCACTCCCAGCACCCCGAGGTCCAGGGCGGCGGCCTCTCCCCGGGCCGAGATGCCCTGGTAGTGGGCCCGGGCCCCGCCGAAGGTCGTGGCCAGCGGAAGCCCGGAGGCCCGGGCCACCACCCGGCCCAGGTTGGCGACGGCGTCGCCGCTGCCGTTCACGAACGCCGTCTGGGCCGGCGCCGGGGCCGCGGCCGCCCCGAGGAGGACTGCGCAACCGAGGCCCAGCACTGCCGCTGCCCGCGGGACGGGCCAACTCGGTTGACGCACGGTATACATATACCCTAGGTATCTGAAATCGGCAAGGAGTTCGCGAATGTGCCTGTTCCGGGCGATCAGCGAGCGGAAGCCCAATGACCGAGGAGAGCGGCCGATGGCCTACCGGTTCCTGTCCGACGAATGGTTCGATGCCGTGGAGGCCTTGCGGGACAAGGCTCCGGCCGCTCCGGAGGAGGTCGCCGACATCGCCGTCAACATGGTGGTGACCGGTGGCCCCGACGGTGACCGGACCCTCCATTTCGCCCGGGGCCGCTTCGACCGGGGACTGGTCGAGGGGGCGCCCGACGACCGTGACGGTCCCCCACCGCGTGGCCCGGTCGATGCTCGTCGACCTCGACCCCGAAGTGGCGCTCAACGCCTTCTTCACGGGCGAGATCCGCGTCGAGGGCGACATCACCCGGCTGATGGAACTGACCCAGTCGAACGGCGCGATGCTGGCCGCCACCCCCGAGCAACTGGCCTTCATCGGTGAGCTCCGGGAGCTGACGCAGTGATCTCCGACGCCCTGAACGGAGTTGCACCCCCGATGAGTACTCCGCCTCCGCCCCTGCCCGAACTCGGCGACCTGATCGAGCGGTCGGAGTGGCTCAAGGGCCGGGCCGGGCTCGAGGCCGAGGTGCTGCGCTGGCACCGCTCGCTCGGGGGCGAACGGGAGGCGATCCTCGAAGAGGCGGCCGCGCTGGCCACTCCGCGGTGGCGCCGCATTCCGTTCGGAGCGCTGTTCCTCGTCGTCGTCCGGTTCCTCTGGTTCAGCCTCGCCGGCCTCTGGCGCCGGGCTCCCGAACGACGGGCCGTGCGCTGGTCCAAGCACCTGGTGCAGGCCGGCGGCCCGGCCTATGTGAAGCTCGGCCAGCTGATCGCCACCGCCAAAGGCGCCCTGCCCGACGCCTGGACGGAAGCGTTCGCCTGGTGCCGCGACGAGGTGCCGGCCCTCAGAGCGGGTGTGGCCGAAGCCGTGATCGATCAGGAGCTCGGCCACCGCCGGGCGGAGATCTTCGAGAGCATCGATCCGGCGCCGGTGGCGGCGGCCAGCATCGCCCAGGTGCACCTCGGCCGGCTGGCCGACGGCACCGAAGTGGCCGTCAAGGTCCAGCGCCCCGGGCTGCGCAAGCGGTTCGAGGCCGACATCCGGGCGTTGTCGGTGATCGCCCTCGTGGCCGACCGCCTGAGCAAGCGGGCCCGCATCGCCAACCTGCCCGGCTTCGTCGAGCTGTTCGCCCAGCTCGTGCTCGAGGAGCTCGACTTCCGGCTGGAAGCGCTGAACATGACGGAGATCGGCCTCGCCAACGAGGACGCCGGCCTCGACCACATCCGGGTTCCCCGCCCCATCCCCGGGCTGGTCACCGGCCGGGTGCTGGTCATGGAACGGGTCCCCGGGATCCGCTACACCGACGCCGCCCGGGCCCATCCCGACCTCGACGGGCACCGCATCGTGCGCCTGGCCGTGCAGGGCGTCCTGGAGCACGCCCTGCTCTACGGGATCTTTCACGGCGACCTCCACGCCGGCAATGTCCTCATCGACGAGGCCGGCAACTTCTCGCTGGTCGATTTCGGAATCGCCGGACGGCTCGAAGCCCCGCAGCGGGCCGCACTGGCCCGGTTGGTGATCGGCTTCGCCCGGAACGATTTCGCCGCTCAGGTGGCGGCGGTCGCCGAGCTCGGCGCGCTGCCGCCGGGCATCGACCTCGAGCCGCTGGTGCGGCAGTTCGCCGAGGAATCGACTGTGGTGCTGGCCGCGCTGGACCGGCCGCTCAACCAGCTCGACTTCGGCACGCTCACCGCCCAGGTGGCGCGGGCGGTCCGGCTCCTGGCCGAGCACCGCTTCCGCCAGCCCAAGGAACTGGTGCTGTTCTCGAAGAACCTGCTCTACCTCAACGGGCTGTGCAACGCCTTCGCTCCCGACATCAACCTGCTGGCCGAGATCGCGCCGGTCTTCCTCTACTTTCAGACGAAGTACCCCAAGGAGATCAGCCAGATCGTCTTCGGTAGTCTCCGCCCCCATGGACAAGTCGATTGAAGGCAACCGCGGCCAGCCGTTCCGGATGGTGGTCGAGGAAGGCAAGGTCCGGGAGTTCGCCCGGGCGGTGAAGTCGTCGAACCCGGCCTACGTCGCCGAAGGCCCTCAGGAGACGTCGCCGCCGACGTTCCTGGCATCGTCGGTCTTCTGGCAGGGGCCCGAGGCGTCGCCGTGGGGCGATGTTCCGCTGAACTGGGAGCGGATCCTCCACGGCGAGCAGGAGTTCGTCTTTCCCGGGCCGCCGCCGGCGGCCGGCACCGAGTTGACCGCCGAACCCCGCATCGACCGCGTCTACGAGAAGGAAGGCAAGCGGGGCGGGACCATGACCTTCGTCGAACTCGTGACCGAGTACCGCGACGGCTCCGGCGCCGTGGTGGCCCAGTCCCGCAGCACGATCATCGAGACCAGCAAGGCCCCGGGGAGCTGACCGCCGATGACCATGACGACCGCGACGTGGAATGACCTTCAGGTGGGAACCGAAGGGCCGACCTGGGAGGACGGGCCGCTCACGGTGACCGACTTCGTGCGCTATCAGGGCGCGTCGGGCGACATGAACCCGATCCACCACGACAGCGAGTTCGCCCAGAAAGCCGGCTTCCCGAAGCCGTTCGCGGTGGGCATGCGCCAGGCCGGCGTCCTCGCCTCGTGGGCGACGGACTGGCTCGGGCCGGCCAACGTACGGCGCTTCAAGGTGCAGTGGCGGGAGCAGGCCTGGCCCGGCGACGTGTTGACGTACTCCGGGGCGGTCACCGCCAAGCGCGAGGAGGACGGGCAGCGCCTCGTCGACATCGAAATGGTCGTCACCCGCCAGACCGGTGGCACCCACCTCAAAGGCTGGGCCACCTTCGTCGTGCCCGACTAACCGCCCAAGCAGCGCGATTCCCTCGAAGCGTGCAGGGGGCGCGCCCGGCCCCTTTGCCGCGCCCCTACCCTGGACCGGTACGACCGACGGTCGGGAACCGGGAGCGCGGCGGGCCATGGACGAAGCTGAGGGTCGGAGCGACGAGCAGGCCGCGGGCGTGAGCCCCGGATCGGCCTGGCCCCCGCCGGGGTTCGGCCCCGCCTCCTCACCGATCGGGAGCAGCCCGTCCGGGGACTGGCGGGCGCCGGAGAGCGCCCCGCCGGCTGCCCCCCGCCGGCGCCGCTGGGCGCTGCCCATGGCCATCGGGACCGTCATCGCCATGCTGGCCGGCGCCACGGCCTTCGTCCTCACCCGCCAGGACGACGGTGAGGCGGCCGCCGTGAAGCACCCCGCCTTCTGGGACCCGCGCCTCACCGAACTCGTCGACTTCGTCGAGAAGGACCGCGACCTGGTGTTCCAGCATCCGGTCCACGTCGACTTCCTCACCCCCGAGGAGTACAAGAACTCGGCCGCCGCCGATGCCCAGAAGGTCACCGAGGAGGACCGCCGGGAGATGGAGCAGACCGTGGCGCTGCTGCGCGCCTTCGGGCTCCTCGAAGGTGACGTCGATCTCCTCGATCGCATCATCCAGCTGACCGAAGAAGGGTCCCTGGCCTATTACGACCCGATCACCGAGCGGGTCACCGTCAAGGGCACCGAGCTGACCCCCCGGGTGAAGGGCACCCTCGTCCACGAGCTGACCCATGCCCTTCAGGACCAGCACTTCAACATCAAGTCGCTGTCCGAGGAGGACCAGACGATGAAGGAGGCGGAGGCCGCCTCCTTCCTCCGGAACCTGGTCGAGGGCGACGCGGTACGGGTGCAGAACCACTGGGTCGAGACCCTCGACGAGAACGATCAGAAGATCTACGCCGAGCAGGACGAGGCGTCGAGCGACGACGCGGACCTCGAGGGTATCCCCGAGGTGATCATCGCCTCCGTCGGCACGGCCTACACGTTCGGCAACGCGCTGGTCGAGGCCATCGCCGCCAACGGCGGCAACACGTCGGTCGACGCCGCCTTCCGCTCCCCGCCGACCAGCGACGAGCAGATCTTCGACGCCTTCCGGTACCTGGCCAAGGACCAGCCCCAGACGGTGGCCCCACCGGCCCTCAAAGCGGGCGAGAAGGCGATCGCCGACTCCGAGCCCCAGTCGTTCGGTGCCTTCATGCTCTTCGTCACGCTGGCCCAGCGTCTCGACGCCAAGGCGGCCATGCACGCCGTCGACGGCTGGGGCGGCGACCAGATGGTCATCTTCGAACGCGACGGCCGGCAGTGCGCCCGGGTGCATCTGGCCGCCGACACCGTCGCCGACCGGGACGAGATGCAATCGGGGCTCCAGAAGTGGGTCGACGGCATGCCCCGCGGCGTCGCTTCGCTGACCCGGGTGGGTGAGCTCCTCGAGCTCGAATCCTGCGACCCCGGCGCCCAGCACAAGCCGGCCCCGGTCTCGATCCAGGAAGCCCTCGGGCTCCCGCTGGCCCGGGTGACCATGGCCGTGACCGTCATGAACATGTGGGACCTCAGTGCCGAGATCGCCCGCTGCTACAGCGGCAAGGTCGTCCAGGAGTTCACCATCGAGGAGCTCAGCGCGACCGCCGCTCCCACCGCCGCCGACATGCAGAAGTTCGGCCAGTTGGCTGCCAGCTGCATCAGCTGACCCGGCGCCCCACCACCACCCGTAATCCGGCCGGCAACGTTTCCTCACCGAACGACGGCTGCACCGTCACGTCGACGCCGCGGCCGGCCAGGAGGCCGGGGATGAGCGTGGTGTCGAGGAGGATGTTCTCGTGGCGCTCGTCGTCGCGCCGCCAGGAGCCGTCGTCGTTGCGCAGGAACGTGGTGATGGCCCGCACGAAGACGTCGGGCGCCGGTTGGGTAAAGACGGTGATGATGGCCCAGTCGTCTTCGACGCGGCTGTAGTTGGGCGCGCCCTGACGGGCCGTGCCCCACTCGAGGTCACAGATGTCGACGGCGAACAGGCCACCGGGTCGCACGGCGGCGGCGATCGCCACCAGCGCCCGCTCCACCGCCGCCCGGTCGTCGAGATAGCTCACGACGTGGCCCACTGACACGATGGCGTCGGCCGCCGGGAGGGTGTCGTCGGGCAGGACCAGGACCCGGACATCCTCGGCCCCAGCGGCGTGCTCACGGGCGATCGCCACCATGGCCGGCGAGGCGTCGGTGGCGATCACGCGATGGCCGGCGTCGACGAGATGCCGGGTCAGCAACCCGCTCCCGCAGCCCAGCTCCAGCACGAGCCCGTCCCGCTCCCGGACCGGCTCCAGCAGCGCCAGGATTCCCGGGGCACAGGCATCGGCGTGGAAGCCGAAGCCGAGATGGTGCACGCGGGCGAGATCGGGCCGGTAGTACGGCGCGTCGGACGGGGCCATGCCCCGATCCTAAGCAGGCGACGGCAGGCCGGCGGAGTGGTTCCGGAGCAGCGCGGCCAGGGTCACGCGGTCGGTCGGTCGGGCGAAGTAGTAGCCTTGGGCCAGGCTGCACTCGAGGCGGCGGAGCTCCGTGGCCTGGTCGTCGGACTCGACGCCTTCCGCCACTGTCTGGAGTTGCAGGGTCCGGCCGAGGCCGAGCACGGCCCGGGCGAGGTTGGCCTGCTCGTCGTCACCGTCGAGGTGGGCGATGAACGACCGGTCGATCTTGACGATGTCGACGGGGAGCCGCTGCAGCGAGCTGAGCGACGAATACCCGGTGCCGAAGTCGTCGATGGCCAGGTGCACCCCGAGCGCCTTGAGCCCGTGCAGCTTCTCGATGCTCTCCTCGGCCTTGGCGACGAGGACCGTCTCGGTGATCTCGAGGATCAGCTGCTTCGGATCGAAGGCGAGGTGATCGAGCAGGCGGCGGACGCTGTCGACGAACCCGGGATCCTCCAGCTGACGGCCCGAGACGTTGACACTGAGCCGCAGCGGCGCCGGCGCGCCGGCCTCCTGCTGCCAGCCCTGGACGTCGCGGCAGGCGGTCTCCAGCACCCACAACCCGAGCGGGACGATGAGGCCCGACTCCTCGGCCACCGGGATGAACCGGTCGGGGGCGACCATCCCGAGCTCCGGGTGGGCCCACCGGGCCAACGCCTCGACTCCGACGATCTCGCCGGTCGGCAGGTCGATGATCGGCTGGTAGTGGAGCGAGAGTTCGTCCGTGCCGAGGGCCCGGGCCAGGTCGGCCTTGAGCCGGAGCCGGTCCTTCACCGCCAGATGCATGCCGGGCTCGAACACCGTGAACCCACCCTTGGCCGTGCTCTTCGTCAGATACATCGCCACGTCGGCGTCACGGATGACGTCGTCGAGGGTGGCGGCGCCGCCCTCGACGAGGGCGATGCCGATGCTGGCCGAGACCGGGAACGAGTGGTCCCCGAAGCTGAAGCGGGAGCTCATGGAGGAAACGAGCCGCTCGGCGAACCGGGAGGCGTCCTCCGGACCGGTCAGGTCCTCCAGGAGGATGGCGAACTCGTCCCCTCCCAGACGGGCCAGCGTGTCGGCTTCCCGGGTACAGGCCCGCAGGCTGTCGGCCACCATGATCAACAGCTCGTCGCCGGCCCGGTGGCCCAGGCTGTCGTTGATCGACTTGAAGTCGTCGAGGTCGAGGAGGACGACCCCCAGCATGCCACCGGCTCGCGCCTGGCGGGCCAGGGCGTGCTCGAGCCGGTCGCTGAGCAGGGCCCGGTTGGCGAGGCCGGTGAGCGGGTCGTGGAAGGCCTGGTGGTGCAGCCGGTCCTCCAGCGCCTTGCGCCGGCTGATGTCCTCACCGATCGTCGCCAGACCCACGATCGCCCCGGTCTCGTCGATCATCGGCGAGGCGGACACCGAAATCGGCAGGAGGCGCCCGTCCTTCGTGCGTACCTCGGTCTGGTGAGCGGAAAGGCGCTCCCCGCGCACCACCCGGTGGAGAGCGGAGTCCTGGGCCCTTCGATTCGGGGGCAGGAGGAGATCGAAGACGCTGCGACCCACGGCCTCGTCCGCCTGGTAGCCGAAGACCCGCTCGGCTCCTGGGTTCCAGCTCGTGACCACGAGCTCGGGCGACAGACCGAGGATGGCCTGATCCGACGCCTCGACGATGGCGGCCAGCCGGGCCTGGACGGCGAATTGCTCGGTCAGCTGACGCCGGGATACGAAGATTCGGGCGAAGGCTCGGTTCCACCGCCGTCGTAAGCTTGACAACGCTCGCTCTTTCCTGGGTTTGCCGTTCGTCGGTCCAATCCGCCCTCAGGTATCGGTAATGTGCCCGGAAAGCTTGAATCGAGAAATTCCGGGCGGTTTCGGGCGCCGGCCGACCTCACAGGTTCAGCCCGCCGAGCGTTGACCAGGTGTGGCGATGCAACCGTTCGAAGCGATCGTGGCCGAGCACGGAGCGGTGGTGATGCGTGTCTGTCGCGCCTTCCTCGGTCCGGTGGAGGCGGAGGACGCCTGGTCGGAGACCTTTCTGGCGGCGTTGCGGGCCTATCCCGACCTCCGCCCGGGAAGCAACGTCCGGGGCTGGCTGGTCACGATCGCTCACAACAAGGCGATCGACCAGCTCCGCGTCCGGACCCGGGTACCGGTACCGGCCGGAGCCCTCCCGGAGGGCCGGCCGGGCGGGGTGCCGGCCCCCGAACCTCCCGACGCCGATCTGCACGGTGCCCTGGCGGCTCTGCCACCGAAGCAGCGTGGCGCGGTGGTCTACCGGTATCTGGCCGACCTCCCCTACGCCGAGGTCGCCGCGCTGCTCGAGTGCAGCCCGGCCGCCGCCCGGCGCAGCGCCGCCGACGGCATCGCCACCCTCCGCCGGCACTACGGGAAGGACCTCACATGACCGCGGATCGCCAGCTCATCGACGACATCACCGGCCGCGCCGACGAGGCCCGGTTGCAGGCGCTGCGGGCCCGTCTGGCCGAGCAGGCCGACGCCGACGGCCTCCTCGATGTCGCCTATCGCACGATGGACTCGCCCATCGGCCCGCTGCTCCTGGCCGCCACTCCCGCCGGTCTCGTCCGGGTGGCGTTCGAGCGGGAGAACCACGACGCCGTGCTCGTCGAACTGTCCACCGCCATCAGCCCCCGCGTCCTCCGCTCGTCGCGCCGGGTCGACGACGTCGCCCATCAGCTCGACGAGTACTTCACCGGCCGGCGGCGTTCCTTCGACGTTCCAGTCGACCTCCAGCTGTCCAAGGGTTTCCGCCGCGCCGTGCTGACCCATCTCCTCGAGATCCCCTACGGGGCGAGGGAGAGCTACACCGTGGTGGCCCGGGCGGCCGGCAACCCCAGAGCCGTACGGGCGGCCGGGAGCGCCTGCGCCACCAACCCGATTCCGCTGGTCGTGCCCTGCCACCGGGTCGTGCGCACCGACGGCACCTACGGTCAGTACCGCGGCGGCCCGGAAGCCAAGCGCATGCTGCTCACGCTGGAGGCCGGCGCGGCCTGAGACGCCCGTCGGCCACGAACGAGGCATGGAGATCGGCCACGGTCTCGGCCAGCGGGCGGGCGCGGTAACCGAGCTCGGCGACGGCCTTCGAGTAGTCGACGACGGGATCGGTGGCCAGCGCGTGCAGTGATTCAGGCGTGAGCAGCAGGCGGCCGGCCCGACGAGGCCCGGCCAGACGCACGGCCAGTTCGGCGGCCGCGCGGACCGGGCCCAGCGGCGCAACGAGGCGCGGCGCGCGGCGGCCGGCCACGTGCGCCGCCATCCGACCGAGCTCCATGACCGACGCCCGGTGACCACCGATCAGATAGTTCTCGCCGGTCCGGCCACGTTCGACGGCGGCCAGCAGTGCGGCGGCGACGTCGCGGACGTCGACCCAGTCGAACGCGCCCCTGACGGCGATCGGCATGCGGCCCTTGAACATCGCCAGCAGAACTCGGCCCATCCGTGACGGCTCCGGGTCGACAGGGCCGAACATCCCCGACGGGTTCACGATCACGGCATCGAGGCCGCGCCCGATGACCCGACGCAGCTCGTCCTCCCCGGCGGCCTTCGACCGGTCGTAGGCCGGAAGCCGCAGGTCAGTGGCCCGAAAACTGTTTTCCCGCACTGGCCCCCGGGTAGCACCGACGTCGTAGGCGTGGAGCGAGCTGCAGTGCACCACTCGGCGTACTCCGGCGGCGAGCGCCGCTTCGGCGACGTTGCGAACGCCGTCGACATTCACGCGGCGGACCGAGCCGTCGTGGTCACCGGCGATCGAGATCTTGGCGGCCAGGTGAAGCACGAAATCGCCTCCGGCGAAGGCGCTTTGCAGCGTCGCAGGTACGAGTACGTCGGCTTTGACGAACTCCACATCGAGGCCGCGGAGTGCTGAACCAGGCCGCACATCGACGGCTCTCACCGTTGCGCCGCTCTCCAGCAATGCCCGGACAACGTTGGCCCCCAAGTGCCCCGACGCCCCGGTGACGATGAATCTCACGTCCTCACTCCCCGAAATCCGGAGGTTTGCGTCAATGGTTCGCGTTGCCCCGTAAGGAACTGCAGCGAACTCGAAAAATGATGACTAGCAATTTCAACAGTTGTGCGACAGACTATTGCTGCTGGTACCACCAACGAGAGGTGTGCATGTGATGGCTGCGAAGTTCGAAGTCAGCTCCAACGGCAAAGGAGGATTCCAGTGGGTCCTCACGAGCCAGGGCCGGACGCTCGCTCATAGCGAGCCCTACAGCCGCAAGGCGTCCTGCCTGAACGCCATTGAGTCCTTGCGAAAGGCCGCCGCCACAGCCACCGTCTCCGATGGCACCGTTGCGTCGACCAGTGCTGCAGCGGCGCCCTCCGCCGCCAAGACGACCGGTGCTCGCAAGACCACCGGCGCTCGCAAGACCACAGCCCGCAAGACCACGGCCCGCAAGGCCGGCGGTACCCGCAAGGCTGCTGGAGCCCGCAAGGCTGCGAGCACCCGCAAGGCCGCTGCGCCGCGCAAGGCCGCCGCCAAGACGGCTCCGG
>JBFLYK010000005.1:0-203042 GCA_040756995.1 Actinomycetota bacterium | reverse complement strand
GCTCGCCGCCGGAGCCCCGGCTTCGGCGGGCGGCCCGTCGGTACCGGTCGGGGCGCCCGGGTCGGCCGCCGCCGGCTGCTCAGCGGCCGTCTGGCGGCCCGAGGCGTCCTTCGGCGCGCTGCTCCCGCAGGCCCCCACTACCAGCCCGCAGGCCGCCAGCGCGGCGATCCAGCGCCGGTGTCGTCCGATTCCCATCTGCTCCCCCGTTCTTCTGCCCGCCCGGGCTCCGCCCGGCCTTCGAGATCCTCAGCCGACCCGGCCCTTCCTCCAGGCCGACCACGTCGTGATGCCCTCGCGGTTGGCCAGCTTGCGAAGGCTGGTGACGTCGCTCCGGCGAGCCCGGCGCCACCCCGTCACGAGGGCGGCGGTCGCCGCCCCCCACAGCACACCCTTGCGCCCGTTCATGTCCCGTTCCTGTCCTTCACCCGGATTCCGGCCCGGGCTCCGTTGCTGCGCCGGTTGTCACCGGCCAGCGGCTGGTCAGTGACGATGCGGCTGTCCCAGAAGCGGCGGAAGGCGATCAGGCCTCGATCCCGTACGTGGTAGGCGGGGTTCGGCGGCTCCACCCGGTGCATCATGAGACCGGCGTCCTGGATGGCCGTCGACCAGTTCCCCAACCCGGCGGCGATTCCGATGGCTTTCTCCACGACCGGCCCGGCCACGGGGATCCGGATCTTCGGAATGAGCGTGACTTCCATCACGTAGTGGGAGCCGGCGTCGACCGGCGTCCAGCAGGCGATGATGTTGCCGAGGATGTTGGGCCGGTCGGCGAAACGGACCAGGTGCACGGCCGCCCCCCAGCACGTCGACAGAATGTCGTTCGTCACGGGCGTCAGCAGGTTGACGAGCTCGCCCCGCTGGAACCGCTTCTTCACGTTGCGCCAGCCGAGCCAGCGGTGCCGGTTGTAGATGGCGTTCTTCATCCGCATCACCGTCGGCGACTCGGACTCGATGATCGTCTCGCCCCACTCGGCGGTGTCGTGGGCGATGGCGAAATGCATGCCGTCGCAGAGGTTCTCGGCGAACCACTTGGCCGGGAACGGGAGAAACCAGCGGTGGTGGGCGAAGACGACGTCCTCTTCGGCGAAACCGGCCTCGGCCAGGATGTCGGGGCAATCGAAGTCCGGCTCGCCGGCGCCGTTCCAACCGAAGAGGATGCCGTAGCGCTCCACCACCCGGAAGGTCGGCAGGCAGGCACCTTCCCGCAGCCGGTCGTGACCGGGCTGGGCGGCGAGGCGCCCTTCGCCGTCGTAGCACCAGCCGTGGAAGGGGCAGCGCACGGTGTCACCGACGACCTCGCCCCCGTAGCCGATGTTGGCGCCGAGGTGCGGGCAGTGAGCGCCGTGGCCACGAATCACGCCCTTCGAGTCGCGCCACAGCACCAGGTCGCGTTCAAGGACCCGCAGCGGGACGACCCGGCCGGGTTTCACGTCCTTGGTGAACCCGATGACCCACCAGGCCCTTGGATAGTCCGGATTCATGGCGGCGTATTCGAAGCCCGGCTGTTCAGTCCGGCGTCCGATCTCGGGCGGTGTCCTTTCGGTCAAGGCCACCAGTTCCTCCCTCTCCCACGGCGCGGCGTCACGGGACGACCTCGCCGATGACAGCGCCGATCTCCAGCACTGTGCCGGGCGCGACGGCCGCCACCAGTGTCCCGGCCGCCGGAGCCTCGATCTCGGTCTCGACCTTGTCGGTTTCGATCACGGCGATGACTTCACCGGTCTGCACCGCCGCACCGTCGGCGACGGACCACTCGACGAGGGTCGCCTCAGTGGCGGTCATGCCGAGCCGGGGAATGCGGATCGCTTCGCTCACGCCTTCTCCCCGCAGGCCGTCCGGCAGGCGGCGACGATCCCGTCCACCGACGGCAGGTGGCGCCGCTCGAGGGCCTTGGCGTAGGGCACCGGCGTGTCCGTGCCGGTGACGCGCAGGACGGGCCCGGCCAGCGTGCCCCACAGCTCGCGCTGGAGGATGGCGGCGATCTCGGCCCCGAAGCCGCCCCGGCCGACGGCCTGGTGAACGACGACCGCCCGGCGGGTGCGGGCCACCGACTCCAGCAGCGCCGGCTCGTCGAGCGGCGCCAGCGTCCGCAGATCGAGCACCTCGACGTCGATCTCGCCGTCGAGCTGGGCGGCGGCGGCCAGCGCGTCGTGCACCTGCCGGCCGTAGGTGACGACGGTGACGTCGCGGCCAGGCCGCTTGATGTCCGCTGTCCCGAGGGGGACGACGTGGTCGGCGAGAGGCACCTCGCCCGACATCGAGTACAGCGCCGCCATCTCGATGAACACGCAGGGGTCGTCATCGGTGACGCAGGCGGTGAGCAGGCCCTTGGCGTCGGCCGGCGTGCTGGGCACGACGACCTTGAGGCCCGGGGTGTGGACCAGCCAGGCCTCCAGCATCTGGGAGTGCTGCGAGCCCATCTGCAGGCCGCCGGTGGCCATTCCCCGAACGGTCATGGGGACCGGCGTCCGCCCGCCCGACATGTAGCGGAGCTTGGCGGCGTGGTTGACCAGCTGGTCGAGGCACACGGCGTAGAAGTCCATGATCATGATCTCGGCAATCGGCCGCCGACCGGCCAGGGCGGCGCCGATGGCGGCCCCGACGATGGCCTGTTCCGAGATCGGCGTCTCCCGGACGCGCTCCCGCCCGAAGCGGGTCGACAGCCCCCGGGTGACCTGCATGGCGCCGCCCACCGGGTCGACGATGTCCTCCCCGAGGAGGAACACCCGCTCGTCCTGCTCGAGCAGCCGGGCCAAGGTGTGGTTGAGCGCCTTGGCGAAGCGCATGGTCTGCGTCTTCTCTTCCGGCGCCGGCGCAACGGCTGCCTCGGGGACCCCAGTGGCCGTCACGGCGCCGCCACCGCCCAGACATCGTCGAACACCTCGTCGGGATCCGGATCCGGCGCGGCCCGGGCGGCATCGAGCGCCGCCGCGACCTCGGCCGCGATGGCCGACTCCTCTTGGCGCAACCCGTCCTCGTCGGCCTCCCCGGCGGCCGCCACCGCGGCCCTCAGCCGGTCGACAGGGTCGTCCGCCATCCGCCGGGCGATCTCGTCCTTGTCCATGTACGGCATCTGGTCTCCGAAAAAGTGGCCCATGAACCGATAGGTCCGGCAGTCGAGCAGCGTCGGGCCACCGCCCCCGCGAGCCCGGTCCACCGCCGCGGCCACGATCGGCCGGAGGACGGTGGCGTCGTTCCCGTCGACCGCGACGCCCGGCATCCCGTAGGCCGCCGCCCGATCAGCAATCTCGCCCCGCTGAGTCTCGGCCCTCGGGGTGAACTCCCCGAACTCGTTGTTCTGGCAGACGAACACTACCGGCAGGTCCCAGACTGCAGCCAGGTTGAGGGCCTCGTGGAAGGCGCCGATATTGGTGGCGCCGTCGCCGAAGGACACGGCGCACACCCGGTCGTTCCCTTCGAGCCGGGCCCCGAGGGCGAGCCCGGCGGCGATCGGCAGGCCGGCGCCGACGATGCCGGTCGTCACCATCACCCCCACCGACGGATCGGCGACGTGCATCGGGCCCCCCTTGCCCTTGCAGGAGCCCGTCCGCTTGCCGAACATCTCGGCGAACAGGTCGACGAGCGGCACTCCCTTGGCCAGCTGGTCGTGTATGCCCCGGTAGGTCGTCACGAGATGGTCGTCAGGCCGCAGGCACGAGGCCACCGTGGCCGCAACGACCTCCTGACCCCGGGGCGAGTAGTAGAAGCCCAGGAACTTGCCGCCGGCGATCAGTTCCCGTAACGCCTCATCAGCGGCGCGGACCATCGCCGCGGTCCGCCAGATGGCCAGCAACGATCCGTTGGCCCCGCCCGTTCCCCCCACGAATCCTGCTCCCCGAGGCTCGCTTTGTAACTGATTGATCATTTATAGCGCCGTGACCGATTCCCGACAAGCCCCTGTCGCCACAACGATCCGCTCGCGGGCTGGGGGGTCAGCCGGCGGCCGCGCCGGTGGGCCGGCGGGCCGGGAGGCGGCGGCCGTGGGCGTTTCGCACCCGCGGGGCGAACAACGTCCCGTCGATCAGGCGCTTGAACGCTCCAATGGCTTCCCGGTGGGGCCGGGCCGACCGGGTGACGGCCCCGAACTGGCTGAAACCGGTGGCCACCGCCACGAGGAGATCGGCCACGGAGTCGGCATCGACGTCGGCCGCCAGGTCGTCAGCTGACTGCCGGATGATGCGCTGGAAGAATCGGTAGAAGGCGACCGGGTCGGTGCCGAGCTCCCGGCGGATCTCGGGGTGCCGCTGGATCTCGATCGGCGCGATGGCCGTGAACGTGGCCAGCGACCGGTCGGCGGCGTGGAGGTCGACCGAGAGGTCCAGGATCGTCTTGATCTTCTGCGGCGCCGTCGCCTCATCGGTGATGGCCGCTTCAAAGTGGCTGAAGACGATCGACTGCACACCGCGGTAGACGGCGATGAAGAGGTCCTGCTTGGACGGAAAGTGGCGGTAGATCGCCCCGGCGGTGAAGCCGGCGGCACCGGCGATGTCCTTGTTGGTGGTCTTGTCGTACCCCTGGCGGCCGAAGCAGGCCCGGGCGGCGGCGAGGATCCGCTCGCGGGCGTCACCGACGTCGGTGGCCGACGGACGAACGGCGGCGAAGCGTCGCGACCGCCCCCGCACCGCAAGGCGACCGTCGTCATCTTCATCGATCGCACCAATGTCAAAGAGCGTTCTGTCCACCAGCCGGCCGAAGGCGTCGATCGCCCGGCGGTGGGCCTCAGCGGCCCTCGCCGTGGCGCCGAACTGGGCGAAGCCGATGGACACGGCCACGAGGAGGTTCACCACCGAGTCGGGATCGACGTCGCCTTCGAGCGCTCCGTCCGCCTCCTCGACGAGCTGCTCGAAGAAGCGGTAGACCCGGTTGGCCTCGTCGCCCAGCGCCCGGCGGAGCTCGGCGTGCCGCTGGATCTCGATCGGGGCGACGGCAGTGAAGGCGGCCAGGGTCGGGTCGGCGGTGTGCATCTCGGCCGCCAGGTCGAGCACCGCCTTGATCCTGGCCGGCAGCCCCGGGGCCGCTTCGGCGACGGCCTCGAACCGGTCGAACGTCATCGACTGCATGTCGCGGTAGGCGGCCACGAACACATGGGCTTTGGACGGGAAGTAGTGGTAGATCGCCGCCTGGGTGATCCCGGCGGAGGCGGCGATGTCCTTGTTGGTGGTCTTGTCGTAGCCCTGCCGGCCGAAGCAGCCCCGAGCGGCGGCCAGAATCGCCCGCCGGGTGTCGGCGCTGTCGGTGGCCGGCGGACGGCCCTTGCGACTGGCGTTTGGTGTCACGGCATCACCCGTTCCCGCTCACGGTGCCCATACTGGCGCAGCGGCCGGCGACGCGGCCGAACACCACGCAGTTGGCGTAGGAGTTGCCGCTGCCCACGTAGACGTCGCCGAGTACGCCACCGGTGCATTCCCCCGCGGCGAAGAGGCCCTCGATCGGAGTGCCGCTGCGATCCAGGACGCGGGCCGACGCGTCGATCCGGATGCCCTTCGACGTGAGGCAGAGCATGGCCGGCCGGAGTTCGGCGCCGTAGAAGGGCGCGGCGGCGATCTCTCGCAGGAACTTGGGGTCCTTGGCAAACTCGGCGTCCCCGCCGCGCCGGACGCCGTCGTTGTAACGGGCGACCGACGCCCGCAGGCCATCCGGATCGATGGCCAGGAGCCGAGCGAGATCCTCCAGGGTGGGAGCGCGTCGGACGCGCCCGGCGGCGACCATCTCGTCGATCACCGGTTCCGTCCAGTTGGAGGCCATTGACGCTGGATCGACACCCGGGATCGTCTGCTTGTAGGCCGGTGGTCGCCCCGGCTTGGCCTCCTTCTTCGCCGTCTCGTCGAAGACGGCGAACATCGGCCCCCACGTCCGATGAGCCACCTGCATCATGGCGTAGGACGCCGACTCGTCGACGCGGCGGGCGCCGCCGCGGTCGACCATCACGAGCCAACCCGGGAAGTAGACCTCGATCGTGTGGTCGAACCCGGGTGTGGGAATGACGAGGGCCCGGTCGTGCCCGACGATGTCGGCTCCGGCCTGGGCGGCGAAGGAGAACACGTCGCCCCGAGCGCCGGCCGCCCCGATGTACCAGGCCGCGCCGCCGGCGGCGGCCAGCGACGGGAGATGTTCCCCCCACAGCGCCGGGTTCGCCCCGAAGCCTCCGCTGGCCAGGATCACCGACCCGGCCGACACCACGTCGTCGTCCACCGCCACCCCGACGACGCTCCCGTCCCGAGTGAGAATCCGGTTGATGCGCCGCCCAAGCGCGATGTCGACCGCCGGACTCTCCTCCAGTCGGGACACCATCACCTTGACGACGCCTCGACCGCCCCGGCGGGGAACGTGAGACCGCGGGCGGCGCTCCTCAGCGGCGAACATCAACTCGGAGTGAAACTCGACGCCCAACGAGATGAGCCACTCGACCGCCGGGCCGCTCTCGTGCGCGAGGCGCCGGACCAGCGCGGGGGCCACCCGGTACTGGTTGACCAGCATGTAGTCGTGGAACAGATCCTCAGCCGAATCATCGATCCCGGCTTGGCGCTGCACGCTGGTTCCGGCGGCCATGATGATGCCCCCGGACAGCGCCGATGAGCCTCCGAGTTGACCCTGGCTCTCCACGAGCAGGACCGAGCAACCGGCATTGCTGGCCTCGAGCGCGGCCGACAGGCCCGCCACTCCAGAACCGACGACCACCACGTCGTAGTCCCGCTGACCAGGCTCAGATCGCACGCTTCTCCGCTCGATTCCCGGCTTGCTGCGAAATTGATTCTTCAATTATCGTAGCCCGGTCTGAGGGCGGGCGTCGAGAACGGTGGAGCAATCGTGGACCTCGAACGGTTCCGGGCGGAGGCCCGGGCCTGGCTGGAGCGGCATGCGGAGCGCAAGGCCGTTTCCGAGCACGGCGACGATCGACCCTGGGGGAGCGGCTCCGACTCCGTGGCCGTCTTCCCGACGTGCTCCCCTGAAGACGAGCGGGTCCGGGTGAAGGCGGCGTCCGAGTGGCAGCGCCTCAAGTTCGACGCCGGCTACGGCGCCCTGGCGTGGCCCGAGGAGTACGGCGGAGCCGGTTTGTCGCCCGCCTTCGAGCGGGCATTCCGGGCCGAGGAACGCCGTTTCACCACTCCCGAGCCGACCGAGCTGTTCCCGGTCACCATCGGGCTCGTGGCTCCGACCATCGCCTCCCACGGCAGCGAGGAACTCAAGCGGCGCTTCATCCGGCCGTTGCTGCGGACCGATCTGCTCGCCTGCCAGCTCTTCTCGGAACCCGGAGCCGGATCGGACCTGGCTTCGCTGTCCTGCCGGGCGGAACGCGACGGCGACGGGTGGGTGCTGAACGGCCAGAAGGTGTGGTCATCGGGCGCCGGGCTGGCCCAGTTCGGCGAGGCGATCTGCCGCACCGACGCGGCGCTCCCCCGCCACCAGGGCCTGACCGCCTTCCTCGTCCCGCTCGACGGCGGAGGCGTCGAGGTCCGGCCGATCCGGCAGATGACCGGCGGTGCGTCGTTCAACGAGGTGTTTCTCACCGACGTGAGGATCCCCGACGACCTCCGCCTCGGCGCAGTGGGCGAAGGGTGGCGCGTGGCGCTGACGACACTCGGGTTCGAGCGCAGCGGCGGGTCACAGCACGGCTCCCCCGGCGGCTCCTTCCGCCGGCTGCTCGCCCTTGCCCGCCATCTCGACCTGACCGGCGACGCCGTCGTCCGCCAGGAACTGGCCGCGGCCTATACGGGAAGCCGTCTCCTCGGCTTCGTGAACGACCGCGTCCGCCACAGCGCTCGGGCCGGCCACCCGCCCGGTCCAGAGGGTTCGATCCGCAAGCTTCTCTGGACTGAGAACCTGACCCGCACCGGCGAGGTCGCCGCCCGGCTGCTCGGCCCGGCGTTCGCCGCCGACACCGGTGCCTGGGGCACGTACGCCTGGACCGAGCACCTCCTCGGTGCCCCGGGCTACCGGATCGCCGGCGGATCCGACGAGATCCAGCGCAACATCATCGCCGAGCGTGTCCTCGGTCTGCCCCGCACGCCGTGAGCGGCGGCCGCATTCGCATCGAACCGTCGGGCGTCGAGGTCACCGCCGTCGAGGGCGAGTCGGTCATGGCCGCCGCCCGCCGACATGGTCTCCACTGGCCGACCGTGTGCGGCGGCAACGCCACCTGCCGGACGTGTTACCTCGTCGTGGTGGACGGCGCTGAACACTTCCTACCAGCCGGGCCGACGGAAGCGGAGGCGATCCACGAGATCACCCGGTCGTTCGGTCACCGGGCCGCGCCGATCCGCCTGGCCTGCCAGGCCAGCATCTCCGGGAACGTCGTGGTGTCGAAATACGGCGTGCACCCGACCGCCGAAACCCTGAACGGACGAGGAGGCGACCCATGACATTCACCAGGATCCGATACGAGCCGCCGGAAGCCGGCGTCGCCCGCGTCGTGCTTGCCCGTCCCGAGGCCCGCAACGCCCAGGACAAGCACATGCTCTACGAACTCAACGACGCGTTCGACCGCGCCGCCCACGATAACGACGTGCGGGTCGTGATCCTGGCCGCCGACGGCCCCCACTTCTCGTCCGGGCACGACCTGCGCGACAGTTCCAAGATGCGGGACTTCGAACCGGTCAGCTGCTGGGGTGGCTACAACCTTCCCGGCGCCGAGGGGTTCATGGCCATCGAGGAGGAGATCTACCTCGGGCTGTGCTGGCGGTGGCGAAACTTCCCCAAGCCCACCATCGCCGCCGTGCAGGGCAAGGTCATCGCCGGCGGCCTCATGCTGGTCTGGGTCTGCGACCTCATCGTGGCCGCCGACAATGCCGAGTTCTCCGACCCCGTCGTCGCCTTCGGCCTCAACGGCCACGAGTACTTTGTTCACCCCTGGGAGGTCGGGGCCCGACAGGCAAAGCAGATGCTCTTCACCGGCGATGCGATCCCCGCCGAACGGGCCTTCCAGCTCGGCATGGCGAACTACCTCGTTGCCGCCGCCGAGCTCGACAGCTTCACCCGCCACCTCGCCGAGCGGATCGCCACCCGCCCGACCATGGGCCTGAAGCTGGCCAAACAGGCCGTGAACCAGGCCCTCGACGCGCAGGGCCAGTGGGCGGCGATCCAGGCGGCCTTCAGCCTTCACGAGCTGGGCCACTCCCACAACATGCAGGTCCACAACCTGCCGATCGACCCTGAGGGCGTCGACGTGATCCGCCGCCAGTCGAAGGCGCCGGCGTCCGGCTGAACCGCTCAGACCCGCTCGAAGAGGGCGGCGAGGCCCTGGCCGCCGCCGATGCACATCGTCTCGAGGCCGTAGCGGGCGCCGCGGCGGGCCATCTCCCGGGTGAGGGTGGCCAGGATGCGGCCGCCCGTGGCGCCCACCGGGTGGCCGAGGGAGATGCCGGAGCCGTTGACGTTCATGCGCTCGAAGTCGCCGGCACCGAACGACCACTCGCGGGTACAGGCCAGCACCTGGGCGGCGAACGCCTCGTTGAGCTCGATCAGGTCGACGTCCTTCAGGGCGAGGTCGGCCACCTCGAGCGCCCGCGCCACGGCCGGCACCGGGCCGATGCCCATGGTGGCAGGGGCCACACCGCCGACGCCCCAGGAGACGAGCCGGACCAGGGGTCGCAGACCGAGCGCTTCCGCCCGGGCCGGGTGGGTCACGATGCAGACCGCGGCGCCGTCGTTCTGACCGGAGGCGTTGCCGGCGGTGACGGTGGCCTCGGGATCGTCGCGGCCGAGCACCGGCCGCAGGCTGGCCAGCTTTTCCAGCGTGGTGTCGGGCCGGATGTGCTCGTCGCGGTCGACGACCATTTCCCCTTTGCGGGTCCGGATGACGACGGGGACGATCTCGTCGGCGAAGCGCCCGGCCTCGGTGGCCGCCGCCGCCCGCTGGTGGCTCTGGAGGGCGTACTCGTCCTGCTCCTGGCGGGGAATGCCGTACTCCCGGCGGAGGTTCTCGGCTGTCTCCAGCATTCCGCCGGGGACGGGGAAGTTGATGCCACCGGCCGTCACCCGGCCCCGGGCCAGGGCGTCGTGGAGCATCACGCCCGGTCCTGATCCGGCGCCCCACCGCATGGCCGTCGAATAGAAGGGAGCGTTGGACATCGACTCCGCCCCGCCGGCCAGCACGAGATCCGACACGCCCGACTGCACCTGCAGGGCGGCGTAGAGCACCGCCTGGAGGCCCGATCCGCACCGACGGTCGATCTGGATGCCGGTCACGGTGACGGGCAACCCGGCGTCGAGGGCCGCCACCCGGCCGATGGCCGGCGCGTCCATCGTGGGATAGCAGTGGCCGAGGACCACGTCGTCGACCGCTTCGGGCGCCAGGCCCGTCCGCTCCATCAGCGCCCGGATCACCGTGCTGGCCAGAGTGTGGGCCGGCACGTCGCGCAACGACCCTCCGAAGCCCCCGACCGGGGTCCGCACCGGCTCGCAGATCACCGCATCCCGCATGGGCCGATCGTAGACGGGTACAGGAAGCGCATGTCTGACGAGGAAGAGCTCGTTGACCTCGTCTCCGAGGTGGCCGGGGCCGCCCTCGGGTTCGAGGAGCTGCGGCCCGGTCAGGAGACGGCGGCGGCGGCCATCGTGGCCGGCCGCGACGTGCTGGCCGTCATGCCGACGGGGGCGGGCAAGTCGGCCGTCTACCAGATCGCCGGAGCGCTCGTCTCCGGGGCCACCGTGGTGGTCTCCCCGCTCATCGCCCTGCAGCAGGACCAGGTGGCGTCGATCGGCGACGACCTGGGAGGGGCCCGGCAGGTGAACTCGTCGATGACCGGGGTGCAGCGCCGGGAGGCGTTCGGCGAACTCCACGAGGGAGAGCTGGAGTTCCTCTTCGTGGCCCCCGAGCAGCTGGCCAACGACGAGACACTGGAGGTCATCAAAGCGGCGCGCCCGTCGCTGTTCGTCGTCGACGAGGCGCACTGCATCAGCGCCTGGGGTCATGACTTCCGCCCCGACTACCTCCGGCTGGGATCGTTCATCGACGGGCTCGGACGGCCCCAGATCGTGGCGCTGACGGCGACCGCCGCCCCGCCCGTCCGCAAGGAGATCATCGAGCAGCTCGGCATGCGGGATCCCGCCGTGGTCGTGTCGGGATTCATGCGGCACAACCTCCACCTGGCGGTCGAAACCCACGCCGATGGGGAGCACGCCGAGGCCGTCGTCGACCGGGCGGTCACCACTGCGGGGACCGGCATCGTCTACGTCGCCACCCGCCGGCAGGCCGAGGAACTTGCGGCCGAAATCGGCCAGCAGGGCAAGGAGGCGGCCGCCTACCACGGAGGATTGAGCAGGGCGGAGCGCGACGACGTCCATACCCGCTTCCTCGCCGGCGGGGACTTCGTCGTCGTGGCCACGATCGCCTTCGGGATGGGCATCGACGCACCCCACGTCCGCTTCGTGCTCCACATGGACCCGCCCGAGTCGCTCGACGCCTACTACCAGGAGGTCGGACGGGCGGGGCGCGACGACCAGCCGGCCGCCGCCGTGCTGTTCCGCACCCGGCAGGGCCCCGGTGGCCGCCGGTTCTTCGCCGGCACGGGCGAGCTGGCGGTCGACGTGCTGGCCACCGTGGCGGCCGCCACACAGGCGGCCACCGAACCGATCCCGCTCTCCTCCCTGGCCGCGGTGGCCAAGGCCAGTGAGAGCCGCCTGACCGTGGCGGTGGACCGGCTCCAGCGGGTCGGCGCCGTCGAGGTGGACGGCGAAGGGTGCGTGGCCTGGACCGGCACCTCATCGGTCGAGGAACTGGTGGACCGGGCGGCCGCCGACCACGAGCGCTACCGCACCACCGACCGCACCCGGGCCGAGATGATGCAGCGCTATCTGGACGCCGACCAGTGCCGCTGGCGGACGATCCTCGGCTATTTCGGCGAACCCTCGGACGAGAATTGCGGTCACTGCGACAACTGCGACTCCGGACTGGCCACCGCCGACGGCGGCGACGGCGCTGAGCAGCTCTTCCCTCTCGGTGCTCGGGTGGTCCACGCCACCTTCGGCCGGGGCGAGGTCGTGGCCTACGAGGACGACACGATCACGCTGCTGTTCGACGACGCTGGTTACCGCAATCTGTCCGCCGACCTCGTGCGGGAGAACAACCTGCTCACGCTCGCCTGATCGCCCCTGGTTCCATCTGGTACGCCGACGGGTATCCACGGGGTATCGAACGGAAGGCGAGGTGACGACGGACATGCCCAGTGGAAAGCGTCCCGGAGTCAAGAACGAGAAGCAGTACGAGGCGCTGAAAGAGAAGGGGATGTCGAAGAGCCGGGCCGCCCGGATCGCCAATTCCCCCGATGCCTCGAAGAAGGGCGGCAAGAAGTCGGGATCGGGCAGCAGCCCGAAGCAGGGCGGCACCACCGCCCAGAAGAAGGCGGCCGGTCGCAAGGGTGGAAAGGCGGCGGCGAAGGCGAAGTCCTGATCCATCCCGAGCGATCCCGAGCGGGACACAGTCCCTGCCGATATCGCGGGGCGCTTCCTAGACTGCGGCCTCATGGCGCCGTCACTCAAGGAAGTGCTCTGGTTCATCGGTCGCAGTTCGAAGCGGATCGCGGTCACCGTCGTCGGCGCGGCCTTCGTGGCCCTTGGCCTGGCCATGCTCGTGCTGCCCGGCCCGGGGATCCTGGTCGTCGCCGTCGGCTTCGCCATTCTCGGCACCGAGTACGCCTGGGCGGCGTCGGCGCTCGAGCGGACGAAACGAACGGCCGAACGGGCCGGCCGGGCGGCCAAGGGCGCGGTGAAGTCCGCCTCCGGCCGCGTCCGGCGACGACGTCCCCCGACCGGTGCCGGGCCGACCAACGTGCCGCCGGCCGACGAACCACCAACCGCCGTGTGACACTCCGTTGCGGTGGCGACACACCGGTGTCGCTTCCCTGTCGGTCCGGGCGTCGCGGCTGACGCCGACGGCACGAAGGGGCTTTCGTACGGTTCGTCCGAGGATTCCAGAGCGGTGTCCTGGAGCGAAAGGAACGGACCGATGGCATCGATGACCTTCAAGCGGATGGCTGTGGTGGCAACGCTGACGACCTCCGTGATCCTGATGGGTGGCGCCGCCTTTGCCGCTCCGGCGAGTCCCGGCGCCGGCGAAGTGATGACGACGACCGGGCTCCTGCCCGGCCCGGTCAGCGAGGCGACGCACACGGCCCGCAACGCCGAGGCCGAGGCTGACCGGCAGGTCCGCCACGTGCAGAAGAACTTCTAGTTCCGGCCGCAGTTCGGCCGCACAACTCTGAAGGAGGGGTCTGCCCGTCAGCCGGGCAGCCCCTCCTTCAACTGTTTTCGGCGGGAAACACCCACCGCGTCGCCCGGGTGGAGAACTCGTCCTCCCGTTCGATCACCGCCAACGCCCGGTCCGGCACGAACTCCATCATGAGGTGCTGGCGGAGGAACTCTTCGCTGATGTCGGGTGAGATCGGCCGGTACTTGGCCAGGTAGCGCTCGATCCACTGTCCTTGACGCTGCTCGTCGTGGACCGGGGTTGCCCGGCCCTCGATCGACAGACACTCGACGGTGTCATCGGTCATGACCACGGCTCTGGGATTGGCGGCCAGGTTGCGGGCCTTCCGGGCGCGGGGCGAGCACGAGAACGAGAAGCGGTTCTCGACCGTGTCCCACACTCCCCAGACGGGCAGTGCATGCGGTCGCCCGTCGCCCGAGACCGTGACCACCCAGAAATTGCGGTTGGCCGCCAGCCGCTCCGCCGCCCACGACCACGGCAGCGCCTCCCACTCGGGGCTGTTCACCCCGTAGTCCGGCATCCAAGGTCGTTCCCCACGAGGTTCGTTCACGGCGCCGAGACTAGGTCGGCGACGGGGTGCAGACCGCGCCGACGCGTGGAACACTGAACGGTATGAGGAACAATCCGCTGCTCGACGTCGTCCGTGTCTTTCCCGTTCCGGCGCGCCAGGCGCTCTACGCCGCCGCCAGGTCCGGGCCACTCCATCGTGGAACCTGGCACGGCTGCCCTCTCAACCGCGCCGGTGCCGAGCTCGGCCGGCCGGTTCGCAGCCGCGGTGAAGCGGCCTATGTCCTCGGTGTGTCGCCCGAGGTCGCCCGCCGGTTCGTTGAGGCGTGGGACCGGCTGTGGGGCTCCAGCCGCCGGCGATCAAGACTGTTGCGGGATGCGCTGGAACGGGTAGGTCTCTCCATCGACGAGGCATCGATCGATGGAGGTGCCGGATGGGTTCAGCGACACGAACCGCGACCGACCACGACGAGATCCGCCGCTGGGTCGAGGAGCACGGAGGCCAGCCCGCCGCAGTCAAGGGAACCGGATCGGGCGGAGACCCTGGTGTCCTGCGGATAGATTTCCCGGGCGGCGCCGGCCAGGAATCGCTCGAACCGATGGACTGGGACGAGTGGTTCCAGAAGTTCGACGAGAACAATCTCGCCTTCCTCTACCAGACCGAAAAGGCCGACGGAGGCGACAGCACGTTCTTCAAGCTCGTCTCCCGCGACTAACGGCGGTAGCGGACGGCGAAGCCCGGGGAGCGCTTTTCGGTCAGGGCTTGGACGCCCTGGCGGTAGTCGTCGCTGCCGATCATCTCGTGGATCAGGCCGACCGCCTCTTCCGAGGACTCGGCCAGCGAGCGGAAGAGGTCCGTCGACACCTGGCGTTTGATGCTCCGCAGTGACGAAGGGGCGACGTCGTCGAGAAGCCGGCGGGCGTAGGTGAGCGTCGCTTCGAGCACCTCCTCCGGCGGATGGACGGCGTGGAGGAGACCCATGGCGTACGCCTCCTCGGACAACACCGCCCGGCTGGAGAGAAGCCACTCGGCCGCCCGGCCGTAGCCGACCAGCCGGGGGAGAATCCACGAGATCCCGTACTCGGCGGGCAGGCCGAGCTTCGAGGTGGCCGGCGTCCACTTGGCGCCGGCGGCGCCGAAGCGGATGTCGGCGAAGCAGGCGACAATGAAGCCGACGCCGGCCGCGGCGCCGTTGACGGCGGCGATCACCGGCTTGGCCACGGCCAGCGGGAAGCCGAACGGCGTGCCGTAGGCGGGGTGGGCCGGGTCGCCGGGATCGGGCGGGGTCTCCTCGATGCCGGTGCTGTACCGGCCGGCCTGGGCGAAGCCGTCGAGCGCCTGGCTGTCGGCGCCCACGCAGAAGTGGCGGCCGGCACCGGTCACGACGATGATGCCGACGCCCTCGTCCTCCTCCGCCCGCTGCATGGCCGTCCGGTACTCGAAGGCCATGCGGCCGGTCCAGGCGTTGCTGCGCTCCGGCCGGTTCAGGGTGATGAGCCCGATGCCGTCACCGGCCTCGTACAGGACGGTCTTCGATTCCATCGGCTGCAACCCTAGGCTGCCGCCGGTGAGGGTCGCTCACCAGGGGTCGACGAAGCGCGGCGGCCGGTTCCGGTCGGTGTTCCCGGCCGATGAGGTGAGGAGCGAGGAGATCCACCGCCGGGAGTCGGCGGGGTCGATGACGTCGTCGATCTCGAACGTCGTCGCCGCCGCCAGCGCCTTGCCCTGCTCGTAGAGGCGGCCGACGAGTTTGCTGAAGGTGCGCTCCCGCTCCTCGGGGTCGGCGATGGCCGCCAGCTCCTTGCGGTAGCCGAGGCGGACGGCGCCCTCGAGGCCCATGCCGCCAATCTCCCCCGTCGGCCAGGCGACGCAGAACAGCGGCGCCTTGAACCCTCCGCCGGCCATCGTCATCGACCCGAGGCCGTAACCCTTGCGGAGGATGATCGTCCCTGTCGGCACGCTGAGGTTGGCGCCGACCACGAACAGCCGGCTGACGTGACGGACCAGCGCCGTCCGTTCGGAGTCGGGCCCGACCATGATTCCCGGTGTGTCGCACAGGAAGAGGACCGGCAGCCCGAAGGCGTCACAGAGCTGGAGGAAGCGGGCGGCCTTGTCGGCCCCGGGGCTGTCGATGGCGCCGCCGAGATGGGCGGGGTTGTTGGCCACGATGCCGAGCGGATACCCGTCGACCCGGGCCAGCGCCGTGATCATCGTGGGGCCGAAGGCCGGTCGGAGCTCGAGCACCGAGCCAGTGTCGGCGACGGTCACGACGACACGGCGCACGTCGTAGATGCGGGTGCGGTCCTCGGGAACCAGGTTGCGGAGGACGGCCTGGTCGGCGTGCTCGCGGTCCTCCGCCGCCGCCCGGCCGGCGAAGTACGACAGGTAGCGCCGGGCAACGGACACCGCTTCCGACTCGTCGGCGACGGCGATGTCGACGACACCGTTGGCCGTCTGCACGTCGAGCGGCCCGATCTCCTCCGGAGCGAAGACGCCGAGCCCGCCGCCTTCGATCATGGCCGGGCCCCCCATGCCGATGTTCGAACCGGCGGTGGCGATGATGACGTCGCAGCAGCCGACCAGTGCGGCGTTGCCGGCGAAGCAGCGGCCGGAGACGATCGCCACGAGCGGCACCTGGCCGCTCAGCCGGCCGAGGGTGTGGAAGGTCGGCACGTCGAGGCCGGTCACCACGAGACCATCGGTGTCCCCCGGGCGGCCACCGCCGCCTTCCCCGAAGAGCACGACCGGCAGCCGCTCCCGGGCGGCCAGCTCGTACAGCCGGTCCTTCTTGCGGTGGCTCTGCATGCCCTGCGTGCCGGCCAGAACCGTGTAGTCGTAGGCCATCACGACCGTGCGCCGCCCGTCCACCGTGCCGACGCCGCCCACGATGCCGTCGGCCGGGGTCCGCTCGATCAGCTCCTCCAGGGAACGGCGTTGCCGCTGGGCGGCGACCACCAGCGGGCCGTACTCGACGAAGCTGCCCGGATCGCAGAGGTCGTCGATGTTCTCCCGGGCCGTCCGCTGCCCGGTGCGGCGCCGTTGCTCGACCGCTTCCGGCCGGGCGGCGTCGAGCAGCCGCTCGTGCCGCTCGATCACGGCGGCGAGATCGGCCCGGGCCACCTCGCCCGGTGCGGCCCCCAGCGCCGGCGACTCATCCACCGCCGCCCCGGTGGTGTCGTCGACGACGGCGAGGAGATCGCCCTCCTTTACCAGCGCTCCGACGGTGACGAGCACCGACGACACCGTTCCCGACACCTCGGGTTCCACCGGACAGGCGATCTTCATCGACTCGATCGTCACCACCGCCCGGCCCGGCGACACCGCGTCGCCCACGGCGGCCACACCGATGACGGTGCCCTGCATCGGGGCGCGGATCTCGGTCACGGCGGGTTGTCTAGCAGCCGCTGCTACCGCACGGTGATGACGAGCTTGCCGACCGCCCGGCGGGCGGCGAGGTCCCGCAAGGCCTGGACGCCGTCCTCGAGGGAGTACGTCGTACCGAGCAGTGGCGTGAAGCGCCCGGCGGCGACCAGATCGGAAAGGGCGGCGCCCGCTTCGGCCAGGAAGTCCGGCGCGTGGGCCAGGAACTCCCGCCAGGCGGCACCCATCACGGTCACGTTCCGCAGCAGCAGCCGGTTGACCTTGACCCGGGGGATCTCACCGCCGGCGAAGCCCACCACCACCAGCCGGCCCTCCGGGCGGAGCAGCCGGAGGCTGTCGTCGAAGCGGTCGGCGCCGACCGGGTCGATGACCACGTCGACACCCCCGCCGGTGACTTCCCGCACGGCGTCGGCCCATCCGTCGCCGGGCGGGACGACGGCGTCGGCGCCGGCGGCTTCGGCCATGGCGGCCTTGGGCCCTTCGGCGGCCACCCCGACGACCCGGGCGCCGAGGGCCCGGGCGACCTGGATCGTGGCCACGCCGAGCCCGCCCCCGGCCCCCTGGACGAGCACCTGCTCCCCCGCCTCGAGGCGGGCCCGGCGGACCAGCGCCAGCCAGGCGGTCTGGTAGTTCACCAGGAGGGCCGCCGCCTGCGGGTACTCCAGATCGTCCGGGACGGCCACCACCGTGGCCGGGTCGGCCGTCGCCTCCTCGGCGAAGGCGCCGCCGAACATGAAGGCGGCCACCCGCTGGCCAGGCGAGAAGCCGCTGCCCCCCGGCGCCTCCCGCACCACGCCCGCCACCTCCAGCCCGGGGATGTACGGCAGCGGCGGGCGGACCTGATACTCGCCCCGGGTGATCAGCATGTCGGCGAAGCTCACGCCGGCGGCGTGCACCTCGATCCGGACCGAGCGGTCCCCGTCGGCCTTGGGGGGCGGAACGTCGGCCAGGACGACCCCGTCCGGCCCGGTGAACTCATTGAGAAGGAGCGCTCGCACCGCGCCATTGTGGCGGGAGCCGGTGGCCGGCCACGGACCCGGCGGGAGCCCGCCGGGGACGGCGCTCTCCTAGTTGCGTTCCTCGATGGGAACCTTGTCGTTCCAGAGGACCGCGGCGTCGCCGATCTCGGCCCAGTTCGGGTCGACCGGCGGGGCGATGGACGCCGTATTCGAGATCTGGTCGGCACTGGCGGCCGGCGGGCTGGCCGACAGGGCGCCGGCTCCGACCACTCCGGCGGCGATGCCCATGGCCAGGGCACCGGCGATGGCCGTCCGCCGGAACATCCACCGGCCGAACTCGACGGCCTCCTTCTCGCTCACGCCGAGGAGGCGTTGCAGGTTGCGGACGATGTCCTCGGCCGTGCCGCCGAGGGCCTCGGCCAGCAGCGCGGCGTCGCTCTCCCGCACCTGGAGGGCGGCCTCGGGTGCCAGCCCCCGCTCCTGCCGGACGGCGGAGAGGAAGGCCCGCAGCGAATCGTCGTCGGCGCCGGCGACGGTGAAGCTGACCGATCCGATGCGAATCGTCCCGTTCGTGGCGTCCCGTTCCGCCCGGGCCGGCCGGTCGGGCACGAGGTCCTGACGGGGAATGCCGTAGAGGTCGACCATGGCCTGGCGGACGGCGAACGGGATGTCCTCCCGGCCGTGCTCCCAGGCCCGCAGCGTCCGGGGACTCACCCCGAGCCGGCGGGCGGCCCGGCGCAGGCTGAGACCCTTCGCCTCACGGGCGGCGAGGACCCGGCTCCCGGTCGTTCGCCTCTCTGACATCTGCTTCCTCCGCCAATGGCCCGTGGGAACGGGTCTTCCGACCCCCACTGGATCGGCCGATGCGGGCGCCGGCTTGACCGTCCGGACCGGGAAAAGATCAGGAAGGGGACAGTTCGAGGTCGGCTCGTCGGAGATGGGCGGAAAGGAGGCCCAGGCCGGCGACCGCCGCCAGCGCCCCGGCCACGAACGGGCCGGTGTAGCCCGACACCGCCACCAGCGGGCCGAGCAGGAGAGCGCCGGCGCCCTGGCCGAGGTCGAAGAAGGCCACCACGGTCCCGACCACCGCCGCCCGCTCACCGTCGGGGGCGGCGTCGAGCGCCAGCGACAGCACGGCCGGGAACATGAAGGCGTTGCCGGCGGCGAACACGGCGGTACCGGTCCACAGCCCGGGGACGGTGTGCCAGAGGGCGAGGATGGCCATCCCGGCGGCCATCGTCACGAGTCCGGCCCGGGCCGTGGTCGACGGGCCGAGCCGGTCGGGAATGCGGGCTCCGAAGAGGCGGCCGAGGAGCGTCAGCCCGGCGTAGAGGCCGAAGATGGGAGCCGAGCCCTCGAGACCCAGGCTCGGGGCGTACAGCGGCATGAAGGCGGCAAAGGCCGCGTATCCGAACGTGCCGAGCCCGAAGGCGGAGCCGGGCATGAGGCCGGCGGGGTGCACCAGGCGGGCCCGGCCGCCGGTGCGGACGGGCCGGGGCCCTTCCCGCAGCCCGACGCTGAGGATGGCGGCCAGGGCGCCGAGCCCGGCGGCCAGCATCCACACCCGGCCGTAGGAGCCGTCGCCCAGCACCCACTCGCCGACCAGGGGGCCGAGGGCGATGCCGGCGTAGAGCGCTCCCGAGAAGTAGCTGACCGCCTGGCCGCGGCGCGACGCCGGTACCAGGTCGGTCACGGCGGTGGCCGCACCGACGTAGAAGGCGGCCTCGCCGGCTCCCTGGATGAACCGCAGGAGGGCGAGGACGGCGATGTTGGAGGCGAGCGGGAAAGCGGCGATGGCCGCGGCCATGACGGCCGCCCCGCCGACGATGACGACCTTCCGGCCCCGCTCGTCGCCCAGCCGCCCGGCCAGCGGACGGGCCAGGAGGGTGGCCACGAAGAAGGCCCCGACCACGAACCCCACCGCCACCGCGCCCCCGCCGAGCGGGCCTTCGACGAAGCGCGGTAGCACCGGCACCACCGCCCCCACCGCGGTGAACAGGGCGAAGGCGGCCGCCACGATCAGCAGAAAGGTCGAGGAGACGAGCCCGGGCACGGTCGAATGAACGTAACAGGCGGCCCCGGTATTTCTTCGATCTGCGAACTGTCCGCCTTACAACGACGGCAGCTCCTGCTCCCGGTTGATCAGCCCGGCGAGCGGGTCGCCGTGGTCGGCCAGGCGGTCGCAGGCGGTGTGGATCGTCCAGCGGTCCGGGCGGAGGTCGGGGTCGTCGAGCTCGTCCCAGTCGATGGGGACGGAAATCGGGGCGCCGGGCGCCGGTCGGGGGCTCCACGCCGCCACCAGTGTCTTGTTGATGGCGTTCTGGGTGTAGTCGAGGCGGGCCAGGCCCTGGCGGTCCTTCTTCTCCCACGCCCAGCTGACCTTGTCCTTCACGAGCCTGCCGATGGTCTTGGACAGCTTCTCCACCCACGGCCGGGTGTCGTCGAAGCTGTACCGGCCGGGAGTGACCGGCACGAAGATCTGGACGCCGCGCTTGCCGGTCACCTTGGGGCGGCCCTCAACGCCGAGATGGTCGAGGGCGGTGCGGTGCAGTTTGGCGAAGATGACCAGGTCCTCCCAGGTCGTCTGCTGCCCCGGGTCGAGGTCGATCAGCGCCCAGGTCGGCGAGTGGGGGTCGGCGACCGTCGACGTCCAGGGGTGGAGTTCGAGAGCGCCGTAGTTGGCCACCCACACCAGCGCCGGCGGCGAGTCGATCACGAAGTAGCACTCGGTCTCGCCGGGATCGGCTTCCTCGTTGCGCCACCGGGTCATCCAGTCCGGAGCGTGGTCGGGGACGGCCTTGTGCCAGAAGCCCGGCTTGTCGGCGCCGTTCGGGTAGCGGTGCATGTTGACGGGCCGCCCGTCCAGATACGGCAGGATCGCCGGGGCGATCCGGGCGTGATAGCGGATGAGCTGCCGCTTGGTGACGGGACCCTCGCCGTCCGAGCGGGCCGGAAAGAGCACCTTGTCGAGGTTGGTGAGCCGCAACGTGCGGCCCTGGAACTGCCATTCACCGCCCTTGCCCGGCAGGGCGTCGAGCGCGGCGAGCTCGTCGTCGGTGGGCCCGGGCCACCGACTTGGCGGCTCCTGGCGGCGACCCCCCTTGGCGGTGGTCGTCCGCCGGGACCGCCGGGCCCGGCCCTTGCGGCCGGCGGCCACGTCGTCGTTGGTGCGGCCGGTCTTCACCGACTCCGGGTGCTGCTCGGGATCCCATCCCGGCTCGGCGTCGTCGTCGCGCTTGTGGAGCAGAAGCCAGTCGTCCTTGCCGTCCGGCTTGTCGCGCCGGACGAGCACGAAGCGGCCCTTGAGCTTCTCGCCGTGGAGATCGAAGTGGAGGTCTCCCCGCTTGACCGCCTCGGCCGGGTCGGTGCCGTCGGCCGGTTCCCAGGTCCCCCAGTCCCAGACGATGACGTCGCCCTTGCCGTACCCCTCGGGGATCACGCCTTCGAAGTCGTAGTAGGACAGCGGATGGTCCTCGACCTGCACGGCCAGGCGCCGGGCCTTCGGATCGAGGGTCGGTCCCTTGGGGACCGCCCAGCTGGCGAGGACGCCGTCCATCTCCAGCCGCAGGTCGTAATGCAGCCGGCGGGCCCGGTGGCGCTGGACGACGAAGCGGCTTCCACCGCCGGCCTTCTTCGTCCGCTCCTTGCCGGACGGCTCCGGCGTGCGGCGGAAGTCGCGCTTCGCCCGGTAATCGGCGAGCTTCTCGGTGCGCGTCGACGCCGCCATGCCGGGTTCCTACCCAGCGGCGGCGGGGGTCAGCCGGCCAGCTTGGCGTCGAGGGTGATCTCGACGGCGGAGAGGGCCCCGGACACCGGGCACCCTTCCTTGGCCGCCTGGGCCGCCTGCTGGAACGCGTCGTTGTCGATACCGGGTACGTCGGCGGTCGTGATCAGGTCGATGCGGGAGATCCGGAACCCGCCGCCCTCCTTCGGGCTCAGGTGGACCTTCGCCTCGGTTTCCACCGAGTTGGGGCTGTGGCCGTCCCGCTCGAGGCCGGCCGACAGAGCCATCGAGAAGCAGCCGGCGTGGGCGGCGGCAATGAGCTCCTCGGGGTTCGTGCCGACGCCCTCCTCGAACCGGGACGAGAACGAGTACTGCCCTTCGAAGGCGCCTCCGCCGAGCCGCATATTGCCCTTGCCGTCCCTCAGGCCACCTTCCCACCGGGCATTGGCAGTACGTGCAGGCATGGCTGATCCTCCTCCATCGGGGGTCGGGGGGAGGGTCACCTTACCGCCGGAACTGCGGCCTCGCTCTGGCTTCTACGATCTGCATCGAATGACGGAGAGCCTCAACGCAGTCTGCGAAGGGTGCGCGGCCCGGATCGAGGGCCGTGACCGCGTCGACTTCCAGAACGCCTTCCTGCGCCATGTGCGCGGCGAGCACCCGGACTGGCCGTTCCCCGACATCGCCATCCGCAACTACGCCGATGCCACACAACGTTTGGCGCCGGTGGAGCCCCGACGGGAAGAGCTGGGCGCGGTGGAGGTGCATCCGGTGACGGCCGATCGAATCGACGACTGGCTGGCCTTCTTCGACCGGGACGGCTTTGCCGGCAACCCGGCCTGGGCGTCGTGCTACTGCATGGAGCCGCACATGCTCGTCCGGGGCACACTGCCCGAGCAGGCTGAGTTCGAACCGTGGGAGGAGAACCGGGCCAGGGCCGTCCGGATGCTGGCCGACGGTCATTGCTTCGGTTATCTCGCCTATGTGGACGGGCGACCGGCGGCCTGGGTCAACGCCTCCCGGCGCTGCGACTACGCCCGGTACCGCCTTGGCGCCGACCGAGCCGAGGTCGAGCCCGGTGGGCCGCCCGACGAGGCGGTCATCGGCGTCTCGTGCTTCCTGGTGGCGCCGCCCTACCGCCGTCACGGTCTGCCCGAGAAGTTGCTGGAGCGGGTCCTGGCCGACGCCCCCGGTCGGGGAGCTGACTGGGTCGAGGCCTATCCCCCGGCACAGGGCGGCGACGAAGGCCCCAGCGGGTTCCTCGGTCGGCGGGCGCTGTACGAGCGCCACGGGTTCGCGCCCGTCCGCTCCGAAGGGCCCCGGCAGATCGTGGTGCGCCGCGCCGTGCGCTGATCAGCCGGCGGAGCGCTGCCAGTCCCGGCCGAGGCGGGCGCGGTCGGGCCAGACGTTTTCGGCTGGGCGCTCGACCGGCGCCAGGCGGGCGCTGGTGCGGGAGTCCCGCCGGCGGGGGATGCCGGGCCACGACCGGGAACCCGCACCGGTGGCGTTCCGCCCGGTGTCGGCCCGGAAGGCGTCTTCGATGGCCAGGAGGAGCGTGAGGCCGATCCGCAGCCCGGCCACCGTGGCGAGCCGGGTGAACGTCACCTCGTTGGCGTTGATGGCCACCTCGAGGATGGCCGACACCAGCATCAGGTCGATGGCGACGAGCACGATGCGGGCCAGATCGAGACCGACCTCGGCCAAGCGCCGGCTACGGCCCGGCGACAGGCTGGCCATCGCCGCCCGCACAACCGTGACGACGACCCCCACGAACGCCACCGCCACGCCGGCGAACCGGATCAGCTCGATGAGTTGGTCGACGGCACGACGCATCGGTCCTCCCCGAGTGCCCGAGCTACTGCCCGACCCCTACCCACAACCTCACCCGCCCCATGCGGCCGCGGCTGTGGACCTAGGGGCGCTCCCCCACCCCGCTGGCCAGCTCCTGGCGGCGGAGGCGACCCCCGGCGGCCGGGTCGAGCGGCGGCGTGGGCATTCCGGCGTTGGCGGCCAGTCCGGCCAGGAACTCCGAAATCGCCTCGGTGGCCGTGTGCCGGGGCGTCCAGCCGAGCTCGGTCCTGGCCCGGGTCGTGTCCATCACCGGGAGACTGAGCGCCAGGTCGAGGAGAGCCGGTTCGGCGGGGATCAGGTGGAGGTGCCAGGCGGCGGCCATGACGGCCCGGGCGGCGGTGACGGGGACCGGAACCGGACGGGCGTCGAGCAGATGGCCGAGGACCTCAGGGTCGAGGACGGGGTCGGCGGCGACGTTGAAGGCGCCGCGCATGTCCCGCAACAGGGCCAGCCGGTACGCCTCGGCGGCGTCCTCCGTGTGCAACGCCTGGAATTGCAGGCCCGGCAACGCCGGCACCACCGGAATGAACGACGGCCGGCCCAGGAACGACGGCAGGAGCGGCCCGGCGAACAGCCGGCGCTGCTCCGACGCCGACTCCCGCTTGAAGATGAATCCCGGTCGCAACCGGACGACGCGACAACCCGGGTGCTGCGCCTCGAAGCCATCGAGCGCCCGCTCGACGTAGGACTTCTCCCGGCCGTAGGCGGCGGTGGGAAGGGCGTGGGTGGGCCAGGTCTCGTCCACCGGGCCGGCTCCTTCGGCCGGGGAGTAGGCACCGACGGAGGAGGCGTGGACGAGCGTCGGAACCCTGGCCCGGCCGACCGACTCGAACAGCCGGATACTGCCGAGGGCGTTGGCCCGCCAGGTGATCAGCGGATCGTGCGTCGGTTGGAAGAGCCAGGCGAGATGCACGACGGCGTCCGCCCCCTCGACGATCGGATCGAGATCGTCCCGACCGACATCAGCTTCGACCCAGGTCGTCTTCGGCACCAACCACTCCGGCCGGCGCCGGGCCACACCGACGATCGATTCCACCGCCGGATCCCGGCTCAACGCCTCGACCAGGCTCGTTCCCACGTTCCCGGTCGCCCCGGTGATCACGACGCGCACGCCGTACCTCTTCCCCGCCAGGGCGGTGTTAAAAAGGGCCCCTTCGACCGGCGAAGGGAGTCCGACGTGCACGTCGGGGCAGGAGCCTTTTTTCAGAACCCCGGGCGGGCCCGATCGGATGCCGACGTCTGGCGGCAAGGGCTCGAAATCGCCACCATGGCCGAGCCGCTGGGGTTCGACTCGGTCTGGTCAGCGGAGCACCACTTCACCGACTACCACATGTGCCCCAACGTGGCGCAGTTCCTGACGTGGGTGGCGTCCCGGACGCAGCGGGTGCTGCTCGGGTCGATGGTCATGGTCCTGCCCTGGCACGATCCGGTGCGCCTCGCCGAGGAGGTCAGCGTCCTCGACCACATGTCGGGCGGGCGGGTACTGCTCGGCCTCGGGCGGGGCCTCGGCCGGGTGGAGTTCGAAGGCTTCCGGGTCGAGATGAGCGAGTCCCGGAAGCGGTTCACGGAGTACGCCACCGCCATCCTCCGGGCGCTGGAGACAGGCGAGATGGCCTACGACGGGGACGTCTACCGCCAGCCGCCGGTCCAGATCCGGCCCTCGCCGTTCGCCTCCTTCCGGGGACGGGTCTACGCCTCGGCCATCTCACCGGAGACGTCCCGCATCCTGGCCGAGCTCCGGGTCGGCATGATGATCATCGCCCAGAAGCCGTGGGAGACGATCGAGGCCGACGTCGCCGGCTACCGGGAGCTGTACCGGGAGATCAACGGCGAGGAGGCGCCGAAGCCGCTGCTGGCCAGCTGGGTGGCCGTCCACGAGAGCGAGAGCGCCGCCGAGGACATGAGCGAGCGCTGGATCATGGGCTACTGCGCCTCTGTCCTCGAGCACTACGAGTTCGCCAACGCCCGCCTGGCCCAGATTCCCGGCTACGAGTACTACGGCAAGCTGGCCGAGCGCATCGCCAAACACGGCCCGGAGGAGTTCAGTCGCTTCCTCACCCGTCTCCAGGTGACGGGGACGCCGGAGTCGGTCACCGAGCAGCTGCGGGAGAACATCCGCCGCATCGACGGCGCCGGCGTGATCGGCATCTTCAACTACGCCGGCATGCCCGACGACGTCGCCCGCAGCAACATGGAACTGTTCGCCGGCAAGGTCATACCGACGCTGCAGTCGATCGACACCGGCGCCCAGGTCGGCCGGCCGGTCAGCGCCGCCGTCAGCTGAGCAGGGCGGCGCGGAGCTTGCCGACCACGGCCGGGTCGAGCGCCGCCGAGGCGGCCCATCCGCCGGCGGAGCCGTACCGGTCGGTCAGCTCGGCCAGCGTGTGGCGCATGGTCTCGGCCTCGGCCCGCAGGATGGCCGACGGGTACGGCGACCCGGCGCTGTTCTTCAAGGCCCGGCGGGGATAGCGCTCGATCATGGCCGGCATCACTTCCTGGGTCAGGGCGTAGTCGGCCACGATGTCCTCGTCGCTCACCCCGAGGAGGGCCAGCACGAGGGCGGCCACGATGCCCGTCCGGTCCTTGCCGGCCACGCAGTGGAAGACCGTCGGATGCTCCGACACCTCGGCGGCGATCGCCTCCAGAGCTTCCGACAGGCGGGCCGCCCGCTTGCCCAGCATGTGGGCGTAGGCCTCCCGCAGCGACCGGTCCCACGGCTGGTCGGGGTCGTGCTCGACGTCGTCCACCAGAGGGATGTGGTGGTAGTGCAGCGCGACGTCGGCCAGCCCGCCCCTCCCCTCCCGTTCCACCTCCCGGGTGGTCCGCAGGTCGATGACGGCCAGCAGCCCGAGCTCACCGGTGAGCAGCCGGGCGTCCTCGGCGGTCACCGGCACCAGGGAATCGCTCCGGAAGAGCCGGCGCCACCGGACCCGGCGGCCATCGGTGGTCTCGTAGCCGCCCAGATCGCGGAAGTTGACCGGTCCGCCGAGGGCGATCCGGCGGTCCGGAACGGCCCCCAGCGAGTCGGGAAGATCCATGGCCGGAGGATAGGCGGCGCCCATCCGCCGCCCGAATCCGCCCGTCGGCCGGACAACCTGAGACACGCCGTCGCAGCGCAGTTGCCCGTGGGTCGCCCCGGGCCCTACCCTCGTGGGCCGGGGGGCCGGGTCTTGGGGGGCCGGCCGAGGGTTCGGCGCGATGACCTTCGACAGCTTGAACGTGGCCCTGCGGGGCCTCTTGGCGAACCGGATGCGTTCGCTGCTCACCATGCTCGGAATCCTCATCGGGACGGCCTGCGTGATCCTCCTCGTGGCCGTCGGCACCGGCATCTCCAACGCCGTCCAGAAGACGATCGAGACGATGGGGTCGAACGCCGTCTACGTCTGGCCCGAGCAGAACCCGGGCGGCAACGACAAGGGCGGGACGGCCCGCAAACAGGCCAAGCTGACCGACGCCGACCTCAAGGCGCTGATGGACAAGACCCGGGCGCCCAACGTGCTGGCGGTGTCGCCGGTCCTCCAGGTCCGGGTCACCGCCGTGGCCGACGGCACGACCTACGCCCTCCAGCAGTTCGTCGGCGCCGAGCCGATCTTCGCCCAGATCCGCAACGCCGTGGCCGAGCAGGGGCGGATGATCGACGAGCAGGACGAGGCCGACCACGCCAAGGTGGCGGTGATGGGCCAGACGGTCATCAAGAAGCTGTGGCACAAGGGCTACAACCCGATCGGCCGCGATGTGCAGTTCAACGGCGTCCGCTTCCGCATCATCGGCATTCTCGAGAAGCGGGGCTCGAACGGCTTCCAGGACCAGGACGACGTCGTCCTCGCCCCGATCTCCACCGTCGAGGACACGATGGTCGGCAAGGTCGACTCGTACCACTTCATCGCCGTCCAGGCGGCGTCCCGCCAGGTCACGGAGCTGGCTCAGGCCGAGGTGACCAAGGTCCTGCGGGAGACCCACCGTCTCAAGGACGACGAAGCGCCCGACTTCATGATCTTCAATCAGGCCCAGCTGCTGACCGCCGGCAAGGCCGCCGCCCTGCTCTTCAGCCTCCTGCTCGGGGCGGTGGCGGCCATCGCCCTGTTCATCGGCGGCATCGGGGTGATGAACATCATGCTGGTGACCGTGACCGAACGGACCCGGGAGATCGGCATCCGCAAGGCGCTCGGCGCCCAGCGGATCGACATTCTCAGCCAGTTCCTCACCGAGGCGGTGCTGCTGTCACTGCTGGGCGGCGCGATGGGCGTCGCCTTCGGAATCGGGATCGCCCAGCTCCAGATCGGGCCACTGCGCCTGGTGGTGTCGTTCGGCTCGATCGTGCTGTCGTTCGGGGTGTCGGCCGCCGTCGGGATCTTCTTCGGGTTCTATCCCGCCAACCGGGCCGCCCGGCTCACCCCCATCGAGGCGCTGCGCTACGAGTAGCGATTCTTGACAGGTTCGCAGTATTCATCATACGTTGAAAGACGCAAAATCTCACGCGTCCACTATCCGTAAGCAAGGAGCGACGCATGTCCGACCGGAGATATCGGAGCGACCGCAGGTACCGGAGCGACAGCGGGCGTCGCTACCGGTCTCGCCGGGGCCGTCGTGTCGGCCTGCTGGACTTCTGGCAGAACATCATGGACGACACGTACGACTTCCTGGACGACACCATCGACCGCGTCCGGGATGACGACTGGGACGACCTCGAAGACGAGGTCGAGGAGCTCCGCGAGGCGGTGGCGGCCATCAATGCCAAGATCGACCGGCTCCTGTCGCAGTCGAGTCTCGACGTGCGCGACACCACCACGACGAAGCCCGTCGCCAAGACGCCGGCCTAGGAGCAGCGGATCGCAGCCGTCTCAGGCCTCGGAGGCCCGGTCGTCACCCCCGTGACGGCCGGGCCTTCTTGCGTGTCGGAGCCACGGCCGAGGTCTTCGGCACGCCGGGCTTGCGCCGCGGGGGCGCCATGGCCCGGAGCCAGCCGTCGGTCAGCGCCTGCACCGCCTCGTCGAGCGACAGGTTGAGCATGCCGTACCGCTCGAGGACCGGCCGCGAGACGGCATGGAACATCACCGGAGCGAAGAAGGCCTGCATGGCCAGGACCGGGTCGACGGTCCGGAAGCGTCCGGCGGCCATCTGTCGTTCGAGGTACCCGATGATGACCTGGACGTCGAGGTACACCTGGTCGAGGAACTCCTCGTTGCCGTGCGTCCCGCTGGCGACCTCGAACAGGACACTGCGCATGACACCGATGGGAACCTCGCCGGCCTGGGCCAGGTTGCGGGCCAGCGTGGCCATCACCTGGTTCGGCGGCCGGTCGGCCATGGTGTCCATCATCTGCAGCGCCTCGTCGATCGGAAGATAGGCCTGCGCCACTTCCTTGAACAGCGCCGCCTTCCCGGGATAGAGGCGGTAGACCGTCGCCCGGGAGACCCCCGACCGCTGAGCCACCTCGTCGAGCGACAGCCCGGCGAAGCCGCGCTCGGCGACGACCTCGCCGGCGGTGGCCAGGATCCTGTCTGCCACCGACGGCGGCACCTCGGCGCCCAGCGCCTCGAGCAGTTCCGCCCGGCTGCCGAACAGCCCGTAGAGCGCCGCCCGTGACACGCCGGCCACCGCGGCCATGTCGTCCATCGACGGTGCGGCGTTGTTGCCGAAGGCCGTCTTGATGCGGTCCAGCACGCCTTCCCGGGTGATCCGTCTGGGTGGAGCCACACCCCAAGGGTAAACGCTACGAGGTCACCCGGCGCTGCCTTCCCCTTTGGGCTGTTTGTCAGGAAAGGCCGGGAAGATCTCACGTTATTTCTTCCTTACCCCCGCAGGAGTCGGAAGGGCGCGGAGCGTACGTAGGGGACGAACCCCCTCGATGTCGGCCAACCCGTCCCCCAACGGAGGCCCCATGCTCAAGCATCATCGGCTCCTCCTGGCCGGCGCGGCCGCGCTCGTCCTCCTGGCCTCGAGTCTCCCGGCCGGGCGCGCCCTCTACGCCGCCCACGACACCCTGGTCTCGGCCGACCCGGCCGACGCCACGCCGCACGTCCTCGACGGCAAGGTCGAGGCCATCCTGCCGATGGGCAACCGCATCTACGTCGGCGGGTCGTTCACGCAGGTCCGCAACGCCGACGAGAGCCGGGTGATCCCCCGGGCCGGCCTCTTCGCCCTCGACCCGGCCACCAACAAGGTCGACGAGACGTTCGTGGCCAACTTCGACGTCAATCCCGATCCGGCGCTGGACCGGGGCGTCAAGGCGCTGGCGCCCGCCCCCGGCCACAACGAGCTGTTCGTGGGCGGCGAGTTCGGCACGCTCAACGGCGCGGCCGCCCGCAAGCTGGTCAAGGTCAACGCCGTGACCGGTGCCGCCGACCCGGCCTTCAACGTGTCCGTCAGCGCGGCGGTCAAGGACCTGGCCATCAGCGGCTCCCGGCTGTTCCTGGCCGGCAACTTCTCGTCGGTGGGCGGGCAGGCCCGGGCCGGGCTGGCCGCCGTCGACACCGCCACCGGGGCGCTCGACTCTGCCGTCGACGTCGCCTTCACCAATCCCCGCCAAGGAAACGAGGCCCGGGTCGAGACCATCGCCGTCTCCCCCGACGGCACCACGCTGGTGGCCGGCGGGAACTTCACCGTGGTCGGCGGGCAGAACCGCTGGCAGGTCGCCCTCGTCGACGTCGGCGCCCGCCCGGCCAGGGTGATCGACTGGCAGACCAACCGCTTCGACGATCGCGACCAGGGCCAGTTGCGTTGCGCGGCGGCCTTCGACAGCCATCCCCGCGACGTCGACATCTCCCCCGACGGCACGTACTTCGTGGTCGTCACCACCGGCGCCTACACCAGCCGGGGGTCGCTGTGCGACACCGCCAGCCGGTGGGAACTGTCGGCCCGGGGCGACAACCTCCAGCCGACCTGGGCCAACTACAGCGGCGGGGACAGCTTCACCGCCGTGGCCATTACGGGCGCCGCCATCTACGTCGGCGGCCATCCCCGCTGGCTCAACAACCCGAAGTCGGACGGGAGCAACGCGACGGCCATGCCCGGCCCGGGAAGCGTGACCCGGGAAGGGATCGCGGCGCTCGATCCGGCCAGCGGCCTGCCGCTGCCCTGGAACCCCGGGCGGGAGCGGGGTGAGGGGGCGTGGGCCCTCGCCTCCACGGCCGACGGCCTCTGGGTCGGGAGCGACACCGACAAGATCGGCGGCTGGCGGGCTCCGGGCTGCGAGGGCTGCGAGTACCACCAGAAGCTGGCCTTCTTCCCGCTGGCCGGCGGCGCGGCGGTGACGCCGGCCCAGCCTGCCGGCCTGCCGGGCGAGCTGATCAGCGTCGGCCCGGGCGGTCTGGTGAAGCGCTCCTTCGACGGGGCGGCGCTCGGCGCGCCGGCGGTGCTCGGCCCCGGCGGCGACGGCGCCAAGGTGCGGGGGGCGTTCTGGCTCGGCGGTCTGCTCTACGAAGGCCGGGACGACGGTCGGTTCCTCCGCTGGCGCTACGACGGCATCACGTTCGGCGCGCCGGAGGAGGTTGATCTCCGGGGTCTGCCGGGCGTCCACCAGACGTACAACGCCATCATGTACGGCTTCCCGGTGGCCAAGGTGACGGGCATGTTCTACAGCCAGGGGCGGCTGTACTACACGGTGGCCGGCGACCGGCGGCTGTTCTACCGCTACTTCCTCAGCCAGCCCAACGTGGCCGACGACGTGGTCGGCGCCCAGGTCCTCGTGGCCAGCGGCGAGGGTGACGGGCTCGACTGGAGCCGGGTCCAGGGGATGACGGCGGCCGGCGGCGCCATCTTCTGGTCGGAGGGCGCCGACCTGCGCCGGGTCGACTTCGCCGACGGCCGGCCCCGACCGGGCACGGTCGCCACGGTGGCGTCGGGGGTGAACCTCGACGCCCGCGGCCTGTTCCTCCTGCCGCCGGGCGGTGGGGCTCCGCTGCCTCCGGGTGGCGGGGGGCCGGGAGGGGTCACTCCGCCGGGGCCGGTCAGTCCGTCCGCCACTGCGGCGGCCTCCGGCTACTGGATGGTCGACGACCGGGGGCGGGTGACCAACTTCGGCGAGGCGGCGCATTTCGGGAACATCCCGGGTGACGGCGGAGCGCGGCCGGTGGCCGTGGATCTCGAGCCGACCCCGTCCCGCCGGGGCTACTGGATCGTCGACGACGAAGGCCGCGTCTACGGCTTCGGTGACGCCCGCTACCTCGGCGGCGTCGCCGGCGGCAGCCTGGCCAGGGGCGAGAAGGTGACGAGCATGTCCACCACCCCGACGGCCGCCGGCTACTGGCTCTTCACCACCCGGGGCCGGGCCCTGCCTTTCGGCGACGCCCGCCACTACGGCGACATGGCCAAGGTGGCCCTCAACGGTCCGGTGCTCGACTCGATCCCGACCCCGTCGGGCAAGGGGTACTACATGGTCGCCTCCGACGGCGGGATCTTCTGCTTCGGCGACGCCCGCTTCGCCGGGTCGATGGGCTGGACCCGCCTCAACGCCCCCGTTCAGTCGCTCGTGCCCGATCCCGACCAGGGCGGCTACTGGCTCGTGGCGTCCGACGGGGGTGTGTTCGCCTTCGACGCGCCGTTCCGGGGTTCGCTGGGCAACGTCCGGCTCAACAAGCCGGTGACGGGCATGGTGCCCTACGGCAACGGTTACCTGATGGTCGGCGAGGACGGCGGCATCTTCAACTTCTCCGACCGGCCCTTCCTGGGCTCGCTCGGCGCCCGCCCGCCGAACCGTCCGATCGTGTCGGTCGCCGGGTTCTAGCGCCGGGCGCCGGAGCCTGAAGAAACCTTCATCCGAAGCTCACGGACGCTTCATCGTCCGGGAAATGACTTCGGCATGGTCAAGAATTGGTCGGAGACGCTGGGTTGGCGTCCTCATCTTCCCGCACTGCCGTCGCTGCCGTCGTTTCCGTCGCTGCGGGCGTTGCCGTGGCGGCGGATCGCCGCCGCCTTCGCGGTGTTCGTGGCGGTGCTCGTGTTCGTGGCGCCGGTGCGGCGGGCGGTGGCCTTCGGGACGAGCCGGGCCATCCTGTGGCTGGCGTCGCCGATCACGCCGTTCGTGCCCGACTTCGACAAGCTGCCCGCCACCACACGGCTGCTGGCCGCCGACGGCTCGGAGATCGCCGCTCTCTCGGGTGACAACGGTCGCCGGCAGGTCGTCGAGCTCGATGCCATTCCCGAGCATGTCCGCCGGGCGGTCCTCGCCGCCGAGGACGCCGACTTCTACGAGCACAGCGGCACCAACCCGCTCGCCATCCTGCGGGCCGCGGGCAGCACCGCTCTCGGCCGCACCCAGGGCGGCAGCACCATCACCCAGCAGCTGGCCAAGCTCAACTACACCGGCAGCCAGCGCAGCCTCTTCCGCAAGGTGCGGGAGGTCTTCTACGCCAGCGCCCTCGAGGCCCGCTACAGCAAGGACGAGCTCCTGCAGCGCTACCTGAACCAGGTGTACTTCGGTGAAGGGTCGTACGGCATCTACGCCGCGTCCCACACGTTCTTCGGGGTCGACCCGGCCCAGCTGACCCCGGCCCAAGCCGCCACCCTGGCCGGCAAGATCCAGGCGCCCAGCCAGCTCGACCCCCGCCAGAACCCCGAGCAGGTCATCAAGCGCCGTGACCACATCCTGCGCAGCATGGTCCGGCACGGCTGGTTGTCGCGGCCGGATCTCGACGCCGCCCTGGCCGAGCCGATGATCATCGCTCCGCCGCAGCCGCCGGGCGTCAGCCGGGCGCCCCATTTCGTCGACTTCATCAAGCGGGAGGCCGGCCGGCTCGAGGAGCTCGGTCCCGACCCCGAGACCCGCCACACCAGGTTGATGACCGGTGGTTACACCGTCGAGACGACGCTCGACCCGAAGCTGTTCGACGCCACCACCGCCGCCGTGACCGAGCAGCTCGGCGAGCCGGGCGATCCGATCACCGCCGTGGCCAGCGTCGTGCCGGGCGACGGCGCGGTCAACAACATGTTCGGCGGGCTCGACTACCTGGCGACGCAGTACGGCTACGCCGATCGGGGAATGCGCCAGCCCGGCTCGGCCTTCAAGCCGTTCGTCTACATGGCCGCGCTGCGGGACGGCATCGACCCCCGTTCGATGTTCGACGGCACCTCGGGCCGGCGCATCCCCTGTTACGGCGACCGGCCGGTCAGAAACTACGCCGGCGAGGACTTCGGCGGCGCCATCGACGTCGGCTCCGCCCTGGCCCGGTCGGTCAACGTGGTCTTCGTCGACCTCGGCTGCCAGGTGGGCGTCCGCGACGTGCTCCGCACCGCCGGTGACGCCGGCATTCCCCCCGACGCCACCGAGGCGCAGGGCGCCGTCTTCCTCGGTGGGCTCGACCGGGGCGTGAGCCCGCTCACCATGGCCACCGCCTACGCCACCTTCGCCTCGGGCGGCATCTACGCCGAGCCCTACGGGATCAAGGCGATCCGCGACAGCCGCGGCGACGTGATCTACGAGCACCGGCGCAAGGCGCACCGGGCCTTCGACCAAACCGAGGTCGGCGTCCTCAACAGCGCCATGCAGCGGGTGGTCGGCGAGGGCACCGGCCGGGCGGCGGCGATCGGCCGCCCGGTGGCCGGCAAGACCGGTACCACCGAGGAGAACGTCGACGGCTGGTTCGTCGGCTACGTCCCCCAGGTCGCCACCGCGGTGTGGGTCGGCTACGACCCCGCCCGGCCGATGACCGACGTCCACGGCCGCAGCGTGACCGGCGGCAGCTTCCCGGCCGCCATCTTCGGCGACCTGATGCGGACGGGCCTGGCCGACACGCCCGTCCGGGCGCTGCCCGTCGCCCGGCCCGACGCCCTCGACCTCCGTCCGGTGGGCCCGGTCGCGCCGCCTCCGGCGCCGATTCCCCCGCCGGCACCGCCCGTGCCCGCCCCCACCGCCACCACGGCACCGGGCACGACGACGTCGTCGCCCGAGCCGGCGCCGACGTCGACCACCGGCATCCTGCCCCCGATCTCGGGCCCGTCCACCACGGCATCGACGACCTCGACCACCACCACAACCTCGACGACCTCGACGACGACGACGTCGACGACCGAACCGAAACCCCGGGAAGACCGGACCTAGCCGGTCAGCCGGTCCCGGAGCCACCGGGCGTCGAGCACGGCGTTGCCCTCGTAGTCGTTGTTGAAGTAGCCGTACACGTCGCAGCCGGCCGAGAGCCACTCAGCCAGCCGCTCGGCCGGGCGGCGGAGGAGCCGACCGGTGTAGCGGCCCCAGTACTTGCGGTTCAGGGCGTCGGGGCCGTGGAAGCGGACGTAGGTCCAGTCGGTGGTCAGCAGCCAGGGATGGCCGGCCAGCATGTCGTGGAGGCACAGGGCGGCGCCGTGGCGGCGGAGCACGTCGTAGGTCTCGTCGTGGAGCCACGACGGCTCCCGCAGTTCCACCGCCCAGCGCAGGTCGCCGGCCAGCCGGTTCGCCTCGGTGAGGAACTCGTCGAGCCGCTCGGTGTTCCGCTGCCACCGGGGCGGCAGCTGCACCAGGGTGGGCCCGAGGGAGGGGCCGAGCCGCCGGGCCCGGTCGAGGTGGTTGGGGAGCCATGAGGCGGCGTCCCGCAGCTTCATCCGGTGGGAGCCGAACTGGCCGAGCTTCAGGGCGTAGAGGAAACCGGGCGGCGCCTGGACGGCCCACGACTCGACGGCCTCCGGCGACGGCAACCGGTAGAAGGTCGTGTTCAGCTCCACCGTGTCGAACAACGTCGTGTAGTAACGGAACCACTGCTTCGTGGTCAGCTCAGCCGGATAGACGACGCCTCGCCAGTCGCGGTACAGCCAACCCGAACAGCCGATCCGAACCCCACCGTTGGCCACGCTGGCAGTCTGCCCACATCCGGCGCGCCTACCATCCCTCCATGGGGAAGTTCGGGTTGCGTCGCGGCGCCGACGCCACGGTGCTGCCGTTCTTGTCGCACCAGGTCATCGAATACCTTGCCAGCATCTACCTGCTCCAGGTCGGCACGAAGGTGGATGGGCGGGCGTCGACCGTCTGCTACGTGCTCGGGGCGCTGATGCTGGCCGCCGCCGCCTTCAGCGGCAAGCCGCTCGGTGGCGGTCGCCTCTCCCGGCGGATGCACCGGTTCATCGACCTGGCGCTCATCGCCGCCGTGGCGGCGGCGCCGTTCGTCTTCGACTTCGCCGACCAGAACTCGGCCCTGATCCGGCTCGAAGGGCTGGCGGTCGCCCTGGCCGTCCTCATGTGGTTCACCAACTACGCGCCGCCCCAGCCCGGGATGGGCCGTGACATCGCCCGGGGGCTGCGCATCCAGGCCTCCCGCAAGGCCGGGCAGGCCGTCGGCCGCCGGCTGGGCCGCCGGCCGCCCCGGTGAACGTCAGCGGCACCGGCCGCTGAAGGCGTCAGCCGGCTTCGCCGGACGCTATCGGCTCGCTCCAGACCCGGGAGGACATGTCGAAGGCGGCCAGGGCGCCCTGGAGCCGATGGGCCAGCCGTTGTTCGGCGGGCGTGAGGGCCACCACCGAACCCGAGTGGAAGTGCTCCAGAACCTGTCGCAACACGGTGGCGAGCCGAACTTGGCGATCAGATCCGACGTCGCTCGTCATACGGTCCTGCGTCCCTCCCTGCGAGCGCTCCGCCCAAAAAACGGTACCGCACAAGGAGGGCGGCCGAAATGATTCCGGCCGCCATGGTTCACAATCCGTCGGGTCGGTCGGTCCGGGCGACGTCGTCGCTACGAGATCCCTACGAGCGTTCCTTCGGATCGTCGGCTTCGGTGGCGCCGTCGACGGCGGGCAGGCGGCCGCCGGGGCCGGTCAGCTCGTCGGGGTCGATGTCGCTGAAGTCCTCGTCGGGGGCCCGGACTTCGTCGCCTTCGTAGGGCGCGGTCTCACGCTCTCGCTCCATGGCCAATCGCTACCCCGGCACCGGCTCCGGCAACCCGAGGGTTTGTGGCCGAGCCTGCCAGGGAACGCGCTCACCGATGCCCGATCGCGCCCCTGAACCTGGGATCCTGTCCGTCCTCAAGCGAGCGGTCGGTGTCCTGAGCGCGGCCGACATCCCTTACGCCCTGGCCGGGAGCATGGCCTGCTGGGCGTGGGGCGGGCCGCCATCCCGCCATGATGTCGACCTGGCCATCAGGAAGGTCGACGCCGAACGGGCCCTCGAGGCGCTGGAGGCAGCGGGCTTCACCGCCGAGCGGCCCCCGGAGGGATGGCTGGTCAAGGCCTGGGCCGACCAGGTCCTGGTCGACCTCATCTGGAACCCGATGGGCCTGGAGGTCACCGACAAGGTGCTGGCCGCGGCCAGGATGGTCAACATCGACGGGATGGAGGTACCGGCGCTGGCGCCGACCGATGTCCTCACGTCGAAACTGCTGGCCCTCAACGAGGCCCACCTCGACTTCGAGGGCCTGCTGGCCATCGTGCGGGGCGTGCGGGAGCAGGTCGACTGGCCGGAGCTCCGCCGCCGGACGAAAGAGCGGCCGCTGGCCCGCGCCTTTTTCTATCTGGCCGGCGAGCTGGGGCTCGTGCCCGACGAGGTCGAGACGCCCACCGGCGCGTCGTCTCCGCCGCGGGGGCTGACGAAGGGAGCGGCATGATGACGAGCCTCGGCGAGAACGAAGATCTCGGCGCCATCACGGAGGAAACCCGCCGGGCGCTGGCCGAGGATCCCCGGCTCGGGCAGCTCGACGTCTGTATCACGTTGCGAGGGCACCGGGCGCTGCTCACCGGGCACGTGGTCACCCGGGATCGCCAGGAGCTGGTGGCGGCGGTGGTGGCCGAGCACCTGCCCGGCTACGAGATCGACAACGCCACGACGACCCTCGAGAACCTGCCGGAGCCCTCAGCCACTGCGGAGGACCTGGGAGCGTGACTGCACCGATGATCCATGTCGCCGCCGCCGGAGATCTCCACTTCGGTCCGGACGCCGCCGGAACGCTGCGGCCCCACCTCGCCCATCTGGGGGAGCGGGCCGATCTGTTCCTGTTGGCCGGTGACCTGACCCGGCTCGGGACGGCCGACGAGGCCAAGGCGCTGGCCGACGAGCTGAGCGACGTCGACATCCCCATGGTGGCCGTTCTCGGCAACCACGACTATCACGCCGACCAGGCCGACGAGGTCACCTCGATCCTGGAGGGGATCGGCGTGCATGTGCTGGAGGGCGACTCGATCGTCGTGCCGGTCAAGGGGGCGACGATCGGCGTGGCCGGCACGAAGGGGTTCGGCGGCGGGTTCGTCGGGGCGTGCGGTTCCGAGTTCGGCGAGCCGGAGATGAAGGCCTTCATGGCCCACTCCCGCGGTCTGGCCGAACAACTCGAGGATGGCCTGGCGGCCCTCGACACCGACCTGAAGATCGCGCTGATGCACTACGCCCCCTGCCCCGACACGCTGGCCGGCGAACGGCTCGAGATCTTCCCGTTCCTCGGCTGCTATCTCCTCGGCGAGGCCGTCGACCGGGGCGGCGCCACGCTGGCCGTGCACGGCCACGCCCACCGGGGAACGGAGCGGGGTATGACCGCCGGCGGGCACCACGTCCGCAACGTGGCCCAGCCCGTGATCGGCCACGCCTACGCGCTGTACTGCCTCCATCCCGACAGCACCGGCGCCGACCCGGAGTGCCCGACGCCGGCGACGGTGATGGCCTCGTAGCGCCACTTCCGGCCGGGACCGGTACCGTTTGGGCCATGCCCGAGGTTTCCGAGACCCTTCTGCCCGGTGTCGGCGTCCGCCACGAGTTCGTGACCGCCGGCGGAGAACGGGTGGCGGTGCTCACCCACCGCACCGGGCGCCGCGAACTCGCCATCTACGACCGGGCGGACCCTGACCGCTGCACCACCGTGCTGCACCTGAACCCCGACGACACCCGCACGCTGGGCGAGCTTCTCGGGGGGAGCCATGTGAGCGAAGCGGTATCGGCGGTCCAGCAACGGTTGGAGGGCCTGGCCATCGACTGGGTCACGATCCCCGCCGAGTCGGCGGCGGTGGGGACGACGATCGCCGAAGGGGCGTTCCGCACCCGAACCGGGGCTTCGATCGTCGCCGTGGTGCGGGACGGGGCCACGCTGCCCGCCCCCGGCCCCGAGCATCGCTTCGAAGCCGGCGACGTCGCCGTCGCCGTCGGCACCACCGACGGCCTGGCTCAGCTGCGCGCGCTCCTGGTCTCCTGACCCGTGCCGTTCCCCATACTTGCTGCGGCCGGCCCTGAGGCCACCGCTGCGTTCGTCGAGATCGGCGCCGTGGCCGTCGCCCTGGCGGTGCTGGCCCGGCTGGCCGGCCGCCTCGGTGTGACGACGATCCCCTTCTACCTCCTGGCCGGCCTGGCCGTGGGGGAAGGGGGCATCGCTCCGCTCGACGTGAGCGCCGACTTCATCCGGTTGGTGGCCGAGATCGGCGTCCTGCTCCTGCTCCTGACGCTGGGCCTCGAGTACACCGCTGACGAGTTGCGCCACGGCTTGCGGACGGGCGTCGTGCCGGGGGTGACGGACGCCGTGGCCAACTTCACGCCGGGCTTCCTCGTCGGTGTCCTCCTCGGCTGGGACCTGACGGCGGCGGTGCTCCTCGGAGGCGTCTGCTGGGTGAGCTCATCGGGCATCGTGGCCAAGGTCCTCGGGGATCTCGACCGGCTGGCGAACCGGGAGACACCCAGCGTCCTCAACCTGCTGGTGATCGAGGACCTCGCCATGGCGGTCTACCTCCCGGTGGCCGCGGCGCTGGTGGCCGGCCGGGGCGTGAGCGAGACGGCGGTCACGGTGGCCGTCGCCCTCGGGGCCGTGGCCGTGATCCTCGTCGGCGCCCTCCGCTACGGCCGTTATCTGAGCGCGGTGTTGGAGCGGGGATCCGACGAAGCGCTGCTGCTGGCCGTGTTCGGCCTCACGCTGCTCGTCGGCGGCGTGGCGCAGGAGTTCGAGGTGTCGGCGGCCATCGGTGCCTTCCTGGTCGGCCTGGCCCTCTCCGGGCCGGTGCAGCTCCGGGCGGCGACCCTGATCGGCCCGCTGCGCGACCTGTTCGCGGCTGTGTTCTTTCTCTTCTTCTCCTTTCAGATCAAGCCCGGAGATCTTGTGGGCGCCCTGCTCCCCGCCGCCGGGCTGGCGGTGCTGGCCGCCGCCGGGAAGGTCGCCACCGGCTGGGTCGCCGCCGCCCGGGCCGGCGTGGCTCGGCCCGGCCGCCTCCGGGCCGGAAGCGTCCTCATCGCCCGGGGCGAATTCTCCGTCGTCATCGCCAGCCTCGGCGCCGACATGCCTGACGGCTCCGACCTCGGCGCCCTGGCGGCCGCCTTCGTCCTGGTTACCGCCATCGCCGGCCCGCTGGCCACTCGAGCCCTCGACTCCCCCATCCTCGCCCGCTGATGGGGGACCGCGGCGTCAGACGATCTTGCCCGGGTTGAGGATTCCGGCCGGATCGAGAGCGCGTTTCACGGCGGTGTAGAGGGCCAGCACGTCGGGCCCGACCTGAGCCGACAGTCCGGCCCGCTTCAACAGGCCGATGCCGTGTTCGCCGCTCACCGTGCCGCCGAGGGCGATGGCGGCGTTGATGATGTCGTCGAAGGCCGCCTGCGCCCGGCGGCGGGCGTCGTCGTCGCCGGCGGGGACGACGAACAGCGGATGCAGGTTGCCGTCGCCGGCGTGGGCGATGTTGGCGATCGTCACTCCGTGGCGGACTCCAGCCGCTTCGATGGCGTCCAGCATCGCCGTCACCCGGGTCCGGGGCACGCAGACGTCCTCGGTCAGCAGCGGGCCCAGCCGTTCGAGGGCCGGGTAGGCGAGGCGGCGGGCGGCGAAGAGCGCCTCCGCCGTCTCCTCGTCGTCGGAGCGCAGCGCCTCGGTGGCGCCGGCCGCTTCGAAGCAGCGCTGCACGGCGGCGGCGTCGGCCTCGCCGGCCGCCCCGGGGCTGTCGACCCGGGCCAGCAGGAGCACGGCGGCGTCGAGGTCGAGCTCCATCCGCTTCCACTCCTCGACGGCCCGCAGGCAGTACCGGTCGAGGAGTTCCAGGGCGACGGGGATCACCCCCGAGGCGGTCACGGCGGCCACGGCGTCGCCGGCGGCGGTGAGCGTGTCGAAGAACCCGACCACGGTGGTCGGGGGGCCGGCCGGCAACGGCCGGAGGCGCAGCGTCACCTCGGTCACGACCCCGAGCGTCCCTTCGGAGCCGATCATGAGACCGCGGAGGTCGTAGCCGGCCGAGTTCTTGGTCGTCGGCGACCCGAGCCGGACGACCGTTCCCGAAGCCAGGACGACCTCCAGGGCCAGGACGTAGTCGCGGGTCACGCCGTACTTGAGGCAGCACAGCCCACCGGCGTTGGTGGCCACGTTCCCGCCGATGGTCGAGATCTGGTAACTCGCCGGATCGGGCGGATACCACAGGCCGTGCTCGGCCACGGCCCGGCGGAGGTCGTCGTTGATCACGCCCGGCTCGACGACCGCCACTTGGTTGTCCCGGTCGATGGACTTGATGGCCGTCATGAGCTCGGTCGACAGGACGACGCAGCCGTCGACGGCGTTGGCCCCACCCGACAGGCCCGTCCCCGCTCCCCGCGTGACGAGCGGCGTGCCGGTGGCGGCACAGGCCGACACCACCTCGGCCACCTCGGCCGTCGTCCGCGGCCGCACCACGGCGACGGGCTGCCCGAACGGAGCCCACTCCGCCTCGTCGTGCAGGAAGCGGCCCATGATGTCGGCATCGGTGACGACCGTCCCGGCCGGGAGGCAGGCGACCAACCGGTCGGCCACATCGGAGGTGATCACGGCTCACCGCCGACGGGCAGGGCGTGGAGGAGGGCGAGCATGGCGCTGGTGAGCGGTGTCGCCACGCCGTGTCGCCGTCCGAGGGCCACCACGGGGCCGAGCAGGCCCTCGTGTTCCATCGGCCGGCCCGCCAGGCGGTCCTGCAGCATCGACGACGGCGTGCCGTCCGGGAGTCGCTGTAACCAGGCCATGATGTCCAGGGCGTGCTGAGGCGTCAGCGCCGTGCCCTCGGCCCGGGCGACCGCCACGGCCTCCAGGGCCAGGTCCAGCGCCAGGGCAGCCGCCCCCGGTTCCCGCAGCACTTCGAGCGGCCGACCCGTGAGGGCCGTGATCGGGTTGGCGGTCACGTTGGTGAGCAGCTTCTCCCAAGCGGCGGTGGCGAAGTCCTCCACCGGTTCGACGTCCAGGCCGCTGCCGCCGAACAGCGCCGCGACCTCCCGGCCCGCCTCGTCGCCGGGGACCACGAGACCCCGGCCCGTCCGACGGACCCGAACCTCGCCCGGTCCGGTGCGCTCGGCGTTGCGATAGACCAGCGTGGGAACGACGGTGCCGGCGGTCATGGGCCCGATGCGGGCCCGGTGGTCGACGCCGTTCTGGGCGGCGATGACGACGCTTCCCGACGGCAGCGCCGCCAGCCAGTCCGCCACCGCCGGAGTGTGGTGGATCTTCGTGGCCAGCACGGCGAAGCCCAGCGGCGGAAGCTCGCCGGCCTCCGCCGCCCACGCCACTTTGTGCTCCACGACCTCGCCGTCGATCGTCATGACGATCCGCTCCACCGGGGTGCGGCCGCACACGACGATGTCGGACCCGGCGGCCGCCAGGTGGGCGGCCAGCATGCAGCCGACCGACCCGGCGCCGATGATGGCGACCGGCCCGGCGCCAGAGTTCTCTCGAACGCTCACGCCTCCACTCTGCCGCATGGCGGCCGTTCCAATCTGCCCGGCGCGCCAGACTGTCGTCATGACCGACCAACCGCGGCGGGGCCGGCGGCTGTCCGAAGAACGCACCGAACACATCCTCGGGACGGTGCTCGAGGTTCTCCACGACGTCGGCTACGACCAGCTCCGGATGCAGGACGTCGCCGACCGGGCCTGCGTCGGCCTCTCGACCATCTACCGCCGCTGGCCCACCAAGCAGGACCTCGTGCGGGCCAGCCTCAGCTGCGAACGGGCGGAGCAGAAGTACGTCGCCACCGGTGATCCCCGGTCCGACGTCAAGACGTTCCTCACGCGTCTGGCGGAGGATCTGAGCGGCGACGGCGCCCAGACGATGCTCGGCTTCCTGGCCAGCGTGCGCCGGGACCCCGAAGTGGCGAAGGTCTTCCGGGAAACGGTCATCTCCCGGATGCACGAGCACCTGCGGTCGTTGCTGGCCGCCGAGCTCGGCGACGACTTCGCCGACCTCGACCTCCGGGCCACCGCCGGTCCGGCGATCCTGATCTACTCCGCCGCCGTCTGCGGCCGGCCGATCGACGCCGAAGCGATGGCCGGCCGCCTCACGGAGCTCCTGTTCGCGCCACCACCTCCGGGCCTTGAGCCGCCACCCCGGCCAGGGCGCCGGTCGGCACCGGCTCGCTGACGTCCACCTCGCTCAGCCCGACGGCGGTGTGCAGCCGCCGCAGCGGCCGGGGCGCCCACCAGTTGGCGTTGCCGGCCAGTTGCATGACGGCCGGCACCAACGTGGCCCGGATGACGAAGGCGTCGAGCAGCACGGCGATGGTCAGGCCGAGGGCGTACTGCTTGAGGAACGTCAGCCCCGAGATCAGCAGCGACCCGAAGACGATGGCCATGAGGACGGCGGCGGCGGTGACGACCGGGCCGGTGCGGTCAAGGCCGCGGGCGACGGCCTCGGTGTTGTCGGCCCCCCGGTGGTGCTCCTCCATGATGCGCGACAGAAGGAAGACCTCATAGTCCATCGAGAGCCCGAAGGCGATGCAGAACAGCAGCAGCACGCTGTTGAGCTCGGTGGTTCCGGTGGCCGTGAAGTCGAGGAACCCGGCGAGGTGCCCCTGCTGGAAGATCCACACGATGATGCCGAAGGTGGCGGTCAGGCTCAGGAAATTGAGGACCACGGCCTTGGCGGACACGAGCACGCTGCCGAGGCTCAGGAACAGCAGACCGAAGGTGGCGAGCGCTATCCAGACAATGGCCAACGGTAGCCGGCTCCCGATCGAGTGCTTGGTGTCGACCAGCGCGGCCGCCGGGCCGGTCACTCCGATGTCGGCCAGCGGTGAAGGCGTGGCGCGGATGGTCTTCACCAGCCGTTCGCCGTCGGCCGAGACGGGCTCGACTCCGGCGGTGACGGCCAGCCAGGTCGAGTCACCGGCCCGGAAGCGGGCGTTGGCCGGGCCCGGTTCGGCGATGCGGCGACCGCCGGCGTAGGTGCCGGTGGCGGCGTCGACCCGGGCGACGCCGGGCAGGCCGGAGAGCATGGTGGCGTAGGTATCGACCGAGGCCTCTTCCCCGGTGACCCGACCGGCGACGGGGATGACGGCACCGGCGTCGGCCGAGAACTCGGCGTCGATGAGTTCCTCGGTCTCGCGGGTGCGGGCTCCGTCGGGAAGCATGCGGTGGTCGGTGAGACCGAAGCTGGCGTCCAGCATCGGGAGGCCGAGCACGAGCAGCACGGCCACGATGGCCACAGTGACGGGTACGGCCCGCGCCATCACCCGGCGGGCGGCCCGGTACCAGAAGCCGGGCGCGCCGGTGGTCCGACGCGCCCGGCTGCTCGCACCGGCCACCCGACCGGCGCCAAGGGCGGCGAGGGCCGCGGGCATGACCAGCACGGCGCCGGCCACCGCCACGGCCAGCACGCCGTAGCCGGCGTAGGCGAAGCTGCGCAGGAAGGCGACCGGGAAGATCAACAGCGCGCTGATCGACACCGCCACGGTCAGCCCGCTGAAGACGATGGTCCGTCCGGCGGTGGCGACGGCGGCGACGATGGCGTCCTCGTGCGAACGGCCGGCGTGGAACTCCTCCCGGTAGCGGGACAGCAGCAACAGCCCGTAGTCGATGGCCAGGCCGAGCCCGAGTGCGGTGGCGATACTCAGGGAGTAGACGGCCACCTCGGTCACCGCGGCCAGGACCCGCAGCACGAGGAACGTGCCGACGATGGCCAGCAGGCCCATGGCCAGCGGCACTCCGGCGGCCACCAACCCGCCGAAGATCAGCACCAGCAGGACCAGGACGATGGGCAACGAGATGGCTTCGGAGATCTTGAGGTCCCGCTCGACGCGGTGGCCCACCTCGTCGAACATCGTGGCCCAGCCGGCCGACCGGGTGGTGAGGACGGTGTCCTCGTCGATCAGATACCGCCCGTTGAGCCGGGCGGCGGTGCGGACGAGCTGATCGTCCGAGCCGGTGAGGAACGCCACCACCAGCGCCGAGTTCCCTTTGCCGCGGAGGTCGGGAGCGCCCGTCGTCCACCACGAGATGGCGTCGGCCACACCCGCTTCCCCGGCCAGGTCGCCGGTGAGCCGGCGGGCGCGATCGGCGACGACTGGATCGTCGATGGTCTTGCCGGTCGGGGTGACGACAAGGACGTAGGCCGGCAGTCCGGCGCCGAAGTCGCGCTCGAGGCGCTGCCGGGCGGTGACCGACTCGGCCCGGGGATCGTCGAAGCCTCCCCGGCTCAGGTGATCGGCCACCGTGCCGCCGAGTGCCCCGGCCACGACGAAGAACAGTCCGGCGGCGATGAGGACGGGCCGGCGGTGACGGATCAGGAACCGAGCGAGGCGTGCGAACATTGCTTGTTTATAGCAAGTGAACTACGTGAAGACAAGGATGATGTATCATGGCAGCGTGCCTCGGGAGTACCACCAGTACTGCGGCCTCGCCCACGCGCTCGACGTCGTGGGGCAGCGCTGGTCGCTGCTGATCGTGCGCGACCTGCTCACCGGGCCGAAGCGGTTCAAGGATCTGGAGGCGAGCCTGGGCGGGATCCCCACCAACGTCCTGTCGGCCCGGCTCAAGGAACTCGAGGAGTTCGGCGTCATCCGTCGCCAGCTCCTCCCCCGCCCGGCCAAGGGCGTCGGCTACGAGCTCACCGACTACGGCCGGGAACTCGAGGAGCCGCTGATCAAGCTCGGCCTGTGGGGCGCGAAGACGATGGGCCGGCTCGTCGAAGGCCAGGCGGTCAGTGTCGACGGTTTGACGCTCGCTCTGCGAGGCACCTTCCGGCCCGACGCCGCCGCCGGTGTCACCCGCACCTACGAACTGCGCCTCGACGGCCGATCCCTCCGGATCGCCGTGGACGACGGGCGGCTGTCGATCTCCGTCGGCACTCCCCTGGTCGACGACCTGGCCGACGGAGATGGTGCCGACGTGGCTCTGGCGACTACGCCGGCGCTGTTCATCGGGCTTCTCGGCGGTCAGCGCCGGGTCGACGACGCCATCGCCGCCGGAGAGCTCGCCGTGACCGGCAGCAAGACCGAAGCCCGCCGCTTCTTCAAGCTGTTCCAGTTCGCTCCCGCCGCCGCACGCTGAGCCCGGCCGCTACGAGAGGACGTCCTCCGCCCCGCACTCGGAGATCGACGTAGGGTTCGGGCGTGGCAGAGATCGAACTGGGACGGGGGACGACGCCGCTGCCGGCGGGCCTGCAGGCTGAGGGCGTCAGCGAGCAGCGTTGCGTCGTGAAGATCGACGACGTCGGCTACCACATCGAGGCCCTGGAATCGCTGACGTTGCCGAGCTGGCGAGCGACCTTCACGTGGGAGACCGTCCAACACCTCGAGGTCGAACCGACCGAGCTCGGCGTCGCCATCACGATCGCCGACGAGAGTCCGGGGAGCTACCGGGTCGAGCTGCGCAACACCTCGGTGGAACAGATCGAGGCGGCGCTGGCGCCCTATGCCGAGCGCGGAGAGTGATTTATTCGCGCCCATCGTGGGTATTTAGAGGTTTGGGGCTGAACCGACCCTTTCGGGCGTAATCAGACCGCCGCTCGGCCGTTCCGTTGATTGTCGGTTCCCCGCCGACAGCGTGGGAGGTGCCCCCAATGCGTCAGCTGCTTCGCCGCGCCCAGCGGTCGAAGGCCCATCAGATCGTATTGGCCGGTGTGCTCGGCCTGACGGTCGGTGTGCCGGCGGCCGGCGGCTCGCCCTCGTCGTCCCGGTTCTTCCCGCAGCAGGCCTGTTCGGGAGCGACGGCGACGAGGGAGTACACGGCCGAGGCGATGACGTTCCGGCTGCGCCTCGATCTCGACGGCTGCCGCTGGTGGGACGGATCGGCCCGCAACCTCGTGATCTACGTGAGCCGGGACGACGGGACCGGGCCGGCCAGCCGCTATTCGATGATGGCCTGCGAATCGGGTTCCGATCCCAACGCCGACCCGACGACGTTCTGCGAGGTGTTCACCACGGTCCACCACCCCACCGAGGAACGGGCCGTCAGCTATCAGGGCGAGGCGACGTGGAAGTGGCACGACGGGGAACGCCGGGTCTCGTTCGAGACCCACTGCACCACGACAGAAGGCAAGGCCAGTTGCGACGATCCGGTCGCCACATGGCACGAGTAAAGGCGGAGGCGAACAAGATGCACGATGGTGTCCCGATTCTGCGCCCGTCCGAAGCCGCCGAGCTGCTCGGCGTCCGTTTGAGCAAGCTGCGTCGCCTCGAAGCGGCCGGCCGCCTCGTCACCGTCCGCACCCTCGGCGGCCACCGCCGCTACCGGCTGGATGACGTCGAGGCCCTCGGCCGGTGGCTGCAGCGGGAACCCGCCGCCTGAGGCGCTACCCCTCGGGGAGGCGCAGGTCCAACGCGCCGAAGGCAGCCCTCAGGAGTTCGGCGAGATCAGCGGAGTCGTCGGCCAGCCACTGCTCGTAGGCCGTGACGGCGGCCCCGAGCGACACGTGGCCGATGAGTTGGGGAAGCAGCGCCTCGACCGGCAGGCTGAGGCGGCGGGCGGCGAAGCGGGCGACGACGTTGCGCCAGTCGGCGTAGCGCAACGTGCTGTGGGCCTGGAGGGCCGGCACGTGCAGGATCAGCGACATCCGTTGCCGGTGGGCGGGCACCGCTTCCGGCGGGAGGTCGTTGAAGCGGACCACCGCTTCGGTGAGCGTCTCGAGCAACGGCCGCTCGTCGGGAGCGTCGGCCAGCCAGTCCTCCATGCCCCGCAGGAGGGCGTCGAAATCGCCCCACACGACGTCGTTCTTCGAGGAGTAGTAGCCGAAGAACGTGCGGCGGGCGATGCCGGCGGCGGCGGCGATGTCGTCCAGCGTCGTCTCGTTGAAGCCGTTGCGGATGAACAGCTCGAGGGCGACCCGCTCGAGATCGGCCCGGCTCGTGACCGGCGGGCGCCCGAGTCGGTGCTCGGCTCGCACCTCTTTACTATTGCACCGAGTGCAATTATTCTCCAGGTCATGGATAAGCGCGCTTCTTCCACCGCCCCTGTCACCACCGCCCCGTCCGACGACGACCTCCTGGAGGAGGACGGGCTGATCGAGGAGGACCTCCTCGTCGAGGACGTGTCCATCGACGGGATGTGCGGCGTCTACTGAGCGCCGTGGCTGTTTCCGTGCTGGATCAGGCGTGGGACTTGGCGCCGCAGGTCTCGGTGCGGCCCGAGCCATTCGGCGCTCTGCTGTACCACTTCGGCACCCGACGGTTGTCGTTCCTCAAGGACCGCCGGTTGCTCAGCGTCGTCCAGGGCCTGCCCGAGGCGCCGACCGCTCGCCACGCCTGCCTCGACGCCGGCATCGCGCCGGGAGAGCTGCGGGCCTATGAGCGGGCTCTGGCCCGCCTGGCCGAGACCGACATGCTGCGGGAACGGCGGTAATGAGCGTGGCGATCCCGCTCGTGGAGCACTTCGCCGCCGGCCTCGACGCCCCGATCTGCCTGACGTGGGAACTGACCTACGCCTGCAATCTGGCCTGCCGGCACTGCCTGTCGAGCTCGGGCCGGCGTGATCCCGCCGAGCTGACGACGGCCGAGGCGAAGGCCGTGATCGACGAACTCGAGCGCATGCAGGTCTTCTACGTCAACATCGGCGGCGGCGAGCCGACGATCCGGCCCGACTTCTGGGAGCTGGTCGACTACGCCACCGCCCACCACGTCGGCGTGAAGTTCTCCACCAACGGCGTGCGGATCACGCCCGAGGTGGCGGCCCGCCTGGCGGGCAGCGACTACGTGGACGTGCAGATCTCCATCGACGGCGCCACGGCCCAGGTCAACGATGCCGTGCGAGGCGAGGGTTCCTTCGCCACGGCCGTGCAGGCCATGGAGAACCTGGCGGCCGCCGGCTTCCCGGGCTTCAAGCTGTCGGTCGTCTGCACCCGCCACAACATTCCCCAGCTCGACGCCTTCAAGGCGCTGGCCGACCGCTACCGCGCCCAGCTCCGGCTGACGCGGCTGCGCCCGTCCGGCCGGGGCGCCGACACCTGGGACGAGCTGCACCCGACGGCGGCCCAGCAGCGGCAGCTGTACGACTGGCTGCTGGTCCACGGCGAAGACGTGCTCACCGGCGACTCGTTCTTCCACCTGGCCGGCTACGGCGAATCGTTGCCGGGCCTGAATCTCTGCGGCGCCGGACGGGTGGTCTGCCTGATCGATCCGATCGGTGACGTCTACGCCTGCCCGTTCGCCATTCACGACGCCTTCCGGGCCGGCAACGTCCGGGATGCCGGCGGCTTCGCCGGCGTGTGGCGGGAGTCGGAGCTATTCCGCACGCTGCGGGGTCCGCAGTCGGGTGGGGCCTGCGCCGCCTGTTCGGCCTATGACTCCTGCCGGGGTGGCTGCATGGCCGCCAAGTTCTTCACCGGCCTGCCGCTCGACGGGCCCGACCCGGAATGCGTGAAGGGCTACGGCGAGCTGCAGCTGGCCCAGGTGGAGCCGGGCTCCGCCCCCCGGCCGTCGCTCGACCACTCCCGTCCCGTGCCCGTCACGCTGCAGCGGCGCCGGCCCGACCGGACCTGCGACGAGAACCCGCTGTCGCTGGTCGCCGGCTGATGGCCGCCGACTGGTTCGAGTCGGTCGCCGAGGCGGAGCGGCGGGCCGCCAAGCGCCTTCCGCATTCCGTGTATCTGGCCATCCGGGCCGGGTCGGAGCGGGGGCTGACGCTGGCCGACAACGTCGCCGCCTTCGGGGAGCTCGGCTTCGGGCCCCACATGGCCGGGCTCTCGCCCAAGCGGGAGCAGGCCACGGTGGTGATGGGGCAGCAGATCTCCATGCCCGTCCTCATCTCGCCGACCGGTGTGCAGGCCGTGCACCCCGACGGGGAGCTGGCCGTGGCCCGGGCCGCCGCCGCCCGCGGTACGGCCATGGCGCTGAGTTCCTTTGCCAGCAAGCCGATGGAAGACGTCGTGGCCGCCAACCCGCAGACCTTCCTGCAGGTGTACTGGAGCGGCGGCCGGGACAAGCTGGCCCAGCGGCTCGAACGGGCCCGGGCCGCCGGCGTCGTGGGCCTGATCGTGACGCTGGACTGGTCGTTCGTCCATGCCCGGGACTGGGGCAGCCCGTTCATCCCCGAGCGGATCGATGCCAAGGCGGTGCTGCGCTACGCCCCCGAAGTGTTGCGGCGACCCCGGTGGCTGGCGCAGTGGGCGAAGACAAAGGCGCTACCCGATCTCAGCGTCCCCAACTGGGGGGCCATCGGGGAGCCGGCCCCGACGTTCTTCGGCGCCTACGGCGAATGGATGATGACGCCGCCGCCGTCCTGGGACGATCTGCAGTGGTTACGGGAGGAGTGGGCCGGGCCCTTCATGCTCAAGGGTGTGATGCGGGTCGACGACGCCCGCCGGGCGGTGGACATCGGCGCCACGGCCATCTCCGTCTCGAACCATGGCGGCAACAACCTCGACGGGACACCGGCCACGATCCGGGCCCTGCCGCCGATCGTGGAGGCCGTGGGCCGTGACATCGAGGTGCTGCTCGACGGCGGGATCCGCCGGGGCTCGGACGTGGTGAAGGCCGTGGCCCTCGGGGCCCGCGCCGTGATGATCGGACGGGCCTACCTCTGGGGCCTGGCGGCCAACGGGCAGGCCGGTGTCGAGAACGTCCTCGACATCCTGCGCACCGGGATCGACTCGGCGCTGCTGGCCCTGGGCCGGAGCTCGGTCAGCGAGCTGGAACCGAGCGACGTCCTCGTCCCGGACGGGTTCATCCGCCGCCTGGGTGCACCGCCTGCGTGAGCCGGCTCGGGTCGTTGTCGTGGCCTGATGTGACGGCCATTGCGGCGGAGTCCATCCTCGCCGTGCCGGTGGGGTCCACCGAACAGCATGGTCCGCACCTTCCGATCGGCACGGATTCGGCGGTGGCGGTCGCCCTCACCGAACGGCTGGCGGCCGCTCGACCGGACGTGATCGTCGCTCCGCTTCTTCCGTATGGCTCGGCGGGCGAGCACGCCGGCTTTCCCGGAACGCTGTCGATCGGCGCCGCCGCCTTGGAGCTCGTGGTCCTGGAACTGGTGCGCTCGGCGGACGCCTTCGCCGGCGTCGTGCTCGTGTCGGGCCATGGCGGAAACGCCGAGGCGCTGGCCGCCGCGGTGGCGACACTGCAGGCCGAAGGGCGGCGCGTGCTGGCCTGGGCGCCGCGCCTCTCCGGCGCCGACGCCCACGCGGGCCGAACCGAGACGTCGTTGATGCTGGCGCTGGCACCGGAGTCGGTTCGGCTGAGCGTCGCCGAAGCGGGCGACGTCCGCCCGCTGGCGGCCGTGATGAGCGAACTCCGCCGCGGCGGCGTCGCGTCGGTCTCACCGAACGGCGTGTTGGGGGATCCGGCGGGCGCCACCGCCGAGGACGGCCGCCGGCTCCTCGACGCCCTGACCGCCGACCTCGTTGCCGCGGTGGAGGCATGGCGGCGATGACCGCCGGCGACGATGGCCGGGGCCGGGCGCCGGTCGAAGGGCGGGTCGCCCTTGTCACCGGTGCGGCTCGGGGCATCGGCGCGGCGACCGCCCGACGCCTGGCCAAGTCCGGCTGGCGGCTGGTGCTCTTCGATCGGTGTGCCGACGATCCTGCTCTCACCTACCCGTTGGCCACGCCCGCCGATCTCGAGGCCGTCGCCGGCGAATGCGGCGGGTCGGATCGGGCCCGGCCGGTCATCGGTGACGTGCGGGATCAGGCGGCGCTCGACGCCGCCGTCGCCGTGGCCGAGGACGGCTTCGGCGGCCTCGACGCCGCCGTGGCTGTCGCCGGCTGCATCGCCGGCGGCCGGCCGGCGTGGGAGACCACGGAGGATGAGTGGGCCACCATGCTCGGCGTCAACCTCGAGGGTGTCTGGCGGCTGGCCAATGCCGCCGCTCCGGCGCTGCTCAGGCGGGGCTGGGGTCGGTTCGTGGCCATCTCGTCGGCCGGCGGCGTGCTGGGCCTGCCGAAGCTGGCGGCCTACACGGCTGCCAAGCATGGCGTGATCGGGCTCGTCCGCAGCCTGGCCACCGAACTGGGCGAGTACAACATCACCGCCAACACGGTGGCACCGGGCTCGACCACCGGCGCCATGCTCGAAGCCAGCGCCACCTTCTACGACCTCGACAGCCCGATGATGTTCGCCGTCCACCACCCGCTGCGGCGCCTGGTCGAACCCGAGGAGGTGGCGGCCCTCGTCGCCTGGCTGTGCAGCGAAGACGCCAGCGGCGTCACCGGCGGCGTGTTCCCCGTCGACGCCGGGATGACGGCCACCTGACCGGGATGGCGTCGTTCAACGGCGGGGTGCTGCCCGACGGGTTCCGCGTTGTGCTCGACCCCGGCGCCCGGTGGATCGGGGACGGCACGGTACTGGTCGGCGGCTCGCCGATCCGGTTGTTGCGCATGACCGCCCCGGGGCGCCAACTCGTCGACCGGTTGGCGGCCGGGGAACCTGTCCCCCGTTCGCCGGCGGCCCAGAGCCTCGCCCGCCGTCTGCTCGACGCGGGCCTGGCGCATCCGCGACCACCGGCGCCGGATCGAGGCTCAGGGGCGGAGGTGGCCGCCGTCGTCCCCGTCCGGAACGACCCGGAGGGATTGGGCGCCACGTTGGGGGCGCTAAGCGCCGACGGGGCTTTCGTTTCGGTCGTCGTCGTGGACGACGCCTCCGACGATCCGGTGGCGGTGAAGGCCCGTTGCACCGCGCCGGGGGTCACGCTGCTGCAGCGCGGCACCCGGGGCGGGCCGGCGGCGGCCCGCAATGACGGATGGCGCACCGCCACGGCTCCCTTCGTCGCCTTCATCGACGCCAACTGCGAACCGCAGGCCGGCTGGCTCGACGCGCTCCTGCCCCACTTCGCCGATCCGCAGGTAGCCGCCGTCGCCCCGAGGATCGTGTCGCCGGCCGGCGACGGCGCGGCCCAGCGAGGGATGATGGCCGCCTACGAGGCGGTGGCGTCACCGCTCGATCTCGGTGACCGGGAATCCATCGTGCGGCCCCGGAGTCCGGTGGCCTATGTGCCGACCGCGGCGTTGGTCGTGCGGCGCAGCGCGCTGAAGGCGCTGGGCGGCTTCGACGAGTCGCTCACCGTCGGCGAGGACGTCGACTTCATCTGGCGGCTGGTGGCCGCCGGCTGGACCGTCCGGTACGACCCTCGAGCGCTCGTGCGCCATCCGATCCGGCCGTCGTGGCGGGCGTGGCTGACGCAGCGCTACCGCTACGGCACGTCGGCCGCCGCCCTGGCCCGCCGGCACGGCTGGGCGGTGGCGCCGGCCGTCGTGTCGCCGTGGACGGCCGGGGCGTGGACGTTGGCGGCCGTCGGGCAGCCGCTCCTCGCGGTCGCCGCCGGCGCCGGGTCGACCGTGGCCTTGACCCGCACGGTGCCGGCCCGGGAAGCGGCCCGGCTGGCGGGGCTCGGCCACCTGCGAGGCGGTCTCGCCCTCGCCCGGGCTCTGCGGCGGGCCTGGTGGCCGGCGGCTGTCGCCCTGGCCGTGAAGAGCCGGCGCACCCGCCCGGCGCTGGCGGCGGCCGTGGTGGTTCCGGGGGCGCTCGAGTGGCTGCAGCGCCGGCCCCGCCTCGACCCCATCCGCTTTGTCGGGCTCCGGCTGATCGACGATGTCGCCTACGCCGCCGGCGTCTGGGCCGGCTGCGCCCGGGAACGGTCGGGGAAAGCACTTTTGCCGGACTTCCGCAGTGCACGGAGCCGCTGCGGTGGGCCAAACTAACGAGCCTGTTTTCGTCGGGACGATCAAAGGGGGACCATGAAGACCAAGGCGGCCGTGCTCTTTTCCCAGCCCGGCAAGTGGGAGGTCACCGAGGTTGACCTCGACGAGCCGAAGGCCACCGAGGTCCTTGTCAAGATCGTGGCCGCCGGGATGTGCCACTCCGACGACCACATGGTCACCGGCGACATCCCGTCCATGAAGCTGCCCATCTGCGGCGGGCACGAGGGGGCCGGCATCGTGGAGGCCGTCGGGTCGGCCGTGACCAACGTGGCGCCCGGCGATCATGTGGTGCTGCAGTTCATCCCGGGCTGCGGCCGCTGCCGCTGGTGCGCCAGTGGCCAGCAGAACCTCTGCGACTCGGGTGCGCTGCTGCTGGCCGGCTGCCAGCTCGACGGGACGTTCCGGATGCACAAGGACGGGACGGACGTCGGGCAGATGTGCATGATCTCGACCTTCTCGCAGTACACGATCGTGCCGGCCATCAGCTGCGTGAAGATTCCCGACGACATCCCGCTCACCGAGGCCTGTCTGGTGGGCTGCGGCGTTCCGACCGGGTGGGGCTCGGCCGTCAACGGCGCCGGCGTCTCGCCCGGTGACGTCACGATCGTCATGGGCATCGGCGGCGTCGGCATCAATTCGGTGCAGGGGGCCAAGCACGCCGGCGCCTCCCGGATCATCGCCGTCGACCCCGTACCGTTCAAGCGGGAGATGGCCATGCAGCTCGGCGCCACCGACGCGGTGGAGACGATGCAGCAGGCCGCCCAGCTGGCGCAGGAGCTCACCAACGGTCAGGGTGCCGACAACGCCATCATCACGACCGGGGTCGTCAAGGGTGAGCACATCGGCCAGGCGTTCGACGCCGTCCGCAAGGCGGGCACGGTCGCCGTCGTGGCCATCGGCCCGGTGACCGACATGAACATCCCGGTGAGCCCGTTCATCCTGACGATGTTCCAGAAGCGCATCCAGGGTGTGCTCTACGGATCGCTGTCGCCCAGCAAGGACATCCTCCGCCTGCTGGCGATGTACCAGGCCGGCCAGCTGAAGCTGAAGGAGCTCGTCACCCGCACCTACACGCTCGACCAGATCAACGAGGGCTACGAGGACATGCACGCCGGCAAGAACATTCGGGGCGTCATCACCTTCGAGTGAGATCCGGCGCGTAGGCTCGGGGGCCGATGGCCCCGCAGGACGGCGACTTCACGATCGGGGCGGCGCTGTCGCTGAGCGACGGCAACGTCCGGCAGGCCCGGATGGCCGCGGCCGGGCTGGTCCAGGCGGTGGAGGATGTCCACCGGGCCGGCGGCGTGACCGTCGGGGGGCGAACGCTGCTGCCCCGCCTGGCGCTGCTCGACGACGGCGGGACGGGCAAGGGGTTGCGCCACGCGCTCGACCTGCTGGCCGGGGCCGACCTGCTGATCGGGCCGTACGGCAGCGGGCTGGCCGGCGAGGCCGGCCAGTGGGCAGCCGAGCAGAGACGGGTGGTGTGGAATCACGGTGGCAGCGCCGACGAGGTGGAGATGATGCCGTGGTTGGTGTCGCTCGCCTCACCGACGAGCCGGTACCTGGCGGCGGTGGTCGAAGTCATGGCCGGCGACGTTCCCGGCGGCCGCGTCCTCATCGCGGCCGGGACGGGGTCCTTCGGACGGGCCGCCGCCCAGGGCGCCCGTGACGCCGCCGCCCGCCTCGGACTGTCGGTCGTCGGCGTGGTGTCGCCGTCCGACGTGCCGGACCGGGTCGATGCCGACGTCCTGCTGCTGGCCGGCTCGTTCGATGACGACGTCGCCGTTCTCCGCCGCCTGCAGCGCGGTCCCCGGGTGGTGGCCGCCGTGGCCGGTGGGCTGCGGGAGTTCGCCGACGCCGTCGGCGCCCGGCGGGCCGAGAGCGTCCTCGCCCCTTCCCAGTGGGAGGAGGGATTGCGGATCCGTCCCGACCTCGGGCCCCGTTCGGTCGACGTGCTGCGGACGCTGCGGTTCCGTCTCGCCCCCGGGCTCGCCCCGGGAACGGCCGGGGCCCATGTCGAGTACCCGGCGGCCCAGGCCTACGCCGCCGTCGTGATCGCCCTCCGCTGTGCCGGCGACACCGGCGGCTTCGACGACGAGGCGCTGCTGGGCGCCGCCCGCCGGCTGCACTGCACGACGTTCTTCGGCCGCTTCGGCCTCGGCCCCGACGGCCGCCAGGCCGATCATCAGCTCGTCGTGGTCCAGTGGCAGAACGGCGCCAAGTGCATCGTCGGCCCGCCGGGACTGGCCGAGCGGAGCGCGGTGCGGTCCTCCTGAGTCAGGCGAAGATGTCGATCTCCTCGCCGTCCTCGTAGAGGAGGATGGCGGTGGCGGGGCAGGCCCGGGCGACCTCGAGGAGCTTGGCGTCGGACTCCTCCTCCGCTCCCGGGAGCACGACCGCGATGTGCTCGTCGTCGAACCCGAAGGCCTTGGGCGCCGTTTCGATGCAGGCGCCGGCGCCGACGCAGAGCTCACGGTCGACTTTGGCCGTGTAGCCCATGGCCACACCTCCTCGTCGGTGTCCTCCGCATGATGCCTACCCGGGCGGCGCCAACGAGCAACCCGGCCGGATCGTAGGCAGACTGTGCCGATGACCAGCTCCCACGAGACCATGGACGTGCGCCAGGAGGGGCGTCGGGTGTTCGTCACGCTCGACCGACCCAAGGTGCTCAACGCCCAGAACGAGGCCTTCCTGCGGGATTTTCTCGACGTCACGTCCGGTCTGGTCGACCGGGACGACTTCGACGTCGTGGCCATCCGGTCGTCCTGCGACCACTGGGGGGCCGGGCTCGACCTGAAGGCCGCGGCCGAAGGGTGGCGGCTCACCCCCACCACCGTCGAATGGTGGGAGGTGGCGCTGCACCATCTGGAGACCATCAGGCAGCTGGTCGTGGCCCTCATCGACGGCTACTGCCTGGGCGGCGGTCTGCAGCTGGCCCTGGCCTGCGATCTCCGGATCGCCACGGAGCGGGCGACGCTGGCCATCCCCGCTTCCCGGGAGGTCGGCTTCCTGGCCGGCATGGCGCCCTGGCGCCTCCCCCGCCTCGTCGGCATCGCCCGGGCCAAGGCAATGCTGCTGGGCGGCGCGGTGTTGACCGGTACTCAGGCGGCCCAGTGGGGCGTCGTCGATCAGGTGGTGCCCGTCGGCGGCCTCGACGCGGCCTGGGAGGAGGTCGTCGCCCTGCTCAACCCCGACAACCTGCCGAGCAACGGCGAATGCAAACGCATCATCACGACCGCGCTCGAGACGAGCCACGAGCAGGCGCTGGCCGACTTCCTGGAGACCCAGGCCCGCCTGTTGGCCTCCGACACCGCCGAAGCCCAGCTCACCGCCGCCGTCGAAGTGTTCAAATCTGGCGGGCGCCCGTCGCTCGACACCGGTTGGTTCCCGTTGGCCGGCACTGACGACGGGCGTGAGGGCGTTCCCATTGGTCGGTAAAGGGGGCAGGCTGCGATGAGCGAAGCAAACAAGCAGGTGATGCGGGACATGTTCGCCGCTCTGTCGGCCGGTGATGCCGAGGGGTTTCTCGGTCGCCTGGCGGATGATGTGCAGTGGACCATCCGGGGCACGACGAAGTACTCCGGTCTGTACGACGGGAAGGCGGACGCCGCGGAGCGGTTGCTCGGCCGGCTCGGTCAGCAGCTGGGCGGAGGCCTGACCGTGGTGGTCGACGACATGGTGGCCGAAGGGGACTGGGTGGTGGGCCGCGGCCGGGGTCTGTCCCGGACCACGGACGGCCAGGACTACAACAACGAGTACTGCTGGTGGTACCGGATCGCCGACGGCAAGGTGGTCGAGATCATCGAGTACCTCGACACCGAGCTGGTCGTCACCGTCCTCGGACGGTGACCGTCAGGCCTTGGTGATGTCGTACTTGACGGTCTGCACGGTGATGAGCCCGTCTTCGAAGACGAAGGTGTCCACGCCGTCGCAGCGCATGTCGCCGAGATCGGCCCACCACTCGATGTAGAGGACGTTGTCTTCGAAGACCCGGACCGGCACGTCGAGACCCTTGATCTCACCGGCGGCGGAGAGATCGGCGAAGATCTGGGCGAACGCCTCCTTGATTCCCGCCTTGCCCCGCCGGATCTGCCGGTTCGAGATCTGGATGCAGTCGTCGGAATAGTCGGCCGCGATCCTGTCCAGGTCACCGGTACCCAACGCTTCCAGGTGCGTCTCGAAGGCCTCCTGGGGAGTTCTGGCCATGGGATCCTCCTTCCCGAGACCGAGCAGCGGTGGCGGCGCCCCCGCCGCGGCGGACACTACTGCGCCCGACGCTTCGTTGACAGTCAGTAGCCCCGGACGTTGAGGACGCCTTCGGGGAAGCTGTCCGGGTCGCCCGGTACAGGCCCTGGTTCGGAGGTCTCGACGAGGTGCTGATGCACCTGGGTCGGGGTCCAGTCGGGATGGCGAGCCATGAGAAGGGCCGCCGCACCGGCGACGTGCGGCGCGGCGAAGCTCGTGCCGGTTTTGCGGGCGTAGCAGCCGTGGCGGCCGCATGTCCGCCGTCGCGACCGGGCCGCATCCGGGAAGGTACTGATGACGCAGACCCCGGGAGCGGAGATGTCGACGGCGGCCCCGAAGTTCGAGAAGTCAGCGAAGGTGTCGTCCCTCGACGGCTGGTCGGTACACCCGGCCGGCGGTCCGAAGCCGCCGGGCGTTCCGTCAGTGTCGGTGAAGGCCGAAACGGTGATCACCTCCGGGTAGGCCGCGGGCGTCCCGCCGCCGGCGTCGACCGAGTCGTTCATCGCCGGGGCCACGACAACCACCCCGGCATCGACCACCTGGCAGATCCCCAGGTGGAACGGGTCGACCACAACACCGTCGGTCAAGCCGCACGATCCGCTGTCGACGCCGGACCCACCGAACGACAGGTTGGCAACCTCGATCTCTGCCGCGTGTCGGTGGAGCCAGTCGAGGCCGCACAGGTAGTCAGAGTCCGTCACCTTCCCGGCCGCATTCATGACCCGGACTGCCCAAATCCGCGCCCCGGGTGCGACTCCGACGACGCCGAGACCGTTGTCCGATGCGCCGATGATCCCGGCGACGACCGTTCCGTGACCGTCCTCATCGTCGAACCCGCCCTGGGAAGTGCAGTCGACGCCACCGGCGCGGTGGAGGTCCGGGTGTCGGGAGACACCCGAATCGAGCACCGCGACGTCGACGTCGATGAGGTCGTCCTCTCCGTCGATCTTCGCCGTGGGGCTGTGCAGCGCACCGACTCTCCGAACTCCGAACGGCACCAGCTGGGCAGAAAGTCCAACCGCCATCGCCGCGCTCTGCTGCACCTGTCGCTGCGTGACCCGGTCGTCGGTGACGGACAGCACGCGCCGATCCACTTCCAACTTCCGTCGTTGCGAGCCGGTGAGGCCGGCGGCGAATCCCCGCAGAGCGCTGGTGTAGGAGTGACGGGGTCTTGCCGCCACCGACCTCGCCACCGCCTCCGGATCGGCATCATTGCGCACGACGACGATCGATGAGCGGGCGGAAGCCGACGCTCGGGACGCCGCCGCCTCCACCGGGAGCACGCTGACCACCAGGCCGGCGGCGGGCAAGATGGCTGCGAAGCCACGGGCGAGCCGCGCACGGTCCAGCACGCGGCTCATTGTGGGTGACCGTCTCAGGCCATGTCGACAGCACCGTCCGGAAAGGGCCGAAAGTGCACCCGATCGATTCGGCCCCGGCGCGGCGTCCTGTTGGACGCGTCACGTCGCTGTCAGCGAGCCCGGGGGTCGTCTCGGGCGACGAGTTCGACGGACTCACCGATCCGGCGCATGATGCCCATGTCCGGCGGGCCGCTGCGGGACGTGCCGAAAACGGAGACAGTTACGCCGGCTTCCTCGTCCCAGGTGATCGTGGCGTACTGCTCGCCGTCGCGACCCGACGACGCCTCCACCGCCGGCCGGCCCCGCATGGTCGTCAGTCGGACCCCGTCGCCGGTCACGCCCTCGAAGACGGTGCCAGGGGTGGACATGCGGGTCACCGAGATCTGGTACTGCACAGGATTGGCCGACGGGTCGTCCGGTTCGAGGCGGACATTCCAGGTCCAGTCGTTGTCGAAACCACGCCCCTCCGGCTCGGCCCGCTGCCACAGCACGTCGTAGCCCTCCGGAATGTGGCCGGCTTCGACGGGTGGACCGCCGCCGGCCAGATCGATGGACAGCCCGTCGATCACGGCGACGAGCACGTCCCGCTCGGCGCCGGTAACCGTCCACTGGCCGCCGTCGGGATCGGTCCACTCCAGGCCTCCGAACCGGAAGCGCCCGTCGCCGCCCCGCACGGCGACCGGCTCGGACGGGAAACGCGGATCCTCCGGGCGCGCCGGGCGGTAGGACGGGCCGCGCACGGTGATCACACTCCGAACCACGGCGGGATCCGCCGGATCCTTCCGGGCCAGGATCAGCGCCTCGGCGCCGTGATGGCAGCCCTCGTGGTCCCGGTAGGTGAGGAGACTGGCCCGCGTCGAATATCCGGCCGGGATGAACGCCGGCGCGTAGCGCAACTCGTCGGGTACCTCGGCCACCGCCGCGGTCAGCCATTCGGTGGAATCGCATTCCTTCCAGTCACGGCCCCGGGGCCGCTCCGGCGTCCCCCGGAACGACCCGGCGGCCGCCGAACCGTCGGACCCGCTCCACAGCAGGCCCGCGGCGACCATAAGCAGGGTGACCACCAGCGCGCCGCCGGCCACCACCGGCCGGCGACGGGCGTGCAGCGCTTCGACTTCCACCACCGGCTCGAGCAGGTCCGAGTCCGACATGCCTTCACTCCTTCGTTGCCACCCGAAGTCATCATGACGTCACGGGCCCAAAGCCAGACGCGGTGCCGGGGACGGGACCATCGAGCTTCGGTGAATCGGGGCGAATGTCCGCGTCCGGACGCTGTGTGCGAGGGATTCGTTGCACGGTCCAGGGTTCGCCGACCACCGCAACGGGCCCTCGGACCTCCACCGAATCTCCGCAACATCCCTGCGGAGCACGGAACATGGTGGCTCGAGTGGGCGCACGAGGGCTGAGCCGGCAAGAGGTCGAGGTGCGCCGCTCAGCGAACCTGTGATTGTGCGTCCCGGAACTGCACGGGAGAAGAACGGAGGCCGCCAGGCGACGCACGGTCGCCCGGCCGGCCCGCCGCCGGACGAGACGGTTGGTCACGAGGATGCTCCCAGCCCCGAGGACGACCTGGCCGAGCGGATCGTGCGCTGGACCCCCTGGGTCCTGGTCGTCGCCACCGTGGCCCTGGTGGCCTTGATCATCTATGCCGCCGCCGGGCTGCTGGATAGTGACCCGCGCCTGCCCTTTCTGAACCTGCCGGCTCCCGCCGAGGCCGGTCCCCTACGGACGCTCCGTCTGCGGCCCGGGGTTCTCACGCAACGGCTCGCAGCGGACGGTCTGTTCGAACACGACCCGCTGGCCGTTGGTCCACCGGACACGCAGGGCGTCGTTGGGCCGCTGGGTCGGGAGATCACACATCGAGCGCATCAGATTTTCGTTCTCGGCTGCCGGCATGCGCAGCGAAAGGACCGTGGTCAGAACGATGTCCGGTTCGTGATCGCAACCCGCGCCCGACATGAGTCCGGCCATCGCCAGCAGTGCCTTCATGCCGAGCCTCACGGCAACCATCCTCGTCGACGCGACGACCGGCCGACAATCTCGAGCGCCGGTGGCGAAACCGCTGGACGGCCCCCGGCCAGGGGTTAGATCGACAGCTGCTCGGCCTCGTCCGTTGAAAGACGTCAACGGCTAGTACTGCGTCAGACAACCTTTGCGCTGTCTGGAGTTGCTGGGAATCGGCAAGTTCGGACGAGATCCGTCGTGGTTATCGACAACCTAAGTGCATAACCACGGCACATCCCCACCGATGGACACCGATCCGCCAGGACCTCCTGGGCGCAAACATTGGCGGCCGCGGCACTAGGTCGGTGACCCGTTCAGGCCCGCTCCCAGCAGTAGGTGAACTGACCCGGTAGGCGGGTTCGTAGCCGGTGAGCCGGCGCACCTGGAAGTAGGGACTGTTCGCACCGGCCGGCGGATAGCTGAGCCCGAGCGGGCCGGACGGCTCGAAGCCGAAGCGCGAGTAGTAGGCCGGTTCCCCGAGGACGACGAGCAGCGGAAGGCCGGCCTCATCGGCGCGACGGATGAGCTCGGTCATCAGGGCCGTGCCGATCCCTTCCCCCTGGCGCGCCGTGACAACGGATACCGGCGCGACCCCCACCACCTCCCGCCCGTCGAGATGGCCGTAAGCGGCCAGCACATGGCCGACGACCTGCCCGCCGTCCACGGCGACCAGCTCCAAGCCGGCCGCCCCGGCGCCAAGGGACCAGGTCATCTCGACGATGTCGACCTCCTCCTGGCCGTCGCGGCCTCCGGTGGCGAAGGCATCGCGCACCACAGCGAGAATCGCCTCGCGATCACCAGCCAGCGAAGAACGAACGGTCACGCCGACACCCATCGACCCATTGTGGCCGGGCGCCGGCCCTGCGCCGTTGCGAGCGGTGAGGCGTCAGCAGGTCCCGGCGGGGCCAGAGGGTGGTCCGGCGAGCGGTTGGTCTTCACTTTGGTGATGGCCTCTTGACATCCGTTGGAGGATGACTCCGGCCCAGGGACGGTGCAAAGGACGGTCGGGATCATGCAGGAAGGGTGGGAGGCACTCGACGCCGAGGCGTGCAAGGCGCTGTCGTTCCATAGCCCCCAGGCGGTCCTCTTCACCGACCCCCGAACTGGCCGGATCCTGGCCGCCAACCCGGCGGCGTGTCGTCTCCTGGGTTACGACGAGGGCGACCTTCGCCGGATCGGGCGGGACGGCATCGTCGACCCGGACGACCGGGACCGGTGGGAGGCGGCCCTGGCCGAGCGGGCCCGCACCGGCCTCTTCGAGGCCGACCTGTCCTTCCGGTGCCGCGACGGCTCAACGCTCGAGGCCGAGGTCACCTCGGTCCTCTTCACTGACGCCGCCGGGCAGGAGCGGAACTGCCTGATCGTGCGGGACGTCACCGCCCGGCGGGCCGAGGACGCCGCATTGCGGGCGAGCGAGCAGCTCTTCCGCCGGCTGATCGCCACTTCGACCGAGGCCTTCGTGGCCATGAATACCGAGGGCCGGATCACCGAGTGGAACCAGCAGGCCGAGGTGACCTTCGGCTGGCCCCGCCACGAGGCCATCGGCCGGCGCCTGGTCGACACGATCATCCCGCCCCGCTACCGGGAGGACCACAGCCGAGGTCTCGCTCACTACCTGCTCACCGGCGAGGGACCGGTGCTCGGCCAGCGCCTCGAGCTGGAGGGGCGCCGGCGGGACGGCCGCGAGTTCCCCGTGGAGCTGACCATCTGGGCCCTCGACAGCGGCGGGGACCTCATGTTCAACGCTCTGCTTCACGACATCTCCGAGCGACGCCGGGCCGAAGAGGAGCTGTGGGAGCTCGCTCTGGTCGACGACCTCACCGGCCTGCACAACCGGCGGGCCTTCACGCTCCTGGCCGAACAGGCCGTCAAGGAGGTCACCCGGGCCGGCCGGCCGCTCATCGGCCTGTTCGTCGACGTCGATGGCCTCAAGGCCATCAACGACACCTACGGGCACCCGGCCGGCGACCAGGTTCTCCGCCTCGTGGCCGGCGCGCTCCGAGCCGCCTGCCGGGAATCCGACATCGTCGGCCGCCTCGGCGGCGACGAGTTCGCCATCCTCCTGGCCGAGGCCGACCAGGTCGACGGCATCGAGGCCCGCCTGGCCGCTCAGGTCGCCAGGGCGGCCGCCACCGTCACCTACCCGGTCTCAGTCAGCATCGGCCTCGCCGTGTGCCAACCGGACCCGGACCACGACTGCGACCTGGACGAGCTCATCCAACGGGCCGACCAGGCCATGTACGCCCACAAGGCCCGCAAGAGCGACAGCCGCAGCGACGCGTAACGACAACCCCCAACACACTCGAACCGCGAAAGACCCTCGGAGCCGAAAGCGCCGGACGGGCCCCGGCCGGCGGTTAGATCGACAGCAGTCGTTGGAAGAAGGCGCGGTACCGCTGGAGCGCCAGCCGCAGGTCCTCGGTGTCGGGCTCATCGTCCCCGGCCCACTGCTGGCCGAGGGCGGAGCAGCGCCGGGCGAGCCGGCTGTCGATCCCGGCCATGACCTCGCCGACCAGGTCGTCGGCGGCCGCCACGGCTTCGCGAGGGTCGTCGACGAAGCGGGTCTGGACGTCGGTCCACCGCCGGGTGAATCCCTTCTGCTCCTCGGCGGTGAACAGCAGGTCCGCGCCGTCCTGTCGGACCGGCATCGCATCGGGATCGTCGGCGACATGTTCGATCGAGATCGGATCCGGGTCGGCGAATTCGTCGTCGGCGTCGACGGCGCCAGACATCCTCAGGTTCGGTTCCGGTGTGGTCATCGTGGCCTCCTCAGCGGCGGGTCCGGGCGTCGGCCTGGTCCTCGAGGAGAGCGGCGAACAGGGCCCGGTAGTGGACCATCCCCCGTCGGAGGTCCTCGGTCGTCGTCCGGCCGGCCGCTGACGCCTGGGCGATCTCGTGCGCCTGCCGGTAGTGGCCGAGCACGTCGCTGTGTTCGACGGAGAGGTCGGCGATCTGGTGGTCGACGTCAGTGATGGGGTAGCCGCGCTCGACGAGCACGTCCTCGACCAGTCGGTCGGCCTCCTCGAAGGCGGCCTCCGGCTCGTCGACGAACCGGGCCTGGGTGGCCCGCCACTGGTCCGCGTACCGACGGCGGAGCTCCGGGTCAAGGCTGCGGATGTCCAGATGCTCGTGACGTTCCTGGCGGGCCGCCAGCTCCCGCTCGGCGTGGCGCCGGCTGCCGTGCTCCTCGAGGACGATCTCGTACTCGTCTCCGAAACGGTCGCGAAGACGACGCCGCCGGCGCAGGGTTGTTGTCCACCAAACGAGGGCGGCGATGATGACGACCACGACGGCCGCCAGGATGATGGCTTCGGTTGTCGACATGGGAACCTCCTCGACGGGTGCGCATCAGTCGGCGTTTCCGCCTCACCGACCGCCGAAACCGCGATGTCGTCCGGTCCGTTCCGGTTCGCCCGAAGATGTGCAGAAAAAAAAAGGCGCTAGGCCCGGCGTCGGAGGGAGGTTCAGGTCCAGTACTCCACGATGTAGCTGGCACGGTCAGCCCGCTGGTTGCTCCGACCGATGAAGCAGTGGGCACGGTGACGCTTCGCCAGCGTCAGAGCGTTGCCGGCGTCCGTTTGGTTGTCGAGAACGAGCATCCGTGAGACGCCGTCGGTCAACAACCAACCAGTCGCTCCCTCGTCGATGATCCGGACGTTCGCGGGGTCGTAGGGCAGGCAGTCCTGCGGCGAGATCGGCGCCGCGGCCAATCCCGAGGTTCCCTCCCAATACTCCACGATGTACGTCTTGCGGTCGGGCCGCTGGTTGTTGCGGCCGATGAAGCATTGCTTGGTGTGGGCCTTCGCCAGCGCCAGCGCGCTCTTGGCGTCTGATTCGTTGTCGAGGATCAGCATTCGCGACGAGCCGTCGGTCAGGAGCCAGCCGGCCGCTCCCTCGTTGACGATCTGAAGGTTCGCCGACCGATAAGGGATGCAGTCTTCCGGGGAGATGACGGTCGTCCCCGAGGTTTGGCCCGTCGGTCCCGGCTTGACCGTGGTGACGGTTGTGGACGAGGTCGTCGTGCTGCTGGTGACAGAACTGCTGGTGGCAGTACTGGGTGCGACACTGGCCGGCGGCCCGCTCCGGCCGGTCGTCCGGGTCGCTCGACCGGTGGTGATGGTCGTCGGCTCCGGCCGGATGGTGGTGCTCGTTGCTTGCCTGTCGCCGGGTTGCTCCTTGGAGGTGGCCAGTTCTGCCTGGACCTCCCGATCGCCAACGTTGACGATGCCGACGGCGTCGAGAGTTGCGATCAGGCCGGTCAGTGCCGTCATCAATCCCGTGATCGCGGCCAGGACACCGGGCACCGTCTTCCAGAAGGATCTCGCCTCGTCCGACGCCTGACTCATGGCGGCCTCCCACCTTTTCTCTTCGTCATCCACAATGTCCGGGCACGAGCCGAATCGCCCCCGACACTCGTACTGCAGTCGCGGTCGAGGGTCTGTCTCGTGCGCAACACAGCGAGCGTCGCCGTCAGTGAAGTCGCCTTCACTCGTTCCAGCTCTTCACGCCGCCCTGCGGGACGAGGCCGAGTATCGGCCGTTATGCCCGTCTCCGCAGGGAAGGCCCGGGCGCCGGCCGAAACCCCTCGGTGCGGGCCACATCGGCCCCCGCCGCGCCCCCGGAATGAGGATCGACGATGCTGCCCTTCAACCGTGTCTACACCGCCGCGGAGCTCCGGGCCATGTCCCGCCTGACTCCGACGGGCCCGCAGCCTCCCGTCGGCGCCGGCCGGGCGGCCGGTGTTCCGGCACGCGTTGGCAGCCGCCGGACGCTGATCACGGTTTGGCAGCGCCTCCTCGGCCGCGGCGGCGCCCGCCGACCGGCGCCGGGCACGATCTGAACCACGCCGACCCGCCGCAGGTCGGCAGTCTCGCCTAGCGGCCGCTACGGTCGAACGCGGTGATCGACTGGCTCTTCCGCAACCGCCGGACCGGGCGGATCACGGTCGTGCAGTTCCCCAATCTTCCTCTCGGGCTGTTCCTGATCGCCATGGTGGTGCGTTCGGTCACCAATCCCTCAGGCGGGCTCCGCACCGCGCTGGCCGTCGTGGGCACGGCCGGTCTGGTGTGGTGGGCGGTGGACGAGGTGATACGTGGCGTCAATCCCTGGCGCCGGCTCCTCGGCGGTGCCGTGTTCGCCGGACAGCTCCTCGGCCTCGTCCGCTGAAAGACGTCAACGGCTGGCGGTTGGTCTTCACTTTGCTGGGTGGCCTCCACCGCTTGTCTTTCCGAAGCTGATTGCGCCGACGCCGCCGATGAAGCAGTTCTCGATGGGCGTCGAGGTGGTCGACTAGGGCTGGACGGCCATCAGGTTGACGAAGACGTTGGCGCCGGCTTTGGCCACGGCGGTCGGGCTGACCGACCAGACCTGGAAGGTGGCGCACCCCTGGTTGGCCACCACGGTGGAGACGAGGTAAGCCTCGGTCCCGCCGAAGCTGGCCGGCTTGAATGCCACCGCCGACAGGTAGGGCTTCTGGGTGAACCGCCCGGCGCCGAAGCACCACGTGACCTGGCCGGCGTGGTTGGTCGGCAGTTGCGTCCCGGCGGTGAGCTTCTTCTTGGTCGCCTCCAGGTCGGCCTTCAAGGCGTCGAGGAGCGCCGTCAGGTCGGACCGGAGGGTGTCGATGGCCGAGCGCGCCGCAGCCACCTCCGCCTTGGCGGCCTCGAGTCCGGCCGAGAGCGATGCCGCCCTGGCCTGCTCGGCGGCGATGCTGTCAGCCAGGGCGGCCAGTTTCTTGTCGGCGGTGTCGAGCCGCGCCAGCAGGGGCGCCGGGTCGTAGGCCGGGGCCCCTGCCACCGGAGCAGGAGCGGCGGCGGCCGGTGCGGTGATCGATCTGCTCGCGGCAGCGGTCTTGTCGAAGAGGGCCTGGAGGCCACCGAGTTCAGCGGCGATCTCCTCCACCCGGGGGGAGATGAGCGCCACCGGGTCTTTGGCCCGGAGTGCCGAGACGGCGCCCTCGACGTCGTCGAGACGGTCGACAACCGGCTGGAGCCGGGCGGGGGCCTCGAGGACGCCGATACGCTGGCGCAGGTCCGCTTCGCTGATGGCCAGCCCGGCCATGGCCAGGCCGGTGGCGACCACGCCGGCGATGGTGGCCAGCAGCTTGGAGTCGGCCAGCTGGTCTTTCATCCAGTGCCACCCGCTACTCGCGGCGGCCCGGCCCCGCTTCTTCTTCTGTGGCGTTTCCGCCGCCGATGCTTCGATCTCGGTGGTCACGCTGACCTCCTCCCTCGGAGCTACCGCACCAAGGGGTGCCGGTCGGCTTGGTCGAGCGTCAGGATGAACTGCTGATCCAGCGAGAGTGCCTCGTCGATGGTCTTGCCCACGACCCGGAACCCTGTGCTGGTGCCGTCAGCGCAGAACTGGCCGATGATCTCCCAGCGGTTCAGCGCCCTGCGCTTGTAGGAATCGGCGATGATGTAGTTGGCCGGCGCTGGCGGGAGAGCAGCGCTGATCTCCTTGGCGGCGGTCTGGAGCCGCCTGCAGGCCGCTCCTCCCGCCGCCGAGTCCTTTTCGGTGGTGATGCCCTTGATGATGGCGTCGGTCGCGTCCTTGATGAGCGGTGCCATCCGCTCGGCGGCTTTGGCCAGGTAATCGATCCACGCCACCTTCTTGGCCAGTTCCGGATCGAGCGCCGTGGTGGTGGTCGGCGGCGCTGTGGACGTGCTGGTCGTCGACGTTGTCGTTGTGACCGTGGTGGTGGTGACACCGGCCGCTTTCAGGACGGAGTCCATGTCGCCGTCTTCGGTCAACCAGCGGGATGCGATGAGGGTCGGGCAGCGGCTCTGCGGGTCGAACGCAGCCGGCAGGGTCCCGTCCTCCTTCAACTCGGAGGCCCGGTCGACGCAGCGTTCCTCCAGCGACCTTGAGCCCGCCTGGCTGGAGGCGCCGGAACCGCCGCAGCCGCCCAGCAACAGGGCTGCGGCGGCGGTCAGGGTGGCGAGGCGAACCGACCGCACCCGCAGGAGCTGGCCGACGCGCCTCATGAGGCGTACCGGTTGACGGAGACGATCCGGCAGGTGCTGAAGTCTCGGCTGGCGGTGGCCGCGACCGACTCGGTGGCCGACTGGCCGGGCTCAACGTTGTTGGAGGCGAGGAACCCCTCGCCGACCTTGTTGCCGGAGGAATCGAGCAGGTTGACGCTGGCCGAGTAGTTCGACCGCTTGGAGCTGTGGTTGGTGATCGTCACTTCGACGTCGGGGAGAACCGTGCCGAACGCCTCGCTCGACGAGCACTTCGTCAGCTCGAAGTCTGCGGCTGCCGGCGAGGATCGAGGCGCCTGGTTGGACTCCACGCCGCCGGCTCCCGACCCCGTCTTCGCCCCGGTCGAGGGCGGGTCGTTGTCTGAGTTGCCGGATCCGCTGGAGCCACCGCCCGAGGCCAGACCGATGATGAACAGCCCGCCGACGACGGCGAAGATGATGTTGCGCTTCTTGTGGGACTTCTTCGCCGGGGCCGGGGGCGGGACGGTTGGGTCGGTCGGAGTGCCGGGCGCAGGCCACGTGGGGGTTTCGCTCATGGTGGGGACTGTCCTTTCGCGAACGCCGGGCCCTCCAGCCCGCGCGTGGGGCGTGAACTGTTGCTCTCGTAAGCGATTGGGCGAACAGCATCGTTGCGAGGCGCACTGGACTGCTCAGCCAGCCCGTACGGCACCTCGATCCGGTCGCCTCGGCCCGGCCCCTGTCGGCTCAGGCAATGGTGAAACCGGTTTCGGCACCTCCGATGAAGCGGACTTCCCGTCCGGCGGCCGGGCCGAGGAGGTCGGTCAGGTAGCGGATCGACATGGCGTCGAGGATGGAGTGGAACGAGCCGTCGTCGTCGAAGTTGATGTTGGCTCCGGCGACGCGGACGAGGGCGATGGTGTCCTCGGTGTTGTCGACCGGGGTGTGGAAGCGGTGCACCGATCCGCCCGGCTCGTAGAGGTAGCAGCCGGCCGTCTGGGGCTGGTCGGGGTGCTCCCGGTAGAACCAGCGGCCCTGGAGGGTGAAGACCTCGGCCGGGCCGGTGTGGTAGTGCAGCGGGAGTTCGACGCCCGGTGTGGCAGTGACGAGGAGTACCCATTCGTTCCGCTCCAGGTCGAGGCGCAGGGGCTTGAAGTGGACCCCGGCTCCGAGGACGTTCTCCAGCAGCGGGATCTCCGTCGAGTCGACGCAGAGCAGCTCTCCCTGCGGCAGGGCCACGAGCGGCAGCGGCGTGCCGGACGCGGTGGTCGTCCCGGGGCCAGTGACGGTGGACATTCGACCTGTCTCCTTACGGACTTCAATGGGGCCTGACTGTCGCGGCTCATCCTCCGGCACCGGCCACGCTTTCGTCTTGCCCTCTCACGACAGTTTCTTGACTTCAGACGACACGTCTGTGAGGGTGAGCGCATGTCGACGGTGCGGGGCACGGCCCTCCAGGGGTACCGCGAACTCGTGGCGGAACTCGGCGTGGATCCCGACGCGCTACTGCGGGCCGCCGGGATCAGCCCCGAGGCGGTCGGGGACCCCGACGCCTTCATCGCCTTGCGTGCCGGGGTGGAGGCGGTCGAGGCCGCCGCGGCCGTCACTGGCTCCCTTGATTTCGGGCGGCGCCTCGCCGAACGGCAGGGGATCGAAATCCTCGGCCCGGTCGGTGTCGCCGCCCGGACGGCTCCAACGGTCGGACGGGCGCTCGAGTCGATCGCCCTGTACCTGTCGGTCTACAGCCCGGCCATGAAGGTCGGGATCGACCCGATCCCGGGGGTGCCACTCGCCCGGTTCACCTACACCATGCTGCTGGCGCGCCCGCCCGACCATCGGCAGGTGATGGAGCTGGCACTGGGCGTCACCCTGCGCGTCTTCCGCCTGCTGCTCACCGAAGCCTGGGCGCCCGGAACCGTCCACTTTCCCCACGCCTCGATCGCGCCCCGGCGGAATTACGAGGCCTACTTCGGCTGTCGCGTCCGCTTCGAAGAGCCCTTCGCCGGGTTCACCGTCCGGGCCGCGGACCTGGTCCGGCCGCTGGCGGCCGACAGTGAAGTCCACGACGTCGTCAGCCGCTACCTCCGCAGCGTCGTGCCCCCCGACACCGATGACGTTTCCGAACCGGTCCGGCAGATGATCCGCCGCATGCTCCCCACCGGCGGCCTGGCCCTCGAACCCATCGCGGCGCGGCTCGGCATGCATCCCCGAACGCTGCAACGCCGCCTGGCCAGCGAAGGGACCAGCTTCGAGCTGCTGACCGACGCCGTGCGGCAACAGATCGTGGACCACTACCTTCGCCACACGAAGCTTCCGCTGACCCAGCTCGCCGCCGTCGCCGGCTACAGCGAACAGAGCGCGCTGTCACGATCTTGCCGGCGATGGTTCGGGACCACACCGTCCGCCTATCGCGGCGCGCGATCGCCCGCGTTGGACGCGCCGGGATCGGCGAGCTCGCCGGTGACGTAGCCGGCTACGAGGGCTCCAAGGGAGCGCCGAAGTTCCTCGTCGACACGCCGCTTCCCAAACGCCTGGTGAAGAAGCTCCCCGGCGTCGAGGGTCAGCAGGTGCTATGGAGCAGCGCGGCGACCCGCCGCCCGGCGGCCGCCAGACGGTTGTACTCGCCGATGGCGGCCCCGGTCTCGGCCCGGATCACCTCGACGTTCCGGCCGGCGGCCAGCGCCAGCGCCTCGGATGTCGTCTCCAGCCGCAACTGCCGTCCCCGGCTGAACACCACTACGTCCGGGTCGTGGTCCAGCAGCTCGGCCAGGTCGGCCGGCTGGATACCGGGACGGTGCCGGGTCCCCGTCTCGTTCCAGTCCCACCCCCGGCCGCCACCCGGCCAGAGTTTGGCGTCACGGGCGAACCGGATCGCACAGCGCGAGGATGTCCGGTGGCCGACTCGGTGATCGGCTGAAAGGCAGGAGGGACGATGGCGCCGCCGGTCCGCTACATCCCGAAGACCCACGAGTACTACCGCCGGCTCGGCTATCCGAAGCCCTACAAATACGCCCGCTTCGACACCGCGCCGTTCACTCCGCTCGGCAAGCCGCTCAACCAGTGTCGGCTCGGACTGGTGGCCACCGCCGGGGTGACCCTCCTCGACGACGACGGCCGGCCCGCCCCCATGAAGGTGATGGGCGGAGAGCAAGCGAACGTCGTCGAGATCGCCAGCGACACCCCGCGAGAGCTTCTCGTCTCCATCGAGGAGCACTACGACCGCCACGCCACCACGGTCGACGACATCAACGCCTACTTCCCCATCACTCACCTCCAGGAACTGGCCAAAAACGGGACAATCGGCGGCCTACCGCCTCGCCTCCAGAAGATCTTCCCCAACTACAGCCACCGGGTGACCATGACCCGGGACGCTCCCGAAGTCCTCGCCCAACTGCGGGAAGACAATGTGGATGCCGCACTCCTCGTGCCGGTCTGACCCATCTGCCACCAGACCGTGGGTCTGGTCGCTCGTCACCTGGAAGCCAACGGGATCCCCACCGTGACCTTCACCTGCGCCCGCGACATCACCGAAGCGGTGCGTCCGCCCCGAAGCGTCTTCGTCGACTATCCGCTGGGCAGCACCTGCGGCCGGCCGTTCGACCCGGCCAATCAGCGAGCGGTGATTCTCGCCGGCCTACGGCTCCTCGAGACCGGGCGCACCCCCGGTGAGATCGTCGATCTTCCCTACGTCTGGTCCGAGGACGAGACGTGGAAACGGCTCATCTTCTCCCCCGAGCAGCCCTTCCTCAGCGACGAGGCAGAAGCCCGCCGGCAAGCCGGCCTCGACGCCGCCCGAACGGCCAAACGCCAGGCGCAGGCGACGTCGGCCGACTGAGCCGATCGGTCCGGAATGTTTCGCACGACCCGTCGCTTCCGGGCGGGTTGCGTCGGGAGGCCATCACGCGGCCTCGGGCGAAGTAACCGGAACCCCCCAGCCAGGAGTAGCCGTGCATCTCGCCCGTCGCGCCCTCATGATCATCCTTGTCACCTGCTTCGGCGCCGCCGGTATCAGCACGCCGTCGTCGGCCGCCACCGGCTACCAGGTCGTGTTGACCCAGCTGGCCGACACGCTCGACGCCGGGGAAGTTCAGATCGTGCTGGCCGACGTCCGGGGCGCGGGCGGAATGCCCGCTCCGGACGGGACGCTGGTGCGCTTCACCACTTCCGGCGACGACCACGAGATCGTCGTGCCCGAGTTCGTCGGAATGGCCGCCCACGGCACCGACGGCTACTGGCTAGCCGACTCGACCGGCATCGTGTTCGCCTTTGGCAGCGCACCATTTGCCGGTGACCTGACCGACGTGGACCTGGGGGCTCCGGTGGTGGGTATCGCCGGCAGCGGTGGTGCCGGCTACTGGCTGGCCACCGCCGATGGCCGTGTCCATCCCTTCGGCGATGCCGGCTCGGAGGTCATCGACACCGGACTGGGAGGCGCCGACCCGGTGGTGTCCATCACGAGCCATGGCGCCGGCGGCTGGGTGGTCACCGCCGCCGGCCAGGTGGCCGCCTTCGGGTCGGCGAGCCACTACGGGAACCGGGCGGGCGCCACCGATCCGGTCGTCGGCATCGTCGCCACCGACAGCGGAAACGGCTACCGCATGTTCACCGCCGCCGGCGCGGTCCTCACCTTCGGTGACGCCGCCTTCCGGGGCGACCTGAGCCGGATCCGGCTCAACAAGCCGATCGCCGGGCTCATCAACTACGGCACCGACGCCTACCTTCTGGTCGGGAACGGCGGCGGCATCTTCAACTTCTCCGACCGGCCGTTCCTGGGCTCCCTCGGCGGCAATCCGCCGGACGACCCGGTGGCCGGCATCATCGCCGCTCCGGAGGGCTCCGGCTACTGGATGTTCACCATCACCGGCGAGGTGTTCCCCTTCGGCGACTCCCGCCACACCGGGTCCTACTGGCAGGTCCCCACGGTCGACGGCGCGGCCGCCTTCGTCTTCAGCTCCCTCATCGGCGGCAAGACCATCATCACCGCCTCCGTCCCCGGCGCCTCGTCGGCCATCACCCAGACATGGAATGCACCGCTCCGGCCGGGGTACTGGGCCCTGGCCGGCGACGGGCACATCTACTCGTTCGGGGAAGCCGGCCACCTTGGCGACGGCGCGCTCGGGGCCGTCGACATCGAGCCGACCCCGACCGGGGACGGCTACTGGATCCTCCACCGAACCGGCCGGGTGCAGCCCTTCGGCGACGCTCCCCAGTTGGGTGACGTCGACCTCGCCCGACTGGCCGGGGGCGAACTGCCGGCCAGTCTGTCGGCCACCCCCTCCGGCGACGGCTACTGGGTCTTCACCAACCGGGGCCGAGCCATCGCCTTCGGTGACGCCGCCTTTCTGGGCGACGTCTCGGAGGTGAAACTCAACGGACCGGTCCTCGGATCCGTGGCCACCCCGACCGGCCAGGGCTACTACATGGTCGCCTCCGACGGCGGGATCTTCGCCTTCGGCGACGCCGCCTTCTCCGGGTCCATGGGTGGCACCAAGCTCAATGCGCCGGTGCAGTCGCTGGTGCCCGACTCGGACGGGAAGGGCTACTGGCTCGTCGCCTCCGACGGCGGCATCTTCGCCTTCGACGCACCGTTCCGCGGCTCGCTCGGTGGCATCAGGCTCAACAAGCCGGTCGTCGGCATGGTCCGCTACGGCGACGGCTACCTCATGGTCGGAGCCGACGGCGGCATCTTCAACTTCTCGTCGCTGCCCTTCTCCGGATCGCTGGGCGACAAGCCGCCGGCCACGCCCATCGTCGCCGTGGCGGCCCTTCCCTAGGGTGTCGCTGGTCGACCGGATGGCAAGGGCTCAGCAGCGTCGGCTCGTCACCCGGGCCACGTTTGGGAGGCTGACGAGGTCGATGCAGGTGTCGTCGTGGCCGGCGAAGGTGAGCACGATGCCGGCGCCCTGCCGAGAGGCGGCTCGTAACGGCAGCGGAAAGACCCGCTTGATGTCATCGAGCGGAACGGGATTGCCCACCTTGGTCTGAGCCCAGGCCTCGGCGATCTGGCGGTGCGTGACGTTGCCGGCGGCGGCGTGAACGTCAGTGCGTTCCCGCTCGGTGCGCCGCCCATGGTTCGGGTGATGGTTGACGGCTGTGAGGGCGGCGGCCCCGATGATGAAGGCGGCAAAGCCCACCGCTTGTCTCAAGGTGTACATCACCTTGTGGACGTCGTCCGGGCCGGTTCATGACGGGCAAACCCCGGCAAAAGCCGCAGGCCGCCCTCAGCGGGACGGGCCGGGGGCGCGGCCGCCGCCCTCGGCGATCGCCTCCCAGCGTTGCCGGTAGTGGGGCAGGTCGGCGCAGTGCGCCTCCCAGTCGCCGTCCGCCACGACCGGCAAGGCGGACCGGGCCAGGTCGCGGCCGGCGAGGTACACCCAGCAGTCGACCGGCCCCTCGACCGTCTCGACGGGGCGGACCACCCGGTCGAAGAGTCGGTCCGGGTCGGCGGCGTCGTAACCCTCGAGGTGGTCGAGCGCAGCGACGACCGCCGGCCAGTCGGCGGGCCGGATCCACAGCACCTGCCCGAGCGCTCCGCCGGCACCGGGGCGCTCGACCGCCGCCGGGTAGTGACCGCAGTCGAGGAGGACCACGCCGGCCAGACGGCCGGACACCGCCCGCTCACATCGCCCCGCCAGCAGCCGCTCCCAGTTGGGTTGACCGGGGCGCAGCGTTCCGTACACGAACACCGGCCGCGGCTCGATCGTCCCGCTCATCGACGAAAGAGGCTAGGCGCCGGGCAGGGCCCGGCCCTTACCGGCGGGACAGGCGGCGCCGCAGGGCGAGCACCTCGCCGGGCGGGTTCCCTTCCACCAGGTGGCCGAGGAACTGCAGCGCGTAACCGCCGCCGAAGAGGCGGGCGGCTGCCCCCCACCGGCGCCGGTAGAGCAGCGGGACGGCGACCAGCGTCATCGGGATGCCGACGAGGTGCAGGTAGAAGCTGAAAGGGTGCTGGTGGCGGGCCAGCCAACCCTGCAGCAGCGGTGGGCCGCTCGGGGCCGGCACCAGTCCGGTGGCTTTCATGGCAGGTCCCTTCGGGGGGCGGGAGGGTTCGGGGTCATCAGGCTTCGATGCGCCAGGTGAGGTAGTCGGACAGGGCGTCGAGGAACACCGCCGGGTCGAAGGCTTCGGCCGGGGCCAGCGCTCCCGAAGCCCCCTCCCCACCGGTCCCCAGCCGAAGGGCCGCCTGGGCGCACGCCGCGGCGGTCACGCCGTAGAGGTCGCGGCCTTCGACGACGCAGCGGGCGCCGCGGTCGGCGGCCCGGGCCTCGGCCACGATGACGAACCGCGCCCCCCGCCGGGCCTCCGCGGACGGCCCCTTCGTGCGGTGCCCGACCAGAACCCGGCCGGCTCGCTGGAGTACCGCACAGAGACGGGGATTGCGGAACACCGCCGCCGCGACCTTGGGCATGGCCAGGAACACGGCCACGGACGCCGCGCCGGTGTGGCGAGGAACGGTCAGGACCTCCCCACCGGGCCAGCGGGCAACCACGGCCGTGTCCTCGGCGCCGGGGAAGCGGAACGGACGGGGATGGTCCCCGATCCGCCGGGCGACGAGCCGGCCGCCGTCGCGGACGAAGCACGGTTCGCCGATACGGCGGAGGTTGGTGCGCAGCGTGCCCCGGGAGGGCCTGGCTCCGGCCAGCCGGTAGGCGATATCGACCCTGTCGGGGGCGCGGTCGAGGGCTCGGGAAGCCAACGCCGCGGCGAGGTCGGCCGGCGCCGAGTAGAAGGCCATGCCGGGCAGGAGAGGCACGCCGGCCTTGCGGGCCGCGTCGTGGTGGACCTCGAAGATCCGGCGCAGGAACGGAAACTCGGCGCTGATGTCGACGTAGGGAACACCGGCGGCGATGGCGGCGGACACCACCCCGTCGCCGTGTTCGGCGAACGATCCGATGCAGTTGATCACGGCCCGGCAGCCGTCGAAGGCGTCGACCAGGGGGGTGGGGTGATGCCGTCCCACCGCCACCACTTCAACGCCGCGATCCTGCAGCTCCCGGGTGACCAGGCGGCCGGTGTAGCCGGTGGCGCCGACGACGGCGATGCGCTCGCCCATCAGACCGCCACCGCCCGTTGCGGGAGCAGACCCTGCTCCCGGTACCAGACGAGCGTCGGGGGGATGCCTTCCCGATAGGTGAACCGGGGTCGGTAGCCCAGCTCGCGCTGGGCCTTGGCGCCGGAGTAGTGCTGGTTGTAGTAGAGGAACCGCATCCGGCCCCGGCTGAGACGGGGCGCCTCCTGCGCCCGGCGGGCCCGGGCCAGCGCCTCGGCGCCGTGGCAGGCGGCCCAGGCCACCGGCGGCGGGATCCGCCGGGTGGGGGCCGGGATTCCGAGTTGGTGGCAGAGGAACTCCACGAAGTCCCGCAACGTCGTCTCGGTGCCGTCGGTGAGGTTGTAGGTGCGGGCGGCGGCCGCCGGCACGGTGGCGGCCAGCAGCATCCCCTGCGCCACGTCGTCGACGTAGCTGATGTTGAGCAGCTTCCGCCCGTCGCCGATGTAGACGAACTGCCGCCGGGTGAGAGCATCGAGCAGCTTCGGCAGGAAGCGGCGGTCCCCGGGGCCGTAGACGAACCCGGGCCGGAGGATGACGACTTCGGGGCCGACCCGCCCGGCGTAGACCTGCACCATCCGATCGGCGTCGATCTTGGAGTCGATGTAGGGCTCACCGCTGTAGCGCAGCGGCGCCGACTCGTCGGTTCCCCGGTGCTGGCCCAGCCCGTAGACCGACAGCGAGCTGAGGTAGACGACCCGACCGACCCCCACCGAGGAAGAGGCGGCCATCAACGCCCGGGTGCCGTCCACGTTCACCCGCCGGGCATCGTCGGCCCGTAGCCAGTCACCGACCAGTGCGGCGCAGTGAAAGACCCGTTCGCTGCCCGCCACGGCCTCCTCGAGCCCGGCCGGGTCGGCGAGATCGCCGCGCACGAGCTCAACTCCCGGCCGCTGCAGCAACGGCGCCTTCGCCGGATCCCGCACGAGGGCCCGGACCTTGTGTCCTTCCTCGAGCAGCGCATCCACCAACCGCCCGCCGACGAACCCGGTCGCTCCGGTCACAAAACACAACATGGTCAGCTACCTCCCGATCGCCGATCCGGCGTCCCGCGGATCGAAGCGGTACTCCTCCACCACCCGCAGCTGCTCCCCGAAACGGAGATCCGGACTGAGGTGGGGAATCTTCACCTGCGCCTCGGGGGCGCCGGCCGCCACCCGCTGCTGGCGCAGAGCGGTGAACGACCCGGGGGCCACCCATTTGAGGACGGGCATGCCCAGCCGGCGCGAGGCCCGCTTCGACTCGTACTCGATGTTGCGCACCGACAGCGCGCCGTCCAGCGCCTGCAGGAACTGGCGGGACCGCTCGCCCGTCCACGGCTGCGAGGCCTCGCAATAGAGGGCGTAGCCGGGCGGCTCGCCCCACTCGACGCAGGCCGTCACGTGGTCGACGTCGTACCCGCCCTGTTCCACCACGTCGAGCAGGGCGGCGGTCATCTGCGCCTCGGTCAGCTTCTCCCCCGTGATCGACGAGATCCCCTGCCCTTTGCGGACGAACTCGATCACCGGCGTCTGGCGGTGGAAGTCGACCACCCGCACGATGTCGTTGACGTCGTAGCGGTACAGCCCGGCCGACGTCGTCAGGTACACGAAGTACTCCCGGTCGACCTCGAGCTCCTCGGCGGTGAGGAAAGCGGGGCGGGGATCGTCCCGCTCCGACACCGGCACGAACTCGAAGAAGTGGCTGGTGACATTGAGGACGCCGGCCGCTCCGGAGTTCCGAAGCGGCGTCGCCCCCCGGCCTTCGGTGGCCATGTAGCCGAGGTCCCGCACCGGCACGTCGCCGAAGTGTTCGGGCAGCTTGCGGAGGTAGAGCGGCATCGTCCCGCCCTTCCAGCAGCTGATGACCCGCAGGTTGGGCCACGCCTCGGCGGGAAGGAGGCGGCCGGTCGCCCGCCGGCAGGCGGCCAGCTCGGCCGCCCGCCGGGGGTTGGCCGCCAGCCCGGCCGTCAGTCCGGCCGTCGCCCGGCCGGCGCCCGGACCCGCCGGGTCGGCCGCACCCGACGGCAGATAGGCCGGGTTGACCGTGCCCCGCCGGATGTCCTCGATCAGGTCGTCGGCGTGTGTCCGCATGGCCTCGGCCAGCAGCAGCAGGCTGGACGGATTGGGCGTGACGATGCTGCGCACGTCGGCGGCCAGCGCATGACGGAGCGTCAGGTAGTACTTCGCCTCGATGTCCTTGATGCGGCAGACGTCGTAGGGCACGACGAAGAAGCGGCGCAGCACACCGGGCTGAGTCCGGGTCAGATACCCGGAGATGGCGCCGTAGGGCACGCCGCCGGCGGTGCGGCCTTCCTCATCGTTGCTGGACGACACCAGCACCCGGCCCTCGAGGATGTCGGGGAAATCGGCGAACAGCCCGTACGTGTGAACGTGGATGCCGTGGCTGTACTCGGCCAGGTAGCTCGGCGTCACCGGGATGTACTTGGCGGCGCCGGTGGTGCCGGACGTGGTGGCGAACAGCAGCGGGTCGTCGGCGGTGAGGACGTTGCGCTCGCCGGCGGTGACCCGCTCGATCCACGGCGCCAGCGTCTCGTAGGTGTTCGGCGGGACGGCCGTCCGGTAGTCCTCGACCGAACGGATCCGGTCGAAGCGGTGCCGGTCACCGAACCCCGTCCGGGCGTTACGGGCGAGGATCTGGGCCAACTTCTCCCGCTGCGCGGCCCCGGGCCAGCGGGTGGCGGCCTCGAAGCGGTCGGCGTTGCTGTGCTTGAGCCAGCGGCGCAGCACGCTCTGGAACGCGGTGCCGACGCTCATGCTTCCCCCTTCCGCGTGTCGATGGTGTGCCGGGCGAGGACGTCGGCCCGCACGGTCACCCCGAGGCCGGCACCGGCGTGGGGCCGGGCCCGGCCGCCCCGACCGGGCAGGACCCGTTCGGCGACGATGTCCTCGCGGAGCAGGAGCCGGCCGGCCGACCCCTCGACGTACCGGGGGGCGACGCAGGCGGCGAGGTGGCGGCCAGCGGCGGAGAGGATGCCGCTCTCCCCCACCTGGGCGCCGACGATCACCGGCAGTCCGGCGTCGGCGGCGATCTCGGCGATGCGCATCGACGCCAGCAGACCGCCGCACTTGGAGACCCGGATGTTGAAGGCGTCGCAGGCCTTCGCCTCGACGAGGGCTTCGGCCTCGGCGACCGTCCGCAGCGACTCGTCGACGACGATCAGCTCGGGGCAGGCGGCCGTCAGCCGCTGCAGGCCGGCGATGTCCCCGGCGGCGACGGGCTGTTCCACCGCGCTGATCCCGTGGCGCCGCAACCGCTCGAGGGCGGCCAGCGCCTCCTCGGCCGTCCAGGCACCGTTGACATCGACCCGAAGGTCGGCTTCCGAACCGAGGACGCCCCGCAGCAGCCGCAGCCGATACTCATCGGCATCGATGTCCCGTCCGACCTTCAGCTTCACCCGGGTGATTCCCAGCGCCCGGGCGGTGAGGGCCAGTGGCACCACCGCCGCCGCCGCCGAGAAGGGCAGCACGGCGTCGTAGGTGAGCAGCGGTGCCCGCACCGGGCCGAGCCAGGTCGAGACGGGCAGCCCGAACCGGTGACCGGCGGCATCGAGCACCGCCAGCTCGACGGCGCACCACGCCGCGCCCGGCGGCCGGCTCCGGGAAGAACCGGAAGCGTCGGTCTGCGCCGCCACCGCCTCCAGCACCGCCGGCACGGCGCCGGGATGGGTGAATTCGCAGCCGGCCAGTGCCGGCCCGTACTCCCGACGCACCGTCTCCCGGGCGCCGTCCGGCGTCTCGCCGGTGACATATCCCCGGGGAACACCTTCGCCGAAGCCCACAGTCCCGTCGGCCAGCGTCACCTTGACGAACACGTTGGTCGAGGAACGCCGCTCGGCCAGGGCGTGACCGAACGAGAATCGGAAGGGCAGCTCGGCGGTCCACGCCTCGACAGCCGCCACCCGGACGGCGGCCGCGGCGGCCTTGCCCAGGCGCCGATCTCGTCGAGAGGACGGCGGCCGGACCCAGGCGGCGATCTCGTCGAGGACGGCGTCGCGGCACGGTTCCGCCAGCAGGAAGTGCTCGGCGTCGAACGTGACCCGCCGCCACCGGCCACTGAGCCGCCGGTCGAGCAGCGCGGCGTTGGCGTCGTTGTCGACGATCCGGTCCCGGGCCGCCTCCAGCACCAGCAGCGGAACCGCCAGTTCGCCGGCGCGACGGCGCAACGAGAAGACCATGCGGCTGATCTGCACGAGACAACGGGCCGACAGCGTCTTGGAACCGAGGCCGTCGGCCGCGATCCAGTCGAGAACCTCGGGGTCCCGGCTGAACAACGCATCGTCCTGCGGGACCCGGAAGCGCCGTTGCCGGCCGGTCCCGAGCGCCGCGGCGGCGATGCGGAGCTTCTCGCCCCGGCGGTAGTCGGGCCGGATGTGCAGTCCCGGCGTCAGCATGATGAGCGACGCCACGCTCCCCGGCCGCTCGAGGGCCGCGCCCAGGGCCACATTGGCTCCGAAGCAGTGTCCGAGCAGGTGCACGGGCACCCCGGGTTGCTCCCGGCGAACGAAGTCGATCAGCCGGGCGACCTCGTCGAACCACGTCCGGTAGCGGTCGATGTCCCCGCTCCGCTCCGGGGACGAACCCGACCCGCGCCGCTCCAGGGCATAGACGGACAGGCCGCGGGCGACGAGGCCATCCGCCGCTTCGGCGAACCACTGGGCGTGGCTCTGCAGCCCGTGCAGCGCCACGAGCGCCGCCCCCGGCGACGGGTGCCGCCAGGCATAGCCGTGAACGGCCGGCGACCCGTCCGCCAGTTCGACCGGTTGCGCCAGGGCCGAGAACCGGAAACGTCGCTGCGCCAGCATGCCCCCTCCCTGGCCGTCGATCTGCCTGCCGGGCGACCGTATCGACAGGTCGGCGCCGGTGTCCGCCGCTCGTGACGCCCTCGAACCGTCACGCCCGTCACAGTCCGGCGCGCCGCCGCCTTGTCAGACGTCGTCAGAGGGTCGTCACACGTCGTCAGACGTCACGCAGATCGGCTTCCCGCAGGCGTTGCGCCATTCCCCGCAACAGCTTCTCGCTCATGTTGGGGACGTCGCGCACGATCGCCCGGAAGACCCGGGCACCCAGCACACCGACCGTCAGCGGCGACAGGGCCACCACGGTGGCGTCGCGGGGAGCCGGGTCGAGCAGCGCCAGCTCACCGAAGAACCGGCCCGGGCCCAGCTCGGCCACCGTGCGGCCCCGCCGGCGCACGGCCGCTTCGCCGGCCACGATGAAGAAGAAGGCGTCGCCCTTGGCGCCCTCCTCGATGACCGCCGTGCCCTCCGGCACCGAGACGATCTCGGTGTGCCGGGCGATGATCTGCAGGTCCCGCTTCGAACAGGCGGAGAACAACTGGACGGCGGCGAGACCCGAAGCCAGCTGCCGGCGGGAGGTCATGGCCGGATCGTAACCAGGGGCGCAACCGGGACGGCGGGACGGCCGCTGGCAGGCGAGCCACCCGGACGCGGTCACGGCCGTTTCGCCCGATTCGACCACCTGTCCTCAGGAATTTCCCACCTCGTGCCCAGGTTGGGAAGCGAAGCTGAGATGATGGACGGGATGGGGATCCACGACCAAGGGCCGGTCGCGGCCGGCGACGACAGCAACGCGCCGGCCGATCCGCCGGAGTGGAGCGTCCCGTCGCCCTGGATGGTGCCCGAGCCGGAGCGGCCGGCTCCGCCGCCACCGCCCCCGCCGCCCGGGCCCACCGGGCCCAACCGGCTGACGGCGGCGCTGGTCGTCGTCCTGGTGATGGCCATGGCCACCGCCGCCTGGGCGGTCATCGACCGGTGGGACATCTCCTTCTCGCGCCCGGCCGTCACCGAGTCCCCGGCGCCCCGGCCGGGGGCCGACCCGGCCCGGCCCGGCGGGCGGGCCAGCCCCCGCCCCTGGCGGCAGGCACCGCGGGGCAGCGCGCCCGACATCGACGTCAACGCCGTGGCGGCCAAGGTCCAGCCGGGCATGGTCGACATCTACACCCAGCTCAGCTCCGGCCTGTCGGGAGCGGGGACGGGGATCATCTTCACCCCCAACGGCGAGGTGCTGACCAACAACCATGTCATCGAAGGCTCGATCAGCATCTCGGTGGAGCACATCGCCACCGGCCGCCGCTACACGGCGGTGGTGGTCGGCGTGGTCCCCAGCGAGGACCTCGCCGTCCTCCAGATCCAGGACGCCGTCAACCTGCCGGCCGTACCGTTGGGCAAGTCCTCCTCGGTCAAGGTCGGGGACCCGGTCGTGGCCCTCGGCAACGCCGGCGGTCTCGGCGGCACGCCCCACACGGTGAGTGGCACCGTGCAGGCCCTCAATCAGAGCATCACCGCCACCGACCTCGACGGGAACAACCCCGAGACGCTCTCCGGCCTCATCCAGATCGACGCCCCCCTGGAGCCGGGCGACTCCGGCGGGCCGCTCATCAACAAGAACGGAGAGGTGATCGGCATCAATACCGCCGCCTCGGCCACCCGGCGGTTCCGGGCCGTGGGGGACGCCGTGGGCTTCGCCATCCCCATCGACCGGGCCCTGACCCTCGCCGGTCAGATCATGGCCGGTCAGGCCAGCGCCACCGTCCGCCTCGGGTACCCCGGCCAGCTCGGAGTGGTGATGAGCGAGCCCGCCCCGCCGGCCACGCCCGGTGGCGCGCCGCGGGGCGTCCTGGTGGCCGAGGTGATGCCCGGCTCGCCGGCGGCCAGTGCCGGCGTCGTGGCCGGCGACATCCTGACCGAGGTCGACGGCCAGCCCGCCACCTCCCCCGAACAGGTCTCGGACCTGATCAAGAAGCACCGGGCCGGCGAGAAGCTCAACTTCAGCTGGATCGACGAGACGAACCGCCGCCGCACCGCCACGATCATCCTGGCCCCGGGGCCGGCCGACTAAGGCCATGTGGCGGCGGGTACTGCGCATCGTCGGGGCCGTGACCGTGGTGGCGATCCTGGCCGCGGCGGCGATCGATCTCAGTCAGGACTCGGAGCCGTCCTACCGCGGCTCGGGCGGGACCGACCTCACGCCGAGCCCGACGGCGCCGTCCCAGTCGCGGGACCCGTCCGCCGGCCTGCTGGCCAACCTCATCGTGAGCGACGCCGACGTCGGCCCGACGCAGAAGGTGGCCGGTCTTCCGGGCGGGAACGGGCTCAGCGTCCCGACCCTCGACCTCTGCAACGGCACCTTCCCCAGCGAGTCGCAGCGGACGGCCCGGCTCCAGGTCCGGGCCGTCGACGCCCAGGGGGAGACGACGCTGTCGACGGAGGCCGTGCTGTACTCCAGCGGGGCCGGCACCGCCGCCGCCTTCGCGGAGCTCAAGGAAACGGCCGCCAAGTGCCCCGACGAACCGGTCGACAGCCCCGTCGGGTTGCCCACGGTGACCACCCGCTTCGGCCCCCCGCCCGACACCGGGTGGCCCCAGGTGCCGTCGGTCGAGCGGCTGGCCTTCGCCTTCGAGACCATCGGCGACGATGGCGAGCGGAGCCAGTCCGTGGCGGTCTACCTCCGGCGGGGACGGGCGTTGCTCGGCGTCTACTTCTCCCACGCCGACGCGCCGACGGCCATCGTCGAGGGCAAGACGGCGCTGAGCGACATCGTCACCGTCTTCGCCAACCGGCTGGCCAAGCTGCCGGTGGCTGCCATCAGCACCACGGCCTAGCCTGCCGGTCGGCCCGGCTCGCTACCGGCCGGTCAGTGGCACTGGACCGTGGCCACCTCGCAGAGGCCGGAGACCTGGACGACGGAGAACACCGGGCAGTCGGGCCCCATCACGACCTCCAGCCCCCGCTCGCCGGCGACCTCCTTCAGCAGGTCGACCCCGGGAGCGTCGAGATGGGTCACCCGCGTCAGGTCGATGATGACCAGGCCGGTCCCACCGGCTTCGTCGAGGGCGCTCTTCACGGTCTCCAGGGTGTGGGTGCCCACCTCACCGGCGATGCGGACCGTGGTCGTCCGGTCGACGTTGACCCCCACCTGAACCTCGGGCTGCGGCAGCATGATGCGACCGCACTGCCCAAACGGCGGGCGGTTCAAACCTTCAGTCGCCGTCGCGGCTCTCGCCCGGCCAGACTCCGGTGGCCTTCTCGAAGCCCCGCATGCTTCCCCGGCTGGCCAGCGCCCCGACAGCCCCGGCCACGGCGCCCTGGAGAGCGGCCGCCGTTGCCACCTCTTTCCAGTTCCGGTCGGGCTGGTCGGCCTTCGGCGCTTCGTCTTCCCCGGCGATCGCCTTCCACAGCTTCTTGAACAGCATCGTCGCGGCCAGCCCCCCGAGGGCGCTGACGGCCAGGCTGAGCGGGCGGTAGATCAGCTTCATGCCGCCCTGCTACCCACGGCCGGGGCGCGTGATGCCTCCCGCCCATGAGCCACCATGGGTGGTGATGGGAGACGTGCGCGTGGTGTCGTGCTCGGACCAGGTGGCGCTGGCCCGGGAAACGAAACGGTTCCTCGGTGAGGCTCTGGCCTCGCACCCGGGCCGCTTCGTGGCCCTGGCCGTCGGCGAGAGCACGCTCCCGCTCTACGCCCGCCTCGACGAACTCGCCCCGGGGCCGGACGGGTCGGGCCCGGTGGCACTCCTGGCGCCGAGTTGGGCGGGACGGTCGATCATGCCGGTCGACGAACTGGTTCCCCCGCCGGCCGATCCGGGCCGCCGGTTCTCGGCCCGGCTCGCCGACGCCCTGCCCGCCGGCCTCCGGGACCGGCTTGTTCCCATCGACGTCGACGACGATCCGGAGCTGCGGGCGATCGAGCTCGAGGCCCGGCTCCGGGCCCAGGGGCTGGCCGCCGTCGTCCTCGGCCTCGGCCCCGACGGTCACTTTGCCTTCAATCAGCCGCCGACGCCGGCCGACGCCCCGGCCCGGGTCGTGCCCCTGGCCCCGGCCAACCTGTTCCGCCTCGGCGACGTCGACCCGTCCCGGGCCGCCCTGACCCTCGGGGTGACGACGGTCCTCGGCGCCGGCTCCGTCCTCCTCATCGCCTTCGGCCAGGGAAAGGCCGAAGCCCTGGACCACCTCCTCCACGGCCCCGAGGACCCCGCCTGGCCGGTGACCTGGCTTCGGCGCCACCCCCGCCTCACCGTGGCGGTGGGTCCCGGCCTGCAGGCCTGACGGCGCGGGCCGCGGGGTGTCCCGAACGGGACAGGGGTTGGCCTCGTCTCCCATTACCCGGAGGACGGGCCGCTTCGTACGTTACGGGCTGTTCACTGACCTTCTAAGGGGGAGTCGTGGGTTTCTTCAGCAGCCCGGAGGAAGTCGACAAGTACATCGGCGAGATGTTCCGCCAGGCCAACGACCACCCCAAGGTCGGGCCGAAGATGCGGGCCGCCAACGTGACCATGCGGGTCGTCTACACCGACCCCGAGTGCGAGATGACCGTCCGCTTCGTCGACCCCATGGAGGTCGTCTTCGGGCCGGCGTCGGTCGAGCCCGACATCACGCTGTCCATGCCGGCCGACATCGCCGACCGGTTCTGGCGGGGCAAGTACAACCTGGCCGTCGGCCTGGCCAAGAGCGAGGTCAAGGCCAAGGGTCCGGTCAACAAGATCCTCAAGCTCGTGCCGCTGACCAAGCCGCTGTTCCCCGTCTACAACGACCTGATCGCCCAGAAGGACGGGGCCAAGTGAGCGACATCCCCTCCACGATGAAGGCGGCCGTGTTCCACGGCCCGCACGACGTCCGCGTCGAGGAGGTGCCGACGCCGTCGGAGATGGGCCCCGACGAGGTGCTGCTCCGGGTGGACCGCAGTGCCATCTGCGGCACCGACCTCCACCCCTACGAGGGCCACATGGAACTCGAGGAGGACGTGATCCTCGGCCACGAGTTCCTCGGCACGGTGGTCGAGACGGGCGACGGCGTGGGTCTGATCAGCGCCGGCGACGTCGTCACCTGCCCCTGCACGGTCACCTGCGGCGCCTGTTACTTCTGTCGGCGGGGCGAGCCGGGTCGCTGCGCCGGCATCCGCATGTTCGGCATGGGCATGGCCCTCGGTGACCTGCCCGGCGCCCAGTCCGAGTACGTCGTCATTCCCTACGCCGACCGCAACCTCCGCAAGCTGCCCGAGGAGGCCACCGACGACCAGCTCGACAGCCTCCTGCTGACCGGCGACATCATCACCACCGGCTACGAGGCCGTGAAGAAGGCGTTCCGGCCCGGCGACGTGGTGGCCGTGGTCGGCGCCGGGCCCGTCGGGCTGTGCGCCGTCATGGCGGCCGGCGTCCTCGGCGCCACCGCCGTGGTGGCCGTCGACACGGTGCCCGAGCGGTTGAAGATCGCCGAGAGCCTCGGGGCCACCGCCGTGTTTCCCACCGAGGCGGAGGACGCCATCTCCGAGCTCACCGAATGGCGGGGCGCCGACGTCGTCGTCGACGCCGCCGGCAACCCCCAGGCGCTGGCCGCCATCGCCGGCTACGTCCGCATGGGCGGCACCGTGTCGATCCCCGGCGTCTACCTCCAGGAGAGCATGGACGTGCCGTGGGGCGCCTTCTGGCTGAAGGGCGTGAACTTCACCATGGGCGTGACGCACTTCAACAACTCCATGGACGAGGTCATCGCCCTCATCCGGGCCGGCCGTCTCAACCCCGGCCAGATCATCTCCCACCGGATGCCGCTCTCCCAGGCCGACGAGGCCTACCGCCTCTTCGCCGCCCGGGAGGCGACGAAGGTCATCCTCGACCCGAGGAGCTGACGATGACCTCCACCGCCGCCGCCGACATCACTGCGACCTCGGGGGACACCCCCGAGCCTCCGGGTGACATCTCGGCCCGGTCGTTCTGGGCCAAGCCGTTCGAGGAGCGGGAGAAGACCTTCGCCTGGTTCCGGGCCAACCGGCCGGTCTCCTACCACCGCCCCTACGAGTCGACCCTCGTCCCCCCCGACCAGGACACGGCGGGCTTCTGGTCGCTCACGAAGTACGACGACATCCAGCGGGTGTCCCGCAACCCCGAGCTGTTCTCGTCGGCGTCGGGGTCCGGGCCGCTGATGGAGGACCTCCCGGAGGTCGTCGCCCAGGCGGCCGCCTCGTTCCTGGCCATGGACGCGCCCGAGCACACCCGGCTGCGGGGGCTCGTGTCACAGGCCTTCACGCCCCGGCGGGTCCGGACGATGGAGGACTGGATCTCCAGCACCTGCCGGGAGCTCGTCGACGAGATGATGCCCCGGGGCGAGGGCGACTTCTGCGAGCTCTTCGCCAAGCTCGTGCCCGGCCGCGTCTTCGCCACCCTCTTCGGGGTGCATCCGACGAGCGACGAGGCCCACGAACTGATGGAAGCCGCCGAGCGGATGCTGGCCTGGGACGACCCCAACGCCGCCGCCGGCCGCGACGCCCTCACCACCTTCGCCGAGGAGGCGGAGCGCATCCAGGACGTGGCCCTCGCCGTCGCCGAACTGCGATTGGAGCAGCCGGCCGAGGATCTCGTCAGCTGGGTGGCGCACGCCGATTTCGACGGCGAACGCATGGAGGACTGGGAGATCGCCGCCTTCTTCGTCCTGTTGGGCTCGGCGGCCAACGACACCACCCGGCACTCGCTGGCCCACGGTGTGCGCCTGTTCGACGAGTGGCCCGACCAGAAGGCGTTGCTGCTCGAGGACCTCGACGGCCGTCTGGCCAACGCCTGCGAGGAGGTGCTCCGCCATTCCACCCCGGTCCAGCACTTCCGCCGGACCGCCACGCAGGACACCGAGCTCCGCGACGTGAAGATCAAGGCCGGCGAGAAGGTCGTGATGTGGTACTGCTCCGGCAACCGCGACGAGGACGTCTTCCCCGACGCCGCCCGCTTCGACATCCTCCGGCCCAACGCCCGGGTCCACATGTCCTTCGGCGCCGGTGGACCGCACTTCTGCATTGGGGCCGCCCTCGGCCGGTACATGCTGCAGGCGGGATTCCGCGAGATCTACACGCGGATGCCCGACATCCACTTGACGGCGCCCCAGGAGATCCAGATCAACAACTTCATGCACGGCGTCCACGCGATGCCGGTACGGTGGACCCCCGCCCGCTGATCTGAACGCGTCTCCCGGGAGGTCCGCGCCGCCATGACGACTGCCGAGACGACCCCGCCCCCCGACACGGCCGCCGCCGCGGCCGACGCCATCGGAGGGACGGAGGATCCGGGCGGCGTCGGGGTCGGCGGCGGTTTCGTGTCGTTGCTCCGGGCGGCGATCGGGCCCCCGGCGGTCAAGGCGACCGTCGGGCTCACGGCCGAGTCGGTGAAGATCGCCCTCGGCCGCTCGGCCATCGAGCCGGCCAAGGGCGACCATCGCTTCGCCGACCCGACGTGGACCGAGAACCCCGGCTACCGGCGGCTCAAGCAGGGATACCTGGCGTGGTCTTCGGCGGTCGACTCGGTCGTCGAGGCCGCCCAGGTCGACTGGCGCACCCGGGAGCGGGCCCGCTTCGCCGCCGGGATCCTCACGTCGTCGCTGGCGCCGACCAACACATTGCCGGGCAATCCGGCGGCGTTGAAGCGGGCCATCGAGACCGGCGGCGGGAGCCTCCTCACCGGCACCCGGCACTTCATCGACGACCTCCTCCACAACGGGGGCATGCCGAAGCAGGTCGACTCCAGTGCTTTCAAGGTCGGCGAGAACATGGCCGTCACGCCGGGCGCCGTCGTCTACCGCAACGAGGTCTTCGAGCTGCTGCAGTACCAGCCGACCACGCCGACGGTGCGGGCCCGGCCGGTGCTGCTGATCCCGCCCCCGATCAACAAGTACTACTTCCTCGACATCGGCCCGGGTCGCAGCTTCATCGAACACGCCGTTTCGAAGGGCATCCAGTTCTTCGTCATCTCGTGGCGCAACCCCCGCCAGGAGCACGCCCACTGGGACCTCGACACCTACGGGCAGGCCGTGCTCGACGCCCTCGACGCCACGCTGGAGATCAGCGGCGCCGACTCGGTCAACGCGCTGGGGATGTGCGCCGGAGGGATCATCACCTCCACGGTGCTGTCGCATCTGGCCGCTCACGGCGACAACCGGGTCAACTCCGTGTCGTTCGGCGTGACGTTGCTCGACTGGGACTGCCAGGCCATGGTCGGCGCCTTCCAGTCGCAGGGGCTGCTGTCGGTCGCCCGGCGGAAGTCACGCCGCGCCGGAGTGCTGGACGCCCGCTCGCTGGGGGCGGTGTTTACCTGGATGCGGCCCAACGAGCTCGTCTGGAACTACTGGGTCAACAACTACCTCCTGGGCAAGAAGCCGCCGGCGTTCGACATCCTGGCCTGGAACGACGACAAGACGAACCTGCCCGGTCGGCTGCACGGCCAGTTCCTCGACATCTTCCAGGGCAACCTGCTGACGAAGCCGGGCGGGATCACCGTTCTCGGCACGCCGGTGGACCTGTCGTCGATCAAGGTCGACAACTACGTGACCGGCGGCCTGTCCGACCACCTGACGCCGTGGGACGGGTGCTACCGGGCCACGCAGCTGCTGCCCGGCGAGTCGACGTTCGTCCTCTCCCCCACCGGGCACATCCAGACGCAGGTGTCGCCGCCCGGGAACCCGAAGTCGCACTACTTCGTGGGCGGTGAGCCCGGCCCCGACCCCCACCAGTGGCGCGCCACCGCCGAACGGCGTGACGGCACGTGGTGGGACCACTGGGCCGAGTGGGTCATCGCCCGTTCCGGCGACGAGAAGCCCGCCCCGAAGACGCTGGGCAGCCGCCGCCACAAGGTGCTCGGTCCCACTCCCGGCACCTACGTCCTCGAGCCCGCCTAGCCCCCAGAGGTGTCGGCGTAGTCTTCCCCGGATGGAAACATCTCGGGCCGCAACGTTCCAACAGGCGATGCTGACAGGCGATCCCGACGTCATGGCCTCCGCTCTAGCGCCCGACGTCAGGTTCTGGAGCCCGGCCGTGCACAAGCCCTACGAGGGCCGGGACATCGTGATGCACGTGCTGGGCGCCGCCCACCACGTGCTCGGAGGACTGACCTACACGGAGACGGTGGAGTCCGACGAACGCACCGTGCTGTTCTTCACGGCCCGGGTCGGGGACCGCGAGGTCGAGGGGATCGACGCCCTGCGCTTCAACGAGACGGGTCAGCTCCGCGAGCTGGTGGTGATGCTCCGACCCCACTCTGCCCTGACCGCCGTGATGGAGGCGATGGCCGGCCAGCTCGGACTCCGCTGAGCGAAAACGCCGGCTCCCGCTGCCTCGGGATCCGAGAAATCGACAAGAGGCTGACCGGTCCCCGCTATGCCGACAGTTCAACGACCTTGGTGACGGTCCGCCAGTTCCGGACGGTGACCGGGACGGGGCGCAGGCAGCGTTCCATCTGAACGGGTAGGGCGGCGCGACCCATGCCGTTGGGCAAATGGAGGTAGAGGTCGCGGCCGACGACCGTGACCTCCTCCGGCCCGCAGTCGATGGCGGCCAGGCACTTCTTCGTCGCCCCGTCGGGCGGGGCGTGGAGGAAGCCGACGTGGATGCTCTTCCCGTCGGCGTCGGGATACGGATTGCGGTCGATGACGGCCGCCATCTCCTTGGCCGTGCGGATCATCACCGCTGGGCCGAACCCGAACTCTTCGGCGATAGCCGCTTCGAGCGCGGTCCGCAGCTCGTCCGCCGACAGCTTGCTCTTGAGCACGACATTGCCGCTCTGGATGTAGGTGACGACGTCCTCACAGCCGACCGCCGCACAGATCTCGCGCAACGCCGCCATGTCGACCCTGGTCTTCCCGCCGACGTTGATCCCCCGCAGGAGCGCCACATAGACCATGCGGCGCATGGTAGGGCTGCCGCTACGAGCTCAGCTCGCCTCGAGGCACTGGGCGTACTCGGCGTCGAACGCCGCCTTGTGGTCAGTGGCGTCGCCCGGAATCGGGTTGATGGTCTTACAGGCGCTCTCGAGGGCCAGCAGGCAGGAGACCGGGGTCTTGGTCGCGACCGTGACCGAGGCAGCCGGCTTCGACTGGTCGGCGCCGGCGTCCTTGCCCCGAACGCGTCGAGGGGGCCGGGATGACCCGGCCCCCTCGCAGCAGTCGATGCGCGGGTTAAACGGTGCTACGGCGCCGGCGGTCGGCCGGAGTCATGAGGCCGAGGCCGCCCAGGAGCATCAGCGCACCGCCGAGGGCGCCCAGCCAGCGGGCCATGCTCGGGCCGGTGGCGGCCAGCTCGCCGGTGGTCGGACCGGTCGGAGCTGCCGCCGGTGCCGGAGCGGCCGGCTTGGGCGCGGCGGTCGATGCCGGGGTACGGGCCGGTGCGGTCGGCTTCGGGGCCGCCTTGGCCGCCGGGCCACCGGCCGGCTTGGACGGCGACGGCGCCCCGGTGACCGGAGGAGCGGCCTGACCCGGCGCCGGGTTCTCACCGGCGGGAGGGGCCGGAGCGCCGCCGGGAGCCGGAGGAGCGGCGGCCGGAGCCGTCGGAACGGCGATCGAAACCGGCCCGGCGAGGCCGGTGTCAGGCAGGACGTCGAAGGCCAGCGGCGGCTTGGGCAGCTTCGGGTCCGTGTCGTAGGTGAGCTGGACCCGGTAGCTGATCGCCGTCGGGTTGTTCATGCACGCCGGGGCGATCGTCAGCGAGTAGCCCGTCGCCGGGTTGAAGGTGGCCTGGGCGTCACAGTGCTTGGCCGGCTGGCCCGGGCCGCTCCAGTGGGTGACCTCGCCGATGAGGACCCCGGGGCTGTCACGGTCGACCGAGTAGCGGATGAGGTCGTCGACCTTGCCGTCGCCGGAGCTGTCGACCTGCCACGACACGAAGGTGTTCAAGCTGGCCCAGCTGGGGTCGGTGGCCGGGTCGGCCATCTCCTGGGTCTTGAACGACAGCACGATCCCCTGGGCGCCGGACTCGACGGTGGCCCCCACGATGTCGGTCCGGGCCGAGGGCAGCTTGTCGTTCGTGTTGCGGTCGATCGTGTCGCCGACGGCGTCGGTCAGCGCGGCGGGGCCGGTGGCGGCGACCGCCTGCGGCGCTGCCCCGACCCCGGCCACGGCCAGCAGCGCTCCGATCGTCAAGGCCAGGCCGGCGGCCAGATTCTTTCGGACCATCCTCGGCATACGGCACCCCCAGTCCCGGGCCCCCGGGAGCGAGAACGCGTGCACCGGCACGCCTCCCGAAGGCAACTGGGGAGGAGTTTCGACACCGGTCGGGCGATTTCCTCCCAAATGTCCCAACTGGTCCCTATGTCCAGAGGACTTCGCGCTCGGACAAGATGATGCCGTGGCGACCTGGTCGACGAAAGACATCCCGGACCTGTCGGGACGGGTGGCGGTCGTGACCGGTGCCAACCGCGGCCTGGGCCGGGAGGTGACGCGCTATCTGGCCGGCCACGGCGCCCGCGTCATCATGGCCTGCCGCGACGAAGCGGCCGGTGAGGCGGCGGCCTCCGCCCTGCGGGCCGCCGGCATGACCGGCGCCCTCGAGGTCAGATCACTCGGCCTCGCCAGTCTCGCCTCGGTGGAGAAATTCGCCGCCGAACTGGGCGCCGAGCCGCGCCTCGACCTGCTGGCCAACAACGCCGGTCTGATGGCGGTCGACCGGGGCCTGACGGCCGACGGATTCGAGACCCACATGGGCGTGAACCACCTCGGCCACTTCGCCCTGACCGCCCGGCTCCTGCCTCAGCTGCTGGCCACGGCCGGCTCCCGCATCGTCACCATGTCGAGCATGGGCGCCCGCCTGGGTCGCGTCGACCTCGGCGACCTGCTCTGGGAACGGCGGCCCTACGACCGGTGGCAGGCCTACTTCCAGAGCAAGCTGGCCAATCTGCTCTTCACCCTGGAGCTCGACCGGCGCCTCCGGAGAGCGGGCGCCGCCACCGCCGCGCTGGCCGCCCATCCCGGCGGCTCGAGGACGAGCCTCGGCCGCAACGGCCGCTCCTGGACGAACCGGCTCGTGCCGCTGTGGCACCCCTTCATCCAGTCCGCCTCCCGGGGCGCCCTGCCGTTCGTCCGGGCCGCCACCGACCCCGAAGCGAACAGCGGCGAGTACTACGGCCCGCAGTTCCAGGTCTGGGGCCGCCCCGTCCGGGAGACCCCCAGCCGCCAGGCTCGCGACCCCGGCCTCGCCGCCGGCCTCTGGCAACTCTCCGAACAACTCACGGGCTGCCGCTTTCCGTAGACGCCGGCCACTCGAACCGGACGGATCTGCCGCCGCCTGGAGATAGGGCCCTTTGTCCCCTGGCGCCTCGACAGGGCATCGGTCAGGGTGGGCTTCGTCGACTGGTTTCCGTGAAGGAGAAGCCTGTGCAGACGTTGTCCGTCGCTGACGCCATCACGATCACCCATGTTCCGGCCGCCCCCGAACTCGTGCACGCCGACGCCGGCGCCGAGCTCCGCTGGGACGACCGGGACTCGGACCATCAGATCACCGTCGTGCAGGGCACCTGCCGGGTCCTGGGCCGCCAGCTCCACGCCGGGAGCTACGCCTACATTCCCGCCGGGATGGCCCACTCGGTGAAGGCCGGGGCCTGGGGCTGCACGTTCTTCTCCGTGGCCAGCTCCACCACGGCCGTATAACAACCGGGCCGACCGCTCGCTCAGCTTGCGGCGTTCGGCCGGTGATGACGGCGAGCGAGCCACTATCGGGAAGCGTATTGTCCCGGGGCATGAGTGCGGCACTGGGCACCATCGGGATCTGGCAGTTCACGGGCAACGCGACGCCGGAATTGGCGGCGGAGGCGGAACGGCTCGGCTACGGGACGTTCTGGATCGGCGGGTCACCCGACGGTGATCTGCAGAGTGCGGAGGCGCTGCTCGATGCCACCGAGCGGATCACGGTGGCGACGGGCATCGTCAACATGTGGAAGGACGACGCCGCCACGGTGGCCGCCTCCTACCAGCGGCTGGCGGCCAAGCATCCGGGCCGGTTCATGCTCGGCGTCGGCATCGGCCATCGGGAACACACCACCGAATACCGCAAGCCCTCCGAGAAGATCGTCGAGTACCTGGACCAGCTCGACGACGCCGGCGTGCCGGCCGGCCGGCGCATCCTGGCCGCCCTCGGGTCGAGGGTGCTCGAGATCGCGGCCGCCCGGGCCGCCGGCGCCCATCCCTATCTCACGACACCGGACCACACCGCCCTCGCCCGCAAGATCGTCGGGCCCGACACGCTGCTCGCCCCCGAGCACAAGGTGGTGCTCGACACCGACGCCGACCGGGCCCGGACGCTCGGCCGGAAGGTCCTCAAGCGCTATCTGGAGCTCACCAACTACCGCCAGAACCTGCTGCGCTTCGGCTTCTCCGAGGACGACCTGGCCGACGGCGGCAGCGACCGGCTCGTCGACGCCCTGGTGCTCCACGGCGACCCCGAGACCGTCGCCCGGGGTCTGCGGGCCCACCTGGAAGCGGGCGCCGACCACATCAGCATCCAGGTCATCGGCAACGACCTCATCCCCGCCTACCAGGCCCTCGCCGAAGCCCTGCGGTAAGCCGGCGTTCAGGCCGCCGGCGCCAGCACCTCCAGCAGGTGCAGAGCCGTGGCCATCGAGGCCTTGGCGTCGGCGTCGCGGGAGCCGAAGGTCGGGTCGAAGTTCAGCTCGAAGAACAGCTCGTCGAGGCCGGCGTCGCGGTAGCGGTCGACATCGGCCCGGATCTGGTCGAGCGATCCCCACAGCGGCCGGCGGTCGTCACCGTCGAGGGCCGAGTCGAAGAGGCGGACGACGCCGCGGGACACGACCCGCAGCGACGCCGGATCCCGGCCGGCATCGGCCGCCGCCGAACGGAGCTGTTCCACCAGCGGGACGACCCGGGCCAGGGGGACGTTGCCGCCGAGGTATCCGTCCCCCAGCGTCGCCGCCCGCCGCACCGTGGCTGCGGCATACCCGCCGACCAGAATCGGCGGACGGGGACGCTGCCGCGGTTTCGGCAGGAACAACGAAGGGGGAACCGAATAGAAGCGGCCGGCGAACTCCACGGGATCGTCGTCCCACAGCGCCTGCAGGCACCGGATGAACTCGTCGAGGCGGGCGCCCCTTTCCTGGAACGGGACGCCGCACGCCTCGTACTCGTCCTGCGACCAGCCGAGGCTCAGCCCGACGTCGAGGCGGCCGTCACAGACGATGTCGAGCGTGGCCAGCTGCTTGGCCAGCACCACCGGCGAGGCGAAGACGGCGATCAGCGTGGCCGACCCCAGCCGGATGCGCCGGGTGGCCCCGGCCACGTGGCTCAGCGTCACGATCGGGTCGACGACACTCTCGAAGGCCTCCGGCCACGGTTGACCCGGAGCCGACGCATATTCGTCGCGGGGCTCGACCGGGTAGAGCAGGCGCTGCGCCACCCACAGCGACGAGTAGCCCAGCTCCTCGGCCCGGCGGGCCACCGTCACCTGGTTGTCCGGCGTGGCCCACGAGCCGGCGAAGGGAAGAGAGAATCCGAGCTGCATCGCCAGCCACTCTACTGACGCGCCGACCTCCTAGGCTGGGGCCGTGAAGCTGCGGTCGATCGTCTTCGATCTCTTCGGCGAGTACATCCGCTACGACGGCGGGGAGATCGGCCTCCGGGCGCTGGTCGAGCTGCTCGGCCCGTTCGGCATCGGCGAGGACGTCGTGCGCGTCCTCATGGCCCGCCTCCGCAAGGAAGGATGGTTCGAGTCGAGCCGAGTCGGGCGCCAGAGCCGCTACGCCCTGACCGAGGAAGGCTGGCGCCTGCTCGACACCGGCCGGGAGCGCATCTTCGAGCGGCCGCCCGAACCGTGGCCCGGGCAGTGGTGCCTGGCCATCTACAGCATCCCGGAGTCGGCCCGGGCCAGCCGCGACCGGCTGCGCAAGACGTTGTCGTGGTTGGGGTTCGGGCCCCTGGCCGCCTCGGCCTGGATCTCCCCCCACGACCGGCGGGCCCAGGTCGCCGACGCCTGGAAAGGCGAGCCCGACGGCCGCCTCCAGCTCCTCATGGCCCAGTCCAGCGGCCTGGAGGAGGACCGGGAGATGGCCGCCCGCTGCTGGGACCTCGAGGCGCTCAACGACGAGTACGCCGAATTCCTGGCCACCTGGGAACCGAGGGTGAAGGCCTGGCAGCGCCGTCAACCGCAGGGCGCCGACGCCCTCGTCGAGCGGACCCGCTTCATCCACGAGTACCGCATGTTCCCCTTCAAGGACCCGGGGCTGCCGCCCGAGCTGGAGCCGGCCGGCTGGCGGGGCCGCCAGGCCCACGACCTGTTCCTGGCCGGTTTCGACCTGTTGCGGGCGCCGGCCGTCGCCCACTACGAACAGGTGCTGCAGGCCACCGGGGAACCGGCGGCGATCAGCCGAACGTCTGCGGATCTCCCCCACAGCCGAGGAGCGTGACCGACAGCGGCCCGTCGCTCCGGACGTCGAGCTTGGCGTCGCAGCTCACCTTGGCCCGGGCGATGTCGATGACGATCGAGCCGATGTTCCGGGCCGTGATCGTGAGCGTGTCGCTCGGGGTCTGCGACGGCCCGGCGTCCAGGTGCCGGTACTCCCGGGTGTAGGGGTTCTGCGGCAGGGCGGAGCGCTTGTCGGGCTGATCGAACCCGCTGCCCAGGTAGATGCCGTCGCTCGGGATCGAGAGGTTCTCCGTTGACTTCTGGTGGATCTCGGCCGGCCCGACGTCGAAGCCGCCGGAGATCACGTCGATCCGGCCCAGCGCCCGATTCCGGGTCTCGATGCCCGAGACCCAGTAGGCCCGGTTGCCGACGAGGCCGGCGCCCGGATCATCCATGAGCGGGTTGCGGACGTAGGTGACGTGGACCGGGTCGACGACCCGACGCGAATCGCCCAGCCACCGGGTGAGGATGTCGAACGTCCCGTTGTTGCATATCAGCAGGTGCCCGGAGGCGACGCCGTGCCAGGTGACGAACTCGTAGTCGTATTCACCTCGGGCGTAGATGTCGGCCCGCTTGCGGGTGATGTTGTAGGGAATGAAGTCGTCGGTGCTGCCCGCCCACTCCATGACCGGCTGGTTGCGGCGGGACGGCAGCAGCTCGCTGATCCGGGAACCCGGCTCGTGCACCGTCGTGGTGTCGACGGGCAGCTCGTCGGCGACGCCGTTCTGCGTCGGGAACGACGGCGCGACGTCGAGACCGTCACAGGGGAAGGCCTTGCCGAACACGTCGGGGAACGTCAGCGCCAGCTTGTTGGCGCTGTAGGCGCCGCTGGAGAACCCGCCGATGGCCGTCCTGGACGGGTCGAGCTTGAAGCGGCGGGCCACGTCGGCCCACGTCTCGAAGTTGCTGGCGCCGCTCTGCCCGTAGCCCCACTGGTCGGCGCCGCGGGCGTCGGTCCCCACCACCAGCGTCGGGTTGTCGGGCCGCTCGCCGACGGCGCGGTAGAGGTCGCGTTCGCCGTAGACGACGTCGCCGGCGTTGATGGCGTAGCCCCCGAGCCACAGCAGGGTCCCGTAGCCCGACGGCGGCGGGGCCACATTCGGGACGTAGACGAGGTAGCGCTGCAGCCGGCCGGCGAGGTCGGGGGTGCAGTCATCGCGGCACGGCCAGCCGAAGGCCAGCCCGGGCCGGGAGTTCTTCCCCGGTGAACCCTGCGAGAAGCCGTTCTGCTGGCTGAAGCTGCCCGGGCGCGGCCCGTTGGGATCGCTCGGGATCCGCCGCCCCTGGTTGGTCTCGAAGTGGCTGGCGAAGAGCATGCTCATGAACCCGGTGGCCGGGACGCCGCCCCGCTGCCCGACCATGTCGTCGTCGACACCGGCGGCCAGCTTGGTGAAGTCGACCGTGGCGAAGAACGGGCTGACGTCGCCCTTCTCCACCGCCGCCAGCTGCAGGTGGTCGCGCCAGGCGGACTCGAAGGGCTCGTCGTAGCGGAAGGCCACATTGAAGAAGGCGGACGGGCGCTCGCCGGTCCCGCCGCCCGGCTCGGTGCCGGTCGGGTCGCCCTGGCGGGGAACGAGGTAACGGTTGCCGGCCCGGTCCCACAGACCGGCGGCGACCCCGACCCGCACCGCGCTGTCACCCCGGGGATCGAAGGCGGAGTAGGGAATGCGGATCTCGACCTGGCGGCGCTCGAGGTCGGTCGTGACCGCCGGCTGCTCCGGCCGGGCCCGGCCGGTGGCGGCGTCGACGATGTCGCCGCTATTGCCGTGGGCGGTGACGAACACCTCGGCCGGCATCTTCGTGTTGGCGCCATGGGGCACCTCGACCGGCTGGCCGGCGTCGCCGCCGAGGGCGATCGTGGTCGCCACCAGGTCGGGGTCGACCATCGTGTTGTAGGTGACCCGCAGGGCGGTGGCGTCGTCGAGCGGCTTGAGCCGGACCTCGACGATGTCGGCGGCGTTGTTCCGGTAGGCGGGATTCGTGGGATACCGGTAGGTCTTGAACGCCGTGTAGTACCACCAGCGGTAGGCGGGCCCGCCCCCGTTGTCGTCCCACAGGCAGTCCTGGTAGAGGAACTCACCCGACCGGTAGGCGCTGGTCATGCAGACCTTGGTCGGCTCGGCCGTCCAGACGCCGGTGTTCTCGAACTGCGGCGCCCGGGCCGGCGGGCGGTGGAGGATCTCGGGGCCGGGCGCCACCCCGTTGATGGCCGGCGGCAGCCCCGGTGTGGTGGTCTCGACCGTCGGCCGGACGGGCGGCGCCGCCTCCGCCCCGACTCCCCCGGGAAGCACCGCCACCCCGAGCGCCAGCGCGCCGAACGTCGCGATCCAGTTGCGGAAGCGCCTCATCCTCGACCCCCTTGCTGCGGCACGACCGTAAAGCTAGCACTATTGCGTCTGTCGTTGCAAATACGTTATGCTTTCGTTCGTGCGAATCGCCATCGTCGGTGGGGGGCCCGGAGGTCTCTTCGCCGCCACGCTGCTGAAGCTGGCCGACCCGTCGGCCGAGGTCGTCGTCTTCGAGCGCAACCGCCCCCAGGACACGTTCGGGTTCGGCGTCGTGTTCTCCGACGCCACGCTCCGGGGCATCGACGACGTCGACCCGGTCCTGCTGCGGGCACTGACCGATCACGGCGTCCACTGGGACGAGATCGAGGTCCGCATCCACGGCGAACAGTGGCGCTGCGGTGGCAACGGCATGGCGGCCATCGCCCGCATGGCGCTGCTGCGCCTTCTCCACGAGCAGGCGGCCGGCGCCGGTGTCGATCTCCGCTTCGAGCACGACGTGCCCGACCCGCTGCGGCTGTCGGGCGACTACGACCTGGTGGTGGGGGCCGACGGTGCCAACTCGGCCGTCCGCCGCCACCTGGAGGTGGAACTGCAGCCGTCGGTCACCGTGGCCTCGGCCAAGTTCATCTGGCTGGCCACCACCAAGCTCTTCGACGGCCTGACCTTCATCCACGAACGGGGGCCCGACGGCGTCTTCGCCGTCCACGGCTATCCGTATGGCTCCGACGCCAGCACCTTCATCGTCGAGACCGACGAGGAGTCATGGCGCCGGGCCGGGCTCGACGCCTTCGACGTCAGCCAGCCGCCGGGCCCGAGCGACCTCGCCTCCCAGACCTATCTCGAGGCGCTGTTCGCCGAGCACCTCGACGGTCATCCGCTGCTGGTGAACAACTCCCGGTGGGGCAACTTCCGGACGATCCGTTGTGGCCGCTGGCGATCGGGCAACGTCGTGATCCTCGGCGACGCCGCCCACACCGCCCACTTCTCGGTCGGCTCGGGCACCAAGATGGCCATGGAGGATGCGGCCGCCCTCGTGCAGTGCCTGACGGAGTACCGCGGCGACCTCGACGCCGCCCTGGCCGCCTTCGAGACCGCCCGCCGCCCGCCGGTCGACAAGATCCAGGGGGCGGCCGGGCCGAGCTTGTCGTGGTGGGAGCACTTCGGTCGCTACCACGACCATCTCGACGCGCCGCAGTTCGCCTTCCATTTCTTCTCCCGGGCGATTCCCCTCGACAAGCTGGCGACCCGGGATCCCCGGTTCGTGGCCGACGTGTCGGACTGGTGGCTGCGGCGGTTCGGCGCTCCTCCGTTGGCCACGCCACTGTCGGTCGGCGGCCGCAAGGTCGACGGACGGGTGGTGTCGGTCGTTCCGCCGGACGGGTCGGCGGCCGGTGCCGGCGGCGGCGGGCCGGTGGTGCGCTCCGGAGGTGACGAGGTCGTGCCGTTGCGCCGGCCGGGTGATCCTCCGCCGGCGGGGGGCGACTGGGGGCTGTGGCTGACGGCGCCCGACAACGAGGCCGGACTTCGTCCGGCGATCGCCGATCTCGAAGCCGGTATCGGCGCCGGAGCCGTGCTGGTGGCCGTCGGCGGGGGTTCACCCGTGACCAGAGTCCTGCTGTGCGAGGAGGCCCGCATGGTGCGGGGCGTCCCCGCCCTGCTGGTCGACGACAGCCTCCGCGCCGCCCAGGCGGCGACGCTGGTGCTGTCCGGCCGCGCCGACCTGGTCGGCGCCTCGGAGGCCGTGGCCGAGTCCTGGGCTGCCGAGGCCACCGGTGCCGGGGCGCCCGCATGACGGTTGCGTCCGGGCTGCAGGCGTTGTTCGAGCCGCGGGGCATCGCCGTGATCGGGGCGTCGGCCTCGCCGGGCAAGCTCGGCGCCGCCATGGCCCGTTCGCTGGAGTCGTTTCCCGGCCCCCTGCTGCTGGTCAATGATCGCCGGCCCGACCCGGCGGCCGGGGTGCACCGCTCGGTCGCCGAAGCCGTGGACGCCACCGGGGCGACGATCGACTTGGCCGTGCTCTGTGTGCCGGCACCGGCGACGGCCGGAGCGCTGGCCGACGCGGCCGCAGCCGGCGTCCGGGCGGCGCTGGTCTGCGCCGGTGGGTTCGCCGAGGCGGGCGGGCCGGGCGCGGCCTACCAGGCCGATGTCGCGGCGGTGGTGGCCGAGACCGGCCTGCGCCTGCTGGGGCCCAACACCTCGGGGTTTCTGGCCCCCGGGCGTGATCTGGTCGCCAGCTTCGTCCCGGGGGCGGGGACCATCCCGGCCGGCAGTGTGAGCATGGTCGCCGGCAGCGGCGGAATCCTCCATGCCGTCGCCTTCCTGCTCTCCAACGCCGGGCTGGGGCTGCATCTCGGCGTCGGCATCGGCAACGGCATCGACGTCACCGCCGCCGACGTCCTCGACCATCTCGCTTCCTCAGGGCCGGGAAGGGTCGGCAACGGCTCTTCCCCCACGCGTTGGCGGAACGATTCCGCCCCAGCGTCTCCGACGGCCGGGCCGCCGGGGCCCGTCGCCTTGCACGTCGAGGGTGTCACCGACGGCCGGCGGCTGGCCGAGGCGGTGGAGCGCGTCGCTGTTCTCGCTCCCGTCGTGGCGCTCGTCGTGGGGCGCAACGACGTCGGGGACTTCGCCCGCTCCCACACGGGGGCACTCACTCCGGCCTGGCGCACCGCCCGGGCCGTGCTGCGTTCGGCCGGAGCCGTCCTGGTGGATGACGAACGGGAGCTGGTCGACGCCCTCGTCGCGCTGGACAAGGGCCGGCTTCCGGCCGATCCCGATCCCGGCGTCGGCCTGGTGACCGGGCAGGCGGGGCCGGCGGTGCTGTTCACCGACCGGCTGAAGACCGTCGGCGTATCAGTGCCGGCACTCCAGCAGTCCACGACCGGCCGGCTCGCCGAAGTCCTCCCGGCCATCACCCATCAGGGCAACCCGGTCGACACCGGGCGCCCCGGCGAGACCTTCGCCGACGTCCTCGCCGCCGTGGGCGCCGATCCGGCCATCGACCTGTTGGCGACGTACGCCCTTCTCGAACCGGGCGCCTTCGACCTCACCGCCGCGGTGAGCGCCGCCGCCCAACGGCTCGCCGCTCGTCGCCCGGCGGCGGCCGCGCCCGGCCCGCCCGCCAACCGGTCCGCCGCGCCCGGCCCGCCCCCCACCCGGTCCGACGGGGCCGGCCCGCCGATCGTCGTTGCCACCGGTGGGCCGCCGGCCGATGTCGCCGACGCCCGCCAGGCCCTGGCCGCCATCGGTGTCGCGGCGTACGACGGTGTGGCCGGAGCGGTCGCCGGCGTGCGCGCCCTGGTCGACGACGCCCGGGCCCGGGCCGCCCGGGCGGCGGCGGGTCAACCCGTCCGGCTGGTCGTTCCCGAGCGGTTCGAACTGCCCGTCGGGGAGCACGAGGGCAAGCGGCTCCTGGCCTGGCTGGGTATCGAGACCCCCTCCCGGGTGGCGTGTGACGACCGGGTCGACGCCCACGCCGCCCTGGCCGAGCTCGGTGGGCCGGCCGTGGTCAAGATGCTCGAGCCGGTCGTGCTGCACAAGGCCCGGGTCGGTGGCGTCCGCCTCGGCGTGCGGTCGGGCGACGACCTCGACGCCGCCCTCGACGCGCTCGACGCCGCCGGCACCCGCCGCTACCTCGTGGAGGAGACGGCGCCGCCCGGGCTCGACCTGATCGTCGGCGCCCGGCGGGACCCGGTGTTCGGGCCGATCGTGCTGCTCGGACTCGGCGGCGATCTCGCGCAAGCGCGGGAGCTCGTCGTCGTCCGGCCCGCTCCGCTGAGCGAGGCGACGGCGGCCGGGATGCTCGACGAGATCCTCGGGGCGTCAGGAGTCGCCGGCGATGAGCCGGCCACCGGTACGGCGGCCGGGGCGCCCGCTCACGATTGCGTCGACCGGACCGCGGTGGCGGCGGCCGTCACGTCGCTGGGCGCGCTGCTCGACGCCGTTCCCGACCTCGACGAGATCGAGGTCAATCCGTTGCGGGCCACGCCCGGCGGCCGGCTCCTGGCGCTCGACGTCGTGGTGATCGGCGGCGGGGCGGAGCCCGGTACTGTCGATGCCGCCGCCGATGCCGCCGCTCTGGCGGCAGGAGGTCACTGATCATGCGCCTGGCCACCGTCCGCCGGCCTGACGGCACCACCGCCGCCGCCCGCCTCGACGGCGACGAGCTCGTCCCGCTGCCCTATCCCGACGTCGTCGCCCTCCTGGCCGAAGCCGGCTGGAGGGACGCGACGGGCGGGGCGGCCGGCGAGCGTATCCCGCTGGCCGGCGCCGACCTGGCCCCGGTCGTCCGCCCCACCAAGGTCATCTGCGTCGGGCTCAACTACCGCAGTCACATCGAGGAGATGGGTCGAGGGTTCCCCGACCACCCCACGTTGTTCATCAAGTTTCCCGACACCCTGACCGGCCCCTACGACGACCTGGTGATCCCGCACCTGTCGGCCGAGGTCGACTGGGAGGTCGAGCTGGGCGTGGTCATCGGGCAGCCCGCCCGCCGGGTCGACAAAGCCGGCGCCGCCGCCTGCATCGCCGGCTACACGGTCGTCAACGACATCTCGATGCGGGACTGGCAGTGGCGCACGACCCAGTGGGACCAGGGCAAGAACTTCGAGGCCTCGACACCCGTCGGCCCGTTCCTCGTCACCGGTGACGAGATCGGCGACGCCGCCGACCTCGAGGTCACCTGCACGGTCGACGGCCAGAGGATGCAGACCGGCCGGACCTGCGACCTCCTCTTCGGACCCGCCGCCATCGTCAGCTACGCCTCGCAGTTCACGACGCTGCGACCCGGCGATCTGATCGCCACCGGCACACCCGCCGGCGTCGGCGCCGGCCGGGACCCCAAGGTCTTCCTCGCCCCGGGCCAGGTCCTGGAGACGGCCATCGAAGGAATCGGCCTCTGCCGCAATCTCATGGTGGAGGACAAGGGATGAAGGCCGAGGAGATCCGGGCCGAAAACGCCCGGCTCGACGAGGCCCTGCTGGCCGAGGCGGAGTCCTTCGACCCCCACCGTCTCACCGAGGCGCCGGACGGCGAATGGTCAGCGGCCCAGGTGCTGGCCCACCTCGGCGAGTTTCCCCGCTTCTTCGCCGGCGAGCTGCGCCGCTGGCGCAACGACCCGTCGGCGGTGGTCGGCCGCACCCATGAGCACCCGGTGCGGCTGGCGGCGGTGGAATCGCCGGCCGAGCAGCTCGACGTGCTCGTGGCCGATATGCGAGCGGCCTTCGCCGAGCTGGCGGCGGAGCTCGACGCGCTCACCGACGAAGGGGTCGACGCCAAGACCGAGAACGTGAAGTACGGCCCCGAGCCGCTGTCGGCCTTCTTCGACCGTTACGTCATCGGCCACAAGGCCGGGCACCTCGATCAGCTGCGGTCCCTCCGGTGACACTGCCGGGCTTCGTCCCCTTCCCCGAGGAGTTCGCCCGGCGTTACCGCGCTGCCGGGTACTGGCGCGGGGAGCGGCTCGGCGACCTGCTGCGCCGCTGGGCCCAGGCCGGCGGCGACCGCACCGCGGTGAGCGACGCCCGCGGTGCCGGTATGAGCTACGCCGAGCTCGACGCCGCCGCCGACCGGGTGGCCGCCGGGCTGCGCCGCCTCGGCCTCGCCCGCCGGGACCGGGTCGTGCTGCAGTTGCCCAACGTCGTGGAGTTCCCGGCGGTGGTGTTCGGGTTGCTGCGCCTCGGGGTGCTGCCGGTCTTCGCCCTCCCGCCCCACCGGGAGCACGAGATCAACTACCTGGTGTCGCACTCCGAAGCGGTGGCCTATCTGGCCTGCGAGTCCTTCGGCGGCTTCGGGTACGGGGAACTCGGCCTGGCCGCCCGCAAGGCTTCACCGTCGCTGCGCCACATCCTCCTCCTCGACGGACCGGACGACGACCGCAACGGCGTCGTCAACCTCCGCCGGTTGCTCGATGATCCGATCGATGCCGCCGACGCCCGGGCGGCGGCCGACGCCGATCCCCCCGATCCGTCCGACGTCGCCCTCTTCCTGCTGTCGGGCGGGACCACCGGCCTCCCCAAGCTGATCCCCCGGACGCACGACGACTACGCCTACAACGTGACCGCCGCCTCGGAGGTGAGCGGGCTCAACCCGTCCACCGTCTACCTGGTGGCGTTGCCGGCGGCCCACAACTTCCCGCTCGGCTGCCCGGGCCTGATGGGTGCGCTGGCCGCCGGCGGGCGGGTGGTGATGGCGCCGTCGCCGAAGCCGGAGGACGCCATGGCCGCCGTCGAGGCCCAGCAGGTCACGATCACCGCCCTGGTGCCGGCGCTGGTGATCCGCTGGCTGGAGGCCGGTGCCGACCACCGCTTCGACCTCTCCAGTCTCGAGGTCCTCCAGGTGGGCGGTGCCCGGCTCGTCCCCGAGGTGGCCCGCCGGATCGGCCCGGCCTTCGGCTGCCAGGTGCAGCAGGTCTTCGGCATGGCCGAAGGGCTCCTCAACTACACGCGACTCGACGACCCGGAGGACGTCGTCGTCGGAACGCAGGGCCGCCCGGTGTCGCCCGCTGACGAGATCCTCATCGTCGGCCCCGACGGGCAACCGGTCCCCGATGGCGAGCCCGGCGAGCTCCTCACCCGGGGGCCGTACACCATCCGGGGCTACTACCGGGCGGAGGAGCACAACGCCAGAGCCTTTACCGCCGACGGGTTCTACCGCACCGGCGACGTCGTCCGGCAAGACGCCGGCGGCAACCTCATCGTCGAGGGCCGGGCTAAGGACCTCATCAACCGGGGCGGCGAGAACATCTCCGCCGAGGAGATCGAGAACCTGCTGCTGGCCCATCCCGCCGTGCGGGAAGCGGCGGCGGTGGCCATGCCGCACCCTGTCCTCGGCGAGCAGACCTGCGCCTACCTCGTGATGCGGCCCGACGAGAAGCTCGACCTGGCGGCGCTGTCGGCCTATCTCGAAGGTCGGGGCGTGGCCCGGTTCAAATGGCCGGAGCGGCTGGAGATCGTCGACGCCCTGCCCGTCACCAACGTCGGCAAGGTCGACAAGAAGAGGCTGCGCGACGACATCGCCGCCAAGCTGAAAGGAGGGCTGTGACCGACGCCGCCCTCGATGACTTCTACGCCGAGCTGCGTCGGCACCACCTCGAAGCGCTGTGGCGGATCAACACGAAGATCATGCCGTTCGAACCCCGACCCCGGGCCAAGGCCTGGCTGTGGCGCTACGAGGACCTGGCCCGGCTGGCGGAGCAGGCCGGCAAGCTCGTGCCGATCGACCGGGGCGGCGACCGGCGGGTGCTGGCGGCCATCAATCCCGGCCTCGTCGAGGCCTACGGCGACTCGGTGTACGGCGCCACCGCCACGCTGTGGGGAGCGGTGCAGTACCTCGGCCCCCACGAGTCGGCCCCCGGCCACCGGCACAGCCCTTCGGCGTTGCGGTTCGTGGTGGAAGGGTCGGGAGCGTGGACGACTGTCGACGGCGTGCGGCTCAACATGGCTCCCGGCGACCTCGTCCTCACGCCGGCCTACGCCTGGCACGACCACCAGAACAACTCCGACGAGCCGATGACGTGGTTCGACGGCCTCGATCTCCCGCTGGCCTGCTACCTCGACGCCCAGTTCTTCGAGTTCTACCCCACCGGTGAACTGCAGGAGCCCGGTTGCGGCGGATCCCCGTCGCCGGTCGGCGCCCAGCCCGGCCAGCCGTCGCCGGTGCTGCGCTATCCGTGGGCCGACACCGAAGCGGCCCTCGAGGCCCGGCGGGCCGATCCCGATCCGCACGACGACGTCCTGCACCGCTACACCAACCCCGACACCGGCGGGCCGGTCCTGCCCACCATCGACGCCACGATCCAGTTGCTGCGGGTCGGCGTGCGCACGACGCCCCACCGCCACGTCCACTCCGTCGTGTACCAGGCCTTCCGGGGCCGGGGAGAGACGATCATCGACGGGGTCCGCTTCGCCTGGGAGCGGGGCGACATGTTCGCCGTCCCACCGTGGGCGCTGCACGAGCACCACGCCCCCGACGGCGACGCCCTCCTGTTCAGCATCACCGACGCGCCCGTCCTCCGCGCCCTCGGCTTGGAACGGGTCCTCCCCGTCGACACCCACCAAGAGGTGACCTCCGAATTCTGACCATCGCGCTGCTACCGTCTGACGTGAACGGTGGCGGCTCCATGGTGGTGGTCGAATGGTGAAGGCGAAGCTCGGGCCGAGCGCCTATCTGGTGCTCGGGTTCATCGCCGAACTCGGCCCGTCGACGCCCTATGACCTCAAACGGGCCGTCAGCAAGTCGATCGCCTACTTCTGGGACTTCCCCCACTCCCAGCTCTACGTCGAGCCGGGCCGCCTGGCGGCGATGGGCCTGCTGTCCGAGTACCAGGAACCGCACGGTCGGCGGCGCCGGCTGTTCTCCATCACCGACGCCGGCCGGGAGGAGCTGCAGCGGTGGCTGGAGGCGCCCACGAAGGAGCACCCCGAGGTGCGGGATCTCGGCCTGCTCAAGCTGTATTTCTCCGGGCTGACGAGCCCGGCCCGCATCCGTCGCCTGGCCGAGGAACAGATCGCCCTCCACCGGGAGCGGCTGGCGGAGTACGACGCCCTGGCCAAGGAGATGACCCGGTTCGAGCGGCTCCGCCCCCACCAGGTCCCCATCCGGATGGGCTACCTGTTCGAACAGGCCGTGATCAGCTTCTGGGAGTCGGTGCTGGAAGACCCCCCGGCCGTCAGCCGGCGGCGCACGAAAGCGGCCGGGAGCGATTGACAATCAATAGTCCATCCTGAATGATTGGCGGCCATGGTCGCCACGCTGGAAACGGTCATTGCTCCTCCGGCGACTCCGTCGCCGGACTTCGTTCCGACCGGCCCGGACGTCGCCCGTATGCGGGCCGTCCGCCGGTTCATCGACCAGTATCTGCCCACCCCGCAGCGGCCGGTCTACGACTCGGTCGTCATCGCCGGCGGCAAGGGCATCACGGCCTACACCCTGGCCGCCCGCCTGGCCCGGAGCCCGCAGTTCGCCGGGCGGGTGGTCGTGGCCGGGCCGCCGGTCGAGGAGACCCGCCAGCTCCGCAACGGCGTCTCGATGCGGGGGACGGCCGCCGACTTCATCAGCTATGCCCTCGCCTGCCCGCAGGCCACCTTCATCCGGCAGGTCATCGGGCCGCAGGCGGCCGGCCAGCCCGTCGCCACCCGGCAGACGACCGCCATCGTCACGGTCGATCCGACGACCGGCCGGGCGTCATTCTCCCGTCCGACGGCCTGGCAGGGCGGCCGCCACGGCCTGGGCCGGCCGATCATGTACGGCGCCCGCAACACGCGCATCGCCAACGCCGTACGGGAGCTCCTCCACTCCGACGGCATCGTCGAGACCGACGAGGCGGTCGCCTCCCTCGACGACGCCCGGTCGCTGGCCCTCGGAAAGCGGCCGCTCCTCGTCAACCTGACCACCAACCCGACGCTGTTCGGGCGACCGGCGCCGCCGATCACCCGGGTCACCCTCGCCGCCCAGATGGCGCTGCGGGTCCGGCCCGGCGGGATCCGCCGCCCGCTGACGCCGGCCACCTGCTTTGCTCCGCTCGTCCACCGGAACAACGCGATCGACGTCGGCTACTTCACACCCTTCGCCGATCCGCTGTCCCCCGACGCCAGCTGGTACGGCCTCATGGTCGCCCCTCGCCGCTCCCTCGACGGACTCGACAAGGCCCGGGAGGTCGAGATCCTGGCCGACGAGGTGCGGGCCGTGGCCGACGCCGTGGGCCTCGAACCCGTCGATCGCGACGTGACGCTCTTCGGCGGCATGATCCCCGCCCCGCCGCTCGGGCAGTGGCAACGCTCGGCACCCGGCACGCTGGAGATGCGAAGTCTCTGCACGCCCGGCGGAGTGGCCTACTACGCCGACGGCATCCTCGGCGGGGCCATCGGCGCGGTCATCGCCGCCGAGGCGCTGCTGCGGGGCGCCGATCCGGAAGAGGCCGTCCACCGGGCCCTGCGCCGCTACGTGTGGTGGAACGACCTGTGGTGGTTCGAGACGACCCGCCTCGCCGGGGTCGTCAACGCTCTGGTCAGCCGGCCACCGCTGTCCCGGCTGGCGCTGGCCTATCCGCACAGCTGGTCGGTGAACCACTGGGCGAGCCGGGGGTGAACGATGGCTGACCTCGAATCCATCTTCGACGAGCAGCGGGCGGCTTTCGCCCGCCACGGCGCCCCTTCGCTGGCCGCCCGGCGGGAGGCGCTCAAGACGCTGGAGCTCCTCGTCCTCCGCAACCGTGTCCCGCTGGCCGAAGCCCTGCACGAGGACTTCGGCACCAGGTCCCGCACCGAGACGGAGATCGCCGAGATCGTCGGCTCGGCCCACTCGCTGCGCTACGCCCGCCGCCACCTTCCGCTCTGGACGCTGCCCCGCCTCCGGGGCACGTCGATCTGGTTCCTGCCCGGCACCAACCGGGTGGTGGCCCAGCCCAAAGGCGTCGTCGGCATCATCGCTCCCTGGAACTACCCGGTGCACCTGACGCTGGCGCCGCTGGCGGCGGCCATTGCCGCCGGCAACCGGGCCATGGTCAAGATGTCGGAGCTGACGCCCAACACCGCCGCGCTGCTCGCCCGGCTGGTGGCCGAGCAGTTTTCCCAAGCTGAGATCTTCGTCACCGGCGGTGAGGTCGAGGTGGCCCGGCGGTTCTCGGCTCTCCCCTTCGACCACCTGCTCTTCACCGGCTCCACCGCCGTCGGACGGGAGGTCATGCGGGCCGCGGCCGAGAACCTCACGCCGGTCACCCTCGAGCTCGGCGGCAAGAGCCCGGCGGTGGTCGACGCCGGCTACCCCATCGACCGGGCCGCCTCCCGCATCACCTGGGGGAAGCTCTTCAACGCCGGCCAGACCTGCATCGCGCCCGACTACGTGCTCGTCCCCCAGGGTGAGGAGCAGCGCTTCGCCGAGGCGGCGGTGGCCGTCGCCCGCAAGCTCCAACCCGGCCCGGGCGGCGACGACGAGGTCACCTCCATCGTCGCCGACCACCACTACGACCGGATCCGGTCGCTGATCGACGACGCCCGGGCCAAGGGCGCGACCGTCACCATCGCCGTGGACCCCGAAACCCTCGCCCCGCAACGGAAGATCCCGTTCACGGTCGTCACCGGGGTCGACGACACCATGCGCCTGGCCCGGGAGGAGATCTTCGGGCCCGTCCTGCCCGTGATCGGCTATCCGACCCTCGACGCCGCGGTCGACTACGTCAACGCCCGCCCCCGGCCGCTGGCCCTCTACGTCTTCACCCGCCACGGTGGGACCCGCCGGCGCCTCCTGTCCGGCACGACCAGTGGAGGCGTGACCGTCAACGACACGCTGCTCCACTACCTGCAGGACGCCAGCCCCTTCGGCGGCGTCGGCCCCAGCGGCATGGGCGCCTACCACGGGCGCGAAGGGTTCGACACGTTCTCGCACCACAAGGCGGTCTTCACCCAGCGGGGCGTGGCCGGCCTGACGGGGACGCAGATGCTCTACCCGCCCTACGGCCGCCTGTCCCGCCTCCTCCTGCGACTGATGCGCCGGATCTGAGGGCGGCGTCCTCAGCGCATTCTCACGCCGCCCGAGCGATGATGGGTGGCACCCGGTGCCACTTTGACCGGGGCTGGGCTGGCGGTCAGCTGGGGGGTGAGATCGCAGGTGACGATCGACAGCATTCGCGTCGCATTGCGCGGCATGCTGGCCAACCGGATGCGGTCGTTGCTCACCATGCTGGGCATCCTGATCGGGACGGCGGCCGTCATCCTGCTCGTCGCCGTGGGGACGGGCATCTCCAATCTCGTCCAGAAGCAGATCGAGACCCTGGGCTCCAACGCGGTCTACGTCTTCCCGCAGCAGAGCCGGGGCGGGCAGGACCGGGGCGGCACCAACGCCCGGCGGATCCGCCTGACGCAAACCGACGTCGACGCCCTCTCCGACCGGACGAGAGCGCCGAGCATCATCAACGTCGCGCCGACGGTGCAGACCAACGCCACCGCGGTGGCCGAAGGCACGACCTACGCGCTGCAGACCTTCGTCGGCGCCACACCCAACTACGGCGAGATCCGCAACGCCACGCTGGAGGCCGGCCGGTTCTTCGACGATTCGGACCAGGCGAACCACGCCAAGGTGGCGGTGATGGGCCAGACGGTGGCCGACGGCCTGTTCGGCAAGGGAGCCAACCCGGTCGGGCAGCAGGTGAGCTTCAACGGGGTGCGGTTCCGGATCATCGGCCTCCTGGAGAAGAAGGGCTCGAGCGGCATCGGCGATCAGGACGACGTGGTCATCGCGCCGCTGTCGACCGTGCGGGCGACCATGGTCGGCAACGTCGACAGCTACACGCTGATCGCCATCCAGGCCGCGTCGCGGGAAGTCACCGATTCCGCCCAGGCCGAGGCCATCCGGATCCTGCGGACCACCCACGACCTCAAACCGGGGGAACCGCTCGACTTCCAGATCTTCAACCAGGCCAGCCTGCTCAAGACCGGCCAGCAGGCCGCGCTCGTCTTCAGCCTGCTGCTGGCCGCCGTGGCCGCCATCTCGCTGTTCGTCGGTGGCATCGGGGTGATGAACATCATGCTGGTGACGGTGACCGAACGGACCAGAGAGATCGGCATCCGCAAGGCGCTGGGGGCGCAGCGCAGCGACATCCTCAGCCAGTTCCTCGTCGAGGCGGTGCTCCTGGCGCTCATGGGCGGAGCGCTCGGCGTGGCGGTCGGCGTCGGCTTCGCCCAGCTGCGGGTCGGGCCGCTCGAACCGGTGGTCTCCCCCGGTTCGATCCTGGTGTCGTTCATCGTCTCAGCCATGGTCGGCGTGTTCTTCGGTGCCTATCCGGCCAACCGGGCGGCCAAGCTGACCCCCATCGAGGCGCTGCGCTACGAGTAATAGCCTGGGGTGGTGAGCACGCCGCTTTCGACCTCGGCGCCGGGAATCGACTTCGACGATCTCCTGTCCGATGTCGCGGTCAATCAGCCGAGCCGGTTCTACGGCGCGCTGCGCCAGCACGCGCCGATGTACTTCAACCCCCGCTGGAACGGCTGGATCGTCACCCGCTACGACGACGTCACCGCCGGGTTCCGGGCCCACGAGCAGCTCTCCTCGGACCGGATGGCCGGCCCCTGGGGTGAGGACTACGCCCTCCAGGACCCGAGCCTTCACGCTTACCTCTCCAAAGTGCTCAAGTCGTTCGTCTGGCGGGATCCGCCGTTCCACACCCGCATGCGCACGCTGCTCAACAAGGCCTTCATTCCCCGCAGCATCGAGCGGCTGCGGCCCCGGGCCCGGAGGCTCGTCGCCGAACTCGTCGAGGCGCTCCCGGTCGACGAACCGGTCGACTTCCTGGGTGGCTTCGCCTTCCACCTCCCGGTGATGGTGATCTGCGAATACCTCGGGATCCCGGCCGAAGCCCGGGACCCGGTGAAGCGGTGGTCGGACCAGATGAGCGCGGTGGTGTTCGTCCATGGCCACGTCGAGCACCGGGAACGCCAGGCCGAGGAGGGCGCCCAGGCGTTGTTCGAGTACGTCCGGTCGGTGGTGCGGGAGCGGCGCCGCCAGCCGCAGGACGACCTGATCTCGGCCATCCTCGCCGCCCAGGACGAGCTGGCCGAGCGTTTCGACGAAGACGAGATCGTGGCCAACATCGTGCTGCTCGTCTTCGCCGGTCACGAGACGACGATGAACCTGATCTCCAACGGGATCGCCGCCTTCTGGCGCCATCCCGACCAGTGGCGCCGGCTCCAGGACCAGCCGGCGCTCGTCCGCCACGCCGTGGAGGAGGTGCTGCGGGTGGACGGGCCGCTGCGGGCCACCGCCCGGTGGGCCACCCGGCCGCTCGTCCTGGGCGGCACCGAGATCAAGGTCAACGACCGGGTCCTGCTGGTGCAGATCGCCGCCAACCACGACCCCTCTGCCTTCCGGGACCCGGACCGGTTCGACATCGGGCGGACGGGCAACCGGCACGTCGCCTTCGGCCATGGCATCCACACCTGTCTGGGCGCGCCACTGGCCCGCATGGAGACCCAGGAGGCCTTCTCCTATGTGAGCGAGCGGTTCGACCGCGTCGAGGTCCTCGAGGATCCCCCGATCTACCGGGCGGCCATCGCCTCCGGCGGGTTCCAGGAGCTGCACGTCGCCTTCCGGGCCCGCCGTTGATGCAAGTGCATTAAGCTCCGTCCCCATGGGATGGGACTTCGAAACCGAACCCGAGTACCAGGAGAAGCTCGACTGGGTCGACCGGTTCCTCCGGGAGGACGTCGAACCGCTCGACTACGTCCTGGGCGACGCCTACGACAAGAGCGACCAGCGGGCGCTGGCGGTGGTGCAGCCGCTGCAACAGAAGGTGCGGGACCACGGCCTGTGGGCCGCCCACCTGAAGCCGGAGATGGGCGGGCAGGGCTACGGGCAGGTGAAACTGGCCCTCCTCAACGAGCTGCTCGGCCGGTCCCGCTGGGCCCCGTCGGTCTTCGGCTGCCAGGCGCCCGATTCCGGCAACGCCGAGATCCTGGCCCACTACGGCACGGCGGAGCAGAAGGCCAAGTACCTCCAGCCGCTCCTCGACGGGACGATCTCGTCCTGCTACTCGATGACCGAACCCCACGCCGGCGCCGACCCCACGCTGTTCCGGACCACCGCGGTGCGGGACGGCGACGAGTGGGTCATCAACGGCGAGAAGTGGTTCTCGTCCCACGCCCGGTACGCCAGCTTCCTGCTGGTGATGGCCGTGACCAATCCCGACGTGAGCGCCTACGAGGGGATGTCGATGTTCATCGTCCCGGCCGACGCGCCGGGGGTGTCGATCATCCGCAACGTGGGGGTGGGCACCGAGCCGGCCGAAGAGGCCAGCCACGGCTACCTCCGCTACGACAACGTGCGGGTCCCGGCCGACCATCTCCTGGGCGAGGAGGGTGGGGCGTTCGCCATCGCCCAGACCCGCCTCGGCGGCGGGCGGATCCACCACGCCATGCGGACCATCGCCCAGGTCCGCCGGGCGTTCGACATGATGTGCGAGCGGGCCGTTTCCCGCCAGGTCCGCAAGTCGGGGACGGGCAAGGCGCCGGGGTCGGCGGTCGAAACCGTGCCGCTGGCCACCTTGCAGATGACCCAGGAGAAGATCGCCGACTCCTGGATCGAGATCGAGCAGTTCCGCCTGTTGGTGCTGCGCACCGCCTGGCTGATCGACAAGCACCGGGACTACCGCAAGGTCCGCAAGGACATCGCGGCGGTGAAGGCGGCCATGCCGAAGGTGTTCTTCGACGTGGTGCAGCGGGCCATGCACCTCCACGGCGCCCTGGGGATCTCCAACGAGATGCCCTTCGCCAAGATGATGGTCAACGCCCAGGTGATGGCCATCGCCGACGGGCCGACCGAGGTCCACAAGATCACCCTGGCCCGCCAGGTCCTCAAGGACTACAAGCCGGTGGACGGGCTGTGGCCCACCGGCCACCTCCCCGCCCGCCGGGAGGCGGCCCGGGCCCGCTACGCCGAACTGCTCGAGCACCTGGTCGGCAACGACGAGTGAGTACTCCCGCCCGGCTGCTCGCCGCCGCCGAGCGCCTCTTCGCCGAGCGGGGCATCGACGCCGTCAGCCTGCGGGAGATCACCCGGGAGTCGGGGGCCCGCAACACCATCGCCCTCCAGTACCACTTCACCGACCGGGCCGGTGTGGTGGCGGCCATCGTGGCCAAGCACGAGCCGGCCATCGAGGCCGCCCGGCACGCCTTGCTGGATGAGTACGAGGCGAGCCCGGCGGCGGGCGTCGAACTGCGGCCGCTGGCGGCGGCGCTGGTCCGGCCGCTGGCGGCCAAGCTGTCCGACCCCGACGGCGGGCCCGAGTACCTGCGGATCCAGGCCGACCTGTTGAGCCGGCCCCGGCCGGCGCTGGGCGACCGGTGGCGGACGGACCCGTCGAACAGCATGTTCCGCTGGCGGGCTCTGGTCGACCCGTTCCTGGCCGAGGAATCGATCCGGCTCCATCGCCGGTTCACGGCCCTGTTGCACACCGCCGTGGAGCTCGGGCGGCGGGCGGCCGGTGGGCCGCACGCCGACGACCGCCTGTTCGTCAGCCACCTGATCGACGTGGTGACCGCCATCCTCGGCGGGCCGGTCTCCGACGAGACCCGCCGTCTGATCCGGCCGCGGCGACGCTGAGCGGGGTGACGGCGTAACGTCGTCGGCGAGTCGAGCACCGAGGGAGGAGCAAAGCGGACATGGAGACACAGGTCGACGAGATCGCCGCCGGGATCTACCGGTTGTCGACGTTCACCGATCAGGTGGCCGGGGGGTTCACCTTCAACCAGTTCCTGGTGCGGGGCGACGACGCGCTGTTGTTCCACACGGGGCCGCGCCAGATGTTCCCGCTGGTGTCGGCGGCGGTGGCGAAGGTCATTCCGCTGGAGCGGCTCCGCTGGGTGAGCTTCGGGCACTGGGAGGCCGACGAGTCGGGGGCGCTCAACCTCTGGCTGGAGGTGGCGCCCAATGCCGAGGTGTCGGTCGGCACGCTCGGCACGCTGATCTCGGGCACCGACCAGGCCGACCGGCCGCCTCGTCCCCCGCTGGCCGACGGCGAGGTCCTCGACCTCGGCGGCAAGCGGGTCCGGTGGATCGACACTCCCCACGTGCCCCACGGGTGGGATGCCGGGCTCCTCTTCGAGGAGACGACGTCGACGCTGCTGTGCGGCGACCTGCTCACCCATGTCGGTGCCGTTCCGGCGTTGACCGAAGACGACGTCGTCGGCCCCGCCCGCGCCGCCGAGGACATGTTCGGCGCCACCTGCCTCACCGCCGCCACTGCACCGACGATCCGCCGGCTGGCCGGCCTGGCGCCCCGGACGCTGGGCATCATGCACGGTTCCTCGTTCACCGGCGACTGCGGCGCGGCCCTCGAAGCCCTGGCCGACGACTACGAGCGCCGCTTCGAGCAGTCGCTGCACCCCGCCGGATCGGCGGCGGACGGCCGATGACGGTTGAGGCCCGGTTCGACCTCACCGGCAGAGTGGCGCTGGTGACGGGCGGCAGCCGCGGCCTGGGACGGGAGATGTGTCGGGGTTTCGCCGAGGCCGGGGCGTCGGTCGCCGTCGCCAGCCGTAAGCTCGACGCCTGCGTCGCCCTGGCCGACGAGATCACCGCCGCCACCGGCGTGAAGGCCGCCGGTTTCGCCTGCAACGTCGGCCGGTGGGAGGACTGCGACCGCCTCGTCGAGGAGGTGTACGCCACGTTCGGCCGGGTCGACGTCCTGGTGAACAATGCCGGCAGCTCGCCGCTCTACCCGTCCCTGGCCGAGGTCGGCGAGGACCTGTTCGACAAGGTCATCGCCCTGAACCTGAAGGGCCCGTTCCGGCTGGCGGCGCTCATCGGCACCCGGATGGCGGCCGCCGGCGGCGGTTCGATCATCAACATCAGCAGCGTCGGGGCCGTCCGGCCGGAACCCCACGCCCTGCCGTATTCCGCCGCCAAGGCCGGGCTCAACGCCATGACGGTGGGGATGGCCCGGGCCTTCGCCCCTGACGTGCGGGTGAACTGCATCATGCCCGGCATGTTCCTGACCGACATCAGCAAGGCCTGGGACCAGGAGGCCTTCGCCGAGCAGGCCCGGCTGATCCCCCTGCGCCGGGGCGGCGAACCGTCGGAGATCGTGGGCGCGGCCCTGTACCTGGCCAGCCCCGCCTCGAGCTACACGACCGGCTCCATCATCACCGTGGACGGCGGCCTGGCCTACATGACGTAGCGCTCGCCGCCGCCTGCAGCGCGGCGCTGACCGACTCCTCGGTTCAGGCGCGGGCGTAGGCCAGTTCGGCGGGAGCGGCGTCGGACGTGGCGCCGAGTTGCTGGGCGGCCTGGAAGTTGGAGTAGGCGGCCAAGACCGAGCCCGGCGCGCCGATCAGCAACGGCAGGAGGGAGCGCTGGCGCTTGGCGAGGACGAGGAACGACAGCGAGTCGAGGGTGTCGACGGCGGCGTTCGCCAGGAGGACCTTCCGGCGGGTGGCCGTGTCGAGGCCTTCGCTGCCCAGGGTGAGGGCGCCGAGGGCGGCCTCCCGGGAGGCGAACCCCCCGGCCCACGCCAGGGCCATCGGTGTGAGCTGGCTCGGCTTGCCGCCGATCAGCACCGTGGCCACCTTCGGCTTGAACAGCGCGGCGGCCGCGAACCCGATGCGGGCGTAGGCGATCATCCGGGGGAGCGAGGAGGTGTCCATGCCCTGAGGTCTAGCAGACCTCCGCCCGTCCGGTCATGGGCTCACCGCCCGTAACAGCCGGCGCGTCGGCAAGACTGACAGGCAGGCGCCGGCCCGGCCCGAAGACCGTGTTCTCCTGAAGGGAGGCTCCGTGGGGACGCACACCGACTGGGGTTCGAACTTTGCCGCGGCGGGAGTCGACGCCCTGACCGCCTACGACGAGATCCTGGTGCCACGGGTGTTCAACCCCTGGGGCGAGTTGCTCCTCGACGAGGTCGAGGTGTCGCCGGGTCTCCGCGTGCTCGACGTGGCCTGCGGCCCGGGAACGGTGACCCGCCTGGCCGCCGAGCGGGTCGGCCCCACCGGCCAGGTCACCGGCTGCGATCTCAGCCCGGGGATGCTGGAGCTGGCGGCGGCCAAGAAGGCCCTTGATGGAGCCGCCCCGATCACCTACGAGCAGTGCCCGGCCGACGAGCTGCCGGTGCCCGACGGAGCCGTCGACGTCGTGCTGTGCCAGCAGGGTCTGCAGTTCTTCCCCGACCGGGCCGCGGCCCTGGCGGAGCTGCACCGGGTCCTCAAACCCGGTGGATGGGCCGGCGTGGCCGTCTGGTGCGCGATCGAGGAGTGCCCGTTCTGGGACGCCCTGGCCGGCGCCGTGGGCCAGGTCCTCGGCAAGGAAGCCGAAATCAGCTTCCGCAGCGGACCGTGGGGGCTGCCCGAAGCCGACGAGCTCGAGCGCCTCTTCGACGGCGCGGGGTTCAGCGACGTGGTCGTCCGCCGCCACGGGCTGCCGGTGGTGTTCGAGGGTGGTCCCCCGCAGCTGGTGGCGACGCTGTCGGCGGCCTCGGTCGGCCCGCAGGTCGCGGCCCTCGACGCCGGAGGCCGCGCTGATCTGCTCGCCGCCGCCGAAGCGGCCCTGAAGCCCTTCGTGCACGACGGCGAACTGCGGTCCGAGGCCGCCAGCCACATCGTCAGGGCGATCCGCTGAACCCGGGCGGCCCGGCGACCGGCGAGCCCTCCCGCGGTGGATGGGTCTGGGCCGTGCTGGCCGCCATGGTCGGCCTCTGGGAGTTGCAGGCCTTCGTGCAGCACCCCCGGCGCGAGCATCCGACGCTCAGCTCGCTCAGCAACGATCTCCTGCGGAGCCCGACGGCCCGGGCGGTCGCCTTCGTGGTGTGGCTGGCCATCGGCCTGTGGCTCGCTCGACGATGAGCCGCTCGGTCACCCTGTGGGGCTATGTGGTCCTCGCCATCGCCATCGTGGCCTATCAGGCCGCCGGCCTCCTCCTGCACCGCACGATGACCTTCGGCCAGGCCGTCAAAGCGCTGAAACGATTCCCGGCCGCCCGCCCTCTCCTCCTCGCCGCCTGGCTCTGGCTCGGCTGGCACACCTTCATCCGCGGCACCTACGAGTGAGCGCCCGCGGAACCGCCCGCCGGCGCCCGCTAGAAGAGGCCCAGATCCACCGTCACCGTGCCGGTGTCGAAATCTCCATCCGAGTCAGTCACCCGGTAATCGAAGCTCACGAGGAGCGCCCCGAGCACCGGGTCGAGATGGATCGTTCCGTCGCCGTCGATGGTGACGAGACCCTCCGTCAGAGGGTCCAGAGTCCCTGACTCGATGGTCACGATGATCGGCCCGTTGCCCAACCCGCTGTCGTTGGCCAGGACCTCGATTTCCAGGTCCAGGACGTCCAGCACGAGCACGAGATCGTCGTTGGCGACAGGATCATCGTCGGGCTGGATGGTCAGAACAAAGGAATCGCTCGCCGTGCCGTCATTTCCGTCGTCGACGGTGACGGTGATCGTCGCGGCCCCGTCTTGGCCCGCCACTGGCGTGACCGTCACCGTCGCGGTGTTCCCGACGACGATGCCGGTGATGTTGGCGTTCGGCACGAGCGACTGATCCGTCGAGCTGCCCGATATCGAGAGGCTGTCCCCGTCCACGTCCTCGACCGTGAACGTGAGGTCGGTCAGCGCCTGGCCCTCAACGATCACCTGAGCGCCGGCATCCGAGATGGTCGGTGGGTCGTTCACGGCGTCCACCGTGATGGAGAAGTCGGCGGGCGCCGAATCGGCCTGGCCGTCGGTGACCTTGAACGTGAAGCCGTCTGGACCGTTGTAGTTCTGAGCCGGCGTGTAGGTGAACGTGCCGTCGGCATTGACCGTCACCGAGCCATGCGCCGGCTCCGTCAGCTTCACGAACGTCGGGCTGCTCTCCAGGTCCGATCCCTCCAGCTCCCCGCTCAGCGGGGTGTCCTCGGCCGTCGATCCGGAGCCCGGCGTCGCCACTGGGGCGTCATTGACAGGCGTCACCGTGACCACGAACGTGTCGGTGGCAGTGCCACCGTTCCCATCGCTGACGGTCAACGAGATGGTGGAGGTGCCTGACGCGTTGGCCAACGGCGTGACGGCAACCGTCCGGCTGGTGCCCGACCCACCGATGACGACGTTGGCGTCGGGCACCAGCGCGTCGTTGGACGAAGAGCCCGAGAGCGTCAGCGTGTCCCCGTCCAGGTCACCGACCGTCACGCTGATCGCTCCGGTACCGGTGTCCTCGGGCGTTGACTGGTCCGACACATCGGAGATCGTCGGGGCGTCGTTGACGGCGGTCACGGTGAGGGTCACGGTGGCGCTGTTGGAGTCGGCCTTGCCGTCGCTGACTTTGAAGGTGAAGGAGTCGGAGCCGGCGTAGCCGGCGGTCGGCGTGTAGGTGAACGTCCCGTTGGCGTTCAGGGTCAAGGCGCCGTGGGCCGGGTCGGCCACCTTGGTGAAGGTCAACGGGTCGTTGTCGACGTCGATGGCGTTGACCGAGCCGCTGAGGAGGGTGTCTTCGGTCGCCGAACGGGACGCCGGGGTGGCCACCGGGGCGTCGTTCACGGGGGTGACGGTGATCGACACGTTGGCGGTGGCGGAGTGGCCGACGGTGTCGGTCAGTTTGTACTTGAAGGCGTCGGCGCCGTTGTAGTTGGCCGCCGGCGTGTAGACGACCTTGCCGGCGCTCACCGTGGCGGTGCCGTGCTGGGGCTTGGTCTCGATCGACACGGAGGCCGGAAGGGCGTGCGTGTCGTTGGCCTGGACGTCAATCGCCACCGACCCGTCCTCGGCCACCGATCCGGCATCGTCCTTGGCGACCGGCGCCACCTTGATGCGGGGCGTGGCGACGATGGCCACGATCGGGGCGTTGAGCTTCACGCCGCCGGTCGAACCGTGGAACTGGGCGTCGCCGAAGGCGAAGACACCGCCGTCCTCGCCGACGAGCCAGTACCCCTTGCCCGTCGCCGTGGCGGCGAAGCCGACGATCGGCTGGTTGAGGGTGATGGCCCCGGTCGACCCGAAGAAGCCGGCGTCGCCGTAGGCGAACACCCCGCCGTCGTTGCCGATGAAGCGGTAGCCGTCGCCGGACGGCGACGGGCCGAAGTCGACGATGGGCTTGTTCAGCTTGATGTTGCCGGTGGAGCCGAAGAACTTGGCGTCGCCGAAGGCGAACACACCCCCGTCGCCGGCGATGAGCCAGTAGCCCTTTCCGGAGGGGGTGGCGGCCATCCCGACGATCGGGCGGGTCAGCCTCAGGGTGTTGGCCCCTCCGAAATGGACGGCCGCGCCGAAGGCGTAGACCGCTCCGTCCTTGGAGACCATCCAGTAGCCGTCGCCCTGGCTGCGGGCGGCGAAGCCGACGATGTCGTCGATCTCCGGACCGGGACGGGATCCGTAGTCGACCGCGTCGCCGTAGGGGAAGACGTCACCGTCGTCGTCGACGGTCCAGTAGCCGTTGCCGGTGGCGGTTGCGGCCATGCCGGCGATGTCCCGGCCCTGGTTGCGGTTGGCGCCGAAGTACCGGGCGTCACCGAAGGCGAAGACGCCACCGTCCTTGCCCAGCAGCCAGTAGCCGGCGCCGCCCTTGAAGGAGGAGCGCTCCATCGGGCCGGGCTGGGGCTGCACGCCGGGGCTCATCATCGCCACCAGCGCGGCGGTGAGCAGCGCGGCCAGCGCCAGAGCCCGGAGGAGAGCCGAGCGGCTGGACCGGCGAACGGGAACGTCGGAGACCATGGGGTTCCTTTGCACTCAGACGACGGCGCGTCGACACGGCGCCTCAATGTGCATGGTGCGGTTTGGCCATCCGATCCGGAGAAGGATGCCATCCGGTTTCGGGCCTTTGCCCCGCCGGCGGGCCGGAAATAGTCCGAACGGGGGATACCGGGCGGGCCGGCTGGAACTACGCCGTCTGGTTCGTTGGGCCTACGTGGGTGTCGAGCCAGCCGCAGAGCGGGCGGGCGGCGACCAGGAAGTCGACGACGCGCTGCTTGGCCTTGGGCGTGCCCATCCAGGCGGCCACCGGCCACTGCTTCCAGGCGATGAGACCCTTGTGGCGCAACAGGTCGATGCGGGGATGGTCCTTGGCGTAGCCCTTGGGCGCCGTCTTGAGCGTCTCGCGGGCGGTGACGTCGATGCGGGCCTTGCGCAGGGCAGCGCAGATCTCCAGCAGCTCCAGCCCCGACTTGTCGTCGTCGACCGCCTGGCGGTACCGGTCCAACTGGTCGGCCATCATCACGTAGTAGCCGGCGCCGGCCGCCAGCCCGTGCGCCGAGAACTGCACGTACCCACCGCGCTCCAGCGTGGCGCCGATGGCCGTCTTGTACGGCGACTTGTCGCGGGAGAAGCGGACGTCCCGGAACGGCCGGAAGATCTTGCCTTCGCCGAACTCGTCGGCCAGTTCGGCCAGGAGCTCGACCATGGGCCCCCGCACGAGCTCCTCGTACTCCTTCTTGTGGTCCTGCCAGTAGGCCCGGGTGTTGTCGGCCTCCAGCCCCTCGTAGAACTCGATCGCTTCCGCCGGCCAGCCTCGAAACGCCATGCCTGTCAACTTATCGGAGCGGCGTCAGCGGGTGCCGAGCGCATCGACGAGCCCGGCCACGAGGTCGATGTCGGGGCCCACTCCGGTGGCGACGCCGACGAGTTCGGCGGCGGCCCGGGCCCGTTCGTCGTCATCGAGGGCCAGGAGGTCGAGGAGCCGTTCGGGTTCCCACCGCCGCGCCGCGCAGCACTGGAACAGCACCCCCTCCCGGGTCCGCCGCTGGCTCAGCCCGACGGCCTTGCGCCCGTCGATCGTGACCTCGCCCGGGCCCAGGCCGGCGAAGCAGACCCACGCCGACCACGGCGGCTTCCGCATGGGTCCGTCGTACCACCGGCAGCCGATGCCGGCACTGGAGAGGACCTCCGTCCAGACCGCGCCCAGCCAGTGGAACGCCCGTCCGACGTCGTGCTCCCACAAGGGATCGGCGGGAGGGATCGTCACGTCGACCCACACCGCCGCCCCCGGCTCGACCAGCACCGCCGAGCCCCCGCTGCGCCGCCGCACGACCTCGACGCCCCGCTGCTCGGCGCGGCGCCAGTCGACGACGTCATCCCGCTGCGACGACCCGAGCACCAGCACCGGACGGGCGACGTCGTACACGACGACGCTGCGCTGCCCGACCGGCCGGGCTCCCACACGATCGCCGATGCCGTCCTTGAGGACCTCGACCCGCCAGCCGGCAGCCATCCCCGTAAGGGTACGGCGTCCGTTCGGCCGTCAGGCCGACCAGTACCGGTCGGGACGCTGGTCCCACCAGCGGTAGGCGACGCCGCCCGCCAGGGCCAGCAGGATCAACAGGCTCAGGCTCAGGAGGAGCGCCGAGGAGGAAGAGGAGGAGCGGTCCCGGCCGGGGAGGGCGGACGCCAGCTCGGTGGGGGCCGAGCCCGGCGTCGCGCCGGCCGGGACCGCCGCGTGTTCCGCTCCGACACCGAGCAGACCGCTGAGACCCGAAACGTCGAACCAGCTGGGATCGGGGGACGCGGTGTCGGCGGTCTCGTCGGATTCTCGGTCGGGGCGGGTCGGGGAGGGACGGATGCTGCGGGCGGATCCGCCGGAGGGGGAGGTTCCGGCGGACGCGCCGCCCGCGTCGCCGCCGGTGGCAGCAGCATCGGCGGCGTCGTTCGTGACCGCCGCCCCGGCCGGGGGAGAAGCCGGAGCGGTGGTCGTGGTCGTGGCCATGGTGGTGGTCGGGGCCGGCGCCGTGGGGGTCGACGCCGGCTGAGTGGTCGTGGTCGACCGGCCCTTCCCCCCCGAGGACCGGGGGGTGGTGCTCGTGGTGGAACTGCCGGTCGGGTCGGTGGAGGGAGTGGAGGTGGATGTGGTCGGGGCGCCGGTCTCGTCGGCCGGCGCGGTGGTGGTCGTGGTGGAAGGGTCGGAGGAGGAGATGGAGGTGGTGCTCGTCGTCGACGACGGCTCGGTGGTGGGGGTTGTGTCGAGCGTCGTCGACGTGGTGGCGCTGTCGCCCGGATCCGGATCGCCGAGGTCGGCGAAGGCCGGTGCGGCGGGGAAGCAGACCACTGCCACGAACACCGTGGTGAGGGTCAGCATCCGCCGGACTCGTCTTCCCAGCACTCGGATCTCCCGGTGGCTCGAACGGCAACGTTGTAGACCACATCGGGTTCGGCGGCCGTTCGTCACGCCCGGGAATGTTCCAAAACGATGACGACTAAAATCGCGCCGTGATCCGAGTCCGAGCGCTGCAGGAGCCTCCGAGTCGTGGCCCCCATCCGGGGACGTTCAGCGCGCCTGCTGCAGGCATTGGTCGGGCCAGACACCGCCAGCGCCCGGCAGGGCTTCTTCGCCCTGCTGATCTCGTCGGGCGCTGATCTCCTCGCCGGCGTGACCCTGGGGAGCATCCAGGGCACGCTCGAAGATCTCCCCGGGCTCCTCGTCCTCGTTCCCGCCGCCATCGCCCTCCGGGGCAACATTTTCGGTGCGCTGGCCAGCCGCCTCGGCACGGCCATCCTCACCGGCACGTTCGTCCTGTCCCGGCGCCGCTCGACGGTCGTCGGTCAGAACCTGCTGTCGGCCCTCACCCTGACGTTCGTGATGTCCCTCGTCCTGGCCGCGCTGGCCAAGTGGATCGCCGTGGCGTTCCATCTGAGCTCCATCTCGATGCTCGACCTGGTCGTCATCTCAACGGTCGCCGGGCTGCTCTCATCGGCGGTGGTGTTGGCCATCACCCTCGGCGTGGCCGCCGGATCGGCCCGCTACGGGTGGGACATGGACAGCGTGGCCGCTCCAGTCATCACCGCCACCGGCGACATGGTGACGGTGCCGTCGCTGTTCCTGGCCACCTATTGCGTGGGCATCCCGGTGGTGTCCCGGGTCCTCGCCGGGCTGACCGCCGCCCTGGCCGTCGTCAGCCTGGTCGGCGTCGTCCGCTCCGGTCTGCCGCTCCTGAAACGGATCGTGGCGGAGTCACTGCCAATCCTGCTCATCGCCGGGGTGATCGACGTCATCGCCGGCATCACCATGGAGAAGCGTCTCGAGGCGTTCACCACGCTGCCGGCCCTCCTGGTGCTGGTTCCGCCCTTCCTCACCAAGACTGGAGCCCTGGGCGGGATCCTGGCCGCCCGCCTGTCGTCCAAGCTGCACCTCGGCATCATCGAACCGTCCGCCCGGCCGCCGCGGGCCGCCCGGGCCGACTTCCGCCTCGTGGCCGTCTTCGCCGTGCCGGTTTTCACCCTGCTGGCGTTGTCAGCCGAAGTCGTCAGCCTGCTGCTCGGCCTCGACAGCCCGGGGCCCGTCCGCATGGTCGGCATCTCGCTCGTCGGCGGGCTCATCGCCACCACGGCCTGCCTGGCCATCACCTACTACGGCGCCATCGCCGCCTACCGCGTCGGGCTCGACCCCGACAATCACGGGATCCCGCTGGTCACCTCGTCGATGGACCTCATCGGGGCGGTCGCCCTGATCTTCGCCATCGTGCTGCTCGGCGTGGGCTGACGATGCCCTAGCACCAACCGGCGGCCAGCATGGGGGTGACGACCGGCCGCCCCTCGGCTGCCGACCGGTGCCGGGCCTCGGTGACCGCGCCTTCGACGTCGCCCGGCGAGACCAGCACGACGTTCCACCCCGCCGCCACCAGCGTCCTCACCGAGCCGGCGATGAGGGGCAGCTCCGCATCGGCACAACTCATGGGCACGACTGCGGTTCCGGCCATCGCGTCAACTCCCATCCGGGTTCGCCCGCCGTAGCGTATAGAAGACAGGTGTTCACCATAGTGGATGGGTTCGGCCGCCGCCAAGCTCGGAAGCAGGAGACTTCCCTTTCATCACGAATGACCTGAATGTCCGGTTCGCGGCCGTCTACCTGCCGGAAGCGGTGCCGCCTGCTCGTCGCCATTTCCCTGCTGGCGACGGGCGGCGGTTGTTCTCCGCCGTGCCGTCCCGGAACACGACCCAGGCCTTCAGCAGCGCCTCGTCGAGCGGGCCCTCATCGGCGTCGTCGTCGTCCGGCGGTGACTCGTCCCCGGGAAACAGCAGCCAGTTGCTGACGGTCACGAGCACCATGGCCATGAACAGCTCGGCCAGCTGCCGGGGCGGTATGTCGGCCCGGATCTCACCCCGCCGCTGCCCTTCCTCGAACAGTTCGGAGAGGAACCGGTGCGTCTGCTGCTCCCGCTCCCGCCCGAGGCCGAGCCGGGTGTGCAGCGCCAGCTGCACGGCGAACTCCCGGTCGCCGGCGAAGTTGGCGGCGAAGTCCCGCACGAGTTCCTCGAGCCGTTCGAGCACCGCCCGGTCGTGGTCGGCGACGTCGTGGTGGAGCAGCACCGTGGCCCGGTCGAGGATGTCGACGGCGGCGGCGTCGAGGACGGCGGCCTTGGTCGGGAAGTAGTTGAAGAACGTGCCCTCGCTGATGCGGAGGCGCTCGGTGACGTCCTGCACCCGGGTGGCTTCGAAGCCCTGCGACCGAAAGAGCTCCAGCGCCACGGCCAGGATCGCCTTGCGCTGCTCCTGCTTCTTCTCCTCCCGCAGGCCCAAGGCCATCCCCCCGTCGGACGGGCCACTTCATTGGAGTCACCTCAAAATTACAGTTACACTATATCTGCTGCTTCCGTAGGGAGGTGGGAGATGTCCACCCGAGTCGTGCGTCCGGTCGACGATGACCGGCGGTGGTTCGTGGAGCCGGGGCCGTTCCCCCATCTGGCCCGGCTCGTCGATCTCCCGCCGCTGACCGCCCAGGCCGCCTTCGACGCCGTGCGCGGCGCCCACAGCCGAGCCCCGCAGTCCCGCCGGTGGACGCTGCCGGCCGGCGACGGCCGGGTCGAACTCAGCGGGCCGGGGTACGTGCCCTCGCCGCCCCGCCCCTGCTACTGGTCGTTCCGCGAGGTGAACGGCAAGATCCGTTCGCAGCGCTGGCATCTCGCCATCCCCGTCCGGCTGCTCCTGCTGCCGTGGTCGGCGACCCGCAGCGCGGTGGCCATCGAACTGCGCCGCCATCCGTGGGTGTACACGGCCGAGCACTTCTACCTCGAGGCCGGCCACGTCGCCCTCCGGCTCCTGGCCGGCGAACTGGAGGACTGGGCACTGTCGGAGGCGAGGCGGTTCTACGATGAGCTGCCATGGCCCGGCCGAGTCTGAAGGATCTCTTCCGCAACTTCGACGACTACGACGCGCCGCTGGACCGGAAGGTCCGCAAAGCGTTGCGCAACAACGCCAAGAAGGCCCTCACGCTGTCGAGCTGCTGCGGCCATCCCGGCGAACCAGGCTGTTGACAGAAGGCCGAGGCGCCCGGTGCGGGCGGCCATCATCATCACCACCCCCACACGGTCCAAGAGCTCGAGGAGCTCAAGCAGCGACTGGATGAACTGTCGGCGGCCGTAGACGCCCTCCTGGAGAAGAAGAAGCAGGAGGAGTAGCGCGCTCCTGTCCGGTGCTCTTGCCACCGAGCCTAGTCGCCGTTAAGCTTAACCACTGTTCAGGGCCAAGTGCCGTCTCCGGCGCAAGCCCCAGGGGGGAGGCGAGGACCGATGTCCGACGACGTCGTCACGCGCGGCACGGTGGTCGAGGAGCGCAGTACCCGCAGTCGCCGGCCGGCCCGGTTGGCCATCTGCCTCTGTCTCCTCGTCGCACTGGTGGGTACCGCCTGTGGAGGACGGGCTGACAAGGACAAGGGAACGACCGCGGCGCAGGCGCCGAGCGGCGAGCAACCGGCGGCGGCGCAAGAACCGGCCGCCCAGGACCCGGCGGCGACGGCACCGACGGAGACTCCGGCCGCCGACGCCGGTGCGACGACACCGCCGGCCGACGCCAACGCCGCGGCCACGCCGTCCGGTGGAGGGGCCAAGGCGGCAACGCCCGGGGCCTCCTCGGCGGCGGCACCGAAGTCCGGCGGCGGCTCGACCCCGACCACCCGATCGGCAGCGGCCAAGGCTCCCGCCGGCGGCTCGTCGGGCGGTGGCTCCCCGGCGGCGCCCAAGGGCGGCGCGCCGAGCGTGCCGGCCCCCGGTGTCCCCGCCCCCGGCGGCGGTGGTGGCGGCGCCGCCCCCAGCGGCCCGGCCACCGGCACCCCGGTCCATCTCGGCACGATCTGTGAGTGCAGCGGCCCGGCGGGCGCCTCGATCGGCCCCGGCATCGCCAGCAACCAGCTCGTCGTCAAGTGGATCAACGACAACGGCGGGCTCAACGGCCACCCGATCAAGCTCTTCGTCGGCGACTCCAACTCCGACCCGAACCGCCACTTCGCTCTCGTCAAGCAGATGGTCGAGGAGAACAAGGTCATCGCCTTCATCGGGATGATGGCTCCCCTGACCATCAACGCCACCGACAAGTACCTGCGGGACAAGGGAATCCCGGTCGTCGGCGGCGACGGCGCCCATGGCCTCTGGTTCGGAAGCCCGGTGCTCTTCTTCCCCGGCCCGTCGTACACCACCCAGGCGGTGGCGACGGCGAAGCTCGCCTCGGCGCTCAAGACGCCGAAGGTGGCCATGTTCTATTGCGCCGAGGCGCAGCCCTGTCAGCTCGGCCGGGACGCCCTCCACAGCAAGCTGGCCAAGGAGAAGGCCCCGGACGTCGAGATCGTCTACGAGGCGAAGGTGTCGCTGGCCCAACCCGATTTCTCGGCCGAATGCCTGCAGGCCAAGGGCAAGGGCGCCCAGGCGGTCATCGTCTTCGTCGACGCCGCCGCCGCCTCCCGGACAACGCGGTCCTGCATCCAGCAGGCCTATAGACCCCAGTGGCTGACGAGCCCGTTGACCTCGGCCCATGCCAACGACCCGAACAACGAAGGCATGACCAACCCGGTGGCCGTCTTCCCCTGGTTCGCCGAGGAGACGCCGGCGCAGAAGCTGTTCCACGACGCCGTGCGCAAGTACAACCCGAGCCTGACGGTGAACGCCACCACCTCGGTGGTCTGGGTCGCCGGCCAGATGCTCAAGCACGCCAGCAAGAACCTCCCGGAAAACCCCACATCGGCCGACATCATGAAGGGGATGTACACCATCAAGAACATGACCTTCGACGGCCTGCTGGCCGATCCCCTCACGTTCACCGAGGGCCAGAACTCGCCGGACCACCCCTGCTACTTCGTGGTCCAGATCAAGAAGGGCGCCTACACCGCTCCCTACGGATCGAAGCCGCAATGCCTGTAAAGCCGCGGGGGGTCGCCCTGCTGAAGCTCTTCTGGGACCGGGCCGCCGCGGTCACCTGCGTGGTGGTCGCGGCGGTGGTCCTGATCTCCGGTTGGGTCAGCCTGAGCGCCGAGTCCGAGGCCGGGGACCAGATTCCCTACATCATGTCGGGCGGCATCGGCGGCCTGTTCATCCTCTGGATCGGGACGACGCTGTGGCTGTCGGCCGATCTCCGTGACGAGTGGCGCAAGCTCGACGCGCTCGACGAGAGCGTGCGGAAGCTGGCCGAGGCGACGTCGGCGCCGGAGACGATCTCGTTGCCCCAGGAGCACGAGCCGTCGCCCGAAGAAGCCTTCGTCCGCCAGTCGTGATCCCCTGGTCGCGGGGTGATGTCGTCCGGCTGACCGTCGGCGTCGCCGCCGGCGGAATCCTGGTCGCCATGGCCTGGAACGGCACTGCCACCCGGAGCCGGCTCGACGACCAGACCGGCTTCATCGTTCTCGGCGTGGCCGGATTCCTGGTTGCGGTCTTCGCCCAGAGCCTGTGGCTCAAGCGGGGCCGCCGGGCCGTGGCCGCCTACGCCGCCACCGTCCAGACGACCGTCGCGGCGTTGGCGGACCAACCGCCTACGGCGCCGGTCAGGGCTGGTGACGGGCTCGTGGCGACCGCCGGGATCCGTCACTTCCACCGTTCGGACTGTCCCATCGCCGCCGGACGGGGCTGGAGCTCCGAACCCCGTCGCAGCCACGAAGCGGCGGGCCGGACACCCTGCGGCATCTGCGCGCCATGACCGAACTCACTCCGTACATCATGATCGGGATCACCACCGGGTCGATCTACGCCCTGGCGGCGGTCGGCCTGGTGCTGACGTTCAAGACATCGGGCATCTTCAACTTCGCCCACGGCGCCCAGGCGGCCGTCGCCGCCTACGTCTTCTACGAGTTCTACGAGCGCAAGGGCGTGGCCTGGCCGCTGGCCGGAGGCCTGACCCTGGTGCTGGTCGGCCTGGCCGGCGGGCTCATCCTCGAGCGCCTGGCCGCCGGGCTGGCCGGTGCCCCGCTCACCGCCCGGGTGGCGGCCACCATCGGTCTCCTCGTCGGCACCCAGGGGCTGCTGGAGAAGATCTTCGGCGGCGAGGCGCTGATCGTGCAGTTCTTCCTCCCCACCAAGCCGATCGACCTGCCGGGGTTCGTGATCCGGCAGGACCAGATCATCGTCACCGTCCTGGCCCTGGCCGGGACGCTCGGCCTGTACTGGTTCCTCAAGACGCGCCGCCTGGGCATCGCCATGCAGGCGGCCATCGAAGACCCGGACCTGCTGGCCGCCAAGGGAATCAACCCCGTCCGGGTACGGCGCTGGGCCTGGATCATCGGGTCCACCTTCGCCACCGTCTCCGGCATCCTGCTGGCCCCCATCACCAGCCTCAACGCCTCGGTTCTGACGCTGCTCGTCTTCTATGCCTTCGGGGCGGCGGCGGTCGGGATGTTCGACAGCCTGGTGCTGACCCACCTCGGCGGTCTGGGGATCGGCATCGGCGCCGCCGTCCTCACGAAGTACATCCAGGGCGGTGGCGCCCTGGCCGGCCTCCCGTCCTCGCTGCCGTTCATCGTCCTGTTCGGCGCGCTGGTCTTCGCCCCCAAGGGAAAGCTGCGGGTGCGGGAATCGGGCCCGCTGCGCCGTCCGCTGCCCGCCCGCACGGCAACCCGTCGGCCCGGGGGTCGGGGGGTGTCCCCCAAGAGAACTGTGCCGCTGTACGGGGCGATGGCGGTACTGGCCGTGCTCGCCGTCATCCCCCACGTCGTGGGATCGGCCCGGGTGTCGCTCTACGCCAACACGCTGGGCTTCAGCGTGATCTTCGTCTCACTGGCGCTGCTGGTCCGGGTCTCGGGGCAGATCTCGTTGTGCCAGATGACCTTCGCCGGCATCGGGGCCGCCGCCTTCGGTCACGCCATGGGCGCCGGGTGGCCGTGGGCGCTGGCCGTGCTGGCGGCGGGACTGGCCGCGCTCCCGGCCGGCATCGCCGTGGCTCTGCCCGCTTTCCGCCTGTCGGGTCTCTACCTGGCCATGGCCACCTTCAGCTTCGCCCTGCTGGTGCGCGACGTCCTGTTCTTCACGTCGTGGATGTTCGGGACCCGGCGGGACTCGGTCATCTATGCGCCGCGGCCCGAACTCGGCGGCCTCAATCTCGACACCGACGTCGGCTACTACTACGTGATCCTCGTGATCGCCGTGGCGGCAGTGCTGCTGGCCTATGCCGTCAGCCGGGGCCGGCTCGGCCGGCTCCTGCGGGCCATGGCCGACGCCCCGGCGGCGGTGAACGCCCACGGCGCCAACACCAACGTCAGCAAGTTCCTCGTGTTCTGCCTGTCGGCTTTCCTGGCCGGCATCGGCGGGGCGATCCTCACTCCCATCAGCGGCAGCATCAACGTGCTGTCCTACCACCCGATCGTGTCGCTGGTCCTGGTGGCCGTGCTGTTCATCGCCGGCAGTCACCCGATTCGGGGTGCGGCCATCGCCGCCGCCTTGTACGTGCTGCTCCCCGGCTACATCACCAGCTCGGAGATCCAGCCCTACATCCCGATCTCCTTCGGCGCTCTGGCCATCATCTCCAGCGTGTTGGTCGGCCGGTCGCTACTGCGCCGGACGGTCGACCGGATCGCCGAATCCACCCGGGCCCGGGAACGGATCGCCCACCACCCGATCGAGACGCGCCTGGCGGAGGCGGCGTCGTGAAGACGCTGGTCACCGAACCGGCCCGCCTCGAGGTGGAGGGCATCACCGTCCGCTTCGGCGGCCTCACCGCCGTCAACGACGTGAGCCTCGTGGCCGAGCCGGGCACCATCACCGGGCTCATCGGCCCCAACGGCGCCGGCAAGACGACGACCTTCAATGCCTGCACCGGAGTGGTGCCGGTCGTGGCGGGAACGGTGCGGCTCGACGGCCGCCCGCTGGACGGCCACAACTCGGCCCAGCGGGCCAACCTCGGCCTCGGGCGGACGTTCCAGCGCATGCAGCTCTTCGACACCATGACGGTGCGGGAGAACGTGGCTCTCGGCCGGGAGGCCCGCCTGGCCGGGCTGCACTGGTGGCGCCAGGCCGGCGCCACCCGCAAGGAGCAGGCGATCTGCCTGGAAGCGGCCGACGAGGCGCTGGCCCGCTGCGGAATCAGTCACCTCTCCGACCTGACGGTGGGCTACCTCCCGGCCGGGCAGCGCCGGCTGGTGGAGATGGCCCGCGCCATCGCCGGCCAGTTCCGCTTCCTGCTCCTCGACGAGCCGTCGTCGGGCCTCGACGAATCGGAGACCGACAACTTCGGCGAGATCCTCACCGGGGTGGCCCGGGACGACGGGATCGGCATCCTGCTCGTCGAGCACGACGTCGGGCTCGTGCGGCGCATCTGCAGCTCGATCTACGTCCTCGACTTCGGCCGGCTGATCTACTCCGGTTCGACCGCCGACGTCATGTCCTCGGACGTCGTCCGGGCCGCCTACCTCGGCTCCGAAGAACTCGAGGAGGCGGTCTGATGCTCGCGCTCTGCGGTGTCTCGGCAGGCTACGGCGGCCAGACCGTGCTGCGGGGCGTCGACCTGGTGGTCCCCGACAATTCGGTGGTGGCGCTGCTCGGGCCCAACGGCGCGGGCAAGACGACGACGCTGAAGGTGGCGGCGGGTCTCCTCCGCCCGACCGCCGGAGCGGTCGTCCTCGACGGCGCCGACGCCACCGACTGGTCCTCCTACCAACGGGCGTCGGGCGGGGTGTGCTACGTCCCCGAGGGCCGGGGCATCTTCCGGGAACTCTCCGTCCGGGACAACCTGAAGCTCCAGGCTCCGCCGGGGATGAACGGCGAAGCGGTGGAGCGGGCGACGGAGGCCTTTCCCGTCCTCGGGCAGCGGCTCGACCAGCGGGCCGGAACCCTGAGCGGCGGCGAGCAGCAGATGCTGGCCCTGGCCCACGCCTGGCTGTCGCAGCCGAAACTGGTGCTCGTCGACGAGGTCTCGCTCGGCCTGGCCCCCAAGCTGGTGGACCAGATCTTCGACTACCTGCACCAGATCACGACGCAGGGAGTGGCGCTCCTCCTCGTCGAGCAGTACGTCAGCCGAGCGCTCGAACTGGCCGACTACGTGTACATCCTCAAGAAGGGCCGGATTCAACTGGTGGCTGAACCGGCGCAACTCAATGACGAGGACATCCTCGCCTCTTACCTGGGGGTCTGACGTGTCTCGTGCACTCCGCTTCGTGGTTCTCCTCACCGTGACGTCGCTCCTGGTCGCCGCTCCGGCCGCCGCGACCGACGACGACCTCGGCGCATCGTCGAGCTTCTTCAGTCTGGCGGCCGGCGCCTCGCCGGTGGGCGTCGAGTACTTCGATGCCGGCGCGCCGGTGATCCCGGGGGAGATCGTCTACGGCTCGGTGGCTGTCACCCGGGCCGCCATCGACTCCGTCGGGAACTCGGCAGGCTTCGCCGGCGGGCCCTACCTCGGCGACAACGTCCCCGCCCTCATGGGCGCGGTCAACGCGCTGGGGCCGCAGGGTCCGGTCCTGCCCCAGTACCCGTTCATGGTCGCCAGCCAGTATCCCGGCAAGGACAAGGCGAGCCAGGAGAACGGCCCTCAGCGGCTGGCCGCCGCCAGCAGCGAACACGAGAGCACCGGCGACGCCCACGTGGGGCTGGCCCGGGGCAATCCCGGCCTGCTGTCGGTGTCGTCGACCTCGAAGGTCAAGCACGATCCGGCCACCGGGCTGCTGTCGGCCACGGCGGACGGGATGGTCCAGGGCTTCTCGGTCGGTTCGACGCTGACGATCGGTCAACTGGTCAGCCACGCCGAGATGACCGGCCGTCCCGGTGAGAAGCCGACCAAGAAGACATCGCTGTCGATCGGTCCCCTCACCGTGATGGGCACGCTCGTCGGCCTGACCGACAAGGGCCTCGTGCCGGTGCCCGGCACGCCGAAGACGGCCGACCTCAACTCGCTGACCGAGCAGCTGGCCGCGGCCGGGATCACGCTCGGGCTACTGCCGGGCGAAGAGACGGAGACGGGCATCGACTCGGCGGCGCTCGTCGTCGGCATCGCCCAGAAGGGCCCCGGCGGCATCACCCGGGTGCGCGTCATCCTCGGCCGGGTACGGGCGAAAGTGGAGGCCTAGGGCCTCGGGCCTAGGGCTGAGTCTTCTTGACCGCTCTCGTCGGCCGGCGGCGCGTCGTCGGCGTCCGGTCGAGGAGACAGGCCGTCGCCTTGCGCTCCAGGAGGTCACGGAGCCGCTCCTGGTCGAGCTTCGGCTCGTAGAAGGCGATCGAGGCGATGAAGTTGAAGACGCCGTGCACGATCGACAGCGCCTCGGCCTGGTCGAGATCGGGGTTGTAGGCCCGGAGCGCCTCCACCCAGCGGGTGACGTAAGCCCGCTGCCGGTCGCGGAGCTGGCGCTGATCGTCGACGGGCAGGCTCCGCTCGTCGCGGATCCACACCGCGATGAGCGCCCGCTCGTTGAGGGCGAAATCCACATGGTGCGCCACCAGCCGGCGGAGAGCGTCGGCCGGATCCTTGGCCTCGGCCGTGACCCGTTGGTCGAGGAGCTGATCGGCGAGCCGCTCCATGATGGCGGCCAGCAGCCCCGTCTTGCTGGAGAAGTGGAAGTAGAGCGCCGGCCCGGTGACCCCCGCCGCTTCGCCGATGTCGTCCATGCCGACGTTGTGGAACCCTGACTTGTGGAACAGGGCACCGGCGACGTCGAGGATTTCCGCCCTACGGGCTCCCGGCTTCCGCTTCCCCACTGCTGCCTTCTCCCTGGTCTTGCTCTCGGCCTGCGTCACGGTTGAGCTCCTCGGCTCGGAAGCCAAACAGTGGCGGTTCCAGTGGCCGTCGGTGTCCCACCGGAGTTGGTCCAGATGTCGAGGTCGACAAATCCGCCACCCTGCTCGGCTCGCATCGCCGTGACCCGGCCATGACCGCTCAGTATGGCTCCCGCGGCGGCGAAGCCTCGCATGGTGAATTTCAACGTGCGCAACTTTCCCGTCAGCCCCATCCATTCCCGCAACGTGGCTTCGAACACCGCCTGGATGAGCATCGTATTGGCGTACGGGTCGGGAGCGCCGGTGGCCCGGGTGAGTTCCCGGTCGTGGTGGATCGGCGTGAAGTCCCGATTGGCCGCCGCCTCCATGACCAGCCGCTGAACCGTTAGCGGAACCGAAAATTCCGGCAGCTCCACACCTTCTTTTACCTCGTCGAACGCCACCCCGCTCATGATGCCGAGTAGCGGAAGACCGTCAACCGCTCGATGCCGGCGACCTCGCCGGTCTGCTTGGTGTAGGTGGTCTCGATGAGGAAGAAGGCGCCGTCGCCGACGGAGAGGCGCTTGCGGGTGATGTCACGCAGCACCGACGTGGCCGTGATGCGATCCCCCGGGTAGACGGGCTCGAGATATTCCGTCTCCGACGACGTGGCGAACATGAACTCGCCCGGGGCCGGAATCTTGGTGAAAGGGTAACCGGGCAGCAGCGCGGCGTCATCGAGCTGGGGACGGGGGTCGCCGGGTGACCAGTAGGGCGGCATCGCCCACGTCATGAGCATCGTCGCCGGGGCCACGATCGTCCGGTACCCGTGCCGGCGGGCCACCGCCTCGTCGTAATGGAGCGGGCAGTCCCAGGCCAGGACCTCCAACCGCCGGCGAATGTCACCGACCGTCACCTCGTCGGCTCCCTGGTACTGCGCCAGCTCGCGACCGACCCAGCTCTGGGCGTCCTCCCACGTACCGTTCCGCAGGCTGACGAGCTGGTTGGCCGCTGGCGGCACTAAGTCACCGCACCAGCCGGAACCGGCTCGGCCTCGACCGGCTGCTCCGCCTTCACGTCCGCTCCACCGTGGCGGAGGAGCAGGCCCGGAAGGGCGCCGGTCTCCTTGCCTTCGATGAAGGTCGGCTCGCCGTTGACCAGGATCGCCTTGTAGCCCTTCGACCGCTGAACCCGTCGCCACTCCCCGCCGGGGAAGTCGTGGACGATCTCGTCGGGCAGCACCTCGAGTTCCTCGAGGTTGTAGACGATCACGTCGGCCGGCGCTCCTTCCTTCAGCGTCCCGCGGTCCTTGAACCCGGCGCAGTGGGCGGGCAGCGCGGAGAGCTTCCAGTGCGCATCCTCGAGGGACAGCACGTGATTGTCGCGGGCGAACATGACGATGGTCTCCGTCGGGTAGCGCCCGGCGGTGAAGTACTTGGTGTGGGCCCCGCCGTCGGAGACGCCCGGGATCGTGTAGGGGTAGGTGATGATCTCCGACAGGATGTCGAGGGAACTGGCCGACGACTCGGCGTAGAACATGGCCTGGAGGTTGTCGGCCACGGAGATGTCGAGCATCACGTCGACCGGGTGCTTACCCAGTCGCTCTCCGATGTCACACAGCCGGAAGTTGAGGAACTCCTTGTACTCGGGGCACCCCACCTTGACGAGGGCGATGTTGGCGAACGACTGGATCACCGCGCCGGCCTCGATCGCCACGCTGTCGTCCCGCAGCTTCGGTCGCCGAGCGGGGTCGCCGAGCTTGTAGAGGCGCTCCTCATGGGAGCCGGTGGTGGCCTCCATCCAGGCCTCGGAGTCGTCGAACAGGTTCCACCCCTCCATGGTGAAGGTGAACCCGGCGGCGGTCGTGACGGCTTGGCCGTAGACCGGGATACCGCGCTCCCGGCAGGACTCCAGCCAGCTCAGCTGCTTGCGGTGCCGGTCGGGATAGTTGTCGTGACCGACGACCACGTTGTAGATCATCGGCCGGCCGGAGATCTCGGCCAGCTCCTCGTAGTGCCGGAGGTCGTGCTTGATGTCGCCGCTCACGTAGGTCATCTGCATGAAGCCCTCGTTGCGCTCGCCCAGCACCTCGGCGAAGGCGATGGCGGTTTCGTCGGGCATGCAGTCGGTCGGCATCGGGGAGCCGTCGTAGTCGCGCTGGTTGGCCATGCCGCCGTAGGGTGGGAGCCGCTGGGCGGACCAGCCACAGCCGCCGGCGTCCATCGCCTCATGCAGCATCGCCTTCAAGGTCGCCAGCTCCTCTTTGCTGGCCTGGCGGCCGGACTTGGCTCCATCGAGGCCGAGAACCCAGACCAGCAGCGGGCCGAGGGGCACGTAGGGCAGCACGTTGACGCCCTTGGGGAGGCGTTCGATCGACTGGAGGAACTCGGGGTATGTCACCCAGTCCCACGGCAGGCCGGCCCGCATGGCATCGAGCGGGATGGCCTCGACCCTGGTCATCGACAGCATCATCCGTTCCCGCATCTCGGGCCGGACGGGAGCGAAGCCGAACCCGCAGTTGCCGATGACGACCGACGTGACGCCGTGCCACCCCGACAGCGTGCAGTACGGGTCCCAGAAGATCTGGGCGTCGTAGTGGGTGTGCAGATCGACGAACCCCGGAGCGACGATGCAGTCGCCGGCGTCGAGGACCGTGTCGGCGTCGCGAGGGTCCAGCCGCCCGATCTTGGCCACGCGCCCCCGGCTGATACCGAGATCGGCCTTCCGCCGCGGTGCCCGCGTGCCGTCGATGATCATCCCGCCTCTGATGATCGTGTCGAAGCGCGCCATGGCCTTCCCTTTCTGCCCGCCGACTAGCTTTAACCTTCGTTAAGCTTAACCGGGATTAGGTCGAGGAGCAAATGGTCGTTCAGCCCTCAACCCGCACGTACTGGGTCTTCAGTGCCGTGCGGGGCAAGGTTCCTTCGTCAAGGGGACGGACATCGGCGGTGAAGCTGAGCCGCTGCCGCAACGCCGCCGCCACCCGCCGGCACACGTCGTCGCGGCTGTCGGGGGGAAGGGTGTTGGCGATCTCGACGTCGACCCGCAGCGGTGGTTGCACCAGCGGGCCCGGCTTCGACAGCACGATCTGGATGTGGCCGGTCGTCTCCGGGACGAACCCGGCGACGACGTCCCGCACCGCCGAGGGAAAGACGTTGATGCCCCGGACGAGCAGCATGTCGTCGGTGCGGCCGAGCGTGGTGATCCGGGGCGCGGTCCGCCCCGAGGGTGTGGGCGACATCTGCACCCGGACGTGGTCGTGGCTCCGGAACCGGATGAGGGGGTGCGCTTCCCGCTGCACCGCGGTGTAGATGAGCTCGCCCTCCGCCCCGTCCTCGAACGGGATGAGGGCGCCGGTGTCGGGGTCGATGAGCTCCAGGTAGACCTCGTCCTGGGCGCAGAAGTGCATTCCCGCTTCGTCGGACGACTCACCCCACATCGCGCCGGCGAACTCGCCCATCCCCATGGCATCACGGACCGGGCAGCCCCACACCGACTGGATCTGCTGCCGGACGGCGGGGATCTGGCCACCCGGTTCGCCGCCGACCAGCATCAGCCGCAGACCGAGCTGCGAGGCGGGGATGCCGAGCTGCTGCTCGACGAGCTCGCCGAGGTAGACGGCGAAGCTGGGCGTGATGGCCATGACGGTGACGCCGAGCTGCTGCATCAGCTCGATGGTCCGTTCGGTGCCGGCGGTCGCCCCGATGGGAATGGCGGCCGCCCCGATCGACGAGTACGCCTCGATGACGGGGATGCCCCCCACGAACATCGACAGATTGGCCAGGCAGGCGGCGACGTCGTCCTTGCGGATCCCGGTCGTGTAGAACGTGCGGGCCATGATCGTCCGCCACGTGTCGACGTCGGCCGAGGTCAGGGCGAAGAACGTCGGCCGGCCGGTGGTGCCGGAGGAGGCGTGGACGCGCACGATCTCCCCCGGGTCGACGCAGAGGTGCCCGCCGTAGGGCGGGTCCTCCTCCTGGGTGCGGCGCTCGTCGTCCTTGGTGAAGAACGGCAGCTTGGCGAAATCGGCCGGCTCGGCGATCAGCGTCGGGTCGACGCCCGCTTCGTCGTACTTGCGCTTGTAGAACGGCGAAAGCGAGTAGACCCGCTCGAGCTGGATCTTCGCCTTCTCGAACGCCGCCCGCTGCACCTCCGGCCAGGGTGTTGTCTCCAGATTGCGCTGGTACAAGCCGTCGGGCATCGTGGCCTCCTCAGAGGTCGGTGAGAACCGCCTGTCCGGCCCGCAGCCGGCAGAGCTGGATGAACAGGTCGTTGACCTGCAGCTCGTTCAGGGCGCCCAGCTCGTCGATGGTGATGCCCTCGGGCCGGCGGATGAGGTGGTCGAGGTACTGGAACACGTTCTTCACGCCCGAGCCGCAGTAGTGGGCGCCGACGATCTTGCGGCTCTCGGCGGCGATGACGAGCTTGGCGAAGCCGGTCAGTTCGGGGTACCGGCAGGCGAACATCATCGTGCCCTCACCGGCCGGGAACGCGCAGTTCTCGTGGGGCAGCCCGTCCGGCGGGAGCTGGATCTTGATGACGTTGCCGTACTTCTCCCGGGCCTCGGCCTCGGTGAGGCCGCACCACACCACCTCGTAGGTGGTGTGGAGGAAGTCGGCGTACTCCTCGCAGTCCCACTCGTAGTCCTCGCCCATGATGTTGCGGGCGGCGCAGCAGCCGCTGTGGCGGGCCTTGAACTGCTCCATGGGCGGGCCGATGAGGTCGCCGACGGCATAGACGCCCGGCACGTTCGTCTGCATCCGCTTGTTGACCTTGACGAACCCGCGCTCGTCGGTCTCGAGCCCGAGCAGGTCGATGAAGCGGTTCGAGGCCTCCGTCGGCCGCTCGCCGGTGGCGATGAAGACGAAATCGGTCTCGACCGTGACGTCCTTGCCGTCGGCGTTGCGGTAGGCGACGCCGGTGGCCCGGCCGTTGCCCAGGATCTCCTGCGGCTCGGCGCCCTCCACGATCTCGATGCCGCGCAGCTCCATCATCTCGATGACGTAACGGCGCAGGTCCTCGTCGACGTGGTGGAGGCTGGCGGTCCGCATCAGCGGGCTCCGGGACAGGATCGTGGTCTGCACGCCGGCCGCCTGGAAGAAGGACCCGTACTCCATGGCGACCTTGGACCCACCGATGATCACGCACCGGCTCGGCTCGTAGTCGAGGTCCGACAGCAGCGAGGCGAAGTCGTAGACGCCCTTCAGGTTGATGCCGGGAATCTCGGGGTACTGGGTCCGCACTCCGGTGGCCAGCACGAGGTTCTTGCACTTGAAGGTCCGACCGGCGACCTCGACCGTGTGCTTGTCGATCACGTTGCCCCAGGCGTTGAGGACGTACTCGACGTCGAGCTGCTCCTTGGTCTGCACGTTCATGAGGGCGTGGGCACTGGCCCGACCCTCCTTCACCAGTTCGATGCAGTCGAGGATCGAGACCTTCTTCGGGTCGAACTCGGGGAACCACAGCTGGCCGGAGAACCACTTGGCCCGGTCGAGCTCCTTGGCGCACTCCGAGAGGATGTGGTGCGGGACGCAGGCTTCATGGGGACAGGACCCACCGAGGAACGGCCACTTCTCGATGATCAGCGGCCGCCCGCCCCGGGCCCGCATGAAGGCGGCGCCGAAGCGGCCCGCTCCCCCGCCACCGACGAAGATGGCGTCGAAGGGCCGGTCGTCGACCTCGGGCGGCGCCACGTTCCAGATCGGCTCGTCGCCGGGGTCCTCCAGCTTCTGCTCGATGATGCCGGTCCACTCCGCCAGGGACGGGTACATCGGCTTCCCAAAGATGTCGCTCACCGTGAAGCTCCCTGCCTCAGTAGGATTTCGGCAGGCCCAGGGATTGCTGGGCCACGAAGTTCAGAACCATCTCCCGGCTGACGGGAGCCGTCCGCATCAGACGGGCCGTGAACCACAGGTCGGCCAAGCCGAACTCGGTGGCCAGCCCGTTGCCTCCATGCACCTGGATGGCCTGATCGAGGCAGGCCAGCGCCGCTTCGGCGGCGGCGTACTTCGCCATGTTCGACGCCTCGCCGGCCTCGAGCCCCTGGTCGTACAGCCAGGCCGCCTTCTGGGTCATGAGCCGGGCCAGTTCGGCTTCGATCTTGGCCTTGGCCAGCGGATGGGCGACGCCCTGATGGGCGCCGATCGGGACGTCCCAGACGCGGCGCTCATTGGCATAGGCGGCCGCCTTCTCGAGGGCGTAGCGGCTGAGCCCGTTGCAGAGCGCCGCCACCATGATCCGCTCCGGGTTGAGCCCGGCAAAGACCGATCGGAAGCCGCGGTGTTCCTCGCCGATCAGGTTCGCCGCTGGAATGACGACGTCGTCGAAGAACACCGTGAACTGCTTCTCCGGAGCGGTGACCTCGACCGGAATGACCTCCCAGCTGAGCCCGGAAGCGTCGGTGGGAACGACGAACAGGGACAGCCGCGCCTGACCGGTCGAGGGGTCGGTGCCGGTGCGGGCGACGACCAGCATGGCTTGGGCCTCGTCGACGCCGGAGATGTAGTACTTCGCGCCCCGGATGCCGTACTGCTCGCCGTCGCGGGTGGCGGTGGTTGACAGCCGGTGGGTGTTCGAGCCCGCGTCGGGTTCAGTGATGGCGAAGGCCATCTTCACCTCGCCCGAGGCCAGCCCGGGCAGCCACTGCTTCTTGAGCTCGTCCGATCCGAACTGCGCCAACACGTTTCCGCAGATCGCCGGGGACACGATCATGAGGAACAGCGGGCAGCCGTGGGCCGTGATCTCCTCGAGGACCAGAGCCAGCTCGCTGATGCCCATTCCGCCGCCGCCGTAGGCCTCGGGAAGGTTGACGCCGAGGTAGCCGTTGCGGCCGAGCTCGTCCCACAGCTCGTCGGACTTCTCGCCGGCCCGGGCCCGGGCGAGGTACCACTGGTGCCCGTAGCGGGAGGCGATCTTGTCGACCGCCTCCCGCAACAGAGCCTGTTCGGGCGTCTCCCGGAAGTCCACTTACTGGTACCGGGCGCGGACGATGTCCGCCGCTTCCCGCAGGACCTGGTTCTTGTCCCACACGGTGTCGCGTCGGCGGTTCATCCAGCCGCAGTCGGCCATGAGCACGACCCGGTTGGGGTCCATGACCTCGAGGACGCGCTCGATCCGCTCGACCACCACTTCGACCTTCTCCGGCGTGGGGTCCTTCACGTCGATCACACCGGCGCCGAAATTCACGCCGTCGGGGAACTCGAACTTCTTGAGCAGCTGGATGTCGGGGGCCCGGAGCTGATGGGCCAGCGCCAGGTGCAGCAGGTTCATGTTGACCTTGAAGATGTCGGGGAACAGCATGTCGGCGCCGCCCTCGAGGAGGAACCGGTCACCGGCGTTGCCCTGGCAGGCGTGGCACCAGATCTGGGCGTCGACCCCGGCCGTGCAGGCGTTGATGACGTCCTGGATCCACGGCGTCGAGATGTAGTCGGGGACGGCGTCGCTGAACTGGATGATGTCGACGAGGCCCCGGTTGGCCAGGTCCTTGAATTCGGCGTTGTAGACCTCGGCCAGGGCGAAGGCCAGCTTCTCGGGATCGCCGTAGAACTTGTCGGTCAGGGCGACGTTGGCCAGCACGGCCGGCGACCAGGTGTTGAGCTTCACCGGGTTGTCGCCGGAGTACCGCTTGACGACCTCCATGACCGGCCCGTATACCGGCCGGACCCACTTCAGCTCGTCGACCACTGTGATGGTGCTCATCTTGGTCACGAACACCGGGATGTTCGGGCCGTAGGGCACCGTGCCGGCGATGCGGTTCGGGAAGTGGTGGAACCCCACCTCGTAGTCGAACGGCGTGCCGGCCTCGTAGTACTGCTGGCCGTCGGAGATGATCGAGTAGCCGAGGCGCACCTGGTCATCGATGCAGAGGCGGGTGGCGTCCTCGAACTTCTCCCGGATGTCGTAATCCCGGTAGTCGGGTTCGTTGAGCGTGCCGAAGACCTTGCCGCTCAGCCAGCGCGGGCGCGGCCAGGAGCCCACGCCGCAGATCGGAAGAAAATAGTCCTTGTCCCGGATTCTCACGACGTGCTCCCCCTCTTGTTCGGTTTCCTACACAACAGTCTCGTCGACGATGCCGAACCGCTCGGCCGTCTCCTTGCGCCACAACGTGACCGACTCCGGCTCCGCCAGGGCCCGCGGGTCGTAGTCCCGCCGCATGCACCACTTGATCATGTGGCCGGCGATGAACGAGGCCACCTTCCAGAAGACCTTCAGGAATCGAATCCGGCTCTGCAGCCGCTGCAGGGCGGTCATCGACTCCCGGTCCTTCTTGATGATCACGAAGTACGCCCGCAGCCCGTACCCGAAGAGGTTGATCATCGAGTACCACATCATGAAACAGCGGTACCAGTACGACTTGTAGTCGCCGTAGAGCTCCTTGTAGAGCTCGTAGCAGACGGCCCGGTGCTCGAACTCCTCGCAGAGGTGCCACATCCAGAGGTAGACGGTCGGCTCGTCCCAGTCCTTCATCAGCTCGCAGCCCGGCGGGTGCTCGAAGAAGAAGTAGGAGAGCATCGGGCCGAACGTCTCGAACCCGTCGCAGTAGCCGAGGTTGAACTGCAGGCTCCGCTTGGCCAGGGACTTCTCGTAGCTCTTCGCCAGCCTGTCCAGGACCGGCTGGAGCTCGTAGCCCGCTTCGTGGAGCAGGTGGTTCCACTTGGCGTGCTGCTTGTAGTGCCGGCCCTCCTGGGCGATGAACAGCTCGAGCTTCTTCTGCATGTGTTCCGGGGCCAGCTCCTTGGCCTGCCGGATCACCTTGATCAGGAACGGCTCCAGCAGCGGGAACCCGCTGGAGAGGCCGTTGAGGAGCTGGGCGTACTCCGGCTCCTTCGGGTTCCAGTGGATCTTCGCCTGGGAGAAGTCGATGTCGACTTTCCGAACCGACAGCGTGATCGGAATCGGCTCAGTCGCGGTCATTGGCTCACCCCTCGCCGTGGCGCAACAGCCTTCCGGGCGTTGCCTCGGTGCACTTCCCGTCCTCGAAAGTGACTTCACCGTTGACGATCGTGTAGCGGTAACCCTCGGCCCGCTGGATGCGGCGCCAGTCGCCACCGGGCAGGTCGTAGGCCACCTCGTCGGGCAGCAAAGTGAGGTTCTCGTAGTCGTAGACGATGACGTCGGCCGGGGCGCCCTCGATGAGCTTGCCCCGGTTCTTGAACCCGGCGCAGTGGGCCGGCAACGTCGACATGCGGTAGTGGGCCTCTTCGAGGGTGACGATCTCCTGCTCCCGCACCCACTTGATGATCCCGTCGGTGGTGAAGGCGCCGGCGGTGAGGAACTTCTGGTGGGCGCCGCCGTCGGACACGCCCCACAGCGAGAAGGGCGACGTGACGAGCTCCGGAACCAGCGCCTCGTCGTCGTTGAGCGCCGGCGTCTGCAGGAGCGTCTTCCCCTGGTCGGCTTCGGTCATGTCAAGCAGGAGGTCGATCGGATCGTCGTAGCCCATCACGCGGGCAGCGTCGACAAGTCGGCAGTTCTTGGCCGGCAGGAACTTCTCGCTGTACGGCTTGAGGACGATCACGTTCTCGACCGGCAGCACCTTGGGGCGGTCGGTCTTGAGCGCCTGCCGGCGGGCCGGGTCGGTCAGCTTGGCGATGCGCTCCTCGGTGGTCCCCATCGTGGCGTCACGCCAGGCCTCGGCGTCGTCGTACATGTTCCAGCCGTCGGCGAAGGTGAAGGTGAAGCCGCCGCCACTGGTGACGCACTGGGGATAGATCTTGAGACCCCGGTCGCGGGCGTCCTTCATCCAGGCCAGCGCCTGCCGGTGGTTGTTCGGCGTCCGGCTGTCGGTCGTGATGGCGTTGAGGATGATGGCGCTGTCGGAGACCCGGGCCAGATCCTCGAGGTGCTGGCGGACGGCGTTCTTGGCGTTGTCCGCCGACTGCGGGTCCTTCCCCGTGCGGTCACCCTGCTGGGCGATCAGCGTCTGGATGAAGGCGTGGTCGTAGTCGGCCAGCACCTTGGCCAGGGCGAGGGCCGTCTCGTTCGACATCAGGTCGGTGGCGAACGGCGTCCCGTCGTGGTCACGCTGCACGTCGTAGCCGGAACCGGGAGCGGTCCGCTGGGCCGACCAGCCGCAGGCCCCGGCGTCCATGGCCTCCTTGAGCAGGCGGCACATCTCCGCCCGCTCCTCGTCGGTGGCGTCCCGGTCCTTGGCCGCATCGAGGCCCATCACGTAGACGAGCAGCGGGTTGAGCGGTACGTAGGTCAGGCAGTTGACGCCCTTCGGCGTGTTGTCGAGGGCGTCCATCCATTCGGGGAAGGACTCCCACGTCCACGGCAGGCTGAGCTCCATCACCTCGCGGGGGATGGCCTCCACCCGGGTGAGGGTGCGCATCAGGTAGTCGCGGTCCTTCTCCTTGGCCGGGGCGAACCCGAAGCCGCAGTTGCCGATGGCCACCGACGTGACGCCGTGCCAGCCGGACAGGCTGCACCACGGGTCGTAGAAGAAGGCGCAGTCGTAGTGAGTGTGCAGATCGACGAAGCCCGGCGCCACGATCATTCCTGAGGCATCGAGCACCTCGGCGGCGTCGGTGGTCGAAACCCGGCCGATCTTGGCGATGACGCCATCCTTGATGGCCACGTCGGCCCGACGGCGCGGAACCATCTGTCCGTCGATGACCATGCCACCCTTGATGACCTTGTCGTACAGAGGTGCCAAAGCCCTTCACCTCGCCTTCCGCCGCCCGCTCCTGAACAGTGGTTAAGTTTAACTATGACTAGGGTCCGTCGCAAGCGCCGTCACTCTTGCCGAGGTAGGCGTTTCGCACCGCGCTCGAAGCGCGAACCTCGGCGGCCGTGCCGGCCATGAGGGGCTTGCCGAAGTCGAGAACATGGATCCAATCGCAGATGTTGAGGACCACACTCATGTCGTGCTCGATGATGAACACGCCGATCCCGGATCGCCGGACGAGGTCCACCAGCAGCTGACCGAACCGGGCACTCTCCGCCACGTCGAGCCCGGACGTCGGCTCGTCCAACAGAAGGATCCGCGGTGAGCGGGCCAGGGCCCGGGCCAGCTCGACGAGACGGCCCTGGCCGGTCGAGACCTCACCGGCGAAGGCGTTCTCCAGGCCGGAGAGACCGACGATCTCGATGAGCTCGTCGGTCCTCTCCGCCACCTGCGTCATGACCTTCCGGCCACGCCCGATGATGCCCAGCTGAGTCAACGGGTCGTTGCTGATGTGCAGCGATTCCACCGCCAGAGCGATGTTGTCCCGCACCGTCAGCGAATGGAACAGCTCCATCCGCTGGAACGTCCGGCCCAGGCCGAGCCGCGCTCGGCGGGTCGGGGGGATTCCGGTGATGTCCTGACCGTCGAGGGTCACCGTCCCGTGGCTGATGCCCTGGAAGCCGCAGCACACGTTGAACATCGTTGTCTTCCCCGCTCCGTTCGGACCGATCAGCCCTGTGATACGCCCGGGCTGCGCCTCCAGCGAGACGGCATCCAGGGCCACCAGGCCTCCGAACCGAACGACGATCTCAGCTGCCGTCAGGCCTTCCATCGGTCACTACTTCGTCTGGGGCTTCCAGTCGGGCTGGCAGAAGTAGTTGGGCTCCTGGACGAACTTCCCGCCCTTGATCACCGTCGGGTAGGCGCAGAGGTTGGCCCGGTCGTTTCCCTGCCCCTCCTTGAACGTCAGCGGAGGAACCAACCCGCCAACCGTCTCGCCGCGCACCGCGTACAGGGAGTTCATCACGTCCTTGCCGGTCACACCCTGGTCGGGCCACGACTTCGACAGGATCTCGAGGAACTTGCCGTTGACCCACGAGTTCATGCTGAACGAGGCCAGGATGCCGTTGGGCACGTACTTGGCCATAGCCGCCTTGAAGTCAGCCATCTTGGGGTCGTCCCAGTGGAACATCGAGGCGCCGATCATGACGCCCTCGGCGTCCTCCTTGCCGTGCTTGAAGATCCGCTCGTCGTGAGCTGACATCTGCGACGAGATGAGAGGCGTGTAGCCCTGGCGTTTTCCCGACCGGATGATGCGTAGCGTCGTCGGGTTCTCAACGTAGGTGACGATCACCTCGGCGCCGGCGTTCTTCGCCGCCAGCATCTCCGCCGTGTAGTCCGGCGCCGCCATGGAGACGTTGGCGGTGTGAACCACGTCGAGGCCGAGAGACGGAGCGAGCTTCTTCTCGATCGTCTCGGCTCCCTTCGAGCAGATGGCGACTTCCCGGCAGTAGAAGATCGAGAGCTTCTTCTTGCCCGACTTGTAGGCCATCATCGTGTGGGACCAGTTCATCCCCTGGAAGGCGCCCAGCGTCGCGCTGAACATGTTGGGGCTCTCCGCCGCGTCGGGGTTGCAGCTACAGGCGCCGAAGATCGGAATCCCGGCCTTTTCGGCGAGCTTGATGTAGACCTGCAGCGTTCCCGGCGCCTGTTCGGCGTAGAAGGCGACGATCTTGTCCTGCTCGATCAGCTTGCGGCCGATGGAGACCGCCTTGCCGGGATCCCCTCCGTCGTCGGCGATGATGACCCGGACCGGGTGGCCGTTCAGACCACCGCGGGCATTGACGTCGGCGGACCAGGCCCGGGCGCCGTGCTCGATCGGGGCCAGAATGTCACCGATCACCCCGGTGTGGACGCCGACGGCACCCAGGACGATCTCCGACTTCGCGCCGCCCGCCGCCGGTGCCGGCACCGCCGGGGCCGAGCCGCCCCCCGGCGCGGGAACGGGAGCCGGCGCCGCACCGGTCTTGGCGGCCTTGTCGCCGCCGCTCGGTGTCGCGGCACTACCGGGAGCCGCCGCGGTCCTGCTCTCAGCGGCCTTGGCACCCGACGCGGCCGGCTTCGCCGGCGTCGCGGCTGAACCGGGAGCGGCGGTGGCGGCACCAGGAGCCGGTGCGGCCGCGGCGGCCGGAGCGGCGGCGGTACCGGACTCCCCCGAGGCGGCCGCGTCGGCGGCCGGCTGTTCCGGAGCGCTCGCTCCGGCGTCCGGGGCGGCGGAGCTCGCCGCGCCGGACGCCGGCGCGCTCACCTTCTCGTCATCACTCCCGCCGCCGCACCCGGCGGATACCAACAGCGCACAGATGCCGGCGGCGATCCACGCTCGTCTCGTTCGACCAACTCGATGCATCTCCCCCACCTTTCCCTGACGTGTCCTTCGTCTGGTGACGGCTCAGGCAACTGAACCTACGTAACGTTCGAAGACATCTTCGGCGAGACACTGGTTCGGCGATCCGCTGAACACCACCGTTCCCTTGCTCAGGATGTAGACGTGATCCACCACCGCGAGGGCCCGGTCGGCATACTGCTCGACGATGAGAAGTGAGCGGCCCTCCGCCAGCAGGGCGTCGACGGCGGAGAAGATCTCGTCGACGACAACCGGCGCCAGGCCGAGCGACAATTCGTCGGCCATGATGATCTGGGCATCGGTGCACAGCGCCCGGCACACGGCCAGCATCTGCTGCTGGCCTCCGCTCAGAGTGGCCGCGTCCTGTCCCAGGCGCTGGCCGAGCACCGGGAAGAAGGATGCGGCTTTCTCGACGGCGTCCCGAACCCCTTTGCCCTTCACGAACATCGCCAGGTTCTCCTTCACGGAGAGCTGGCGGAAGATCCCGTGGCCCTCGGGGATGAGGCAGAGACCCTCATTGGCCCGGTCGTGGGCCGACTGGTGCGTGACGACGCGATCGTCGATGAAGACATCGCCGCTGAACGGGCGGAGGACGGCCGCGCCGACCTTCAGCAACGTCGTCTTCCCGGCGCCGTTGGCCCCCAGGAGCGCCACCGCCGTGCCCGCGGGGACCTCGAGGTCGACACCGAAGAGCACCCTCGTCGTGCCGTATCCGGCGGTGATGTTCTCGAACCGCAGCGATGCGCTCACCTGATGGCCTCTCTCGATCCCACCGGCTCGACCGCCACTTCCTGGACCTCCCGGCGGGGCGCCGGCTCGAACGTCCCGACGCTCGAGCGCACCCGGCACGCCAGAGCCTTCAACTTCTCAACTCGCAACAATCCGATGATTCCGTTCGGTGTCTGAGCGAGGAAGACGGCGCCGATCCCCAGGTAGAGCGCGAGGTACTCGGGGGAGGCGTGCTTGGAGTCGATGAATCCGGGGACGCCTACGAACAGTGCCGCAGCCAGCAGCGTTCCACCAAGGGTCCTGCTGCCCACGGCGACGAGGACGGTGACCCACACCAGTGACGTGTAGGCGTTGTACGTGTCCTGGCTCACGACCTGGACCAGCGAACCCAGGACACCGCCGGCGAGGGCAGCCAGGAAGGCCGAGAGACAGAACGTGAGCACGTTGGCCACCAACGGGCTGATGCCCAAGGCCTGCACGGCCTTGGGCGAGTCGGCGAGCGCGGTCAGGATGAGACCCAGGCGGCTGACCCGTACGAGTTCCACGGCCACCACCGCCACCACGGTGATCGCCAGGACGAAGTAGTAGAAGGACGTGTCGGTGGTGAGGAACTCGGGGCGGGGAATGTTGACGAGCTGCTCCTGCCCGAAGGCGAACCCGGTGGTGAAGAGCAGGTCCTGGGCCAGAAGGGCGAAGGCGAAGGTGGCCAGGGCCAGGTAGAGGCCGGACAGCCGGATGGCCGGAATGGCGATCAGCGCCCCGACCGGCACGAACAACAGGGCCGACAGCGGAAGGGCGAGCAGGTAGGGAACGCCCGCCTCGAGGAGTTTGGCGAGCGTCGTGGCTCCGAAGACCACGAAGATCGAGTGGGCGAGCGACACCTGCCGGGAGAGCCCGATCAGCAGGCTGAGACTGATGAAGAGTAGGACCATCGCCACCACGCCCGTCAACGTGACCACCCGATAGCCCGTGACGAGATGGGGTGCGGCGAGGGCCACGACGACGAAGCCCGCCAGCGTCCACCTGGGGAAGCGCAGGGCGGCGGAGCCCGTCCGCCTGGAGGTGGCCCGTTGAGCTCCGGTCACCTCGACCAGGCTCCCCTTGCGGGCGAACAGGAACGGCACGAGCAGCCCGACGAACGGGACGGCCGACGGCAGGCCCGAAAGCGATGCCCGCAACGAGGACGAGTCGATCTCGCCGACCTCTTTGATGATGATGCTCTGGACCACGGCGAGCCCGAAGGCGCCGACCGCCGCGACGGGCAGGCTGACGAGCCGGCCGAGGGCCGCCGCGCCGAAGGAAGCCACCACCAGGAGGGTGAGGCGCAGCGCGTCCAGGCCGAGGAAGGGAACGAAGAGTATTCCGGAGAGAGCGGCGAACGAGGCGCCCACCATCCACGAGAACGTCGTCACCAGGGAGGCGTTGACGCCGGTCATGCTGGTCAAGGTCCGGTCGCTGACCACCGCCCGGGTTCGGAGCCCGATCTGGGTGAAGCGGAAGAAGACGATCAGGCCCAGGCCGGAGGCGATGGCGATCAGGACGACGAAGGTCTGGTCCAGGCCGACGCTCACACCACCGAGCCGGTAGGTGTCACGGGGGAAGATGGCGTCGACGACGCGGGTCTCACCGCCGTAGATGAGGATGGCCAGCGACTGGAGTGCCACCAGGAGACCGAGCGACGCCACCACGTACGTCGCCGCCCCGCCGCCCTCCAACCGGCGGAACAGCAGGCGATCGATGATCACGCCCATGAGCGGCGCCACGACGAAGACCGTCAGGAGGACTGCGACGCCGGTGGGGACGTGCTGGCGGAGGCTGTAGAAGATGTAGGCGCCCCACATTCCGATGCCGCCGTGGGCGAAGTTGAAAACGCCCGACGTCCGGTACGTGAGGACCAGACCGAGTGACGCCAGGCAGAAGACGCCGCCGGTGACGAAGCCGACGACGATGAACGGCAGGTAGTCACTCATGCCGCAGCGATCGGCAGCCTGCCGCGAAGGATGGGACAGGAGTGGCTGGCCGGGGCCTTCAGCGATGGAGACTCTTCGACGTCGGAGGCGCCGAGGTCAACGGAGGAGACCGCTCCCCCGAACCGGATCCGCCAGATGCCCTGAGTACCCGAGCCTCCGCCCGGAACGGGGTGCCGGTAGGCGACCTCCATCGTGGCCGACGCGGCACCGCCGGGCAGGTTCTGCGCGTCGGCGAAGTGCATCGACAAGCCGGACGGAGCCAGACCTTCGTTGATCTTGGCCAGGCCCTCACCGGCGGGGACGGGGACGCCGTTCTCCGACACCTTCAGACCGCCTGACCCGAAGGCGAACGTCGTCTGGCCGATCGAGCCGCCCTTCACGAGCAGTTCCGTCGTCGTCACCGGCTCCGGCTCGCCCTGGACGTAGGTCGTCACGGACTTCGAGCGCATGTCGGCGATCGAGAGCGGGCCCAGGGAGAAGCTCTGCGCCACGGTGATGGCCGTCACCGTCACCTTCTCCGCGTCGGTGATCACCTCCGAGATCGCCCGGGACGCGGGAGGGGAGGCCCCGTCGCCGCCCTCCGGCGCCCCCAGGCGCGCCTGACTCGTCGCCGTGGTCGCCGAGACGGCGGCCCGCAGGAAGTAGGGGCCGGCCTTGTCGCCGACCTGCTGCTCCGACTGGCTGGCGTCGTCGGCCAGTGCCCGGGCTGGATAGCCCGGCACGTTGGGAGGGGCGGGCAACCCGAGCGCCGCCGCCACCAGAGGCGGGAATCCCGGATAGTCCGCCTGGTAACCGATGTAGGGCGACTGGGCATTGGCTCGGCGCACCCCGTGGCGCTGGAACAACGCCTGGCTGGTGGGGCCGCCGTGGTCCACGTACTTGTCGGTGAGGATGAAGCCGGGGATTCCCCACTGGACGTTGAACACGGTCGCCTCGGCGAAGGCCGTGAAGGCGCGCTCGGTCTGCGCCGAGGCACCAGACGTCGCCGACGAAGCCAACACCAAGATTCCGGAGAGCAGTAGTGCTTTGACGGTGCGTGCCATAGGGCTACTCCTTACCTTCGGGCTGCCGTGTTCGCCTCGGCTTCTCGAGCAGGCAGGCGGTCGCCTTGTGCTCGAGAAGCTCCCGGAGTCGTTGGCGGTCGAGTTTCGGCTCGTAGAAGGCCATCGAAGCGATGAAGTTGAAGACGCCGTGCACGACGGACAGCGCCTCTTCCTGATCAAGTTCGGGGTTGTACTGGAGGAGCGTGTGGACCCACCGCCTGAGGTAATGGCGCTGCCGCTCCCGTAGGAGCTTCTGATCGGCGGACGGCAAGCTCCGCTCGTCGCGGATCCACACCGCGATCAGCTCGCGCTGGTTCAGCGCGAAGTCGACGTGATGGACGACGAGACGGCGGAGCGCCTCGGCCGGTCGCTTCGCCTCGGCGACCACGTGATCGACGTCGACGAGCTCGTCGGCGAGGCGCTCCATGATGGCGGCGAGCAGGCTCGTCTTGCTCGGGAAGTGGAAGTACAGGGCCGGACCGGTGATGCCGGCCGCCTCACCGATCTCATCCATGCCCACCCGGTGGAAACCGTTGCGGTGGAAGAGATCGCCGGCGACGTCGAGGATCTCGGCCTTGCGGGCCCCTGGCGGCCGTTTGGGCGCCGTCACCTGCTCAGTCATCGAGCGTCGCCCGCCTCCCCCCGAAGCAAGCTTAACTAGCGTTAAGCTTTAACAGGTGTTAAGTTTAACCGAGACTAGGCTGGCTGACAAGGGAACGGGAGGGTGGAGCGGTGTTGATCTGCCACTGCCGAGCCGTCACGGACCGTATGATCCGGGCGCAGATCCGAGCAGGCGCCCGGTCCGAAGACGACGTCAAGCGCGGCTGTGGAGCCGGCGGTCGTTGCGGTGCTTGCCTCCCCACCGTTCGTCGGCTCCTCATGCAGTCCCCGGTGCAGCTTGTCGCTAGTCGATGATGCTGATCGCCTGCTCGGGGCAGCAGCGCATCGCTTCCTTGGCCTTGGCCTCCCGGTCGGGCGGCACCTCGCCTTCCTTGGCCACCGCCTTGTTGGTCTCGTCGTCCCAGTCGAAGAGGTCGGGGGTGTCTTCGAGACACAGCGCGTGGCCGAAGCACTTCTGGGGGTCGACCCAGAGCTTCATTTCGCCACCTCGGCTTCGGCGTTGGCGGCGGCCATCAGGTCGAGCGGGATCGCCTCTTCGATGACTCCGTAGCCCGGGCCTCGCCCGTCCGCCGTGTACTCGTAGAACACGTCGTGCACGTTGAGGCAGGCGTGCGGGACCCAGTCGTGGTTGGCGGTCGCCCGGCCGGTGATGTGGTGCGCCCGGCCGTCGCGGTCGACGAGGTTGATGTCGACCTCGACCGGGATGTCGTTCTCGCGCCTGGCCACCATGGTTCCCGACGTGAGGCCGATGACCTTCCCGTCCTCCAGGATGTAGCCGTGGGCGATGCGGAACTCGTCCTCCGGCGGGGCGAAGGGGTCCTTGGCCCAGATGCCGTGCCAGACGTAGTCCTCACCGAAGTGGCCGCCCGACCAGCACATGGACCGCATGCCGCGCTCGGTGCGGGGCCCCCAGCTGTGGTCCATGCTGTCGACGCAGTCCACCTCGTAGGTCCGGTCGGCCAGGATCAGGGTGCCGGTCACCCGGGCGGTCATGTCGAAGTGGCCCGAGTAGCCGGCGCCGAAACCGGAGCCCGCCACCTGGTCGGCCCGTTCCGGTGGTGCGGTCGGCGACATCGTCGGATCGTGGATGTCGTACGGCTCCATCAGGCCGACGACGTCCAGGTGGAGCTCCGTGCCGTTGGGCCCCTGGTAGTCGATGCGGTAGTCCCGGGGCGGGTTCACGGCCGTGACCGTGAGCCCGTTGGCCAGTTCGTAGTGCTCCAGCCGCTCCGGGGCGGGCAGGTGGGCCATCGAGTCGAAATGCAGGACGTCCCACCGGTTCCGGGACAGGGTGTTGAACAGGATCACCTCGGAGAGGGCGCTGCCCAGACCCTGGCGGATGCAGGTGTAGATGACACCGACGATGTTGCGATCGGGGATGTAGAAGCAGAACTGGTTCGTCTCGGCCCAGTGGTGATCGGCGTCGGGTGGCGTGTGGAACTCGACGTCGCGTTCGGTGATCATCGGGGGCGGACGGGCTCAGACCGGGGCCGGCTCGCCGGCGACGGAGGGGAAACCCTGTCCGAGGATGAACACCGGGGCCAGCGCGGCCATGGCGTCACCGCCGGCCAGCGTGGGATAGGCGGCCAAGGTGAGCTCGTCGAGGTCGTAGAACCCGTCCTTCACCCAGCCCTCCCACAGGCCGGGAACCGTGCGGGCGTAGGGCATCGTGAGGATCGTGCTGTAGACGAGGATCCCGTCGCGGATCTTCTGGTCGCGGTCCTTCCTGGCGATGTCCTTGTAGAGGGCGAGCGTGGCGGCCTTCGCCTTGGCGGTGATGTCGGCCAGCTCGTCGGGACCGAGCGGGCGCAGTTCCGACATCGGGGTGTCCCAGGTGTCGCGGGCGTAGACGGCGACGCCGCTCAGGTGCTTCTGGTAGTCGCCGGGCCGGGTGAAGGTCGTCGAGATGTCGTTCACCTTGACGTCGATCGGCTCGTCGGGCCGGAAGACCATGGCCGACGTCACGCTCCACGGCAGCCCTTCCCCGAAGTGACCCCAGGGGAAGGCCGGCTCGTTGAGCTGGTGATCGCGCACGATCATGAACCCGTTGTCAGTGCCGTGTACGCGGTAGGGGCCGGTGTCGCACAGACCGGCCCGGCAGTCGTAGTGCATGAGGAAGCCGAACAGCTCGGTGGCGGCGTTGAACTTCTGGAAGTTCTGGCGCAGCTCGGGATCGTCGAGCTTCTGCTCGGCGGCCAGGAACCCGTTGACGATCTCGGGATCGAGGCTGGCCTGGGAGTAGTTGCGGCCCGAGACGAAGGTCGGACCGCCGCCCCACAGGCCGTGGAACAGCCGCCGGCCGAACTGGATGGTGGAGACCACGTCTTCGCGGCGGTCGGTGGCCTTCTCGAGGCCGAGGTTCACGGCGATGCCGCGGCCGACCATGGTGCACATCGGAGTGCCGTAGTGGCGGGTGGCGTTGACCTGGGTCGAGACCTCGTGGCGGGGCGTGGCCCCGAGCTTGATGACGCCCTCGACGCCGATGGCTTCGGTCAGCTCCCGGAAGAGCCGGGGGAACTTCGCCCAGGCCTGGACGAAGGAGATCGTCTCGTACTCCTGGCGGGGAATGAGGCCGGACGGGCCCTCGGTCGCCCGGTTGGCGATGACCTCCCACAGGTTCCAGGCGTGGTACTGCTGCCAGCCGTCGATCTCGTCGTCGGTCAGGTCGTCGCGGCGCACGTCCTCGTCGGTGGTGTCCATGAACGGCACCTTGATGCGCCGGCGCATCTCGGCGTCGCCCTCGGGACCGGGCGGGACCTCGCCGAGGAACTTCTCGAGGAACTTGGCAAAGTCTTCGGCCGACATCACTCGCTCCTGACGTAGACGGTGGCCATCGGCATCGACGTGGTGTCGAGCCGCACGATCGTGCCGTCAGCGGGAATGGTCTCCCCCTCGGAGGTCTGGATGCCGTCGCTGAAGGTCACCGACATCACGCAGGGAATGCCGAACTCCCGGGAGACGATCCCCAGGTGGCACTCCTTGGTCCCCTGCAGGGTGATGAGGCCCTTGACCCCGGCGGTGAGAGCCGGCGCGACGAAGGTCGTCGCTCCACCCCGGGAGATGACGATCGTGTCCTCCACGTTGCCGCCCATCACGAACTCGATCACATCGTCGGGTGTCTCGAGCCACAGCGTCGGCCCTTCGACCGGCTCGTGCTCGACCACGTTCAGGCCCTGCCCGACGTTCTTGTAGCCGTCCAAGGTTTCCGTGGACGCGTTGCTTTCCTCGATGGTGGCCATCGTGTTGGAAGCCCTCCCCCCTGATGGGCGCGTGGACCCTTGACGCACCGGGATTGAATCGGTGTTAAGCTTAACCGCTGTTAGGTCTTGCGGCAAGGGGGCTGCCGGGGTGGATCGCAGGGTGGCATTGCCGGGCGTACCACGCCGGGAAGCGGTGCGGGACAGCCATGAACTGGCGCTGGCTGACTTCCTCGCCTTGCCCGAACGCACCTCGAAACCGCGGTCCCGGGGCGTGACGCACGTTATCGACCGGGGCCTGCCGATCGCCACCCTCGAGTCGCTGCTCGACCTGGCCGGCGCCCACATCGACTTCGTGAAGTTCGGTTGGGGCACGGCCTACGTGAGCCGCCACATCCGGGCGAAGGTTGTGGCCTGTCGCGAGGCCAAGGTCCGCACCTGCGTGGGCGGGACGCTGCTGGAGCTGGCCACCGTGCAGGGGAAGCTGCGGGAGTTCGTGCGGTGGGCGGACTCGCTGGCGTTCGACGCGGTCGAAGTGTCGGAAGGGACCGTGGACCTCGGGGTCGGGATCAAGCAGGGCCTCATCGCGGCGATGGCCCGGGACTTCTGCGTCCTGGCCGAGGTCGGTTCGAAGGAGCCAAGCGCTCCGGTGCGGCCCTGGGCCTGGGCGCTGCAAATGGAGCGTGATCTCGAGGCGGGCGCGAGCTTCGTCATCGCCGAGGGCCGGGAGTCCGGGACCGTCGGTCTCTACGGGGCGGACGGATCGGTGCGGGAAGACCTGGTCGGCACGCTCCTGGGCAAGGTGCCGGCGGAGCAGATCATCTTCGAGGCGCCGGCGCCCGTGCAGCAGAAGTGGTTCGTCCGCAACATCGGCGTCGACGTGAACCTGGGCAACGTCGCGCCCGAGGAGGTCATCGCCCTGGAAACGCTGCGCCGCGGCCTGCGGGCCGACACCCTCGGCCTGGCCACGCGCCGCCAGGGCAGCCGTTTCGACACCACCGGCCCCTACGGGACCTGCTGAATTCCCGCCGCCGGGGCCGCCATCACTCGTCCTGACCGCGACCGGTCGCGCTTAGGGCCCTTATGGGGCCTCGATCGCGACCGGTCGCGGTCAGGAACAGTGGTTCGGCGCATTTCCTACGGAATTTCTTCTCGCCGGCCGATTGATTCGGGGCGGGGGGCGCCACCAACCGGGCGAAAGGCTTTGATGAGAGCCTCACCGGCTGGGGTCGGGTGCCGTTCAGGTCCCCGCGCGCTCCGGACGGGAGGCGGGGAGGTGGACACGGTGCAACGACCCTGGAGCCGGCGCTTGTCGCCCCGGATGCTGTTGGTGGCGCTGACGAGCGTGGTCCTGGTGCTCTCGGCCCTCGCCGTGTCGCAGGCCGACATCGGTTCGGTCAAGCCCGTTTCGGTGGCCACGCTCTCCGGCGATGCGGTTACGTCGCCGGTGCCGGCCGACGGCGGCGTCCTCCCGGGCGAGGACCTGTCCGCCGCCGAAGCGGCGTCCGCCCCTGAATCCCCGCCGACCACGGCGGCGTCCACGACGACCACGGCCGCCGAATCGACGACGACCACCGCCGCCCGCGCCGGGGACGCCACCGCAGCCGCCGTCCGGAAGGCTGCGCCCCCCTGCCCCAAGACCTCCTCTCCCGATCGCCCCTGCGCTCCGCCCTGTCCCCAGCCCGGCTCGGCCAACTCGAACGGGGCGTGCCCGCCGCCCTGTGCCCAGCCGGCCTCCCCCACCACGGCCGCCGAGCCGGCGCCTCCCCCCGGCGCCAAGCCGTCGCACCCCAGCCGTCCGGCGTGCCCCCCGCCGCCCTGCGGCCCGACGACCGATCCCGCACCCCCGGGCACGACCGAGCCGGCCCAGCCCGGCCAGGTCGACCCGGTACAGCCGACGAAGGCGCACTCGGCACCCGCCGGTCAGCCCGCGCCGACCCAGCCCGCCCCGGCCTGTCCTCCGCCGTGCCGGCACTACGACCCGAACGCCGCCACGAGCTCGGCTTGTCCCTCGCCCTGCTTCCGGTACGACACCGGCAACGGAGGAGCCGGCTGCCCGCAGCCGTGTCCGGCGTACGCCACCGCCGACGGCCAGCCGGCGCCGTGCCCGCCGCCCTGTTACTACATCCAGGGCTCCGGATCGGGCGCCGCATCCGACCCGAAGTCCGGGGTGGCCTATGACTGCCCGCCGCCTCCTCCCTGCGCCTACCCGACCGAGCCGGATGGCGGCATCGGCGGCACCAGGCCGGCGATCATGATCTACTGCCCGCCGCCGTGTTCGGCCGCGCCGAGCTCCAACGGGTCGTGCTCGCCTCCGCCGTGTGAGCGGGACGGCTCGTGCCCGCCGCCGTGTTACGAGGCGAAGCCGGCGCCGGCGTCCACCACGGCCGGTGGCACCGATCCGGTTCCGCCGAGCCAGACCTGCCCGCCGCCCTGCCCGTCCGCCGCTTCGACCGACCGGCCCTGCACTCCCCCCTGCAGCTACCCGGGCAGCGACGGGTCGGCGGCGGGCAGCTTCGCTCCCTGCCCGGCAACCTCGGGAGTCACGGGCCGCGTCACCGCCGGTCCGACGTGCCCCGTCGAACAGCCCGACGAGCCCTGCCCCGACAAGCCGGTCGAGACGACACTGCGCCTGCTCCGCAAGGACGGTTCCGTCGCCGCCACCGGCCGCTCCGGCCCCGATGGCGTGTTCAAGATCGCCGTCGCCCCCGGCCGCTACCGGCTCGTCGCCGACTGGCCCAGCGGAATCGGCGGCTGCGCCCCCGTCGAGGTCACGGTCGAACGCGGCCGCGTCACCCACGCCGACGTGAGCTGCGACACCGGCCTCCGCTAGCCGGAGGGCGCCGCCTGGTCGGGGTCGAACTGGTTCGGGAGGCCCTGCTGGTAGCGGACGCGGTCGAGCATGCGGTACGGCCGGTACTCCGGCGGCTCGTAGAGCGGCCACAGCCGGGCCGGGGGGTCGCTCGACCCGGCGGCGGCCAGGACTCCGTTGGCCGCTTGGCGGCCGCCCTGGTTGGCGCCGTCCATCGTCGTCACGTTGATGTGGGTCCGGACCCAGTCGCCGGCGAGGAAGAAGTTCGGGATACCGGTGACGGAGTCGGGCCGGCTGTTCCACTCGCCGGGGTCCTGGATGAACAGGGGCGTGTCGTTGACGACACCGCCTGTGGGGCGCGGCTGAATGGCGGGATCCAGGAACCAGCTGTGGACCATGTCGTCACGCAGGACCTGGCGGCCGTTGTCGTTGAGGTGGGCCTGCAACTGGGCGAGGACCTCCCGGGCGATCTCGGGCGGGGACAGATCCCTGGCCGCCTTGCCGTAGAGGATCCCGGGCGTCTCCCAGTCGGAGATGATCGTCGAAAGGCTCTCCCGGACGCTCCCGTCGCCGTAGGTCGACAGAGGACGGGTCCAGAACTGGGCCTGGCTGATGGACGTCAGTGCGAACGGTGAATTGACGAAGTTGACATGGCCGTGGGCCAGGGGCAGCCGCTGGCGGAGATAGAACATCAGGCCCGACATCCAGTCGGTCTTCAGCCGGGTCATCCCGGCCAGCCGGGGGTCGGCGGCCAGCAGGTCGGGGGTCAGCAGGGCGGCCATCCGCTCCAGCGGGATGGCGGCGATGAACCAGTCGGCCTGCACCCGATGCGTCCGCTGCCCGTCATTGACCAGGGCGTGGCTGATGAGGCCGTCCTGCACACCGAGCGCTTCGAGGGTCCAGCCGACCCGGAACGTGACGCCCATGCGCTGCAAGAGCTCGGTCCAGGTGTCGAGCCACACTTCGCTGGTCGGGCCGTCGAGCACCCGGTCGAAGGTGGCGTTCTCGTCGTTGCCCCGCCCCATGAGACTCATGAAGCTGGCCTCCCCGATCAGCCCGATGGCGTGGGTGCTGGCCTCCTCGGCCTTCATGGCCGCCAGATTGCGCACCAGCGACCGGGACGCCACCGTCCGATACTCGGCCGACATCTGGTCTTCGCGGATGAAGTCCTTCCAGCTGACGTGATCCCACTGGCCGAACCGCCGTTCGTCACAGCTGGTGACGTAGACGAACAGCTTGCTGGCGAAATAGAGCGCCTCGTGGGGCGGCAACTTGTAGGCCCCGACCAGCATGGCGGCCAGCGACTCCACGAACGTCTCGGGCGTGACGCCCTCGGCCGGCAGCGACAGCGGGGTGGTGAGGTCCGGGCGGCCGGCGAACGACATGCGATAGGTCGAGGCCCGCACCAGCCGGTCGTAGACCGTGCCGTCCGGCGTCGGGATGCGCCGCATGGTGTCGCCCAGGTTCTTGTAGAAGCCGGGGAAGAAGCGGAAGCCGTGCTCGCCGGGCAGACCGTCCCGGCCGTCCCGGGCTGATCCGGGGACGCCGAGGGACCACGCCTTGCCCCCGACGTGATCCCGCTCGTAGACGGTGACGCGGAACCCCCGTTCGGCCAGCTCGTGGGCGGCGGTGAGCCCGGCCACCCCGGCCCCGAAGACCGCCACCGTCCCGCTCGGCGGATCCCCGGCCGCGCCGGCCAGCGGCTTGCCGAAGGCGGCCGCCCCGGTCGCCGCGGCCGAAGCGATCGCCGCCTGACGCAGGAATTCCCGTCGCGTCGTCCGGCCGCCCGGCCGTTCCGCCGCCATATCTCCAGCATGGCAGCCCCTCGGGACCGTCCGCACCGCACCCCGGTGCCGGGCGGTCCTTCGCTCAGGCGTTGGGGTCGACGATCCAGACGTCGTCGCCGAGCTTGTCCTCCAGGGTCCTGACCAGCTTGCCCAGCACCGGATCCTTCCCGTCCCAGACGACGATCGCCTCGTCGGCGTGCTTGGCCAGCCAGCCGTCGCGGCGGGCCAGGGCGGCGGCGAACTTCTGCTTGGAGTCGGGAGCGGTCCGCTCCAGGAGGACGGCGGCGCCGGCGTGGCGGATCAGATCGGCGTACCGGTCCTGCGACGACGACGGCCACTGGCTCTCGGGCGCCGGATAGGGCTGCACGGCCACGTAGGGGACACCGGCCTTCACGGCCGCTTCGGCAGCCAGCTGCTCCGCGCCCAGCAACAGACCCGTCAGCAGCCACAGGTCGGCGTGCATCTCCTTCTTGGCGGCCAGGATCTCGGCCAGCTTGTCCCGTACCCCGGCCGCCACCGGGTTCTCGCCGTAGCCGCCGAGCTCCGGGGGCCGGTGGCCGAAGGCCGCCACGAGGCGGCCACCGGGCAGCCGGGCGTCCCGGCCGGCGGGCAGGTCGGCGGGGCCGAGGTCCTCCTCGCCCGGCAGCGTGTCGCCGGAGCGACTCCGCTGCGTCAGCGACGCCTCGACCGCCAGGCGGTCGACGACGTCGTTGAGCTTGTCGTCGCCGTGGCCCTTGACCCAGGTGAAGGAGATCTCCGCCGCCCGGGGGCGGTAGACGTTGATCAGCGGCTCCCACAGATCCCGGTTGGCCACCGGCTTCTTCTGGCTGTTGACCCAGCCCCGGGCCAGCCAACCCTCCCACCAGCGGTCCCGGAAGCAGTTGACGACGTAGGTGGAGTCGCTGCGCACCTCGACCGGCCCGTCCAGGGTGGTCAGCGCCTCGAGTACCGCCTTCAGCTCCATCCGCTGGTTGGTCGTCTTCGCCTCGGCACCGCTCTCGAACGGGCCCGACGGGGCGACGGCCCATGCCCAGCCGCCGGGCCCCGGGTTCCCGGAGCAGGCGCCGTCGGTGTAGACGACCCGCGGTGTGCTCACCCCGGGTTGCTACCACAGGCCGGCGAGGCAGATTCGAACGCAGGGGCCTCAACCCGGGCGGGCGGCGCGCCGATGGTTGATGAGCAACTCGGACAACGCCAGGAGACGTACCTCAGATGCAGGATCGAGCCCACCGCCTCAGCGCCATCGCCGCCCACCCCGGGACCCGTCCCGAGGTGGCCAGCCGGATCCGCTCGTCGGTGCGCCGAGTCGAGCGCCGCCGGCGTCTCGCCGCCCTGGCTTCGCATCCGAGTACGAACTTGGAGATATCGCGTCGCATCCACCTCGCCCTCTCCAAGCGGGGCGTGACGAAGACGCCGACCGCCTAAGCCGCACCCGCACCAGCACCTGCACCAGCTCAGGCCGACGGGCCGGCCCGCGCCGTAGCCCGCGACGATCCCCTCCGTCGCGGGCTACGACCGCGCCCGGGCCGCCGCTCACCGGTAGATGTTGGCGCTCTCGTCCAGCCCGGCGGTGTCCGGATCGGCCCGCCCGGTGGCGGCCAGGACGAAGGCCAGCGGGTCACCGGTGAAGCGAGAGCCACCGGACGAGTTACCGGCGCTGCCGTCGACGGAGAACTCCGGCAGCCCGTCCAGGGCGAGGACGGCGGGGCCCCATCCCTCCCGGGTCAGCACATCGGCGATGTGGGAGACGCTGGCCTTCATGCCGTCGCCCCGGTCCGACGGACGGCCGACGGCCGAGAGAATGTCGTCGCCGTGGAGCCAGGCGTCGTGCCACAGGGCCTCCACCCCTTCGCCGAGGGTGAAGTCGAAGCCGCCGGGCGCCGGCTGGTTCCAGGCCTCGTCGTCGAAGGCGGTCAGCAGGTCAGCCGTCGCCTTGATGGCGGCGCCGAGCTCGTCGGCCAGCTCACCCGGCGTCCGGCCCCGGCGTTCGGCCACCTGGCGGGCGGTCACCTCCGGGGTGCCGAGCCCCTGGAGGCGCAAGGCGGCCACGTCGGCCATGCCGCCGACGACATGGGCGGCGACGTCGCCCACGGTCCAGCCGGTACAGCGGCTCGGCGTCGCCCACTCCGCCGCGCTGAGCGAGGAGATCAACGCCTTGAACCGGGCCAGCTCCTCCAACAGTCCGGTGGCCACCTCGGTGCGGGACAGGGCCATACGATCGACCTCCTCGGCAGAGCGGTACATTTACATGCAGGCTGCACGCATCTTTCTGCGGGAGTGGAGTGGCTGTCAAGAGCGAAGGTCCCGAACGGCAACGCCGGAGCCAGGCCGAGCGGTCGGCCGCCACCCGGGGAGCCCTGGTGCGGGCGGCCCGGGAACTCTTCGCCCGGGACGGCTACGCCGCCACCGGCCGGGAGGCCATCGTCGAACGGGCCGGCGTGACCCGGGGCGCCCTCTACCACCACTTCGCCGACAAGGAGGCCCTGTTCCGGGCGGTGTTCGAGGAGCTCGAAGCCGAGGTGATGGCCCGGGCGGCCGAAGCGGCCATGACGGCGTCGCCCGACGATCCGCTCGGTCAGCTCCGAGCCGGTTCGCTGGCCTATCTCGACATCGCCCTCGACCCGGCCGTCCAGCGGGTCTGCCTCATCGATGCGCCGGCCGTGCTCTCCCCCGCCGTCCGCCAGGAGGTCCTCGACGCCTACGCCGTCGGCCTCGTGCGGGAGGTCCTCAAAGCGGCCATGGACGGCGGCGCCCTCACGCCCCAGCCTCTCGAGCCGCTGACGCACGTGCTGCTGGCGGCGCTCCACGAAGCGGCGCTGTACGTCGCCCGGGCCGAGGACCACGCCGCGGCCCGGGCCGAGGTCGGCACCACCATCGGCCATCTGCTCGACAGCCTGGGCTCAGCGCCGGCGCGGTAGCCCCCGCTCGGTCCGCTCCTGGTACTCCATGAAGAACGCCTTGCCGATGGCCAGCAGCGGGTTGGCCAGCAGGGCACCGACGAAGCCACCGGCCGCCGCCCCGGCCAGCACGGCGGTGATGTTGGCCAGCGGCGAAATCCTGATCGCCCGGCCGGTGATCACCGGCTGGATGACGTGGTTCTCCAGCTGCTGGTAGACGAGGAACACGGCCGCCGCCAGCAGCCCGGTTCCGAGCCCCCTGCTGAGGGAGAGCGCCACGAGCGTCGCCCCGCCCATGAAGCCACCGATCTGCGGGACGATGTTCCACAACCCCGACCACACACCGACCAGCGGCGCCAGCGGCGTGCCGAGCGCCAGGCCGATGGTGGTGACGGCGGCGGCGTTGACGATGGCGATGAACCCGGTACCGGCGGCGTAACGCCCCACGACCCGGTAGCCGAGATCGCCGAAGTGGTTGAGTTCCCCGTGGAACCGCCCCGGTAGGACGTCGCGCAGGTCGCGGGCCAGGCGCGGCCCGTCCAGCAAGGCGGTGATGGCCACGAGCAGCACCCAGAACACGGTCACGAGCCCGTCACCGGTGGACTGCACGATGCCCTGGAGCGCCTTGTCCCGGGTGGCCAGCGTGTCGGGGAGGTTGTCGAGGAAGTCCCGTACCCGTTCGTCGATGCCGTGCTCGTCGATGGCCCGCCCCACGAGGGGCAGGTCGTCGAGGTCGCTGATGACGCCCGGCACCTGCTCGCCGACCCGGCTGAGCTGGTTCACCGCCCGGGGGACGGCCAGCACCCCGAAGGCGGAGGCGGCGGCCAGGAAGCCCCCGACCACCAGCGTGACGGCCGCCGCCCGCCGGAGCTTGAGCCGGTCCATGACGGCATCGACCACCGGGTTGAGCGCCAGGGCGAGGAAGACGCCGAGGGAGGTCCGGATGAGCACGGCGGGGACGTCGGTCAGCACCCGGTAGGTCAAAACCAGGAGGACGACGACGATGATCGAGAACACGACCGAGCGCGGCGCGACGTCGACGACGAGGTGCCGGGCGGGCGGGTCCGAGGGCGACGGCGGCGGGGGCGGCGGGAGCTCGGTCATGGAGTCCTGGCCGATCCGGCCGACGGCGGAGGAACCGGCGGAGCCACCGCAGGCGGAACCGGCGGCGGGGTCGGCGGTGGCAACGTCAGGATCTCATCGAGCCCGCGGCCCAGCTCACCCGAGACGTTGAGCCGCCGGGCCTCGGCCAGCGCACCGCCGATGGCGGCGGCGGCGAACACACCGACCATCGCCCCGGTGATGCGCCCGACATGGAGCCCGGTCATGACCGACAGCGTGAGCAGCAGCCGGCTGACGTCGACGCTGTGCATGGCGATCCAGCGGCGCCGGGCCAGCGCCGCCAGCACCAGCCAGACGACGAGTACCCCGAGGGCGATCACGCCCTTCGTGCGGTCCTCCGCCGCCGCCAGCCCGATGATCGGCAGGTAGCCGATCACGAGGCCCAGCACCGGGATGAGGGTCCACAGGCCGACCCACAGGCCGAGCACCGACGGCGTCGGCACGTTGAGCGCCTGGGCGGCGAACCCGGCGACCACCCCCGACACGACGGCCAGTACCAGGGTTCGCAGCGTGTAGCCCGTTCCGCCCCGGTAGGCGGCGCGCACGATCCGCTCCACCGACCGCTGCAACCGCTGGTGGCGGATCAGGCCGATGCCTCCCCGCACAGCCTGCGGTCCCCGGGTGATGGTGAACATGGTGAGGATCGTGACCAGCAAGGCGCCGGTGACGCGGCTGGCGCCCTCGGCCGGGTTGTCGGTGCCGAGGACGACCCGGGCCGGGAGCTGCCCGAGCCACTCCCGGACCCGGGGTTCGACCCGGGCCTCCTCGATCCAGCGGCGGACGGGGTGCTCCGGTTCCAGTTCGAGCCGGAGCTCCTCGATGCGGGCCGGCACGTCTCCCCGGAGGCGATTGGTCTCGGTCACCAGGTCCCGGATCTCCACCGCCGTCACCACGGCGAAACCGAGGAGGACCATGCCCACGATGAGGACGGCCGCGACACCGAGCGGCATGTGCCGGGCCAGGCGCAGGGCCAACGGCCGCAGCAGGCTGGCCAGGACACCGGCCACCACCACCCGCTGCGCCACCTCGGAGGCCGCGTCGGCCAACACGAGAATCCCCAGCGCCATCAGCACGAGGGTGACTACGAGCAGGATCGCCCGGGGCCGGACGACGATGATCACCCGCTCGGCGTTCACCTGTGAATCGTAAAGTGCGGCCATGCGGACGTCGTGGCAGCAGAGCGGGGAGTGGCGCACGCGGCTGCGGGGCCGGCAGGTGTTCGGGGAGCCCCGCATCAACAAGGGAACGGGCTTCAGCCCCGAGGAGCGGGACGCCCTGGGGCTGGTCGGGCTCATGCCCTACAAGGTGTTCACGCTCGAGCAGCAGGCCAGCCGGTCCTACGCCCAGTACTCCGCCCAACCCACGCCGCTGGCCAAGAACATCTTCCTGACAGCGCTCCACGACCGCAACGAGGTGTTGTTCTACCGGCTGCTGACCGACCACCTGCGGGAGATGCTGCCGATCGTTTACACGCCGACCATCGGGGAGGCTATCGAGCGCTACAGCCAGCAGTACCGCCGGCCCCGGGGCGTGTACCTGTCGGTCGATGCCCCGGAGCTCATCGAGTCGTCGCTGGCCGCCACCGACCTCGACCCCGACGAGGTCGATCTGATCGTGGCCACCGACGCCGAGGCCATCCTCGGCATCGGCGACTGGGGCGTGGGCGGCATCGCCATCGCCGAGGGGAAGCTGGTCGTCTACTGCGCCGCCGGCGGCATCGACCCCAACCGGGCCATCCCGGTCATCCTCGACGTCGGCACGAACCGTCAGGAGCTGCTCGACGATCCGCTCTACCTCGGCAACGCCCATCCCCGGGTCGACCCGCAGATCTACGACCGGTTCATCGACGCCTACGTCACCGCCGCCACCAAGCTGTTCCCCGACGCCCTGCTCCACTGGGAGGACTTCGGCGCCGACAACGCTCACCGGATCCTCGAGCGGTACAAGGACCGGATCCTCACCTTCAACGACGACATCGAGGGGACGGGCGCCGTCAACCTGGCCGCCGTGCTGTCCGGAGTGGCGGCGTCGGGGATTCCGCTGACTGGCCACCGGGTGGTCATCTACGGCGCCGGCAGCGCCGGCACCGGGATCGCCGAGCAGCTGACCCGGGCCATGGTCGGAGCCGGAGTGAGCGAAGCGGAGGCCCGCGGCCGCATCTGGGCCCTCGGCCGGCCCGGGCTCCTGACCGACGACATGGACGGCCTGCGCAGCTTCCAGCAGCCCTATGCCCGTCCGGCGGCCGAGGTGGCCGGCTGGGGGCGGGACGGCGACGGCCGGATCACGCTGGAGGAAGTCGTGCGGCGGGTCGCCCCGACCGTCCTCGTCGGCACGTCGACGCAGCCGGGTGCCTTCAACGAGGCGGTGGTGCGGGCCATGGCCGAGCGGTGTGAGCGGCCGATCATCCTGCCCCTGTCGAACCCGACCCGGCTGGCCGAGGCGACACCCGCCGACCTCCTGCGCTGGACGGAGGGACGGGCGCTGGTGGCCACCGGCAGCCCGTTCGATCCGGTGACCCACGGCCGGGTGACCTACGTGATCGGCCAGGCCAACAACGCCCTGATCTTCCCCGGCCTGGGGCTGGGAGCCATCGTGGCCCGGGCCAGCCGGATCACCGACCGGATGATCTTCGCCGCCGCCGAAGCGGTGGCCGGTCTGGTCGACGCCACCACGCCGGGGGCGTCACTGCTTCCCCAGATCAACGACGTACGGGAGACCTCGGTGGCGGTGGCTTCGGCGGTGGCCCGGGCCGCGGCCGAGGACGGCGTCGCCCGGGCAGTGCTCGACGACGACCTCGAAGCCCAGGTCCGCCGTTCGATGTGGGAGCCCGTCTATCGCCCGGTACGGCCCGCCTGACGATCCACAGGGCCGCCCCGCGCATCGGGCCGGTCCTGATCCGAACCGCAACCGGTTGCGCTTTGACCCCAAAAGCGGCACTGCATCGCAACCGGTTGCGCTTTGGACCCCGACGAAGGCGGACGCTCAGCCGGCCCGGGCTCGGGCGGCGGCGGCCCGGCCTTCCAAGAAGGCGCGTTCAGTGGCGTTCGTGGCATGCGCCAGGGCGGCCTCGTAGGCGGTGGCGGCTTCGCCGTGGCGACCGAGGCGGGTCAGCAGGTCGGCCCGGGTGGAGTGGAAGAGGTGGTAGCCCTCTAGGTCGAGCTGGTCCACGGCGGCCAGGGCGGCGGCCGGGCCCTTCACTTCGGCCAGGGCCACGGCCCGGTTGAGGGCTACCACCGGCGTGGGGTTGATGGCCAGCAGCTGGTCGTAGAGCGCCAGGATCTGTGACCAGTCGGTGTCGGCGGCGGTGGGGGCGTCGCTGTGGACGGCGTTGATGGCGGCCTGGATCTGGTACGGGCCGGGCCGGTTGCGGCGCAGGCAGGCCCGCACCAGCGCCTGCCCTTCGGCGATGAGGTCGCGGTTCCAGCGGGTGCGGTCCTGGTCGGGGAGGAGGACCAGACTGCCGTCGGCGGCGGTGCGGGCCGCCCGCCGGGACTCGGTCAGCAGCAGCAGGGCCAGCAGGCCCAGGACCTCGGGCTCGTCGGGCATGAGCTCGGCCAGTAGCCGGGCGAGGCGGATGGCTTCGGCGCAGAGGTCCTCCCGGATGAGGTCGTCGCCGGTCGAGGCGGTGTAGCCCTCGTTGAAGATGAGGTAGACGACGGCCAGCACCGGCCGGAGCCGGTCGGGCAGCTCGGCGTCGCCCGGCACCCGGTAGGGGATCCTGGCCGCGGCGATCTTCTTCTTGGCCCGGGTGATGCGGGCGGCCATCGTGGCCTCCTGGACCAGGAACGCCCGGGCGATCTCGGGGGTCTGCAGGCCGCCGAGGAGCCTGAGGGTGAGGGCGATCTGGGCCTCGGGCGCCAGGGCGGGGTGGCAGCAGGTGAAGATGAGCCGGAGGCGGTCGTCGCTCACCGGACCCACCGGTTCCATCGGTTCGTCGTCGGCCTGGAGCAGCGCGGCCTGGGCGTGTCGGTCATGGCGTGAGCTCTCTCGGCGCAGCCGGTCGATGGCCCGGTTCCGGGCCGTGGTGGTGATCCAGGCCCCCGGGTTGGGGGGCAGGCCGGTGGCCGGCCACCGTTCGAGGGCGACGGCGAAGGCGTCCTGGACCGCCTCTTCGGCGATGTCGATGCTGCCGAAGAGGCGGACCAGGGTGGCCACACTCCGGCCGGACTCGGCCCGGAAGATCGCCGCGATGTCCACCGGCGGGACAGGGATTACTCGGGAGCTTCGTCCTGGAACGGGCGCACCTCGACCGGCGCCTGGCAGGCCACGGTGGCCCGGGCGGCGAGGGCGAGGGCCTCGTCGAGGTCCTTGGCCTTGATGACCCAGAACCCGCCGAGCTGCTCCTTGGTCTCGGCGAACGGGCCGTCGGTGGTGATGACGTCGCCGCTGGCGTCGGCCCGCACGACGGTGGCGGTGTTGGCGGGGTGCAGCCCGCCGGCGAACACCCAGTGGCCCGACCTCTGGATTTCGGCGTTGAAGGCGTCGACGTCGGCGTAGGCCTTCTGGATCGCCTCCGGCGACGGCGGCTCCTGACCCTCGACCATGTACACGGAAAGCAGGTACTGCATCATCGGAGTTCTCCTCTCGTTCCCGGCCGGCTCCCTGCCGGCCTCACACCCCAGCTACGAACGGGGTCCGCCGGAATCGACAGACGAGGGAGAATCTTTTCGCGAATTCCGGCGGCGTTCTTCCATCGCCGCCACGGCGGCCCAGTGGGCGTCGCCGACCCACGTTCTGGCGAAGGCGGCGGTGGCGGCTTCGGCCAGCTCGGGGCGGGCGGCGGGCCGGGCGGCGTCGGCGGCGGCCTTGATGCCGACCAGGGCGTCCCGGGGGGCCCGGGCGATCCGCTCCAGGAGTTCGAGGAGCTGGTCGTCGAACTCGGCGCGGGGGACGACGTGCTCCACCAGGCCCCAGGCGGCGGCCGTCGGCGCGTCGATGGGGAGTCCGGTGGTCAGCAGGTAGAGGGCCCGGGCCCGACCGACGACCGCCTGCAGGCGCTCGATCCCGCCCCAGGCCGGCATGATCGCCAGGTCGACCTGGTTGAAGGCCAGCTTCACGTCGTCGGCCGCCAGCCGGAAGTCACAGGCGATGGCGACCTCGCAGCCGCCGCCGTAGGCGTGGCCGTTGAGCGCCGCCACCACCGGGACGGGCAGCGAGGCCACCCGGTCGAGCAGCGTCCGCATCGTCATGGCCATCGCCCGGGCCTCGTCCTCGGTGCGGATCGTGGCCAGTTCCTTCAGGTCGCCCCCGGAGACGAAGACCCGCTCGCCCTGGCCCCGAAGGGCCAGGACCCGGATGTCGGCGTCGGCGGTCACCTCGTCGAGCGCCGCACCGAGCTCGGCCATCGTCAGGCGGCTGATGGCGTTCTGGGCCTGCGGCCGGTCGATCACGACGAGGGCGGCATGGCCTATGCGCTCGAGCCGGACCCCGGGTGTCGTGGCCCCATCAGGCCGAGACAACGTCATTCTCCTTCTTCCACAGGGCGTCGACTCCGGCGACCACGTCCTCGATCGATGTGCCGGTCGGGAACACCGCGTCGACGCCCATGTCGAGCAGGGCCTGGCGGTCCGAGGCGGGAATCGTGCCGCCGATCACCACCTTGACGTCGTCCAACCCGTTGTCCCGCAAGGCTTCCAGCACCTGGCGGGCCAGGCCCAGATGCGCTCCGGACAGCACCGAGAGGCCGACGAGGTCGACGTCCTCCTGCAGGGCCAGCTCGGCGATCACGCCGACCTTCTGGCGGATCCCCGTGTAGACGACCTCGTAGCCGGCGTCCCGCAGAGCCCGGGCCACGATCTTGGCCCCCCGGTCGTGACCGTCGAGGCCCGGCTTGGCGACCAGTACCCGGCGCGGCGACGCCATCAGAACACCACCGGCTGGCGGTACTCGCCCCACACGTCCCGCAGCGCCTGGGTGATCTCCCCCACCGTGGCGTAGGCCTCCACGGCCTCCACCAGCAACGGCATCAGGTTCACGTCCGGGCGCTCCGCCGCCGTCTGCAGCTCCTTCAGCACCCGCTGCACCGCCGACACCGAGCGGGCCGCCTTCACCTCCGCCAGCCGGTCGAGCTGCCGTTGCCGTCCGGCGGCATCGAGCCCGTAGATCTCCAGGTCGGCCGGCGGCTCCTCGGTCCGGAAGATGTTGACCCCCACGACCGGGCGCTCGCCGCTCTCCACCAGCCGCTGGGCCTTCCACGCCTCCTCGGCGATGAGGCCCTGGACGTAGCCGTCCTCGATGGCCCGCACCATCCCGCCGTGGTCGTCGATGTCGCCCATGATCGCCACCAGCTGCTCCTCCATGGCGTCGGTCAGCGACTCCACGAACCACGACCCGCCGAGCGGGTCGACGGTGCGGGCCACGCCCGTCTCGTAGGCCAGGATCTGCTGGGTGCGCAGCGCCAGCGTCGTCGACTCCTCCGTCGGCAGGTCGAAGGGCTCGTCCCAGGCGGCGGTGAACATCGACTGCACCCCGCCCAGCACCGAGGCCAGGGCCTGGTAGGCCACCCGCACGATGTTGTTGTGGGCCTGGGGCGCCTGCAGGGTCGAACCACCGGCCACGCAGCCCGTCCGGAACAGACACGACGAGTCCTTCTGCGCCCCCCACCGCTCCTTCACCAGCCGGGCCCAGCGCCGCCGCCCGGCGCGGTACTTGGCGATCTCCTCGAAGAAGTCGTTGTGCGTGTAGAAGAAGAACGACACCTGGGGGGCGAACTCGTCGATGGTCATCCGACCCCGCTCCAGCACCGCATCCACGTAGGTCACGGCGTCGGACAGCGTGAAGGCCATCTCCTGGGCGGCGGTGCAGCCGGCGTCGCGGAAGTGCGCCCCGGCGACCGAGATGGCGTTGTAGCGGGGCACGTGCTCGGCGCAGAACTCGATCGTGTCGACGATCAGGCGGATCGACGGCTCCGGCGGCCAGATCCACGTGCCGCGGGCGACGTACTCCTTGAGGATGTCGTTCTGGATCGTGCCCCGCAGCTTCTCCGGCGGCACGCCCTGCTTCTTCCCGACCGCCACGTAGAAGGCCAGCATGATCGCCGCCGTGCCGTTGACGGTCCACGACGTCGAGACCTGGTCGAGGGGGATCCCATCGAAGAGGACCTCGGCGTCGGCCAGCGTGTCGAGCGCCACGCCGACCCGACCGACCTCCTCGGTCACGTCGGGATCGTCGGAGTCGTAGCCGATCTGGGTCGGCAGGTCGGCGGCCACCGACAGGCCGGTGCCGCCGTTGGCCAGCAGGTACTTGTAGCGGGCGTTGGTCTCGGGCGCCGTGCCGAAGCCGCTGTACTGCCGGAACGTCCAGAGCTTGTGGCGGTAGCCGGAGGCGAAGTTGCCCCGGGTGAACGGGAAGGCCCCGGGGTCGGCGATGGCGGCGTAGTCGAGCTTCGTGGTCGCCGGCGAGTACAGGGCCTCGACCGGAATCCCCGACTCGGTCGTGACGGGCCTGTCCTCGCTCATCGCGTCCCCCTCCGGTAGGCTACTGATATGTTACATATCAGTTCTCGGGTCGGCGGAACGGTGCGGGCCAGGGCCGCCGAGGAGCTCCGCAACCGCATCCTGACCGGCGCCCTGGCGCCGGGCACCCGGCTCGACCTCGACGCGCTGACCGTGGAGTTCGGCGCCAGCCGCACCCCGATCCGGGAAGCGCTGCTCGAGCTGTCCTACGAGGGGCTCGTGGAGGTCGCGCCCCGGAGCGGGATCACCGTGGTCGGGCTCACCCCCCGGGACGTCCTCGACAACTTCGCCATCCTCGGCACGCTGGCCGGCAAGGCGGCCGAGTGGGCGGCGGCCCGCATCACCGACGAGGAGCTCCACGACATCCGCCGTCTGGCCGAGGCCGTCGGACAGGACAGCGATCTGGTCAGCGCCAACTGGCGCTTCCACCGGGCCGTCCATCGGGCCTCCGGCTCCCCCCGCATCCTCAGGCTCATCCGCCAGACGGTCGGCGTGGTGCCGACGAACTTCTTCGACGTCTTCCCGGACCAGGAGCAGCACAGCGCCGCCGACCACGACGAGATCGTGGCCGCCCTCACCCGGCGCGACGGCGGCGCCGCCCGGGCCGCGGCGGAACGCCACGTGACCGAAGCCGGCGCCGCACTGGCCCGGTTCCTGGAGGAAGGGCCGCGGCGCCATCCGGGGTGACGCCGCGGCCCCTCTGGGTTGGGAGTCCCTACTGCCGCAAGGGTTTCCCGAGCGGATAACCCGGCCCGCCAAGTGATTGATCGGCCGCACTCAGCCAGATGTAGGCGCCGAGGGCGGCGAAGGTGAACACGACGGCGCCGGCGAGCTTGGTCAGCCCGGACGGGTCATCGCCGCTGTTGGCGATGAACAGGATCCACAGCGCGGCGTCCACCAGCGCGACGTCGATGGTGTAGGCCATCGGCAGCCGGATGGTGGCCAGCGTCAGGAGCGCCATGGTGATCGCCCACGCCAGGAGAAATGCCTTGACGGTGTCGCCGACGGCCTCAGCGGTGACCCCGAACCAGCCGTGCGTCAATCCCAGCACCAACGCCGTGTAGCTGATCCAGAAGCCGCAGAAAACTCCAAAGGCTCCGGCGACGAATGTCTGCCCGACATAGGCCGCCCAGATCGCCGAGACCATCAGGCCGAAGGCGGTGGCGCCGAAGATGATCGCCAGCGGGGCGCCGAGCGTGGCCTGAGGAACGTAGTCCACCAGCTGTAGGCCGAGGCACGTGGACCCGACCACGAAGACAAGCCAACCGAGGACCTGCGGATCACCCGTGACCTTGGTCGGCACCGGAACTTCCTTGATGACTTCTACGGCACCTGCCTGCCTAGAACTCTCCACACTGACGTCCGTCAACGTGCCCTCCCCTCTCCGGAGTGCATCAGCCAGGCGAACGCGCTGCGCGGCACGCCCGCTACTTCAGGCGTACACCCGAGGGAAAGGTGCGGAATAGCGCTTTTTTTCGCGTTTCCCGCGATGGGCCCCGCCGAGCGGTACTAGGCCGGGACCCGGGTGCCGAACATCTGCACCGCCTCGGGCTCGCAGGCCGGCGAGGAGGCGATGACCGGGTAGCCCTGGTCGTCCCAGCTGAACGGCTCGGAGAGGATCTCCCGGTCGGCCCAACCGGGGTCGGCGCTCAGCTTCCGGTGGTAGACGAACCAGCTCTGCCCCGCCGCTTCGATGAAGCAGCCGTGGCCGCCGCCGGTGAAGATCGGGCGGGGCAGCTTGCGCCAGGAGGACGGGTCGAGGACGTCGCCGCCCGTCCACTCCAGGAGACCCATCTTGTACTCCGGGGTCCAGCTGGCATCGGCCGAGAAGGCGATGAAGAGCTTGCCGTGGCGGGGATTGCGGAGGATCTGGGGCCCCTCGTTGAGCGGTGCGACGCTCCTCTCCCAGTCGTACTCGGGACTCGAGATGCGGACCCGCTCGCCGCCCAGGGTGACCGGGTCAGCCATCGGCGCGATGTAGAGGTGCTGGGGAAACCCGTCGTCCTCGCCCTCCCAGCCGGACCACACGGCGTAGAACCGCCCCTCGTGCCGCAGCACGGTCATGTCGATGGCCCACGTGTCGTGCCGGGGATCGCAGATCTTCCCCAGGGCGTGGTACGGCCCGAACGGGTCGTCGGCCTCGAGGACGTACATGCGGTGGTTCTCGTTCCGCCCGTCGCTGGCGGCGTAGTAGACGTACCACCGCCCGTTGATCTCGTGGAGCTCCGGCGCCCACAGCTGCCGCCCCCGGGAGCTGCCCCGCAGCGGCTTCCAGATCACCGTCGTCGTGTTGCGGTGCATCCGGTCGAGGTCGGTGAAGCGCTTGATGACGATCCGCCGGTCGTTGCGGACCGTCTGGATCAGCAGGAACGCGCCGTCGTGGGGAACGACGAACGGGTCCTGACCCGGGAACGGCTTCCGTTCCCGGAAGCTTCTCAGGATCACGGCTGAAGGCCGAGGGGTCGCAGGATGCGGTCGGTGCCGAGGCTGAGGAGCCACCCGGTGGTGAGCAGGATCCACACCGTCAGGCTGGCGTGGGCGATCTTGATGTTGTCCTCGTCCCGCATGTAGTCGGTGATCGCCTTGAACCAGAAGACGGCCCGCAGCAGCCGGCGCAGGGGACGGTTGTGGATGTCGGTCGACATGGCGTCGACGCACCAAACGACGAAGGCCATCGTCACCTGGGCCAGCAGGAGGAAGAGCCCCTTGCGGGAACCCGTCCGGTCGTACTCCAGCGTGACGAGCCAGCCGATGGTCGTGAGCAACCAGACGATGGCCGCGAACCGCCCCAGCTTCGGGAAGTTCCGGTGGGTGAACCAGCGGCCCAAGGTGACGGGCCAGAGGAGGGCCCGGATGACCCGCTCCAGCGGTCGGCGGGGAGGCCCGTCAGGCAGGGAATCGGCACACAGCACGATGAACGCCAAGGTCAACTCCACGAGAACCAAGGCAGCCATGTACGTGCTCCGACCGACGACAGCGTGCCGCTGTGGGCCAACGGGTTGTACCCATGTTGTTTCCGCAGGCGACGGTCAATTTCCTGCGCAATATGTCAGCTGTGTGACGAGACCTTTGCGTGGGTTGACATGAACTCCCAGATGGCCTGGGCCCACTGCTCGTTGAAGGCCGGGACGTGGCCGCCGGATTCGATGGTCCACAGTCCCATGCCGACGCCGGTCGGGCAGCCCGACCAGGCCTCCTCGACGGTCTCGTCGGCGGGCACGGAGCGGTCGAGGTCGAATCGGCGGCCGGTGGCGGCGGACTGGCCGCCGCACCCGGCGTGGGCCGCCCAGGCGGCGACCGTCTCGACGGCACCGGGGTAGGCGGCGGCCGGCGTGTACCCGCCTTCGTACCGGACCGTCATGTCGTTGCGGCCGTGGACGTGGAGCACCGACACCGCCGACGCCGGCCGGCAGTGGCTCTGGTCCTTCCACTGCATGCCGGCCAGGGTGATGATCGCCGCCACCCGGTCGGCGCGGTCGCAGGCGTAGCGGTGGGCCATGAAGGCGCCGTTGGAGTGGCCGACGACGAACACCCGGGCCGGGTCGACCGGGTGCTTGGCGGTGATCTCGTCGATCACGGCGTCGAGGTAGGTGACGTCGTCGACGCCGGAACGGAAGAAGTCGCAGCAGGCGTCGGTGGCGTTCCAGAACCGGTTGCCGAGCCGGTCCCGGGTGCCGTTGGGCGTGGCCAGGAGAAACCCGGCCTCGTCGGCCACGGCGGGCAGGCCGAAGTAGGCGGCCTGCTGGGCGCCGTTGGACGTGTAGCCGTGCAGCAGCACGACCAGCGGGACGGGCCGCTCCCCGTCATAGCCCGCCGGCTCGTGGAGGCCGTAGGGGCGGTCGCTCGTCGGGCTGGCCGACGAGGGGAGCACCAGTGCCCCCGTCACCACGGCCAGGATCACGGATACGGACGCGAGCCATCGCCTCATGTCGGTAATGACGTTCGCCGCCGAGCCCGCATTCGCCTACGACGGCGTCCGTCGGAGGGTCCGGATCAGTTGGTGGTCCGGCGTGAACAGGCGGCGCAGGGTGAGCTCACCGCTGACCAGGGCGGCGAAGGCGTTGCCTCCGAGCAGCATGTACATGACCACGAGCTGGAGGCGGATGGCGGCCAGCGGAGAGGCGCCGGCCAGGATCATGCCGGTCATGGCCCCGGGAAGCGAGACGAGCCCGACGACCTTCGTCTGATCGACGGTGGGCAGCATGCCGGTCCGCAGAGCGATGCGTTGCCACGGCCGGGCGGCCTCACGGCTCGGCTGACCCAGCGCCAGGCGGGCCTCCACCTCCCGGCGGTTGGCGGCCAGGGCATGGCGCAGGCCACTCATGACCAGCGACGTGGTGTTCATGGCGCTGCTGATGATCATCGAGCCGAGCGGAATCACGACCCGGGATTCGAAGTCGATGATCTGCAGGGCCAGCAGGACGCCGAGCGTGCCGGCGGCGGCCGTGGCGATCGAGGCGGCGGCGATCCACCGGGCGCTCGGTATGCCTGCGGCCCGACCGCCGGAGGTGAGGGTGGCGGTCGCGATCATGACGGCCAGCACCACGAGGGTCAGGCCGTCATGGCCGCGGAAGACGAAGTCCAGGGCATAGCCGACGGCCAGCAGCTGGACGAAGGAGCGGGCGGTGGCCACGGCCATGTCCGACTCCAGGCCGACGGAGCGCCAGCGCGACACCGCCAGAGCCACACCGACGAGCAGCAGCGCCAGGGCAACGTCGCCGAAGCCGACCGGTCCACCGAAGCCCGACTGGCCGCTGCCGGCCGCGGCCACCGCACCCCCGGGGGCGATCACCACCCGTCCTCCGGTCGGAGAGGCTCGACGGTCACGACGTGGTCGGCCATTTCGGTGTGGCGGGGGTCGTGGGTGACCATCACGACGGTCAGGCCGTCGGCGGCCAGCCCACTGATGAGCGACTCGATGCCTGCCTTGCTGGCCGTGTCGAGCGCCGAGGTCGGCTCGTCCAGGGCGAGGACCTCGGGGTGCAGCGCCAGCGAGCGGGCCAGGCACATCCGCTGCGCCTCCCCGACCGAGAGGCGGTCGGCCTCCCGGCCGGCCAGAGCGGGGCTGAGCCCGACGCGGGCCAACAGCGCCCCCGGGTCGTCGCCGCCGATGTTGTCGGCCACCGTGCCGGGAAAGGTGACCGGCACCTGCCCCACGACCTGGATGCGCCGCCGGAGCTCGAGGACGTCGTAGCGGCGCACGTCCTGCCCGGCGAAGAGCACGACGCCGCCGTCGGGGTCGTCGAGCCGGTTGAGCAGCCGCAGCAGCGTCGTCTTGCCGGCGCCCGACGGGCCGACGATGACCGTGAGCCGGCCGGCCGGAACGGCGGCCGAGAAGCCGGCCACGATCGGCCCGTCGTCGCCGTCGACCCGGACGTCCCGATACTCGATCAAGGCTGTCTCGATCTGGAAAGTGATGGATCACACCTACCATGGCGGCGGTGATCGACCCTGATCTGCGCAAAGCCGAGGACGAGGGCTGGCACGAGCTGCACGCCCTCATCGATTCGCTTCCGCCGTCGACGGTCGAACGGCCCGGGTACTTCGAGGAAGGCTGGTCGGCCAAGGACCTCCTGGCCCACGTCGGCGCCTGGCTGGCGCAGGCCGGCGTGGCGCTCGAGCAGATCGGCTCCGGCACGTACCGGGCCGAGGAGATCGACGTCGACGCCCTGAACGGCCGGTACCTGGAGACGCTGCGGCAGCTGCCATTCGACGTCATCCGGGCCCAGGCCGATGCCTCCCGCACCCGCATGCTCATCGCCGCCGCCGCCATCTCCTCGCCCAGCGAAGACGCCGCCTTCTGGATCAGCAAGGCCGGTCCGGAGCACTACGCCGAACACCTGCCCCGGCTCCGGGAGTGGGCCCAGGAGCTGACCGGCGGCGGGTCGCCGGTGGGGCCGGCGGTGGTGCCCGAAGGTGTCGACCTGGCCGCCGTCGAGGCCCGCCGCCAAGAGCTGATCGCCCGCTACCTCAAGCCGGCCGGGGAGCGGCCGCCGTCGTCGGCCCGGGGCGTCCACCACGTGGCGCTGATCTCGTCCGACGTCGAGCAGACCATCCGCTTCTATCAGGAACTGCTCGAGTTCCCCCTGACCGAGATCTTCGAGAACCGCGACTACAAGGGCTCGAACCACTTCTTCTTCGACATCGGCCACGGCAACCTGCTGGCCTTCTTCGACTTCCCCGGGCTGGGCGTCGGGCCCTACGCCGAGGTCCTCGGCGGGCTGCACCACATCGCCATCTCCGTCGAGCCGGCACGGTGGGCCCACCTCAAGGCCAAGCTCGACGCCGCCGGAATGGCGTACCACGAGGCCGGCGGCTCGTCGATCTACCTCACCGATCCCGACGGCGCCCGGGTGGAACTCATCTCCGACGAGCTGCTCACGATGTACGGCACCGAGGTCGGCTGATGAGCGGCCCGGTCGAGGTCGGTGAGGGTCGGCTCACCACTGTCGGCGGGATTCCGGTCCAGCGCTCCCTGCCGCAGCGGGGCCGGCGGACGGTCGGGGCGTGGTGCTTCGTCGATCACTTCGGGCCGGCCGACGTCCCTCTCGTTTCCATGCAGGTCGGTCCGCACCCCCACATCGGCCTGCACACCGTGACCTGGGTCCTCGACGGCGAGGTGCTCCACCGGGACAGCCTGGGCAGCGAGCAGCTGATCAAGCCCGGGCAACTGAACCTCATGACCGCCGGGCGGGGCGTCGCCCACGCCGAGGAGAGCCCGTCGGGCGCCACCGGCACGCTCCACGGCCTCCAGCTGTGGGTGGCGCAGCCGGAGTCCACCCGCTTCGGGGCACCGGCCTTCGAGCACCACTCCTTCCTGCCCGCCGCCGAGGCCGGCGGCGTCGTGGCCACCGTGCTGGTCGGCGAGCTGGCCGGCGCCCGCTCCCCGGCCCGGGTCGATTCGCCGCTGGTCGGCGCCGACCTCGTCGTCGGCGGGCCGGGCACGCTGCCCCTCGATCCAGCCTTCGAACACGGCCTGCTCGTCGTCGACGGGCCCGTCTCGGTCGGCGGGCTGTCCGTGGCGCCCGGGGCCTTCGCCTACTTCGCCCCCGGACGGTCGGAGCTCGGCCTGCAGCCGGCCGGCGACGGACCGGCCCGGGCGCTTCTGGTGGGCGGGGCGCCGTTCGAGGAGCCCGTCCTCATGTGGTGGAACTTCGTGGCCCGCACCAAGGAGGAGATGGTGCAGGCCCGCCAGGACTGGGAGGCGGCCTCGGACCGGTTCGGGCCGGTCGAGACGGAGCTCGGCCGCATGCCCGCCCCTCCCCCGCTGTGGGACCGCCCGGGAATGCAGCCCACCCGGAAATAGTTGACATGGAAACTATGAGCACTGCACCTCGACCCCAGATCGACATCCGCCGGGCCGACGACCGCTTCAAGACGAAGATCGGCTGGCTCGACTCGAAGCACTCGTTCAGCTTCAGCCGCCACTGGGACCCGTCGAACACCCACCACGGTCTGCTGCTGGTCAACAACGACGACATCGTGGCGCCGGGCACCGGGTTCGAGACGCACCCCCACCAGGACATGGAGATCGTCACCTGGGTGCTGCAGGGTTCGCTCGTCCACCAGGACTCCACCGGGCACTCCGGCGTGATCTATCCCGGGCTGGCGCAGCGGATGAGCGCCGGCACCGGCATCCTGCACTCGGAGAAGAACGACTCCTGGCGGCTGGCCGGCGGGCCGGAGCACCGGGAGCCTGTCCACTTCATCCAGATGTGGGTCGTGCCCGACGAGGGTGGCATCACACCGGGCTACGAGCAGCTGGAGATCGAAGACGAGCTGCTCCGGGGTGGGCTCGTGCCGGTCGCCTCGGGGATGGACAAGCACGAGGGGCAGTCGGCCATCCGCATCAAGAACCGCTACGCCGCCCTCCACGCCGCCCGGCTCGGGGTGGACCAGTCGGTGGAGCTGCCGGAGGCGCCGTTCCTGCACCTGTTCGTGCCCCGGGGAACAGTCGACCTGGAGGGCGCCGGCGTCCTCAACGAGGGCGACGCCGTGCGGTTCACGGCGACCGGCGGCCAGAAGGTCACGGCCGTCGAACCGGCCGAGATCCTGGTCTGGGAGATGCACGCCGGCCTAGCGGCCTGACGGCCGCTACGGCATGCCTCTGGCGGCTTCGCCGCCCCGGGCCTCCGGCCCTCCTCCGGAGCATGGGGCCCCTGCCCCATGCCCGGCCGTCGCGGCCTAGCGGCGGCCTAGACCGCGACCGGCAGCTCCTTCAGGCCCCGGACGTTGAAGTTGTCGAGCCACTCGACATCGTTCCTGGCCAGGCGCAGGTCGGGGAAGCGGGTGATGATCGTCCGCACCGCCACCTCGGCCTCCATGCGGGCCAGCGGCGCGCCCAGGCAGTGGTGGACGGAGCCGCCGAACGTCAGGTGGTGGGGTGACGGGCGGGTGATGTCGAAGTCGTCGGGCCGGTCGAACACGGCCTCGTCGCGGTTCGCCGACCCGATGACCGCGATGACGGTCATCCCGACGGGGATGTCGACACCGCCGAACGACACCGGCTCCAGCACCGAACGGGGCCAGCTCATCACCGGCGGCTCGTAGCGCAGGGTCTCCTCCACTGCGCCCTGGGCCAGCGAAGGGTCAGCCCGGACGAGGTCGAGCTGGTCGGGGTGCAGGAGCAGCGTGTAGATCGTGTTGCCGATCAGCTGCATGGTCGAGCAGAACCCGGCGGCGATCAGCAGGCTCACGTTGGCCACCAGCTCGAGGTCGGTCAGGCCGCCCTCGTCACCCTGGTGGACCACGAGGACCGACAACAGGTCGTCGCGGGGCTTGACCCGGCGCTCGGCGGCCAGTCCGGCGACAAGGTCCATGAGTTCGCCGCTGGCTTTGTCGGCCATGACGACCTGCTCCGGCGTGGGCATCGGCTCGACGACGGCGGCGTTCTCCTCGATGAGCGCCCGGAAGCGGTCGTGGTGCTCGGCCGGCACGCCGAGCATCCCGCACACCACGGAGATCGGAATGCGGTAGGCCACCTCGTTGGCGAGGTCGAACTCCCGGCGTCCGCCGGCCGTCACCTCGTCGAGCAGGGCGTCGACCTTGGCTACGGTCTGCTCCCGCATCGCCTCGACCGCCTTGGCGGTGAAGGCCTTCGACACCGCCCGGCGCAGCCGGGTGTGCTGCGGCGGGTTCTGGGCCAGCATGCTCGTCCCGATGTAGCAGGCGGCGGGGCCGTCGCCGAGCTTGCGGGCCAGCACCTCCGGCGAGCCGAGCGGACTGCCCAGGCGGGGGTCGCGCAGCGCCTCCTCGCAGTCCGCGTGGCGGAAGAGCCAGACGATCGGGGCGTGCTGGTCGACGACGACCGGATCCGCGGCCCGCAGCTTGGCGTACGTGGGATACGGGTTCGCCTTGAAGACGGGATCGAAGATGTCGAACACGGCCCGGAAGCGTAACAAAGCAGGTAATCGTCACCCACCTCGCTCCCGTGAACCTTCGGTAGCCTTCCGCCCGGCAAGACGGGAGGTGGCGATGAGCGAAGAAGACGTCGGCCTGGCTTCGGTGTTGGGGCGGTGGGACACCCGCCGGCAGCGGGCGGCCAAGGGCGCGATCCTCATCAAGGGATCGGAGCAGCCCTGGGAGCTCAACCGTCAGGGCCGGTGCCGCTTCTACGCCCATCTCGGCCGGACCGATCTGGCCAACCCCGACTGGATCAGCTTCCGCCACGAGATCCACACCCACAGCGGGATGCACGTCCACCAGGGTGGCCTGGCGCTGTTCGTCACCCGGGGCCGGGGCTACACGATCTGCAACGGCCGGCGCGCTGACTGGAAAGCCGGCGACGTCATCCTCCTGCCGATCGAGCCGGGCGGCGTCGAGCACCAGCACTTCAACCTCGGCGAGGAGCCGTGCGAGTGGATCGCCTTCGCCTTCAACCCCTGGCTCGACGCCATGGGCAACGGCTACGAGCAGAAGACGAACCATCCCGAGTACCGGGAGGAAGGGCAGTGACCCTCTACGAATCGCTGTTCGCCCGGCGCGACGCCGAGCGGGCCCGGCGGGCCGAAGCCCTTCTCGTCGTCGACGGCGAGGCCCAGCCGTGGGAGGACACGCCGCAGGGCCGGCTGCGCTGGTACCTCCACCCCGACCTGACCGACCGGGCGCTGCAGACGCTGGGTCTGTACGTGCAGGAGATCGCGCCGCGGAGCAGTTCCGGCCGCTACCGCTGGCAGGGCGGCGAGATGATCGTCTTCCTCGAGGGCCGGGGGGTGAGCGAGGTCGACGGCGAGCGCTTCGAATGGGAAGCCGGGGACGCCCTGTGTGTGCCGGTGCGGGAGGCGGGCGTCGAGCTGTGCCACCACAACCCCTACGACGAGCCGGCCCGCTTCGTCTGCGCCTGGCCCAACTTCCCCGCCGTTCTCGGCGTCGACATGGGCGCCGGCCTGGAGCAGGTCGACACAGCCCCGGAGTGGCGGAACTGATGGACACCGTCTACAAGCTGGCGCTGGTCGTCCACATCTACTCGGCCATCGTCCTGGTCGGTTCGATGTTCTTCAACGCCTTCATCCTCGGGCCGGCGCTGCGGCGGATCCCGCCGGCCCAGGCGGCGACGGTCGGCGACAAGATCGGCGCCGGGCTGCGGATCGCCGGCCCGGTCAGCCTGGTTCTCCTCGGCATCACCGGGTTCCTCCGGCTCAACTACTACAAGCTGCTGGGCAAGTTCTTCACCCTCGAGTACATGACCAGCGGGCCCGGCCTGCGGATCTGGCTCATGTTCATCTCGTGGTTCGTGCTGGTGATCACCGGCACGGTGTCGCTGGCCTGGTACGAGAAGGTGCTGGCCCGCAAGCTGCCCTTCACCGCCGGGTTGCGGGAGTTGGAGGAGCGCCGGGCCGCCCAGCAAAAGGTGTCGACCTGGCAGGAACGCATGAACTACGTCAACGTCACCATCGGCATCCTGGCCGTGCTCGGCGGCTCCATGTACCGCTCCGGACTGTAAGACTGCGCCGATGGGCAAGGGGGCGCTCGGTCTGCTGTCGGCCTACTGGCCGGAGATGACCGCCCGCCACGCCCACGTTCCGCTGGAGCGGGTGTCGCAGTTCACCGTCCACCGCTCGGCGAAGTCCGACCCCGACCGGGCGGCGCTCGTCACCCCGGAGCGGTCGGTGACGTTCGCCGAGCTGTCGGATCTCGTTCGTCGGGCCGCCGCCGCCATCGCGGCCCGCACCGGCGAGAGCGGGCGGGTGGCCATCCTCCTCGACGATCCGATCGCCCAGGCCGCCTGCGCCTTCGGCGCCTGGGAAGCCGACCGCCTCGCCTTCGTCGCCTCGGGCCCGGTGCCGTTCGGGATTCTGGCCGACTTCGCGCCCGATCTCGTCGTAGTTCGGGAGCTCGCCCACGCGCCGCCCGGCGTCCCGAAGGAGACGCCCCATACGCTGCTGGGCTCCGAGCCGGTCACGTTCGGGAAACCGAATCTGAGGAACCCGATCCTGGTCCTGGCCAAACCCGACGCCAGCGGCGAGGTGGCCCACAATCACAAGACGCTGGTGGCCACCGCCGTGGCCTTCAGCTCGTTCTTCATGTTCGAGCCCGGCGCCGAGATCGTGCTGCTCGATCCGCCCAGCGGCTGGCTCGGCCTGGCCGTCGTCCTGGGCGCCTGGCACAAGGCCACGACGATCCGGGTGGCGTGGACGCCGAGCTGGGCCGGCCACCCGGAGCGGGTCGACTACCTGGCCGGCAGCTTCGCCACCGCCGTGGACCGCTACGCCGGCGCGACCCCGGCGCTGCGGGACGTGCGGGCCGGTGTCGGCGCCATCCTCGGCGTCGAGGGGCCGTTCAGCCCCGCCCACCGCCGCCGGCTGGCCCGGCGGCTCGGCACGCCCGTCCTCACCCTCTACGGCCGCAACGACCTGGGGCCGGTGCTCGGCAGCCACCCCACCTGGTACCTCGACGACGGCGTCGGCATCCCGCTGCCCAACGTCGACACCCGGCCGCTCGACCCGTCCGACGGCCACGAACTCACCATCGGATGGGACGCCGTCGAGGAGGCCGAGATCGGGGTGAAGTCGGCGCTGGCGCCGGCCGGCGGCGAGCTGTCCGGCACCTGGCTCCGCAGCCGCCTCATCGGCCAGGTTGACCCGACCGGGCTCTACTTCATCCGCTGAAGATGGCTCGGGCCCCGCACCCGGTTTTGGAGTGCGGGGCCCGAGCTGGCTGGATGGAGATTTCGTGGTGGTCTAGTGGCCGTTGAGTGACTCGGGGCCGCGGCCGCCGTGCCAGTTGTTGAAGTGGTTGCGGTGGCGCTCGTTGATGTAGCCCGGGCGGTAATGCTCGTCGTAGAAGTCGGTGTCGAGGTGGTGGACGACGACGCCGAAGTGGGCCTGCATCGGGTTGTAGGTCACCGGCCACTGGCCGAAGTTGTCGATGCAGTACTGGATGTAGGCGATGGTGGCTTCCTTGCACCACGGCTCCGGCTTGTGCCGCGGGTGGCTGAGGATGCCCTCGACGTGGGCGTCGTCCTTCCAGGGGCCCATCCCCTGGGCGGCCCGCAGGAGGTTCTTCGGGCCCGGGTCACCCCACTGGCCCTCGCCGTACTTCTCCTCCCACCACTGCTCGACGAGCGACTCGGCGGTCGGGTACTGCGGCGACGGGCAGTAGGTGGCGGTCTTCACGCCCTCGATGCCGTACACCTTGAGCTGGCCGGTGGAGATCGGCGCCTTCGGGTTGGGCGGCTCGACCTGGAACCCGAGGCCCCGGGTGAGGTCGGGCATGGCGCCGAAGAGGATGTCGGGGTTGAAGCCGCAGAAGTTCCAGTGGCCGAGACCGAGGGCCTCGCAGGCCAACTTGATGTTCTGGACCATGATCCCGGCCGGGTACATCTCGACCTGGAAGATCAGCTGCTCCTCGGCGGCGATCGGGATGCCGAGCTCCAGCTTGCCCTCGCCGATCCACTGCTCGACGCCGGCGGGCCGGCCGCCGTTCCACTCGTCGATCATGTACATGTGCCAGGCGTCGTGGAAGTTGACGATGGCGTTGTTCAGCTTCCCGGCGTCGGTGATGGGGATCATCCAGCTCGTGCCCGGCCGGTTGATGTTGTACTGGTAGGGGCCCATCAGCGTGGCGTTGTGGACGCCGGGGATGCGGGTCATGAAGTCGATGTCGGGCCGCTCGTCGAGGATCTGCGTGCAGCCGGAGCGGTACCACTCGAGCACCTTGTCGTAGCGGCCGGCCTCGGCATGTCCGTTGAGAGCCATCTCGACGGTGTTGGTGACGTTCTTGCCGGGGTTGTAGATGAACGCCCCGTTGTCGTTGATGATCAGCAGGTCGTGGGCCCAGGAGTTGCCGGGGGCGGAGGCGGTGCGCCCGGCGATGTCGACGAGCTCGTGGAATCCGCCGTCGAGCGAGATGTCCCACGCCGCGATGCCGTTGAGGCCGCAGGCCGCCCAGGCCAGGAGCGCCTCTTCGACCTCGGTGAGGGCGACGGGCTCCTTCTGGGAGACGAACTCCATCGGGCCTTTCATCTGCGACATCTCGCGCCCGGTCACCGGGTGCTTCTCGGTCGTCCCCGAGTCGATCCGGTACCCGAGGCCGACGCGGCGGGTCCGCATGCCGCGGAGGAGCTCGAACGCCGAAGGGCTCTCTTCGAACGCCCGCCGGAGCTGTTCCGACTCGCTCCCGCCACCCGTCCCGGTTCCGGTCTGTCCCTGCTCCGTAACCGCCATCAAGGTCCCCCTTCTGTGTCCCTGGCCTTCAAAGCGCGTCGGGACCCTATAGATCCGGCGGGCCGCCAACAAGGGCAAGTAATACCTACCCGGAGCCGCCGCGCCGGGGCCCGATTACCTGGTTGCGGAGCGTGGTACCGTCCCCGCGGTGCAGCTGGTCGTCCCCGCCGTGTTCGACGAGTCGTTCCTCGACTCCCTGGCCGACGTGCCGATCACCCATCTCTACGGCTCCCTGCCCGACGATCCGAGCCTGCGGGAGAGCGGCTGGCTGCCGAAGACCGACCCGGACGGGCTGGCCCGGTACGTCGCCCGGGCGGCCGATCAGGGCCGCGGCTTCTTCTACGCCCTCAACGCCGGCTGCCTCGGGAACGCCGAGTTCACCTCCGAGGGGCAGGCCTGGCTGGTCGAGCGGCTGGGGTGGCTGGTCGACATCGGCGCCCAGGGCGTGGTGCTGGCCAACCCCTACCTGGTGGCCTTCGCCAAGGCCCGGTTCCCCGAGCTCCAGGTGGCGGTGTCGACGGCGGCCTGCGTCGACTCGGTCGACAAGGCCGAGTACTTCGAGCGCCGGGGCGCCGACGTCCTCTACCTGCCGGAGTACGTGAACCGCGACTTCCGGCTCTTGAAGGACCTCCGGAAGCGGATCTCGTGCCGGCTGGTGCTGCTGGCCAACGTCGGCTGCCTGCTGCACTGCTCGCTCCGCAACTTCCACATCCAGGCCATCTCCCACTCCGGGAAGGCCCAGCAGCTCGGCGCCTACGTCGACTACTCGCTGATGTGGTGCACCTCGGAGAAGACCCGGGACCCGGGGCTGATGCTCAAGTCGCCCTGGATCCGTCCCGAGGACCTCGGCGTCTACGAGGCCATGGGCTACGACGAGTTCAAGCTGGCCGGCCGGGAGATGGACCGGCCGTGGGTCGAGCGGGTGACCCGGGCCTACGCCGCCCGCCGCCACGACGGCGACCTCAACCACCTGATCCTCGGGTTCGACCAGATGGAACCCTTCGGCAACGTCCCCGTCCGCATCGACAACACGAAGCTGGACGGGTTCATCGAGTTCTTCAAGCGGAAGCACGACTGCCGGCTGGGGTGTCGGGACTGCCACTACTGCGACGACTGGGTGGAGACGGCGGTGCGCTTCGAGGGCGACGCCCTGGCCTACTCCGGCCGCATCACGAAGACGCTGGCCCGTTACGAGCAGGGCGCCTTCCGCCACCGCAGCGGTTTCTGAACCATTCTGGCGTTCGATTTCCGCCATATCCCGGTAAAGGAACGCCAGTTCGGCTCACCGGGGGATCTCCCGCTCCGAGACGACCGGGGTGACGCCCTTCATCATCAGCGGGAGGCTCCGGGGGAAGCGCAGCTCCACCTCGACGGCGAACCGGTCCCGCAGGCGGCGGGTCAGGACCTCCTCCAGGACGGCCGTCGAGCCTGCCTCGGGCGCCTGCAGCAGGAGGCGGAGCCGGCCGGCGGCCAGGCCCTCGGTGGCGATGGCGAAGGTCGCCCCGCTGAGCTCGGGCACCTCCTCCTCGATGGCCGCCTGCACGTCGTAGGGCAGCCAGCGCCGCCCGGCGAGGACGAACTCGTGCTCGGCCCGGCCGAGGATCTTGAGCCGGGGAGAGGGCAGCCCGCAGGGGCAGCGGCGGGTGTCGAGCGTGCCGATGTCGCCGCCGTCGTAGCGGATGTACATCGAACCCCAGGGAACCATCGTCGTGTGCACGACCCGGCCCCGGTGGCCGTCGCCGGCCGGGGCACCGGCCGCATCGAGGACCTCGACGTGGCAGGTGTCGGGGACGACGTGGAGGCCGGGGGCGGCGCCGCACTCGGCGGCCAGGAGGTTCTCGCTGGAGCCGGCCAGCTCGATCACCCGGCCGACGCCGGTGATGGCCTGGAGGTGCTCCCGCATGCCGGCGGTGATCGGGGCCCCGGTGACGACGAGGCGCTCGACGCTGCCGAACACGTCGGCGGCGGCCAGGCCCTGGCGGCGGGCTTCGGCCAGGAGGGAGAAGACCATGGGCAGGAACAGGATCAGGAACCGGGGCCGGAAGCGGCGGACAGCCTCAAGGATCCGGTCGGAGAAGCGGGGCAGGTACGTGCCGCTGACCACCACGCCGGGGAGGCCGAGCTGCTCCACGATGTAGCTCTGGACGGCGGCGTAGACGTGCCAGCCGGGGGCGACCAGGAGGAACGGCGTGCCGGGCCGGAGGCCGACCCACCAGTGAGCCCGCAGTGACGACTGCCCCTGGGTCTCCCGCCATTCCTTCGGCCAGCGCAGGAAACTGGTGCCGCTGGTGCCCGAACTCATGGTCACGATCCGCCCCGGCGTCGGTCCGAGCCGCTCGATCCCGGCCCCGAGCGCCCCGGCCGCCCGCTGGGCGGCGAGGACATCGGCCTTGCGCATGATCGGGATCCGGCCGACGTCGTCGAGGGAGCGGAACTCGGCCGGGTCGAAGCCGGCGGCGTCGAAGCGGTCGCGGTGGAAAGGCAGCTCGGCGGCGGCCACCGCCAGGACCTCACGGAAGCGCTCGGTCCACCAGCCAGCGAGCGCCGGCGGGGTGAACCGGTCAAGGTCGTCGAACGGCTCCGGGAACTCGGCGGTCATCGGCGTTCCGCCAATCGTCTGGTGAGAAACCCGTCTGGTGGACGGGTTTCTGCACAAACGTTCCCGTCACGGCGGCTCAGAGCCATCTGAGCCTCGGCACGGCGGGTTCGTCGGCGCAGCCGGACGGAACCACCTCGGCTGGGCCAAGGCAGTAGCGGACGGCCGGGGTGGTGGTGGCGAAACGGGTCGTCACGGCCGTCTCGCCGCCGGGAAGGGGGTCGAGATCGTAGAACTCGGCGTCGATGTGGAAGAGGCCACAGGTCAGGCAGTCGCCGGCCAGCAGGAAGGCGGCGTCGGCCCGGAGAATTCGCCGGACCGGCAGCCCCCAGCGGTCGGACCAGCGCTCGACGTCGCCGTCGAACGGCGCGCCGTCGGGCACCGTCACCGCCACCCACCGGACGACCTCGGACAGCACCACGCCGGACATCTCCAGCGCCTCGGTGAACGGCGCGGCGACGTCAGCCCGCAGGACCACGGCCGACGGCCCGACCACCCGGACCGCCTCGGCCATCCGCAGCGCCATGTTGCCCATGCCGTCGTTGCAGAACATGTCGGCGCCCAGGCGGTCCGTTGCTCCCCGGCCGAGGCCCGGCACGTAGCTCCCGGCCGACAGCAGCACGAGCGGCGAGGAGCCGTACTCGTAGAAGCCGACGGTGTCGCCGGCGGTCACGCCCCAGCGGGCCAGGACCCGTTCCAGGGCGGCCGACCACCGGGCCAGCTCGCCGCCGTCGACGCCGACCCACACCGGCGGCTCTCCCGCCTCCAGCTGGAGCGAGAACGGCGGGAGCCGCTCGGCGGCGCCGTCGAAGACACCACCGGCCAGCCGGCCGCCATAGGGATCACCGGCGCCGGCGGCGAACTCGCAGAGGTCGTCGAGCGTCCACGGCCGGGGGCCGCCGCCCGCCGGGTCCTGGCGGGCGTCGTAGAAGGGGCGGCCGGCGAGATCAGCCACGGCCTGAGTGCTTACTCGACGACGAGCTCGCCCTTCATGCCGGCGTCCTCGTGGCCCGGCAGCGAGCAGTAGAACTTGTAGGTTCCCGGCTTGTCGACCTTGAGTTCCTTGTCGGCGGTGCGGCCGGCGGCGACGGTGACCTTGAAGTCGGCGTCGTCGACGGTGAGGTCGTGCTCGATGGCGCCCGTGTTCTTGAGGGCGATGGTCGTCGCCTGCCCGGCCTTCAACGTCAGCTTGTTGGGGCTGTAGCTGAATTCCTTGCCGATGACCTCGATCTTCGCCCCCGACCCGCTGACCGCGCTCGGCGCCGTCACGGTGGCCGTGTCCTGCGCCTCGCCGCCGGCGGTCTCGTTGTCGTCGTCCCCGCCGCCGCAGGCGCCGAGGCCCAGGCCGACCGTCGCCAGCACGGCCGCCGTCATCCACCGTCGCCACTGTGTCGCCATGATTGCCGGATGGTATCGAGCACACTCCACGAGGCCCGCAACGGGGGTTCCGTAGAGGGCGGTCCACTACCTTGACCGCCGTGCGCTACCAGAGCTTCCTGATCGACACCGCCCGCTGGGACGGCTTCCGGTTCCGGCCCGGCGACATCATCATCAGCACGCCGGCCAAGTGCGGCACGACGTGGACGCAGACGATCTGCGCCCTGCTGATCTTCCAGACGCCGGAGTTCCCGGCGCCGGTCGATCAGCTCTCACCCTGGCTGGAGATGCGCCTCCGGCGCCGTTCCGACGTCTTCGAGCTGTACGAGCGCCAGGCGCACCGCCGGTTCATCAAGAGCCACACGCCGCTGGACGGGCTGCCCGCCGACGAGCGGATCACCTACGTCTGCGTGGGCCGGGACCCCCGGGACGTCGCCCTGTCGTGGAAGGCCCACCTGGAGAACCTCGACTTCGACGCGATGTTCACCGCCCTGGCGGGCGCCATCGAACCCGAGGACTACTTCGAGGCTCCCCCGCCCCCGCCGATGTTCTCCGACGCCCGCCAGGCCGTCCGCCACTGGATCGACGACCCGTGGCCCCTGGAGAAGATGGCCATGAGCCTGGCCGGGACGATCCATCACCTGAAGAGCTTCTGGGACGTGCGCGACCGGGACGACGTCGTCCTCCTCCACTACGACGATCTGCAGGTCGACCTCGAAGGGGAGATGCGCCGGCTCGCCGGGCGGCTCGGCATCGACGTGCCGGAGGAACGGTGGCCGGCCCTGGTCAAGGCGGCCACCTTCAGCGAGATGCGGAGCCGGGCCAGCCTGGTGGCCCCCGACACCGCCAACCGCATCTGGAAGAGCAACGAGGGCTTCTTCAACCGGGGAATCAGCGGCCAGTGGGCCGATGTCTTCGACGACGAGCTGCAGGCGCACTACGAGGCCCGGGTGCGGGAGCTGGCCCCACCCGACCTCATCGCCTGGCTCCACCGCGCGACCCTGTAGACGATGGGTGCGCCGCTGCCGTCGTCCCGGCTGACCGAACCGTGGATCCCGCCGACGCCGTCGCTGGTGGAGACGGCGGCCGGGGCCGCGGCGGGCGCCTGGGCGGCGGTCGCGGCACCGGTGCTGGTGCGGGTGGTCCGCCGGGGGCTCGGCCCGCTGGGCGTGTCGCGCGACGGCCGGCTGCCGCCGAGCGACGGTCCCGAAGCCAACGGAGACCACCCCGCGGCGCGGGATCCGGGGTGGTTCGGGCCCGACTCCGTCACCTGGCGGGTCCACGCCGACACCTCGATGCTGGTGGCCGGCATGACCGCCTTCGCCCTGCAGACGCTCCATCCGAGGGCCATGGCCGGCGTGTGGGATCACAGCGCCTTCGGCGGCGATTTCTTCGGCCGCACCCGCCGGACGGGCGAATTCGTCCAGGGCGTCGTCTACGACCCCTCGCCCGCCGCCGAGCGCCGCTGCGAGATGCTGCGCCGCATCCACGACCGGGTGGTGGGCCACACTCCCGACGGACGGCCCTACTCGGCCGCCGACCCCGAACTGCTGGAGTGGGTCCACGTGACCGAGTACCTGGCCATCGCCTCGGCCAACCGCCGGTTCGCCGCCCACCCGATGAGCCGGGCGGAGCTCGACACCTACGTGGCCGAGGTGGCGCGGGTCGGCACCGCCGTCGGCGTCCCCGACCCGCCCCGCTCCTGGGCCGAGCTGGACGCCGCCTTCCGCCGTCACGCCCCGGCCCTGGCCGTGGGCGAGCAGGCCGCCACCGCCGTGCGGTACCTGGAGAACCCGCCGTTCCTGCCGGCCGTGGCCCGTCCGCCGTGGCGGGCGGTGTGGGCGGGGGCCCTGGCCTGCCTGCCGCCGCTCGGGCGCACCCTGCTGCGCACCTCGGAGCCGCTGCTGCGGGAGGTGGCCGCCTGCCGGGGCCTGGTCCGGGCGGTCGGCCGCCTCCTCGGCGAGCCGCTGCCACTGCGAGCAGCTCGCCGCCGACTGGCCTAATTCCAAAAACCCGACTGACTGGTTGGGTTATATCAATCCGGCCAGTGACGGGACATTGCGCTCAATGAGAGGCAGAATGCACCCGTCCCATTCCCCTACTCAAAGGAGCCTCAAGCCATGAAGCGTTTCATCGGCTTGTTCGCAGCAACGATCGTCGCTACCGCTCTTCCCCTCTCCGCCGCCGGGGCGAGCCCGGCTCCGTCGCCGTCCGACTACCAGCCGGGGTGCGACCAGCTGTACAACGCCGGCAAGCCTCTCTTCGACGCCTTCATCACCAACGCCAAGCCTGTGGCCCAGCCGTTGGAGAAGTCGTTCTGCGGCGACAACAAGTACGCCAAGTAATATTCTTCTGAACAACTCGGGGGGCAGCACAGGCATGTGTTGCCCCCCGTTCTTTTTGCCGCGCCTTACAGAACTTTTCAGAGCTATCACTGCCGTCGATCGTCATGATCAGGCGGATTTGGTCGGCGCGTCCTTGAGCAGGCCGGGCGGCACCGGTTCAATCTCCACCGTGACGCCCAGGGCCTGTTCGAGCAGGTCTTTCCGGTTGCGGGCGGAGTAGAGCTCGAGGTCGGCGTCGAGGCCCGGCGCCGTCTCGACCAGGATCCGCAGCGGCTCCCCGCCGTGGGCGCCGTCGACCCGGAGCCGGCTCACGGCGCCGCAGCGGGTGCGGTCGAGCCCGGCGGCGATCCGCAGGACGCCGGAGAGGATCTCCACCACCCGCTGGTCGCTCTCGGGAAGGGCGGCGTACTCCGGATGGCGGGCCTTCGGCGTCGACTTGCGGTGGTAACGGGCGACGAGGGCGATGATCTCGAGCTCGTGGTCGGTGAACCCCGTCAGCAACTCGCTGTGGCGGATCACGTAGTAGCTGTGGAGGTGGTGGCGGTCATGGCTGATGATCAGCCCCACGTTCTGGAGGATGGCGGCCGCCTCCAACCACTCCTCGGCCTCGTCGGACAGACCCGAAAGGTGCCTGGTGCCCTCGAAGAGCTGGAGGGCCAGGGCGGCGATCCGCTCGCAGTGCTCCTTCTCCCCCGGCGCCAGCGCCGCCAGGTGCAGCACGCTTTCGTAACGGAGGTCCCGGAGGTGGCCGAGCGTGCCGGACTGGCGGCGGCGCACCACGTCCAGCAGCACGCCCTCCCGGAGGGCGAAGTCGGAGATCACCAGCTCGTCGATGTCGAGCGCCTTGAAGACCTGCTCGAGGACGACGACGCCGCCCAGGATGATGTCCGCCCGGCGGGGGTCGAGCCCTGGCACCGCCAGCCGGTCGGCCACCCGGGGCCGGGAGGCGAGGTCGTCGACGACGTCGGCGAGGTCGTCGGCGGTGAAGCTGGTCATGCCGACCTGGCGAAGCGTCTCGGACCCCCGGCGGGCCCGCGCCATCTCGGCCACGTTGAGGATGGTGCCGGAGCTGCCGACGGCCACCTGGAAGCCGCCGGCCTCGGCCACCATGTCCCGGACCCGGGGGAGGTAGCTCTTCACGTACTTGCGGGCGTCGTCGACGGCCTTCCTCTTGACCGGCTCCTTGCGGAAGAAGCGCTCGGTGAGCCGGATGGCGCCGACCTTGAGGCTCCGGGCGGCCAGCACGTCGCCGCCCCGGCCGACGATGAACTCGGTGCTCCCGCCTCCGATGTCGATGACCAGGACCTGACGGTCGAAGACCGGCACGGCCTGGAGCACACCGAGGTGGATGAGCCGGGCCTCCTCGACACCGGAGATCACCTCGATCTTGATGTTGGCCTTGACCAGGGCGGCCTCGAGGAACTCCTCCCGGTTCTCCGCTTCCCGCACGGCGCTGGTGGCCACGGCGTGGACTTCGGCGCCGAACGTGTCGGCGATGCGACGGAACCGGCCGAGGGCGGCCACTCCCCGCTCGATGGCGTCGGGGTGCAGTTCCTTCATGTCGCCGGAGCTGGAGCCCAGCCGGACGACCTCCTTGTCGCGGGCCAGGATCTCGAAGCGGTTGTTGCCGGTCGGCCGGGCGACGACGAGGTGAAAACTGTTGGTGCCGATGTCGATCGCGGCCACCGGAGTGGCCGCCTGCGGACCGTCTGACACCACGGCTGGAGGTTACCCTCCGGGCGTGACCGCCTCCGCCGCCCCGACCCGCTCGATCGGCTCGATCATCGCCACGGAACTCTCGGTGCGGGAGCACCAGGTACGCGCCGCCATCGACCTGCTCGACGGCGGCGCCACCGTCCCGTTCATCGCCCGGTACCGCAAGGAGGTCACCGGCGGCCTCGACGACGCCCAGCTCCGGACGCTCGAGGAGCGGCTCCGGTACCTGCGGGAGCTGGAGGAGCGGCGGGCCCAGGTCCTGGAGTCGATCGAGGCCCAGGGAAAGCTCGACGACGAGCTGCGGGCCAAGATCCTGGCCGCCGACTCCAAGGCCCGCCTGGAGGACATCTACCTTCCCTACAAGCCGAAGCGCCGCACCAAGGCCCAGATCGCCCGGGAGGCCGGGCTGGAGCCGCTGCCGGTGGCGCTGCTGGCCGACCCGTCGCTCGACCCGGCGGCGGTGGCCGCCGGGTACGTCGACGCCGAGCGGGGTGTCGCCGACGCCGCCGCGGCGCTCGACGGCGCCCGCGCCATCCTCGTCGAGCACTTCGCCGAGGACGCCGACCTCATCGGTGCCCTGCGGGAGCGCCTCTGGTCCTCGGGGCAGCTGGTGTCGACCGTGCGCGCCGGACGGGAAGAGGCGGGCGCCAAGTTCGCCGACTACTTCGCCTTCTCGGAACCGTTCACCAAGCTGCCGTCCCACCGGATCCTGGCCCTGTTCCGGGGGGAGAAGGAGGAGATCCTCGACGTCGCCGTCGACCCCGGCGAACCGGCGGACTACGAGGCCCGGATCGCGGCCCGGTTCGGGGTGGCACTGGACGGGCGGCGGCCGGGCGACGTCTGGTTGGCCGAGACCGTGCGGTGGGCGTGGAAGACGCGGATCTCCGTCCACCTCGGCATCGACGTCCGCAGCCGCTTGCGCCAGGAGGCGGAGGACGAGGCGGTGCGGGTCTTCGCCGCCAACCTGCGGGACCTGCTCCTGGCCGCCCCGGCCGGCAGCCGGGCCACGATGGGCCTCGACCCCGGGCTGCGGACGGGCGTGAAGGTGGCGGTCGTCGACCGGACCGGCAAGGTGGTGGCCACCGACACGATCTATCCCCATGAGCCCCGCCGGCAGTGGGACGAGTCGATCGAGCGGCTGGCCAGGCTGGCCCGGGCCCATGCGGTGGAGCTGGTGGCCATCGGCAACGGGACCGCCTCCCGGGAGACCGACCGGCTGGCCGGCGAGCTGATCGGGCGTCACCCCGACCTGGGGTTGACCAAGGTCGTGGTGTCGGAGGCCGGGGCGTCGGTGTACTCCGCCTCGGCCTATGCCGGGAAAGAGCTGCCGTCGCTCGACGTCTCGCTGCGGGGGGCGGTGTCGATCGCCCGGCGGCTGCAGGACCCGCTGGCCGAGCTGGTCAAGATCGACCCCAAGTCGATCGGCGTCGGTCAGTACCAGCACGACGTGTCGGAGGTGAAGCTCTCCCGTTCGCTCGACGCCGTGGTGGAGGACTGCGTCAACGCCGTCGGCGTCGACGTCAACACGGCGTCGGCGCCGCTGCTCACCCGGGTGTCGGGCATCGGGGAAGGGCTGGCCGAGAACATCGTCCGCCACCGCGACGAGCACGGCCCGTTCCGGCGCCGGACGGCCCTCAAGGAGGTGCCGCGGCTCGGCCCGAAGGCCTTCGAGCAATGCGCCGGCTTCCTCCGCATCCCCGGCGGCGACGACCCGCTCGACTCCTCGGCGGTGCACCCGGAGGCCTATCCGGTGGTACGCCGGATCGTGCAGGCGGCCGGCGGCGACATCCGTTCGCTCATCGGCAACACCACGGCGCTGCGATCGCTGCGCCCGGCCGACTTCGTCGACGACACCTTCGGACTGCCGACGGTGACCGACATCCTGCGGGAACTGGAGAAGCCGGGGCGGGATCCCCGGCCGGAGTTCAGGACGGCCACGTTCACCGAGGGCGTGGAGAAGATCGACGATCTGGTCCCGGGGATGATCCTGGAGGGCGTGGTCACCAACGTGGCCGCCTTCGGCGCCTTCGTCGACGTCGGCGTCCACCAGGACGGTCTGGTCCACGTCTCGGCCATGGCGAAGCGGTTCGTGAAGGACCCCCGGGAGGTCGTCAAGCCCGGCGACGTCGTGAAGGTGAAGGTCATGGACGTCGACGTCCCCCGCAAGCGGATCTCGCTGTCGCTGCGGCTCGATGACGACATTCTGGGAAAAAAGGCTCAAGCCGGACGGCGGGAGCGCCGATGACCGCTCCGTGGGGAACTACGACGAGATGAGCACCGCTCGACTCACCTGGCTGGTCCTCGACCGGTTGGTCCCGACCGACGAGGAGGCCTACGCCCGGGCAGCGCTGATCGCCCGGGACCCGGAGCTGCGGAGCCTCGTCGACCAGGGGATCATCACCGAGGATCAGGCCATCGGCACCCTGCGGGCCCGCGCCCGGCGCCTCCGCGACCCCGACGATTCGATCATCTGGATCAGGCAGCCGCTGGCCGCCGCCCTCGTCCTGGTCTTCGTGCTCTTCGTGGCGGTGTCTCTCCTGGCGTAGCGCTCCGGCGCTAGTTGAGGATCGACCGGCCGATGATCTCCTTCATGATCTCGGTCGTGCCGCCGTAGATGCGGGTGACGCGGGCGTCGGCGTAGGCCCGGGCGATGGGGTACTCGGTCATGTAGCCGTAGCCGCCGTGGAGCTGGACTCCGATGTCGGTGGCCCGGCCCTGCAGCTCGGTGCACCACCACTTGGCCATGGCCGCCTCCTCGGCGGTGAGCTGGCCGGCGTTGTGGGCCAGGATCGCCTTGTCGATGAAGGCCTCGGCCACGGCGATCTCGGTGGCCATCTCGGCCAGCTTGAAGCGGGTGTTCTGGAACCCGGCGATCGGCTGGCCGAAGGCCTGGCGCTCCTTCACGTACTCCAGCGTCCACCGGTAGGCGGCCCGGGCGGCGGCCAGGCCGGCCACGGCGATCGACAGGCGCTCCTGGGGCAGGTTCGTGACGAGGTAGCGGAAGCCCTCACCTTCGGCGCCGAGGAGGTTCTCGACCGGCACCCGCACGTCGGTGAAGAACAGCTCGGCGGTGTCCTGGGAGTGGAGACCGATCTTCTCCAGGTTGCGGCCCCGCTCGAAGCCTTCCATGCCCCGCTCGACGATCAGCAGGGACATGCCCTTGTGGCGCTGGGTGGGGTCGGTCTTCACGGCGGTGATCACCAGATCGGCGTTGATGCCGTTGGTGATGAACGTCTTGGAGCCGTTGACCACGTAGACGTCGCCGTCACGGATGGCGGTGGTCGACATCGAGGCCAGGTCGGACCCGATGCCCGGTTCCGTCATCGCCACCGCGGTGATCAGCTCGCCGGAACAGATGCCGGGCAGCCACCGCCGCTTCTGCTCCTCGTTGGTCAGATGGAGGAAGTACGGCAGGCAGATGTCGTTGTGGAGCGTGATTCCCAGGCCGCTTCCGCCGATGCAGGTCTCGGCGACCTCCTCGATGATGACGGTGTTGTAGCGGAAGTCCTTCACGCCGCCGCCGCCGTACTCCTCGGGGACCTCCATCCCGAGGAACCCGGCCGCCCCGGCCCGGGCGAAGACCGCCCGGTCCATGATCCCCTCCCGCTCGAACTCCTCGGCCCGGGGCACGATCTCCTTCTCCAGGAACCGGCGGAAGCTGTCGCGGAACATGTCGTGCTCGGGTTCGAAGAGTTCGCGGCGCATGAGGACATCTTCTCCCACGGACCTGCCGGAGGCAGAATTTGCGACTTCCATGTCGCATTCATCTGCCGGATGGGCGCCCCTCATAGGGCGATTGACGGATCGTTTGTAGATGGTGTATCACATTCGGCGGTGAACCTGCTGTTGATCCGCCACGCCGAGCCCGACACGGAGGACGGCCCCCGTCCCGATCCGCCGCTGTCCCTCCGGGGGCGGGGCCAGGCCTCGGCGCTGGCCCGTTGGTTGACCGCCGACCGCCTGGCGGCCGTGTACACGAGCCCCCTGCGGCGGGCCGGGGAGACGGCGTCCTACCTCTCGGCCGCCCCCACGCCGGTGGCCGGGCTGGCCGAGGTGGGCGGCGCCGGCGAGTACGTCGCCGCCGAGGTCATGCGCCGCAACGGGGATCCCCGCTGGCCGGCCCTGCTGGCCGGCGACCTCGCCGCCTTCGGGACCGACGTCGCCACGTTCCGGGCCGCCGTTGTCGATGCCATCGAAGGCATCGTGGCCCACCACCCGGGTGACACCGTGGCCGTGGTGTCCCACGCCGCGGTGATCAACGCCTACCTCGGCGCCCAACTGGGCATCCGGGACCGGCTGATCTGGTCGACCCTCGACTACGCCAGCGTCACCCGGGTCATCGCCAGCCGCCAAGGCGTGCGAACCCTCGCCGCCCTCAACGAACGAGCCCATCACTGCGGACAACCTGCGGAACCCCTGAAGGAGAGCCCACCGTGTCCAGTTGGATCCTGAACGACACTCCGTCCAAGGTCTTCCCGCTCTACTCCCGGGCCAACGTCGGTGAGGTCTTCCCCGATCCGATCAGCCCGCTCAACGCCACCACCGGGTTCCTGGCCAACCTCGAGCCGGGGTGGCGGGCGGCCTACGTCGCCTGCCAGGTGTGGGACCACGACATCTACGACGAGGCGGTGGCGCACAACCCGATCGCCTGCTTCGGGGGCTACCTGTTCATCAACATGTCGCTGATGCGGCTCTTCGGCGTGCGGGTGCCGGGGTTCTCGCCGGAAGCGGTCGACTTCCAGTACTTCGGTGACATGCCCGGGATCCCGTCCTACGAGAGCGAGGCCCGGCCGTTCGACGAGAGCGAGGAGTGGAGCGCCAAGGCCGGTGCCTGGCTGGTCGGTGAGGTCCTGGGCGCCAAGGACCTGGCGTCGCTCGACGCCGAGCGGGAACAGGTCCGGGCGGAGATCGCCGCCCGACCCGACCTGACGGCGCTGTCCCCGGCGGAGCTGGCGGCCCGGACCAAGCGGTGGAACCCCATGTTCCAGCGGCTCTTCCAGACCCACATCGAGGTGAGCCTCAAGGCCGGCATCGGGCTGGGGGCGGTGGCACAGGCCTGCGCGGCGATGAACGTGCCCGAGCTGTCGCTCACCTTGGTGGCGGGAATCGGCGACGTCGACTCGGCGGCGGCTTCGGTGCAGATGTGGGACCTCGGGCGGATGGTGGCCGCCTCACCCCGGCTCACGGCAGAGTTCGATGCCGGGGTTGGTGGGTTGTACAAGCGTCTACAGGCCGCGGCCGACGGCGGCGACGCCGAGGTCAAGTCGTTCGCCGTGGCGCTCGACCGGTTCCTCACCGACTGGGCCTTCCGGGGGCCCAACGAGTGGGAGCTGCGCTGCCCGACGTGGGGCACCGATCCGGAGATCGCCCTGGCGGCGCTGGACCGGGTGCGGCTGGCGCCGGCTGACGCCTCGCCGGCGGTGGCGGCCGAGCGGCGGGCGGCGGAGCGCCAGGCGGCCGCCGACCAGCTCCGCGGGGCGCTGGCCGACAACCCGGACGTGCTGGGGCAGTTGAACGCCGCCCTCCATGCCGCCGAACTGTGGTGCCGGGCCCGGGAACGGCAGCGGACGACGGTGGCCATGCTGGTCCACGAGCAGCGCCTCACGGCGCTGGAGCTGGCCCGGCGGGGCGTGGCCGCCGGGGTCATCGAACGGCCGGAGCAGATCTACATGCTGCTGGCCGACGAGCTGGAGACGTTCGTGGCGGCGCTGGAGGGGGATCGCGCCGGCGGCCCAGCCGCCGGCGCCGGGGAGGGCGAGGGCGCCACGCTGGGCGCCGTCCTGGCCGATCGGGAGCAGCGGTACCTGGAGCTGTTCGACTACGAGCCGCCGTTCGTCGTCGCCGGCGACCCGCCGCCGCTCGAGCAGTGGGCCCGCCGGTCCCAGGCCGCCCCGGCGGCCAGGCTGGCGGCCGGCGAGGTGATCCAGGGTGTGCCCGGCTGCCCGGGCACGGCCCGGGGGACGGCCCGGGTGGTGCTCGACCCGTCCGACCCGTCCCAGCTCGGGCCCGGAGACGTGCTGGTCGCCCCGATCACCGACCCGTCGTGGACGCCGCTGTTCCTGCCGGCGGCGGCGGTGGTCGTCGAGGTCGGCTCGCCGTTCTCCCACGCCGCCATCGTGAGCCGGGAGCTCGGCATCCCCTGCGTCGTGTCGGCCGGTGCGGCCACGCAGCGGATAGCCGACGGCGCCACGGTGGAAGTCGACGGGACGACGGGCACCGTGACCCTGATCGGCTGATGAGCGAGGACCCGACTGTCGCGCTCGACCGGAACTATTCCAGTCCGGCGCGGCAGTCAGACGCCGCCGACCCGCCGCCGCCGGCTCCGGTGGTCGTGACCGGTGCCGCGTCCGGCATCGGCGCCGCGACGGTCGCCCGGCTCATCGCCGCCGGTCGCCCGGTGATCGGGCTCGATCGGCAGCCGGCCCGGGGGTGCCCGACGGTGCTGTGCGATCTCGCTCGGCCGGAGACGATCGACGCCGCGGTCGGGGAGCTGCCCGGCGAGATCGGCGGGTTGGCCAACGTGGCCGGCGTACCGGGAACCTTCCCCGCCGAACTGGTCATGCGGGTCAACGTGCTGGGGCTGCGCCATCTCACCGAGGCGCTGCTGCCCCGGCTCGTCTCTGGATCGGCCGTGGTCAACGTGGCGTCGGTGGCGGCGGTGCGGAACCCGGCGCCCCGGGAGCTGGTCGCCGAGCTGCTGGCCACTCCGTCGTTTGACGCCGGTGTGGCCTGGTGCCTCGAGCATCCGCTCGACGCGCCGTCGGCCTACCGGTTCTCCAAGCAGGTGCTCATCGAATGGACGCTGCAGGCGTCAGCCGCCTGGCGGCGCCGGGGTGTGCGGGTGGTGTCGGTCAGCCCGGGCGTGGTCGACACGCCGATCCTGCCCGACTTCCGGGCGTCGATGGGTGACGACGCCATCGACGCCGCCACCGCCGAAGCGGGCCGCCTGGCCGAACCCCACGACATCGCACCGGTCATCGCCTTCCTCCTCTCGCCCGATGCCCGCTGGGTCAACGGCGTCGACCTGCGCGTCGACGGCGGGCTGGTGGGCGGCCGGCTGGCGCTGCCGGTCGACACCGGAGTGGGATCGGTGCCGTCATGAGCGTTGTGGAAGCGGTCGACGTCCTCAGCCCGGCCATGTATGTGGACGGGCCGCCGTGGGAGCGCTTCGCCTGGCTGCGGGCCAACGCTCCGGTCTACGAGCATCTGCTCGACGACCCGTTGCTGGTGGACCGCTGCTGGGTCGTGACCCGGCACGAGGACGTGCGAACCATCAGCCGCGACCCCGCCACCTTCTCCTCGGCGGACGGGATCCACCTGCGGCGGGCCGCCTCGCACCACTTCCGCCCGAACATGATCAACATGGACGATCCCGACCATTCGCGGGTGCGCAAGCTGGTGTCGGGTGGCTTCACGCCCCGGGTCGTGCGGACGTTCGAGCAGCACTACGCCGAGCTCGCCGCCGGCGTCGTCGACCGCGCCCTGGCCGGCGGAGGCACCTTCGACGGCATCAAGGATCTCGCCGCCGAGCTGCCGCTGCTGGCGATCTGCGAAGTGCTCGGCGCTCCCGAGGAGGACCGGTTCCGCATCTTCGGCTGGTCCAACACGCTGCTGTCCAGCGAGGACCCGGACTACGCCCCCACGCCGGATGCCTTCCAGTCGGCGGTGATGGCCATGGTCGCCTACGCCGGGGAGCTGGCCGACCGGCGGCGGCGGGAACCGGGTGACGACCTGGTGAGCGCCCTGCTCGGCCCCGACGGCAACATGCCGCTGACCGACGCCGAATTCGAGGGCCTCGTCCTCCTCCTGCTGGCGGCCGGCAACGAGACCACCCGCAACGCCATCGCCCAGGGCCTCCTGGCCTTCGCCACCTATCCCGACCAGTGGGAGGCGCTGCGGGCCGACCTCCCCGGCACGCTCGACACCGCCGTCGAGGAGATGATCCGCTGGGCCAGCCCGGTGAACTACATGGCCCGCACGGCGACGAAAGACGTCGAGCTGCACGGCCGGATCATCCGCAAGGGCGACAAGGTCGCCCTGCTCTACGCCTCCGCCAACCGCGACGAGACGGTCTTCTCCGCCCCGGACCGCTTCGACGTACACCGTGAGCCCAACCACCACCTGGCCTTCGGCTTCGGCCCCCACTTCTGCCTTGGCGCCACCCTGGCCCGGATCGAGCTGCGGGCCCTCCTTGAAGTCCTCGCCCCCCGGGTCGCGGCCTTGGAGCTGACCGCCCCCGCCCGCCGGGTCCGCTCCAGCTTCCTCAACGGCCTCAAGGACCTCCCCCTCCGCGCCATCGAAGCCTGAGCCGGCCGCCATCCAGCTTCTACGGGTGCGCTGCCCGGTGCCCGAACGCGACCGGTCGCGATCGAGGCCCTATAGGGGCCTTGGGCGCGGCCGGTCGCGCTGGGGATTCAAATGCCGGCTCCTCACCGGCCCGAAGGACCGCCCCTCCGCGCCATCGAAGCCCGAGCCGGACGCGATCCAGCTTCTTGCTCAGAGGCCCGAAGGCTCTCCTCCGCACCATCGAGGCCTGACCGCTGTTAACGGAACGCTAGGCCACTCAAGCCGGCTGCCCAGGTTGCCGAAGCGGCAGTGAGAAACCCGACCAGGAGGTACCGAATGTCGGACTCCGCACGCAGTGAGAACACCATCCCGACGATGGAGAACGAGGCGGCCCACCGCCTGACGGCCCAACTCGCCACCCTCGACCTCGACCCCCCGACCGTCGAGATCCTGACCGCCGTCCTCACCGCCGACCTCGAGCCCACCCCCACCGACGCCCCGCAGTAGCCCTCCCGGCCAGGCGTCGACCCGGCAGCCTGGTTCGGGCTTCCAAGACCCGCGCCGTCAACCACTTACGCACGGCCCGGGGCCCCTTCCCCGCTCCAGCCGCCGGCGCCGCCGGCCTCGACCAGCTTGCAACATCCGTGAACGTGGCGCACTCATCCACGGGGGCCACCCTTTCCCGGCTCCAGTCGCCAGGGCCGCCAGCCTGGACCAACTTGCAACATCGGTGTCGTGGGCCGACCACGCACGCCGGGGTCCGCTTCCCCGCTCCAGTCACGGGACCCGCAACCTGGAGCAGAATTTCAAGATGCGCGCCGTCGGGGCACTCACGCAAAGCCGGGTTCGCTTCCGCTCGTAAGGCCCCGGCCGGGGGCGGGGCTCTTTTCTTTCCATGGTTGGCGCGGAGGCCGCTCACGAGCGCCGGCGTCAAGGGTTCGCTTCGCCGCCTTCGGCGCCCTTGACCCCGGCTTTGCGGCGATGAGGGTGACAAGGCCGAGATCGTGGCTGCCCCAGTTCCACATGGGGAGTGGCCTCGGTAGGCAGCCATCCTTTCGGCCGCCAGACGATGGCGAAGGTGTCACCCTCGAAGGCCCTCGTGCGTGACGGCCCTGATGTCGCCTGCATCACAGGGAGCAGCGATCTTCTGATCAGGCGCTGCGAGCGATACGCCGCCCGCTACGCCCTGGAGCGCCTGCACCATTCGAGTTTGCCGGGGCCGGCAAGCCGTCGCTGCCGTTGCGGCCTTCACTCCTGCATGGCGGGCGGACCGGACGTCGCCACTCGGCCCCGGGTGACGTGCACTCAGAAGGGCTCTCAGGGGAGCAGACCCCGACGTCACCGCACGGCGCTGTCAGCCGCATTGCACTATTGAATTGTCAAAGGACGGTGGGGAAGTCGCCAAACGTCAGGGAGAAGTCATGTGCTCTGCCGGGTGATCCGGGCGTGCCGCATTCAGAGATCAGGGTCCCGGCCCTGCCCGTGCTGGTTGTGGGCTTCGAGGTTGCCGTCTCTTGCCGCGGAGTAGGCCGGCTTTGCGGTCTCGTTCGGTTTTGATGCGGTGGTCGGGTGGGCAGAGCGGCTGGTTGTTGTCGTACGAGGTGAGCCCGCCGTTGGCCAGGGGGTCGATGTGGTCCATTTGCAGGTGGTAACGGCGGTCGCAGCCGGGAGCGGCGCAGACGTTGCCGTTGAACTCCGGCGGCGCCCCAAGATCGAGTGCTGTTCGGAGCACCGCCGGGTACCGGCGGCCGAAGTGGGCGATGGTGTGAATCTCAGTCCCGTTGTGGAGGACCGCCTTGAGGAAGGCATCCCGCCCCAACTCCTTGACCAGTGAGACCGGGATCGGCCCGCCCCCGACGATGTGGCACGCCTCACCCTCGTGGGCGTGACCCCGCCGGTAGGCGTTGAGATCGCAGACAATCACGAGATCCGCCCGGCCGGCCTTCCCTTTCACGCCGCCGTTCTCGATCATCCGCACAAACGCCTGCGCCGCCAGCACCGACCGGCGAACCACCGCCTTGGCAGCCCGACAACCGCCAGCACCCGAACCGCCAGCACCCGAACCGCCAACACCCGAACCGCCGGTGCCTGAACCGCCGTTGCCTGAACCGCCGTTGCCTGAACCGCCGTTGCCTGAACCGCCGTGGCGTGAACCGCCGTGGCGTGAACCGCGGGCATCCGAACCGCCAGGACCTGAACCGCCGACGCCTGAATCGCCGACGCCTGAATCGCCGACGCTTGAATCGGCGGCGCCTGAATCATTGGTGCATGACTGGTCGGTTCCCGCGCCGGTGCTCAGCCTCAACTGGTTGCCGATGTTGGCAGCGCAGTCGGCGGACTCCGGCTGAGGGTTGCCGGTCTGCTGGTTGGCGGTCTGGTGGGCTTTGAGCCAGAGCCGGTCGGTTTCGGCGTCGAGGCGGTTGATGAAGGGGATTCCGATCTCGGGCGGGAGTTCGCCGGAGTAGGCGATGGTGCCGAGGGCGGTGGTCCAGTGGCGGTGGTGCATGGCGGCGTGCTGCATGGCGTGCAGCTCTTCGGGGTCGATCGCCCGCAGGCGCCGGTCGCGGGCTTGGTCCTTGAGCGTCCGAAGGCTCTGACCCTTGGCCACCTCCAGCAGCCCAATGGTCGAGCCGGGCACGG
>JBFLYK010000004.1:175643-240864 GCA_040756995.1 Actinomycetota bacterium | reverse complement strand
CTGGCCGGGTTCGGGTTGGTGCTGGCCGGATCCGTCCTCCTGGCCCTCCTGGCCGCCTGGCTGCTGGTGCCCGCTCCGGTGGCCCGCCGCTCGCACCGGCCCGCCGGACGGGCTGCGGCCGAGCGGGCCCGGATGCATGTCTGAGGTCACGGCGCTCCTCGAGCTGGACGACCCGGTCCGGGGCCGGCTCGTGGTGGGCGCCGGCCAGACCGTCGTCCTCCTCGGCCCGTCCGGCGCCGGCAAGACGAGGCTGATCCGGGCGCTGCTGGGCCTCGAGGGTTCCGGGCCCGAAGCGGTGCTGGCCGTCCGGGGCCGGCCGGCCCGGCCCCGGGACCTGGCCGCCCTGGTGGGCTGGGTGCCGGAGGGGGACGGCGTGTTCCTGTCCGACTCGATCTGGGACAACGTCGCCCATCCGCCCGGGGTGGCGCCCACCGATTCCGACCTCGCCCGCGACGCCCTCGACCTCGTCGGCCTCGCCGACCGGGCCCGGGAGCCCGTGGCCAACTTGCCCCGCGGCGGCCGGCGGCGGGTGGCGCTGGCCCGGGCCCTGGCCTCCCGGCGACCGCTCCTCATCGTCGACGGGGAGCTCGACCCGACGTTGTGGGCGCTGTTGCCCGGCGTGCTGGAACAGGCACCGGGGGTGGAAGCGGCCCTCCTGGCCACGGCCACCGCCGGCGAACGGGCCTGGCAGGCCGACACCGTGGCCCTCGTCGCCGCCGACCGGCTGGTGGCCCAGGCACCCCTGGCCGAACTGGTCGACTCCACCGACCCGCAGGTGCGATCGGTGCTCTCCTGGGTGCAGCCGTGAGTCCTGCGGCCGCGTGCCGGCGCCGGTATCGTCGTCGACGGCCATGACCGACGAACCAGAACTCCCCCCGGACCAGCCTCCTCCCGACGGCGGCGAGTCGGACGGGTCGACCGCCGAGCCGGAAGAACGGGGGCCCTCGAAGCTGGCGCTCATCGCCGTCGGCCTGGTGGCGCTGCTCGCCGGGGCCGGGACGGCCATGGCGCTGAGCAACCGGGGGAGCAGCTGCCCCGGGAAGGGCAACGCCCTCAAGGTCGAGGGGACCACGGTCTCGGAGGCGGAGTACTCCCGGCGCCTCGAGTTGATCCGGGCCCTCTACGACGTCCGTCCGCCCACCGAGCCGGCGAAGCTGGCCGCCTTCCGGGGTGACGCCGCCAAGGGGATGGCCCAGGCGCTGCTGGTGTCCCGGGAGGTCGCCAAACGGAACCTGCAGGCCGCCGACAAGACCGTGCGGGACGCGCTCGACCGACTGATCGCCCAGCGCTATCCGGAGGGTGGGCGGGCCCAGTTCATCCAGGCGCTGGGTAACCAGGGCCTCTCGGAGGACGACGTGCTCGGCGAGTTCCGGCGCCTGCTCGAGGCGCAGAGCCTCTTCCGGGCGGTGACGGCCGACGTCACGGTCAGCGAAGAGCAGGTGACCAAGACCTTCGAAGAGCGGAAGGACCAGCTGGCGGTGCCGGAGCGCCGTCACCTCCGCCACCTCGTGGTGAGGACGGAGGACGAGGCGAAGCAGGCTCTGACCCGCATCAACGGCCCGGAGACGTTCGAGGCCGTGGCCAGAGCGGTGTCGCTCGACGCCACCACGAAGGACAAGGGAGGGGACCTCGGCACCGTCAGCCGGGCCCAGCTCGACCCGGCCTTCGGGACGGCCGCCTTCGAGGCCCGGAGCGGTTCGACCTTCGGCCCGGTGCAGACCAAGAACGGCTGGCACGTCGGCCTGGTGGAGGAGGTCACGAGCGGGCGTCCCGTCACGCTGGCCGAGGTCCACGACCAGCTCCGGGAGGCGCTGCTCAACGAAGCGCGCTACGCCAGGTTCCGCGGCTATCTGGGCGACCTCATCAAGAACGCCGATGCCTGCTACGCCAAGGGCAACCGGCCGGCCGACCCCAAGGCCCCGCCGCCCGACCTGACGCCGACCACGCTCAGCCCCGCTCCGGGGGCGACCCCGACCAGCTCGCCCTAGGGTCGATCAGTCGGGGAAGGCCGCCAGCTGCTCGAGGAGCTCGCTCGGCTTGGTGGCCACCCGCAGCAGGCGGCGGTGGCGCTCGGCCACGAACCCCTCGGTCACCAGCTGATCGAGGAACCGGACCAGCGGGGCGAAGAAGCCGTCGACGTCGAGCAGGCCGGCCGGCTTGGTGTGCAGGCCGAGCTGTGACCAGGTCGTGATCTCGAACAGCTCCTCCAGGGTCCCGAGCCCGCCGGGGAGGGCGACGAAACCGTCCGACAGCTCGTACATCAGCGCCTTGCGCTCGTGCATTGAGCCGACGATCCGCAGCTCGCTGACGCCCTCGTGGGCGATCTCCCGGTCCGACATGTGCTCGGGGATCACGCCGATCACGTGGCCCGAGGCGGCGAGGACGGCGTCGGCCACCTCGCCCATCAGGCCGACCCGACCCCCGCCGTAGACGAGGTCGATGCCCGCCGCCACCAGCGCCGTGCCCATCGCCCGGGCGGCTTCGGTGTATTCCGGGCGGGCGCCGTGTTTCGAGCCGCAGAACACACACACCCGTCGCAAGGTCGCCATGGAGCGGGGGAGCGTACTCCACGCCGCCGCCGGCGCAGGTCCCCGGCGACGGCGGCCGCGGCGTCGGCGGGGAACCCCGGAGGAAGCGGCGCGTCGGCCAGCAGCGCGGCCAGCAGCGCGGCCTCGGCCACCGCCAGTCGCCGGCGGGCCGTCACCGCGCCCCGGCTCCGACCGTGGTCGTGGCGGCCGCCACCCGGGCGACGGCCCGCAGTTCGGCCCTGAGCTCCGGCTCGGCCGGGAAGCACCCGTCCCAGTCGATCAGCACACCCGGGGGAGCGGCGCGGCGGCAGAGTTCGCCGAGGAGGTCCAGCACGCGGCGGCGGGGACGGTGTGGCGGTGCGTGTCGCGGTAGAAGCCGCCCCGCTCCACGCCGCCGGCGACGTGGACGTAGGCGAGATGGTCGAGCGGGAGCCGCTCCAGCGCCGCCACCGGATCGGTGCCGTGGTTGCCGGCGTTGGCGTAGAGGTTGGCCACGTCGACGAGCAGTGACACCCCGGTGCGGGCCACCACCTCGGCCAGGAAGTCCGGCTCGCTCACCTCCGCATCGGGCACCTCATCACCGTGCGGCGCGAGCACTCCCGCAGCACGACTCCCGGCACGGTCACGACCGTCACCCGCTGTGAGCGCGTCCACTGCGCCGGCATGACGTGGCGAGACGTGCGGCTGTGCTACGTCCACGAGTACAGCGAAGCCGACCTCGACGCCGCGCTGGCCGAGGTCGGCTTCACCACCGTGGCCAAGCTCCACCGCGGCGTCCGGGGCACCGACACCGAGCGGGTCGTCCTGCTCTACCTGCTCCAGAAGCCCTGAACGAATGTCACGGCTGTGACACTCCGAGTGTCGCCGCTGCGCCGGATGGTCAGACACCCGTGCCCTAGCGTTCCCGCGCGCATTTCGTGCATCGGCGGAGGGTGTTCCGTGTCCTGAGCACACCGAGAGGGGTCCCCGATGATCAACCCCGAGCACTACGACTACCGGCATCCGACGCTTACCGCCGACCTGGTCATGAAGGGCGGCATCACCAGCGGAGTGGTCTATCCGCTCGCCGCCTGCGAACTGGCCCAGACGTATCGCTTCCGCAACGTCGGCGGCACGTCGGCGGGAGCGATCGCCGCCGCACTCACGGCCGCCGCGGAGTGCGGGCGTGACAGCGGGGGGTTCGCCAAGCTGGCCCGGTTGCCGGAGTGGCTCGGAAACGACGGGCATCTGTTCGGCACGTTCCAACCCCAGCGGGTGACGCGCCGGCTCTTCAAGGTGGCCACTGCCGGCATCGGCAAGAAACACCGGATCACCCGCGTGGTGGGGGCAGCGGTCCGCCGGTACCCGATGGCGGCCGCGGCGGGGGCGGTTCCCGGCCTTGTGGCCACCCGGTTGGCCGCCTCCGACGGTGGAGGCGTCCGTTTGGCCGCGCCGGTCGCCGTGGCGCTGGGAGGTGCGCTCGGCGGCGTCGGCGGCGGCCTGTACTGGGCGACGACCCGGGGTCTCCCGAAGAACTTCTTCGGGCTGTGCACGGGCATGGACGGACACCGGAAGTCCGACCAGCCGGCGCTCACTCCCTGGCTGACCCAGCAGCTCGATGACATCGCCGGTCGGGAACCGGCGGATCCTCCGCTCACGTTCGGCGACCTGAAGAGAGCCGACGTGAACCTCGAGATGGTGACCACCAGCCTGTCGAACGGGAGACCGTTCCGGCTTCCGTTCCGGGAGGGGCGGTTCTTCTTCGACCCCGATGAGATGCGCAGGCTGTTTCCCGAGCGGGTCGTCGAATGGATGGTGAGCTGTCCGGGCGGCATGGAAGCCGACGTCGAAGCCGGCGAGGAGGACGTCGAGTACGCCGAACTCGTTCGGAGGCTCGTCCGACCGCTCCGGCCCCTGCCCGCCAGCCAGAACCTTCCGGTGGTCGTCGCCACCCGTATGAGCCTCAGCTTCCCCGGCCTGATGAGCGCCGTGCCGCTGTGGGCCGTCGACGAGACCCGAAAGGACAACCGCGCCGCCGCAAGGGCCTGGAAGAAATGGTTGAAGCCCCGCCGGGGCCAATGGTTCGACAGCGACGTCGACCCCCGCACCCTGCACGATGCACCGAGCGAGAGACTCGAACCGGAGCACTGCTGGTTCTCCGATGGCGGCATCGTGTCGAACTTCCCCGTCCACTTCTTCGACCGCCCGCTCCCGCGCCACCCGACCTTTGCGATCAATCTCCGGCCGTTCCCCCCGACAAGGAGAAGAGCTCCTACGAGCGGGCCAACGTCTGGATCCCGCCCACCCAGAAGGCCGGGACCCGCGATTGGTGGTATCCCCGGTGGGGGACCAAAGGCCGCCAGCCGTTGATCGGCTTCGGCCGGGCGATCGCCGACACGATGCAGAACTGGAGCGACAACGCCCAGATCCGGGTCCCGGGCTACAGCGATCGCGTGGTCCACATCAACCACACGAAAGAAGAAGGGGGAATGAACCTCAACATGCCCCGGGAGGACGTCGCCGCCCTGGCTGAACGGGGCCGCTGGGCCGGGGTCCTCCTCGCCGAGCGCTTCAGCCGGCGACATGACGACGATAAGCCGTCGTGGGACAGCCATCGGTGGCTGCGCTTCCGCTCCAGCCTGGCGCTCCTCGAGGAGACGCTGGAGAAGATGGGGCTGTCATGGCGGGCTGAGCCGCCGTCGGTGGAAACGAGCTATCCCGCCTTGCTCCAGCGCGGTCTCGACGATCCCCCGGCCATCTACCGCTGGGCCGACGAGGAGCAGCGGCAGCAGGCCATGGTGGAAACCGAGCAACTTCTCAATGTGATCAACAGTTGGGACTACGACAAAGACGGGGTGTTCGGCCGCGGGTCTCCCTGCCCGAGACCCCGGTTGCGGATCATGCCGGACTGGTAGGCACACCGGTGAGAGCCGGTCGACATGCCAGCCCGCCCGCGGGAGGATGTGCCGAAATGAGCGATGCAGTCGGTTCGGCGGAGCGGAATCCGATGGCCGGGGCGGTCTGGGCCCTGCGGCGCGGATTCTGGAACGGGCTGACCACTGTCAAGTTCCGGGGCAACCGTCCGGCGGTGGTGTCCGCCCCTCCGGACCGGGAACGACCGGTCGTCCCGATCCCGTTCCGCGCCGTGTATCCGGACATCCCGATCAACGGGCTCGTCGTCGCGGACCACGTGCCGGCCGACGAAGTCACGCCGATGAAGCGGGTGTTCACCGCCGTCCAGACGGCCCTGTACAAGGTCTTTCCGCCGATGCAGGGCGGCCTTCCGGCGATCTCCCCGGATGCGAACGAGGCGCTGAGCTCCGCCTATCCGCCGGCGCACCGACGCGACTTTCGTCTGCCCCGACGGCCGGCCGAGTATGCCGAAGGTCCCGATCTCGGCCGCCTGGCGGTGGCCAGCCCCTACGCCTGTTACCTGCAGCGGACGGGCGAGGGGCAACTCCGCTGGGATCTCGCCGCGCTCGACGGCTTCGAGTGCCAGCCCGGGTTACGGCCTCCCGCGGCGGTGGTCGACTTCCGGATCGACGAAAGCGGCCGGCGGCTCGAGGCGGTGTCGATCGATTGCGATCTCGGCCGGTCGAGCCCCGGCGATCGGGACTGGCAGGCCGCGACGGGGCTCGCCCTGTGCGCGGTCACGACCCACCTCTCGCTGGTGCGCCACTTCAACTGGATCCACCTCGTGGCCGGCGCCCAGTTGGCCATGGCGACGAGAAATCACCTGTCGTCAGACCACCCGCTCCGGCGCCTGCTGTGGCCGCACGTCTACGGCACCCAGAGCAGCAACCAGGTCGTCACCGGCCCGCAGATGTCCCCCGGCGGCGATTTCGAGGCGGTGTTCAGCTATACGCACCGGGGGATGTGCGACCTGTTCGAAGCCATGTGCGGCGACTTCGATCTCGGGATGATCGAGCCCGACGTCGACGCCGGTCGCCGCGGCGTCCTCGCCGCCGGCTTCGACACCCCCGCCCTCGACAACCGCCGGCAGTTGATGGACGTTCTCCTCGCCCACACGCGCCGCTACCTCGACGCCTACTATCCGGACGAGGATTCTCTCGCCGCCGACGGCGAGTTCGGGGACTGGCTCGCCGCCATGGATCGGGACCTACCCCACGGCGTCGGGGCGATCACCGCCGGAGCGGTCTCGGTCGACGGAGCCGCCCGGCTCCTGGCCACGCTCATCTATCTCGTGACCGTGGAGCACGAGATCGTCGGCTCGGGACTGTGGGACTACCAGCTCTGGAGCGACGTCCACCCGGTACGCGTCTATCGGGACGGCTCCCGTCCGCCACTGGACGTCTACCTGCGGCTCGTCAACGGTGACTTCATCCTCAATGTGCACCGGATGCTGCTGATGACCGACTTCTCGGAGCTGGCCGTCGACCTTCGGGGCGCCGAAGCCTTCAGGGCCTTCCTCAGGGACCTTCGAGGTCTTCAGGCGGAGCTCGACCGGCAACCCGCGGCGTGCTGGCGGATGGAGCCAAAGATGCTCAAAGCCAACATCAACGCCTAGCCAAGGAGCCCGGGTGGCTGAAGCCATCACAGTGAGCATCCTCTTCACGGATCTCGTGGGGTCGACGGAACTCGACGCCCGTCTCGGCCCCGACGCCGCCCACCACCGGCGCCGTGACCACTTCGCGACGCTGCGCCAAGCGATCAGCGCTCACGGCGGCCGTGAGGTCAAGAACCTGGGGGACGGCCTGATGGTCGTGTTCCCCAGCGTTCGGGCGGCTCTCGACGGAGCCGTCGCCATCCAGCAGCACATCGAGCGCAGCAACCGAGGGAAGAGCGACCGCCTCGACGTCCGGATCGGATTGAGCACCGGGGATGCCACCCGGGACGAGGGCGACTATTTCGGGCCACCGGTCGTGGAGGCGGCCCGTCTGTGTGCCTCGGCGGCGGGCGGATCAATTCTCACCACGGAGCTCGTGAGCCTGCACGGCGCGCACACCGGGCACCGTTTCCGACCGGCGGGCACCAGATGGTTGAAGGGTTCGCCGGCGCCGGTCAACGTCATGGAGGTTGAATGGTCTCCGGCGCCGACGGAGCACCCGGTTGCGCTGCCCCACCGGTTGGAACGCCGCCCGCCGGGAGGCTTCGTAGGTCAGGAACTCGAGAAAGCCCGCCTGCTGGCGGCCTACAAGGCGGTCGCCCGGGGAGAAGGCCGCCGGGTCGTTCTCCTGTCGGGTGATGCCGGGATCGGCAAGACGGCCCTCGCCTCGGAGCTCGCCCGTACGGCGCACAGTGCCGGTGGCATCGTCCTCTACGGGCGCTGTGAAGAAGAGCTTGGAATTCCCTACCAACCGTTCGCCGAAGCTCTGCGCCACTACCTCAGCCATGCCCCGAGGCCGATACTCGAAGCGCATCTCAGCCGGCACGGCGAGGTCCTCGGCCGTCTCGGGGCGACGATCGGCATCGACACAACGTGGCGGAACGTGCTGCGGTCGGGTGATCCCGAGACGGAGCGGCATCTCCTGTTCGAGGCCGTCGTCGACCTGCTCAGCGCGGCGGCGCAAGAAGCCGCCGTCGTCCTCGTGCTCGACGACCTTCACTGGGCCGACCGGGCCACGCTGCTGCTGCTGCGTCACCTGGTGGCCTCTCCGGCGTTGACGGACGTTCTCGTCATCGCCGCCTTCCGTGACCCGGGGGACGACCGCAACCATCCCCTGACGCAGTTCCGGGCGGCCATGCGCCGACAGGTTGATGTCGATGTGCTCTGCCTGCGGGGACTCAACGATGTCGAAATGGTTGCCTGGCTGCAGGCCACGGTCGGGCATCCGCTGAGTCGGGACGAGGTGAAGCTGGCGCACCTGCTCCGCCGGGAGACCGACGGCAACCCGTTTTTCGCCGGCGAGATCGTCCACCATCTTTCCGAAACCGGCCTGTTCGAGCGGCGCCCCGGTGAGGGGTGGCTCCTCCTGTCCGAGCTGGAGCGTGTAGGTCTGCCGGAGAGCGTGCGGGACGTGGTGGGCCAGCGGGCCGCCCGGCTGGGTCCTCAAGCCGAGGACGTGATGCGGGTGGCGGCAGTCATCGGTCGAGAGTTCGAGTTGAACCTGCTCGCCGGCGTCACCGGGTTCGGAGTTCCCGAGCTGGTCGACCTCCTGGCGCCCGCCGTCAAAGCGGGCCTGCTCATTGAAGCGGCGGACGGCCAGCCCAGGTTCAGCTTCCACCACGCGCTGGTCCGGCTCACGCTGTACGAGGACCTCGGGGCCGCCCGACGCCAGCTCGTCCACCGCAAAGTGGCGGAAACGCTCGAGGTGCTCTGCGGCGGGGATCCCGGTCGACGGGCCGGCGAGCTGGCCTCGCACTGGCTGGCGGCATCTGCCCCGACGGACGTCGCCAAGGCGATCGAATCCTGCCGTTTGGCCGGCGAAGCAGCCCTCGACGCGCTCGCCGCCGACGAGGCGGTTCAGTGGTACACCGACGCGCTCCGGCTCCTTGACGAGAGCGCCAAGGGGGACGACCGGCTCCGAGTGCGGCTCCTGGTCGGCCTCGGCGACGCCCAACGCCGTTCGGGCGACGCCGCCCATCGTGAGACCCTGCTCGATGCCGCCAGCCTTGCCGCCCGGATCGGCGACACGGCTTCGCTCGTCCGGGCCGCGCTCACCAACTACCGGGGCTGGCACAGCATCCCCGGCCGGGTGGACGCCGAACGGGTGGAGGCGTTGGAGACGGCGCTGGCCGAGGTCGGCACAGGGGATACCCCCGAGAGGGCCCGCCTGCTCAAGCAGCTGTCGGTTGAACTGTCCTACAGCGGCGACTACGCCCGCTGTCGCGCGCTGGACGACGAAGCGCTGGAGACCGCCCGGCGGCTCGGCGATCCGGGGACTGTGCTCCACGTCCTCATCCGGGGTCAGGCCGGCTGTTGGGGACCGGAGACCTTGGCGCAGCGGCTGGAGGCTTCCCGAGAGGCCGTTCAGTTGGCAGAGAGCGTCGGTGACCCCGGCGTCGCCTGCTGGGCCTACAGCGATCTCGCCGCGGCGGCCTATGGCGCCGCCAATGTGGACGAGGGGGACCAGGCTGCCCGGCGCCGGGATGAACTCGCCGAGGAGTCCGGCTTGCCGGTGCACCGGTGGCGCACCAGGGTCGCCCAGAGTGCCCGGGTCCTCCTGGCCGGCGACCCCCCGGCCGCCGAGGCCCTCGCCACCGAGGCCCTCCAGATAGGGCAGGAATCCGGCCAGCCCGACGCCATGGCCGGTTACGTCATCAACATCTGCTCGATCCGCTGGCATCAGGGCCGGACCAACGAGTTCATTCCGGTGCTGGAGAAGACGCTGGTCGACTTCCCGACGAAGCATGGCTTTTACGGGATGCTCGCCCGTTCCTGCCTCGACGCCGGCGATGAGGCCACCGCCCGGGACCTGCTCACGTTCGGAAAGGGCAACGACTTCGACCCGCCCTGGGACATCGACTGGCTGGTGACCATGGCCATGTGGGCCGACGCGGTCGTCCGTCTCGGAGACGTCGATGCCGCCGCCGTGGTCTACGAACGCCTGGCTCCCTGGCATACCGAGGTGGTGTGGGTGCCGTCGATGGCGGACAGTTGCGTCGCCCATTACCTGGGGGCGTTGTCAGCCGTCCTCGGCGACCATGTCCGGGCCCGTCAGCATTTCGCCGAGGCGGTCCGGATCCACCGCGCTTTGCGCGCCCCCTTCCACGTCGCTCGCACGCTGGTGGAATGGGCCCGGTCCCTGCTCGCCGACGACGGGCCGGCCTCGGCCGATCAGCCGGTGTGGATGCTGGACGAAGCGCAGTCGATCGCGCTGGGTCGCGGCTATGGACTCATCCTCCGGGCCTGCGAGGAGCTCCGGCGGGGCTAGTCGCCCGGTCGCGCCGCGATCCAACGCAGCGCCGTCAGACTGGGGAGGAACGTATAGGCCCCTCCCCGGGTGATGACGAAGTTCGGTAGCTCCCGCAGCACGATCGGTCCGGAGTCTTTGTCGTGCATCTCGAAGCGACTGGTCTCGGCTCCGTTGGCGCCGGTGAGCGGATCATTGCTGCCCGACAGGCGTGGGTCGTGCAGTCCGAGGTTCAGCCAGTCGCCCTGCACCGCCTCGAACTGCGCGGCCAGGCTGGCACAGATGAAATTCCCGAGCAGGCCCCGGGGAACGTCGGGCTGGTCAGGATCGTAGGGCGGCCCGTAGGGCATCCCCCGGCGGACGATCTGGCGGGTGTGGTTCATGCCGCGCTGGACGATCGTCGAACTGCGAGGGTTGGCCCGGCGGATGTGCGCTCCCAACGGGCAGGTGGCGCCGGTCGGATCGTCGTCGTAGTCGAAGTCGTCGAGGCTGCGATCGTCTTTCGCCGGTGGGTCCGGTGGGTCGAAGGCGCGGTGCAGCAGGGGAACGCCGTTGCGCCAGCGGCCGCACAGCTTGGCCGCCACCAGCTCCCGCGGCAGGTCGGGGTGTTCCTTTTCGACGTTCTGGAGGTAGCGCTCGAAGCCGGCCACGTCCTGGGCGAGAACCCTGAAAGCGTTGAAGGCGCCGTTGTGGCCGAGCGCCGGCGGATCGGGAACGCGCCACCGCAGCCCGGGGAACGGGGTGGGATGGCCGAGGAGCGCCGCACCGAGCGGGACGAGGGGCTGACGGTCGGGGAACTGGTCAGGATCATGGACGCCGATGAAGCGGGGTTGGGCGATGCCGTCGCGGTAACCGAAGTGCACCGTGCCGTCGGGAAGCGGGGCGCCGTCGAACTGCTCGATGAACCAGAAGCCCTTGGCGTCCCGGACAGGTGCCGAGGCCCGATCGACGTCATCGGCTGTCTTGCCGTGGACGGTGAAGATGAGGTGAACGCTGTCCGTTTCGGCCAGCCGCGTGTCCCACCGCTCGGGGGCGCTCTCGCCCACGTCACCCAGGCGGGGTGCCCGGGCCGCCATGCCGGCCCGGAACTCGGCCGGAAATCCCGCCAGCGACGACTCGGGAACGCCGAGCGCCCGTAGACCGGTGAAGGTGATCCCCACGTTGAGACAGTCGTCGGGCGTCTTGTCCTCGTCCTTCTTCCACGGCGATGCCGACGTCACCTGGGTCGGCAATGAGCCGTCGACCATCGCCCCCAACGAGGCGCGGGCGGCGGCGCCGTCAATCACCCGCATGACGAGGTGCCGGACGTAGCCCATCCGGTAGCCACGGAGGATGTTGCCCTGAACGTCGGCGAGATCGACGCCGGGGACGGTTTGGGGGTACGGGTTACCAGCCAAGGTGGATCTGCTCCCGGATCTGCGCCGCGGTGCACGACGGGTACTGGCTGTAGGAGAAGATCTGCAGGTCGGGGAAGTCGTGGAGGAGGACAGTGAGGCGTCGGGGCAGGTACTCGAGGTCGGGGCAGAGCTCGGTGATGTCCTCCGGGAGCTGGACGAGATCCCGGGCCGTGACCCAGTCGACGAACTCGTCCACGTGGTGCTCAACGGGCAGCGGCGGGGGGTCCTCCACGAACGCCATGAGACCGTTGAAGAACGTGCCCACGCTGACAATGAAGTCCCGGATGTAGCCGGCCGTATCGCCGTCGTACACGGAGAAGAGACACAGCTTCCCGTCGAGAATGTCGAACCGGGCGGAATGAACGGTGCCGACGTTGCGCAGGCCCGAGAGGATCAGGTCGCCGTTGTCCATGAACAGCTTCATGAGCTTCGCCCGGCCGACGGCGCTGCGGTCCTTGAGCGGCATGATCAGATTCATGGTCCGCTGGACGTTGTCCGAAAAGGCGGCTGACAGAGGCTTCGGCAGGGGTGGCGCCGGCTCCACCCGCGCCCAGCCGGCGACGATCACCCGGCCGAGCATTTGCTCCAGGGCCGCCAGCGGCAGCTTGCGCCGGAGCTTCCGGGCGACTTCCTGGCCGACCGTTCGGAGGTCGACGGACGCGCCGTAACCCAGCTGCGATGTTGTCATGGCCTCTCCTCCCGCCCGGCGTGGAGGGGGCACCCGGCCCGCCGTTCCAACGAGGCCTCGTACGCCGGGCCGCGTGCCCGCAGGATCTCGTCGTTGGAGCAGCTGATGCCGTCGACGAGGCGGGTGGGGTTGAAGCTCAGCGCCTCGGTGGTCGCATCGTCCAGCGCCTCCCGCAGCGTGAGCCGGCCCATGTCAACCAGAGGCCGTCGCCAGGGCCATGGCCGGGTCGGGTCCGTCGGATCGTCGCCCACGTCGGCGATCTGCATGCGCAGAGAGAACTCGATGGTGAGGTCGGACGACAGTCGCTGGCGCAGCTCCGTCCTCAGGTAGTCGTCGGAGAGGACCTGGTGGTCAGTTACCGGGCGTACGCCCGCGGCCGGATCCCAGTGGAAGCGGACCCATCGCCGCACCTCGTCGGGGCCGGTGAGCCCGAAGGCGTGAACGGTGTGGTACGTCACCCGGGCGTAGCTGGCCGGCGCGGTGGCCGCCGCCCCCAGGGCCAGCAGCCCGGGTGCGGCGACGGGATGCGTGACCCCGAACCAGAACAGGCCGGGATCGCCGGACATGGGGCGGTCGGGCTCGGGTGGCGGCTGGCGCAACGTCAGGAGATCCTCGACCTTCCGGAGCAGCGAACGGCGCCGGACGGGCCGGGGCACCCCGGCGGCGGTGAAGCCGAAGAAGTCGTCGACCGTCCGGAACGGGACCACGGGCATGTTGATCCCGATCAGATCGACGACCGCGCCCCCGGAGAGGCAGAACTTGACCGCCATGCCGCGCAGATCCGGTTCGAAATCGGGGACCCCCGGCGATCCAGTCCCGTTGGAGAACCGAACGAGGACCTCGTCCACCCGTCCCTGGAACAGTTCAGCGGTGCAGTAGGTGGCCGCCAGAGGCGACGGCTCGAAGGAGCCCCGAACGCCGACACCCCAGCTGTGGTTGGGGCGGGTCCCGGCCACGTGGTCGGGGAAGTCCCGGAGAACGGCGTCGACCAGGCGGTTCCCGAGGTCGTTCATAGCAACTCCATGGCGCCGAGATCCTCGATGGCGGTGAAACAGCGCCGGGCCACCGTGCGCAGGAGTGCCACGGCCCGGCGATTGTCGGGATCGGCGGGCCCGCCGCCGATGATCGGATAGACGACGCAGTACAGGCAGGCGAGGCGGTAGCCCTCCCACAGCTCTTCCATCGAGGGGGCCGGGATCCCACGATCGGCGAGGCGCTGCCGGTAGAGCCCGATGGCGTCGGCCTCGCTCGCCCGGCGGAGCTCCACGGGAAGGCTCTGACTCATGAAGTACCCGACGTCGAAGATCCCCGGGGCATGGAGGACGATCTGCCAGTCCAGCATCATCAACGGGTCGGCGCCCACGCCGAAGAGGAGGTTGTCGACGCGGGCGTCGCCGTGGGCCAGGGTGCGGGGAAATTCATCGAGCCGCCGCAGCAGCGAGGGCACGGCGGCGCGGAACTCGTCCCAGCGCTCAAGGAACCATGCCGGTACGGTCTCGGCCAGGATGGCCGACGTGTGGGGCCACGTCTGTTCGAGGCCGATCGGGACCCCCACGGTGTAGAGGGGGTCGCTCAGTCGCTGCAGCCAGGGTATGGAGTCCAGCTCCGGGCTCTCCCACCAGGACGCGTGCAGCGAGGCCAATTCGTCGAGCACGATCCGGGCCTGGTCGCTGCTGCAGCCCTCGATCTGGTCGACGAGTGCACCGGCGCCGCCGTCCTCGAGGACGAGGATGAAGTCCTGGGCGTCGCCGTCGAAGTAGGCGGCGTGGCACCGGGGCGCCCGGACGCGGGTACGGGCAGCCAGCTCCCGGTAGAAGGCGATCTCCTTGCCGTAGAAGTTGAACAGGGCAACGAGGTTGCAGCCTGTGGCGTTGCAAGCGGCCACCTTGATCACCACCGACTCCGGGCCCGAGCCCGGCTCGGCCCACTGGAGCCGCAGCCGGGCGACCTCGCCGATCATGCCCACCCCGGCGCTGATGGGCTCGACATCGAAGTCCTTCAGAGCGCCCGCCTCGAGGTGAGCGGCCAGCCAGTCGGGGGTGACGTCGGCGATCGTCCGAGGGAAGTCCACGACGGCCCCCGTCAGCCGTCCGACGCCGGCCAGGTGAAGAACGGGTTCCGGACCCCCCGCAGGGCGGGCTTCAGGCTCGGGAAGTGACGGGTCAGGACGCTCTTGAGGTCGTTGGCCCTGATCCAGTCCATCCCGGTGGGCGTGTAGGTGCCGCGGTTGTAGCAGGCGGTGAGGAAGCGGTCGCTCGCGAGCCGGCGGGAGGCCATGAGGAGGAACACCCGGAAGGCGGTGTCGCTCACCGCGAACCCCCGGGGCGGAGGCTCGACGAGGAGACCGATCTGCAAGTCGACCCGGTCGATGTCGTCCTCGTAGACCTCCCGGATCTCCCGCGCCCATCGGGGATTCGGTGTCAGGTCTTCGAAGCTGTCGATCGGCGGCAGGTGGAAAAGTTGACGGAAGAGGTTGTAACGAGGGACGCCCCGCTCCCGGTCGCGCAGGATGTCGATGGCCGCCAGGTCGAGTCGCTCGTCCTGCCCGGTTGCGTCCGGCTTGATCAGGTTCCGCAACGTTGTGGGGTAGTTGTGAAGGCGAGGTGCCCCGGCGGGGGCGATACCGAGTGAGTAGAGGGCGTCGTCGAATCCGCCGATCTGCTTCAATGCCGCCGGGATCTTGGCCGGGCCGATGAGGTCGAGCAACCCGAAATGCACGGGGCGGCCGCCTCCGGGACTCTCGTAGAACCAGAGATCGTCGGGCATGAGCCAGTGCAGCCGGTAGACGGCCACAAACTCCTCGGTCAGGCAGTAGGGGACCCCGTGGTGTTCGGTCGGGGAGCCGGGGATGCCGAAGAGGAAGGCACTCGGTCCGAGACGCCCCAACCGTTTGGTGATCGGCTCCAGCAAGCCCCACCAGTTCATCGGTAGCCCCCGCCTGAGGGCCGGGTGGTGGAGGACGGCGACCGACCACTCGAGCCAGTGGATCTTGGTCATCAACGCGGCGTTGATGAGCCGGGCGGTGTGGAAGAGAGCGTCCGGCGTCCATCGGCGACGCTCGTGCTTCACGAGCGCGTCGCAGATGGCGTTGTGCTCGAGGACGAACAGTGCCGACAGGACGAGGGAGCCGGCCCAGAGGTTGGCCGCCGAGCCCGCCGGATCGACGAGGTCGCCGAGCGCGCCGATGAGCTCGTCGGGCGTCTTGAGCTTTCCGCCGTCGGCCCGGATGGCGTCGACCCACCGCTGTTCCCGGCCGTAGAGCTGCGACCCGTCCCACCAGTGGGTGTCGTGGCTGGTGAAGGCGGCCGGCCCCGCACCCTTGGCCGCCGGGCAGGTGCGTTTGATCGGCGGCTTCGCCGGCCCCGGCCAGTCGGGGCGGTCCGGATCCCAGGGGTCGCCGGCCACGGGAGAGCCGTGGTCGAACCAGTCGTGCACCTCGAGCTGGATCCAGGCGGCGGCGAGGACGTTGAGCCCCGCCGGCCGGAACTGCTCCCGGGCGAGGAGTTCGTCGCTCACGACGTACGGGTCGGGCGAGAGGATGTCCGGCGGCTTCTCGGGGTGGGTGCACGCCGGAGGGACGTTGCGGCCGAAGCGGCTGCCGACGCTGCCCATCAACGGGGACGTCAGATCGTTGAACCGCCCTTCGATGTTCCGCCAGTTGACCCAGGGACCCGGTTGCTTGTCGAGGGGTTGGCGGTAGTCCCCGGGATCGAACAGGTTCTGCTCCCGTAGCCTTGACCGGATGGCGAAGAGCGTGGGGATGCCAAGCACGCTCGGGAGCCGGTGCCATCCGATCACATGGTCAACCGCCTCGGCGACCGCTGGGATCGTCCGGGAAAGGAGCGACTTGCCCATGAGATCGACGGTAGGCCCCGCCCGGCCTCGTTACTGCCGCCAGGGCGACATCCACAGTGTCACGTGGGTGACACAACGCGACGGAGGGCCCGGGTCAGGAGGGCCGGCCCGACCCAGGCCTCGTCCGTCGTGGGCCCGCGTTGGCAGGCCACACGTCCCTCGGGGAGGCGACGGCTCGGCATGAGATGCCGGGGTCCCTCCCGCTCTGCTCACCGGCGGTGCCAGCCGGGAGCCGGCGTAGGGACCCTCCCCAGCAGCCGTTTTCTCACCCAAATGGACGCTCGAGAGTGGAATACGCCGTCTCGCCCCTGATGTCCTTTTTTCGTTCCCGGAAAATCGTCAAGTAGCGTGAGGCAACTGAGTCCCCGCGAGGAGAGGCCCGAGGAGAGAGGCCCGAGGAGAGGCAATGGATTTCAACGAGACCGCCGAGCACGGGATGCTGCGGGAGGCCGTCCGCAAGATCGGTCTGGACTTCGGCCACGACTACTACGTCGAGAAGTCCAAGACCAAGGGCGGCATGAGCGAACTGTGGTCGGCCGTGGCCCGGGCCGGCTTCATCGGGGTCAACATCCCCGAGGAGTACGGCGGCGGGGGCATGGGCCTGCTCGAGCTGTCGATGGTCGGCGAGGAGCTGGCCGCCGCCGGCTGCCCGGCGCTGCTCATGGTGGTCTCGCCGGCCATCTGTGGATCGGTGATCGCCAAGCACGGCACCGAGGAGCAGAAGCGCACCTGGCTGCCGAAGATCGCCGGGGCCGAGGACCCGTCCTACAAGATGGCCTTCGCCATCACCGAGCCCGACGCCGGCTCGAACTCCCACAAGATCTCCACCACCGCCACCCGCGACGGCGACGAGTACATCCTCCGGGGCACGAAGTACTACATCTCCGGCGTCGACGAGGCCCAGCAGATGCTGGTCGTGACCCGTACCGGCATCGACGAGAACTCCGGGCGGGGCAAGCTCTCGCTGTTCGTGGTGGACACCGACGCCGCCGGGCTCGAAAAGACCATCATCCCGATGGAGATCTGCGCCCCCGACAAGCAGTACACGCTGTTCTTCGACGAGGTGCGGGTGCCGGCCGAGCGGCTCATCGGCGCCGAGCACGAAGGCCTGCGGCAGGTCTTCACCGGCCTCAACCCCGAACGGGTCATGGGCGCCGCCCAGGGCAACGGCATCGCCCGCTACGCCCTGACGAAGGCGGCCAACTACGCCCTCGAGCGCCACGTCTGGGGCGTGCCGATCGGCATGCACCAGGGGCTGTCCCACCCGCTGGCCATCGCCAAGATCGAGGTCGAGCAGGCCCGGCTCATGACGCTCAAGGCCGCCTGGCTCTACGACCAGGGCGCCGACGCCGGCGAGGCGGCCAACATGGCCAAGTACGCCTCGGCCGAGGCGTCGCTCAAGGCGCTCGACCAGGCCATCCAGACCCACGGCGGCAACGGTCTGGCCACCGAGTACGGGTTGGCCACGCTCTACGGCCTGACCCGCCTCTTCCGCACCGCCCCCGTCAGCCGGGAAATGGTGCTGAACTTCGTGGCGCAGCACTCCCTGGGTCTGCCCAAGTCGTACTAGAGGAGGACCTCCCCCCGATGTTCCTCACCACCGACGAGCAGGAAGAGTTCCGCCTGGCCGTCCGGCAGATGTGCGAGGACAAGGTGGCCCCGCACGCCGCCGAGTGTGACGAGAAGGCGCAATACCCCTGGCACGCCCACGAGGCCTTTGCGGCCATGGGGCTCATGGGCCTGACGTTCCCCGAGGACTGCGGCGGCTCGGCCGCTGACCACGTCACCTGGGCGATCTGCATCGAGGAGATCGCCCGGGTCGACGCCGCCGCCTCCCTCATCCCGGCCATCTGCGACCTGGCCATGACCCCGGTCATGCGCTACGGCTCCAAGGAGATCCAGCAGCGGTTCATGACGCCGATCTCCGAGGGACGGGCGCAGGCCAGCTACTGCCTGTCGGAAGCCGAGGCCGGCTCCGACGTGGCGTCGATGACCACCAGGGCCGAGCGGGACGGCGACGAGTGGGTCATCAACGGGCGCAAGCAGTGGATCACCAACGCCGGCATCTCCGACTACTACGTGGTCTTCGCCAAGACCGATCGTTCCGCCGGTCACCGGGGCATCAGCTGCTTCGTGGTGGAGAAGGACCGGCCCGGCTTCTCGATCGGCAAGCTGGAGCACAAGCTCGGCATCCGGGCCAGCCCCACCGGCGAGGTGATCCTGGAGGACGTGCGGGTGCCCCAGGAGAACATGGTGGGGGAGGAGGGCAAGGGCTTCTACTACGCCATGGGCACCTTCGACTGGTCCCGGCCGGTCATCGGGGCCCAGGCGGTGGGCATCTCCCAGGGCGCCCTCGACTACGCCACGGCCTACATGAACGAGCGCAAGACGTTCGGCCAGCCGCTCACCACCTACCAGGGCCTGCAGTTCATGGTGGCCGACATGGCCATGCAGATCGAAGCGGCCCGGGGCCTGGTGTACCGGGCGGCGGCCATGGCCGACGTCCACCACCCGGACCTGACCAAGATGGCGTCGATGGCCAAGTGCTTCGCCGGCGACGTGGCCATGAAGGTGACGACCGACGCCGTCCAGCTCCTCGGCGGCTACGGGTTCACCAAGGAGTTCCCCGTCGAGCGGTACTTCCGCGACGCCAAGATCACCCAGATCTACGAAGGCACCAACCAGATCCAGCGCATGGTCATAGCACGTAAGACCTTTACGGGCGTGCGGTAGTCCGAAACTCGTTTCATCCCTACTCCATCCCTACTGTATCGTCGCCTTCATGGCGACGATCCGCGAGAAGCGGCCCGGGGTGTGGGAGGTGCGCGCCTTCACCGGCCGGGACGAGCGGGGCCGGCCGAGGCAGGTGAGCCGGACGGTCCACGGGACCAAGCGCGACGCCCAGCGGGTCGCCGCCGAGCTGACGCTCCGACCGTCGAAGTCGGCTCGGCGGACAGTAGGTGACCTGCTGGACCTGTGGGTCTCGCAGAACGAGCCGGTCTGGGCGTCCAGCGGCCGGTTCTGCCATTCGGCCAACCCATCGAGGACCCGATCGGTGATGCGCGAGATGGTGTCCTTGGTGACCTCCGCGCCATAGACCTCGGCCAAGTGGGCCGCCACCTCGCCGGTCGTCAGGCCCTTGGCCACCAACGAGATCACCAGGTCATCGATGCCCGTCATGCGCCGTTGCCGCTTGCGGACGAGCTTCGGCTCGAACGTTCCGTTGCGGTCGCGGGGCACGTCGATCTCGACCGGGCCTACTTCGGTCAGGACCGTCTTCGATCGGGTGCCGTTGCGAGAATTCCCGCTGTTGCGGCCGGCCGGGTCGTTCGGCTCATAGCCCAGGTCCTCGGTGAGCTCGGCCTCCAGCGCCGTCTCGAGCACCGTCTTCGTCAATCCCGACAACAAACCCCCGGGCCCGACCAGGCTGACCCCTTCAGCCTTAGCCCGCTCCATCAGACTCCGAGCCAAATCCTCCTCTGCGGCCGTCAACCCTGCCACAGTCGTCGTGTCCGTCACCGCTGCCTGTCCTCTCCGTCTGGGCATGACGCCAGACTGCCAGGCCAGGGACTTACACCGTTGTTATTACAGACCCCGGCGCAGGCCCGCCTCGGTGACGTCGCGGGTGGATCCGAGGCGGCCCTGGATGTTCTGCGCGAGCTGGTCGGCGCTCAGGCCCATGGCGGCCTCGGTGACCTGTCCCAGCGGCTCCAGGAGCCCCGGTCCAGCATCGGGGCGTCGATCAGTCCGGGGCAGACGTAGTTGACAAGGGCCCCGAAGCCGCTACTTCGATGCGACGCCGGTGCGACGCCGGGTGGCCGCACCACTGTGGGTCGGGGCCCGCACGATGTCGAGCTTCGGGCGGCGCCGGGCGCGGCCCGGGAGCTCAAGGGCGGCGCGGACGAAGCGCTGGGCTTCGTAGAGTGACTCTTCGACGGTCAATGGTGAACGCTGCCGGTAGTCGGGCTCGTGGAGGCGGACGATGATCGCGTCGATCGCCTCCGCCACGAAGTGGGCGTCGCACGGACGGGCCCGGCCGGTGTCGATCGCCTCCTGGACCATCTCCTGGATCAGGGCCGCGGCGTACCGGTAGTGGTCGGCGAGGAGCCGCTGGGCGGAGGGTTGCCGTTCGACGTCCTCGCTGAAGCGGAGTGACATTCGCCGGAGCCCGGTGGCGGCGCAGGCGAAGTACTCCTCGACCCGGTCCAGGGGGTCGACGATGCCGGCGAGCCGGTCGTGTGCTTCGCGGCCCATGCGGTGCAGGATCCGGTCGAGCACGACGAGGACGAGCTCGTCCCGTGACGGTGCGATCTCGTAGAAGGTCCGCCGCGAGGTGCGGAGCTGTGTGGCCAGCGACGCGATCGAGAGGTGGCGGAACCCCTCGGTGAGGAAGATCTCCTCCAGTTCGTCCAGCAGCATCTCCGCCCGCGGCGAGAGCGGCCTCGGGACGAGGCGGCGGGGGCGGAGGGCGGCGGCGTTCATCATCGGTGAACTCCTGGTCGGGTACACGTTGTATAACGAGCGTACCGGATCTCTTGACCAGCACCAATGGTACAACATAATCTCTAGATGTACCATTGATTGTTCCAGAATGGCGGGTCCGGGGCGTCGCGGGAGTTGCGCTACGTGGTCTCGGGCGGGTGTCGGCCTCTCCGGCACGCTCTGCGCCGCGGTTTTTCGGATCAGATTGGCCAGTGCGTCCCGTTCCAGGGTTGGGACGACTTCCACTGGGCCCCACCCGTTCCTGGTCGTTGAGCAGGCTCGAAACGCCACGGAGGCAAGGATGTACCTGACGCAGGGGCTGCACCGTTCGCTGCAGCAGACGCCCGACGCCACCATGACCATCTGCGGCGGCCGCGGGCGGACCTTCCGGGAGGTGGCCGACCGGGTGGCCTGCCTGGCGGCGGCGCTGCGCCGGCTCGGTGTCGAGCGCAATGACCGGGTGGGCATCCTGTCCCTCAACTCCGACCGTTACCACGAGTGCCTGCTGGCCATTCCCTGGGCCGACGCCGTCGTGAACCCGCTCAACATCCGCTGGAGCCCGGCCGAGATCGCCTACGCCCTCAACGACTCGGAGACCGCCGTCCTCCTCGTCGACGACGCGTTCGCACCGCTCGTGCCGGCGCTACGCGCCGAAACCGGGCTGCGGGTGGTGATTCACTGCGGGGACGGGCCCACGCCGGACGGGATGCTGTCCTACGAGGAGCTGGTGTCCGGCGCCGAGCCGGTGGACGACGTCCGCCGGGGCGGCGACGAGCTGGCCGGGCTGTTCTACACCGGCGGCACCACCGGGTTCCCCAAAGGCGTGATGCTGAGCCACGCCAACCTGCTCACCTCGTCGCTCGGAATCGCCGCCGCCGGCGTGTTCACCCCCGGCGGCGTCTACCTCCACGCCGCCCCCATGTTCCACCTCGCCGACCTCGCCGCCTGGTCCGTCCACCTGCTGCTCGGCGGAACCCACGTCATCGTCCCGGCGTTCGAGCCCCGGGCCGTGATGGCCGCCATCGAAACGCACCGGGTGACCGACGTCCTGCTGATCCCGACCATGATCCAGATGCTCGTCGACCACGCAGCCCTCCCCGACCACGACCTCTCCAGCCTGCGGCGCCTGGCCTACGGCGGCTCGCCAATCTCCCAGGCCGTCCTCGACCGGACGATGAAAGCCCTGCCCGGCACGGACCTCGTCCAGGCCTACGGCATGACCGAGCTGGCGCCGCTGGCCACCATCCTCGGCCCTTGCGACCACACTCCCGGGCGGCTGCGCTCCGCCGGCCGGGCGGCGCCGGTCACCGAGCTGCGCATCGTCGACGGCGACGACCGCGAGGTGCCCCCGGGGACGGTAGGCGAGATCGTGGTGCGGGGCGGGCAGGTGATGCAGGGCTACTGGCGCCGACCCGAGGGGACCGAGGCGGCCTTGCGGGGTGGGTGGATGCACACCGGCGACGCCGCCTACATGGACGACGACGGCTACGTCTTCATCGTCGACCGGGTGAAGGACATGATCGTCTCCGGCGGCGAGAACGTGTACTCGGCCGAGGTCGAGAACGCCCTGTCCCAGCATCCGGCGGTGGCCGCCTGCGCCGTGATCGGGGTGCCCGACGCGGACTGGGGGGAGCGGGTCCACGCCGTCGTCGTCCTGAGACCCGGGGCGGCGGCCACGAGTGACGAGCTCCGGGAGCACACCAAGACCCGAATCGCCGGCTACAAGGCTCCCCGCTCTGTCGAGTTCGTCGACAGCCTCCCGGTGTCCGGCGCCGGGAAGGTGCTCAAGCGGGAATTGCGGGAGAAGCACTGGGCCGGCGCCGACCGGCTGGTGCACTGACGCCGAGGAGAGATCACCGATGCCGACCACTTCAGACGTCGACGCCGTCGTCGTCGGGGCGGGCTTCGCCGGGCTCTACGCCCTGCACCGCTTTCGGACGGAGGGCTTCTCGGTGCGGGTCTACGACCGGGCCGCCGGTGTCGGCGGCACCTGGTACTGGAACCGCTACCCGGGCGCTCGCTGCGACATCGAGTCGCTCGCCTACTCCTACTCCTTCGACCCCGATCTGGAGCGGGAGTGGAACTGGACCGAGCGCTACCCGGCCCAGCCGGAGATCCTGGCCTACCTGAACCACGTGGCCGACCGTTTCGACCTGCGCCGCGACATCCACCTCGAGACAAGCGTCGTCTCGGCCGCCTTCGACGAAGCGGCGAACACGTGGACGGTGGAGACCGAACCCGGGGGAACGGTGACAGCCCGGTTCCTCGTCCTGGCCACCGGCTGCCTGTCCGACGCCCAGATCCCGGCCATTCCCGGCCTGGACAACTTCGGCGGCGAGTGGTACCACACCGCCCGCTGGCCCCATGAGGGAGTGGACTTCGCCGGGAAGCGGGTGGCCGTCATCGGGACGGGATCCTCCGGGATCCAGGCGATCCCCATCATCGCCGCCGAGGCGGCCCACACGTACGTCCTCCAGCGCACCCCGAACTTCAGCATTCCGGCCCGCAACGCCCCGCTCGACCCGGCGGTGCTGCGGGCGACCCAGGAAAACTACGCCGAGTACCGCCAGAAGATCCGCCAGTCACCGCTCTACTTCCCGGTCACCTTCGACGACCGGTCGGCCATGGCCGTCCCCGAGGACGAGTTCCTGGCCACCATGGAGGAACGCTGGAACGACGGCGGGCTCACCATCGCTGCCACCTACGCCGACCAGCTCCTGAGCCTCGACGCCGCCGAGCGGGTGGGCCGGGTCGTGAAGGACAAGATCCGGGCCAAGGTCAACGACCCGGCACTCGCCGAGCGGCTCATCCCCTCCACCTACCCCTTCGGCGCCAAGCGGCTCTGCCTCGACACCGGCTACTTCGAGACCTTCAACCGGGACAACGTCACCCTTGTCGACCTGCGCCAGACCGCGATCACCGGCATCGTCGCCTCCGGGATCGCCACCACCGGCGGCACCATCGAGGTCGACGTCATCGTCTTCGCCACCGGCTTCGACGCCATGACCGGCTCGATCCTGCGCATCCCCATCACCGGCCGGGACGGGTTGACCATCCAGGACAAGTGGTCCGATGGCCCCGTCACCTACCTGGGCCTCGCCGTGCACGGGTTCCCCAACCTGTTCATCATCACCGGCCCCGGCAGCCCCTCGGTGATCTCCAACATGGTTCCCAGCATCGAACAGCACGTTGAATGGATCGCCGACTGCATCGCCTACCTCGCCGCCCGGGGGGTCGACGTCATCGAGGCCGAAGCACCGGCCGAAAAGGAATGGACCGACCAGGTCCATGCCCTCGGCGAGATGACGATTTTCACCCACGGCAACTCCTGGTACATGGGCCGCAACATCGAAGGGAAGCCCGAGGGGTTCATGCCCTTCGCCGGCGGCACCGTCCTGTACCGCCAGATCTGCGACAGCGTCGCCGAGAACGGCTATCAGGGCTTCACCATCGGCGTTCCCGTCGCCCAACCCGCCTGACGAGCAAAGGAGATCACCCATGGCCGACCTCAGCGGAAAGCGGGCACTCGTGACGGGCGCCGGGAGCGGCATCGGCCGGGAAATCGCCACGGTCCTAGTCGAGTCGGGAGCACGCGTGATGCTGAGCGACATCGACGACGAGGCCCTGGGAAAGGCGGGCGCCGAACTCGGCATGCCGTCGCGGCACTGCGACGTGCGCCTGGCCGCAGACGTGGAGCGAGCCGTGCAGGCCACCACGGAGGTATTCGGCGGGCTCGACGTGATGTGCAACAACGCCGGGATCGAGCAGCTGTACCCGCTGGTCCAGCAACCGGAGGACGAGTTCGACCGGATCCTGGCGGTCAACGTCAAGGGAGTCTGGCTCGGGATCAAGTATGGCGGCGCGGTCATCGCCGCCTCCGGCGGCGGCGCCATCGTCAACATCGCGTCGGTGGCCGGGCTGCGCGGCGGCGCGCTCCTCGGCGCCTACTGCGCCACCAAAGCCGCCGTCGTCTCCCTGACCCAGACCGCCGCCCTCGAGTTTCGCGATTTCGGCGTCCGGGTCAACTGTGTCTGCCCGGGGCTGATCGACACACCGATGCTGGACCGGCTCCTCGCGCCGGTCGGGCAGGTCGCCCAAGCCACGATGGGGCTGAGCGCCGACCAGCTCGTCCAGAACATCCAGGGCCGCCTCGGCTCCACCCGCGAAGTGGGCAACGTCGTCGCCTATCTCGCCTCCGACCAGGCAGCATTCGTCTCCGGCGTCTCCCTCCCGGTCGACAACGGCCTCACCGCCCGGCTTATCTGATCCCGGCCCGGTCCTGAAGGGGGCCAGCCTGGTGGTCCGGGGGTAGCCGAGGTCGGCTGGCGCCGGTCGGAGGATGTCCGCCGATCGCAGGGCATTGTCCGCTCACGTCATGGCCGCACTGGGCTTGTCTTCTTACCGTTTGCAGCACAGCCATAGAGCCCCAGGAGCTCGCCATGCCGTCCACCGGCCCGGTCGCCACGGCCACCGAGATCACCGTCACCAACCCCGCCGATGGCCGTATCGTGGGCCGGGTCCCCGACACGCCTCCGGCCGAGGTGGCCCGGATCGTCGCCGATCTGCGGGCCGAACAGCCGGCCTGGGAAGCCATTGGTCCGGCCGGCCGCGCCGTCTGGCTCCAACGACTCCGGGACTGGTGCCTGGACAACGCCGAGCGGATCACGGAGGTCATCCGCTCCGAGACCGCCAAGCCGGAGGCCGAGGCGGGCTTCGAGGGGCCGGCCCTGTGCGACATGCTCAATTACCACGCCAAGCACGCCGAACGGTTCCTGGCCGACAAGCGTCCCCGACCCCACAACCTCCTCACGGCCACGAAGCGGCTCACGACCACGTTCCGGCCGTATCCCGTGGTCGGGATTATCTCCCCCTGGAACTTCCCGTTCACGATGCCGGGGATGGACGCCGTCCCGGCGCTCGCGGCGGGTGCGGCCGCTGTCCTCAAGCCGTCCGAGGTGACGCCGCTCTCCGCGCTCGAACTGGTGCGCGGGTGGGCCGAGATCGGCGCGCCGCCGGTGCTCGCCTGCGTCACCGGTGCCGGCGAGACGGGCGCGGCTGTCGTCGACCACGTCGACTTCGTGCAGTTCACCGGCTCGACGCGCACCGGGCGGGCGGTGGCGCGGCGGGCCGGCGAGCGGCTCATCCCGGCCAGCCTGGAGCTGGGCGGCAAGGACGCGGCCATCGTCCTGGCCGACGCCGACCTCGACCGGGCCGTCAACGGCATCGCATGGGGCGCGCTGATGAACTCCGGCCAGGTGTGCGTCTCTATCGAGCGGGTCTACGTCGAGGCACCGGTCTACGAGGAGTTTGTCGCCCGGCTGGTGGAACATGTCCGCTCGCTGCGCCAGGGGGTCGACGAAGGCGACTTCGCCGCCGACATCGGCGCCCTGGCCACCGAGGCCCAGGTCCGCATCGTCGAGGAGCACGTCGACGGGGCGGTCGCCGGCGGCGCCAAGGCGCTGACCGGCGGGCGGCGGACGGGCACTGGCACGTTCTTCGAGCCGACCGTGCTGGTCGACGTCGACCACTCCATGGCCTGCATGCGGGACGAGACGTTCGGGCCGACCATCCCGGTGATGAAAGTGGCCGACGCCGACGACGCCGTGCGGCTGGTCAACGATTCGCCCTACGGCCTGTCCGCCACCGTGTGGACCCGGGACCGCCGGCGGGGCGAGACGCTGGCCCGCCGCCTCGAAGCGGGGGCCGTCAACGTCAACGACGTCCTGACCAACCTCTTCTGCCAGCCGCTGCCCCACGGTGGCTGGAAGCAGTCGGGGCTCGGCAGCCGGTTCGGCGGTGCCGCCGGTGTGCGCAAGTATTGCCGCCAGCAGGTCATCACCGCGTCACTCGTCCCGACGCCCCGGCGGGAACTGCTCTGGTACCCGTACACCGCCCGGCGCGGGCGGCTCGCCGCTCGCCTTCTGCGGGCGGTGGTCGCTCGCGACGCCCGCCGACGCACCGGCCTTCAACTCGCCGGGCGAACGCCCCGCAGAGAGGGAGAGCCATGCCCATGATCGCTGGTCGTGTCGTCGCCGTGACCGGCGGCGGAAGGGGCATCGGCCGTGCCATCGCCGCGGAGCTGTGCCGGCGGGGGGCCTACGTCGCCGTCGGTGACATAGACGAGGTTGCCGCCAAGGAGACCGCCACCGCGCTTCCGGGGCGCGTCCTGGGGCTCCACCTCGACGTCACCGACCGCGTGTCCTTCGCGGGCTTCCTCGATGCCACCGTCTCCGAGTTCGGCCTGCTCGACGTCCTGGTGAACAACGCCGGGATCATGCCGACCGGCCCGTTCGAAGACGAGGGCGACGAGCTCGCCCGCCGCCTGGTCGACGTCAATGTGCACGGCGTGATCCTCGGAGCCAAGCTGGCCCTCGAGCGCATGCTGCCCCGAGGCGCCGGACACATCGTCACCGTCTCCTCAGGCGCCGGCTACATGGCTGCGCCGGGCATGGCCACGTACTGCGGCACCAAGCATGCGGTCGTCGGTCTCTCCGAAGCGCTCCGTCTCGAGTACCGCACGAGGGGCATCGCCGTCACCACCGTCCTCCCGGGCGTCATCGACACCGAGCTGAGCAGGGGGCTGCCTGACATCCGTGGCCTTCCGAAGGTTGCTCCGTCCGTCGTGGCGGCGGCCGTCGTCAAGGCGATCGAGCGCCCCCGGGCGAGTGTCTTCGTGCCCTGGCAGGTGGGCCTGGCCGGCCGCCTCGTCAAGGTGCTTCCAGCTCCGGTCGTCGACCGCGTGTTCGCCGCCATGGGTGCAGAGCGCGGCGTCCTCGACAGCGACGCCGACGCCCGGGCGGCGTACGAGCGGCGTGTGAGGAGGCAGGGATAGCTTCCGACGCCGCGCTCCTGGCCGGCACCGGAGCCGCCGACGCCGCAGCCCTGGAGGCCCGGCTGCGCCTCCTGATCCCTCTCTACGAGCACATCGGCATCCGTATCGAGAGCGTCGGTGAGGTTCTCGCCTGCACGGTTCCGCTCACCGAGGCGAACGCCAATCATCTCGGTGGCGTCCACGCCGCGGTCCAGTGGGCGGCGGCCGAGGTCCTCGGGGGCATCGCCTTCCTCGCCCACCCCGAACTCGGCGACTGCTGGATTGTGGTGCCCGACCTCAACATCACCTTCAAGCGGGTGGCGCGCACCGCCTTGCGGGCCGAGGCGGTGTTCGACGCCGTGAGGGTCGACGACGTCGCCGCCCAGCTGGCCGCCACCGGCCGGGCCGACTACGAGGTCGCCATGACCCTGCGCGACACGACCGGTGATGTCGTCGCGACCGCCGTCGGGCACTACCACCTCCGCCGTGACGGCGGCGACGGCGAGCCGCCTCCGCTGGCGCCTACCGGGGGACCGGAGCCGCCCGCAGGATAATGGGGGGATGCCGTGGTGGGACTTTCCTCGGGGGCCGGGTGCGGTCCGGGCGCTCGTCAGCGCGGGGGAGGCCCGGGGTGTGGCCCGCGAGCGGTGTCTCGAGTCGACCGGGATCGCTCCGGCCGACCTCGACGAGCCTGAACTGTTGGTCGAGGCGGCCCAGGAACTGCAGGTCATGCGCAACCTGCTGGCCCGGGTCGGCGACATCGCCGGGCTGGGAGCCGAGGTCGGTCGGCGGGCCCGGCTCGGCAGCTTCGGGATGTGGGGCTATGCCATCCTCACCAGCCCGACGTTCGCCGACGCGGTGGGGATCGGCGTGCGGTTCGCCCGACTCTCGTTCGCGTTCACGGCGCCGGCCGTCCACGAGAGCCTGCCCCGGATCGACCTCGACGTGGCGGAGATCCCGGTCGACGTCCGGGACTTCGTCTGCGAGCGTGACATCGCCTCCATGCTCGTCCTGTTCTCGACCATCGCGCCCGGCGTGGTCCCCCAGCTGAGCACCCACCTGAACGACGTCCGGGCGGCGGCCCTGGCGGCGGTGCTCCCCGGGCTCCGGGTTCGCAGCGGCCAGCCGGAAGACCGGTTCCTGTTCGATCCCGCCCAGTGGCACGCGCCGCTCCCCCAGGCGCATGCCGACACGATGCGGGCCTGCGTTGACGCCTGCGCCGCCCTCATGGAGCGCCGGCTGGCCCGCCGTGGGACGTCCGCCCGCGTCCGGGCCCGGCTCCTCAACCGGCCGGACGCCAGACCGACGATGGCCGAGATCGCCGCCGAGTTGCACATGGAGGAGCGCACGCTCCGCCGGTACCTCGTCGCCGAAGGGACGTCGTTCACGGAGCTGGTCGAGGAGGTCCACGAGACCCTCGCCACGCAGCTGCTCAGCCTTGGATCCCTGACGGTGGAGGAGGTGGCCCGCCGGCTCGGCTACGCCGACGGGCCGGCGTTCTCCCACGCCTTCAAACGCTGGACGGGCGAGTCGCCGACTGCGTGGCGGAGCGCCCGGCAGGTCGGGGGGTAACGAGGGACCGCCCCGGCCGGAGGGTGAGCCCACCGGGTTGTCCGCGATCTGCACGGTCCTGTCCGGAGCGGACATTCCGCCCTGACCCCGTGCTTCGTAGCGTCGGCTCATGCACTTTCCCGACACAGAGGCGCCCGATAGCGGTGTCGACGGGGTCCGGCTGCTTCGGCCTCGCGACGGCGTCACTCTGCTGCTGCTCGATCGTCCGGAGCAGTTCAACGCTCTCGACGAGGCCATCCTCCTCGGGCTGGAGGCACTCTTCGACGGGCTGGCCGGCGACCCTTCCACCCGGGCACTGGTCTTGTCCGGGGCCGGTTTCGGCTTCTGCGCCGGCGGTGATCTCGACCTGATCCGCCGGGCCTCGGAGGCGACACCCGAGTGGGCCGAGAAGTTTCTCGCCCGGGCGTTGCGTCCGGCGCTGGCGCTCCACCGCCTGCCTCAGCCGGCCATCGCCGCCATCAACGGCCCGGTCGCCGGGGCCGGGCTCGGACTGGCGCTGGCCTGCGACATCCGGATCGCCTCGCCGGCGGCCAACTTCAGTGCGCCGTTCGTGCATATGGGTCTGGTCCCGGACATGGGCATCACCTGGCTCCTGCCCCGGGCCGTCGGCCACGAAGCGGCCATCGAATGGCTGCTGGCCGGCCGGCATGTCGAGGCCGAGGAGGCCCGGGCCAGGGGCCTCGTCTCCCGCCTCACTGACGACCCTGTCGCCACCGCCGTGTCGCTCGCCGCCACCTTCGCCTCGATGCCGCCGCAGGCCACGCAGACCACCAAGGCGCTGGTCCGGGCGGCGGCCGGGAGCGGGCTGGAAGAAGCCATCGGCGCCGAGGCCAGGGAGCAAGCCCGAGCCGTACAAGCCTCTGAATTCGGCGAACGCTACAGCGGGTGGCGCCAGATCGTCATCGGTGCAGAGCGATGATGAAGTTGGAGGACGGCCGCACGCTCTGCTTCGGCGAATGTGGCGCCGGCCCGCCGGTCATGCTGTTGCACCCCATCGGCCTGTCGGGTTCGTGCTGGAGCCCGCTGGCGGCGGAGCTGGCGGGGCACCACCGCGTCCTGACACCGGACCTCGCCGGGCACGGCGGGACCGATGCGCCGGCCGGCCCGTTCACGATCGAGGCGCTGGCTGACGACGTGGCCGAACTGCTTCGGGCCGAGACGTCCGAGCCGGCCGTGACCGTCGGTCTCTCCATGGGTGGAGTGGTCGCCCTGGCCCTGGCGCAACGGCATCCTGACCTGGTTGGCGCGCTGGTGATCATCAACTCGGCTGCCCGGGTACCCGACGGGTTCGCCGACGCGGTGCGAGCGCGGGCCGACCGGACCCGCGCCGGAGGCATGGCCGCGGTGGCCGACGAGACGCTGGCCCGCTGGTTTACGCCGGCGTTCGCTGCCCGGGAGCCCGCCGCGGTGGCGGAGATCAGGCGCCAGCTCCTGGCCGGCGACCCCGAGGTCCACGCCAACGCGTGGTTGGCCCTCGCCGCCGCCGACGTGGAACCCGGTCTGGCGTCCGTCCGGCAACCCATGCTGGTCGTGACCGGCTCGCAGGACCTCTCGGTTCCGGCCGAGATCGGAGCCCGCACGGCGAGCCTGGCGCCAAATGGCCGGCACGTCCACCTGGAAGGGGCCGGGCACATGAGCCCACTGGAGGAGCCCGCCCGCCTCAGCGCCACGATCCGCGACTTCCTGGCGACGAACGGCATCCGGTGATCCGGAAAGGGGGCAAGGCAGCGATGACACCTCAGACGCCGAAACCGAAGGCCCGGCGCAAAGCGCTGGCGACCGTCTGTGGCCTGTTGATCACGCTCTCGGCCGCCGGTTGCGGTTCGAGGCTGTCGCACAGCCAGATCAGGGCGGACGCCGGACTTTCCGCGGCGGCGACGGACGGACCCGTCTCCGCGCCGGACGGACTGCCCGCCGTGGCCGGCACGTCCACCGGCGCGGTACCGACGGTCGAGTCGGGCGCCGCCGTGCCGGTCGACGCCGCCGGCGCCGGCGTTGCTGTTCCGTCGGCCTCCCCGGCGGCCGGCGGCTCGTCCCCGAACTCCGCAACAGCGCGGTCGAGCGTCGCCGCGTCGCCCGGCGCCGGCGGTCCGAAGCCGAGCGCGACTGGCGCCGGCAAGGCGGTTGCCGACAAGGGGTCCCAACCTGCGGCTGCGGGAACGCCGGGCAGTCAGACAGCGACGTCCGGCGCTCCTCCTGCGGGATGTCCGCCCGAGGCGCAGACTCCGGTGAAGATCGCCTCGATCGGTGTGTTCTCCGGGGTCCTCGGCGCGATCATCGTGCCCGGACTGCGGGGGCTGCAGGCCTGGGTCGCAGCCACGAATGCCCGGGGCGGACTGGCCTGCCATCCGGTGAAGCTGTTGTGGGCCGACGACGGATTCGACCCGGCCCGCAACCAAGCGCTCCACAAGCAGATGGCCGAGCAGGAAAAGGTCGTCGCATTCACCTATGACGCGTCGCCCCTGGCCGGTGCAGCCAGCGTGGGGTACGTCGAGTCGAAGCAGATCCCCGTCATCGGCAACGAAGGGGCGGGTGACTTCTTCTACGACTCGCCGTTCTACTTCCCCACGCAGTCGACCGGCCATGAGATCTTCGCCATGACCGTCGGGGCCATGGCCCGGGCGGCCCCGGCCGACCGGAAGAAGCTCGCGGTCATCAGCTGCACGGAGGGCAGCCCCTGCACGATCGCCGAGAAGGGCTTCCTCGATGGTGCGGCCAAGTCGGGACTCGAGGTCGTGTACAAGGGCAAGGCGTCGATCACGCAGCCTGACTTCACCGCGGTGTGTCTGGCCGCCCGCAACGCCGGCGCTCAGCTGCTCCTCGGTACCTTCACGGCCGAAGGCCAGAGGCGCCTGGCGAAGAACTGCCAGAGCGTCGGCCTGGACGCGATCCAGGGAGTGACGGGCATCCAGGCCACGCTCGACTTCGCCGGCGATCCCGCCATGGAAGGGGTCATCGTCGCCGAGGCCGTCGCGCCCTGGTTCGACACCAGCATCCCGGCCGTGGCGGAATTCCAGGCCAGCTTGCGGCGCTACGCGCCGGAAGTGCCAGCCGACGCCGGATCCATCACGGGTTGGGCCATCGGGGAACACCTCGAGGCGGCGGTCCGGTCGCTTCCCCTCGGTCCGATCACCAGCGCCGGAATCCTCGACGGTCTCTACAGCCTGCGCAACGAACGCCTGGGCGGGCTGACCTACCCGTTGAACTCCACACGAGGCCAGAAGGCCGAGCGCAAGGCGTGCGGTTGGCCCGTCGTCATCAAGGGGGGAAAGTGGCTGAACGCCGGCGACTTCTTCTGCCTCTGATCCTCACCGCCGGGCTGGGGATCGCGGCGACGGGCGGTGGTCGGGCCGACGCCGCGGCCGACGCCGGGTACGGCGCCGGCTTCTCCGGCACGGCCAGCGGCAACGGGATGCGGATGACTTTCGATGTCCCCAACTCGGCGGCCCGGAATCCCATCGACGGGGGAGGGCCGACGGCCCAGGCCCACGTGGATTCGCTGGGCAACAGCACCGCCTTCGCCTCCCACCCGTATCCCGGCGAGATTCCGCTGTCCGGGCCCGGACTGCTCACCGGATCGCTGAAGGGCAGCTTCCCGATGCTCGATGTCCCGGCCGTCCCCGGCTATCCGTTCTACGTCGAGTCCAAACACCCGCTGGCGCCACACGGTGAGATGACCGGCCCCGGCCAGACCCTGGACGCGGCGAGTGACGCGCTGTCGTCGTCGTCCAAAGCAATTTCAGGGTTCGGATCGGCGTCCGGGTCGGGCGGCTTCGCCCGGTCGGTCGCCACGGTGGAGTCGACGGCGGAGACAGTCACCGCGCAGGCGGAGTCGCGCGTCAGCAGCTTCGCCGTCGGGCCGTTCCGGTTGGGAGAAGTCGTCTCGACGGCCCGGGCCGTCCTGCGTTCCGACGGTTCCGTCGATCGGGACGGGCAGATCTCGGTCACCGGCGCGGCGGTCGAGGGCGTTCCGGTGAAGGTCGATGCTTCCGGCCTCACCGTTGCCGACAGCACGACGCCACTGCCCTCCGGCGAACCGGTGGCCAAGGCCCTCGAACAGGCCCACCTCACGGTCGAGATCACGCCGAAGGAGATCACGGGAACCACCGTGGTGGCGCCGGCGGTGAAGATCGTCCAGACCTTCCCCGGCGACAACGGCCGCATCACCTACCTGGTCGGCGTGGCGGCGGCGGCCCTCGAAGGGGACGCCCTGAGCCGGGTCGCCACCGGAGCCGTCGACCAGAACCCCGCTCCGGCTCCCACGGTCGGCTCCACCGAAGTCGTGATGGCGCCGGTTCCGGCTTTCGTCCCCGACAGTCCTTTGCCGGTGGCGTTGGGCGGGCCGGCTCCGATCGGTGCGGAGTTCACGACCGACGCCATTGCCCCGGCGGTGACCGGAGCGACCCAGCCGCTGCGGGACGCCCCCGCTCCCGAGCCTGCTCGGGCACCGATCGCCGTGGCGGTGCCCTCCGCGGCCACGAAGGGCCAGCCCCTGTTCGACACCTCGGGTCTGTCGCTGGCCGTGCTGGCCGCCGGTGTCGTGGGCGTCGTCATCTCCCAGTTGCAGCGGCTCCTGGGAGTCACCCCGAAAGGCAAGGAATCGTCATGACGTTCACCCAGCTCCTGCGGAGCCAGTGGGATCGTGTCCTGGGCGTCGGGCTGAGCATCGCCGGAGTGGCGGCGCTGCTCATCGGCTGGCTGGGCGCCAGCCGCTCCGGGTTCCCGGCCGAGCAGATCCCCTACGTCATCTCGGGTGGCCTCCTCGGCCTGTGTCTGGTGGCCATCGGCACGACCATGTGGCTGTCGGCCGACCTGCGCGACGAATGGCGCAAGCTCGACGACCTCGACGACGGCCTCGAACAGAACACCGCCGCCCTCCAGCAGCGGGAGACGAGCCCAAACGCCGAGCTGCGGGCCTCCGTCATCCAGGCGGTCGGCCGGTGAGCGTTGCCGCGGGCCGGTTTCCGGCTGAGCCCTGGGGACGGGCGCAGGTCGCCGGGGTGGCCTGCACCAATGTGATCGGGATCCTGGCCGTCATGGCGAGCTGGCACCGGGCGAGCGGCCTCGGCCGCACCGCCGCCCAGACGAACTGGATCACCGTCGCCGTCGGCGGTGCCGTCCTCGTGGCCGCAGCGAACGGGCTGTGGCTGCTCGCCGCCCGGCGGGCCATCGTCCGCCGGACCGGCGGGGTGGTGGCGGAGGTCTCCCGCCTGCGTCCCGCCGGGTTCCGGGAGGTCGACGTCGACGCCGCCGAACGGTGGCTGCCGGTCGCCACCGTCGCGATGCGGTGGTACCACCGGCCGGGCTGCCCGCTGACGGCCGGGAAGCACGCGACTCCTGACACGGTGGAAGCGCACACCGACGCGGGCCGCGCCGCCTGTGGAGTGTGCGCCCCATGAGCGAGTACCTGCCGTTCCTCGTCGTCGGTCTCACGACCGGCGCCGTCTATGGGCTGGCCGCCCTCGGCCTCGTGCTGACCTACCGCACCTCCGGCGTCTTCAATCTGGCCCACGGCGCGATCGCCGCCGCCGGGGCCTACCTCTACTACCAGCTCCACGTGATCAACGGCTGGCCATGGCCGGCTGCCATGGCCCTGTCCCTCGTCATCTGCGGGCCGGTCATGGGCATCGCCGTCGAGGCGGTCATGCGCCAGCTCGTCCGCAAGCAGCTGGCCACCATCGTCGTCGGGACCGTCGGGCTCCTCCTCCTCATCCTCGGGGCACTGTTCGTCAAGTTCGGTCCGGTCAACCGGCCCTTCCCCGACTTCCTGGCCGACGTGGTCCCCGGCGGCTTCACCGTCTCGACCGTCTTCGTCCGCTGGGCCCAGGTCGTGACATTCGGCGCATCGCTCGCCGCCGCACTGGCCCTCTACGCCGTGCTGCGCTTCACCCGGACCGGCATCGCCATGCGGGCCGTGGTCGACAACGCCGAACTCCTCGGCCTGGCCGCCACCAACCCGATCCGGATGCGGCGGGTCTCGTGGTCCCTCGGCTGCACCTTCGCCACGCTCTCGGGCATCCTGCTGGCGCCGAAGGTCGGGCTCGACGCCACCCTGCTCATCCTCCTGGTCGTGTACTCCTTCGGAGCCGTGGCCATCGGGCGCTTCGCTCGCCTGCCGCTGACCTTCATGGGCGGGTTGGTGATCGGCCTCCTCGAGTCGCTGTCGACGAAGGTCTTCACCGATCCGCCCCTCAACGGCGTCCCGCCGGCCATCCCCTTCCTCGTGCTCATCGTGGCGCTCCTAGTGACCCCCGCCCGCCACCTGCCGGGCCACATCGGGCGGAGCACCGCCATCGTCCGGGAGCGCCGGCTCAGGCTGTCCCCGCGCTGGAGCGTCGCCGGCGCTGTCACCGGCGTGGCCGTCCTGCTGGCGGTGCCGGCCTTCGCCGCCCAGCGGCTCACGCTGTATTCCACGGCGCTCAGCTACACGATCATGTTCCTCTCCCTCGGGCTCGTGGTCCGCGTCTCGGGTCAGCTGTCGCTATGCCATGCGGCGTTCTTCGCTCTCGGCGCCACGACGTTCTTCCACCTGACTCACGACCTACACCTGCCCTGGTTGGTGGCCGTCGTCGGGGCCGGCCTGGTCACGGTGCCGCTCGGCGTGATCCTCGCCCTGCCCGCCATCCGGGTGTCGGGGATCTACCTGGCGCTCGTCACGTTCGGCTTCGGCGTGCTCATGCAGAACGTCTTGTTCGGCACCTGGATCATGTGGGGCACCCATGATCACGCCTTTGGGGCCCGCCCCAGGCTGGGCTCGCTCGACGCCCGCAACGACCAGACGATGTATTTCGTCACGCTGGCCGTGGCCCTGGCCGCGGTGCTGCTCGTCACGGTGGTGACCCGCTGCCGGCTGGGTCGGCTGCTCCGGGCCCTGGCCGACTCGCCGCTGTCGCTCACGACCAACGGCCTCGGCGTGAACGTCACCAAGGTGCTCGTGTTCTGCGTGTCGGCGTTCCTGGCCGGCATCGCCGGATCGCTCTACCTCGTCAACGTCCAGGCGGTGACCCGGGGCGCCGGATTCGGGCCGTTTGATTCGCTCACCTGGCTCGGATTGCTGGTGATGGTGAGCGGAGCCGGGCTGGTCCCGTCCGCCTTCCTGGCCGGATTCCTGCTTGTCGTCGCGCCCGGCTACCTGGGCGGCCTGACGGTCGAATGGCAGACGCTGATCTTCGGCGCCGGAGCGCTGGTCGCGGTCCTGTCGGCCGAGACGGACCTGTCGGGCTGGCTTGCCGGCCGGGAGCGGGAGGAGAAGTCCCGCAGCCCGCTGCAGACCCGCCGCTGGGCGGCTCCGGTGGCGTCATGAGCGCGGTGAGTATGGCTCCGGGCCTCGAAATCCGGGACATCACCGTCCGCTTCGGCGGGGACACCGCCGTCGACGGCGTGAGCCTGTCCGCTCCGCCCGGGCGGATCACCGGCCTGATCGGGCCGAACGGCGCCGGCAAGACGACGATCTTCAATACGTGCAGCGGATTGCTGCAGCCGAACGCCGGCACCGTCACTCTCTTCGGACGGGACGTCACCCGGATGCGGCCGGCGGCCCGGGCCCGGCGGGGCCTCGGCCGGACGTTCCAGCGGCTCGAACTGTGCGAGTCGATGTCGGTGGCCGAGAACGTGGCGCTCGGCGTGGAATCGGGTCTGGCCGGCGATCATCCGCTCCGTCACCTGGCATCGACGGCCCGACAACGTCAGCAGATTACCGAAGCGGTCGATGACGCCCTCGCGCTGTGCGGGCTGGAAGGCGATCGGAACCGGACGGTCGGCCTCCTCTCCACCGGCCGGCGGCGCCTCGTCGAACTGGCCCGGGTCGTCGCCGGCGGCTACCCGCTGCTGCTCCTCGACGAGCCGTCGTCTGGTCTTGACACCGCCGAGACCGACGGATTCGGCCGGATTCTGCGTCAAATCACCGACCGCGGGACCGGGATCCTGCTGGTGGAGCACGACATGGTGCTCGTCATGGCCATCTGCGAGTACCTCTACGTGGTCGACTTCGGGACGCTCATCTTCCAAGGAACCCCGGCGGAGACCCAGGCCAGCGAGATCGTCCGCGCCGCCTACCTCGGCTCCGAAGCCCTCGAGGAGGCGATCTGATGTTCCGCATCGAACATGTCACCGCCGGCTACGGAGCGAGCACCGTCCTCCGTGACGTCTCACTGGCGGTTCCGGAGGGGTCGGTGGCGGCCCTCGTCGGCCCCAACGGGGCGGGCAAGACGACCCTGCTGCGGGTGGCGTCGGGTCTGCTGCCGCCCCGCCGGGGCCGGGTCACGCTCGACGGCACGGTGGTGACGGGTCAGCCCTCGTACCAGTCCGCTGCCCAGGGGGTCTGCCACGTTCCCGAAGGGCGGGGCATCTTCCGGAGCCTCACCGTGCGGGAGAACCTGCTGCTCTTCAGCGCCCCCGGCACCGAACGGGCCGGTCTCGAGCGGGCCGTCGATGCGTTCCCGAAGCTTGGCCAGCGGCTCCACCAGGTGGCGGGCACCATGAGCGGAGGCGAACAGCAGATGGTCGCCCTCGCCCGGGCCTACGTCGGCTCCCCCCGGGTGATCCTGCTCGACGAGGTGTCGATGGGGCTGGCCCCCAAGCTCGTCGACGAGATCTTCGCCTTCCTCGAACGGCTCAAAGCGGAGCGCACCTCGCTGCTGATCGTGGAGCAGTACGTCAGCCGGGTCCTCGCCATCGCCGACTACGCCTACGTCCTGACCCGGGGGACCATCGACTTCGCCGGTGATCCCAGCGAACTCGAACACGAAGACGTCTTCGGCCGTTACCTCGGGATCGCGGTATGAGCGCCACCCCGGAACACACCGTGGCCGACGGCGTCCCGGTTCCCACCGGGCACCTCATCGACGGTGAACGCGTCGCGGCGGGCGACCCGATCGAGGTCCGATCCCCTATCGACGGCCGGCTCCTCGGCCACGTCCCCGACGGCGGTCCCGCCGAGGTGGCCGCCGCCGTGAAGGCGGCCCAGCGAGCCTTCCCCGCCTGGGCCGACCTCGGACCCGACGGCCGCCGCGCCGCGCTGGGTCGCTTCGCGGACGCCGTCCTCGACCACGCCGCGGCGCTGGCCACGGTCGAGACCGCCGACAACGGTGCCCTGCCGATGGTGGCCGAGCACATCTTCGTTCCCCGCAGTGCCCAGGGCATCCGGTCCTACGCCGACTGGGCCTGCGAGCTCAACCGGGAGGTTCACGCGGGGCCGGTCGTCGACAACCACATCCGGTACGAGCCGGCCGGGGTGGCAGCGCTCATCGTGCCCTGGAACGCCCCGCTGATGCTCGGCGCCGGCAAGGTCGCCGCGGCGCTGGCGGCGGGCGACACCGTCGTCCTCAAACCGCCGGAATGGGCGCCGCTCAGCCTGTCGCTGCTGGGCGAGATCGCCCTCGGCGCCGGGATCCCGGCCGGCGTCTTCAACGTGGTCCACGGCTACGGGGAGACCGCCGGCGCGGCGCTGTCCGCCTCTCCGGGCATCGACCGGCTCAGCTTCACCGGATCGCCGGAGGCGGCCCGGCTGATCACCGCCGCCTCCGCTCCGAACCTCACCCCGCTCAGCTTCGAGCTCGGGGGGAAGTCACCCTTCATGGTGCTCGACGACGCCGACCTCGACCTCGCCGCCGGCCTGGCCGTCGCGCAGTTCGCCCACGCCGGCCAGGCCTGCGTGGCCGGCACCCGGCTCCTGGTCCACGAGGACGTCGCCGACGACTTCCTGGAGCGGGTCCTGCGTGCCCTGCCGGCCATGAAGGTCGGCGATCCCCGCTCGCCGGACACCCGCGTCGGCCCGCTCATCCATCCCGAACATGCCGCCCGGGTCAAGGGGTTCGTGGACCGGGCACTGGCCGACGGCGCCCGCCCGATCGTCGGCGGCGGCGTGCACCCGGCGGGTCCGCTCTATTTCGAACCGACGATCCTCACCGACCTGAAACCCGACGCCGAGATCGTCCAGGCCGAGGTGTTCGGCCCCGTCCTCACGTTCCAGACGTTCGGCAGCGACGCCGAGCTCATCGAGCTGGCCAACGGAACGCCCTACGGCCTGGCGGCGATGATCTTCACCGCCGACGAGGACCGGGCGCAGCGCCTGGCCACCCAGGTCGTCGCCGGAACGGTGTGGGTCAACTGCTTCTACGAGCGGGACCTCGAAGCGCCCTTCGGCGGTGCCCGCACCTCCGGCGTCGGCCGGGAAGGAGGGAGGTGGAGCTTTGACTTCTTCGCCGAGATCAAGAACATTGCCGTCCGGCGCGGGTCCTTCTGAACCGATGGGGCCAGAACCGATGGGCACAGCGGCGCCGTGCCTCGACGTCGATCTGTGGTCGGACGAGTCGCTGTACGATCCGTTCCCCCTCTACCGGCAGATTCGCGACGCCGGGCCGGCCGTGCAGCTCACGAAGCACGGTGTCTACGCCATCGGCCGCTACGCCGACGTGAAGCGGGCGTTACGGGACTGGGAGACGTTCACCTCGGCGCAGGGCGTCGCCTTCAACGACTTCGTGAACAGCACCAGCGGCGGCGTCGCGCCGTCCTCCGACCCTCCGGAGCACACCCAGCTCCGCGGCGCGATGCTGCAGCGGCTCAAGCTGTCGGAGATCCGGGGCCTGGCCGACCGCCTCCAGGAGAAGGCCGACCGGCTCGTGGCCGAGCTGCTCGAGCGGGGCTCCTTCGACGCCGTCCCCGAGATCGCCCAGCGCTTCGTGGTGGAGTCGGTCGGCGAGCTGGTCGGGATCTCCGGTGAGGTGCTCGAACGCTTCGGCAAGGGCGGCCATGACATCTTCAACATCATCGGGCCGGAAAACGACCACCTTCGGATGTCGTTCCCCGGTGCCGTCGAACTGCTGCAGCTCGCCCACTCGTTAACCAAAGCCGACATGGTCCCCGGCGGGATGGGCTGGGACCTCTTCGAAGCCGAAGAGCGCGGTCTGGCCCCGCCGAACACGTCGGGGAACCTGATCTTCAACTACCTCGGTCCCGGGTTCGACACGACGATCAGCGGGCTGGGCAGCACGATCTGGCTGCTGGCCACCCACCAGGAGCAGTGGGAACGCCTCCGGAAGGACCCCACGCTCGCCCTGGCCGCCTTCAACGAAGGAGTGCGGCTCGAGTCGCCCATCAACATCTGGTCCCGGGTCTGCCGCAACGGCGCCGAGGTCGACGGTGTCGAGATCCCGGCCGGGGCGCGGGTGGCGATCCTCCTCGGTGCCGCCAACCGCGACGAGCGGCACTACGACGATCCCGACCGGTTCGACATCGGCCGCCACGCCCAGGATCACCTGGCGTTCGGATCGGGCATCCACCTCTGTGTCGGCGCGCCGCTGGCCCGGGCCCAGGGCACCGCCCTCCTCACGGCCCTCGCCCGGCAGGCGACGGTCCTCGAGTGCGGCGAGCCCGTCCGGCGCCTCAACAACATCACGCGGGCGCTCGGCTCCCTTCCGACCGTGCTGCGCTGAGCTGACAAGCGGGGAGACATGTGGCGAGAGACTTCCGACGGACCCGTTCTGGTCGGCAGCCGATGCCCGACCTGCGGGCTGTGCACGTTTCCCGAGCGGGCGTTCTGCCGGCGGTGCTGGGCTGAGTCCATGGAGACGGTCGAGCTGTCCCGCGCCGGCCGGCTCTACACCTGGACAACGGTGCATGCCGCCCCTCCCGGCGTGGCGACGCCCTACGTCCTCGGGTACGTCGATCTCCCCGAGGGCGTCCGCCTGCTCGCCCCGATCGACGCCCGGGAAGCGGAGCTCCGGGCCGGCCTCCCGCTCACCTTGTCCCTCGGGCCAGTGCGGCCCGACGACGACGCTACCGGCGTGACCGGATACCGCTTCGAGGCGGTGGCGCTGTGACCGGCCGGACCGTCTATGTGCGCGGCGTCGGCATGACGCCCTTCACCGTTCACCGTGACTCCACCACCGAACAGCTCGGTCAGGAGGCCGTCCGCCTGGCGGTCGACGACGCCGGCATCTCGCCGGCGGCGGTCGGGGAGGTGTTCTGCGGCACCGTGCTCGGCCCGTCGGGAACCGGCCAGCGGGTGCTGCGCGACCTCGGCCTCACCGGGCCTCCGGTCACCAACGTCGAGAACGCCTGCTCCAGCGGGGCGTCGGCTTTCCGGCTGGCCGTGCGGGCCGTGGCCTGCGGGGCTGTCGACTCCGCCCTGGCCTTCGGTGTGGAGCACCTGAGCGGCCTGGGCGGGGGTCCACTGCCCTTGCCGAAGGATCTGGAAGCGGCGATCGGTCTCACCCCTCCGGCGCTGTACGCCCTGCGGGCCCGGCGCTACTTCGAGGACAGCGGCGCCGACCCCAAGCACCTGGCGGCGGTGGCGGTGAAGGCCCGCCGGCACGGTGCTCTCAACCCCTACGCCCACCTGCGCGACGCCGTCTGCCTCGACGACGTGCTCGGTGCCCGCATGATCGCCGACCCGCTGACTCGCCTGATGTGCTGCCCCGCCTCCGACGGTGCGGCCGCCGCCGTGGTGTCCGCCGAGCCGGGGCTGGGAGCCGCGATCGCGGTGGCCGCCTCGGTGTTGTGCTCCGGCATCGAGGAGGATCAGGGCCGCGACATGGCGTGGAGCGAGACCACGGCCCGGGCAGCCGCCGAGGCCTATGCCGTCGCCGGGCTCGAACCGGGCGACGTCGATCTGGCGGAGATCCACGACGCCTTCGCCATCAACGAGCTGATGTACTACGAGGCCCTGGGCTTCTGCGAGCGGGGTGGGGCGGTGTCGCTGCTCGAGCGCGAGCAGACGAGCCTCGGCGGACGGATTCCCGTCAACCCGTCGGGCGGCCTGCTCAGCCGCGGCCATCCGGTCGGCGCCACCGGGGTCGCCCAGATCTGTGAAGCGGTCTGGCAACTGCGGGGAACGGCGGGCGACCACCAGGTCGACGGCGCCCGCATCGCCCTGACCCACACCACCGGGGGTGGCGTCTCGGGCCTCGACCATGTCGCCTGCGCCATTCACGTTCTGCGAAAGGAGCAACGGCCATGAGCCGAGGTCCCCTGGCTGGCATCACGGTGCTGGATCTGACCCACTACCTGGCGGGCCCGTTCGGGACGCAGGTGCTGGGCGATCTGGGCGCCCGGGTGATCAAGATCGAGCCGCCGACCGGTGATCTCACCCGGTCGGTCCCGCCCTATTTCGTGGACGGCGAGAGCGCCTACTACCTGTCGACGAACCGCAACAAGGAATCGGTCGTCCTCGACCTGAAGACCGAGGAGGGCCGCGACGTGATCCGCTCGATGATCCCCCGCGTCGACCTGGTCTTCGAGAGCAACCGGCCCGAGGTCCTGGAGCGCCTCGGGCTCGGCTACGACGAGCTGGCGGCCCTCAATCCGGCGATCGTCATGGTCTCGATCACCGGATTCGGGAAGGACGGGCCCTACGCGGAGCGGCCCGCCTACGACGCCATCGTCCAGGCGCTGTCGGGGGTCATGTCGCTGACCGGTGAGATCGGCGGGACCCCCGTCCGCACCGGGGTGCCCATCGGCGACCTGGCCGGCGGGCTGTACGGCGTGATCGGAGGGCTGGCGGCGCTGCACGAGGCGCGCAGCACTGGCGTTGGCCGGCACGTCGACGTGTCGATGCTCGACGGGCAGGTGTCGCTGCTCAGCTACCTCGGCTCCTACTACCTGGCGTCCGGGGACGTGCCGCCGCCGCAGGGCCGGGGGCATCTGAGCAATCCGGTCTACCGGTCGTTCGAAGCGGCGGACGGCCAGTTCGTGATGGTGTGCGCGAACACGCAGAAGCAGTGGGAGGGCCTCTGCCGGGCGCTCGGCATCGCCCACGTGCTGTCCGATCCCCGTTTCGCCACGCTCGCGGAGCGCAATGAGCACCGGGAGGAGGTGTGGGCGGTCGTCGAACCGGCCTTCCGGAGCCGGCCGGTGGCGGACTGGCTCGAGCCCCTCCGGATCAACGACGTGCCGTCGGCGCCGCTCCAGACCGTCGACCAGGCCCTGGCCGATCCCCAGGTGCGCCACCGCGACATGGTGCTGTCGTTCCCCGGTCAGGGCTGCGACCTGATCGGCAACCCGGTCAAGGTGCTCGGCAACGACCGCGATGACCATGCCTGGCCACCACGGCTCGGCCAACACACCGAGGCCGTACTGGCCGAGTTCGGACCGGTGCTCGAGTTCGGGCAGGCCCGGTGACCGGCCGGGTGCAGGGCAAGGTGGCCCTCATCTCCGGTGGGACCCGGGGTCAGGGGGCGAGTCATGCCCGCCTGCTCGCCGAGCACGGCGCGGCGGTGGTGCTCGGCGACATCCTCGACGGCGAAGGCGAAGAGACAGCGGCCCGCCTCGTCAAGGACGGGCTCGACGCCGCCTACGTTCATCTGGACGTGACCCGGGCCGCCGACTGGCAGGCCGCCGTGGCGGCGACCGAAGAACGCTTCGGCGGCCTCGACGTCGTCGTCAACAACGCCGGTGTCGCCAGCCTCGGAAGCGTGGAGGACGCCAGCGAAGACGAGTGGAACCGGGTGGTGGCGATCAACCAGACCGGAGTCTTCCTCGGTATGAAGCACACCGCCCCGGCGCTGCGCCGCCGCGGCAAGGGATCGGTCATCAACACGTCGTCCACGCTGGGTTTCACCGCCACGCCCATGTCGTTCGCCTACCACGCCACGAAGGCTGCCATCGTCCACATGACGCGCAGCGCGGCCCTGACACTGGCGCCGACGATCCGGGTCAACTGCATCGTTCCCGGCCTCGTCCAGACCGACTTCCTCGCCGGCCTCGACGAAGCGGCGCTGGAGCGGCGCGTCCGTACCTATCCGCTGCGAAGGGTCGCCCAGCCGGAGGAAATCTCCCAGGCGGTGCTGTTCCTGGCGTCCGACGAGTCGTCCTACATCACCGGCAGCCCCATCGTCCTCGACGGCGGCGTGCTGAGCGGCTTCGCCGGGTTCGGACCGGAGGCCGGGCGATGATCAGCCTGAGCGACGAGTACGACCCGCTGCGCGACGACGGCCCGGCGCTCCTCTACGGCTGGTTCGCCCGGTCGCGCCGGGAGGAACCGGTCTTCTGGTCCAAGGCGCTCGACGGCTGGATCGTCACCCGCCACGACGACGTCCACGAGGTCCTGACCAACTCGTCCGTCTACTCCGCCACCGTCGCCACCGCACCCATCCACCCGATCAGCCAGGAAGCACTGGGCGTGCTGGTCGCCGGCGGCTGGAAGCACCGCTCGATCTTCTCCACCGACGGCGCCGACCACCACCGGTTCCGGAGCCTCATCCAGCGGGTCTTCACCCCGAAACGCGTCGCCGACTTCGAGCCCTTCGTGCGGGAACAGGTGGAGGCGGCCTGCGACCGGATGGAGCAGGCCGACTCGGTCGATGTCATCGCCGAGGTCTGCTACCCCATCCCGGGGCTCACGATCCTCGAACTGCTCGGCTTCCCCCACGACTACCTCGAGGAGATGAAGGTCGGGGCCACCGCCCGCAAGAAGTTCATCGCCGGCCGCCTCGACACCTCGGAGCAGGTCGCCGTGGCCCACGGCCTCGTCGACTCCTGGCGCTTCGCCTCCAAGCTCGTGACCGAACGAGTCAGCGAGCCGCGCCACGATCTCATCAGCGACCTGCTGGCGGTCCGCAACGGCGACGACGCGATCCTCACGCTCGACGAGCTGACCAGCATGCTGCTCACGTTCTTCAGCGCCGGCCACGAGACCTCGACCTACATGATGGCCAACGCCCTGCTCCACCTGCTCTCCGACCGGGACATGTGGACGGCCCTCTGCGAGGACCCCGGCCTGGCCGAGAACGCCGCCGAAGAGGCGCTGCGGTTCGACGCCCCGCTCTTCGAATGGCGGCGGGTGACAATCGCGGAGACGACGCTGTCCGGGGTGACCATCCCCGCCGGGCAGAACGTCTTCGCCATTCTCGGATCGGCGAACCGCGACGCCGACCTGTTCCCCGACCCCGACCGGTTCGACATCCACCGGGCCGGCGCCCGCAACCACTTCGCCTTCGGGAAGGGCATCCACTTCTGCGTGGGCGCGCCACTGGCGCGATTGGAGGCCCGGGTCGCGCTGGGTGGTCTCTGCCGGCGGTTCCCGGATCTCCGCCTGGCCGAAGGTCGTGGTCTCGACTACGTGCCTAACGCGCTGGCCCACGGCCCGGAGGAGCTGTGGGTGACGACGGGCTACCGGTCATGAGCGTCGGCTCGGGCCCGGTGATCGCCGTCGTCGGAGCGGGAATCGGTGGGCTGACTGCGGCGGCCGCCCTGAAGGCCGCCGGCTGCGAGGTCCACGTGTTCGAACAGGCTCCCGCCTTCGCCCGGGTCGGGGCCGGCATCCAGCTGAGCGCCAACGCCGTCAAGACGATCACGCCGTTCGGCATCGTGGATGCCCTGCGGGCGCTCACCGTCCCGATGGGCACGGTCCACTACCGCACCTGGGACACCGACGAGATCCTCACCGAGATCCCGGTCGAGGCCCACGAGGACACCTACGGAGCACCGTTCTTCCAGCTCCACCGCGGCGACCTCCACGCCAACCTGGTGACCATGGTGGCCCCCGAGTCGATCCACCTCGGCAAGCGCCTGCGAGACCTGCGCCGCCCGGCCGACGGCGTCGAGCTGATCTTCGACGACGGCACGTCCTTCCGGGCCGACGGCGTCGTGGGCGCCGACGGCATCCACTCCCGCGTCCTCGAGCTCCTGTTCGAGGTGCCACCACCCCAATTCTCGGGCCGGGTCGCCTACCGCACGGTGTTTCCGACCTCGCTCCTACCGCCCGGGACGATCGAGCGGACGGTCAAGTGGTGCGGCCCCGACCGACACATCGTGATCTACACGATCACGCGGGGCGAGGAGGTCTACTTCGTCACCAGCGTCCCCGAACCGGCCCCGACCGGCGAGTCCTGGTCGGCCAAAGGCGACATGGACGAGTTGCGCCAGGCCTTCGAAGGGTTCCCCGACACGGTCCAGACCGTGCTGAAGGGCTGCCCCGAGGCCTACCGGTGGGGGATCTACGTCCGCGACCCCCTGCCGCACTGGACCGACGGGCCCGTGGCGCTCATCGGCGACGCCTGCCACCCGATGACCCCCTACATGGCGCAAGGGGCGGGCATGGCCATGGAGGACGCCGTGGTCCTCGCCCGCTGCGTCGAAGCAGGCCCCTCGTTGGCCGCGGCCTTCGAGCGCTACGAGCGGACCCGCCACGACCGCGCCAGCCGCGTCCAGACCACTTCGGCCACGAACCCCATGATGGGCAAGGACGACCTGACCTGGCTCTACGGCTACGACGCCTGGGCGACCCCCCTGGCCGATATCGGGGTCTGACCGATCACCGAGAAAGGAGATCGACATGTTGCAACGACCGGCTCGGGTGCCGGGACGCGCCCATCGGTGGTCGCCACGGGTGCTCCTGCCCTTCGCCGCGGTGGGGATGATCCTGGCACCGGGCTTGGCGCTCGCCGGAACGGATAGAGCGACTGACGAAGACCAGATGATCGCCGCCGCGAGGAAGACGCAAAGCGCCATCATCGCGGCGTACAACGAGAAGAGGTGGGACGACCTGCCTCCCTTGTACGTGGAAGACGCCATCATGCTGCCCCCGAACCATGAGCCGATCCGGGGGCGCGACGCCATCATCAAATTCCTGGCCAGCGCCCGTGACGCATTCGGCGAGGCCGACAGCAGCGGCAGCAAGTCGGCACGTGTGAGAGCGAGCGGGAACCTCGTCAACTTCGTCTACGAGTTCACGGCCCAAGGCGGCCGCCTCCGCATGATGTCCCATGAACTCTACGAACGTCAGCCCGATGGAACGATGCTCATCAGCATCGACGAGCCCAGCTTCATAGAACCGGAAAGGACGACCTCACCTGGCGTTACGGCCATGACGCCTGAGGCTGGTGGCCACGGCGCCGATCGTGCTACGAAGGGCGCGCGAACGGGCGCTCAACGCGAGTAGGGACGGTAGATCTCGGTGCAATCTACGAGGTATCTACGAAGCATCTACGACGGTCAGACCCGCTCCGCGGTCGGTGGATCACGGTGAGTCGATCCCTACTTTCATCCCTACAACTGGGGGACACTGGGCGCACAGGGCGGACTCGGCCGCGGAATAACCGCAGCTCAGCGCACTGCAGGAGACCTGCCGGACGGCTTTTCCAGACCACCCAGATCTACGAAGGGACCAACCAGATCCAGCGCATGGTCATCGCCCGCAAGACGTTCACGGGCGTGAGGTAGTTCCGAAGCCAACTTCTGGTGAAGACGGGGTCCGCTCGAAACGAGCGGACCCCGTCCGTCTTGCTCGCGCCGAAGTGTGTGAGCAGGCGCCGTCTCCTCTAGACGACGCCGTTGGCCCAGTTGCCGTGGAAGCCGGCCGGCACCCGATGCCGAAGGTGGAGCTTGGCGAGAGGCGGGTCGTCGATCCTTTGGGCGTCAAGGATGCCCAGGAGGCTCCGGTCCTGGTGGGCGTCGTAGACGACGGTGAGGAGGTACCCGTCGTCCTCCTCGGTGGCGCCGGCGCGGGGAACGAAGACGGGTTCGCCCGGGAAATAGCCGTAGCCGAAGTCGTGACGGGAGGACGGGCCTCCGTGGCGGTCGTACTTGAGGACCCTCAGCGAACTGTTGGCCAGGATCAGGTAGTCGCGTTCGGCCTCGATGGAGTAACCCCACCGGTTGCGACAGCCAGTGAAGGCCTCGTTGAGCCGTGGCCACTCGCCGGGCCGATCGCTCACCTGCCGTTCAGTGCAAAGGCCGCTGGTCAGGTCCAGTTCGTACTCCACGCGGTACGCCCCCGCTCCCTCCAGCCACACGCCTTGACGCATCCGTTCCATGGCCTTCATCTTCTGCAGCCCGTCGTTGTACATGTAGGCGTCAAGGTGGATCCTCCCATCGGCTTCATAGGCGTTGCCGACATGGAAGATGGCGTAGGGAGTGGGGGCATCGAACAACCGAGCTTGCCCTCCCTGGCGGGAGACCACGGCGAAGCGCAGGCCGCGCTCAGGCCTCCACATCATCCACTCCCCATAGTTCCCCACCGGTAACCCGTCCTTCCAGGGCACTTCGAGCACGATGGGGTGGATCGGGACGATGAAGTGGTTGTCGGTGATGGCCAGGTCGTGGAGAAAGGCCGGGTAGGGGATCGCGACGGGCTGACGGAAGCTGACGGAACCGTCGGGTTCCACGATGTAGACCTGAAGGTACGGCTCTCGGATGAAGTACCCGTGGATGAGCATCTGGCCCGTGCGTCCGTCGGTCTTCGGGTGGGCGCTCACCCAGGGAGCGAGCAGGCTTCCGCCAAAGTCGTAGTCGCCGATGGGGTCGAGGGTTCGGGCGTCGATCTCGAACGGCAGCCCGTTTTCGACCATGGCCAGGAGCCGCCCGGCGTGATAGACGGCGTTGGTGTTCGACGTCCGCCGGGGCATGACCGGGGCGACACCCACATCGGCGCGGGGGCCGATGTGATGCTGGTTGGTCACCCTGGCCTGCTGTTCGGCCACGAAGCTCTGGTTGCGGACAAACCGGTCGCGGTACCACGCCCGCCCGTCCTCGATGCGGAAGGCGTGGACCAGTCCGTCACCGTCGAAGAAGTGAAGCCGGGTGTAGTCACCGCCCGGCTGGATCTGCTGGGAGGGGCCGTTGCGGTACAGGGTTCCGTTGAGATCGGCGGGAATCTCACCATCGATGTCGGTGATTTCGTAGTCGTCCTCGACGCTGGTGGGTCGCCAGGCGTTCCATGACCAGACGGCCAGTTCGTCGTCTTTGCTGGTGACGGGCCGGGCCGGGATCTCCTGCCCGATGACGGTTTTGAGCGCAACCACCTGATGCTCCCTCCTTCGCAGCCCGGCGTTCACCGCCGGCAGAATCAGGTAGCAGTTTCCACTGTTAAATGAACAGTGGTCAAGAAAAATGTCGGCGTTACCCCGCTACTGCCGGGAGCGGGATCGGCGCGCCGCGGGGGTGCTGCCCTGAGTACGGGTCCGCCCCGCGGAGCGACGCGGCCGCTCCGCCGGCGGGGCGCCGGGCATGTTCCGGCCCAAGACGAACGCGATGACCGGCTCCACAAGCTCGTCGACGGTCCGGCCATGGATCAGTTGACCAGCGAGGTGCAGTGAGACGACCCCATGCAAGGGGATCCACACCAGGTGGGCCAACGTCCTCGGTTCGCCGACCAGGAGCTTCGCCTCGACGGCCGACTCGGCGGCAACAAGCGCGTGGCCGAAGGCTCGCGTGAGCGCCCCCGAGAGTTCGGCGGTCGGCTCTCTCGGCCCTTCGGTCATCTCGAACATCAACCGGTAGTGGTCGGGGTGACCGAGGGCGAAGTCCGCATAGGCGCGCATCAGCTTCGTGACTCGTCGAGCGGGGTCGTCTTCGCCCCGACTGGCGTCGTCGAGGAAATCGGCGAAGCGGTGAAAGGCAGCCGCCCGCACCCGCTGGAAGATCTCCTCCTTGTTGCGGAAGTATCGGTAAGCGGCCGTATGGCTGCGTCCCGTCTCCTCCGCGATCGCCCGCATCGTCACGGCGTCGAAACCATGCCGCGCAAAGAGCCGGGTGGCGGCCTCGCAGACCGCCTCCCGCTGGACCTCCACCTGCTCGTCTGTGAGAGCCGGCCTCGCCACGTGGCAGTGCTACCACTGTTTGTCGAACACTGTCAACCAAACCCAGCGCGGTGCGGTCTCTCCGAAGCCCTCAACCCGATCCCGACACGAAGCTTTTTGTTGACGCCGTTAGATAAACGGTGGTAACGATACGTCGGGCGGGCTCAGCGGGATCCGGGTGGCACCAAGTGGTGTCCAAAGAGGGTCAGTGGCGCACACCGGCCCAAGACGACCTGTGCCTCGATGCGGTCGCCCCAGCGGCATTGGGATCAATCACGGACAGCCAGGCTTCGACACGTCCTCGCCCCAAGCCCGCCATCCGCCAGGTCGGCCTCGGCGGGCCGATGGGAGTCGTTTGAACCGATGAACATGCGCCGCCGCACGGGGTCCCGGACGGTGGCGAGAGAGGTGATGGCTTTGCGAAGGGTATGGAGTTCCATCGCGCTCTTCAGCGTTCTAGCCCTGGTCGGGGGAGGCTGCTCCGGGGGGTCGTCCGAGACTTCGCCGAAGGGCGCTGAGGCTTCCCAAGGAGAGTCGACGTCGCCGGGACCGGACGCGACCGCCGCGACCATGCCAGCCTCGGAGACTCCGGTGAACCCGGCCCCGGACCCCTCGGCCAACAGCCTTACGGCCGCTACGGCCGCCCGGAGTGCGGCGTCACCTTCGGCGCCCAAGGACACTGCTGCTGGCGACGCCAAGACCGCAGCGCAAGGCTCGGGCGTTCGGGGCGGTGGTGGAGTGCCGGGAGCGGAACCGACGATCGCGGCGAAGCCAGGCGCCGCACTGGCCAGCCCGGTCGCTCCCGCGACGCCGGCCGCTCCGACTCCGGGCGGCAAGGCGAACTACGCCTCTGATGTTGGCGTGACGGCCGACACGATCCGGATCGGCACGATCAATATGACGTCGGCCACCAGGAGCCTGGGCCCCTTCATCGCCGGCCTCCAGGAGCAGAACCTCGACGCGGCGGTGAAGTACATCAACCGCACGGGAGGGGTGGCGGGCCGCAAGCTGCAGCTCGTGACCTGTGACGACGGCGGTGACATCGCCCGGGGTCGGGCGTGCTACGAGAAATTGAAGGACAACGTCTTCGCCTTCATGCCCTCGATCAGCTGGCTGACCGACGTGATCCACGACCGGCTGGCGAAGGACAAGGTCCCCTGGCTGACGTGGGGGTGGTTCAAGAGCGAGTACGAAGACCCATGGATGTTCCCCTGCCACGCCAACGGCATCCGGGAAGCGGCCGCCCTCGCTGACTGGGTGGCCGAGGTCATCAAGCCAAAGACGGTCGGCATCATGTATCTCAACGTCAGCGAGGACATCGCCGCCCGCGACGTCGCCGCGAAGCAGTTGGCCAAGCACAACATCAAGGTCGTCGAGACCGTGGCCCAGGAGTGGGACTCGCCCGATGAGTCGCAGCACGTCCTGGCCATGCGGGCGGCCAACCCGGACTTCATTCTGTCGTTCTCCTGGCCGGCACCGGTGGCCAAGTTCTTCCATGACGCCCACGCTCAGAAGTGGGCCCCGAAGCTCGGCTACGCCGCCAACCACCTGACCGGCGACCCCGGCGCCGGCACGATCTTCGGCGACTACATCAAGGACAAGGTCTACACGATCACGTCGTGGGCCGTACCCACCGCACCAGACCCGCACAACCCCGAGGCGGAGAACGAGGAGATGAAGGTCTTCCAGGCGGAGCTCCTGCGCACCAACGGCCGGGAGTACCAGGGCTTCAGGTGGCGCTACGCCGGTATGCACCACATCACCCAGTCGGGCTGGGTCTGCACCCGCATCCTGGCCAAGGCGGCCGCCCAGCTGGGCGCTGACCTCACCCGGCAGGGCCTGAGGGACGCCCTCGAACAGAAGAAGAACGGGTGGGACTCCGGCCAGGGAGTGACGCTCTTCTGGCCGCCCGGTAACCACAACGCCAACCCGTACTCGTTCAACCGAGAGTTCATCTACAAGTGGGTGGATGCTCCTGATGGCGGCTGGGACCTGAAACGGATCCTTCCCGACCCGGTCTTCGACTGCGCCGCCGGGAACATCCCCGAGCGGGCCGACACGATCTGCAACCGCCAGCTGTAGGTTCGGCCATTGCTGCCGGGTGAACTCTCGTCAGCAGCGGATGATCTGCGGTTGGCCTTGCTCACCGCCCGCAGCACGAAGCAGACGCCCAAGGTCCTCCGGGTCGGACGTGTAGAGGTGCGTGACCGCTGGGCGGCCGGCAACGAGTGCGACTGAGGCGTCGATGACATCGCCGGTGCCGGCCTTCCCGCACAACTCCCCGGCGGCCAGCGCCACCTCGTCGAAGGAGGCGGGCTCAAGGTCTGACACGGCTTGGGCGAGCCGAGCCTGACGGGGGCCACCCCTCCACGCCTGGGCGAGCGCACCGAGGGGGACGACGACCGGAATGTCGGCCCGGACGGCTTCGTCGAGGCGGACCCAGAGCTTTCGGTCGTTTCGTTCCAGGGCGAGGAGCGCACCGGTGTCGAGAACGATCACGCGCTCTTCGCGCTCCGCCGGCCGATGCCGAGCTCGGCTCGCGCCTCGGCCCGTTCCTCATCGGTGAAGGCGCCGTGTTCGTCCTCCCACTCGGCGATCAGACCAAGGAGGCGCTCCCGACGGAGCCGCTGGCGGGCCGCCTCGGCGAGCCACGCCGAGAACGACACACCAGCGCTGGCGGCGGCGGTCTCGATCTGATCGCGCAACTCGGGGTCCAGGGAGATGGTGGGCTTGGCGGCGGGCATGTGGACGATGGTACCACCGGCGGTACCACCGTCGGCCGCCGGGCCGGCCGACGTTCCGCGGAGGCCGAACCGGCTAAACAATGGGTATGGCTCGTCATCGCGTCGGTCTCCTCCTGCTCGCGTCGATCATCACCGTCGCCAGCGCCTGCAACTCGGATTCCGACACCGGGTCGAAGTCAGAGGGCGAGGTCGTCCCGCCTGGGGAGACCACGACGGTGACGCAGACGGCGCAGGGGCCCGTCCGGCTGGCGACGTCGGATATCGCCACCGGGCTCGACACCGTCTGGGCGATGGCCTTCGACCGGGACGGAAAACTCTGGTTCACCGAGCGGTCCGGCCGGGTCCGCCGGCTGGGGGACCAACCCGAGACCGTCGACGGCGTCGTCGAGCAGGGCGAGAGCGGGCTGATGGGCATCGCCTTCGACCGGACCGGGCGGCGCTACCTCTGGTACACGACCGCCACCGACAACCGCCTGGTGCGCTACGACGCCCCCGGCGCCCCGCCGGCCGTGGTGGTCTCGGGCGTGAAGAAGGCGCAGATCCACGACGGCGGCCGCCTGGCTCTCGGCCCCGACGGCGCCCTCTACGTCGGGACGGGCGACGCCGCCGAGCCCGAGCTGTCTCAGGACGACAAGAGCCTCAACGGGAAGGTCCTCAGGGTCGACACGACCACCGGCCAGGCGGCGATCTTCAGCAAGGGGCACCGCAACGTGCAGGGGCTGTGCTTCGCGCCCGGCGGGCGGTTCCTGGCCACCGAGCACGGCCCGAGCGGCAACGACGAGGTCAACGAGCTGCGCCAGGGCTTCAACGGCGGCTGGCCCGGCACCGCCGGCAACGGGCTCAAGAACTGGTCGCCGTCGATCGCCCCGGCCGGCTGCGCCGTCTACGACGCCGATCTCATTCCGGGCTGGAAGGGCTCGATGCTGTTCGTGACGCTGCGGGGAGAGGACCTGCGCCGCCTCACGTTCAACCCGGACGGGTCGGTCGCCTCCGAGGAGGTCCTCTTCGACGAGCAGTTCGGCCGGCTGCGCGACGTCGTCGTCGCCCCCGACGGCTCCGTCTACATCGCCACCTCCAACAAGGACGGTCGGGGCAGCCCCCTCGCCGGCGACGACCGGATCATCCGCATCGCCCCCGGGGGCTGAGCGGCCGGCCCGCCCGGCCCGGCGACACGGGGCGGCGCGACTGGATATTCTCCAGGGCACGGTCCGGCGCCTAGGGGGGAGGCGGAACGTGAGCGTGAGCGACGACGGGTTCGAGCTCAAGCCCATCTCCACCTCTGCCGTCCCGAAGGCCATCAAGCGAGCCGAGCAGTACCGGCTGCTGAACGAGCCGGAGCAGGCCGAGAGCATCTGCCTCGACGTCCTCGACGCCCAGCCCGGCGATCAGTACGCGCTCACGGTGCTGATCCTGTCCATCACCGACCAGTTCGGCCGGGAGGGCAGCGGCGGCGCCCGCCGCGCCAACGAATACGTCACCCGTCTCGACGACGAATATCAGCGCTACTACTACGGCGGGCTCGTCCTCGAACGGCAGGCCCGCGCCTATCTGAGCAAAGGGAAGTCGCGCGTCGCGGCCTACGACTGCTTCCGCGATGCCATGGACCACTACGAGAAAGCCGAGAGGATCCGGCCCGAAGACGACGACTCCGCCCTCCTGCGGTGGAACGCGTGTTTGCGCACGATCCGGCGAGGTCAGCTGCACCCGGCCCCGGCGGATGAGAGGGAGCAGCCCCTCGAGTAGGAGCAGGCTCCATCAGTGGCGCCGTGGTGAAACCCAAGGGGGAGGAACACCCGACGATGACGGCCACGACGGATCAGACCCGGGCGGTGCCGGTAGCGATCAACGCGCCGAAGACCCTGCGGCGGGACCGCTGGTGGGTGGCGCCGCTCATCACCGTGGTGGTGCTCGGAGCCTTCACCATCTACGGCACCTGGGCCGCCTTCGCCGACACGAACTACTTCGCCGACCCCTACCTGTCGCCGTTCTACTCGCCGTGTCTGGCCACGAGCTGCGACCACGCCACCATCGAGCTGTTCGGCGACTGGTTCCAGCTCTCCCCGGCACTGCTGATCCTGCCCTTCCCCCTCGGGTTCCGGCTCACCTGCTACTACTACCGGAAGGCGTACTACCGGGCCTTCTTCTGGTCGCCCCCGGCCTGCGCCGTGCCCGACGCCCCCCGCCGCTACAGCGGGGAGAGCCGCTTTCCGCTGATCCTCCAGAACGTCCACCGGCTGTTCTTCTATCTGGTCCTGCCGTTCCCGATCCTTCTCTTGTGGGATGCGCTGCGGGCCTTCGACTTCCCCGACGGGTTCGGGATGGGCGTCGGCACCCTGATCCTCCTGGCCAACGCCATCCTGCTCGCCACCTACGTGCTGTCGTGCCACTCCTGCCGCCACGTCTGCGGCGGGCGCATCGACTGCCTGTCGGAGAACTCGGCCCGCTACGGCGTCTGGAAGTTCGTGACCAGGCTGAACGAGCGGCACATGCTCATCGCCTGGATCAGCCTCGTCGGCGTGGCCGCCACCGACCTCTACATCCGGCTCGTGGCCAACGGCACGATCCGGGACCTGAGGTTCTTCTAGATGGCCGAGTACGAGACCCACGACTTCGACGTGGTGGTCGTCGGAGCCGGCGGCGCCGGGCTGCGGGCGGCCGTGGAAGCCTCGGCGGCCGGGGCCCGCACCGCCCTGGTCTGCAAGTCGCTGCTGGGCAAGGCCCACACGGTGATGGCCGAAGGGGGCATCGCCGCCGCCCTCGGCAACGTCTACCCCGAGGACAACTGGCGGGTGCACTTCCGCGACACGATGCGGGGCGGGAAGCTCATCAACAACTGGCGCATGGCTCAGATCCACGCCCAGGAAGCGCCGGAACGGGTCCTCGAGCTCGAGGAGTGGGGGGCGCTCTTCGACCGCACGGCGGACGGGCGCATCCTCCAGCGGGACTTCGGCGGTCACCGCTACGCCCGCCTGGCCCACGTCGGCGACCGCACCGGCCTGGAGATGATCCGGACCCTGCAGCAGCACGCCGTGCACCGGGGCATCGACGTGTTCATGGAGTGCACGATCACCCGGCTGCTGAAGGACGGCGACCGGATCGCCGGCGCCTTCGGGTACTGGCGGGAGTCGGGCCGGTTCGTGATCTTCCGGGCTCCCGCCGTCGTGCTCGCCACCGGCGGCATCGGCAAGGCCTACAAGATCACCTCCAACTCCTGGGAGTACACCGGCGACGGTCACGCGCTGGCGCTGTGGGCCGGCGCCGACCTGATGGACATGGAGTTCGTGCAGTTCCACCCCACCGGGATGGTGTGGCCGCTGTCGGTGCGCGGCATTCTCGTCACCGAGGGGGTGCGGGGCGACGGCGGGGTGCTGCGCAACAGCGCAGGGGAGCGGTTCATGTTCCGCTACATCCCCGAGATGTTCGCCGCCGAGACGGCCGACACCGAGGAGGAAGCCGATCGGTGGTACACCGACAAGAAGAACTGCCGGCGGACCCCTGACCTGCTCCCCCGGGACGAGGTCGCCCGGGCCATCAACACCGAGACCAAGGAGGGCCGGGGCAGTCCCCACGGCGGCGTCTTCCTCGACATCGCCACCCGCCGCGACGCCGAGTACATCAAGAAGCGGCTGCCGTCGATGTACCACCAGTTCCGGGAGCTGGCCGACGTCGACATCACCAAGGAGCCCATGGAGGTCGGCCCCACCTGCCACTACGTGATGGGTGGTGTCCGGGTCGACGCCGAGACCCAGGTGTCCACCGTTCCCGGGCTGTTCGCCGCCGGCGAGGTCGCCGCCGGTCTCCACGGCGCCAACCGGCTGGGCGGCAACTCCCTGTCCGACCTGCTGGTCTTCGGCCGGCGGGCCGGCCTCGGTGCGGCGGAGTACGCCGGCGGGCTCGACGTCCGGCCGTCGGTGGACCAGGCGACGGTCGACGACTGCGCCCGCCAGGCCCTCCGGCCCTTCGAAGGCGGCTCCGAGAATCCCTACTCCATCCAGAGCGACCTCCAGGAGTGCATGCACAACCTGGTCGGCATCATCCGCACCGAGGACGAACTGAAGCGGGCGCTGGAGGAACTCGCCGTACTCCGGGAGCGGGCCGAGCGGGTCGGGGTGGAAGGGCATCGCCAGTACAACCCCGGCTGGCACCTGGCGCTCGACCTGCGCTCGATGCTGGCGGTGTCGGAATGCATCGCCCGCGCCGCCCTCGAACGGCGGGAGAGTCGCGGAGGCCACACGCGGGAGGACTATCCGCAGGCCGACCCCGAGCAGGGCAAGTTCAACGTCGTCGTCCGTCAACGGGGAGACGAGGTGACCCTCAGCCACGAACCGAAGCCGCCCATGCCCGACGAGCTGTGTGCCCTCCTGGAGGCTCAATGACGACCACCGTCACGCTGCGGGTGTGGCGGGGCGACGCCGCCGGCGGTGCCCTCTCCGACTACCAGGTGGCGGCCGAGGAAGGGGAGGTGCTGCTCGACGTCGTCCACCGGCTCCAGGCCACCCAGGCCGGAGACCTGGCCGTCCGCTGGAACTGCAAGGCGGGCAAGTGCGGTTCCTGCAGCGCCGAGATCAACGGCCTTCCCCGGTTGCTGTGCATGACCCGCATGAACGTCTTCGAACCCGGCGAACCCATCACCGTCACGCCGCTCCGGACGTTCCCGCTGATCCGCGACCTCGTCACCGACGTGTCCTACAACTACGAGATGGCCAAGAAAGTGCCGGCCTTCAAGCCCCGGCCCCGCGGGCCCGACGGAACGCACCGCATGCGCCAGGAGGACGTCGACCGCGTCCAGGAATTCCACAAGTGCATCGAGTGCTTCCTGTGCCAGACGGTCTGCCACGTCATCCGCGACCATCCCGAGAACAAGGGCGCCTTCGCCGGTCCCCGCCTGTTCGTCCGCTACGCCGCGCTCGAGATGCACCCCCTCGACACCAACGACCGCCGCCAGCTCCTGCAGGACCGCATGGGGCTCGGGATGTGCAACATCACCAAGTGCTGCACCGAGGTCTGTCCCGAGGGGATCCACATCACCGACAACGCCATCATCCCGTTGAAGGAGAGGGTCGTCGATCTCCGCTATGACCCCGTGTGGCGGGCCTTTCGCCGGGTGTTCGGCCGCAAGGACCGCGAGCCCCAACCGGTCGCCCCGTCTTGAGCGGGAAGTTCGCCGAGCGGGCCGAGGCGGTCATCCGGGGCCTGCGGCCGGGGGAGGTCGTGACCTACGGGGAGGTGGCGGCCGATGCCGGGCGGCCGGGTGCAGCCCGGGCCGTCGGCCATCTGCTGGCCACCCGTCCGGAGGATCTGCCGTGGTGGCGGGTCGTGGCGGCCAACGGCCGGCTGGTGCCGGGCCACGAAGCGGAACACGCCCGCCGGCTCGCCGCCGAGGGCGTCGCCGTGGTCAACGGAAGAGTGCGGCTCAGGAGCCCGGCACCGGGCCCCTGAGCCGAGCCGTGGTGCTGCGCTGGTCGCTCGCTACTTCTTCGGCTTGGGGATCGAGAGCGTGCCGGTCATGCCGGGGGTCTTGTCGTCCCGGAAGAAGTACTCACCGGGCGGGAGCTCGTCGATGGCGTACTCCTCCTGCCCCGGTCCCTTGACGGCCTTGCCCTTGTAGAACTGCTCGGCCTTCTTGTCCTTGGACGGGTCGGCGCTGTAGATCGAGATGTTGTGCGGGTCGGAGTCCCGGTTGTCGAGGTAGATCCGGAACTTCCGGTTGGCGGGACCCTGCAGGCAGTCGGTGTCGAACTGGTTGTCCTCGGCGACGATCTTGATCCAGGGGTTCGGCGACCCGGGGTAGCTCGGGTAGCCGCGGCACTCCTGTTCGCTGTGACCTGGATGGTCGGCGGCGGCCGGCGCGACGACGGCGGCGGTGGCGGCGATGGTGACGGCGGCGGCCGTCCCCAAGGCGCGCCGAAGCAAGGCCCTGCGGTGGGAATCCAAGTGGGTGAACCTCCCCGGAAGTGGTTACGACGCTGCGCGCCGGATAGTAGGCGTCATCCGTCAACTAGTCCTAATGTAACTAGTAAATAACGGAGCAGACGTCAACCGTTCAGAGGCGATTCACGTCCCGGACCACTCCAGCATCTTGGCCAGGTGGTCGTCGCCGGTGAAGTCGATGATGACGGCCGGCTCGTCGCCGACGACCCAGGTGTCGTGGCCGGGCTGCACGGCGAAGACGTCGCCCGGGGACAGGACGACCTCTTCGCCTTCGTCGGGCGCGAAGCAGACCTTGCCCGACACGACGTACCCCATGTGGGGGAGCTGGCAGCTGTCGGTCCCCGCCTTCGGTTTGAGCGCGGTCGACCACCGGAAGCCCGGATCGAACGTGGCCCGGACCACCGTCGTGCCCCCGACCCAGACGATCTCCATGCGCCCGCCGTCGAAGGCCCGGACCTCTTCCGGCTCGCTGACGCTCTTGACCTCGATCACGTCCCCCCCTTTTGGTTGGGCCCATTCTGGCTCGTAGCCTGGGCCGATGCCTACGGAACCGGTTCAGTACGGGGATCTCGACGAGCTCCCCCACGACCCGGGGGCCGACCCGGCGTGGCAGGAGAGCGTCTTCCTCCACTGGTACGACCCCAAGGTGGGCGTCGGCGGCGTACACCGCATCGGCCATGAGGTCCCGGCCGGCGTCACCGCCTCCTGGTGCGGGGTCGTGAGCCGGGATGGCACCCGCTTCCGGCGCAACCAGGTGATCTCCTACCGGCCCGAGGACCGGCTGCCCGACGGGTTCGCCGCCGGGCCCGGCCAGCAGCTGACCTTCGACCCGCACCCCCGGCTCCGGGTGAAGGAGGACGGCTGCGAGCTCGACCTCGTCGTCAACGACTTCTATCCCCGGACCGATTTCTTCCCGAAGGACAGTTCCGTGTCGGAGGAGTTCGCCGCCCACCACTTCGAGGCGTCGGGCGGCGTGACCGGCATCGCCGTCCTCGGCGGCGCCACCTACGAGATCAACGGGTTCGCCCACCGGGACCACAGCTGGGGTCCCCGCCGGTGGGACACGCTGCTGTCCCACCGCTGGGTCTCCGGCACGTTCGGGCCGGCGCTGTCGTTCGGCTCCATCGCCTGGCACGCCACCGATGGCACCCTGCTCACGGTCGGCTACCTGGTGCGCGACGGCGAGGTGAGCTACGCCGACGTCGACATCGTCGTCCACATGGAGGCCGACGGCCTGACCCACCGCGGGGGCGAGGTCACGTGGCGCACCGCCGACGGCGAGCAGCTCACCCTGTTCCCGAAGGCGGTCGACGGGGTGCTGTCGATGCACCGGGGCGTGGCGGCGGTCGACACGTTGTGCGAGGTCGAGCACGACGGGCGGATCGGGGCGTGCGACTTCGAGATCAGTACCAATCCCCGGGCCGGCGCGGGACCGGTGCTGACGGCCCTGCGGGCGCTCGCCTCGGACGGGCTCAGCCTGTCGTCCCGGGGGACACCCCCGGGCCCCCGGGGTTAACGGGCCGCCAGGTCGCCGGCCCGCAGCCGCAGCTCCCGGGTCAGCAGGCTGCTGGTCTGCTTCCAGCGCTCCAGGCCCGATGTCACGGCGATGGCCGCCGGCCGGTCGCCGGGGATCACCACCGCCGCGCAGCACACCTCGTCGCGGAACTCCTCGAGGTCGACGAACAGCTTGAGGACGCCCCGGGCCATGCGCAGCTCGTGCTCGCACTGCTCGAGGTCGACGACGGTGTTGCGGGTGAAGGGCCGCAGGCCCTGTTCCTCGAGGTAGCGGTGCCGTTCGGGGCCCGGCATCGTCGACAACAGCGCCTTGCCGAGGGCGGTGGCGTGGGCCGCCTCGGCGAACCCGACGGCCAGATCCTCGACGTGGGGCGACCGGGGGCCTTCGAACAGGTCGGTGAACACGACCCGCCCGTCCACCACCTGGCCGTAGTAGGCGGAATGGCCGGTGGTGCCGGCGAAGTGCCGCAGGACGTCGTGCACCTCCGGCGGCCGGCCCATGACGTCGAGCAGATGCTGGAAGTGGGCGGCGATCTTCAGGCCGAGCACGTAGCTGCCCTGTGGCCGGCGGATCACGTAGCCCTCGCAGGCCAGCGTGCGGAGCAGGTGGTAGGTGGTGGGAAGCGTCAGACCGCAGCGCTGGGCCAGTTCCTTGGCCGTGAGCCCACCGGAGGAGGCGCTGATCTCGTCGAGGATCCGCAGTGCCCGCGACACGCTCTGGATCAGGTGCGGACCCCGGTCTTGCTGCGACGTAGCCACGGTCTTCGTGTCCTCCCCCGACGGGAAGTGTACGCCGGGAGCCTCATCGGCCTCCTCCCGCTGTTGCACATGCTGATACGGCGGCCACCCGCAGTGAGCACGCCGGCCGGTCTTGCCGACGGGTGACACAACCCTCGACAGCCCGGCCCGGCCCCCTCGACGATGGCCCCATGAGACCTCGGATCACAGTTCTCGTCGCCGCCACCGCCCTCACCTGCACCCTGCTGCCCGCCCCCGCCCGGGCGTCCGGGTACCCCGGCCCGGCGCTCCGGGAATCGCCCGACGCGCTGGCCAGGACGCTGACCTGCCCCGAGACGTTCTCGGGCACGCACCAGCCGGTGCTGCTGGTCCACGCCACCACCGAGACCGGCCGGCGCAACTGGGGCTCCAACTTCGGCCGCGTGCTGCCCAAGCTGGGCTACGACGTCTGTACCGTCGAGCTGGTCGACGAGGCCACCGGCGACATCCAAGCCTCGGCCGAACGCACCGTCTACGCCATCCGCACCATCGCCGCCCGGGCCAACCAGAAGGTCCAGGTGGTGGGCCACAGCCAGGGCCCGCTGGAGGTGCGGTGGGCGATCAAGTACTGGCCCGACATCCGCAACCTGGTCGACGACCTCATCGGCATCGCCGCCCCGTACCACGGCTGGCGCCAGACCGACATCTACTGCAGCTCGGCCTGCGTGGCGGCGCTGTGGCAGATGCGGATGGAGTCGAAGTTCATGGGGGCGCTCAACGCCGGCGACGAGACGCCGGGCGACGTGTCGTACACGTCGGTGTACACCCTGACCGACGAACTGGTGCAGCCCTATTCGACGGCCGATCTCGAGGGCGGCACGAACATCACCGTCCAGGACGTCTGCCCCGGCCGGGTCGTCGAACACATCGAGATGGTCTTCGACGCCGCCGTCTACGGCCTGGTGCTCGACGCCCTCCGCCACCCCGGGCCGGCCGACAAGAGCCGCTTCGACCCGGCGCTGTGCCTGCAACGGACGATGCCCGGCGTGACCCCGGCCGACCTCGTCGCCGGCGAAGCCGACTTCTGGACGCACGCCCCGGCCAAGCTCGGGGAGAACCAGGTGGAGCGGGAGCCGGACCTGGCCGACTACGCCTCGTAGCAGACCTTCAGCACCACCAGCTCGGTGTGGCCGAGGCGGCTGTCGCAGTCGACGATGTCGCCGGAGCGGGCCACGGCCACCCGGCGGCGGAGGCCGTCGACCTCGATGTCGACGGCCTCCGGGGTGACGGCGCCGATCCTCAGGCCGGGCAGTGGGACACCGTCGATCTCGGCGTGGACGTCGGCGTCGGCCACCGCCCCGGTGGCGTCGAGCCGGTAGCGGACCTCGACGCGCTCGCCGGCCGGACCGGCGAAGATCGTGGAGCCTGAGGCGATGTCGCCATCGCGGGGGAGACCGGCCAGGGCGGCGGCCAGGGCGTGGAGGCGCACGGCTTCGGGTCCTCCCCGGGGACGGGCCAAGGGATGCTCCAGGGCGGCGTCCTCACGGTCGAGGAATCCGGTGTCGACCTCGCCGGCCAGGAACGCGGGGTGGCGCAGGACGGCGATCAGATCGTCGCGGTTGGTCCGCAGGCCGTGGATCCGCATGCCCTCCAGGGCCGCGGCCAGGCGGTGGATGGCCTCCGTCCGGGTCGGGGCGTGGGCCACGACCGTGGCCAGCCGGAGGCCGTCATCGGGGGTGACCAGCGAGCCGGTGGCGACGCCGGTCTCCACCCGCAGCCCGGGAGCGGGATCGATCTCGAACCGGCGGAGCCGGCGGGGTTCCGCCGCCCGGCCGGTGGCGGTGCCGTCGTCGTCGGCGCCGGTGGCGCACAGGCGGGCTCCCACGGCGTGGCCGGACGGGGAGCAGTGCCGGGCCTCGACCGGCAGGGGCCGGCCCTCGGCCGCCGCCAGCTGCATCCGCACCAGGTCGAGGCCGAGGATCGCCTCGGTGACGGGGTGGCCGAGGTCGAGCCGGGTGTTGATCTCACCGAACCACAGCTGCTCGCCGGCGACGAGGAACTCGACCGTCCCGGCGCCGGCGTACCCGACGGCCTCGGCCACGGCCAGCGCCGCCTCCACCAGCCGTTCCCGCAGCGGCTGGGGCAGCTTCGGCGCCGGCGCCTCCTCGATGACCGTCCGGTGGTGGCGGGACAGGGACCCGTCCCGCTCGAAGAGGTGCACCAGCCGGCCGGCCGCGTCACCGAAGATCTGCACGTCGACGCGGCGGATCGGCTCGAGCCACGGCTCGAGGAACAGCGTCCCGTCCCCGAAGCAGGCGGTCGCCTCCCGGCGGGTGGCCTCGACCGCCCCGACGAGATCTTCCCCTTCCCGCACCACCCGCAGGCCCCGTCCTCCGGCGCCGGCCGACGCCTTCACCACCACCGGCCACCCCAGCACCTCGGCGGCGGCCTCGAGCTTGCCGGGCGGGTACCCCTCGACCTCCTCGGCCTCGAGGACCGGGACGCCGGCCCCGGCGGCCAGCGCCTTGGCCTCCAGCTTCGATCCCAGGGTGGCGATCGCCTCGGGGGACGGACCGGCGTAGAGCAGCCCGGCCTCGGCGCAGCGCCAGGCGAACCCGGCGTCCTCGGCCAGGGGTCCGGCGCCGGGATGGACGGCGTCGGCGCCGGCCCGCCGGGCCGCCTCGACCAGGGCCGGGCCGTCGAGGTAGGCGCCCGGGCCGCGGCCCGACAACCGGTCGAGGGCCACCGCCTCGTCGGCGTCGGCCACGTGGAGGGCGCCGCGGTCGGCCTCGGTGAAGACCGCCACGGTGGCGATCCCCATCTCCCGGGCGGTCCGGACCACCCGCCGGGCCATCTCACCCCGGCTGGCCACCAGCAGTTTGGTGATGGACGGCCGCATCGGCGCCGGAGCTTACGTCGAGGCCGGAGGGTCGGCTTCCCCGGGGGTCAGGGGGTCAGGCGGCCCGGAGCACCGCCCGGGCGGCGTTGGCCAGCAGCGCTTCCAGCGCGTCGGGCGGAAGTGCCGTGTCGTGGAGGGCCACGGAGTTGATCGCCCCCACCGCGGCGTGGACGACGGTTTCCGCCTCGGCCGGCGCCAGCTCCGGCCGCAGGCGGGCCAGCGTCGTCAGCCAGATCCCGAGGTACTCGGCCTGCCGGCGCCGGATGCGCTCCTCGTCAGGGTCGGGCAGGCTGCGCTGGTCCTGGAGCCACACCGCCAGCATCGCCCGCTCCTCCACCGCGGTGGCCACGTGGAAGGCGATCAGCCGGTCGAGTGTCTCCTGCGCCGGGTGGTCGGCCTTCTGGATCTCCTCGGCGCCGAGCAGCAGCCGTTCGCTGATCGAGTCGAACAGCGCCACCAGCAGTGAGCTCTTGCCCGAGAAGTGGCGGTAGACGCCCGGCCCGGAGATGCCGGCGGCGGTCCCGATCTCGTCCACTCCGACCGAGTGGAACCCTCGCTTCCGGAACAGGTCGAGGGCGGCGGCGAGGATCGCCTCGCGGCGGCGGTTTGCGCTGCCATCCTGTCGTGACGGGGGAGCGCCCACGCCCGTCCACCGTAGTGGCGGTCGCTTCCGATGCGGTTTCGCCCGATCTGAGGGTGGATTGTTTGTTACCGGGGCGTCACCGCTGCGTATTCTGGCGCTTGGTAAATACAGCGCGAGGGCGCCGAGGAGGATGCATGTCGGAGGTCGGTTTCGAGGGCAAGGTGGCGATCATCACCGGCGCCGGGGGCGGACTGGGGCGGCACCACGCCCTCCTGCTGGCCTCGCGCGGGGCTCAGGTCGTGGTCAACGACCTCGGGGGCGCCGTCGACGGCACCGGGTCGTCGACCGGTCCGGCCCAGCAGGTGGTCAAAGAGATCGAGGCGCTCGGCGGCGTGGCGGTGGCCGACGCCAACAGCGTGGCCTCCCAGGAAGGCGCCGAGGCCATGGTGAAGACGGCCCTCGACGCCTTCGGGCGGGTCGACATCGTCATCAACAACGCCGGGATCCTGCGGGACAAGAGCTTCAAGAACATGACTCCCGACCTGTGGGAACCGGTCATCGCCGTCCACCTCACCGGGGCCTACAACGTCACCCGGGCGGCCTGGCCGCACTTCTGCGAACAGGCCTACGGCCGGATCGTGTCGACCTCGTCGGCGGCCGGCATCTTCGGCAACTTCGGCCAGGCCAACTACGGCGCGGCGAAGATGGGCATCATCGGGCTCACCCGGGTCTGGGCCCAGGAGGGCGGCAAGTACAACATCCGGGCCAACGCCATCGCCCCGGTGGCCCGGACCCGCATGACCGAAGAGATTCTCGGCCCGCTGGTCGAAAAGGTGGACCCGGCTCTGGTGTCGCCGGTCGTCGCCTACCTGGCCTCGGAGGAGTGCTCGGTGACGGGCGAGATCTACAGCGTCGGCGCCGGCCGCGTCTCCCGCATCTTCATCGCCGAGGCACCCGGCTACTTCAAGAAGGACCTGACGGTCGAAGACGTCCGCGACCACTGGGACGCCATCCGGGCCGAAGAGGGCTACCTCATTCCCACCAGCGTGAACGACGAGTTCGGCCGGCTGCTCATGCCGTTCCTCTCCGACGAGCAGTAGGCCTCGCCAGGGCGCCCTGGCTACGACGCTTCGAGACGGGGGGGGGGGGCCCCCCCCCCCCCCCCCCCCCCCCGCGCCCCCACCCCCGCC
>JBFLYK010000004.1:0-175633 GCA_040756995.1 Actinomycetota bacterium | reverse complement strand
GCGGCGGCGCTCCAGCGCCGCCGCCACCGCATCGGTCGAGACCTGCCAGTCGCCCCAGTTCTCCAGGGGCCGGAAGCCCATCGCCACGTTGATGCCGAGCATCGCCTCGTTGCTGCCGGCGTTCCACGTGTCGATGAACTCCACCTCGGGTCGCTCGTCGAGGAGGCGCAGGGCGTTGACCGCCTTGAGCCACCGGCCGAGGCCCCGCTCCCGGTGCTTGGGCCACACGCCGGTGTCGCCCTGGGCGGCCATCTGGGGCCACGTGGCGGTCAAGACGAGCTCGGTGTAGCCGGCCAGCTCACCGCTGTCGTCGTGACGGGCACAGACGTACCATGGCTCGGAGCCCCGGGCGGCCCAGGCCGCCTCGATCGCCCGCCACTGCTCGGCGGTCACCCGCTCGTCCTCCCACTCGAAGGCCTCGAGGGGAGCCGTGTTCATGACGCCCTTCAGCTCGACGAAGGCGTCGAGGAGCTCGTCAGGGCAGGGCCCGTCCCAGGCGACCAGTGAGTACCCGGCCGCCCGTTCCCCGGCCCGGCGGACCCAGCCCTCGAGCAGCTGGCGGTCGATGTCGGCCGTGCGACACCGGCTCTGCCGTTCGATGAGCCGCCGCTCGGCCCCGATGGCCCGCAGGAACGGCTCGCCGGGGCCGCCGACCCGGGCCTCGAGGTCGAGGACGGTGCAGCCCCACCGCCGGGCCGCCTCCACCGCCCGGTCGAGGAGGGCGGAGCCGAGGCCGAGGCCGCGCACCTCGGGGTGCACGGCCAGCCAGACGTGGGCATGGTTGCGGTTCTCAGGCACGTCGGCGTAGGAGGCGCTGCCCCAGGCCACGATCTCGGGCGAGGAGCCACCCTGGCGCACGACCCACCCCTCGCGGACCCGGAAGGGCGGGGCGTTCCGGAGCTCGGCCACCGTATGCTCGAGGGGCGCGACCGGCTCGCCCGGGAGCGCCTCGAGCTCGAGGGCCGTCTCCAGGGCGTGCAGGCCGGCCAGGTCGCCGTCGGAGGCGGTCGCCGGATTGAGCGGTTCGATGGGCCAGACGCTCATGGCATCGAGTGTCACCGAACCGGCCGGGCCCCCGCCACCGAATTTCTGCTTCCGAGCTTTCACAAGGCCCGCAGGTACCATCGGCGCAGGCTCGGCGGCCTTACCTGGCCCCCGTTCCAAAGCATTCGGGAGGGCTTTCTCTTGGATCTGATGCAACAGGATCAGAGCAGCGCGCCCTTGCGTCGGGTGCAGCCCACCCGGCGGAAGTGGCCCTGGCCGCTCGACCTGTACCAGTCGGCCGTCGGCAAGAAGTGGGCCATGGCGGTCAGCGGGATCATGCTGCTCGGGTTCGTCCTGGTCCACATGATCGGGAACCTCAAGGTCTATCTGGGGGCGGAGGACATCAACCACTACGGCGAATGGCTCCGGGAGATCGCCGTTCCCGCCCTGCCCCGCACGGTGTTCCTGTGGATCCTGCGGGGCGGGTTGATCGCCGCCTTCGCCATCCACATGCATGCCGCCTACGCGCTGACCCGCATGAACCACCGGGCCCGCCCGACGAAGTACGCCTCCGACCGGGAGTACGTCGCCGCCAACTTCGCCAGCCGGACCATGCGGTGGACGGGGATCATCGTGATCCTCTTCGTGATCTTCCACCTGGCCGACCTGACGTGGGGGTCGGCCAACCCCGACTTCGTCCGGGGCGACGTGTACCACAACCTGGTGGAGAGCTTCTCCCGGGTGCCGGTGGCCGTGGCCTACGTCGTCGCCAACCTGGCCCTGGCGGTCCACATCTTCCACGGCGCCTGGAGCCTCTTCGCCAGCCTCGGGGTGTCGAATCCCCGGCTGGTCCGCTTCCGCCGCTCGTTCGCCGTCGGCTTCGCCGGGATCATCCTCCTCGGCAACATCTCGTTCCCGATCGCCGTCCAGGCCGGGATCATCGACGAGGACGAGCGGTCGTCCTCCACGAGGCACGCCGTGGCCCAGGTCGTGGAGCGGGCCCGATGATCCAGCTCAACTCGGCCATCCCCGAGGGCCCCATCGAGGAGAAGTGGGACTCGCACAAGTTCAACATGAAGCTGGTGGCGCCCCACAACCGCCGCCGCTTCGAGGTCATCGTGGTGGGGACGGGTCTGGCCGGTGCGGCCGCCGCCGCCACGCTCGGCGAGCTGGGCTACCGGGTGAAGGCCTTCACCTTCCACGACAGCCCCCGCCGGGCCCACTCGATCGCCGCCCAGGGCGGTATCAACGCGGCCAAGAACTACCGGGGTGACGGCGACTCCATCTACCGCCTGTTCTACGACACGGTGAAGGGCGGCGACTTCCGGGCCCGGGAGGCCAACGTCTTCCGCCTGGCCCAGCTGTCGGTCGACATCATCGATCAGTGCGTGGCGCTGGGCGTGCCGTTCGCCCGGGAGTACGGCGGCCTGCTCGACACCCGGTCCTTCGGTGGGGCGCAGGTGTCCCGCACGTTCTACGCCCGGGGCCAGACGGGCCAGCAGCTCCTGCTCGGCGCCTACTCGGCGCTGTGCCGCCAGATCGAGGCCGGAACGGTGCAGATGTTCCCCCGCTCCGAGATGCTCGACCTGGTGGTGAAGGACGGGCGGGCCTGCGGCATCGTCGTCCGCAACCTGCACACCGGCCAGATCACGTCGCACTCGGCCCATGCGGTGCTGCTCTGCACCGGCGGCTACGGCAATGTCTTCTACCTGTCGACCAACGCCAAGGCGTCCAACGCCACGGCCATCTGGCGGGCCTACAAGAAGGGTGCGGCGTTCGGGAACCCCTGCTTCACGCAGATCCACCCGACGTGCATCCCGGCCAGCGACGAGTTCCAGAGCAAGCTCACGCTGATGTCGGAGTCGCTCCGCAACGACGGTCGCATCTGGGTGCCGATGGAGTTCGACGACCCCCGTCCGCCGAACCAGATCCCCGAATCGGAGCGGGACTACTACCTCGAGCGCCGCTACCCGGCGTTCGGGAACCTCGTGCCCCGCGACGTCGCCTCCCGGGCGGCCAAGCTCGAGGTCGACAAGGGCCGCGGCGTCGGCCCGCTCAAGAACGGCGTGTACCTCGACTTCAAGACGGGCATCGAGCGCTTCGGCCGCAAGGTCATCGAGGAGCGCTACGGCAACCTCTTCGAGATGTACGAGCGGATCACCGGTGAGGATCCGTACGAGGTGCCCATGCGGATCTACCCCGCCGTCCACTACACGATGGGCGGCCTGTGGGTGGACTACAACCTGATGAGCACCATTCCCGGGCTGTTCGTCGGCGGGGAGGCGAACTTCTCCGATCACGGCGCCAACCGGCTCGGGGCCTCGGCGCTCATGCAGGGCCTGGCCGACGGGTACTTCGTGCTGCCCTACACCGTCCCCAACTACCTGGCCGGGATGCTGGGCCAGTCGGTGGTGCCGAGCGACGATCCGGTGTTCCGCGCCGCCGAAGCCGAGGTGGCCGACCGGACGAAGAAATACCTCGCCACCAACGGCACCCGTTCGGTCGACGACCTCCACCGCGAGATGGGCAAGATCATGTGGGACAACTGCGGCATGGCCCGCAGCAAGGAGGGTCTGGAGAAGGCCATCTCCGAGATCACCGCCCTGCGCAGCGACTTCGACCGCGACCTGCGGGTGCTCGGCTCGGCCGACACGCTGAACCAGTCGCTGGAGAAGGCCGGGCGGGTCGACGACTTCTTCGACCTCGCCGTGCTCATGTGCCGCGACGCGCTGCACCGGGAGGAGTCGTGCGGCGGTCACTTCCGGGTGGAGCACCAGACGGAGGACGGTGAAGCGATGCGCGACGACGACCGCTTCGCCTACGCCGCCGCCTGGGAGTACGGCGGCCCCGGCGCCGAGCCGATCCTCAACAAGGAAACGCTCACCTTCGAACACGTCCACCTCGCCCAGCGGAGCTACAAGTGAGCCAGACCAACGGCAACGGCCAGACGGCCGCCGCCTCGCCGGCCCAGCACGCCATGCGCACCCTCGACCTGAAGCTGCGCATCTGGCGCCAGGCGGGCCCGAACAGCGAAGGGCGCATGGTCGAGTACGACGTGCCCGACGTGAGCGAGGACATGTCGTTCCTCGAGATGCTCGACCTGTTGAACGAGCGGCTGATCGCCCGGGGCGAGGAGCCGGTGGCCTTCGAGCACGACTGCCGGGAAGGCATCTGCGGTTCCTGCGGCATGATGATCAACGGTCAGGCCCACGGCCCGCAGCTCGGCACGGCCACCTGCCAGCTCCACATGCGGAAGTTCCGCAGCGGCGACGTCATCGAGATCGAGCCGTGGCGGGCGGCGGCGTTCCCCATCGTGCGGGACCTCGTCGTCAACCGCAGCGCCCTCGACCGGATCATCGAGGCCGGCGGCTACATCTCGGTGACGCCGGGCGCGGCGCCGGAGGCCAACATCATCCCCGTGCCGAAGACCGTGGCCGACGCCGCCTTCGACGCCGCCGCCTGCATCGGCTGCGGCGCCTGCGTGGCCGCCTGCCCCAACGGCGCCGCCCAGCTGTTCACGGCGGCCAAGATCGCCCACCTGAACCTGCTGCCCCAGGGTCAGTCCGAGCGTTACTCCCGCACCGAGGCCATGGTGGAGCGGATGGAGGAGTTCTTCGGCAGCTGCACCCTCCACGGCGAGTGCGAAGCCGCCTGCCCCAAGCGGATCTCCCTGGAGAACATCGTCATCATGAACGGCGACTACGTCCGGGCCAAGTTCCGCAACCGCCGCCTGGCCGCCCGCCGCTGACCCGCCCCGCCCGGCCGCTCGGCCGCCCCGTTCTGGCGTTCCTTTTCCGCAGTATTCCGGTAAAGGAACGCCAGGTTCGGCATCTGGAGTTCGTCGCCGTATCCGATGCGTTGCCGCTGGTAAACCGGCATCGGTAATCTGCCGCCCACCGGCCGGTATCGGCCGCTCGGCCAGGAGGCGGCCGGAGGATGGGCGACGGCGGCGATTGCGAGCTCTACTGCGACCTTGACGCCATGGAGGAGCTGGCCCGCCAGCTCGACACGATCGGCGCCGCTCTGGATGACGTGGACGACAAGGTCGACATGTACGACGCCCGGCTCGGGTCGCCACGGATCGAGGAGGCCGTCGACCGTTTCGTGAGCGGATGGCGGGACGGGCGCAAGGAGATCCGGAACTCCGTTGAGGCGTGCGCCGCCAACGTGCGGAAGGCGGCCGAGACCTACCGGATCGTCGAAGGCAAGCTCGTCGCCGCCACGGGGTCCACCACGGGGGCCGCCACTCCGCTGGGCCCGCCTCCCCCCGGGAGCGACCCGCCGCACTGATGTACGCCCGGACTGCGCCGGAGTGGGAGCTTGTGGGCGGTGACCCCACTCCGGGGGATCCGTGCGCCTACGACACGCTGTCGTCCTTCTTCGGCGAGACGGCCCACCGGGCCGGCGAGGTGAGTTGCTGGCTGCGCCGCCTGGCCGAAGGCACCGACGAGACGATCTGGCGGGGCGAAGCCGCCGACGCGTTCCGGGCGGACATCAGTGAGCTTCCGAGAAAGCTCGACAAGTTGCACGACAGCTATCAGGACGCATCCGAGGCGCTGCTGAGTTACGGAGCTCGCCTCCGCCAACTCCAGGGCCAAGCTGACATCGAGCTCGGCAAGGCGGCCTGCGCCGACGAGGAGCACGCCGCAGCCATCCGGGCCATGACGGACCCGCAGGGCGTGACGGCGCCAGTGAACCCGGAGATGATCGGATCAGCTCCACCACTGGGTGGGCCTGGTCCCTGCGGCTCCGACGCCGCCGAGGGGCCCGCGGCGCGTCTGGCAGCCGCCCGAGCCGCCGTTGAGCGGATCCGCCAGGAACGCGAGACCGCGGAGGCGCAAGCGGTCGCCAAGCTCGAGCACGCCAGCGACATCGGCATGCAGAACAAAGGCCTGCTGGACCGCATCAGTGGCTGGGTAGGCGACCGCCTCGATGATGCCCGAGACTTCCACCACAAGATGCTCCGGGCCATCGGCGACCTCGCCGACCGCCTCTCCGACGTCCTCACCATCGTGGCGATCGCCCTGGTCGCCGTCGCCGCCGTAGCGTTTGTTGCCGGATTCGTGCTGAGCACCGCCGGAGTGGGTGGAGCCTTCCTTCCCGGGCTCCTCGCACTATCTGGGAAGGTGTGGGCAGCGAGCGGTACCGCCTTTGTCTGGGCTGCTTGGGCCAAACTCACCTCGGTCGGGGCGAATGCCGAGTCCAAGCTCCTCTACCACGACCCGGACGTGTCCTGGGGTCAGTTAGCCAAGGATGGGGCGCTGGCCGGGCTCACGGCTGCTGGGGGGCCGGTAAAGGCCGCCAAGTTCGTCCGGGACTCCCGATATGTCCAGGCGGCAGCCTGGAAGATGGGGGAACTAGCGGTGTCCGGGAATCGGGTCGCGCTGTTCTCGGTCAAGGCCGTTCAGTTCGGCGGCACGGGCGTGACCCAGTACAACAAGCTTCACGACAAGATCCTTGGAACGTCAACAGATCCCACGCTGGCGGGGATGATCCACAAGGGCGGGACCAAGGCGCATAAGTTGTGGGACAAGCACAAGGACGACCCGCTGCACATCTTCACGGACCCAGTTCAGACGTCGCCAGGGGAGTGGAAGGACCCGGACGGGGTCGGGGTTTGGGTCATGGACTTCGGGAGAGCTGTTGCCCGGATATGACGCGTCGGCTCGCTCGCCGGGCGCATACGGTCGCGGGGAGGTTCGGCGGTGCTGCGTCTTGACATGATCGCCGTACTCGTGCCGGCGACATGGACGATTCCCGGTGCCGGACCGATCCCGACGACGCCGAACAAGGGCTATGCCGAGGGTCGTTTGGAACCGGTCCCGGTTGACGTGGCCGAGCTGATGACCTCCGGAATGAAGCTCCCCGGATCACTGTTCGAGGCCGAGGGCACCAACGCGGCGGGGGGGCGCGTTGGCGTGCGCGTCGGGGTCTACGACACCGGAGGTCCGAACCCGGTCTCTCTGGCCAAAGAAACCGTGGCCCGACTCGCACCGAACGCCGATGTGAGCCCGACACACCTTGCCACAGGGAAGGGCGTGCGCACGCTCCAGCGGTGGGATGACGGAGCCGTCGGCGGTGGTTCCCTGATCTGCGATTACTGGGCGGGTATCAAGTCGGGGTTTGGAGACGATCCGACCAGCTTCGTCCTGCTCCGGTTCTGGCGAACCGGGCCGGCGAGCCCGGATGAGGAGGAGTTGTTCGAGGATGTGGCCGGCTCCTTCCTCATTGGTGGTGGCGCCTCCTTCTCGGGACCGCTCAGGCAGCTCACGCTGCAAAAGCACGGGCCTCCGCAGTCGGAGGTAGTCGAGCCGGGCCGTTTCCGCTACGCCGGTTGGCGGCTTGGGACGGTCTACCACTCGGGGATGCTCAGCGCGAAGGAAGTCGAACTCTTGACCAAGGGCGGTATCCGGCCGCGCGATGGTCTGCTGTTTCTCGTGCTGTTCTTGTCTTGGGTCGCGGCCACCCTGGCGCTCATCGGGGTGGGCTCGGTCATGCTGCTGGGTGGCGCCACTGCGGGGGCAACTATGACGCAGCTTCGTTCGCGCGGCTTGAAGGCCGTGGTGATGCTGGCGGTGGTGCTTGGTGCCTTGCTCGTGTTCGGGGTGGCCACGTCGTGAGTTCAGGCGACACTGCGGGATTCTCGGCGTCGGGGTTCACGTTGGTGCTGCCGGCGGACTGGGTGACGCTCGATCTCAATCCCGAGACCGCGGATCAGTCGGTGCGGCGGGTCGTGGACGGGATCGTGCGGGCCCACCCGGCGTCCGCCGAGCGGCGGGCCGTGGTGGAGGAGTTGTTGTCGACGATGACCAAGGAGGCCATCGCCGACGGGAAGCTGTTGTGTGGGGTCCGGTTCTGGGTCGACGAGCAGGGCCGGCCCGTGCAGGCGCTGGTTTCGGTGGCGCTACAAGAGGTGGACGGCCCGACCGATCCGGGCAGCCTGTTCGAGCGGTTCGCCGACGAAGACACCGACGGGCGGATGGTGTCGCTGGAGTGGGGTCCGGCGCTACGGGTGCGGGCACGTTCCGAGGGATTCATGTCCTGGGGGCTGTTCATCGGCGTGCCCGGCTCCGAGGGTGTCGTTGCGGTCCTCTCGTTGCTCAGCCCGAGCCTCGAGCATGAGGACCAGCTCGACGCCTTCTTTGATGGCCTCGTGGAGTCGTTCCGGTTCACCGGGAAAGACGACGCTCCGATCGGATGAGCGACCCCGCTTCCTCGACCGCTGGAGGGCGTGGGTTCTGGCTGGCGTTGCCGCCGGGGTGGGTGAGCCTCGACGTGGACCCGTCCACATCGACGTCGACGATTCGGCGGATGGTCGGGGCCGCCGCTGAGGCGGACGAGACGGTGGCGGCGAACAGGGAGTCGCTGGAGCGGATGCTCATCGACGCCGCCCGCGACTGCGCCGCGTCGGGCGTGGTGTACTGCGCGGCCTACGTCGAACCGTTCGAGGACGTCGTGGTCCAGGCCAGCCTGACCGTCGCTGTGTATGCCGCCGCCGACGGAACCGACTTTTCGCGGATGACCACCGAGCTCGCCGACGGCGAGGGCGGCCGCACCATTTCAGTCGTCGATCTCGATGCCGGCCGGGCGGTGAAACGCTCCGGGCGGCGCCACACGCGCTTCCCCGGCACCGAGCAGCCGCTCGAACTGCTCACTCACCAGTTCTTCATCCCCGTTCCGGGCACCGCCGACCTGCTCGCCGTGGTGGCCTTCGCCAGTCCGACTGTCAGTCTCGAGGACGACTTGATCGCCCTGTTCGACGCGATCGCCGGGTCCTTCGCCTTCACGTGATCATGCCGTCGGCGACGACCGCGTTGCCTGGCAGATTCCGGGGGCCGGCCCCTGTCCGACGACACCGAATGAGGACTTCTCAGAGGGACTTCTTGTCGGCCAAGCCGCGAGCGTCTGCGATCTGGTAACTGCCGGACTCGACCTACCAGGTCAGGTGTTTCGGTCCCACGGACGCTCGGGGAGCGAACGAAGTGGTGTCGTGATCGGAACCTATGACCCCGGGCTTGCTGGATCCCTTGATGATCTATCTAAGGCCATTTCCAAGGCGGCTCCAGCCGCCGCTGACGTCAAGCCGGTCGTGATGGCGGAAGCCGACGCCATACGTGTCAACTGGCCCTTCTCAGAGCACCAGCCTGGGGTTCCTGCGCCGGTCCTCGACCTGTGGGTGCCGGTGCCAAAGCCCGATCATCAGTTCGTCGTGGCTCGGTTCTGGCGAGATGGTTCCGGCTCTGGCAGCGAAGCCACCAACAAGCTCGAGTACATGGCGAGCTCCTTCAGCCTGATCGCTCCGACCTTCTTCGCAGGGATAAACCGCCGGGCTGCTCTCAGCTACTACGAAGCGCCGGCGGCCGCCGAGGCGAAGGAGGGTTGGCGCCTCGGCGGCGTTCGGTTGGGAACGGCTTTCCACACGAAGCTCGTCCCCGAGAGTCGGCTGGGGGTGTACACCACCCAGGCTGGTTCCCGAAAGCGTGACCGCGCCGTGTTGCTGGCTCAGTTCGTCGTCTGGCTGGCGCTCCTTATCGGGCTGGTCGGATGGGAGACCCCGCTGGTCTTGGCAGGGGCCGGGTGCTACCTCGGGGCGACGGCAGCGGCGAAGTCCGGCTGGAAGGCATGGGTCGGCCTGGCGGTGGTCCTCGTCGCCCTTCTCGCTGTCGGTCTGCCCGGAGACTGATGCCGGTGCATCCCGGATGGAATCAGGCTCGTCCTGTCCGACGATTCACTGAAGCCAGATCTCGCTCCCGCCGAGCCTTCCCGGAAATTCGCGTCGACGCGACGACCGTCCGTGGCCGAGCAGCGGGTCGACATCGAAGCTGTGCTGTCAGCGGCGGCCGCCGGGGCGGACGAGGAAGGGCCTAACCAACTCCAGGTCGGCCGTCGTCCGGCCAGCTGGTGCCAAAATGCGACGTTGTGGCGTTTGCTCCTGACACGATCGTCGTGGCCGTGCCGGCAACGTGGGACGTCCCGGGTGCCAGCGCGATCCCGACAGTCCGGAACAAGAACGGCACTGAGGGTGGCCTACGAGCCCTTCCTGCCGACATCGAGGAGCTCCTGAAGGCCGGGATGATGCTTCCGGGTGCGTTGTTCAGTGCCGAGGGGCGTTACGAGAACGGAGTTCGGATCGGGTTGCGGTTCGGGCTCTACGACACCGGCACGGGCGATCCGATCGCTCTGGTCAAGGATGCCGTGGCCCGGCTCACGCCCGAGGCCTCCGTGAGTTCGACGACGATCTGCGGACAAGAGGCAGTGCGCACGCTTCGGCGGTGGGATGATCCGCGAGGGGGAGCGGCGATCTGCGACTACTGGGGCCCACTGCGCCAGTGCCCCACGAGCATGCTTCTGCTGCGTTTCTGGCGTGACGGGCCGGGGAAGCCGGACGCCGAAGAGATCATCGACAACGTGGCCGGCTCAGTGCACTTGGCCGGTGGTGCCAACTGGGCCGGTCCCCTGCGGCACATGATGCGGCGGAGGTACGGGCCCCCGTCGGAATCGGAACCGCACGAGCCGGGCCGCTGGCGCTTCATCGGTTGGCGGCTCGGCACGGTGTTCAAGTCAAAGATGATCGCCGAGAATGAGATCTCGATCGTTACCGAGATGAGCGTGCGACGCCGGGACGCCGTTGTCCTACTCGTGGTGTGGCTCGCTTGGATCATCGCCTTCTTGACGTTGATAGGAATGAATTTTGCCTTAGTACTGTCGGCATTCCCGGCGATGCACGCGGTGACACAGTTGCGCTCCAAGGGCCCGAAGGCCGTCGTGACGTTCGCCGAACTACTCGCCGGGCTCTTCGTGTTTGGCGTTGCTATTTCGTGACCGACCGCACGCCGTTCAGCAGGGCTGCTTCGTAGCCGTTGAGGACTTCGCCAAGGTCGGGCTGGCGGAGCGTCACCTCGACCCGTTCGGCGGTGGCGGGGATGTTGACCTGGCCGACGTAGGCCAGGGAGTCGGCGGCCAGGTCGCCGGCGAAGGACCAGCGGGCCTCGCCGCTGAGGACTTCGATCACCGCTCCGGGGAACGGAGTGCGCAGCTCGTTGGCGACGTGGACGTGGCCGGTGCGGGGGTCGACCATCGGGAGAACGCTGCGGGACGCCGAGGCCAGGGCGGCGTGGCCGAGCTTGGGGCGGCGCTCGTGGTCGAGGACCGACCAGGTCACGCCGGGGTGGCCGTCGGCGAAGCAGAACTGCAGGAAGCCGCCGGTGGGGCGGTTGCGCAAACGGCGGAGATCCTCGATCTGCAACTGGATGAGCGCTGCCTGGTAGGCCTGGGTGGCCGTCCGCCAGTCGTCGAAGGTGGCGAACTCGTCAGGCGGGACGAAGCGGTCGAAGTGCTGCTTCTGCAGGTTGTGGCGGGTCTCGAGCCGCTTCCAGTCGAGGTCGGGCCAGCGCTCCGGCTCCATGAAGCCGGCTGATTCGGGCACGGCCTGGGCGCCGAACTCCGACACGAAGCGGGCCAGCCGGGGCCAGCGCCGCAGCACGGCGGCCATGTCGCCCATCGTCCCGATGTACCAGCCGAAGTACAGGTGGGTATCGGTGCCGTCCCGCAGCGGACCGGGCGGAACCCCGGAGTGCGTCACCACCGGCCGGGTCGGATCGGAGCGCAGCGCCCGGGCCACCGACCGGTCGAGCACGTCCTTGTTCCAGCTCGGCAGCAGGAGCGAGGCCCGGTTGCGCCACTTCGCCCTCGGGTTCTCTTCGGCCTCCGCCGGTCCCGGGTACGGCTCGTTGTGGCCGCACCATACGACGACGCTCGGATGGTGGCCGAGCAGGTCGACCAGCGCCCGGGCCTGGGCGGCGGCCGGCTTGCGGGCCCCCCGGCCGTAGCCCCACTGCAACGGCACGTCCTGCCACAGGAGCAGCCCGGCCTCGTCGGCGGCGGCATAGACCTCCGGCCGGGTGACGTGGCCGTGGATGCGCAGCATGTCGAGGTTGGCGTCGACCGCCCGGCCCACGTCGGCCGCGAGACCGGCCGGGTCGGCTTCCCCCAGGGCCATGGCCCCCGGACCCTGGTTGGAGCCCATGACGAAGAGGCGCTCGCCGTTGACGTGGAATCGCCACCCATCGTTGCGCACCTCCCGGAAGGCGGTGCGGAGCCGGTGGCCGTCGCTGCGGACCCCGTCAACCTCGACGTCGATCGTCACGTCGACCAGGGGCTGGGGGCCGTAGCGCCAGGGCCACCAGCGGGGCGGCTGGTCGACCTCGATCGTCCAGCTGAGGTGGTTGACGCCGGCGGCCAGCGTCTGGTCCTGCTCCGCGTCGACGGCGACTCCCGGGCCGGACAGGTGAGCCCGCAGCCGGATGGGCGTCGGCCCGGCCGGGGAGTCGACGGTGAGCGACAGGAGCAGCCGGCCCCGGTCCTCGGTGGCCTCCACGCAGAGGCAGCGCACGCCACTGAGGCGGACGGGCCCGCTGTCGTCGACCCGGACCGGGCGCCACAGCCCACCGGGATTCCACTCGGGATCGAGGGCGTCCCAGTGGGAGAACACGCCGGTGACCATCCGCTTGGCCCGGCGGTCTGTCTCCCGGGGGCAGGCCACCTCCACGGCCAGCACGTGCTCAGCGGCTCCGGCGCCGGCGGCCGCCCGGGCCGCCTCGGTGATCTCGAAGGCGTGCGGCACGAAGTACCCCTCGGTCGCCCCGAGGTAGGCGCCGTCGAGCCACACGTCGCCGTAGTAGAAAACGCCCTCGAAGGTCAGGAAACGCCGCCCTCCTTCGGCCAGTGGCGTGGCCGGGAAGCGGTGCCGGTACAGCACCGGACCGTCGCTTCCGGCAAAGGCGGCCGTGCTCCGCCAGTGGCCCGGCACGGTGATCGGCTCCCAGGCGCCGTCGTCGAAGCTGGGGTCGACGAAGCGCTGATGGAGGTCGCCCTCGGCCTCACAGGCGAGCCACCCGCCGCCGAGTTGGAACCCTCGCTCCGCCATGTCGTGGGAAGGTTAGGGCGTGGAAGTGCTCCAGAGCCGTGTCCTGTACCGCCCCGTCGACTACGAGCGCTCCGTCGCCTTCTACCGCGACGTCATCGGCCTGCACATCTACCGGGAGTGGCGGACCGGGACGGTCTTCTTCCTCGGCGGCGGCCTCCTCGAGCTGTCCCGCTCCGCCGGCCCGGTGACCGACGACAAGCTCTCGCTCTGGCTCCAGGTCCGCGACGTCGACGCCGAGTTCACCCGGCTGGAGGCCGCCGGCGTGACGGTCGTCGAAGCCCCGGTCGACGAACCCTGGGGGCTGCGGGAAGCCCGGCTCCGCGACCCCGACGGCCTGATGCTCATCCTCGTCGAGATCCCTCCGGCCCACCCCATGCGCCGCGGCCGGGACTGATCCTGAACGCTGTTACCCTCCGCCCCATGGCAGACCGTCCCCAGACCATCGGCGAACTGCGTCAGAGCGGCTGGGAGTCCCGGCCGGTCAAAGAGGAGGTGCGGGCCAACGCCATGGCCCGCATGGCGGCGGGCGAACCGGTCGTCACCGGCCTGCTGGGCTACGACGACACGGTTTTGCCGCAGCTGGAGAACGCCCTCCTGGCCGGGCACGACGTGATCCTGCTCGGGGAACGGGGCCAGGCCAAGACGCGCATCATCCGCTCGCTGGTCGACCTGCTCGACGAGTGGTCGCCGATCATCGCCGGCAGCGAGATCAACGACGATCCCTACCACCCGGTCTCGAAGCCGGCCCGCGATCTCGTGGCCGCTCAAGGCGACGACACGCCGATCGAATGGATCCACCGCTCCCGCCGCTTCGGCGAGAAGCTGGCCACACCCGACACCGCCATCGCCGACCTCATCGGCGAGGTCGACCCGATCCGGGTGGCCGAGGGCCGCTACCTGGCCGACGAGCTCACGATCCACTACGGGCTCGTGCCCCGCACGAACCGGGGCATCTTCGCCATCAACGAGCTGCCCGACCTGGCCGAGCGGATCCAGGTCGGCCTGCTCAACGTGCTGGAGGAGCGCGACGTCCAGATCCGGGGCTACAAGGTGCGCCTCCCGCTCGACGTGATGCTGGTGGCGTCGGCCAACCCCGAGGACTACACGAACCGGGGCCGCATCATCACTCCGCTCAAGGACCGGTTCGGCGCCCAGATCCGCACCCACTACCCGACCGGGCTCGACACCGAGATGGCGGTGGTGGCCCAGGAGGCCCGGCCGCTGACCGCTCCCGGCGTGCAGGTGACGGTGCCGGCCTACATGGCCGAGGTCGTGGCGGCGATCACCCATCAGGCCCGCCGGTCCACACAGGTCAACCAGCGCTCGGGCGTGTCGGTGCGGCTGTCGATCGCCAACCAGGAGACGCTGGTGGCCAACGCCGTGCGCCGGGCGCTCCGCCTCGGCGAGCCGGAGGCGGTCCCGCGGGTGAGCGACCTGCCGGCGCTGATGTCGTCCACCGCCGGCAAGGTGGAGATCGAGGCGCTGGAGGAGGGCCGGGAGGGTGAGATCGTCGAGCGGCTCGTGAAGGGCGCGGTGCTGGAGACGTGGCGCGCCTGGTGCCGCCCGGAACGGTTCCGGGACCTCGTCGCCGCCTTCGACGGCGGCCTCTCGGTCGACACCGGCGACGACGTCCCGTCGTCGGCCTACGCCGGCTTCGCCGACCTCCCCGGGATCAAGGAGACGCTGGGCGACCTGGAGGTGGGGGAGGCGCCGGCCGAGGTGGCCTCAGCCGTCGAGTTCGTGCTCGAGGGCCTGCATCTCTCCAAGCGGCTCAACAAGGACGCCCAGGCCGGGCGGGCGACGTACCGCGCCCGGTCCTGAGCTCGGAGCGTTCGGCTTACCGGAGCTGCGTCGGGCACTCCGACGGCGGCGCATGGGTGAAGTCGAGGTGGTCCGGATTGCTGTCGAAGACCGGCATCGGCTCGCCGTGCCGCAGGTTGAACCCGAACAACGTGATCTCCACCGGTTCGTTGCCCTGGACGGCTCCCAGGTGGCGGTGGACGTGGTGCACCCAGGCATCGCCGGCCCGGTATTCCTCGACCTTCTCGCACTTGCCGTCGCGGGCTCCGTAGAAGGCCCACGACCCCTTGGTGATGATTGCCACGTGCTCGGTGTGGGCGAACCAGCCGGTGCTGAAGCCCGGCTGCAGGAGGAACGTGGCCATGAACGTGTCCTTGCCGGCCTTGACCGACAGTTCCTTGCTGGGGTAGGGGTCGTCGGCCGTACCGCCACCGTGCCCGGCGTGGGCCTGCTGGAAGTAGGGCGTGGGGTCGCCCCGGAACGACTTCGACGTGGAGACCCCGCTCGCCACGGCGGCGGCAGCGAACCCGGCACAGGACGGGGCCGTCTCCGCCGGCCCGTCGAGCGGTGACCCGCCACCGCTCGGCAGGTAGGTGAAGTGGGCCATCAGTTCCGCCGGCTCCTGGCCGGCGTTGTGAAGCCGGAACTTGCCCGGCGCCAGGACGATGGCCTTCCCCGCCGGGAGGTCCCGGCCGGCGCAGCCTTCGGCCTGCTCGACTTTCAGAACGCCTTTGGTGACGGCCAGCACGGTGGTGCCCGGACCGGTCCGCCAGCCGGTGTCACCGCCCGGAGCCACCGTGTAGGTCGACGACAGGACGTCGTAACCGGAGGTGGCGACGACCTTGGCGTCGGCCTCCTGCTGGGCACGGCCGTATTCCGTGGAGCTGAACTGCCCGCTCGGGGGCGTCGCCCCGGCGCCGTTGACGCCCGCTGCCACCCCGACGAGGGCACACACCGAGAACAGGCCCAGGAGCTTGCGCATTGGAATCTCCCCTCTTCCTCGACCTCCCCGGAGGTTACCTCTCGGTTACCCTCCCGAGCCATGGCACGGCGTTTCCGCTACAGCCGCTGGGACGGGACGCAGGCGGGCTTCGAGCTCGACGCCGAGGGCGTGCTGGGCGAGATCGCCGACGACCTCCTCTACCACGGTGATCTCAACGCCGCCCTCCGGCGGGCGCTGCAGAGCGGAATGCGGGCGCCGGACGGGCGCCAGCTCGAAGGCCTGCGCCAGCTGCTGGAGCGCATCGCCCGGCGCCGGCGGGAGGAGCTGGAGCGCCACGAGCTGTCGGGGCTCGGCGAGGACATCGCCCGCCGGCTCGACGAGGTCATGGATCTGGAGCGCCAGGCACTCGACCGGGGTGACGTCCCCCACGACGAGGCCCAGGCCCGCCACGCCCGCCTCGACGAGATGCCTCCCGACCTGGCCGGCCGGTTCCGGGAGCTGTCGCAGTACGACTTCGCCGACGCCGAGGCCCGCCGCCGCTTCGAGGAGCTGCGCGACGAGCTGCGCCAGCAGCTCCTCCAGAGCCAGTTCAACCGGATGGCCCAGGGCATGCAGGACATGTCGCCCGAGCGGCTGGCCGCCCTCAAGGACATGCTGGCCGAGCTCAACGCCATGCTGGCGGCCCGGGAAGCGGGGGGGAGCGAAGACTTCGCCGGGTTCATGGAGCGCCACGGGCAGTTCTTCCCCGGGAACCCGCAAAGCCTCGACGAGCTGCTGGAGCAGATGGCCCGCTCGATGGCGCAGATGCAGGCGCTGCTGTCGTCGATGTCGGAGGAGCAGCGCCGCCAGCTGGAGGAACTGGCCGAGGAACTGCTCGGCGATCTCGATCTGTCGTGGCAGATGAACGACCTGGCCCGTCACCTGCAGAACGCCTTTCCCGACCTCGGCTGGGATCGGGGCTACGACTTCTCCGGGACCGACCCGCTCAACCTGACCGGTGCACCGGGCCTGCTGGAACGCCTGGGTGATCTCGACGAACTCGAGCACCTGCTGCGCTCGGCCACCTCACCGGCCCAGCTGGCCGAGGCCGACCTCGACCGGGCCCGCCAGCTCCTCGGCGACGACGCCGCCGCCAGCCTCGAGCAGCTGGCCAAGCTGGCGCAGATGCTGGAGGAGGCCGGGCTCATCGATGCCCGGGACGGGCGCTACGAGCTCACCCCCAAGGGCCTGCGCCGGATCGGGCAGCGGGCCCTGTCCGAGCTGTTCTCCCGGCTGGCCAAGGACCGCCTCGGCGGCCACAAGGTGGAACGGGCCGGCGCCGGGCACGAGCGGGCCGCGGAACACAAGCCCTACGAGTTCGGCGACCCCTTCGCGCTCAACGTGGAGCAGACCGTCCGCAACGCCCTGCGCCGCCAGGGAGCGGGCACGCCGGTACGGCTCGCCCCGGAGGACTTCGAGGTCGAGCAGATGGAACACCTGTCGCGCTCGGCCACGGTGCTGATGCTCGACCTGTCGCTGTCGATGCCGATGCGGGACAACTTCCTGGCGGCCAAGAAGGTGGCCGTGGCGCTCCACGCCCTCATCACCAGCCAGTTCCCCCGCGACTTCCTCGGCATCGTCGGGTTCTCGGAGGTCGCCCGCGAGCTCAAGGCCGCTCAGCTGCCCGAGGTCTCGTGGGACTTCGTCTACGGCACCAACATGCAGCACGCCTTCGTGCTGGCCCGCCGGATGCTGGCCCACGAGACCGGCACCCGCCAGATCATCATGATCACCGACGGGGAGCCGACGGCCCACATCACCGGCGGCCAGGTGTTCTTCCACTACCCGCCGGTCCAGGAGACGATCGACAAGACCCTGGCCGAGGTCTACCGCTGCACCCGCGAGGGCATCCGCATCAACACGTTCATGCTCGACGCCTCTTCGGGGTTGCGCCGCTTCGTCGAACGCATGACGCAGATGAACCGCGGCCGGGCCTTCTTCACGACGCCCGAGACGCTCGGCGACTACGTCCTCGTCGACTTCGTGGAGCAGAAGCGCCGGATGAAGCGGACTGGCTGACCTCGATCCGCACGACGCACTGCTTGTAGTTCGGCTCCCGGGAGATCGGGTCGAACTCGTCGTTGGTGAGACGGTTGGCGCACGCTTCGTCGTAGTGGAAGGGGATGAACACCTCTCCCGCCCGCACGATCTCCGTCACCCGGGCCACCACGCGGTCGACCACGCCCCGGGGCGACACCACCCTCACGACGTCGCCGGTGCGGATCTTCAACTTGTCGGCGTCAACAGGATTGATCTCCACCCATGCCTCGGGGGCGAGACTCTCGAGCAGTGTCACCCGTCCGGTCTTCGTGCGGGTGTGCCAGTGCTCGACGGTCCGGCCGCTGTTGAGGATGAAGGGAAATTCGGGCCGGGGTCGCTCCGAGAGTTCTTTGCGCTCGACCACCGGGAGGCGCACCTTCCCCGTCGGATTGGGGAACTGGCCGTCGGCATAGAGCCGCGGGGTACCGGCCAACGGGACGGAGTGATCCTCTGCTGGAGCCGGCCACTGCACTCCGCCGCAGGCGTCGATGCGTTCGTAGGTGATGCCGCTGTAGTCGCAGAGCCGGCCGGCCGAGACCTTGCGCCACTCGGTGAAGGCGTCGGCGGGGGTGGACCAGCCGGGATAGAGGCGCTCCCGGACCCCGAGGCGGGCGGCGATGGCCAGGAAGATGTCGAAGTCGGGCCGGGCTTCGCCGGGCGGCTCGACGGCGGCCCGGACGCGGGACACCCGGCGCTCGGAGTTCGTGTAGGTGCCGTCCTTCTCCCCCCAGATGGCGGCGGGGAGCACGACGTCGGCCCGGATGGTGGTGGGGGTCTCGAAGCCGTCCTGGACGACCAGCAGTTCCAGGTTGTCGAGGCCGTACTCCAGCGTCTCCCGGTTGGGGAACGAGACCAGCGGATTGGTGCCGATGATCCAGAGCCCCTTGATGCGGCCGGCGACGACGGCGTTGACGATGTCGGGATAGGCCTTGCCCCGTTCGGCCGGCAGGGCTGATTCGGGGACGCCCCACAGGGCGGACAGCTCGGCCCGGGCCGCCGGGTCGTCGTACGGGCGATAGCCGGGCATCGAGGCGGTGAAGCCCGACTCCCGGGTTCCCATGGCGTTGCACTGGCCGGTGATCGAGAACGGCGCGGCGCCGGGGCGGCCGATGTTGCCGGTGGCGGCGGCCAGGGCGCAGAGGAGGGCCACCGTTTCGGTTCCCTGCACCGAGTGGTTCACGCCCATCGTCCAGGCGATCACCGTGCGGGTGGTCCCGATGGCCCGGGCGGTCTCCAGGATGGCCTCCCGGGGCACGCCGCATTCGGCCGCCACCCGCTCCGGTGGGAAGGCGGCCACGTGGGCCTCGAGCTCCGCCGCTCCCGCCGTGTGCGCCGCCAGATAGCGGCGGTCGGCGAGGCCCTCGGCGAAGATCACATGGAGCAGCCCGTTGATCAGCACGATGTCGGTGCGGGGCCGCACCGGAAGGTGGGCGTCGGCGATCATCGCCGTCTTCGTCACCCGGGGATCGACCACCACCAGACGAGGGCCCCCCGGGCCGAGGAGCCGCGGGGCCAGGAGCGGGTGGCAGTCGGCCACGTTGGCGCCGAAGAGCACGACCGTCTCGGCGGCGTCGAGGTCCTCATAGCAGCCGGGTGGACCGTCGCTGCCGAAGGCCATCTTGTAGCCGGCCACGGCGGACGCCATGCACAACGTCGTATTGCCGTCGTAGTGGCGGAGGCCGAACCCCAGCCGGACGAGCTTGCCCAGCGTGTAGAACTCCTCGGTCACGAGCTGGCCGGTCGAGAGGACGGCGACGCTGTCCGGGCCGTACTTCTCCATGAGGCTGGTGAACCCGCCGACGAGCCGGTCGATGGCCTCGTCCCAGCCGGCCCGGCGCAGATCGACCATGGGGTGGAGCAGCCGCCCTTTCGCCCCGATCGTGTGATGCTCGGTGAGCCCCTTGGGGCAGAGCCGCCCCCGGTTGACGGGGTGGTCCGGGTCACCCTGGACGGCCACCGCCTTTCCGTCCCGGACGCCGATGAGCATCCCGCAGCCGACGGAGCAGTAGCCGCACGTGGTCCGCACCCACCGGTCGGCCCGCCGGCTGGCACTCACCGGGCCGACCAGGTCGTCGTCCTCGTAGGTGTACTGGTCGCCGAGGTGATCGGCGCCCAGCCAGCGTGGCAGCCGGGCCGAGAGCCCCGAGCGGCGCCGGGCCGGCGCCTTCACGCCATGCTCCGGTAGAACGAGCCGGGCATGTCCAGCGGCACCACGGTCACGTAGAACAGGTAGCGACCGATCAGCTCCGCCCCGGCCACGAACGCCAGCGCGACCAGCAGGGGTCCCGACACGGCGGCGACGATCCCGGCCACGGACAGCACCCCGGCCAGCACCGACAGGTTCCGGAACCGGCGCAGGGCGAGGCGGACCGTGCCCCACCACTCGATCCGGGTTCCCCGGGCGAGGCGGGCGAGGTTCGCGGCGGTCGTCAGCAGGCCGCCGATAACTCCGGTCACGGCCACCGGGCGGTGACCGGTCACCAGCCCGCCGAGTGCCAGGGTCGTGGTGCCGAAGCAGACCAGCGTGAGTGGCGAGCACCAGGCCGGTCGTCCCGGGACCATGTAGAGCCGGCCGCTGGCGTACACACCGGCGGCGCCGACCAGCGCGGCCAGCGGCGCGGCCTCCGGCACTCCGACGGCCAGCCCGGCCAGCCCCCCATAGGCGCCGAAGAGGGCCACTTCCCGGGAGAGCCAGGAACGGCGCAGGTTCCGCAGTGCCTTCCAGGCGTGGAGCGGCCGGCCGAGGTGGAGGAGCGACACGGCCAGCGCCACGGCGGCCAGCACCGCGGCGGTCAGCCGGCCGGCGCCGTCAGCGGCGGTGAGGCTGGCGCCCACGGCCGCCTGGGTGAGCAGCGTCAGCCAGACCAGCGGCCAGTGCGGGTGCTCGGGCCGCAGCGCCCAGTCGCTGCCGCCGAAGGTCTCCAGCGGAACGCCGGCCGGGACTTCGTAGCGGGTCGTCGACAGCGTGAGATCCGACGACGGCAGCAGGGGCGCGTCGCCCGTCGTGTGGTCCTTCCGCCAGGCGGCGACGTCGACCTTCTCCACGGAGATGGCCTTCGTCGGGCAGGCGCCGACGCAGGCCGGCTCGAGCCCGGCGTCGAGGCGGGGCAGGCACATGTCGCACTTCGTGACGATGCGGCGGTCGGGCTGGAAGACGGGCACCGAGTAGGGGCAGTTCCACGTGCAGTACTGGCAGCCGATGCACTCGTCGGCCCGGTGGGCCACGACGCCGCTGTCGAGCTTCACGTAGGCGTCGGTCGGGCACCCGATCAGGCAGGCCGGTTCCAGGCAGTGGTTGCACGACATCGACAGGTGCAGCCGGCGGGTGTGGGGGAACTCGCCGCCTTCGATCTCGCCGACCCGCCGCCATGCCGTCCCCGGCGGCAGTCCGTTCTGCTCGGCGCAGGCCGCTTCGCAGGAGTGGCAGCCGACGCAGGCCTCCATGGCGAAGGCGAAGCGGTACTGCTCGCCGGCTTCGAGCGGCAGGAGCGCCGGCCCCTCTGGCGTGATGCCGGGATCGAGGACGGGAAGCGCCATGCCCCGAGCCTTCCGGGCGCCAGTTGCCCGGTCGTTGCCCCTCCGTAACGACCACAGAACACTTTCCGCACAACCGCCCAGCCGACATTGAGAGACGGCCGAAACAGCTCCTCGGTCAGGCCACGGCCAGGCGGTAACCGCGGCGGTTGGACGTTTCCAGCGCCACCGCGGCCGGGCCGAGCTTGGCCCGGAGGCGGTTCACGGTCACCTCGACGGTGTGCTCGCTCACGGCGCCGTTCCAGGCCAGCTGGGACAACGTCCGCTTCGACAGCACCGCGCCGCCGGCCGCCACCATCGCCTCGAGCAGCGTCCGCTCCCGCGGAGTGAGCCGGACCTCCTCGCCGTCGATCGCCACCCGGGCGCCCTGAACCCGCAGGGCCAGGCCCGCCGCCTCGAATTCCCGGCCCCGGCGGCCCAGGTGCTCGGCCAGCAGGCCGATCATCGAGCCGAGCCGGGCCGGTTCGGCCGTCACGACGCCGGGCAGGCCGGCGGACCGGGCCGCCCGGGCCGTCACCGGCCCGACGCAGGCGCAGACGACGTTGGCGGCCGCCAGCCGCTCGAGGAGATCGGGGCCGCCGACGGCGGCCAGGTTCCGGGCCGCGGCCTGAGACGTGAACGTGATGGCGTCGAGTTCCCGAAGGGTCGCGGCGTCGCGCAGGCGGGTCAGCCCGGCATCGAGTTCCGGGGCGTTGAGCCGGTAGACCGGAATCTCGGTGACCTCGGCCCCGAGTTGCTCCAGCGCCTCGGCGAACCACGTCATGTCGCTGCCGTGGAGGAGCACCGCCACCCGCCGGCCGGCGACGCCCCGCTCGGCCAGGTTCTCGACCAGCTCCGACAGCGTGTCGGCCCCGGCCCGCCAGTCGACGTCGAATCCTTCGCCGACCAGGGCCCCGGCCGTCGACGCCCCGCGGGCCACGATCGTCGCCCCCCGCAGCGTGCCGGCCAGCGCCGGGCCCAGACCCCACGACCAGGCGGTGGCGACCCATCCCTGCACGGCGGCGGCCGAGGAGGCGACCCAGAGATCGGGCGGCCGCTCGACGACGGCGGCGGTGGCCGCCCGCACGGTGGCGTCGTCGACCCGCTCCGCCTGCACGGTCGGGACGAGCAGCACGGTCGCATTGCGGCGCTGGAGCAGCTCGACCTGCTCCTTGGCGCGCCGCTCGGCGGTCACCGCCACGGTCCAGCCGGCCAGGGGGTCCATCTGAGAATGCTCGGCGCATCAGGTTGCCGAGATGTTTCAGCTTCGGTTACGGACGCAAAAACAAATTCTCGCCGCCGCCGCCGATGCTTCAGAGCTCGAGGATGCCCAGATCGAGAACCGCCGTTCCCCGCACGCCGGGAGGAGCGGCGATGTGCAGTTCGAGCTCCGTGTCGGTGAGCAGGTTCTCGGTGATCCGCAGCGGGACGTGGATCGCGCTGCGGGCCCCGATGGGGAAGAGCCGCATCGGGTCGCCCTCCCGGGTGAGCACGACACAGATCAGTTCCGCGGCGCTGTTCCCACCCCGGAAGTAGACGCACTGCGCCTGCCGCCCGTCCGGCACCCGGTAGGTCAACGGGGGGTCGAGCGCCAGGTACTCGTCGAGCCCGCGCCCCTCGAACGGGCGGATGGCCTGAAGGAAGCGGGGTGTCGGCTGCACGACGCGAATCAGATCACGTCAACCCAGCTCCGCCTCGTACGCCTCGAGCGTGCGTCGATCGAAACAGACGAAGCGGACGAGTTCGACGCCCTCGCCCTTCCAGTTTCTGACGGCATCGACCGCCACCGCTGTCGCCTCCGGGAGCGGATAGCCGTAGATCCCCGTCGAGATCGCCGGGAAGGCGACGCGGCGGGCTCCGACCCGCGCCGCCTCGTCGAGCGCCGCACGGTAAGCCGACGCCAACAGTTCGGGCTCGCCGCGATTTCCGCCGTGCCACACCGGACCGACCGCGTGGATCACGAACCGGGCCGGCAGCTTCCCGGCGCCGGTGGTCACCGCGCTGCCGGTGGGGCAGTGTCCGATGCGGCGGCACTCCTCGGCGATGGACGGGCCGCCGGCGCCGTGGATCGCCCCGCAGACGCCGCCGCCGGGGGCCAGCTGCTCGTTGGCGGCGTTCACGATGGCGTCGACGGACTCGGCGGTGATGTCTCCCTGGACCGCTTCGACGTGCATTCCGGCAGCTTTGCCCGTAATGTCCAACCTCTGCGACCTCATCGTCCTCACGGGTGTGTAACAGTCACGAGGGCGGTGCGGTCACAGAAGAAGTTTCGTGGATGACGCGAGTTCTTCCCCGATCCTTCTTGCGCTGTATCTCCGGGCGGAGGCATAGTGACAGGGCTGTAATTACAACAGCATTGTTTCCCCCTGGAGGCCTCGATGCACGAGCTGTTCCGGCGAGTCCCCGAGGAGGAGCGCCGCTGGCAGGAGAGGGCCAACTGCCTGGGAGTCGACCCCGAGCTGTTCTTCCCCGAGCGCGGGGCCTCCACCCGGGAGGCCAAGTCCGTCTGTGCCGGTTGCGCTGTCCGCCTCGAGTGTCTGGAGTACGCACTCCGCAATCATGAGAAGTTCGGCATCTGGGGCGGTCTCTCCGAACGGGAACGCCGCCGCCTGCGCCGCCGCCGTGCCCTCGGCGAGATCGGCGCGATCAACGCCTCGGCCTGATCAGGCCTGGGTTGCCGCCAGGCGGGCCTCGATCGTCACTTCCGGCGAGAGCCCGCTCCAGGCCAGGAACTCCCCGCTGCACCGATCCAGCTCGGCGGCGGGGAGGAGGCCCACCAGCTCCACCGCGGTGACGTCACCCCCTCGCTCGACCGCCGCCCGGCGCACCGCCTCGCAGGCCGCTTCCACGGCGGTGGCCGCGAGGTCGGTGAGGTTCATCGACACCTGAGCCCGGCCCTTCGAGGCCAGAGCGAACCCCAGGGCCCGCACACCACGCAGCCCCCCGTCCCGCTCCCGCACCGCCCGGGCGACCGCCCTGGCCACCGCCAGGTCCCCGTCCAACCCCCCGGTCCCGACCGCCAGCTCGCAGTTGATCGCCACGAGCACCGGCCGGGCCCCCACGGCGACGGCCCCGGCTGTGGGATGCGGCTCGTTCGGTCCGACGTCCGGCTCCCGCTCCCGAAAGGCCGTTCGCCTCACCTCCGGCAGTGTGCGCCCCGCCGGATCGGCGGCGCCGTAAAAGAAGACCGGGACGCCGAGCTCATCCGCGACCCGCCTTCCCCAGGTTCGGGCGACGTCCCCCGCCAACCGGAGCTCCGACCCGGTCGCCTCGCCGGCCAGCGGCATCCGCTCGACTCGGGCATCGGCGTCCTCCCTCGGGTCCACCTTGATTCCGGCGCCGGCCTGGCCGCCGGGGTGTGAGGGCGTGCCACCGGCCCGGCCCAAATCGAGCGGGACGAACGGCACCACGTCGACCGCCCCCAGCCGGGGATGCACGCCGGTGTGGGCTGACAGGTCGATCCGCTCGATTGCCGCCCCGGCCAGCGAGAACGCCGCCTCCGCCACTCTCTCCGCCGAGCCCGCCAGCGTCAGAACGGACCGGTTGTGATCGGGATCGGTGTGCACGTCAAGCAGCGCCGACCTGCACGCCTCGGTCATCGCGGCGACGACCTCCGCCCGCCGCCCCTCAGAGACGTTCACCACGCACTCGAGCACCCCGACGAACCTAATCCGGGCCCCAGCCCCCAGACCCCAGCGCGACCGGTCGCGATCAGGGCCCTATAGGGGCCTTGAGCGCGAGCGGTCGCGCTCAGGCAAGGTGGAGAAGAAGGTGGAGAAGGTCGAGAAGGGCCAGGTCCGGCGGCGGTCCTAGCATCGACCGGATGCAATTCGGACTGGCGCTGCCCCATTACGACTTCTCCGTCCCCGGCGAATCGCCGTTGCGGTTCGAGACCATCGCCGAGCACGCCCGGGCCGGCGAATCCCTCGGGTTCGACTCGCTGTGGGTTTCGGACCACGTCAGCCTGTCGATCGAGAAGTACGGCGGGCCCCCGGGGGAGCAGTTCGCCTATGAGCCGCTCACCACGCTGGCCGCCGTGGCCGGCGTCACCACCCGGCCCCGGCTGGGGACGCTGGTGCTGTGCGAGGCGCTCCGGCCGGCCAGTGTCCTGGCCAAGGCCCTGGCCACGCTGGACCGGCTGTGCGGGGGCCGGCTCGAGATCGGCATCGGCGCCGGCTGGTACGCCCCCGACTACGAGGCCGTCGGCCTCACCCTGCCCTCACCCGGCGAGCGGCTCGCCCGGCTCCGCGAGGCGCTGGCCGTGCTCGACGCCCTGCTTCCCGGCGGGCCGGCGACGCTGGACGGCAAGGCCCACCGGGTTCGGGACGCCACCAACCTCCCCCCGGCGCTGCAGGAACCCCGGCCTCCGATCTTCGTGGGCGGCAAGGGCGATCGGCTCCTCCGGCTGGCCGCCGAGATGGCCGACGGCTGGAACACCTGCTGGGTGTGGACACCCGACGACTACCGGGACCGCCTCGAAGTCCTCAGCCGGGCCTGTGAGGACGTCGGCCGCGATCCCGCCTCCGTACGCCGCACCCTCGGCCTCTACGCCCTGGCCGGCGAGAACGAGCGGGACCTCGCCACCCGCTACCAGCGCCTGCAGGCCCAGGCCCCCGGCGGAATGCTCGACGACGTCCCGCTCGAGCGGTGGCGGGTCGGTCGCCTGGTCGGCACCCCGGACCAGCTCGCCGAGCAGGTCGCCGGCTGGGCGGCGCTCGGCGTGGCCGAGCTGATGGTGTCGGCCGGGCCGCTTCCCTTCTCCGTCAGCGGGCTCGACGACCTGGAACTCCTGGCCAGCGCCTTGCGGGCCGCCATCTGACCTGATCAGCCGCCATTTGTGCGGAATGTGCCACGCGCTGCCGATTCAACCGGGGGAGCGGTAACCTGAGTGAACGGCATCAGGGGGGTATCCAGTCCTGGTGTGACCAAGCGTTTTTGATCGAAAGGACATCCCGTGGCTGGACTCGGGGCACCGGAACTCCTCATCATCCTGCTGATCATCATGCTGATCTTCGGTGGCGCGAAGCTCCCGAAGCTCGCCCGTTCGCTGGGCGAGTCGTCGAAGGAATTCAAGAAGGGTCTGTCTGAGGGCGCCGGCCCCGCCACCGAGGAAGAGCCCAAGCCCGACACCAACAAGAGCTGAGCGCCTCCGGCGCCATCTCCGGGTCGGCCGAGGAACGCAACGGCGGGGGGACGGGAACTCCTCGGCCCCGGCCAGCGTTCCTCCAGATGACCGGCGAGGTTCCCACGTGGGAAGCGGTCGCCCGTACTCACGGGCGCTTCCTCTACAACGTGGCCTACCGGCTGACCGGCAACGATGATGACGCGTACGACCTCGTCCAGGAGGCTCTGCTCCGGGTTCGTAAGGGGCTCGAGACCTACCAGCCGGGGTCGATGGAGGCTTGGTTGTCCCGGATCGTGACGAACGTCTTCCTCGACGAGGTACGGCGCAAGCGGCGCCGACCGGTCGAGGTCCTGCCGGATGATCCGGAGCGGCTCCTGCCCTCCGCCCCGAGCGCCGACGAAGCGACCGAGCGCCTGTCGGACGACGTCCAGGCGGCCCTCCGCCGCCTGCCGGAGGAGTTCCGCACCGCCGTCGTCCTCTGCGACGTGGTCGGCCTCAGCTACGAGGAGATCGCCGACGCCATCTCCGTCCCCGTCGGTACGGTCCGCTCCCGCATCCACCGCGGGCGGCGACTCCTGCGGGGGGCGCTGCAGTGACGCCCCGGCCACCCGGGCGCGGCGGGCACCTGGACGACGCCCTGTCCGCCTACCTCGACGATGAGTTGGCCCCTGCCGCCCGGCGGGAAGCCGAGGCGCACCTGGACGCCTGCGCCGAGTGCCGGGCCGAACTCGACGACATCGCCGCCGCCCGTCACGCCATCCGGATCCTGCCCGTCCACGCCGCCCCCCGGCCGCTCGTCGACCGGCCGGTCCCGGTGGAGGTGGCCTCTCCCCGCCGCCGGGCGGCCTGGGCTCTGGTCGCGGCGGTGGCGGCCGGGATCGCCGTACTGTTGCCCCAGGAGCCGGAGGTGGCTCCCTCACTCCCGTCGCTGGCCGGGTCCCACGCCGCCCGGGCATCGATCACCGGCGACCCCCTAAGCCAGCTGGCCCCCATCGCCGTCCCCGTCCGCTTCGGGCCGTGAGCCGGGCGCGTCTGGCCCTGGGCTGCCTGGCGGCCTGTTCCATGGTCTACGGGCTGGCGCCGGCGTCCGCCGACCCGGCGGCCGACCCGGCGGTAGGGCCGGCGCACGCGAGCGCCGTCGAGCTTCTCGACCGGGCCCGCGAGGCGGCCCAGACCCAGTCGTTCGAGGGGGTGGTGGCCGTCGAGTGGCGGGACGGGCGTCGGCGGCACACCGAGCACGTCCCCGTCCACAGCGCCGGTGGCGTCCTCCGCTTCGGGGACGAGGTGGTCGGCGCCGGCGCCCGCCGCATGGTCCACGGCACCGACGGATGGCTCAGCCTCTGGGGCCACGACGTCGCCACCCTCGGGCCGTCGCCGACGGCGAAGTACCGGCTGGCGATCGCACCGGGCCCCGACGTGGCCGGGCGGCCCACCGACATGGTGGCGGTCCAGCTGGTGACGGGGAGCCGGCCCCGGGAGCGGCTCTACGTCGACCGCCAGAGCGGTCTGCTGCTGCGCCGGGAGCTGCTCGACGCCCAGGGCGCCCCCTACCGGTCGGTGGCGTTCACCAGGATCTCCAGCGGCGGCACCATCGAGGTGGCGGCGGCGGGCAGCACCCCCCGGGTCGCCCGATCGCAGGAACCGGCCCCGGCCCGCCACCTCAAGGCGCCCTACAAGCTCAAGAACCGGATCGGCAACGGCTACCGGCGGGTGGGGGCCTACAAGTCCGGCGGGGTGGTGCAGCAGTTCTACAGCGACGGGCTCCACGGCCTGTCGGTGTTCGAGCAGCGGGGCCATCTCAAGAACACCCGGACCAACCTGGCCGGAGAGACGGCAAGCGGCCGGCGGGTCGAGATCGCCGGCCACACGATGCGGGCCTATACGGCCTCCGTGGGCGAGGCCGTGGTGTGGGAGAGCGACGGGATCGTCTACACGGCGGTGACCGACGCGCCCTGGAGCGACCTGGCCGACGCGGTCCGGGACCTGCCCCACGCCGACCCGCCCGGGCGGCTGCGGCGGGTCGCCCAGGCCGTGGTATCGCTGTTCAGGTGGAGGTGAGCGTGCGGCGGCGACGCAGGATCCGTCGCCGTTCCCGCTCCGAGCAGCCGCCCCAGACCCCGTGGTCGATCCGGTGGATCAGGGCATACTCGAGGCACTCGAGCCGTACGCAGCACTCAACGCACGTCCGCTTGGCCACCTCGACCCCGACCCCATCGGAGGGGAAGAACTGCGCCGGGGAGCGATCCCGGCAGGCCGCATAACGCATCCATTCATGATCCATGCATCAGTCTCAAACGTCGGGCGGCAACTCGTGGTTCCCGCATCGGATGGGGTACACCGGAACAAGGTACGGGCGGCGGGTCGCAGACCGGGCTCCGGGGAGGTAGGTCATGGCAGACGAGCGCACGCCGGGTGCTGAGGGTTCGGAGGCCGGGCGCCCGGTGGATCGGCCCTCGTCGTCGCCGTGGGAACCGGCCGAGCCCGGGGCGCGGTCGCCCTGGGCCCCGGCTCCGCGGCCGGCGTCGGCTCCGCCACCGCCACCGCCACCGCCACCGCCACCGCCGCCGGCCGCCGATCCGCCGCCGGGCTCGAGCCCGCCGCCGGAGGCCGATCCGACGGCCACCGATCCGACGGAGCCGACGGCGCGGCCCGCATCGTGGGAGAACCCGCTGGCGTCGCCCGACGCCTGGGTCAACCCGCTGGCCGAGGAGAGCGCCGCTCCGCCGCCTCCGTCGTCCACGCCCCCGCCCTCCACGCCGCCGCCGGCCTGGCAGATCGCCGGCCCGACCGCGCCCAGCTGGGGCGAGCCCCCGGTGACCGTGCCGGCCCGCCCCCCGAGCGGCCGCCGGCCGGTGCTGCTGGCGGCGGTGACCGGCGCCGTGGTCGGGGCGCTGGTGGCCGGCCTGCTGGTGGCGACCCTGAAGGACGACGAGTCGACGAGCCCGGGCCGGCCGCTCACCTTCTCCAACAACACGTCGAGGATCCCCCGGACGGGCGACATCCAGGAGATCCTGGCCAAGGTGCAGCCGGCGGTGGTCTCCATCCGCACCCGGACGCTGAGCCTGGGCGACTTCCTCCGGCCGGTGCCGGGCCAGGGCGCGGGGACGGGCTTCGTGATCGCCCCTGATGGGGTGATCGTGACGAACAACCACGTGATCGCAGGCGCGCAGAGCATTGAAGTGGTTTTCGCCGACGACCGAAAGATGCCTGCTCGCGTTCTTGGTCGGGATCCGACCACCGACCTCGCCGTGCTGAAAGTCGAAGCCGCCGATCTGCCCGTTGCCGCCCTCGGAGACTCCGCGGCCATGAAGGTCGGCGACGACGTGATCGCCATCGGCAACGCCCTCGGGCTGCAGGGCGGGTTGACGGTCACCCGGGGCATCGTCTCAGCCGAGGACCGCACGATCACGGCGGAGGACGGCACCCGGCTCGAGCATGTCATCCAGACCGACACGGCCATCAATCCCGGCAACTCCGGAGGGCCCCTGGTGAACTCGGCGGCCGAGGTGGTCGGGATCAACACGGCGGTAGCGGGCGGCGCCGAGAACATCGGCTTCTCGATCGCCATCAACGCCGCCAAGCCGATCATCGAGCAGCTGCGCCAGGGCGGCACCCAGAGCCGCCCGTTCCTCGGGGTGAAGATGTTCACCCTCACCCCCTCGATCGCCGAGGAGCTCGGCCTCAACGCCGAGACGGGCGCACTCGTGGCCGACGTGACCGCCGGATCGGCCGCCGAGGTGGCCGGCCTCCGCAACGGGGACGTGATCACCTCGATGGACGGCAAGGAGGTCAAGACGGCCGAGGACGTCACCGCCGCCGTCAACTCTCACAAGCCCGGGGACGAGGTCAAGGTGACGTTCCGCCGCGGCGACCAGACCAGGGAGGTCACCGTCAAGCTGGGCGAGCGCCCCGTCGACGCCGACTGAGCGGGGGCCGTTAGGCTCTCCGGCATGGCCACCTCACCCGAAGAACTGGAGCAGCCCCAACCGCCCCAGGGGCACGTGCGGATCGTCTACCTCGGTCCCCTGGCGCCCCACTGGGAGGTCCAGGGCGTCTTCGGCGACCGGGGGGCCATCGACGAGTTCCGGCAGCGGGCCCTGGCCCGGCTCCAGCTGCTACCCCCGCACGATCCGCAGTTCCGGCGGAACCGCGAACGGGTCGCCCGTGACGCGGAGCGTGAGGCTCTGATCCTCGACTGGGACCTGGGTACCGAGGAGGAATGACGCTCCGTCGCTGGTGACGGGCGGGTAAACGCCCGTTGCCGTCACGGCGAGCGCGAAGCGAAAGCGAACCGGTATCACCGCTCTCCGGTGTCGGCGTCCGTCGTTCTTGCCTAACCGTTAGTACTTCCTTCACTTTCCAGCCAGAACCGGGTCATATCGACCGCCCATGCTTCCCCCTGCCCCCGCACGGGCCATGCAGAGAGGGAAGCGGCGGAATCGATGAGTGATCTGGGCCTTCTGGTTGAGCCGGCGCGGCCACTACCCGAGCCCCGGCAGTTGGACCCCGGGCTGAGCACGGGTGACCGCGTCTTCAAACTGGCGGCCGCGGCCGGTGCGGCCAGCGTCCTCGGGATCCTCGGCCTCGTCGCCGTCTTCCTCTTCATCGACGCCGCCCCCGCCCTCCGCCAGGCCGGCCTCGTGAAGTTCCTCACCACCTTCGAGTGGCAGCCCGACAGCGAGCCGGCCCGGTTCGGCATCGCCGCCGTGATGTACGGCACGACGCTGATCGCCGTCATCGCCCTCCTCGTGGCCCTGCCCATCGCCATCGGCTCGGCCCTCTTCGTCAACGAGTACGCCCCCGCCCGGCTCGGGCGGCCGCTGGTCGCCCTCCTCGACCTGCTGGCCGCCGTCCCCAGCCTCATCTACGGGATGTGGGGCCTGTACTACCTGCAGCCCCACCTCATGGGAACGAGCCGGTGGCTGACCGATCACCTCGGCTTCATCCCGTTCTTCCACACCACCCGGCCGGTGTTCGGCTCCTCGATGTTCATCGCCGGCATCGTCGTCGGGCTCATGGTGCTGCCGATCGTCGCCTCGGTGACCCGGGAGGTGCTGGCCCAGGCGCCCCGGGGCGTGTGCGAGGCCGCCCTGGCCCTCGGCGGCAGCCGGTGGGGGATGATCCGCTCGGTCATCCTGCCCTTCGGGCGGAGCGGCATCGTCGGCGCCGCCATGCTCGGGCTCGGACGGGCGCTCGGCGAGACGATCGCCATCGCCCTGATCCTGTCGTTCAACTTCCAGCTCCACACCGAGATCCTGAGCCCCGGGGGCGGGTCGGTGGCCGGCCTCATCGCCAACAACTTCGGCGAGGCCGGGGAGGCCCAGCGCCACGCCCTGGTGGCCGCCGGCCTGGCCCTGTTCATCATCACGCTGATCGTGAACACCGGGGCCCGGCTCATCGTGAACAAGACGAGCAAGGGGAAGATGGAGTGATTCCGGCCGCGGCGCTGCCCCAGCCCCGCAAGGTCCGCCAGAGCCCCCGGGAGCTCCTCGAGCGGCCGCTGCAGATCCTCGCCGTCGTCGGCGTCTTCATGGCCCTCCTGTTCGCCGTGACCCCACTGGCCGGCGGCCTGGGCTGGGCCCTGTGCACCTACGTCGGCTTCATCGCCGTCGATTGGTTCGAGAACTACCGAAGCCACGGCAAGGTTGTGGCCAAGGACCGGGTGGCCACGATGCTGGTCGCCACCGCCGGGCTCTGCACCGTCGTGCCGCTGGTGCTGATCGTCGTCTACGTGGTGAGCAAGGGCTTTCCCGGCATCACCAAGGCCTTCTTCACCGAGACCCTGGAACAGGCCGGGCCGGCCGATCCGGCCACCGTCGGCGGGGCCAAGCACGCCATCATCGGAACCTTCCAGCAGGTGGGACTGGCCACACTCCTGGCCACGCCGCTCGGCCTCCTCACCGCCATCCACCTCACCGAATCCCGGGGGCGGCTGGCCCGGGTGACGCGGGTGCTGGTCGACGCCATGAGCGGCATCCCGTCGATCGTGGCCGGCCTGTTCATCTTCACGATGTTCGTCATCAAGTTCGACCAGGGTTTCTCCGGCCTCTCGGCCGCCATGGCCCTTTCGGTGCTGATGCTGCCGACGGTCGCCCGGACCGCCGAAGAAGTCATCAAGCTCGTGCCGGACGGGCTGCGGGAATCGGCGCTGGCGCTGGGCGCCCCGCAATGGAAGATGGTCATGCGGATCGTCCTTCCGGCGGCCCGCAGCGGGCTCGTGACCGCCACCGTGCTCGGCGTCAGCCGTATCGCCGGTGAGACGGCGCCGCTGCTCATGACGGCCTTCGGGTCGGACAGCGTCAACGTCAACCCCTTCGAAGGGCCGCAGTCGTCGCTCCCGCTGTTCGCCTTCCAGCGGGTGCGGGCCGCCCTGCCGACCCAGATCGCCCGAGGGTGGGCCGGCGCCCTGGTGCTGATCGTGCTCGTCCTGTCTCTGTTCACCCTGGCGCGGGCGGTCGCCGCCCGCGGACGAAAGGCTCACTCGTGACCGACATCCCCGCCACCGACGTCCGCATCGACACCGCAGTCCTGTCGACGGGCCCCCAGCCCGCCGTCTCGGATGGGGGCACACTCCAGGCGCACGGCGTGACGGCCTGGTTCGGGAAGCACTGCATCGTGGCCGGGGTCGACATGGAGATGCCGGCCGGCAGTGTCACATCGATCATCGGCCCCTCCGGCTGCGGCAAGTCGACGTTCATCCGCACGCTCAACCGGATGCACGAACTGATCCCGACGGCGGCCATGGCCGGCGAAGTCCGGCTCGACGGCGTCGACATCTATGCGCCGGGCGTCCGACCCGCCCTCATGCGGCTGCGGATCGGGATGGTGTTCCAGAAGCCGAATCCGTTCCCGACCATGAGCATCGGCGAGAACGTGCTCTCGGGCCTGAAGCTGGCCGGCATCCCCTGCCGGGACAAGGCCGAGACGATGGAGCGCAACCTCACCCGGGCCGGCCTGTGGAACGAGGTGAAGGATCGTCTCAACGCCCCGGCCGGCGCCCTGTCGGGCGGCCAGCAACAGCGGCTGTGCATCGCCCGGTCGCTGGCGGTGAGCCCGAAGGTCCTGCTGATGGACGAGCCGTGCTCGGCCCTCGACCCGTCGTCGACCATGCGCATCGAGGAGACGATCCGGGAGATCCGTCACCAGGTCACGATCGTGATCGTCACCCACAACATGCAGCAGGCGGCCCGGGTGTCGGACTACACCGCCTTCTTCCTGGCCGACAAAGGCGAGCCCGGCCGGATCGTCGAGTTCGGCCCGACCAGCGAGCTGTTCAACGCTCCCAACGATCCCCGTACCGAGGACTACATCCACGGCCGCTTTGGCTGAGCAAGGTCTCAACTGAGAGAGAACAAAGGAGAGCACGTGAAGCGCGGTTCAATCGCGGCAGGGTTTCTCGCGGGCCTGCTGCTGCTCAACATCCCGGCGGCGGACGCCGCAGTCCACAAAGACGTGACGGTGACCGGCGCTGGGGCGACGTTCCCGCTCAACATGATCGAGCAGTGGAAGGCCGACTTCAGCAAGTCGACTGGCGCCACGGTGGCCTACACCGGCGTCGGTTCGGGCGCCGGCCGGACGCAGCTCATTGCCGGTACGGTCGACTTCGCCGCTTCCGACGTTCCGGCCTCGGCGGCCGAGGTCGACCAGATCAAGGCGAAGTACGGCGACTTCGTCTACATCCCCTTCACCGCCGGTGGTATCGGGATCCACTACAACGTTCCCGGCCTCACCAACCTGAAGCTTTCCGCTCCGACGATCGCCAAGATCTTCGCCGGTGCCATCACGAAGTGGAACGACCCGGCCATCGCCGCCGACAACGGCGCGGCGGGCCCGGACCTTCCGATCCAGGTCTTCGTCCGGTCCGACAAGTCGGGCACGTCGGGGGTGTTCACCGACTACCTGGCCAAGGCGGCCCCTGCTGAATGGACGAAGGGCAAGACGGAGACGTTCCCGACCGACAAAGGTCAGATCGGCAAGGCCGGTTCCGACGGTGTGTCCAACGCCGTGAAGGCGGCCGCGGGCGGCATCGGCTACGGCGAGCACAGCTTCGCCGTCGAGCGGCAGCTCCCCGAGGTGCTCGTCAAGAACGGCGCCGGCGAGTTCAAGGGCCCGGAGACGGCGGCGGTGACCGCGGCCCTCGACGCCGCCGCGGCCAACCTCGACGGCACGCTGACGCTCAATTACACGTCGAACAAGCCGGGCATCTATCCGATCTCGACGACCAGCTACCTCCTGGTCCCGACCAAGATGGACCCGAAGAAGGGCGAGAACCTGGTCGCCTTCCTCAATTACGTCCTCGGTGACGGCCAGGGGAAGTCGGCGGCCCTGAACTACGCCCCGGTGCCGGACAGCGTCCGCAAGGCGGGGCAGGCGGCGGTCTCGAAGATCAACGCCACGGCCGCCCAGGCCGCCCCGGCCCCGGCCCCGGCTTCCGCGCCCGCTCCCGCGCCGGCGCCCGCTCCCGCTCCGACGACGGCGCCCAAGCCGGCCGCGGCGCCCGCGCCGAAGCCCGCCGCCAAGCCCGCCGCGGCCCCGCGGCCGGCGGCGGCTGCTTCGACCGACACGGCGGCGGTGGCGGCTGAGGCTGCTCCCGATCCGGCGCTGGCCAACACCGGCGCCGGTTCCGCCCTGGCGGCTGCCTTCGCCGGCGTGCTGCTGGCCTTCGGCGGATTCTGCGTCGGCACCGGGCGGAGGCGCCGGGCCGTCCGGTGACCTTCGTCTGACCTTCAGCTGACGAGAGCACTCGAGCAACGGGGCGGCCCCATCGGCGCCGCCCCGTTGCCGCGCCATCAGCCGAACGCGTTGCGTGGCCACCGTAAGGGCTTGGCTGTAATCGGCAAAAGCGTTATTGTCCCTTTCTCCTGAGGAGGAAGGATGACGGGATGCCGACGGAGTTGGAGCTGGCGGGGCGGCTGGGAGCGGCCCTGGTGCTGGGCGGGGCGATCGGGCTCGAGCGGGAGCTGACCGGACAGGTGGCCGGGCTTCGGACCCACATGTCCGTGGCGCTGGGCGCCGCCCTCTTCGGCATCGTGTCGGCCTACGGCTGGAACGAGTTCGCCGCCGTCCGGGCCCAGACCAACGTGCAGATCGACGTGACGAGGGTGGCGTCCAACATCGTCACCGGGGTGGGCTTCCTGGGCGGCGGAGCCATCCTCAAGGAGGGCGCCACCGTCCGGGGGCTCACCACGGCCGCCAGTCTGTGGGTCACGGCCGCCGTCGGGCTGGCCGTCGCCCTCGGCGGCTACTCCCTGGCGGCGGTGACGACCCTGGGTCTCGTGTTCTCGCTCATCCTGCTGCGGGGGCCCCGGGGTTGGATCCGGCGCCGCTTCACGATCGCCCAGGAATCCGTGGCGATCCTGCTCCACTCCGGTGCCGACCCCACCGCGGTGATCGCCGCCCTCCGGGCCCTCCCGGACGTCGACGTCCGGTCGGTGTCCACCCGCGACGCCGGGGACGGCGTCATCGTCCAGGCCGACGTGGAGGGCCCGGACCTCCACGGCCGCCTGGCCGAACTGGTCGAGCTGCACGAAGTCGCCGGTGTCGATGTCGGCGGCTAGCGGAAGGAGCTTCCCCATGCCCCCCACCTGCCATCCCTGCCTCCGCCGGGCCACCACGTCCGTGCTGGTGGCCGTGGCCCTCGTCAGCGGCGGCATCCTGCTGCTGGGCGATCGGTTCGACGCCCCCAGCAGCTACGCCCTGACCCAGCCGGCCCGGATCAGCACCCCCATGGCGGCCTGCGTGGCCGAGGAGAACATGCGCTTGATCGATACCGACCGGGAACAGTGCCGCCCCGACGAGCTCCAGTTGGCATCCGGGCCCACCCCTCCGGCGGCGCAGCCCGGTCCGCCGGGGCCGCCGGGTCCGGCCGGTCCTCCCGGGCCGCCCGGTCCTCCCGGTCCGGCCGGGCCGGCCGGGCCGCCGGGCGCGGCGGGGAAGGGCGGCCCCCCGGTCGCCGCGACGTCGGGACGGGTGGCGGCGGCCGCCAACCGCGGTGCGGGCATGGCCGGGCCGCCCGGTCCGCCCGGGCCGCCGGGCCGGCCCGGCGCCGACGGAGTGTCGGGCTTCGAGATCGTGACTACGAAGGTGGCCGTCCCGAGCCGCCAGGCGGCCTCCGGCGAGGCCCGCTGTCCGGCGGGGAAGGTTTCCGTCGGTGGCGGCGTCCTCCCCGACCCCGAAACGCCCTCGAAGAATGACCGCCCGGAGGAACGGATGGACGTCGTGGTGTCCGGCCCTCTGCTGCCCGGCGGTGATGCCGGCTACGGGTGGACGGCGACCGTCAGGAACACCGGCACGGGCGGCCTGACCGTGGTCCTGGCGGTCATCTGTGTGACTTCGCGGTGAACAGACGGGGAATCAGTCGAGCCTGATGCCCAGGCTGTCGTCGGCGCCGGAGGTCTCCCCGCCGTCGGAGCCGGGCATCTCGCCCGTCACCATGTAGGTCACCCGCTCACCGATGTTCACGGCGTGGTCGGCCATCCGCTCGTAGAACCGGCCGACGAGGGCGATCTGCACCATTTGCTGGAGACCGGCCTCGTCAGCCCGCCCCAGGGCGAAGATGGTGCGGAACAGCTCCCGCTGGAGGTCGTCCATCACGTCGTCCATGTCCTCGAGGGCCATGGCCCGGACGGTGTCCGACTCGGCGAAGGCCTCGATCGACATCCGGAGCTGGATGCCGGCCTGGTGGCCCATCTGCTCGACGATCCGCCGGATCGCATCGGGCAGCTCGACGGGATAGAGCCGGCGGGTGGTCTTGGCCACGTTGACCATGAGGTCGCCCGTCCGCTCGATCTCATGGATCGTGCGCAACACGGCCACCACCATCCTCAAATCTGACGCCATCGGCTGCTGGCGGGCCAGCGTGGTGTAGCAGCGCTCCTCGAGCGAGTGGGTCAGCTCGTCGATGGCCAGGTCGGCGTTGATGACCCGGTCGGCGCCGGCCAGGTCGGCCTCCAGGAAGGCATCGGTGCCGGCGGCGATGGCGTCGGTGACCATGAGCCCCAGCCGGACGACATCGACCCGCAGCTCATCGAGCTGACCGTGGTAGGTGTGCCGGATCTCGTTCATCCCACCTCCCGGGCTGGCATCTCCCCGCATTGTCGCCTCCTTTCGGGCCGACCCTGTCCAGCTTGTCCCGTTCCAGACCGGGGTTCGAGCGTCGTTTACCTAACAGTGCGTATTCGTTTACGAACGGGTTGTCTGTGGCTCTTACCTTCACGGAAGAAACTCCTGAGTGGAACGGATAGCGACTTTGCAGACGTCGACCGCAATCCCGCCGCTGGTCAGCCCCTCCGACGGGAGCGCCCGTGAGCGGCCGGAGGCCGATCGCGAGATCGTCTTCTCCGTGTCGGATCTCGACATCTACTACGGCCAGGCGCACGCCGTCGCCGGGGTCACCTGCGACATCGGCGCCAATGAGGTCACGGCCATCATCGGCCCGTCCGGCTGCGGCAAGAGCACGCTCCTCCGGTGCTTCAACCGCATGAACGACCTGATCCCCGGCGCCCGGGTGGAGGGCAAGATCCTCTACAAGGGCCACGACGTCTACGGCGAGGGCGTGAACGCCACCGAGGTCCGCCGGCGGATCGGGATGGTCTTCCAGAAGCCGAACCCCTTCCCCAAGTCGATCTACGACAACGTCGCCTTCGGGCCCCGGCTCAACGGCATGAAGAAGGGCCTCGACGACCTCGTCGAGAAGTCGCTCACCGCCGCCGCCCTGTGGGACGAGGTGAAGGACAAGCTCCACCGCAGCGGCCTCGACCTCTCCGGCGGCCAGCAGCAGCGGCTGTGCATCGCCCGGGCCATCGCCGTGGAGCCCGACGTGATCCTGATGGATGAGCCGTGCTCGGCCCTCGACCCGATCGCCACCGCCCGGATCGAGGACCTGATGGACGAGCTGAAGAAGGACTACACGATCGTCGTCGTGACCCACAACATGCAGCAGGCGGCCCGGGTGTCGGACTGGACGGCCTTCATGAGCGTCGACATCAAGGCCCAGGGGCGGACCGGTTACCTGGTCGAGTTCGGGCGGACGGAGCAGATCTTCACGCACCCGTCCGACCCCCGCACGGAGGGTTACATCACTGGCCGGTTCGGGTGATTGGCCGCCCGCCCGGGGCGGGTCAGCTGTGCTTCAGGGCGATGCTCTCGACGATGTCGCCGATCTTCTCCAACCCGTTCACCGACTCTTCGATGGCCTCGACGATGTCCTTCCACCGCAGCACGTCGAAGGCGTTGAAGTCGCCCGAGAAGAGATGGGCCACCGAGCGGCGGTAGATCCGGTCGGCTTCGCTCTCGAGGCGGTCGACCGCCTGGAGCTCCGACTCGATGCCCCGGAGCTTCGAGAGCTTGCCGATGAGGGCGACGTTGGCCTCGGCCGCCTTGACCAGCACGTCACCCAGCTCCCGGACCTCGTCGAGGGGCTCGTCGACGTCATGGAGGAGCAGGAGCTCGGAGACCGCCTGGATGTCGTCGACGACGTCGTCCATCTGCTCGGCCAGGGCGTGGATGTCCTCCCGGTCGAACGGGGCCACGAAGCTCTGGTCGAGGCGGCGCAGGATCGTGTGGGTGACCTCGTCGCCTCGCCGCTCGCACTCCATGATGCGGGAGTGCTTGTTGTGGACGTCCTCGTAGTCGTCGAGGAGATCCCGCAGCAGGCGGGCGCCTTCGGCCAGGTTTCCGGCCGCCTGGTCGAACAGGACAAAGAAGCCGTCATCGCGCGGAACCAGCCGGAATCGCACCGGAACACTCCCTTGGTGGGTGTTTTCGGCCCCAATCGTAGCGACGGTGCAGGTCAGGGCTTCTCTACACTGGATTTCACATGGACCAGGGCTCGAATCTGCCCCTGATCATTTCTGCGGGCGCTGCCGCCCTCCTCCTGCTGGTGGGCGTCTGGATCCGCGCCCGGCGGTCGCTGGTCCGCCGCATCCTCACTGTCGCCGCCCGGCTCGACGACCAGGCCGTCTCGGTGGACGGGCGGGGCGGGAAGGAGCGGGCGCTCGACCGCCTGGAGCGCAGCGCCGAGCGGGCCCAGCTCCGGGTCGACGAGGCCAAGGGCAACACGATGCGGTTCTCCGCCTCGTTCAATCACATGGCCGACGGGGTCGTGGTCGTGGACCAGCGGGGCGAGGTGGTCCTCCGCAACGCCGTGGCCGAGCAGCTGACGGGGCCGGGCGGCGATGCACTGACGGCCGACGCCATCTGGGAACTGCTCGATCGGACGCTCCGGGGCCTGGAAGGAGAGCGGGAGCTCCGCCTGTTCGGTCCGCCCCGGCGGGTGCTCCACGTGCGGGCCATCCCTCTGGACGACGGGACCCGCCCGATCGGCGGCGTGGCCTTCCTCCGGGACGTGTCCGAGGCCCGCCGGATCGAGAACATGCGCCGTGACTTCGTGGCCAACGTGAGCCACGAGCTGAAGACACCGATCGGCGCCCTCGGGCTCCTGGCCGAGACGATGGCCGGCGAGGAGGACGCCGAGATGCTCCGCCGGCTGGCCGGGCGGGTGCTCCACGAGTCGGAGCGCCTGGAGCGCACCGTCGAGGACCTGCTCGATCTGTCGATCCTCGAGGCCCAGGAGTCGCCGGAGCGGGAGCTCATCGCTGTCGACCGACTGATGGCCGACGCCGCCGAGCGGATGGCCTCGACCGCCGAAGCGGCCGGCATCCCGATCGAACTCACCGAGCCGGCCGGCGACATCCTCGTGGCCTGCGACCGCCGCCAGGTCACCAGCGCGCTGTTCAACCTCCTCGACAACGCGGTGAAGTACTCCGAGGAGGGCGGCAAGGTCGAGTTCACGGCCCAGGTCGAGGGCTTCACGGTGGCGATCTCCGTGCGGGACCACGGCATCGGGATTCCCCACCGTGATCTGGAGCGGATCTTCGAGCGGTTCTACCGCGTCGACCGCACCCGCAGCCGGGCGACCGGCGGCACGGGTCTCGGCCTGGCCATCGTGCGCCACGTCGCCCAGGCGCACCAGGGCGAAGTTTCGGTGGAGTCGGAAGAAGGCCATGGCTCCACCTTTACGCTGAAACTGCCGCTGGCTGCCGCCAGCCGCACCGCACGACGGACCCGGAGGTCTGCATCCGATGGCTGAGCCGCCCACGATCCTCGTCGTCGACGACGAGCAGAGCTACCGCGACGCCCTGGCCGTGTCGCTCCGGCGCGAGGGATTCCTCGTGCAGGTGGCGGCCGACGGCCTGGAGGCCATCGACCGGTTCGAGACGTACCGGCCGGCCCTCGTACTGCTCGACGTCATGCTGCCCCGCATGTCGGGAATCGACGTCTGCCGGGAACTGCGGGCCAAGTCGCGCGTTCCGATCATCATGCTGACGGCTCGCGACGCCGAGATCGACACCGTCGTCGGCCTCGAGGTCGGCGCCGACGACTACGTCACCAAGCCCTTCCGGCTGCGGGAGCTGGTGGCCCGCATCCGGGCCGCCCTCCGCCGGGCGCCGGGCGAGGAGGAGGACAGCAACGCCGAGGTCGTCGAAGTGGCCGACGTCCGCCTCGACCCGATCCGCCACGAGGTGTCGGTCCGGGGCGAGCCCGTCCAGCTGGCCCTCAAGGAGTTCGACCTTCTCGAACTGCTGCTGGTCAACGCCGGCCGGGTGCTCACGCGCGACACGCTGATGGACCGGGTCTGGGGTCCGAGCTACGTGGGCGACACCAAGACGCTCGACGTCCACATCAAGCGGCTGCGGGCCAAGATCGAGGAGAACCCCTCGGCCCCGACCCGCATCACGACGATCCGGGGCCTCGGCTACCGCTACGAGAAGCCGAAGGAGAGCGCCTCAAGCTCGTCGGCGCAGGCCCGCTCGGCCGGTTAGGCAATCGAGAAGCTCGAGCGCAGCACGCCCTGCTGGTAGACGGTCGCGGTTTCGAAGCCGGCGTGGCGGAAGATCCGCCGTACGCCGGCATCGTCCGGGCTGCTCTCGTTGACGAACCGGCGGATACCGGCCCGGGCGGCGTCGACCGCCATCTCCTTCAGCAAGGTGGCGGCCAGCGTTTCGGCGGCCGTGTCGTGAAGCACGAGGGAGACCTCGGCCCATTGCCCTTCGGGGAGACGGTTCCAGCCACCGACTGCGACGACACGGCCGTCAACGGTGGCGGCGAAGGCCCGCTCCGGCCCGGGGGCGAGGGGGCGGATCGTTGTGTCGCTCATGCCGCGAACGGTACGGCCGCCCGATGACAACCAAAGAACAGCCGCGAGACCGTTTGATGTGCGCTTGCTGACGGCTTAGCGGAGCGGAACCGAGAAGCGCTTGGTGATGATCCGGGCCAGGATCGTGAGGAGCACCACGAGCACGATGAGGGTCAGCGCCGCGCCCCACGCCCGGTCGATGGGACCGGGGAACGGCTGCGTGGCGTTGCGGAAGATCTGACTCGGCAGTGCCGTGTTCGCGCCGTCGAGCACATCGAGGTTGGCCTTGCGAGCGGCGCCGATGGTGAACAGCAGCGGCGCGGTCTCCCCGGCCGCCCGGGCCACGGCCAGGAGGGCGCCGCTCGTGATGCCGGGAATGGCGGCCGGGAGCACCACGGTCAGGATCGTGCGGGCCCGGCTGGCGCCGAGCGCCAGGCTGGCTTCCCGCAATCCGGCGGGAACGAGCCGGAGAATCTCCTCGGTGGAGCGGATCACGACGGGCAGCATCAGGCAGGCCAGGGCCAGCGCTCCGGCGAAGCCGGACAGCCCGAACCGCAGAACCCAGATCGTGTAGATGAACAGGCCCATGACGATCGACGGGACACCGGTCATCACGTCGGACATCGTCCGGATGACCTGGGCCAGGCGGTTCTGCTTGCCGTACTCGTTGAGATAGACCGCGGCCAGGATGCCGAGGGGGACGGCCATGGCCGTGGCCGTCCCGGTGATGATCAGCGTCCCGACGATGGCCGGGCCCATCCCGGGGCCGATGCTGCGGGTCAGAATGGGAATGTCCTTGGTCAGGAAGTCGATGCTGATGACACCGCCGCCGCGCTTGAGGACGTAGAACACGATGGCGAACAACGGGACGGCGGCCGCCGCCACGCAGACGAACACCAGGCCGGTGAAGGCGTTGTTGATCAGCCGGCGCCGGCGGAGCAGCTTGGCGTCCTCCGGCGTGCGGGCCCCGAAAACGGTGTCGGAGCCCGACGGCGCTGTGGTTCCGGTGCTCAACGCTTCCCTCCGGCCAGACGGCGGTCGGCCCGGCCGGTGATCTTCCGGGCCAGCAGGTTGATGATGACGGTCATCACGAACAGCACGACACCGAGCCCGATGAGGGCGGCCCGGTGCGTCCCGGTGGCCTCCCCGAACTCGTTGGCGATGACCGCGGCCATGGCGTCGCCCGGTTCGAAGAGCTGGGCCCGGATGGCGGGCGAGGACCCGATGACGAGGGCGACGGCGATGGTCTCGCCCATGGCCCGGCCGAGCCCGAGCATCACGGCGCCGACCACGCCGGTGCGGCTGTAGGGGAACACGGCTCCCCGGATCATCTCCCAGCGCGTCGCCCCGAGCCCGAGCGCCGCTTCCTTCTGGTCGCTCGGCACGGTGTTGAAGACCTCCCGCGTGATCGACGTCACGATGGGAGTGATCATGATCGCCAGGATGATGCCGGCGGTCATGAAGCTCTTCTGGCTGGCACCACTGAAGACGTTCCCGAGGACGGGAATCGGGTCGAGCGTGCGGCTGACGTCCTCGTACAGCTTGGCGATCTGCGGTCCGAAGACGAGGTAACCCCACAGCCCGTAGACGACCGACGGGATGGCGGCCAGCAGGTCGATCAGGTAGACGGCCGGAGTGCGGAACTTCCTCGGTGCGATCTCGCTGATGAACAGGGCGAGGCCGATGCTCACCGGCACCGCGATGACCAGGGCGATGGCCGAGACCACCAGGGTGCCGTAGATGAACGACAGGGCGCCGAACTCGTTCTCCGGGATGCTCCACCTCGAGGAGGTGAGGAACCGGAGGCCCTCTTCCCGGAAGGCCGGCATGGCCTCGTTGCTCGTCGAGAAGAGGATCAGGGCCAGAACGAGGAGGACGAGCAGCCCCGCCCCGAGGCAGAGCCAGGAGAAGAACTGATCGGCGAGGCGCGACCCGCCGTGAAGCGGCCCCTTCGGCTGTGCCGAGGGGGCCGCTTCGGGCGGTGTCGCAGTGCTCGGTGGCGCGATCAACCGGGGATGACGAGCTGGTCCACCTGGGCCAGCGCCTTGTCCTTGAGCGTGTCGGGCAGCTTGGCGTAGCTGACTTCAGCCGCCATCTCCTGACCGTCCTCGTAGATGAACTTGAGGAAGGCCTTCAGCGCCTCGCCCTTCGCCTTGTCGCTCTGGGTCGTGTAGGCGAGGATCCACGTGGGAGCGGTGATGGGGTAGGCGGCCTCGCCGTCGGCCCACAGCGGGCTGTAGCTCAGGTCGGGCTTGATCTCGACCCCGGCCAGGGCGGCGCTGGCGGCGTCGAGGGTCGGGTCGACCCACTGGCCGGCCTTGTTCTTCACCTTGGCCCACTTCAGGTTCGTGGCCTTAGCGTCGGAGAAGTCGACGTACCCGATGGCACCGTTGGTGCCGCTGACGATCTGGGCCACGCCGCTGTTGCCGTTGCCGCCCTGGGTGTCGGCCGGCCAGTTGACCGTCGACCCGGCGTCGAGCTTCCAGACCGAGGGCGCGGCGGCCTTGAGGAACTTGGTGAAGTTCTCAGTCGTGCCGGAGCTGTCCGACCGGCGGGCGACGACGATGGGAGTCGACGGGAGCTTGGCGTCGGGGTTGTCGGCGGCGATCGCCTTGTCGTTCCACGTCTTGATCTCCCGCTGGAAGATCTTGGCGATGGTCTCAGGCGACAGCTGCAGCTGGCTGTCGACGCCGTCGAGCTTGTAGGAGACCGTGATCGGGGCGGCCACGGTCGGGAAGTAGAGGAACGGCCCCTTGAACTTGGGCTTGTCCTCCTCCTTGACCAGACCGTCGGAGCCGGCGAAGTCGACCACGCCGGTCTGCAGGTCCGTGCGGCCCTTGCCGGATCCGCCGCCGCCGTAGTTGATGGTCACACCGGAGTGCTTCTCGGAGAACGAGGCGATGGCCTGCTCGTAGAAGGCCTGGGGGAACGTGGCGCCCGACGCGTTGAGCGTGGCCGGCGCCAGCTTGGCGGAGTCGGTCGTGCTTCCCTGCGACGTCGAGTCAGAGGAGTCGTCGCCACCGCCGCAGGCGGCCAGAAGGCCCAGCATTGTGAAGGCCGCAAGAACAAGAACGGGGATTCGCTTTCGGGTCATGCTGTTGAAGGTAAGGAAGGCCGGTGAAAACGGTTCCGCTGTCAAGCGGGATCGCGCTGAACGAATAGTTAAGTCATTCTGAACAGAGCCCGGCCCTGTCCCGCTTGAACCATTCGTTGCGTTTGCACCGGCGGTATCAGGGGGCCAAACGGTCCCCAACGGTAAGGGCACGCTTCCCGACCGGTTCAGGGCTCCGACATTCGGTGTTGGGTGTCGCGTCATCCGCGTTCTGCACAATCTCCACCGGACCCGACAAAGAGGTGGATTCCGGCCGTGAAGACGATGCCCAATCGCAACGGCGATCCCGGCGACACCGAGGTCGTGCTGGACAAGCCCCGCCCGGCGCCGGAGACCGAGCGGTCGCACGTGAGGCTCGTGGCCGGCGATCCGCCCATGCTGCGGCTGGAGATCAACCTCTACAGCTGGGAGCGCGGTGACTCCGAGATCGAGGTCGTGCTGCCCCACGGCAGTGAGCTGTCCGACCTGCTCCACTGGGCGCTTCCCGAGCAGCGCCTCGTGATCTGCGGCAATCTGAGGGCGCGTATCCACGAGGAGCTGGCGGAGGTCTTCGCAATGCTCCAGGAGTCGGCGGGCTGATATTCCGGGGAGACCCCGTTCAGTTACGGAGTCGTTCCCCTCCGTTCGCGGAGCGGTCACCTGCCGCGTCGTAACGTGGGGGAATGGCAGTGGAGTCCCCGGTCGCAGTACCGCGCGCCGTGGCAACCGTCGGGGAACCGTTGAGTTACCTCGATGCAGATGTCGGCAGTCTCGACAGCGCAGGCCGGCGGCTGGCGCTGGCTGAGGACGAGGGCCCCTCACCGGCCGAGCGGATCCGGATCCTGGCCGAAGTCGGGCTGTTCGTCGACGACTTCTTCCAGCTCACCGCAGGGCGCGGCGACGAGGTCCGTCAGCGGGTCCAGGCTCTCCTGCGGCGGCAGGATGCGACCTTCGAGCGGTTGCGCGCCCGTCTGGGCGACATCGGCCTGGAGCTGTGCGACTGGCGAGCGCTGAGCGACGACGACCGGGCGGCGGCGACGGCGGTCTTCCGTGACCGGATCCGCCCGATGCTCTCGCCGCTCGTGATGGAGCCGGGCCGGGCCCTGCCGCCTCCGGCCAACCTCTCCCTCAACGTGGCGGTCATCGTGGCCGACAGCGAGGGCCGGCGCCGCTTCGGCGTGGTAGAGCTTCCGCCGGTCGCGCCCCGGTTCGTGCGGGCGCGCCCGCGGCCCGGTGGCCCGGGCATGCGGGTCGTGCCCCTGGAGCAGATGGTGGCGGCCAACCTGGCGGGGCTCTTCCCGAACGAGCGCGTGGAGGCCTGCGGCGTCTTCCGCGTCACCCGGCAGGGCGGCGTGCGGGCCACGCCCGACGGGGGAGACATGCTGGCGTCGGTCGAGCGCCAGCTGCGGCTGGAGCGCCACGCCCCGGCTGTCCGCCTCGAGGTCGACGCGGCGATGCCCGACGAGATCCTCGACCGCCTGGCGGACGACTTCAATCTCGGCGCCGGCGAGGTGTACCGGGTGGAGGGACTGCTGGGGATGGCCGACCTGGCCTCCTTGCCCTTGCCTGACGGCCGGGAGCCCGGGCCGTGCCGGACGGCGGCCCGCCGCTCGCCCGACATCTTCCGGCAACTCGACGAACGCGACCTGCTCGTCCACTTCCCCTACGAGTCCTACGCCGATTCGGTGGTGGCGCTCCTCGACCGGGCGTCGGCCGACCCGGCGTTGCTGGCCATCAAGCAGACGCTCTACCGCGCCTCGCCCGACGGGCCCACGGTCCGGGCCCTGGTCCGGGCGGCGGAGCGCGGCGCCAGCGTGGTGGCCGTGGTCGAACTGACCGCCCGGCTCGACGAGCGCCGCAGCGTGGCCTGCGCCCGCGCTCTGGAGCGGGCCGGAGCCCATGTCGTCTACGGCCTCGTCGGCATGCGCACCCACTGTCCGCTCACGCTGGTGATCCGTGACGGCGGCGACGGGCTGTCGCGCTACGGCGTGGTCGGGACCGGCCTGCACCATCCCACCCGGCGACCGGAAGGCGTGTCCCTGTTGTCGGCCGAGCCCGACATCACGGCCGATCTGACCGATCTCTTCAACTATCTGACGGGCTACAGCCGGCCGGCCCGCTTCCGGAAGCTCCTGGTGGGGCCGGGGCATCTGAGGAGCCGGCTCCTGGAACTCATCCGGCGGGAAACGGCGGCCGGACCGGCCGGCCACATCGCCCTCAAGGTCTACCGGCTCGTCGACCGCGAAGTCATCGATGCCCTGTACCGGGCGTCGCAGCGCGGCGTGCGCATCGACATCGTGGTGTCCGGTGCCTGCGCTCTGCGGCCCGGTGTGCCGGGGCTGTCGGACGGGATCCGGGTGGTGTCCACGCCGGGCCGCCACTTCGAGACCTCACGGCTGTTCGCCTTCGGGTCGGGGGAGTCCAGCGCCGTGTTCCTCTCCTCCGGTGACCTGTCCTCGGCCCTCGACCGGCAGGTCGACGTGGCGGCGCCGGTCGACGACCCGGCCCACCGGGCCCGGCTGCAGGCGACGCTCGACGCGCTGGTGCGCTTCGCCGCCTGGGAGATGGACGCCTATGGCCGCTGGCACCGCCAGGGGCCGGGCGCCGAGGACGTGCTGCGCACCCTGGCCGCAAGCGGAGCGACGGGGCTCGGCGGCGCTACCCTCCGCCGATGAAGATCGAGCGGGAGGTCAAGCTGGCGGCCTGGGGCGGGTTCGCCCTGCCGGTCCTCGACGACCTCTTCCCCGACCTGCATGTCGAGCCCCTCAAGGTCAAGAAGCTCGACGCGACCTATTACGACACCAGGGATGTGCGCCTCGCCCGGGCCGGCGTGAGCCTCCGCCACCGCGTCGGCGACGACCCGCCGTGGACGGTCAAGCTCCCGGACGGCGAGCGCGGGCCGGTGATGAGCCGCCGGGAGATCTCTTTCGAGGGTCCGGCGGGAACGATTCCGCCCGACGCCGAGCAGCTGGTTCGGGCCTACGCCCGCGGTGAGCCGCTGGTGGCCGTCGCCCGCCTCAAGACCGAGCGGACGCGGGTGGCGCTCAACCTCAACGGCGCGGCGGTGGCGGAGATCGCCGACGACGAGGTGTCCGTGTACCACGGCCGCCGCCTGGCGTCGCGCTTCCGGGAGGTCGAGGTCGAGGTCGAGGACGGGGCGCCCGACGGGCTGTTGCCGATGGTGGTCCAGCGCCTCCGCGATGCCGGCGCCGGCGAGCCGGACAACACGCCGAAAGTGGTGCGGGCCCTCGGCCCCCGGGCGCTGGAGCCCCTGCCGGGAACCGTCACCGCCGTCAGAGCCGATTCGACGATGGGCGAGGTCGTGCGGGCGGCGATCGGCAATGCCCTGGCCCGCATCGTGGCCCACGACCCCGGTGTGCGCCTCGGCGACGACCCGGAAGACGTCCACCAGGCCCGCGTCGGCACCCGTCGCCTCCGCTCCGATCTCCGCACGTTCCGGCCCCTGCTCGACCCCGAGTGGGTGGCGGGATTGCGGGAGGAGGCGGGGTGGTTCGCGGCCCTGCTGGGCGACGTGCGCGACACCGAGGTCCTCATGGAGCGGCTCGAGCACCAGGCCCACACGCTGCCGAAAGAGGACGCCGCCGGCGTCACGACGACGGTGGGGCGCCTGGCCCGCGAGCGGGAAGCGGCGCGGGAGCGGCTGCTGGAGGCGATGGACAGCCCCCGGTACGTCGCGCTGCTCGACCGGCTCACGGAAGCGGCGTCAGAGCCACAGTTCGCCCTCACCACCGGTGGTGAGGACCTGGCCCGACAGCCGGCGGCCGAGGCCCTGCCCGCACTCGTCCGCCGTCCCTGGCGCCGGCTGGCCCGGGCGGTGAAGGAACTCCCGGAGGTGCCGGCCGACGAGCAGCTGCACGCCGTGCGGATCCTGGCCAAGCACACGCGCTACGCCGCCGAAGCGGCGGCCGGCGTGATGGGGAAACCGGCCACCGTTTTCGCCAAGCAGATCGCCGCCGTGCAGACCGTTCTCGGTGACCATCAGGACGCCTGCGTGACCGAGGCCTGGCTCCGCCAGATCGCGCCGAAGACCCGTTCGACGCGGGAAGCGATGATCATCGGCCAGCTGATCGGCCTGCAGCGGGCCGAGGCCCAGGCCAAGCGGGCGGCCTGGCCCGAAGTGTGGGCCCGGGCGTCCGACAAGGCCCTGCGGGCCTGGCTTCGCTGACGCGCAGGTCCTCGACGGGCAGGAGTTCACCCCTGGTTGGGTCGAATTTGTCCGCGGCGAAACCTCGGTTTCTTACCCTCCAAGGCGCACATGCGGATCGCGGCCATCGACCTCGGAACGAACTCGTTCCACCTCCTCGTTGTCGACGCCGGCCCTGATGGGTCATTCGTCCCTCTGCTCCGGGAAAAGGAGATGCTCCGCCTCGGTGACGACGTCGCCCGGGACGGGCGCATCGGCCGCGACGCCATCCGGCGGGCGCTGGCCACGGTCCGGCGGTTCCGGGCGTTGGCCGACGGCGCCGGCGCGACCCGGGTCGTCGCCTGCGCCACCAGCGCCTTCCGGGAGGCCGCCAACGGCCGGCGGGTGGCCGACGCGCTGGCCGAAGAGACCGGGATCGAACCTCGGATCATCGACGGGGAGACCGAGGCCAGCCTGATCTATTCGGCCGTCCGGGCCAGCGTGCTCATGGAGAAGGGGCCCGTCCTGGCCTTCGATCTCGGGGGCGGCAGCCTCGAGGTCATGGTCGGCGACGCCAATGCCCTGTGGTGGGCCCGGAGCCTGCCGCTCGGCGTCGCCCGCCTCACCACCGAGCTCGTCCGCCACGACCCGCTGACCCGGGGCGATCAGCGCCGGCTGCGCGCCCGCCTCCTCAACCGGCTGGAACCGGTGGCCGGCGAGATCGCCGACCTGTTCAGCGCCGGCGATTCCTTCGTCCCGTCGCTGGCCGTCGGGTCGGGCGGCACCTTCTGCGACCTGGCCCGCATGGTGGCCTACCGCCGCTCGGGCGGCATCCCGGTGTCGGTCAACCAGTTCACGTTCTCCCGCCTGGAGTTCCTCGACCTCCACGAGCAGCTGATGACCACCAGCGCCAACGAGCGGCGCCGCTTCCCGGGCCTCGAGCTGCGCCGGGTCGATCTGGTGCCGGCCGGCGCCATGTTGCTGGCCACCGCCATGGAGCTGTTCGGCTTCGACGAGCTGACGGTCTCCGAATGGGCGCTGCGGGAGGGAATGGTGCTCGACACCATCCGCGGCCTGCATCCCGTCGAGGCCGTTCCGCTCGGTGTCGTCGACATCCGCCGGGCTTCGGTCGAGGCGCTGGCCCGGCGCTGCAATTGGGACGAAGGGCACAGCCGGCACGTCGCCCGGCTGGCGCTGGAGATCTTCGACCAGACCGACCGCCTCCACCGCCTCGGTGACCAGGACCGCGAGCTGCTGGAGTACGCCGGCCTCCTCCACGACATCGGCGAGCTCGTCTCCGTGCTCGCCCAGCACAAGCACACCAGCTACCTGATCCAGCACGGCCGCCTGCGGGGCTTCGCGCCGGAGGAGGTCCTGGCCCTGGCGGCGGTGGCCCGCTACGGCGGCCGCGGCTTTCCCAAGCCGTCGCACAAGCCGTTCGGATCGTTGTCGCCAAAACGACGCGACCGTGTCGTGAAGCTGGCGACGATCTTGCGTTTGGCCGCCAGCCTCGACCGGGGTCGGGGCCAGGCCGTCGAGGGCGTGGGCGTCGAGCTCTCCGGCGGGAGGCTGCGGCTCCAGGTGCGGGCCACCGGGAACTGCGAACTCGAGCTGTGGGCCGCCTCCCGCCAGGCGGCAATGCTGCAACGGGTCTTCGGTCGCCGGCTGGACATCACGGTGATTCCGCAGGGCCGGGTGATGACCTCGCCGCGGTAGCCTCCACGGCGTGAATTGGGTCGGCATCGATCTGGGTGGCACCAAGATCTATGCCGTCGTGTTCGACGGGGCCAGGGTGCTGGCCGAAGCCAAGGCCAAGACTCCGACGCAGGGAGGCCCGCTGGCCGTCGTCGACGCCATGGCGGCCGTGGTGCGTGACCTCGGGCCGGTCGACGATCTCACCGGCATCGGCGTCGGTGCTCCCGGCGTGATCGATCCCGCCGATGAGGGCACCGTCCGCCAGGCACCCAACCTGCCCGGCTGGATGGAACCGTTCGACGTCGCCGGCGCCCTCTCCAGCGCGCTCGACGGTGTGCCGGTGGCCGTCGACAACGACGTGAACGTCGGCACGCTGGCCGAGCACCGGCTGGGCGCGGGGCAGGGGGCCGACAACCTCCTCGGCGTCTTCGTGGGGACCGGCATCGGCGCCGGCGTCGTGCTCGACGGTGTGCTCCGCCGCGGTCCCACCGGAGCGGCCGGGGAGATCGGGCACATGATCGTCCGGCGCGGCGGACGGATGTGCGGCTGCGGAGGCCGCGGTCACCTGGAGGCCTACGCCGGTCGGGCGGCGATGGAGCGCCGGGCCCGCGACCTCGAGCGCAAAGGCCGCGACACGGCGCTCGTCGACCTGGCCCCGGGCCGGCGGATGACGTCGGGGGTCTTCGTGAAGGCCCTGGCGGCCGGCGACACCGTCGCCACGGAGCTGATCGACGACGCCGTCGGGGCGCTCGGTGTGGCCATCGCCTCGGCGACGTCGTTGCTCGACATCCCGCTCGTGGTCGTCGGCGGTGGACTGGCCGACCGGCTCGGACCGAAATTCGTGGAGCGGGTGGACCAGGCCTGCCGGGCCGACGTGTTCCCCCGCAACCCCGATCTGCGGATCATCCCCGCCGCGCTCGGTGATCGCGGCGGTTCCATGGGGGCGGCGCTAATGGCCGCCGAGCGAATCGGTGCCGAGAGGGTGAAGGGATGAGTGACGAAGGGCCGCGCCGGTACCTCGACCGGGAGTTGTCCTGGTTGGACTTCAACGGCCGGGTGCTCGCCCTGGCCGAAGACCGCAAGCTGCCGCTCCTGGAACGGGTGAAGTTCCTGGCCATCTTCTCCCGCAACCTCGACGAGTTCTTCATGATCCGGGTGGCCGGCCTGCTCGACCGGGCCGCCGCCGGGCTCGGCGCCGCCGCCACCGGCGGGCTCGATCCCAACGAGGAGCTCAGTTCGATCCGGAAGCGGACCGAGGAACTCGTCCTCCGCCAGACCGACGTCTTCCGCGACGAGGTGCAGCCGCGGCTGGCCGACGAGGGCATCCGCCTGCTCGACTGGGGCTCGCTGGAACAGCAGCACCAGCGGGACCTGGCGCAGTACTTCGAGGAGCAGATCTTCCCCGTCCTCACACCGTTGTCGGTCGATCCCGGGCACCCGTTCCCGTACATCTCCAACCTGTCGCTGAACCTGGCGATCATGGTCCGCGACCCCGAGCGCGACGAGCGCCGCTTCGCCCGGGTGAAAGTTCCGCCGTTGCTGCCCCGCTTCGTGAAGACCAATGACGGCACGTGCTTCGTCCCGCTGGAACAGATCATCGCCGCCCACCTCGACCGGCTGTTCCCCGGTATGGAGATCGAACTCCACTGCCCGTTCCGGGTGACCCGCAACGCCGACCTGAGCGTGGCCGACGAGGAGTCCGACGACCTGCTGGCCACCATCGAGATGGAGCTGCGCCGGCGGCGTTTCGGCCACGCCGTCCGCCTCGAGATCCATCCCGGGATGCCGGCCGAGATCCGCGACCTGCTCGTGCGGGAACTCGACCTCACGCCCGAGAACGTCTACGAGATCGACGGTCTGCTCGACCTCGACAGCCTGTGGCAGCTCTACGGGATCGACCGGCCCGACCTGAAGGACACGCCGTGGCCGGCGGTCGTCCCGCCCCGGCTGGCCGGCGTGGAGGAAGGCACCGTCGACATCTTCGCCGTGCTGGCCGAAAAGGGGGTGCTCGTCCACCACCCCTACGAGTCGTTCGCCGACACGGTCCAGGCCTTCATCCGCCAGGCGGCGGTCGATCCCCACGTGCTGGCCATCAAGCAGACGCTGTACCGCACCTCGGGTGACAGCCCCATCGTGAAGGCGCTCATCCGGGCCGCCGAACGGGGCAAGCAGGTGGCCGTCCTGGTCGAACTGAAGGCCCGCTTCGACGAGGAGGCCAACATCGCCTGGGCCCGGGCCTTGGAGCAGGCGGGCGTCCACGTCGTCTACGGCCTCGTCGGATTGAAGACGCACTCCAAGACGGCGCTGGTGGTCCGGTCGGAGCCCGGCGGCATCCGCCGCTACTGCCACGTGGGCACCGGCAACTACAACAGTTCGACGGCCCGGCTCTACGAGGACATCGGCCTGCTGACCGCCGATCCGCACCTCGGCGCCGACCTGTCCGACCTCTTCAACTACCTGACCGGCTACAGCCGCAGCACCGACTTCCGCAAGATCGTGACGGCGCCGTTGCAGATGCGGGACCGGATCATCGAGCTGATCGAGGAGGCGGCCGCCGAGGAGGACGGCCGCATCGTGATGAAGATGAACGCCCTCGTCGACGAGCGCGTCATCGACGCCCTGTACGCCGCCTCCGAGGCCGGCACCGAGATCGACCTCATCATCCGGGGCATCTGCCGTCTCCGGCCCGAGACGCCCGGCCTGTCCAGCCGCATCCACGTGCGGTCGGTGCTCGGCCGGTATCTGGAGCACTCCCGCATCTACGCCTTCGGGAACGGGCGCAACGCCCCGGTGCGGTACTACATCGGCTCGGCCGACATGATGCCCCGCAACCTCGACGGACGGGTGGAGGTGCTGGCCCCGGTGGAGGATCCGGACCTCGCCGCCCGGTTGCAGGAGATCCTGGACGTGAACCTGTCGGCGGGCTGCCGGGCCTGGCGCCTGTCGGCCGAGGGGAACTGGATCCTCGAAGGCGGGGAGGACGACGTGCAGCAGCGTCTGGCAGAGTTGGCTGCTGCCCGGGCCGGGATCAGCCGCACCGGCTGACCAGCCGCCGGCGCCCGGGGGAGAGGAGCTGGCCATGGCCGTTCTCAGCTACGGCGACACCGAGGTGGAGGTCGAGGGCGCCCACTGGCGCGACCGCGACGTCTGGTTGCCGCTCGAGGATCTGCTCCCGGCGGTCGGCTGGGAGCTCCGCTCGGAGGGGGTGTGCGCCGGCGAGGTGTGCGTCCCGATCCCGCCCGGCGTGACATGGTCGGACGGAACCCACTTCAACCTCTCGGCCTTCGCCCGGCACATCGGCCTGGCCGAGGCCGCCGACGAAGACCGGGGCATCGTCGCCTACGAGGCGCCGCGGCGGCGGGAGAGCGGCCCGGGCACGGTGGAGGCGCCGGACTTCACGCTGCCCGACCTCGACGGCGAATTCCATTCGCTGTCGGACTACCGGGGCAGCAAGGTCTTATTGCTGGCCTGGGCCTCGTTCTGAGGCTGCCGCTTCGACCTGCCCGGGTGGCAGGCTCTGTATTCGGAGTTGCAGTCGGAGGGATTGACCATCGTGGCCGTGGCGCAGGACGCCGGCGGCGCCGAAACCACCCGCCCCTGGATCCGGCCGACCGACATGGCGGAGCAGTACCCGCAGCCGATCCTCGACCTCATGGGCTGGGACGCCGCGGCCTGGGCCAACGCCGGCCCGCCCCAGTACCCCTGCCTCATCGATGAACGGCACCAGGTCTCGCAGCTCTACGGCATCGTCAACGTGCCCACCGCGGTGTGGATCGACGAGGAGGGCCGCATCGTGCGCGGCCCCGAGCCGGCCGGTGTGACCGAAGCCTTCAAGGCCATCGACCTGGCCACCTTCGCCATGCCCCCCGCCGCCATCGAGGTCGGATGCCGGGCCCGCAACCGGTATCTCGACGCCGTGCGCGACTGGGTCCGCCGGGGCCCCGAGAGCCGCGCCGTGCTGCCGCCCGAGGAGGTGCTGCGCCGGATGGGACGCGGGGCGAGATGGGGCGATCCGGCCAAGGCCGGGGCGCATTTCCGCCTGGCCGAAGCGCTCTACCGCCGCAAGGACCCCGAGGCGGCCCAGATCCACTTCGCCGAGGCCGTTCGCCTGTGGCCGGAGAACTGGGCCTACCAGCGCCAGGCCCGCCAGCTGGCCGACCCGGCGGCGGTCGGTGAGCTCGACGCCGGGCCGGAGTTCTGGCGGTCGCTGGAGAACCGGGGTGAGGGCGCCTTCTACCCGCCGGTCGACCTTCCCGACAGCGCCTGAGGGTCGCCGCTCCCGACCGGCGCCGGCTCCGGCCGGCCGCCGGACGGGCGCCGGGCCAGGAGGCGGACGGCGGCCAGGACGCAGGCGGCGCCGGTCGCCTCGACCAGCGACAGCGTCTCGCCGAGGACGAGGCCGGCCAGCACCACGGTCACCACCGGCTCGAACGTCGACACGATGCTGGCCGTCGGGGCTCCCACCCGCTCGATGCCGGCGAAGAGGGCGGCCATCGGGATGACGGTGGCCACGACGGCGATGACGGCCACGGCCGTCCACCCGTCGGTTGTCATCGGGGTGGGCAGACGGCCGCCGTGGAGCAGACCGGCCAGGGTGAAGGAGGTGGTGGCGCCGGTGGCCACCAGCGCCGCCAGCAGGACGGGATGGGCGTCGGCCACCACCCGTTCGCCGACCAGGATGTAACCGGCGTAGACGGCAGCCGCGCCGAGGCCCAGCGCCAGGCCGGCCGGGTCCACGCCGCTGGCCAGAGAGCCGGCGAACACGAAGATGACCCCCAGCGTGGCCAGCGCCAGGGCGCCGAGGAGGCGGGGCCCGGGGGCTTCCCGACCGCCCGCCAGGGCGGCGGCGGTGACGATGGCCGGATAGGCGTAGAGGAGCAGTTCCACCAGGGAGGCGTCGATCCGCTCCAGGGCCACGAAGAAGAGGCCGGCCTCCACGGCGTAGCCCAGCGCCCCCATGAGTAGCCCGGTGACCACGAAGGCCCGGGACGGCCGGGCCGGGCGCACGACGAAGATCACCAGCAGCCAGAAGGCGACGGCGGCCAGTCCGAAGCGGCCCCACAGCAGCGACAGTGGCCCCAGGCCGGCGTCGTAGGCGTCCTTGCCGAGGACGGGCAGCGCCCCGAACCCGACCGCCGAACAGAGGCAGGCGGCCAGCCCGGCCCGGCGCCGGCGATCCAGCCGGCGGGGCCGGCCGACGACGCGCCGTTCCGGAGCGGTTGTCGGGACGGTCGTCGTCGGTGCGGTCACACGGTTCCCCTTGCCTCGGCCAGGACCAGCGATCGTTCGGACGAGATGAGATCGGCCACCGCCGCCGTCAGTTCGGTGTCGGCCCGCTGCCAGCGCCGGGCCCGGTCGGCCCACTCCGTGACGGCGTCGGCCCGCCGGCGGCGGAGATCGTCGAGCGGCGGCGGACCGCCGGGCCCGCCCCCGAAGCGGGCGGCCCGGGCCACCCGGCCCGGATCGAGCCCCCCGGTCCCGCCGGAGGCGCCGGGCCGCTGTTCGTTCTCGGTGAGGAGCCGGCCCACGAGGTGGTGGGCCTCCCGGAACGAGAGGCCCTCCTCGGCCACGAGCTGTTCGGCCCGGGCGGTGGCGGTTGTCTGGCCGGCGGCGGCCCGGGCCAGCATGGCCGCCGGCTGCGGCTTTGCCCCGGCGACGACGAGGCGGAGGAGGGTGACGCTGTCGGCCGCCGCGGCGAGCGCGTCGACGGCCCCGGCGCAGCCTTCCGCCCCGACGGCCACCGAGTTGGCGAACGGGGTGGCGTGCATGGCGGTGGCGGCGGCCACGAAGGCGCCGGCGGCCCGGGCGGAGCGGCCCTTCACGTGCTCGAGGAGGAACGGGTTGCGCTTCTGGGGCATGGCCGAGCTCGACCCCACCAGCTCGTCGGGCAGCACCAGGAAGGCGAACTCGGCCGTGGTCCACAGCAGCAGGTCGGCAGCCAGGCGGCTGGCGGTGACGCCGAGGACGGCGGCGGCCGACAGCAGCCGGAGGACGACGTCGCGCGACGCCACCGCGTCGAGGGCGTGCGGCGCCGGTCGCTCGAAGCCGAGGAGGGCGGCGGTCCGGGCCGGGTTGATGGGCAGCGCCGAACCGTGGCCGGTCCCGGCGCCGAGCGGGCTGACGTCGAGCCCGGCGGCCGCCGCCGTCAGCGCCGCCAGGTCGCGGTCGAGAGCCCGGGCCACGCCGCCGAGGTGGTGGCCATAGGTCGTCGGCACGGCCGGCTGGTAGTGGGTGTAGCCGGGCATGACCGTCCCGGCGTGGCGCCGGGCACCGGCCAGCAGGACGGCCTGCAGGCGCAGCGTTTCGGTCACCAGCCGTTTCACCGGGGGCCGGAGGCGCAGCAACAGCACGGTGGCGTTGAGATCGTTGCGGGACCGGCCCGTCCTCAAGGACCCGGCGGTGCGCTCCCCGAGCCGGCCGGCCAGCCAGTCCTCGTAGAGCAGGTAGCGGCCCCGGCGGGCCTCGGCGCCGGCGAGGGGCGCGAAGTGCTGCGCCCGGAGCAGTTCGATCTCCCGGAGCAGGGCGGCGGCCGCCGCCCGGTCGATGAGCCCCTCCTCGGCCAGCATCACGAGATGGGCCCGGTCGACCTCCGTGACGAGCGCCAGCTCCGACGGACCGGGCGGCGGTTCGCCGAAGACGATCCGCCGGGCCGTCGGGGTGAGCGGGCGGCGGATGCGGCCGGTGTCGTCCACGTCAGCCCACCGCCGCCACCGGGTCGTCGGCGACGGCGTCGAGGTCCAGTTCCAGCAGGGCCAGGGCGGTCTCCGCCGCGGTCCGGGCGGCGGCGGCCGTGGGGCCGGCGGTGATCACGTGGCCCACCCGGTCGAGGAACGACCCCGTCCCACCCACCCGGTCGCCGGGGCGGGCGGCGATGGCGACGTCGACCACGCCGGGAACGGCCGCCGCGGCAGCCACCCCGCCAGTCCGGCGAACCTGTCCGGGTCGGGACGCCACGAGGAACCGGATGGAGGCGTGACCCGGGCCGGGCGCCGGGAGCGGCGGGGGAGCACCGATCACCCCGTCGACGGTGGCCCCGACGAGGTCGAGGCCGGTGGCCAGCCGGACGAGCGTGGGGATCCGGCCCCCGGCCAGCCGCGGGTTGACCTCGATGACGACCGGCCCCCGGGCGCCGAGGCGGATCTCGGTGTGGGCGGGGCCGAAGCCGAGCCCGAGCGCGGCCAGCGCGGCAACGGCCAGGGCCCCGATCCCATCGGCGTCGGGGACCACCGCCGGGTAGTCGTGGCCGCACTCGACGAACCACGGTGGCGGGCCGAGGTGCTTGGCCGTGATGCCCACCACCTCGGTGCCGAACGTCTCCACCGAGACCTCGGGACCGGCGACGTACTCCTCGATCAGCACCGCCGGAAGCGACGGCCGGCCCCGCTCGTCGTGGCGCTGTGCCAGCAGCGCACCGGCCTGGCGGTGGACCTCACCGGTGGAGTCGCAGCGCCGGACCCCCCGGCTGCCGGTGCCGTCGGCCGGCTTGACCACCACCGGGAACCCGATTCCGGCCGCGGCCCGTACCGCCTCCTCCGGGGTCGTCGCAGCGGCGAAGGCCGGTACGGCGATCCCCGCCTCCGCCAGGGCGGCCCGCTGGCGGCGCTTGTCCCGGCAGCGTTCCACTGCGCCGGGGTCCGCCGCCGGAAGCCCGAGCCGGCCGGCGGCCCGGGCGGTGACGGCCACGAAGTACTCGGAACTGGTGACGAGCCCGGCCGGCGCACCGCCGGCGGCGGCCGCCGAGGCGCAGGCCACCACGGCGTCGGGGTCGCTGGTGTCGGCCACGACCACGTCGACCGCGTCCTCCGCCACCCAGGGGTAGCGCTCCGGCCGGGAGCTGAGCAGGACGGGCCGCAGCCCCCGGGCCCGGGCGGCGGCGGCGAACATGCGGCCCGTCCCGGTGGTGTTGCTCTCGACCAGCGCCAGGACCGGCCGCCTCGCGTCACCTCGCCTCACGCCGCCGCCCCGTGGGGCCGGCCGGAGGGAACGACCGCCTCGTAGCGCCGCCGGTTCCACCGCAACCACGACCACTCCGGCCCGCCGTCGCCCGGGTTGTCGACCTCCACCGGCCGGCTCGGCAGCCGCCGCAGCCGCAGGCCCTGGCGGCGCAGCCAGGCGTCGTCGTAGACGGTGTCCTGGTAGCGGTGGCCCTCGTCGGGCAGCAGCACCACCACCCGGGCGTCGGGCTCCAGCCGGGCCTTCCACTGCGCCACCAGCCAGGCGGCGCCACTGGTCGGGCCCATGAACAGGGCGTGCCGGCGATGCAGGGCCCGGGTGGCGGCGAAGCCCTCCCGGTCGCTGACCCAGTGGACCTCGTCGAAGGCGGCGTGGTCGAGGTTGGCCGGCATGAGGCTGTTGCCCAGGCCCCGGAGACGGCGGGGGGCGTCGCGCTGGCCGAACAGGACGCTGCCCTGGGTGTCGACCGCCACGGCCGCCAGGTGGGGATGGAGACCGGCCCGCAGAGCGGCGGCCGTCCCGCACATCGAGCCGCCCGAACCCACCGGGCCGACGAGGAAGTCGATCGGGCCGAGCGTGTCGGTCAGGTAGGCGGCCAGTGGCGCGTAGGCCGCCGGGTTGTGGGGGTTGGAGTACTGCGCCGGCAGGAAGTGCCGGGGATGGCGGGAGCGCAGCTCGGCCAGCCGGTCGAGCCGGGCCTGCTGGTATCCGCCGACCGCCGCCGGCTCGGGCACGATGTCGACGACCGCTCCCAGGTCCCGCATCCGGCGCCGCAGGGCCGGGTCGACCGCCGGGTCGCTCACCAGCACCAGCGGGCGGCCCCGCAGCCGGCACTCCATGGCCAGCGCCAGACCGAACGTCCCCGAGGTGGACTCGATGACGACGGTGCCCGGCTCGAGCAGCCCGTCGTGCCGGGCCCGGTCGAGGATGTGCCGGGCCGGTAGCAGCTTCATCAGGCTGAAGGCGGCACCGAAGAGATTGGGCCCCAGATGAACGATGCGGGGCAGTTCCAGCGCCCCGGTGATCGTGACGGCGACGTCCCCCAAGGAGAGCCTCCCTGCCGCTCGAGAAGACCCGACGCCGCGGAACGTAGACCCGCTCTGCGAACGAACGCCGGGCCCTTCGGGACGGGGAGGTTAACGGCGGAAGGACTGTCTTGCTAAGGACTTCTCGGTAAGAAACTCCTTACGGTAAGGGGCTTTCAACCCGACGCTTCTGCGGCGGACTCGGTGGCGGCCCGCTGCCGGGCCCGGAAGGCGGCCACGTTGGTGCGGTTCCCGCAGATGTCGGGGTTGCAGTAGCGGCGGGAGCGGTTGCGGGACGTGTCGACGAAGACCCGCTGGCAGCCGCTGGCGGCGCAGACGCGCAGCCGTTCGAGCCCGTGGTCGCGGATGACACTGGCCAGGCCCATGGCCGCCTCGGCCGCCATGTGGGCGAAGAGCGACGACTCCGGCGGCGTGAAGTGGAAGTGCCACACGCCGTCGTGATCGGTCAGTTGGGGGAGAGCGCTCGATTCGGCCAGCAGGTCGTTGAGCAGGTCGACGACCGTGTCGATGCTTCCCAGCGTGAAGGCGAGCCGCAGCCGGTCCCGCAGGCCCTGGATGTCGGCCACGTCGCGGGCCGTGAGCGGGCGGTCGTAACTGTCGAGATGGTCGGAGAGGAACTTGGCCAGCTGATCCGGCGCGGTCAGCGTGTCCTGCCCCGTCTCGACGTCGAGGGTGTTGACGAGGTCGACGGCGGTGACAACCGACAGATCGGTATAGGCGTCGAAATTCACTGGCTCGCCCCTCGGATCCCGGGCTGGTCGCCCTCCGGCCGTAAGGCCCGTATCGGCACCTTATCCCTTTCGACGGTCCCAAGCGACCGCGAATTCCCCCAGTAGCCTAGAAGGCCAGCATGAGCCAGACAGGTGCGCTGCCGGAGCAGAGTCCGTTCGCCCGTCTGGCCATCACCCACGCCCTGGCCATCGGCGCCGACACGCTGGTGGCGGTGGCGCTGGCGGGCTCCATCTTCTTCAGCGCCACGCTGGCCGACGCCCGTCCCAAGGTGCTTCTCTATCTGGCCATCACCATGGTGCCGTTCGCCGTGGTCGCCCCGGTGATGGGGCCCGCGCTCGACCGCACCAAAGGCGGCCGGCGGCTCATGGTGGCCCTGTTCGCCCTGGGCCGGGCGGTGCTGTGCGTCTTCATGGCCGACCACCTCGACAGCCTGCTCTTCTACCCGGCCGCCTTCGGGACCCTGGCGCTGTCGAAGGGCTACCAGGTGGCCAAGAGCTCCCTCGTGCCGGCCGTGGTGGACGACGAGAGCGAGCTGGTGGAGGCCAACTCCCGCCTGGCCCTCATCGGTGTGCTGGCCGGTGTGGCCCTCGGACCGCTCGGCGCCGGGATCCAGACGCTGACCGACGCCCGCTGGGTCCTGCGGCTGGCGGCGCTGGTCAACCTGGCGTCGGTGGTGGCGGCCTTCCGCATCCCCCGGGCGGCGCGGCCGGCGCCGCCGGTGCAACCCATCGAGCAGGCCGAGCTCCACGCCGCCAGCATCCGGCTGGCGGCCACGGCCATGGCTGTGCTGCGGGCGGCCGTGGGGTTCCTCACCTTCCTGGCCGCCTTCGAGCTCAAGCGCCGGAAGGCCGAGCCCTGGCTGTTCGGGCTGGTGATCGGCGCCGGGGCGCTGGGCGGCTTCCTGGGGGCGGTGGTCGCCCCCCGGCTGCGGCGGATGGTGAGAGAGGAGACGATCCTCGTCGGCGCGTTGCTCGTGCCGGCGGTCGTGGCCGTCTTCGGTGCCCGGGCCTTCGGTCAGACGGCCATCGGCGTGGTGGCCTGCGCCGTGTCGGTGGGGGCGGCGGCCGGCCGGCTGGCCTTCGACAGCCTCGTGCAGCGGGACGCCCCCGAGGCCGCCCGGGGCCGCACGTTCGCCCGCTTCGAGACCCGCTTCCAGCTGGCCTGGGTCGGCGGCGCCTTCATCCCCGCCGCCATCCCCAACCTGCCCGGCCGGCTCGGGTTCCTGCTGCTGGCCGTCGGCCTGGCCTTCTTCGGCCTGTCGTACTTCGCCGCGGTGCGGGCGGCGAAGTCGGCGTCAGCCGAGATTCTGCCCCACTGAGGGGGGGACGTCCCGGCCCATCCAGGCCGCCAGCTGCCACATCCGCTCGGCCAGCGCCTGCAGCTCGTCGGGCAGCAGCGCCTGGGGGCCGTCGCAGCGGGCGAGCTCGGGGTGGGGGTGCACGTCGATCATGATCCCGTCGCAGCCGGCGGCCACCGCGGCCAGCGTCATCGGCGCCACCAGCGACCGGTGGCCGGTGCCGTGCGACGGGTCGACGATGACCGGGAGGTGGGAGCGCTGCTGCACCACGCTCACCGCGGAGAGGTCGAGGGTGTTGCGGGTGGCGGGTTCGAACGTCCGGATGCCGCGCTCGCAGAGGATGATGTTGAGGTTGCCGGACGAGGCGGCGTACTCCGCCGCCAGCAGCCACTCCTCGATGGTGGCCGACAGGCCCCGCTTGAGCATGACGGCCTTGCCGGTGAGCGAGCAGGCCCGGAGCAGGTCGAAGTTCTGCATGTTGCGGGCGCCGATGCGGAAGATGTCGACGACGTCGACCATGGCGTCGACTTCCTGCGGGTGGAGCACTTCGGCCACCACCGGCAGGCCGAAGCGGGCCTTCTGCTCGGCCAGGATCTCGAGGCCGGCCTGGCCGAGACCCTGGAAGGCGTAGGGCGACGTGCGGTGTTTGTAGACGTCGCCCCGCAGGACGGTGGCGCCGGCCTTGGCCGCCGCTTCGCAGGCCTCGGCCGCCTGCTCGGGCGTCTCCACGGCGCAGGGCCCGGAGATGAAGGCGAAAGCCTGTCCGCCGATGAGGCTCGGCCCGACCCGGATGGTCGATCGTCGATGCCCTTCCCGGGCCGCCACGAGCTTGTAGGGGGTCGAGATCCGGACCGTCTTGTCGACGCCGGGGAGGAGCGAGAACTGGGCCAGGTCGCCGACGGCGTCGACATCACCGATGGCGCCGATGACGGTGCACTCCGCTCCCCGCGACACCGACGGCACGAGGCCGTGGCGGGCGAGGGCCTCGGTGACCCCCTCGATGTCGGCCTCGGTGGCCTCCGGCTGCATGACGACGATCACTTAGGTCTCTCCTCCGAACAGCTCGATGCGGGCCAGCCACAGGCCCGGAGCCTCCAACTCGGCCGGGGTGGGCAGCATCGCCTCCGACTCCAGGAGCCGGTCGAGGGCCGTGGCACCCGCCCGTTCTTCTACACCGCGGCAGAAGGCCGCGGCCTGGTCGTGGAGGCGGCGGCTGGGGTCGAGCCCGAGAAGCCGCTGGATGAACCGGTCGGCCTCGCTGCGCTCCACCCGGTGGCGGCGCATGGCCTCCCGGATCGTGGGCAGGGACCTGATCATCGGTTCGGCCAGGCGTTCCACCACGGTGTCGGCGTAGGTCTCGAGGACGGCGGTGGTGAGCTGGAACCGCTCCAGGACGGCCAGCTGCTCCGGTGACTGCATGGCGCCGAGGAGCGCGTCGGGGTCGAGCGCCGCCCCTTCGAGGGAGGACGGGTCGGAGAAGTCGATCGAGCCGAGCTGCGCCTCGAGCGCCGAAGGGTCGACCCGGAACGAGGAGACGTAGTCGGACGCCAGGCGGACGAGCCGCTCCCGGATCCAGGCCCGGCCCACGATCCGGGACCGGACGGCCTCGCCGAGGGCGAGGTAGAAGCGGAGGTCGTCGGGCGGGACCGACCAGGCGTCGTGGAAGGCCTCGAGGTTGGGCACGATGAGCGCCGGCCGGGGCGGATCGGCGATCGGCAGCAGGAAGTCGTGTTCCGACAGCAGGCTCTGGGCCAGCTGGCCGACCATGAACCCGCACTGGACGCCGAGGAGGAGCGGCCCGAGGGCGCCGAACATGCCGGCCAGGGCATTGGCTCCCGGGCCACCGGGCCCGCCGCCACCGCCGGGGCCTCCGGCACCACCGGCTCCCGGCCCCATGCCGAAGAGGCCGGCGAAGGGATTGTTGGCCATCGGGTCGGACCCTTCGCCCTCGTCGCCCTCACCGGTGAACTGCGAGAGATCGCCCTGGAGGCTCACGGCCAGCTTCTCGAGGACGGGCCGGAGCGTCTGGAGCGCCTGGTCGGCCCACTCGGCCCGACCGAGCAGGGCGACGGGGCGGCCGGGCGGCGGCTCGCCGGTCTCGGCCAGGACTCGTTGCTCGGCGGCGGTCACCACCTCGCCGAGGCGGGACCGGTGCTCGGCGGGAACGGACGGCTCGCTCTGCCCTTCGAGAGCCACCCAGCGGGCGACCTGGCGGGCGACCTCCCAGTGGACGGGCCCGTCCGACTGGAGGAACCGGAGCATCTGACTGAGATCGAACCCCCCGAAGGGACCCAGAGGTTGAGGGGGATCGCTCATGAGGCCAGTCTATGGGCGACATGAGGTCCGAAGACCCCGCTCCCCCCATCGAAACCGACGCCGCCCCACCGGCGGCGCGGACGGTCGTCATCACCGGCGTGTCCGGGTTCCTCGGCCAGGCCGTCCTGCGGCGACTGGCCGCCTCGCCGGCGGTGGGCCGGATGGTGGGCCTCGACGTCCGGGAGCCCGGCTTCCGGCCCCGGGGGCTGCAGTTCCACCTCGTCGACGTCGCCGGCTCCGACCTGCGGCCGCTGTTCGACGGCGCCGACGTCCTCGTCCACCTGGCCGGCGTCCACGACGCCATCCCGGACGAGGACCTGATGGCCCGGGTCAACGTGGGCGGGACGCGGCGGGTGCTGGAGGCGGCGGCCGCCGCCGGGGTGAGCAAGGTCGTGCTGGTCTCGAGCGCCGCCGTCTACGGCGCCTGGCCCAATAACCCTGTCCCCCTCACCGAGGATGCACCGCTGCGGCCCAACCCCGGCTTCCCGCTCGGCGTCCACAAGGCCGAGATCGAGCGGTTGCTGGCCGAGTGGGCCCTGACCCGGCCGGCGGTCGTCACCACCGTGCTGCGACCGGCCTTCGTGCTAGGGGCCCGGGCCGACCACGCCATCGCCCGGCTCATCCGGGCCCGGGTGCCGCTGACGGTGGGCGGGTCGACCGCGCCGGTGCAGTTCGTCCACGAGGACGACGCCACCGAGGCCATCGCCCTGGCCGTGGAGCGGGATCTGCCCGGGGTCTACAACGTGGCGGCCGAGGGATGGCTGTCGCGGGAGGAGCTGCGGGCCCTGGTCGGGCGGAAGGTCCAGCCGTCGGTCGGGCCGGAGCTCATGGAGCGGGCCCTGCGCCGGTTGTTCAGCGCCGGGCTCGTCGACGTCCCCCCGAGCGAGGTGCCGTACCTGGTGCACCCCTGGGTGGTGGCCATCGACCGCCTCCGGGCCGAGGGCTGGAACCCTCAACATTCGAATGAGGAAACCGTCCTCGCCTGCCTCCGGGGGCGGGAGCCGACCTCCGCCTGGAAGGTGACGGTGGCCGCCGCCGGGGGAGCGGCGCTGGCCACCACCGGCCTCGTGGTCGCCGGCCTCCTCCGCCGGCGCCGCCGCCGCTCCCGCTGAAGCCTCAATCGGGAGTCGAGGGTTCTAGTCGCCTCCCAGTGGACTGAACCCGAGTCCGGCCTTCACCAGATCCTCGACGAGGCGGTCGACCTCGCCGACCTGGCCCCCGAAACTCTCCATCTCGGGTTGAAGCATCGGGCAGGCAGCGGCCCGGGCGGAAGCGGTGTGGAAGCGGTCGAGCGACATCCCGCAGCCCAACGCGGCGGCCCGCTCAGCCGACCTCGTCGACGCCGGTTGGGGCGGCGCCGAGCCGAGGCGCAGGCGCCCACGGTCCAGACCCTCGAGTACCGCTCGACGTTCGACCGCCCGGAAGACCCGGCGCAGCCCGGTGCTGGGCGACACCGAGATGTCGATTCCGGTGCCCTCGGACGGCGGCGCGTCGCCGACCACCTGGTTGCTGCCGACGGTCACGTCAACGTCCGGTTGAGGGTCCTGGGCCGGGTCGTTCGGCACGGCCAGGGCGAAGACGGCACCGCTTTCGCCCTCGCCGATCGAGGCCTTCGTCGAGGCGGCGGGCGGCGGCTCGGGAGCGGGCGGCGGCGGAGGCGGAGGCGGCGGCTGCTCCGGCGGCGGGGCCGGAGCCGGCGGGGCCTCGGGAGCGGGCGGCGCAGCCGGCTCGGGGATGGGCGCCGGGCTGGCGGCCTGCGTCGGTGCGGGCGCCGGCTCGGGGACCAGGACGGGCGCCGCAATCTCCACCGGGGCCCTGACGGCCCGCCGGGAGGACGGCGCCGGCGTCGGGGCCGGAGTGGTGACGGGAGCCGGGAGCGCCTCTTCGGTCGGCGCCGGCGGGGCCGGCGGCGGGGTCGGGGCAGACGGACGCTTGGGCAGAGCGACCGGGTCGAACGTCTTGCCCACCTTGCCGTCGGCGCCGAAGCGCTCGATCGCCACCCCGCCGGAGATGGCCAGCAGCAGGGCGACGACCAGCGCCAGCGTCCGCTGGACGGTCGGCGACGTCCCCAGGGAGGCCGTCTTGGCCGCCTTGGCCGGCGGCTTGGCCTTGCGGGTGCCCTTGCCGAGGTGGGCGACGGCCAGCCACTCCTGCTGCGTCTTGGAGCCCAGCAGGAGCGGTACGGGGACCAGGGCGCCCAGGAGGCTGGCGTTGACGTCGGCCAGCTCATCGCGGCGCTGCCGGCAGTTGGCGCAGCCGTCGAGGTGGGTCTGGACCTTGTCCCGCTCCCGGGCGGCCAGTTCGTTGCGGACGTAGGGGCCGAGCCGGTCGACCGTGTAGCGGCAGTCGGCCCGGGCCTCGGCCCGGACGTGGGCCTGGAGGTAGGCCTCCCGGAGGCCCTCCCGGGCCCGGTAGGCCAGAGCCGCCACGGCGTTGGGCTTGATGCCGATCACCGAGCTGACCTCGGTCGGCGTCATGCCCTCGACCTCGGTCAGCCACAGGACCGTCCGCCACCGCTCCGGCAGGGACCGCAGCGCCTCGCCGACGAGGTTCCTCTCCAGGTCGGCCAGCACGATCTCGTCCGGATCGCCGGCCACCGCCGCCTGCTCGGGGACCTCGTCCCGCAGGTCCAGCTTGCGGGTCCGGCGGTGCCGGTCGACGGCGGCGTTGCGGACGCAGGCCAGCAGGTAGGGCCGGAAGGCCAGGTCCCGGTCGACCATCCGGGGCAGGGCGGCGAAGACCCTGGCGAAGCCCTCGGCCACCGCGTCCTCGGCGTCGGTGGGGGAGCCGGCGGCGGCGCAGGCCACGCGCCAGGCGGCGTCGTGGTGGCGCAGGTACAGCGTCCCGAACGAGCGGCGGTCACCCTGGCGCGCCCGCAGCACCAGCTCGCTGTCGCTGAGCAGCGTGGCGCCGGTGAGATCGGTAGCCAGGGGGGTCTCGGCCAACGGGTCCTCGGAGGTGAGCGGGGAACGGCAGGGGAATCGTCAGCGCCTGAGGTCGCGAGTGGTCGCGATCCGAGGGGGAAGTCTGCGCCCAGCAGCCGGAAGAACTCCGACCTCCGCTCCGGATCCGGAACCTAACAAGGCTTCCCGGTCTCGGGAAGACCCGCGGCTACGAGCGTTCGTTGAAGGTTCCGGACGGTCGGCCAACGGCCCCCGGGCGATCCCGGGGCACCCGGCGGCGGCTCGCGGCGACCTCGCCCGAGGTGACCTCGAGCAGTGGTTGAGGCCTAGTGGTCGTCCGGCGTCTCGGCCAGGCGAACCTTCATGTGGTGCTTGACCCCGGCCCGGACGACGGTCAGCTCGACCTTCTCGCCGGGGTCGTGCCGGCGCACAAGCATCATCAACTCGTTCATGGTGGCGATCGGCCGCTTCTCGACCGCGGTGATGATGTCCTGGACCCTGATGCCGCTCTGCTCGGCCGGACTCTTGGGGCTCACGCGGCGGATGAGGGTTCCGGAGGAGACGCCGTACTCCTTGGCCGTCCAGGGGTCGAGGTCGGTGCCGGACACTCCGAGCCAGGGGTAGTTCACCCGGCCGTTGTTGATGAGCTTCTCGGCCACCTTCCGGGCGTGGTCGATGGGGATGACGTGGCCGACATGGTGGTCGGCGCCGGTCCCGGTGGCGATGCCGACGACGGCGCCGGAGCGGTCGACCAGCGGGCCGCCGGACGCCCGGGGGCTGATGAAGGCGTCGGTCGTGATCATGTCGTAGAAGGCCCGATCGCCGACCTGGACCACCTCACCGAGCCCGGCGATGACGCCGGCGCTGACCGACGGGGACCCCTGGGGACCGGCCGGGGCGCCCATGATGATGGCTGTCTGGCCGACCTGGAGGCCGCGGGCGGAACCGAGGACGGCCGGTTCCATGTCGGCTTCCTCGACGAGCGACAGGACGGCGAGGTCGCTCTCCGGATCGGCGCCCCGTTGTCGGGCGGCGTGCGAGCGGCCGTCGAAGCAGGTGAGCTCGATCGAGGTCGCCCCGTCGACGAGGTGGAAGTTCGTGAGGACGTGGCCGTCGGAGCGGAACACGATCCCCGAACCGAACCGGTCACCGGACGGGGTGGTGGCGCGGAGCCCGACGATGGCCGGAGCCACGGCCGCCGCCAGCGCCGAGATCCCTTCGGGGGCGGAGACGTCGTGGACGGGAAGGTTGGCCACCCGCTCGACGACCCGGTCCGCCGGCCGTTGCAGGCCGCCGATCAGCATGAGGATCCCGAGGGAGAGGGCGGCACCCACCATCCCCGACAGGACCGGGACGGTCAGGGCGCGGGCTCGACGGCCGACGGAGGCCCGGCGCCGGCGCCGCCCCGACGGCTTGGCCGTCTCGGGGACGGGCGGAAGAAGCGATCCGAGCTCCGAGGGGTGGAGCCAAATGCGTTCCCGGTCGTCAGGGGACCGGTACGGTTCGAGTTCATCCTCGTCGTCCGGCTCCATGAGAGGAGTGTACCGACGGCTTCTGCGCCGTTGGCTTCGCCCCTCCCGGTTGGCTCAGCGTCTTTTTTCCGGCGTTTCGGCCACCTCTACTATTGGTGCCATGCGACCACCGGAGGGGCCCGCCAAGGACTGGATCGGGCTGTCGAAAGACGAGTTGCCGACGGCCGAGGCCATGGAGTGGGCCACGCTTCCGAGCTGTGGCGGTGTGGTGTGTTTCGCCGGCACGGTGCGGGACAGCTCGGAGGGCCGGCCGGGGGTGACGGCGCTGACCTACGAGGCCTATGAGGAGCAGGCCGTCATCAAGCTGCAGGAGGTGGCGGACGAGTGCCGCCGGCGGGTGCCCGACACCGTGCGGTTGGTCCTGCTGCACCGCACCGGGCGCCTGGAGCTGACCGAGGCCAGCGTCATCGTGGTCGCCTCCGCCCCCCACCGGGGCCAGGCGTTCGAGGCGGCCCGCTACTGCATCGACACCCTGAAGGAGACCGTCCCGATCTGGAAGGCGGAGGACTGGGAGGGCGGCTCCGACTGGGCCCTGGGCGAGCACGACATCCGCCCGGTCACCGGAGGTTAGGAGACTCAGCCGAGCAGGTCCTCGGCGGCCTGGCGGGTCTGCCAGTCCTTGTCGTCCAGCGCCGCCTGCAGGGCGGCGTCGACCTCCGGTCCCTCGAAGGCGGCCAGCGCCAGCACGGCCCGCCGCCGGATCGCCGGCTTGTCCCGGCAGGCGGCCAGCACCGCCTCGCGCCCCGCCGGGTCGCCGAGCGAGCCGAGGGCGGCGACGGCCGCTTCCCGCACCAGCGGGTCGCCGTGCGAGCCTGCGGCCTGGACCAGGGGCTCGACGGCCCCGGCCGCTACCGCCGGGTCGCCCAGTTCCCCCAGCGCCCAGGCCGCCGCCTCGGCCACGCCGCCCTCCGGATCCGCCAGAAGGGCGATGAGAGGGGAGAGATCGGCACCGGCGAAGGCCGGGGCGAGGTCGGCGGCGCGGCGGCGAACCGACGGATCGGTGTCAGCAGTGGCCGTGCGCCAGGCTTCGGCGGGCGGATCCGGCAGGCGGGCCAGGGCACCGAGGGCGGCGGCCCGGACCCGCCGGTCCGGATCGGCGGCGACCAGCTCAGCGAGGGCGACGGGCAGCCCGGCGGCCACCGGGCGGTGGAGTCCGGCGGCGGCGGCCGCCGCCGCCCGCTCGACCGGATCGGCGGGCCAAAAAGTCTTCGAGGTATCCATTGGGTCACATCCGGTCACGAGCGGCAGAAGCCTTCATCCCTGCGCTCAAACCGTTGCTGGAGACCGATACGCTAGATGGCGCTTTCGTCTGCCGGGGAGGATCGGTGTCTGAATCCATGTACGGCGCGGTGCAGGAGGACTCCGGCTCAACGCCGCCTCCGCCGCCCCGGCGGCACCGTCCCCGTCCGCTGCGGTGGCTCTGGGCCCGGATGCCCGAGACCCGCGCCGACCGGGCGCTGGTCATCGCCACCCTGACCGCCGTGCTGGTGGTCGGCGGTTCGACGATCGCCGTCGTGCGGTCGAACCCCGGCGTGGCCGAGGCCGCCGAGGAGGACGTCCCGGTTCTCGAGGCGCTGCCCACCACGTCGAGTACCGTCCCCGCCTCCACGACCACGACGCAGGCGCCGGCGCCCGTCACGAAGCCCATCGAGCCCCCGGCCAACCCCCGGGCCAAGGAGCCGATCGTCAAGATCGGCGAGATCCACATCCCCAAGATCGGGCTGGTGCACCCGGTCTATGAAGGGGTGACGCTGACGGTGATCGACCACGGCCCCGGCCACTGGCCCGGCAGCGCCAACCCCGGGCAGCTCGGTAACTCCGTCTTCGCCGGCCACCGCGTCACCCACACCCGTCCCTTCCGGCGCATCCACGAGCTGGTGCCCGGCGACGACATCATCTTCAAGATGCCGAACGGGACGTTCACCTACAAAATGACGAAGTCGTCGATCGTGACGCCGAGAGACGTCCACATCGTCAATCCGACCAAGGACGCCACCGTCACCCTCTTCGCCTGCCACCCGCCGGGCAGCGCCCGCCAGCGCTACGTCGTCAACGGAGTCTTCGTCTCGTCGACGCCCGTCTGACCGATAGTCTCGGGCACTGATTCCTGGGCCGCCGGAGGGCGAGCGAGATCGACGAGAGCACCGGAAGAATCGGGGCCAGCCCCGGCGGCGATGGATGGGGAGCTCCCCATTGGCCGCCCGCGCCCCCACCCCCGCCCGCCCCAGAGGAGCCCTGGTCATGGCGCCGCCGCAAGCTGCTCCTCACCATCGGGGTGCTGCTGGCGGTCGTGCCCATCATCGCCGGGATCTTCATCCGGGTCCCCTACTACCTGATCTCGCCCGGTGAGGCCCGGGGCGTCGCCGAACTGATCAAGGTCAAGGGCGACGGCGCCAAGGTCTTCCCTCCCAAGGGCAAGATTCTCTTCACCACGGTGTCGCTGGCCGGCGACGTCAACGTCTTCGAGGCCCTGTCGGGCTGGCTCGACGACGAGGTCGAGGTCATCCCCGAGAAGCAGATCACCGGCGGCGCCCCCCGCCAGGAGGTCCGCCAGCTCAACATCCAGGCCATGGTCGACTCGAAGCTGACCGCCACCAAGGTGGCGCTCGAGCGGCTCGGCTACCGGGTCTCGGTCAGCGGCAACGGGGCGCTGGTCACCGACGTCAAACCCGGTGACCCGGCCGACGGGCAGCTCCAGATCGGCGACGTGATCAAGTCGGTCGACGGCGAGGCCGTGACCCTCCACGACCAGGTCGTGACCAAGGTCCGCCAGCACAAGCCGGGCGACGTGATCACGATCGGCTTCACGCGGGGCGGGGCCGACAAGTCCGTCGAGCTCAAGGCGGTCGCCGGCGACAACGGGGAGGCCCGGATCGGTGTGGTCCTCCAGACCAACGAGCTGAAGTACGACTTTCCGGTCGATGTCAGCATCGAGACGGGGCTCGTCGGAGGGCCCTCGGCGGGTCTGGCCTTCACATTGGCCCTGATCGACGACCTGACCGAGGGTGAGCTGACCGGCGGGCGCAACGTCGCCGTGACGGGCACGATCGACGCCACCGGCAACATCGGGCAGGTCGGTGGCGTGGCGCAGAAGACGGTCACGGCCCGCAAGGCCGGCGCCATCGCCTTCCTGGTCCCCCCGGAGGAGGAGAAGGACGCCAAGAAGTTCGCCGGGAAGATGCAGATCATCCCGGTGGAGACGCTCGAGGACGCCCTCGAGGCGCTCCACCGCCTGGGCGGCAGCGAGGTGGCCCTCCCGGCGGCTCGCCCTTAGCCGGAAACCCCCCAAAACTGCCCAAAAGCCGCGAAAGCCCCATACCCCCGCGACCGTCGCGTGTTCGGCTGCGCGCCTCCGGTAGCCTTTTTCTCAGCCCCTGCACAGAATCCGATGGGCGCCCCGGGGGGCCTGGCCCTGCACGTAGCGACGACGAGGAGTAGATGGGCGGGTGAGCACCTCCACCTCGATCGTCTCCCTCGCGGCTGATCTCGTCGTCTTCCTGGCCGCCGCCAGCCTGCTGCTCGTCCTCCTCCTGCGGTCCGACCTGCTCGGCGTCACGACCCTATTCCGGGGCATCCTCTCGGCCGCCGCGACGCTCCTGGCCTCCGCCGCCCTGATCCACGGGGGTTTCGATCAGCAGGGCAACTGGCTCTCCACCCTCCGCCTGGCGGCGGTGGTGTTCCTCGCTCTCGGCTGCCTCGGCGTCACCGTCCGCTGGCCCCGGACGGCGTTGCTCGTCTCCCTGGCACTCCTGGTCGTGGCCGAGATCTCCATCCGCAGCGACGTCGAGTCGTTCGGGAACGCCCTCCGCTTCCTCGGCGGGTGCGGCATCGGGGTGGCCCTGTGGCTGGCGGCCAGCAAGTCGCTGGCCACCCGGATCGCCGCCGCGGCGGCCGTCCTGCTGGTCCTCGTCGTGCTCGTCCTGTCGGGCGTGCTCTCCCGGGTCCTGACCAACAGCGTGTCGCAGCAGGCCCTGGTGCGGGCCGAGGAGCGGGCCAAGGTCGAAGCCGACCTGGTGGAGAAGCGGGCCGATGTGGCGGTCAGCCAGGCCAGCTTCATCGCCAATGTCCTCCGGCTCGCCCCGGCCGGGGCGAATGCCGTGAAAGCCCAGGACGCCGTCCTCCTCGGCGGGTTCCTCGAGCAGCTCAAGTCGCTCTACAGCCAGGTCGACTTCCTGGCCTTCCTCGGGCCCGACGGCAAGATCGTGGCCGTCACCCAGCTCGACAACCCGGCCGCCATCCTGGGCGGGCTCCAGGAGAGCGCCACCGTCCGGGGGGCCTACGAATCCTCGTTGGCCTCGGCCCAGGCCGGTGTCGAGCCGACTCTCAACGCCGGCCTCGTCGCCCTCGGAGTCGACTTCGTCAAGCTGCCCGACGAGCGGGGCGTGCCGAAGGTCTACGGCACGATCGTGGCCGGCTTCTTCATCAACCAGAAGTATCTGGGCGATCGCACCGAGGGGGATGAGACCATCAACCTCTCGCTGGTCACCTCGATCCGGGTCCTGGCCAGCACGCTCGAGCCTGACCGGGCCAGGGTCCCCACCGACCTCCTCGACGGCCGGGCGGGCGAGAAGCTGATCGACGACGTGTTCGTCGGCGGGAGGAGCCCGGCCGAAAAGGGCCTGTTCGACGACCGGAACACCTTCATCGCCATCGCCCCGGTCAAGGTCGGCCCCACCGGCACCACCGGGCCCCCCAAGGCGGTGGTGGCCGTCACCGTCGACGGCAGCGTCATCGACAACACCCGGGCCGACCTGTTCCACAAGCTGTTCTTCGTGGCCCTGGCCTCGGCCGCCCTGGCCCTGGCCCTGGCCGCCGCCGCCGGCAGCCGGCTGGGAGCGCCGCTGCGCAAGCTGGCCCTCACCGCCTCCCAGATCAGCCGGGGCGATCTGTCCGTCCGGTCGGGGCTGCGCAGCTCCGACGAGATCGGCCTCCTCGGCGCCTCCTTCGACGAGATGGCGGGCTCGATCGAACGGATGGCCTCGGAGCTGCGGGAGGGGGCGGCCCAGATGGAGGCCGTCCTCAACTCGATGACCGACGCCCTGGTGGCCGCCGACCCGCTCGGGCTGGTGGCCATGATGAACCCCGCCGCCGAGGCCATGCTGGGCGTTCGGGCCACCCGGGAGATGGGCAAGCCGGTTTCGGCCGTGATCCGGGCCGAGGACCGCAACGGCAACTCGCTGGCCGACCGCTTCGAGCTCCCGAACTTCGAGGCGTGGTCGGCGGTGGGCATGGTCCACAACCGGGACGGGCTGCTCCCCGTCGCCCTGTCCGGGGCGCCGATCCGCAGCGAACAGGGCGGTGTGCTGGGGGCCGTCTACGTCATGCGGGACATGCGCCGGGAGCTGGAGATCGAACGGGCCAAGACCGAGTTCCTGTCCAACATCTCCCATGAGCTGCGCACCCCGCTGACGCCCATCAAGGGCTACGCCGAGATGCTGCGCCGCGACCAGCAGATGGCCGCTAGCCGCCAGCTCCCGCCCGACAAGCGGCGGGCTTTCCTCGACGGGATCCTCGAGTCGTCGGAACGGCTCGAACGGACGGTCGACATCCTGGTCAACTTCGCCGCCATGGAGGCCGGCCGACTAGTCCTCCGAACGGAACCTGTCGATACGGCCACTCTTGTCCATGAAGTTTCGGAGCGATGGCGCTCAAGGTCGGACCGGCATCGTGTCGAAGAGCTAGTTACCGGTCGGCCGCGGGTATTGGCTGACCGTCGACTGCTCGAACGGGCCGTGGACGAGCTGGTCGACAACGCTGTGAAGTTCTCGCCGGAAGGGGGTGTCGTGACGGTTCGGACCGAGCTCATCGGAGCGGGTGACGGGCGCGCCGTCGAGATCGCCGTCTCCGACGAGGGCATCGGGATCGCCCCGTCCGACTTCGATCGGATCTTCACCGACTTTTCCCAGATCGACGGCTCCGCCACCCGCCGCTACGGCGGGCTCGGCCTCGGACTCCCCTTCGTGCAGCGGGTCGTGGCCGCCCACGGCGGCACCCTCGACGGCACCTCGGAGCCCGGTCGGGGCTCGACCTTCGTCATCCGTCTGCCGATCACGGCCGGTCTTCGGGGCAACGGCTCCGGGCCGGGGCCGGAATGACATGGCCATGGTGACATGGGCTCACTGAACCGCTCCGTCATCGCGCCGCTGTCGAGCGCCATCATCACCGTCCTCATCGCCGGTCTCGTCGTGGCCGGCATCGACACCGTCGACCGCAACAAGGTCGAACCGGGGACGGCCCGGCTGGAACCCAACGGCCTCGTGGAGATCGCGATCGCCGGCACTCCCTTCGTCCGGGCGTCCCACGGCCGGACGCTGCGGGCCAACGATCAGGTGCGGGTCATCGACGGCCGGGCCGTTCTCGAGCTGTCCAACAAGTCGAAGGTGGAGCTGCGGGCCGGCTCGGCGCTGACCGTCAAGGGCGCGGATTCCCCGACGGCGCTGTCGCTCGACGACGGCGACCTCCTGGTCGAGAGCGGCCGGGGCGACACCGTGGCCATCGACGGCGGCACGGCCACGATCGCCGTGGCCGGCGACGCCAAGCTGCGCCGGGGCGTCTCCCTGGCGGCCGGCGTCTACGAGGGCACCGCCCGCCTCGCCCGCAACGAGGAGGGGCTGACCATCCCGCAGTACCGCCAGGCGGCCGTCGTCGGCACCGGCATCCTGCCTCCCGCCGCCGGCCCTCTGACGCTGTCGGTGGCCGACGAGTGGGACCGGCGCATGGCCGGCTCGGTCATGGCCCTCGACGAGCAGCTGACGCTCATCACCCAGGCCTTCGAGGCCGAGGCCCCGCCCGACGCCGGCCCCGACCTCTACAAGGTGTGGATCCCCAAGGTGGCGGCGCTCCCGATCACCCCCGAGCTGCTGCAGGGCCGGGCGGTGGGGGAGAACCTGATCGGCCTGACGCTGGTCGCTCTGGACAAGGGCGACTTCAACAGCCGGGTGGCGGCCATCTTCGGCTTCCGGGGCGAGGGCGCCAGCTGGGGCCTCGTCGCCGCCGACCGGGCCATCAACCCGAACCCCGTCATCAAAGACCTCGAGTTCGCCCTCGGCCGGCTTCTGCCGGACGGTCTGCCCGCTGACCTGGTCGCGCCGGTGTTCGGCGGCCGGGGCCGCAACATCAACATCGGCGGGCGCCTCTTCCCGATCGGCGGCGGCGCCGGCATCGGCGGCGACGTCTCGGCCGACGGCAGCGGCGGCACCGGCGGCTCCGGAGGAAACGGCGGGACGGGCGGTACGGGCGGCAACGGTGGCACCGGCGGCCCGGGCGGCTCCGGCGGGACGGGTGGCGGCGGCAGCGGCGGCAGCGGCGGCGGAGGCGGTGGCGGTGGGGGCGGAAGTCCCAAGCTGATCGACGTCCCGCCGACGGGCACGTTCCTCGACCCCGTCCTCGATCCGCTCCTCACACCGGTGGAGGACCTGCTGTCCGGTCTCCTCGGCGGTCTCCTCGGCCAGGGCGCGCCGACGACCGGGACCGCCGCGCCGGCGTCCCCCGGCCCGGTGACCCAGCCGGCCACGCTCCCGACCAAGGTGCCGCCTCCGCCGTCCCCGTCCACCACGACGGGCTCGGGCACGACCGGCACCGTCACGGTGACCGGGGCGGGTGGCACCGGCACGGACACCACCAGCTCGGGTTCGACGGCGACGCCCACCGGCAGCGGCGGCACCACGGCGCCTTCCGGCGGCGGGCTGCTCGGTGGCCTGCTCGGGACGACCCCGACGACCACCACGACGACCACCATCCCGCAGCCGGTGACCACCCCGACCACGTCCCCGCCTTCCTCGGGACTGCTGGGCGGCATCCTCGGTGGCCTGACCAGGACGGTGGGCGGGCTGCTCTGATTCGCCGGCCGCCGGCGACCTGCACGGTTTTGAGGACGGTGCGGTTCTAGGCTGCGCGGCATGCGTATGCCGACCATCGAGCGGCGCCGGCGTCCGTCCAACCGGCGGATCGCCCTGATCGTCCTGGCCGCCGTCCTGGTGGTGCTCCTGGTGAGCCTCCGGGGAATCGCCGGGTTCTACACCGACTACCTGTGGTTCAAGGAGCTCGGCTACACCGACGTCTGGCGCGGGCTGCTTCTGGCCAAGGCGCTCCCGACGGTCGTTTTCACCGTCGTCTTCTTCCTGCTGATCCTCGGGAACCTCATCATCGCCGACCGGCTCCAGCCCCGGTTCCGCCCCGCCGGGCCCGAGGAGGAGCTGGTCGAGCGGTACCGCCAGTTCATCGGGCCCTACGCCGGGCGGGTCCGCCTCGGCGTGGCCGCCTTCCTGGCCGTCGTCGCCGCCAGCGGCCTGACCTCGCAGTGGAACTCCTGGCTGCTCTTCCGCAACCGGGTGTCGTTCGGCGGCCCCGGCGATCCGCAGTTCGGGGCCGATGTCGGCTTCTACGTCTTCACCCTGCCGTTCCTGCGCTTCGTCTTCGAGTGGACCTTCGCCGCCCTCGTCATCGTCCTGCTGGTCACGGCGGTGGCCCACTACCTCAACGGCGGGATCCGGGTCCAGGGCCCCCTCCAGCGGGTCACACCCCAGGTCAAGGCGCACCTCTCGGTGCTGCTCGGCGCCATGGCGCTGCTCAAGGCCTTCGGCTACTGGCTGCAGCGGTTCGAGCTGAACTTCTCCAGCCGGGGGTACGTCGAGGGCGCGAGCTACACCGACGTGCGGGCCCAGCTGCCGGCGCTGAACATGCTGATCGTCATCTCGATCGCCGCCGCCGTCCTGTTCTTCATCAACCGGTGGCTCAAGGGGTGGGTCCTGCCGGTCATCGCCGTCGGCCTGTGGTCGTTCGTGTCGGTCGTGATCGGGAGCATCTACCCGACGGTCGTCCAGCGGGTCAGCGTGGAGCCGAACGAGCAGCAGAAAGAGGCCAAGTACATCGAGCGGAACATCGCCGCCACCCGGAAGGCGTTCGGGCTCGAGAACGTGGCGGTGAAGAACTTCGACTACGACGAGGACCTGACGGCGGCGACGGTCCGGGCCAACGAAGGCACGATCGACGACATCCGGCTGTGGGACCCGCACGTCCTCAAGAACACGTACGAGCCGCTGCAGCAGGTCCTGACCCAGTACACGTTCCGGGACGTCGACATCGACCGCTACCGGATCAACGGCCGGATGCGCCAGGTCCTGATCGCCGCCCGGGAGATCGATCTCGACCAGCTCCCGAGCAAGACCTGGCAGAACCGGCACCTCATCTACACGCACGGCTACGGCGTCGTCGCCTCACCGTCCAACGGCGTGACCCAGACGGGTTCCCCGGAGTTCCTGCTGAAGGACATCCCGCCCCAGGGATCGGGCATCGACGTCACCCAGCCGGCGATCTACTACGGCGAGAACCTCCCCGGCTACGCCTTCGTCAACACGAAGGTGAAGGAGTTCGACTATCCCCGCCAGTCCCCGGAGGCCGACGCCACCACCACCTACAACGGGAAGGGCGGTGTCAAGGTCGGGAACATCCTCCGCCGCACGGCGCTGTTCCTGCGCTTCGGTGACATCAAGGTCCTGATCTCCGGCCAGATCACGTCCAATTCCAAGGCGCTCTACCTGCGGGGCATCCGGGACCGCGTCGGAAAGGCGGCTCCGTTCCTCAAGTTCGACTCCGACCCGTACCCCGTCGTCCTCAACGGCCGGATCATCTGGATAATCGACGGCTACACGGTCAGCAACCACTACCCCTACTCGCAGTCGTACACCCCGAGCGCCAACCGGCTGGATCCCACCAGCGGGCTGCGGACCCGGTTGAACTACGTCCGCAACTCGGTGAAGGCCACGGTCGACGCCTACGACGGGACGGTCAAGTTCTACGTCTACGACGACCCGGCCAACCCCGACCCCATCATCCGGGCCTACCGGAAGGCGTTCCCCGAGCTCTTCACCGACCGGTCCCAGATGCCGGCCGGCCTGGTCGACCACCTCCGGTACCCGGAGGACCTCTTCCGGGTCCAGACCGACCAGTTCGCGCGGTACCACGTCACGGACCCGGTGAGCTTCTACCAGAACGCCCGGGCGTGGGCGGTGGCCCAGAATCCCGATGTGCCGACGACGGGGACCACCGCCACCGGGGCTACCCAGCCGACGGCGCCGGGGCGGCCAGCCGTGGCCCCGACCCGACGGGACCGCATGCGGCCCTACTACCTCCAGATGCGCCTGCCCGGGGAGGCCGAGGACGGCTTCCTGATCCTCCAGCCGTTCGTACCGGTGGCCGGCGGGAACCGCGAGCTCACCAACCTCGCGTCGTTCATGGTGGCCAAGAGCGACCCGGCGCAGTACGGGCGGCTCGAGGCCTACACCATGCCCGGCGGCTCGACCGTGAAGGGCCCCGAGCAGGTCGACTCGCTGCTCAACTCCACACCGGAATACTCGACGCTGCGCTCCCTGCTCAGCCGCGAGGGGTCCCGGTTCGTGCAGGGGAGTCTCCTGCTGATCCCGATCGAGCAGTCGCTGCTCTACATCCGCCCGGTGTACGTCCAGGGAGCGGGGGACACGGCACTGCCCGAGTTCCGTCGGGTGGCGGCCGTCTACGGCAGCCGGACGGTCATCGCCGATTCCCTGGCCGGGGCACTCTCCCAGTTGTTCCCCGACCTCGGGCCACCTCCGCCGCCGGTGATCGGGGGCGGTCCTTCTCCGCCCCCGGATGGCGGTGCCCCGCCCGCCACCGACGTCGCCGGGCTGCTGGCCCAGGCCAACACGGCCTACAACGACGCCCAGACGGCGCTCAAGGGCGGCAACCTGGCCGACTACCAGAGGGCCGTCGACCGGATGGCCGAGCTGATCCGCCAGGCGCAGAGCGCCTCGGGTGCACCGGCCCCAGCGGCCACCACAACCACTACTCGCCAGTAACTTCCCGGCGTTCGGGATGCCCGGGGCCCGGGTAGTTGTTACTATGCACGTAGTGTTAATTACCGCTGGCGACCCTGTGGGGACGATGCGCTGATGGCCACCACCGAAATCGATCTGGGGCGTTACAAGCTCGGCTGGTCCGACCCCGAGCAGTACGTCTTCAAGCCGCGCAAGGGGCTGAACGAGGACATCGTCAAGGAGATGTCCTGGATGAAGGGCGAGCCCGACTGGATGACGCGGTTCCGGCTGCGCGCCCTCAAGCTCTTCGAGCGCAAGCCGATGCTCGAGTGGTTCGCCAAGAACATGCCGGGCATCGACTTCGACGACGTCTACTACTACATCAAGCCGACCGACAAGCAGGTCAACGACTGGGAGATGCTCCCCGAGAGCGTCAAGGCGACCTACGACAAGCTCGGCATCCCCGAGGCGGAGCGGAAGTTCCTGGCCGGGGTCACGGCCCAGTACGAGTCGGAGGTCGTGTACCACAAGAACCGGGAGGAGCTCGAGACCCAGGGTGTCCTCTTCGCCGACATGGACACCGCCGTCCGGGAGTGGCCCGACCTGGTCAAGCCCTACTTCGGCTCGGTCATCCCGCCCAACGACAACAAGTTCGCCGCCCTCAACTCGGCGGTCTGGAGCGGCGGGTCGTTCATCTACGTGCCGCCCGACACGCACGTCGAGATGCCGCTGCAGGCCTACTTCCGGATCAACGCCGAGAACATGGGCCAGTTCGAGCGGACGCTGATCATCGTCGACGAGGGCTCGTCGGTGCACTACGTCGAGGGCTGCTCGGCCCCGATCTACACCGGCGACTCCCTCCACTCGGCGGTGGTCGAGATCATCGCCAAGCCCGGCGCCAACGTCCGCTACTCGACGATCCAGAACTGGTCGCCGAACGTCTACAACCTGGTGACGAAGCGGGCCCGGGCCGAGGCCGAGGCCACGGTGTCGTGGGTCGACGGGAACCTGGGCTCCAAGCTGACGATGAAGTACCCGGCCGTCTACCTGACCGGCCCCAAGGCCCACGGCGAAGTGCTGTCGGTGGCCTACGCCGGTGAGCACCAGCACCAGGACGCCGGGGCCAAGATGATCCACGCCGCCCCCGAGACGACCTCGCTCATCGAGTCGAAGTCGATCTCCAAGGACGGCGGGCGGACCACCTACCGGGGTCTCGTCCGGGTCGACCCGGGCTGCCACAAGGTGAAGAGCCACGTCCGCTGCGACGCCCTCATCCTCGACGAGGACAGCCGCTCGGACACCTACCCCTACATGGAGATCGAGGAGCAGGACGCCCGCATCGGCCACGAGGCCACGGTCTCCAAGGTCGGGGAGGACCAGCTCTTCTACCTGATGTCCCGGGGCCTCACGGAACAGCAGGCCACGGCCATGATCGTGAACGGGTTCATCGAGCCGGTCGTCAAGACGCTGCCGATGGAATACGCCATCGAGCTGTCGCGGCTGATCGAGCTGTCGATGGAAGGCGCAGTCGGGTAATCACAGGCAGATCGCACCAACCAGGTCGGGGGGCCATGGGTAATTTCACGCCCGAAGCGGCGCGCGCCCTGCCGGGGCCGCGCTGGTTGACCCAGCAGAGACTGGCCGCCGCCGAGCGGTTCGCGTCCATCGCCCTGCCGACGCCGTCGGAGGAGGCCTGGCGCTACAGCCGCATCGAGGAACTGGACCTCGACCGCTATCGGCCGGCCGGCACCGACGGCCCCGGGACGTTCCTCGCCCCGTCGGTCGAGCGGGCCGCCACCGTCCGGGTCCTGAACGGGACGGTCGTCGGCATCGACCTCCACGAGGGCTATGCCGCCAAGGGCCTCGTGGTGGCCGACATCGCCGGCCTGGCCGACCCCCCGGCCGTGCTCGGCGCCGCCGCCTCCGCCAGCCCCGATGCCTTCACCGTCCTCAACGACGCCTTCATGACCGGCGCCACGCTCATCTCCATTCCGGACGGGATGGTGGTCGAGGACCCGATCGTCGTCGAGCACTGGGTGCAGGGCGCCGGCGGCGCCTCGTTCCCCCGCACGGTCGTGGCCATGGGGGAGGACTCCGAAGCCCAGGTCCTGGAGCGCTTCATGTCCCCGGCCGGCGACCATCTCGTGGTCCCGGTCACCGAACTGGTGCTGGGCGACGCGGCGAGGCTCCGGTTCCTCAACACCCAGGATCACGGCCCCGACATCTGGCAGGTGGCCCTGGTGCGAGCCACCATCGGCCGCGACGCGACGCTGCGGTCGTCAACGGTGGCCCTCGGCGGTGAGTACGCCCGTCTCCGCTGCGAGGCCCTCCTCGCCGGCCAAGGCGCCAGCTCCGAGATGGTGGCGGTCTACTTCGCCAACGAGAGCCAGATGCTCGACTTCCGGACCCTGCAGGACCACGACGCCGCCCACACCACCTCGGAGCTGCTGTTCAAGGGCGCGGTGGAGGACGAGGCCCGCAGCGTGTACTCCGGGCTCATCCGGCTGCGGCCCACCGCCGTGCGGGCCAACGCCACGCAGACCAACCGCAATCTCGTGCTCTCCGAAGGGGCGAAGGCCGATTCGATCCCGAACCTCGAGATCGAGTGCGACGATGTGCGCTGCTCCCATGGCGTCGCCGTCGGCCCCATCGACCCGGGGCAGCTGTACTACCTCGAGACCCGCGGCGTGCCGCCCGACGTCGCCGAGCGGCTCATCGTGTTCGGCTTCTTCGAGGACGCCATCGACCGGCTGGCGTTCAGCGCCGGCGCCGATCGCCTGCGGGCCGCCGTCACCCGGAAGTTCGACTCCCGCCGCTGCTGCCACCCGGACCAGGCCATCCAGCCGGACCACATCATCAAGGACATGCGCAGTGCCTGAGATCGTCGTGTGCAAGGTGGGGGACGTGGCGCCCGGGTCGGCCATCCGGGTCGACAAGGAGGGCCACCGCTTGGCGGTCGTCCGCATCGGCGACGACTGGTACGCCATCGGCGACCGGTGCTCGCACGCCGAGGCCTCCCTGGCCGAGGGCGAGGTGTGGCCCGACGAGTGCGAGATCGAATGCCCCAAGCACGGCTCGTCCTTCTCGCTGAAGACCGGCGAGCCCTTCACCCTGCCCGCCACCCAGCCCGTCCCCACCTACACGGTGCGGGTCGACGGCGACGACGTCCTGGTGCGTGTGTGATGAGCACTCTCCGAATCCGTGACCTGCGCGTCTCGATCGACGGCAAGCAGATCCTCAACGGCATCGACCTCGAGGTCTCCTCGGGCGAGGTCCACGCCATCATGGGCCCCAACGGGTCGGGGAAATCGACGCTTTCCCACGCCCTCATGGGCCACCCGGACTACCAGGTCACCAGCGGGTCGGTCACCCTCGACGGCGAGGAGCTGCTCGGCCTGCCCACCCATGTGCGGGCGGCCAAGGGGCTCTTCCTGGCCCCGCAGTACCCGGAGGAGCTGCCCGGCGTGCACCTCGAGCCGATGCTGCGGGAGGCTCTCGCCGCCCGGGGCTCCGACGGCTTCGAGACGCTGGCCGCCCGGCTGGCCGCCGAAGCCGAAGCCGTCGGCCTGGCGCCGTCGGCCGTCGGCCGGGCCGTCAACGTCGCCTTCTCCGGGGGCGAGAAGAAGCGCAACGAGACGGTGCAGCTGGCCGTGCTCCAGCCCCGCATCGCCGTGATCGACGAGATCGACTCCGGTCTCGACATCGACGCCCTGCGCGACGTCGCGCGCCGCATCGAGCAGATGACCGAGCAGGCGCAGGACGGGCGGGAGCCCCTCGGCGTGCTGGCCATCACCCACTACGCCCGGCTGCTCACCGAGCTGCGCCCCGACCGGATCCACGTGCTGCGGGACGGGCGGGTCGTGATGTCGGGCGGTCCCGAGCTGGCCGACCAGCTGGAGCAGAGCGGCTACGAGGGTCTCGGGATCCCCGAGGACGAGGTCGACGTCCGCTGAGGTCTGACGCGACGAGTCCCCGGTTCCGATCTCCGGAACCGGGGCCTCGGGCGCGTTGCTTCGGAACTACAGGCTGGCGAGGAGGCTGGCCAGCACGTTGATGCTCGCCTCGCCGGACAGGTCGAGGATGCCGTCGAGGCCGCCGTCGAGCAGGCCGGGGAGGCCGAGCAGGCCGCCGCCGATCGTGTTGCCGCTGAGGATGTCGCCGACGTTGGCCGTGATGTCGCCCACATTGGCCACCGACGCGACGTTGAGCACGTTGGCCGACACGTCGCCGACGGTTGCGGTCACGTCGCCGACGGTGGCGGTGACGTTGGCCACGTTGGCCGTCCCGGCGTTGAGGACGTTGGAGACGTTGACGGTCGCGGCGCCGAGCGCGTTGGCCGTGATGTCGCCGACGTTCACGGTGTCGAGCACGTCGGCCGAGATGTCGCCGACGTTGAGGCCGAGGACGTTCACGATCGCCGTAACGTCGTTGATGGCCAGGTTGTTGAGGGCGGCGATGTTGCCGACGCTGACCAGGCCGCTCAGGTCGCCGAGCGAGAGCCCGAGATCGGACAGGTCGGGAAGCGTCACCTCGACGGAGGCGTCGGCGTCGGCGTCGGCGTCGCCGCCGTTGGACCGCTGGGCCATGGCCGGGGCCATCGAACCGAGAGCGAGGGCGGCGCCGGCGACGACGGCCAGGCGGCGGTAGCTGCGCTTGGACACGGGGGGATTCTCCTTGTATGCACGGTTAGGGGTGAGGGAACTGCACTGGGAGGGGGAGGCAGCGGGTGCTGCCAGCCCAGCAGCTGGAGCTGCGTTCCAGCCGGGGATTCGATTCGAGCCCCCAGAGGCCACACCCTTTACAAGGTCAACAGGTACGCGGGATCGCGCCCGATAGGCGCCAATTCGTGGGATAGCGCCCGTACACTGGCTGAATGCCCACTCCATGGAGGGTTGAGTCCGTGCGGATCACCAAGCGTTCGGGAGTCGCCGTCATCCTCTGTCTCGCGCTGCTGGCCGGTGCCTGCAGCAGCGATGGAGAGTCGACGCAGGAGGGCGGCTCGGCCGCCAAGTCCGAGTCGGGAGCCAACGACATCTCCGCCACCGACCGGGACGAGCTCGTCGACGGCGGCAAGCTGACCTGGCCCATCGACACCTTCCCGTCCAACTTCAACCTCCACGAGCTCGACGGTGCCCTGGCCGACGGCGCCGCCGTCATGGGTGCGCAGCTGCCCGGCATGTTCAACTTCGACGCCGAGGCACGTCCGGTGGTCAACACCGACTACGCCAGCTCGGCGGAGCTGACGGCCACCCAGCCGAAGCAGGTCGTGACCTACAAGATCAATCCCCAGGCCAAGTGGGACGACGGCAAGCCGATCACCGTGGCCGACTTCGAGGCCCAGTGGAAGGCCCTCAACGGGAAGGACCCCCGGTTCCGCATCGCCTCGGCCAACGGCTACGAGAAGATCGAGAGCGTCACTCAAGGCGCCGACGACAAAGAGGTCGTAGTGACGTACGCCTCGCCCTTCGTCGACTGGCAGGGCCTGTTCAGCCCGCTGTACCCGGCGTCGACCAACAGCGACCCGGCCGTGTTCAACGACGGTTGGAAGCAGAAGGCGCTCGTCACCGCCGGGCCGTTCAAGATGGCGGCCGTCGATCCCACCGGCAAGACCATCCGGCTCGTCCGCAACGACGGCTGGTGGGGCCGGCGGGCCAAGCTCGACGAGATCGTCTTCCGCCAGATCGACCGTGACGCCCAGCCCGACGCCCTGTCCAACGGCGAGATCGACTTCATGGGCATCGGCTCCGACGTGAACCGGCTGCGGCGGGCGGAGCAGATCAGCGGGATCACGCTGCACCGGTCGGCGGCGCCGAACTTCAACCACATGACGCTGAACGGAACCAGCGAGTTCCTCAAGGACGTCAACGTCCGCAAGGCCCTGGCCCAGTCGATCGACCGGGACGCGGTGGCCAAGACACTGCTCGGCCCGCTGGGCGTGAAGCCGACGCCGCTCGGCAACCACATCTACATGACCAACCAGAACGGCTACGAGGACAACAGCAAGATCCTGCCCTTCGACACCGAGGCCGCCGGCAAGCTGCTCGACGCCGCCGGCTGGACCCTGTCGGGCAACACCCGCATGAAGGACGGGAAGCCGCTGACGCTGCGCCTCCCGCTGCCGCCGGGCTCGGCGGTCGGCCGGCAGATCTCCGAGCTGGTCCGGGCCATGACCGAGAAGGTCGGCATCAAGGTCGAGATCCAGTCGGTGCCCGGCGACGACTTCTTCCCCAAGTACGTGAGCACCGGGAACTTCGACATCGTCCTGTTCGGCTGGGCCGGCACGCCGTTCCCGGTCACGTCGGCCAAGTCGATCTACGCCTCACCGAAGACCCGCCCCGACGGCACCCAGGACATCCAGCAGAACTACTTCCGGGTCGGCAACCCCGAGATCGACAAGCTGTTCGACCAGGCCTCGGCGGAGTTCGACATCGAGAAGCAGATCGCCCTCGGCAACCAGATCGACAAGCTGATCTGGGAAATGGTGCACTCGATCACCTTCTACCAGGTGCCCGACATCGTGGCCACCAAGGAGAAGCTGGCCAACTTCGGCGCCTTCGGCTTCGCCAGCACCATCTACGAGGACATCGGCTACAAGAAGTAACCGGGGCGGCGATCGCTAGGCGGTCGCCGCCTCCTGGTCTTCGTCGAGGCCCTGGGCGAGGGTGTTCCAGGCCAGCGTGGCGCACTTGATCCGGACGGGGAACTTCACCACCCCTTGCAGCGCCTCGAGATCCCCGAGCTTCACGCCTTCGAGCTCGGCGGCAAGGTCCTCGCCGTCGCCGTCCCCCTCGAGGCGCGACTCGTGGATCGACATCAGCGCCTTGAACGCCCGGATCAGCCTGCGGGCCTCCTCGACGCTCTTGCCCCGTACCGCGGCGCCCATCATCGACGACGACGCCTGGCTGATCGAGCAGCCCTGACCGCCGATCCGGATGTCGGAGACGGTTTCGCCGTCGACGTCGACGTAGAGGACGATCTCGTCGCCGCACAGCGGATTGAAGCCCTCCAGCTTCCGGGCCGGGGGCACCGGCAGCTCGCCGCGGTTCCGGGGCGAGCGGTAGTGGTCGAGAATGATTTCCCGGTACAGGTCCTCGAGGCCCGACATCTCTTCGTCTCCTAGCAGAACATCTTCTCGACGGAAGTGAGGGCGTCGCTCAGAGCGTCGACGTCGTCTTCGTCGTTGTAGACGTAGAACGACGCCCGGGCCGTGGCGTTCACGCCCAGCACCCGCATGAGCGGCTTGGCGCAGTGGTGCCCGGCCCGCACGCAGACGCCCTCGGAGTCGAGCACCTGGGCGATGTCGTGGGGGTGGACATCGGCGAACTCGAACGACAGCACACCCGAACGCGCCTCCGGTTCCGCCGGGCCGTGGACCCGGAAGCGGTCGCCGTAGCGCTCCTTGAGCGAGGAGAGGGCGTAGGAGGTGAGCGACACCTCGTGGGCCCGCACCGCTTCCATGCCGACGTCGCGCAGGTAGTCGATGGCGGCGCCGAGCCCGATCGCCTCGGCGATCGGCGGCGTGCCGGCCTCGAACTTCCACGGCAGCTCGGCCGGGCTGAACCCGTCGAGGCGGACGTCGGTGATCATCTCCCCTCCGCCGAGGAACGGCGGCATGGCCTCCAGCAGCTCCCGCCGGGCCCACAGGACGCCGATGCCGGTGGGGCCGAGCATCTTGTGTCCCGAAAAGGCGAGGAAGTCGGCGCCGAGGCGGGCGACGTCGAGCGTCAGGTGCGGGGCGGCCTGGGCGGCGTCGACGAGAACGAGCGCCCCGGCGGCGTGGGCCGCCTCGGCCAGCGGAGGAATGTCGTTGATGGTGCCCAGCACGTTGGAGACGGCGGTCACCCCGAGCAGCTTGGCGCCCTCGAGCAGCCGGGGCAGTTCGACCAGGTCGAGGCGACCGTCAGGTGTCAGCGGGACCCATCGCAGCTCGACACCCCGTTCGGCGGCCAGCATGTGCCAGGGCACGACGTTGGCGTGGTGCTCCATGTGGGTGAGGACCACGATGTCCCCGGCGCTCAGGTTCGTGCGGGCCCAGGAATGCGCCACCAGGTTCATGGCCTCGGTGGTGCTGCGGGTGAAGATGACCTCCCGGGGCGACGGCGCGCCGATGAAGCGGGCGGCCTTGGCCCGGGCCTCCTCATAGGCGGCGGTCGCCTCCTCGGCCAGCGTGTAGACGCCCCGGTGCACGTTGGCATTGCGCTCGCGGTAGAACGCGTCGAGGGCGTCGAGCACCGCCTGCGGCTTCTGGGCCGTGGCGGCGGAGTCCAGGTAGACCAGCCGCTTGCCGTTGACCTGCCGGCTGAGGATGGGAAAGTCCGTCCGGAGCCGGGCCAGCGGCCCCGGGGCATGAATGGTGCTCATTGTCTGACGTCCGCCCCCCGAAAAGATTCGTACCCCTCATTTTCCAGGCGCTCGGCGAGTTCCAAACCCCCCGACTCGACGATGCGCCCGTCCACAAAAATGTGCACGACGTCCGGCGTGAGATACCGCAGGATCCGCTGGTAGTGCGTGATGAGCAGCGCCCCCATCTCCGGGCGCTCCCGGCGCACCTCGTTGATCCCCTCGGCGACGATCTTCAGGGCGTCGATGTCGAGCCCCGAGTCGGTCTCGTCGAGGATCGCCATGTCGGGTTCGAGCAGCGCCAGCTGCAGGACTTCGGAGCGCTTCTTCTCGCCGCCCGAGAACCCGTCGTTGAGGTAGCGGTCCATGAACTTCGGATCGACCGAGAGCCGGTTCATCCAGTCCATCAGGGCGAGGCGCACCTCCAGCACGGACATGTCGAAGCCCTTGCGGGCCGACATCGCCTGGCGCAGGAAGTTGAGCACGGTGACGCCCGCGAACTCCTCCGGATGCTGGAAGCCGAGGAACAGCCCCCGCTGGGCACGCTCCTCGGTGGGCAGATCGGTGATGTCCTCGCCCTTGAGGATGATGCGACCCGACGTCACGTCGTAGTTCGGGTTGGCCAGCAGCGTCTTGGCCAGCGTCGACTTCCCCGACCCGTTCGGCCCCATCAGCACGTGGAGCTCACCGGGAGCCACGGAGATCGACACGCCTCGCAGGATCTCGCCACCACCCTCGGAGGTGCCGGCGTGCAGGTCGTCGATGACAAGGACGGGGTCGGCAGCCATGCCCTCATTCTAATTCCACTACGCCGATAGTGGAAATTACGGAGGTATGGTGGCGGCCCGTGACGAGCCCCTGGACGTCGTCGGCCAGCCCGTCCCTCGGGCACGGAGGAACGGTCACCCTGGTGGAGGGTCCGGCCTTCTGCATCTCGGGGAGGACGGGCAACATGCACTCCTCGTTCCCCGAGGGGCTGTTCTACCGGGACACCCGGTTCCTGTCGGAGATGGAGCTGCGGGTCAACGGCCAGGTGCCCGAGCCCCTGGCCGCCACGACCACCGACCCGTTCTCGGCGTCGTTCGTCCTCCGGGACCATCCGCTGCGGGGCCGGGCCGACTCCCACCTGGTGATCCTGCGCCACCGCTACGTGGGGCGGGGGATGCGGGAGGACATCGTGGTCCGCAACTTCGGGGAGGAGCCGGCCTTCTGTGCCATCGAGCTGACGCTCAACTGCGACTTCGCCGACCTCTTCGAGGTCAAGGAGGGTCGTGTCGAGCGCACCGGGGAACTCCGCCTCGAGGCCGACCGGGCCCGGCTCAGCTTCAGCTACCGGCGGGGCGGCTTCCGCCGCGGGACCTACGTCGACTTCTCCACCGCTCCCAAGTTCAACGGCAACATCGCCTCCTACGAGCTGATCATCCCGTCGCGGGGGCAGTGGTCCACCTGCCTCCAGATCACGCCGGTCATCGACGCCACGCCGGTCGAGCCCCGGTACCGCTGCGAGGTCCCCGTGGACCGGGCCACGCCGGTGGAGCGCCTGGCCGCCTGGCGCCGCTCCCTGCCGATCATGGCCTGCGACCACGACACCTTCGGGGCGCTGCTGGCCCGGTCGACCGAGGACCTGGCCGCGCTCCGCATCTTCGACCCCGACCACCCCGACCGGGCGGTGGTGGCCGCCGGCGCGCCGTGGTTCATGACGCTGTTCGGACGGGACTCGCTGCTCACGTCGTGGATGGGCATGATCGTCGACCCCGACCTGGCGCTGGGCACGCTCCAGACACTGGCCCGGTTCCAGGGCCGGGCGGTGAACCCGCTGACCGAGGAGGAACCGGGCCGGATCCTCCACGAGATGCGCTTCGGCGAGGCGGCCGGCATCTCCCTCGGCGGCGGGACGACCTACTACGGCACGGCCGACGCCACCCCGCTGTTCGTGATGGTGCTCGGGGAGCTGCAGCGATGGGGGAACCGGCGGGGCGACGTCGACGCCCTCCTCCCGGCCGCCGACCGGGCCATCGACTGGATCACGAACTTCGGCGACAAGGACGGCGACGGCTACGTCGAGTACGAGCGGGCGTCGGACCGGGGGCTGATCAACCAGGGCTGGAAGGACTCCTGGGATGCCATCCGCTTCGCCGACGGCCGGCTGGCCCGGGCGCCCATCGCCATGTGCGAGGTGCAGGGCTACGTCTACGCCGCCCTGGTGGCCCGCTCCCACTTCGCCACCGAGCACGGTGACATCGAGCTGGCCGAACAGCTGCGGGCCCGGGCCGAGACGCTCAAGGCCGCCTTCAACCGGGATTTCTGGTTGGAGGAGCACGGCTACTACGCCATGGCCCTCGACGCCGACAAGATGCCGGTGGACGGGCTGGCCTCCAACATGGGCCACTGCCTGTGGACGGGGATCGTCGACGAGGACAAGGCGCCGCTGGTGGCCAAGCATCTCGTCTCCGACGAGACGCTGTTCTGCGGCTGGGGAGTGCGGACGCTGGCCGAGACGGTCAAGGGCTTCAACCCCATCAGCTACCACTGCGGCAGCGTCTGGCCCCACGACAACGCCATCGCCGCCGCCGGGCTGATGCGCTACGGCTTCGTGGAGGAGGCCCACCAGATCATGGAAGGGTTGATCGCCGCCGCGCCGTTCTTCGACAACCGGCTGCCCGAGCTGTTCGCCGGGCTGTCCCGCTCGAACTTCCCGTTTCCGGTGTCGTACCCGACGTCCTGTTCGCCGCAGGCCTGGGCGGCGGCGTCCCCGCTGCTGTTCCTCCGGACGATGCTGCGCTTCGAACCCGACATCCGCAACGCCACGCTGCATCTCACGCCGCGGGTCCCGGAGTGGATCGGCACGCTGGCCCTGGAGCAGGTGCCGCTGATGGGCGGCTACCTGTCAATCCGGGTGGAGGGCGACCGCCTCGAGGTCCTCGAGGTGCCCGACGGACTGACCGTCGTCGAGGCGCCCCGGGCCGCCACGTTCTAGTGCTAGTAGCCCCGCTCGACCCACTCCGGGAGGTGGGGCCGCTCGGCGCCGATGGTGGTGTCGAGGCCGTGGCCGGGGAGGACGATCGTGTCCTCGGGGAGTGTGAAGAGCCGCTCGTCGAGTGACTTGATGATCGTGGGGAAGTCGCCGCCGTGGGCGGTGTTGCCCGGGCCGCCGGGGAACAGGGTGTCGCCGGAGAACAGGATCGGCCAGCCTTCCAGCTGGAAGCACACGGAGCCCATCGTGTGGCCGGGGGTGTGGATGGCGTGGAGGCGCAGGTCGCCGACCTCGATCACGTCGCCGTCGCGGATGATCCAGTCGTAGCTCGGCAGCATGTCGGCGTCCTCCCCGGCGACGCCGACGTCGAGGCCGGCGTCACGGGCGGCGGTGACCGCTCCGATGTGGTCGAAATGGCCGTGGGTAGTGAGTACCCGGCGCACCCCGGCGGCCTTGGCCACCGGGATGATCAGGTCGTGTTCGCCGGCGGCATCGAGGAGGACGGCCTCGCCCGTTCCCTTGTCGCGCAGGACGAACACGTTGTTCTCCCACGAGCCCACGATGAGCTTGTCGAGGCGGATGCGGGCGTCCTCGAAATGAGCCGGCCGCTGAGAGACTGACATGGCGCGAAGGCTACCCGTCCTCCTACCCTGGGCCGAGCGGGAGGGATCAAGACATGACCGACACAACGCAGTGGCGTCCGGCTGCCGGGCAGATCGCACTCATCGAGCCGGTCGACGCCAGTCCCGGGCGGGACTGCCTCACCGGCGTGGTCGTGCCCGGGGAACGCATCCTCATCGACCTCGGAGCCTCGCCCCGTCCGGAGAGCGACGCCGCCGAGGTCGTGGCCAGCTTCTTCGCCCCCGACGCTCTCTACCGCCTCTTCGCCAAGGCCCACCAGGAAGCCGACGGCCTCGTCTCGCTCGACGTGTCGGCGCTGGAGCGGGTCCAGCGGCGGGCCAATCCCCGGGTGCAGGTGCAGTTGCCCGTCCGCCTCGGGGTCGGCGACCAGGCCGAGGCGGCCGTGCTGTCGGGGGAGACCGTCGACCTGTCGACCGGCGGCTGCCGCGTCATGACCGATCGGCCGTGGCCGACCGAGGCGGATCCGGTGGTGACGATCGAACTGCCCGACGGCGGGGCGGTCTCCACCCAGGCCCGGGTCGTGACCGTCGACCTCAACGGCGACGGCTGGGAGTACCGCCTGGCGTTCCCCGCCATCGAGGAGTCCGACGCCGAGCGGCTGTCCCGCCTGGTCGCCCTCGAGAGCTGAACCGGGCCCGAGGCCGATTCCGTTTTTCTTGACCGAGCGGTCCAGTAGTAGCCTCGATCCCGTCCTCCGGACAGAGGGAGCGTCGAGGTGGACTTTCGCGATACGCCCGAGGAAGCGGCCTTCCGCGACGAGGTACGGACCTGGCTGGCGGAGAACCTGGTCGGCGAGTTCGCCGCCATCGGCGGCGGCCGCGGCACCGCCGACGAGGAGCACTGGGACCTCCGCATGGAGTGGGAGCGCAAGCTCGGCGAGGCGGGCTGGATCGGCCTCGGCTGGCCCAAGGAGTACGGCGGCCGAGGCGCCTCCTACGCCGAACAGGCGATCTTCAACCAGGAGTACGTGAAGGCCAACGCCCCGGGGCGCATCACGTTCTTCGGCGAGGGTCTGCTCGGCCCCACGCTGGTGGCCTACGGCACCGACGCCCAGAAGCGGCGCTTTCTGCCCGGGATCCTGAAGGCCACCGAGCTGTGGTGTCAGGGGTACTCCGAGCCCAACGCCGGCTCCGACCTGGCCAACGTCCAGACCCGGGCCGTGCTCGACGGCGACGAATGGGTCATCAACGGCCAGAAGGTGTGGACGACGTTCGCCCACCACGCCGACTGGTGCTTCGTCGTCGCCCGCACCGACCCGTCGGCCCCGCCCCACGCCGGCATCTCCTACATCCTCGTGCCCATGGACCAGCCGGGCGTGACCGTGCGGCCGCTGCGCCAGATGACCGGCGCCGGCGAGTTCAACGAGGTGTTCTTCGACGACGCCCGCACGCCGGCCGACATGGTGGTGGGGGAGGTCAACGGCGGCTGGAAGGTGGCCATGGCCACCCTCGGCTTCGAGCGGGGCACGGCCTTCATGGCCCAGCAGCTGGCCTTCGAGCGGGAGCTGGGCAACATCTGCGACATCGCCCGCAAGAACGGCGCCGCCGAGGACGCGATCATCCGCCAGCGCCTGGCCCAGGCCTGGGTGGGCGTGAAGATCATGGGTTACAACGGCATGCGGATGCTGACGGCGCTGTCGAAGACCGGCACGGTCGGTCCCGAGGCGTCGATCGGCAAGCTCTACTGGAGCACCTGGCACCGCAACCTCGGCGAGCTGGCCATGGACATCCTCGGCCCCGCCGGTCAGATCGTCCCCAAGGCCGGCGGCGGGGAGTACGCCCTCGACGACGTCCAGCGGTCGTACATGTTCTCCCGGTCGGAGACCATCTACGCCGGCTCGAGTGAGATCCAGCGCAACATCATCGGTGAGCGAGTCCTCGGACTGCCCCGGGAACCCCGGTAGCCGAGAGACCAGAGAAAGGGAGTACGCGTGAACTTCGCCTTTTCCGAGGAGCAGGAGGAACTGCGGCGGTCGGTGCGGCGGTTCCTGGAGGACAAGTCGCCTAGCGCCGAGGTGCGGCGGCTGATGGAGACGACCGAGGGCTACGACCCCAAGGTGTGGGCTCAGATGGCCAACGAGCTGGGGCTGCAGTCGCTCCACATCCCCGAGGCCTACGGCGGGCAGGGCTTCTCGTTCGTCGAGCTGGTGGTGGTGCTGGAGGAGATGGGCCGGGCGCTGCTGTGCGCTCCGTACTTCTCCTCGGTGTGCCTGGCCGCCAACGCCATCATGAACGCCGGCACCGAGGAGCAGAAGCAGGCGCTGCTGCCGGGCATCGCCGCCGGGGAGACGATCGCCACCCTGGCCTTCACCGAGCCGTCGGGGAAGTGGGACGCCAACGGCATCACCATGGAGGCGGCGTCGGACGGGTCGGGGGGCTACACCCTGTCGGGGACCAAGATGTTCGTGCTCGACGGCCACACCGCCAACCTGCTGGTGGTGGCCGCCCGTTCGGCGGGCAGCGGGGGGACCGAGGGCATCTCGTTCTTCACCGTCGAGGGCGACGCGCCCGGCCTGACCCGCACGGCGCTGCCGACGATGGACCAGACCCGCAAGCAGGCCAAGCTGGAGTTCTCCAACGTGCCGGCGCAGCTGCTCGGCGAGGAGGGCGCCGGCTGGGCGGCCTTGTCGAAGACGCTCGACCAGGCGGCCGTGTGCCTGGCCGCCGAGCAGGTCGGCGGGGCCCAGAAGTGCCTCGACATGTCGGTGGAGTACGCCAAGGTCCGGATCCAGTTCGGCCGGCCGATCGGCTCCTTCCAGGCCATCAAGCACAAGTGCGCCGACATGCTCCTCGAGGTCGAGTCGTCGAAGTCGGCGGCGTACTACGCCGGCTGGGCGGCGGCGGAGGACAACGACGAGCTGCCGGTGGTGGCCTCGCTGGCCAAGTCGTACTGCTCCGAGGCCTACTTCCACGCCGCGGCCGAGAACATCCAGATCCACGGCGGCATCGGCTTCACCTGGGAGCACGACGCCCACCTGTACTTCAAGCGGGCCAAGAGCTCCGAGATCCTCTTCGGCGACCCGACCTACCACCGGGAGCTGCTCGCCCAGCGGATCGGGATCTGACCCGGTCCGCTCGTTAGCCTGATCCGCCATGGCGGTCGTCCTCGGCGCCCTGGCGGTCGGGCTGATCCTTCTGATCGCGGCGGTGGCGATCCTCCGGGAGAGCCACCGCCTCGCCGCCTTGCCGCCCCGGCCGACGTTCGATCCCGACGCCGCCCTGGAGTGGGTCGTGCAGCACCTCGCCGACGATGCGGCCGCCACGCTGACGGTCGACGACGTGCGGGTGATCCTCGACCTCCAGCTCCAGTACTTCAAGGCCAAGGGCGTGTCGCAGAACGGGTCGACCGCCAACCCCGTCGGGCCGGTGGTCATCGGCGGTTCGGAGACCGTGAGCTACATCCTCGAGCAGGCCGCCGCCCGGGGTGAGGTGTTCACCGCCGAGCAGGTCCACGCCGTGGTCGAGACCCAGCTGGCCTATCTGCGGGCGATCGGTGCGGTCGGGTCGAAAGCGGAGGACTTCGACGACGAATAGTTGGTTTCGCAAATTCGTAACCCGACCCGGCTCCTGACTTGGTATAACTGGTGATACCGAAGAAAGGAGGTGGTCCAGCGGATGCACAAGATTTCTGGGACCTCGGAGGTGCGCGGCCGCTAGGCCGTTACAGGCTGGACCGCCTGGCGGAATTCCACCGCCGCACTGCAGCCGACACCCGAGTGGGAAATGGTCCCGCCCACCGCTGTTCGGGTCGGCCGTGAAAATCAGCCAAGTTTGGTTCGGGGGCCCTGCGGGGCCCCCGAACTTTGTTGTTCTCGCTCAGTCGGTGCAGTTGTCCGGCCGGGGCGCCGGGTTGGCGACCGCGCCGCCGGCGGGCACGTCGTAGTAGGTCACGACGAGGTGCGCCGGCTCTGTCCCGAGGTTCTTGGCCTGGTGCACCGCCCGGGTGCCGAGAAACACGTCCCCCGCCTTGAATTCCCGCCCGGCGCACTTCGGGTCGTCGCTGAAGAAGATCGTGACCGCCCCGGAAGAGATGATGGCGGTCTCCGCCCCCGGGTGGGTGTGCCACGTCGCCGTGGACCCGGGTTCGAACGTCACCTTCTGGACGACGACGTCCGTGCCCTTCGAGCCCTTGACCGTGTAGTCGGCGCCGGCGTTGCCCCGGCCCAGGTCCGCGCGGGTCACCCCGGTCTGCTGGCCGCTGCTCACCGTCGCAAATCCGCCCACTCCCAACGCCACCGCGATGACGCTCACCGCCACTGTCCGCTTCACGGCTCCCCCCTGGTTCTGCGGCCCCTCCGCTGTGTAAGGCCAGCCGACTCGCGATGGGCGCCGCTGTCAAGCGGCGGACGGGCTCGGGTGGCGACGGCGGTTCGGGGACCCTGCGGCCCCCCGAACTATCGTTCAGCTTCGTGAGCCGGCCCACCCGTTTCGAGCACAACCAGTACGTCGGCGACAAGCGCAGCCGGTTCGTCCACGACCTCGACGCCGTCACCGACGCCTGCGCCATCGACGAGCTGATCGCCTCCGAGCAGTTCGCCGCCTTCGGGCCGGACAGCCTGGCCGAGGCCCGGAACCGGGGGTACCGGCCGCACCCGCCGTGCACCGGCCAGTCGGGCGGCGGAGCTCCCGCCCTGGCCAGCCGGACCGGCGGAGAGACCGACTCCGACCGGTAGCGGCCGGGTCAGCCGGCGCGCTGCAGGCCGCCGGGCAGGGCGTCGAGCAGACCGCCGTAGCGGGCCCGGAAAGCCTGCTCCGACAGCGCCGGCTCGGCCGGTGGGCCCTCGGCCGGGTCGGCCGGCAATCCGGAGAGGTCCTCGGGCACGGTGACCGGTTCGACCAGGCGGTGGGCCCGCAGCGCCAGGACCAGCACCTCCCGGCCGGCCAGGGGTTCGAGGGCCAGGATCGTCTTGCCGTTGAGGGCTTCCTTGACCTTGTCGTCGACCACCGTGGTGGCACTGCCGGCCAGCTCGCCCCAGCCGTCGATCCGCACCTGACCGGGACCGGCGTCCTCCTCGGGCAGCGACAGCTCCCGGGCCCGCTGGTAGGCGGGCTTGAGCTGGGGTTCGGCGGCGGGATCAGCCCGAAGCCAGAAGCGGGTGGCGGGCGGGGGGCCGCCGTCGTCGGGCTGGAGACGGAGGTCGATGACCTGCTCCCCGGCCAGGAGGGCCTGAACGACCCGGCGGGGAACGGTCAGCGTGGGTACGGCAGCGTCAGTCACGGCGCGCCAGGATAAGCCGAGCGCCGAATCCGAGTACGACCGAAGGGTTGGTGTGGCGCGGTCGGCGAGGATGAGGTGCGAGAGCCGCCATGCACGAGACGTTCGACTCCGACGGCCTGAAGCTGGCCTCCCACCTGGCCCGTCCGCCCGGGTTTGCCCGGGTGCCCGGGCTGGTGCTGTGCCACGGATTCCCGACCGGGCCGCGGGGCGGGGACAGCTCGGCGTCGACGTACCCCGAGCTGGCCGAGCGGCTGGCCCGGGAGACCGGCTGGGCCGTCCTCACCTTCAACTTCCGGGGGACGGGCGCCTCCGAGGGCAACTTCTCGATCGACGGGTGGCTGTCCGACCTGCGCAACGCCGTCGACGTGATGTCGGAGCGCAGCGACGTCGGCGGCGTGTGGCTGGCCGGGTCGAGCACCGGCGGGGCGCTGGCGATCATCCTCGCCGCCGACGACGAGCGGGTCCGGGGGGTGGCCACGCTGGCCGCGCCGGCGTCCTTCTCCGAGTGGGCGCTGCATCCGGACCGGCTGCTGGCCGACGCCCGGACGATGGGAATCATCCGCCAGGCCGACTTCCCGCCCGATCCGGTGGCTTGGGGCCGCCGCTTCGCCGAGATGTCGCCGCTCGAGGCGGCGACCCGGATCGCCCCCCGGCCGCTGCTCCTGATCCATGGCGAGAACGACGAGGTCGTGCCCATCGCTGACGCCCGGGCCCTGTTCGAGGCCGGGTTCGGCAACGCCGACCTCCGCACGGTGGCCGGCGCCGGGCACCGCCTCCGCCACGATCCCAGGGCGATCGCCACCCTGATCGGCTGGCTGACCCGCCAGAGCCCCTGAGCCCGGCGCTTGCCGGCGGCCCCCGCCGCCCTGTGCTCCCCACCCTCTGCTCCCCACCCTCTGCTCCCCACCCTGTTCCGGACCGCGACCGGTCGCGTTCCGGGCCCTATAGGGGCCTCAAGCGCGACCGGTCGCGCCGAGGCCCCGGCGGGTGACTATCGGCCGGCGTCGATGAGCCGGCGGAGCTCCTTGGCCACGGCGGTGGGGTCGGCGGCCTCGGTCAGCGCCCGGACGACCACGAAGCGGGTGGCGCCGGCGGCGGCGATGGTGGGGAGGGTGGCGGGTGAGACCCCGCCGGTCACGAAGAATGGGTGCGGCGAGCGTTCGGCGGCCAGCCGGATGTAGTCGAGGCCGGTGCCGGGGCGGCCGGGCTTGGTGGGGGTCGGCTCGACCGGGCCGGCGCTGATGTAGTCGACGGGCTCGCCGGCCGACGCCGCCAGCTCCTGGGAGGCGTGGGTCGACAGGCCGACCAGGACGTCGGGCCCGACGATCCGGCGGGCGACGGCGGCCGGCACGTCGTCCTGGCCGACGTGGACGCCGTCCGCCCCGCAGGCGACGGCCAGGTCGGGCCGGTCGTTGAGGACGAAGAGGGCGCCGGCGGCATGGGCGGCGTCCCGGGCCGCGGTCGCCCGTTCGACGATCGCCGTGTCGTCCAGCTCCTTGTCCCGCAGCTGGACGATGTCCACCCCGGCGGCGCAGACGGCGCTGACGAAGTCCGCCAGATCCGGACGGTCTGCCGTGCAGAGGTAGAGCCGGGCCTCCCGGAGGGCGGCCCGGCGGGCGTCGCCCAATCCGGCGTTCATTTGCGGCACCCGTCCGTGGCATATGAACGCCAAAGGGCCACGCCGGCCGCGGGCAGCGGGGGGTGCGCGGGCGTGGTGTCGATCATTTGGCCGTGACGGCCGGTTCCAGCGGGCGGTCGGTGTTCAGCGTTGGCTTCACCTGCTGGCCTCCTCGGCCCGCCAGCGGTCCAGGATCTGGGCCAGCGTGTCCTCGAAGGAGATGGCGGGCGACCACCCGGTCGTCTGGCGCAGCCGGGTGTTGTCGCCCACCAGGCGGGGGACCTCGACCGGCCGCAGCAGCGACGGGTCGGGGACGAGCTCGATGGCGTGGCGGGCCAGGCTGAGGAGGTGGTCGGCCACCTCGGCGACGCTGTGGCCGACGCCGGAGCAGACGTTGTAGACCTCGCCCGGCTCACCCCGTTCCACGAGCAGCCGGTAGGCGACGACGACGTCCTCGACGTTGGTGTAGTCCCGCACCGGCTCCAGGGAACCGATCGGGATCTCCTTGCGGCCGTCGCGCTCGGCGGCGGCGATCCGCCGGGCCAGGCCCGGGATCATGAACCGGTCGGGCTGGGTGCGGCCGGTGTGGTTGAAGGCCCGCACCCGGATGACCGGCAGCTGTTCGCCGAGGAAGGCCTGGAGCGCCAGGTACTCGGCGGCCACCTTGCTGGCGCCGTAGGGGGTGAGCGGACGGAGCGGGGCGTCCTCCGCCAGCGGAAGGTCCTCGGGCCGGACGGCGCCGTACTCGTCGGCGCTCCCGACCACCAGCACCCGGTCCACGCCGGCCGCCTTGCAGGCCGACAGGACGTTGAGCGTCCCCTCGGCGTTGATACGGAAGACCTCGAGCGGGGCGTCCCATGAGGCGCCGATGTGGGTCACCGCCGCCAGGTGGTACACGGCATCCGGCCGTTCGCGCTCGATGACCTCCCGCACGGCGGGGGCGTCGGTGACGTCCGGCCCATGGGCCCGGTCGACGGCCACGACATCGTCGCCGTGTTCCCGGAGGTGGGCTACGAGGGTCTGTCCGACGAACCCACCGGCTCCCGTGATGAGCGCCTTCACCGCTCCTCCTCGGCCACTTTGACGGCGAGCCGGTAGGCATCGAGGTGCAGCCGCGCCGAGGCCTCCCAGGTGTAGGGGGCGGCGGACTGCGGGCCTTCCTGGCGGAGCCGGTCGGCGAGCTCGGTGTCGGTGAGGATCCGGTTGAGGGCCCAGGCGAGGGCGCCGGCGTTGCCCGGCGGCACGAGGAGCGCGGCCGGGCCGGCGATCTCGGCCATGGGCGACTCGGCCGAGGTCACCAGCGGGGCGCCGCAGGCCAGGGCCTCGAGGGCCGGGAGGCCGAAACCCTCCTCGTGGCTGGGGTAGGCCACGGCCGCTGCCTGGCGGAGCAGGGCCGGTAGCGCCTCGTCGGGCACCCAGCGGACCCGCACGATGCGGGTGGCCACCCCGCTGGCGGAGATGGCCGCCCGGGCCTCCTCGGTGCCCCAGCCGTCGGCGCCGGCCAGCACGAGCCGCAGGCCGGGGTGGTCGCCGGCCAGGCGGGCGAAGGCCTCGACGAGCGTCGGCACGGCCTTGCGGGGCTCGATGGTGCCGACGAAGGCGATGTAGGGCGGGGTGACACCGAGGGGATCGAGCGTGGCCAGATCGTGGGGGTCGCCCAGCGGCGCGGGACGGAACCGGTCGTGGTCGACACCGTGGGCGATGGTGAGGACGGGCGCCGCCGGCTCGATCGTCTCGCTGATCGCTTCGGCGGTGGCGCCGCTCACGGCCACGATGGCCGCCGCCCGGGCGGCGCTGGCCGGGATCATCCTCCGGAAGAACAGCACCTTGGAGCGCTCGTGCCATTCGGGGTGCTCGAAGAACGTGAGGTCGTGGATCGTCGTCACGCTCGGGACCCGGAGGCGGAGCGGGACCGTGTAGTGGGGGCCGTGCCACACGTCGATGCCGAGGCGGTCGGCCAGCGCCGGGGCCCGGACCTGCTCCCAGGCCAGGCGGGCCGGTCGGGGTGGCGGCACGACGGCGTGGACGGTGGCGCCGGGGGCGAGGTCGTGCCAGCGATCGGCATCGCCCCGCCGGGCCAGCAGGTGGAGGTCGCATTCGCCGAACCGGTCGAGAGCCGCCGCCAGCCGGCAGGTGTACACGCCGGCGCCGACCGGGCGGACGGGAACGGCGGAGGCGTCGAGAAGGAGGCGCACCGGAGCCCGAGTCTAGGAGGGCCCCCCGGGCCCCCCGTTGGCCGGAGACCGGCTCTCGCCGACTTCCGATTGCGCCGGCTCAGGCCCGGCCGGCGGCTGGCCGGCCGGTGAGGAAGCCGGTGAAGGCGGAGGCGGCGGAGTGGCGGGAGCAGCGGCGGTCGGCGGGGTGGTTGGCCGGGGGGTGGTTGGCGGCGGGGTGGTTGGCGGCGGAGGGGAAGTCGGCGGAGGGGAAGTCGGCGGAGCAGAGCTCGGCGGCGTGGCTGGCGGAGCGGCGGCGGGGGACGCAGAGGGCGGCGGCGGGACGGGGCGGCCGAGGGCGGCGTGGTAGGCGGCGAGGTGGGCGGCGGTGCAGGCGGACCACGTGAAGGTGGCGGCTCGCCGGCGGCCGGCGTGGCCGACCGACGCGGCGAGGCCGGCGTCGGTGAGGAGGCGGTCGAGGGCGGCGGCCAGGGCCTCGGCGTCGCCAGGGGGAACGAGTACGCCGGCGTCGCCGACGACTTCCGGCAGAGCGCCGGCGTCCGACACGACCACCGGTCGGCCCCGGGCCATGGCCTCGAGGGCGGGCAGGCCGAACCCTTCCGACCGGGACGGGACGACCAGGACGGCGGCCCCCCGGTAGAGGGCGTCGAGCGTGTGCTCGTCGACCCGGCCGGGAGCGACGACACCAGGCTCGTCGAGCGGTGGCGTCTCGCCCCAGCCGGGCGGCCCGGCCACCACCAGCCGAAGATCGGGGTGGCCGTGGCGCCGGAGGGTGGCGTGGGCGGCCAACAGGACGTCGACGCCCTTCCGGGGCTCGACGGTCCCCACGAACAGCAGGTAGGAGCGCGGCTCGAGCCCGAGGACCGGTGGCCCGTGGTCGCCGACGGAGGAGGTGCCGAGTCCGGCACTGCCGCCGGCGCCTCCGGTCGGCCCCTCCGCCGGCTGCCAGTGCGGATGCATCTGCTGCATCGGGTTCATCGACGCCGCCGGGAAGTCAGGTCCGGACGGGCTCGGCGCCCCCGGGGGCGGGAGATCGATTCCATGGTGGGCGACGTGGATCCGACCGGCCTCGAACCCGGCGTCGCGCAGTTCGGCGGCGGTGGCCGCCGACGGCACGACGACCGCCGCCGCCTCGGCCCGGGCCAGGGCCAGGCCCCGCTCGTGGAACGCCCGTCCCCGGGGCGGGAAGCACTCCGGATGGGTCCGAAACGCCAGGTCGTGCACGGTGACGACCAGCGGCCGCCGGCCCGGCGGCGGCACCGCCAGGCTCGGGGCGTGCACGAGATCACCCGGCACTCGCACCACTGGCCGCCGGAACCGGTGCCACGCCTCGTACCGCCACCGCCCGGCCGAGAACCGCTCGACGGTCACCCCGACCTCGGGGAGATGGCGGAGAAGCCCCTCGACATACCGACCGATCCCACCAGGAACGGCCTGATCAAGCTGCCCCGCCTGCAACGCCACGCGTAGCCCGTCCCTCACGGCCCACCCCGCCTTTCTGGCGTTCGTGTCCCGGGATATGGCGGAAAAGGAACGCCAGTTGGGACTGGGCGCCCCCATAGCGATTCTGGCGTTCGTTTACCGGGATATGGCGGAAATCGAACGCCAGTTGGGCGGGAGCGCCCCCGTCGCGATTCTGGCGTTCGTTTTCCGGGATATGGCGGAAATCGAACGCCAGTTGGGCGGCGGAGGGGCGCGAAACCGGCCATCACCGGGCGTTGGCGGCGCGGTGGTAGAGGTCGGTCAGGCCTTCGGCGGCGCGGCGCCAGGAGTAGCCGGCGGCCTGCTTGCGGCCGGCCCGCACCAGGCTCTCCGCCAGGGCGGGGTCGTCGAGCACCCGGGTCAGGCCGTCGGCGATGGCGTCGACGTCGGTCGGGTCGACCAGCAGGGCGCCGTCACCGGCCACCTCGGGGATCGCCCCGGCGTTGCCGGCCACCACCGGCGTGCCGGCGGCCATCGCCTCGATGACCGGGAAGCCGAAGCCCTCGTAGAGCGACGGGTAGGCGAACACGCTGGCCCGCGCCAGCAGGGTGGCCCGCAGCCGCTCGTCGACGTAGCCGGCCATGTGGACCCGCTTCTGGATCCCGGCCGGGAGCGCCGCCCGGGCGGCCAGCACCGCCGGCTTGGCCGGTCCGTCAGCGCCGGCCAGCAGCAGTTGCAACCCGGGGTGGGAAGCGGCCACCGCCCCGAAGGCGGCCACCAGGCGGGAGATGTTCTTGCGGGGCTCCAGCGTCCCCATGGCCAGGATGAACTGGCTGTCGCCCACCAGTCCCCCGAGCGGCGTCGGCGGCAGGGCGATGCGGGGCACGCCGTGGGGGACGGCGACGACCCGGTCCGTCCCCAGGATCTCCTTCGCCTCGGTGGCGACGAACTGCGACGGCGTGTGCACCCAGGCACCCCGGTCGACGGCCCGCCGCAACGCCGGCACCATCCGGCGGACGTCGGCCGTGACCATCTCCGGGAAGCGGGCGAACGTCAGGTCGTGGACCGTGACCACCGCCCCCGCCCCCCGCAGGGGCGGGACCACGAAGTTCGTGCCGTGCACGACCGCCGCCGGGGCCAGCCACCGCTCGGCGCTCGGCTGGTCGATGCGGCCCCAGGCGGCCACGGCGGCGGTGGCCGGGAACGGCAGCTGCCGGGTGTCGGCCGGCAGGGGAGAGGGCCCCGGAACGGGCCGGGACAGACCGGGGATGCCGACCGGCCGGCGGGCCCGGAAGCTGAGGGCGTAGGGCACGAGGTGGATGCCCGGCGCCTCCCGCATGGCGTCGAGGATCTCGGCGACGAAGTGCCCGACGCCGGAGCGCGCCCCGATGAGCGGTGTGACGTCGAGGGCGACGTCCAAGACGGTCTCGGTCAGGAGACCCTCTCGCGCCAGTACTCCAGCGTGTCGCGCAGGGTCTGGTCGAGCGGGATGGTCGGGGTCCACCCGGTGCGGTCCCGGAACTTCGTCGGGTCGCAGAGGAGGAGCTCCACGTCGGACGGTCGCATGCGCTCGGGCACCGGCCGCACCTCGACGTCGACCTTGGCCATCGACAGCAGGATGTCGAGCATCTCCTGGATCGACAGGGCCTCGCCCCGCCCGATGTTGTAGACCTCGCCCGGCTCGCCCTCGAAGGCGGCCTTCCAGTAGGCGACGACGGTGTCGCGCACGTCGTGCCAGTCCCGCCGGGCCTCCAGGTTGCCGACTTCGAGGACGGGCGGCTGCTTGCCCGCCTCGATCAGGGCGATCTGCTTGGCGAAGTTGGAGGTGACGAACACCTCCCCCCGCCGGGGCCCCTCGTGGTTGAAGGCCCGGGTGCGCACGGTCCGCAGCCCGAAGCTGCGGTGGTACTGCCAGCCCAGCATGTCCTGCGTCACCTTGGAGACGGCGTAGGGCGACAGCGGCCGCAGCGGGTTCTCCTCGGTGATCGGCGTCTCCTCCGGGCGGACGAGCCCGTACTCCTCGGAGGAGCCGGCGATCTGCATCGGGACGTCGGTCATGCCCAGGTCCCGCATGGCCTCCAGCAGGTGCACCTGGCCCAGCACGTTGGTCATCATCGTGTCGGCGGGACCCGACCACGACGCCGGCACGAAGCTCTGGGCCGCCAGGTGGAAGATGGCGTCGGGCTGGACCTGCTCCAGCAGGCGGCGGACCCCGGCCTGGTCCCGCAGGTCGGTCTCCACCAGCCGCACACGGTCGGCCACGGCGGCGATGTTGTCCCGGGGGCTGCGCCACCGGATCGTGCCGACGACCTCGACATCGCCCCGGGACAGGCAGTACTCCGCCAGGTGGCTGCCGGCCATGCCGGTGATACCGGTGATCAGTACGCGCATGGCCGCCATTCCAGCACACGACCCTGGCGCGGCGACTGACCGGGGCCGGCCGGCCCGGCCGCCGGTCAGGGCACTTTCCACACGAGGACCGTCCCGTCGTCGGCCAGCACCGGGAGGCGCAGCTCGTTGAAGTACGCCTCGGCGGCGGGCCGCGGGTCGTCCCGGTGGTACACCACGTAGCCGATCCCGGCCTGGCGCAGGTCGGCGGCGGTGAGGGTCGTCGAAGCGAGATCACCGCTCTGGAGGGCCAGCACCTGGGAGTACACCGGATGGTTCAGCAGCTTCATCCGGTTCCGGGCCGGGTACCGGGCGGCCATGCCACCCACCATCGGCTTGCCGTGCCGGGTGGCGTAGTAGAGGAAGATCGTGTGGTCGTGGCGGGTGTCGCCGAAGTCGAGGAAGCCCGTCCGCCACTGGAGCGGGATCTCGAGGACGGCCCGCCGGCCGGGGTCGGCGGCGATGGCGGCGTAGGGCTTCGGGATGCCGGGCTTCTGCGTGACGATGCCCTTGGGGAAGAACTCGACGAGCACCAGGACGAGCGCCACCGCCGGGACCACGAGGGCCAGCCGGGGCCGCCGGGTGGCGACCCGGGCCATGAGCCAGGCCAGCCCCACCGCCGCCAGCACGTCGAGCGCCAGGATGGCCACGACCGAGAAGCGGCCCGGTACCCGCACGCCGTTGAGGACGGGCACCGAGTTCAGCAGCCAGTAGGGCATCGGATAGCTGTACCGGATGCCGTAGCGGATGAACCGGGCGCCCTGCCGGTGCCCGACGTGGAGGAACGGACCGAACGACAGCAGGACGAAGACCCCGGCCAGGGCCAGCCACAGTCCTTGGCGGCTCACGCCGCCGCGATCAGGGGGACACCCCCTGTCCCCCGGGCCCCGCCGGCGCCGGCCGGCCCAGATGACGCCGACCACGGCCAGCGCCAGCACGATGAAGCCGGGGAAGGCGGTGCGCTCGCCGCCCGTCCACATCGTGTCGACGTGGAGGAAGCGGTCGCCCCACAGGCGTTGCACCGCCGAGGGCGTGACCCACGACCACAGGTTGGCGGAGTAGTTGTCGGCGTGGCCCCAGTCCCGAATCGGGTCGAGCGAGTGGAAGACGAGCAGATCCCGGGCCATGAAGACCAGCAGCGGCGCCCCGACGACGGCCGCCACGCCCGCCGCCTGGGCGAGGCGGACGGCCGTCTCCCGGCGAAGCGTCTCCCGCCACCGCCAGGCGGCCACGACGGCGCAGGCGATGAGCAGGAACATGAAGTAGTAGAGGTTCGTGAGGAGCGTGAGCCCCACGACCACCCCGAAGATCACCGCCCGGCGGCGATTCGGCGTCTCGTAGAGGAGGAGCAGGGCCAGGATCCCGAAGGGCAGGAACTCCAGGTGGCTCAGGTCGTAGTGGGCGACGTGGAGGAACCGGTAGGGGGCAAAGGTGAAGGCGGCGCCGGCCACGAACGCCGCCGGTCGGTTCCCGGTCACGTGCTCGGCCAGCAGGTAGGCGGCGAAGCCCGACAGCACCACCCCGGCGAGCTGCACGAGGTTGGCGGCCACGCCGAGCCCGAAGAGCTTCTGGAGCGGCCAGGACAGAACGCTCACCAGCGGCATGTTCGTGTTGAACGCCGTATGGGCCCCGACCGGGAAGAAGATCTCCTGGGTGTCGAAGGGGTTCTGGCCCCGCAGCAGCGCCCGGGGGATGGCCCACAGGTTCCACAGGTAGGCGGCGCCGTCGCCGCCGTCGGAGAGGATGCGGGTCCCGAGGTGGCCGACGACGGGCCAGAACACGACGGCCGTCAGGGCGACGTAGCCGGCCAGGGCCGGGCCGTGGACCCGCCAGCAGCCTCGACGTCCCGTCCGCTCAACGACCGGGTCGTTGCCGACCGCCGCGGCGGTCTCGGTCGCCGACGTCACGGCGACAGCTTAGGAAGCCGTGGGCGGTGGCCCGCGGCTTCCCGAAGAACCGCTGTCGAGCGCTTAGCTCAGGGCGACGATCGGCGAGTTCAGCCGCCGGCGGCCCGTCGAGCCGCAGAACTCGGCGTCGCCATAGCTGAAGATGCCGCCGTCGGAGGCGACGAACCAGTAGCCCCCGCCGGACTTCGTGGCCCGCATGCCGACGATCGGCTGGGCCAGCCGGATGGCGCCGGTCGAGCCGAAGAACCGGGCGTCGCCATAGTTGAAGATGCCGCCGTCGGAGGCGACGAACCAGTAGCCGTTGCCCGACGGCGAGGCCGTCATCCCGACGATGGGCTGGTTGAGCCGGACGGCGCCGGTGGAGCCGTAGAACTTGGCGTCGCCGTAGTTGAAGATGCCGCCGTCGGAGGCCACGAGCCAGTAGCCGTTGCCGGACGGGGTGGCGGCCATGCCCACGATCGGCTTGTTCAACCGGATCCCGCCGGTGGAGCCGAAGAACTTGGCCGCGCCGTAGTTGAAGATGCCGCCGTCGGAAGCGACGAGCCAGTAGCCGTTGCCCGACGGGTGGGCGGCCATGCCGACGATGGGCTGGTTGAGCCGGATGCCGCCGGTGGAGCCGTAGAACTTGGCGTCGCCGTAGTTGAAGATGCCGCCGTCGGAGGCCACGAACCAGTAGCCGTTGTTCGACTTGGTCGGCGTGCCACCGACGATCGGCATGTTGAGTCGGACACCGCCGGCCGACCCGAAGAAGCCGGCGTCGCCGAAGGAGAACACCCCGCCGTCGGCGGCCACGAGCCGGTAGCCGCTGTTGCACTGGATCGGCACGATGCCCACCGGGTCGGTACCGAGGTGGAGGGCGTTCTTGCCCAGCATCGGCCAGGGCAGCGACTTCGGCGTGGGGATCGTGTAGGCCTGGATGCGACCGTTGTTGCTGCCGCTCTCGAAGCCGGTGGTGATCACCATCCACTTGCCGCCGAGCTGGCCCACGGCGGACGCCGCCAGGTGGTTGAGGGGCAGGGGGCCGGAGAAGTCGAGCGACGTCTTGGACAGTTGGCCGTTGAGGACGTGGATCGGGCCGATGTTGCCCACGACGACCTCGTTGCCGGCCACTCCGTCGACGTCGGCGATGATCGGCGAGCCGGGCTGCTGACCCCGGGGGTCGGTGACGTAGGAGCGGTGGCCGCCCTTGCTGTAGAAGGCGTCGACCGCACCGCCGCTCAGGCCGCCGTTGGCGTCGTAGTTGTTCGAGCCGACGACGACGTCGACGATGCCGTCACCGTCGAGGTCGCCGAGGGCCGGGGCGGCGTTGAAGGTGGTGTTCATGCTCGCCGACTTCGGCCAGCCGGGCGTCGACGACCCATCGTTGAGGTGGAACGCCCACACCTTGTTGGAATCCACGCACGTCCGCTTCGGGCCCGGCCAGCGGCAGTAGAAGGCACCGGCGCCGGTCACGACCTCGAGACGGCCGTCGCCGTTCACGTCACCGATGGCGGCGCCGCTCTGGAACGTCTCCTTGCTCTGACGCCACCACACCTGGTGCAGAGTCGGCGTGCCGTTGTACCGGAGCCGGCGGAAGATCCCACCGTCGAAGGAGTCGCCCTTCACGGCGCCGTTCTCGGTGGCGTCGCCGCCGATGAAGATGTCGAGCGCACCGTCGTCGTCGGCGTCGTACAGCGCCGGGGTGGAGAAGACGGAGTCCCGGTTGTCGAAGGTGGCGATGGTGTTGCAGCGACCGTCGATGGCGTAGATCGTCGTGTCGTGGGCACCGAAGACGATGTCCTGGGTGCCGTCGCCGTTGATGTCGCCGATCGCCGGGGCGCCGGAGACGAGGCTCGGCCCCTTGGCCGTGCTAGTCACCTTCCGGCAGCGGAGGGCGCCGTTGCTCTCGAAGACGTCGAGCGCTCCCCGGGTGCCCTGGTAGGCGCCGCCGTCCAGCGAGCCGGTCCCGACGACGACCTCGTTGCGGCCGTCACCGTCGACGTCGCCGATGGCCGGCGTCGAGGCCACCGCGGCGTAGGCCTGCCCCCGCCACAGCCGGCTGCCGTTGGCGTCGTAGGCGTAGAGCCCTCCGTCCTGGCCGCCGACGACGACGTCGTTGCTGCCGTCGTTGTTGACGTCGCCGATGGTCGGCGAGCCCCAGGCGAACCAGCCGCCGCCGACGACGGCCTGCCACGTCGGTGTGGCGGACGCCGCGGCTGCGGGGCTGGACAGGCCGGCCAGGCCGGTGGCGGCCAGCATCGTCACGATGAGGGAGAACGAGAGACGGGAGCGCATGTGCCGGGAGGACTCCTGGGACGAAAGGGTACTTGTTACTGAGAGTGATCGGCTGTCGCCCCCGGGGAACTTAAAGGTCCGACCGCGTGTTCGGTTCTGGAAACCTCTTCCGTCGACCCTTTCGCGCTAGGGTCGGAGACCGTGGAAACCCCTGCTGGAGCGACCATTGCGGTGGCCGATGAGGTCCGGGCGGAGGCCGCCCGGCTCGCTTCCGGCTCCGCCTTCCCGGCGGACTATGTGGCCCGGGTCCGGGCCGCCGTCTCCCGGCTGGCGGTCACGGAGGGCGACCGCGACGACGTCCGTAGCGCCGCGCTGCTCCTGGAGCAGCAGGCGATCATCGACGTCGAAGCCCCGGTCGCCTCCCGCACCCTGCCCCAGCGGATCGTGAAGGTCGTGGTGCGGAAGTTGGTGGGGTGGTACGTGCGGTTCCTCGGCCATCAGGTCGGGATCCTCGGTCAGGCCACCGGCCGCTTCGCCCTCGTCGTGGCCGAGCGGCTCGATCGCCTCGAAGCCGCCCAGAGCGCCGAGCGGGCGGGGATGGAGGCCCGGATCGCCGCCCTCGAGGCCCGGGTCGCCGAGCTCGAAGCCCGCTCTTGACCGCCGTCCACCAGTTCCTCCCGGTGTTCGCCGCCGGCGACGCCATCGGGAACCACGTACTGCGCATCCGCGACACCCTGCGGGCGGCGGGCTACGACAGCGAGATCTTCGCCGACGACATCCACCCCCCGATGCGGAAGCACGCCCGCCACTACCTCGACTTCCGGCCGCCGGCCGGCGGGAAGGGCGTCCACCTCCTCTACCACCTCTCGACCGGGAGCCGGATGGCGGCCTGGCTGGCCGAGCAGCCCGTCCCCCTCGGGGTCGACTACCACAACATCACGCCGGCGGAGTACTTCGACCGCTGGCAGCCGACGGCGGCCCAGGTCGCCCGGGCGGCCCGGGCGGAGATGCGCCAGCTGGCGTCGGCGGTGGCCTACGGCCTGGCCGACTCGACCTACAACGCCCTGGAGCTGGTCGAGGAGGGCTACCCCGATACGGCGGTGGTGCCGATCCTCATCGACTTCGCCGACTTCGACTCCACCGCCCCGGATGCCGCCACTCTGACCCGCCTCCGGCGCCGGGCCGAAGGCGGGGGCGCCCACTGGATCTTCGTCGGGCGGGTGGCGGCCAACAAGTGCCAGCACGACATCATCGCCGCCTTCGCCGTCTACCGGCGCCTGTTCGACCCCAAGGCCCGCCTGTCGATCGTCGGCGGCCGCACGCTGCTGCTCTACTCCCGGGCGCTGGAGCGGCTGGCCGACGAGCTCGGCGTGGCCGACGCCGTCGACTTCACCAACGACGTCAAGTTCCCTCAGCTCCTGGCCTACTACCGGGCGGCCGACGTCTACGTCTCCCTCTCCGAGCACGAGGGGTTCTGCGTGCCGCTGGTGGAGGCCATGCACTTCGGGGTACCGACCGTGTCCTATGCCACGACGGCCATTCCCGAGACGGTGGGCGACGCCACCCTGCTGCTGCCCGAGAAGGACCCGTTGCAGGTGGCCGTGGCCGTCCACCGGGTGCTGTCCGACGATCCGCTCCGCAAGGCCATGATCGAGGCCGGCCACCGGCGGGTGGAACACTTCTCCCTCGAGAACAACCGCCGCCGGCTGCTGGAAGCCCTCGAACCGAGGATCGCCGCTCATGGGTAAGGCCAACGTTGGGTAAGGGCCGCATCGCCTTCGTGCCGCCCCGCTACGGCGACGAGGTCGTCGGCGGGGCGGAGACCGTGCTCCGCCAGGCGGCCGAACGGCTGGCCGTGCGGGGCTGGGACGTGGAGATCCTCACCACCTGCGTGCGGGATCACTACACGTGGGCCAACGACTATCCCGCCGGCTCGACCCGCGACGGCGACCTGACGATTCGGCGGTTCCCGGTCGTGCATGGCCATGATCCGATCGGCTGGGACGCGCTCGAGCGTCGCATCCGGGTCGGCGGCACGCTGACGGCCGAGGAGCAGCTGGCCTGGATCAACGGCCGGTTCCGGGTCCCGGGCCTGTTCCATCATCTCGTGGCCCAGGCCCACACCTACCGGGCGATCGTGTTTTCGCCGTACCTGTTCTGGACCACGGTGGTGGGGGCGACGGTCGCCCCGGAGCGCAGTGTGATCATCCCCTGCCTCCACGACGAGCACTATGCCTACCAGGCGATCTTCCAACCGCTGCTCGGCAAGTCGGCCCAGGTGTGGTTCATGTCGGAGCCCGAGCATCAGCTGGCCCACCGCATCGCCGCGGTGACCGACCGTCATTTCGTGACCGGCGAGGGCGTGCTGATACCCGAGTCCTATGACCCGGACGGGTTCCGGGCCCGGCACAACATCTCCCGGCCCTACGTCCTGTTCGTGGGGCGCCGAGAGGAGGGGAAGGGCTGGCCCGATCTCCTCCGGGCCTTCTCGCGGGCGGTGGTCCGCCTCGAGATCGATCTCGACCTCGTCGTGTTCGGAGCGGGGAAGATCGTGCTGCCGGCGGAGATCGCCGGCCGGGTGAAGGATCTCGGCTTCCTGCCCCAGGAGGAGGTCGGCGACGCCTACGCCGCAGCCGCCGCCTATGTGCAGCCCAGCCACTACGAGAGCTTCTCCCGCACGATCATGGAGTCGTGGCTGGCCGGCACGCCGGTGATCGCCAACACCGCCTGTGACGTCGTGCGCTGGCACTGCGAACGCTCCGGCGGCGGGTTGCTGTACTCCGACGAGTACGAGCTGGCCGAATACCTGGCCCTCGTGAGCGACAACCCCGAGCGGCTCCGCCACCTCGGCGCCGCCGGCCGCGACTACGTGCTGCAGAACTACACGTGGGAAGCGGCGCTGGAACGGATGGAAGCGGCCCTGGAGGAGCTGCCGTGACGGAGCGAGCTTCGTCCAGCCCCCGCGTCGTCGTCTTCGGCGAGTACCCCCCGTTCTCCACGCCCGGGGCGGTGGCGACGCTGGCCACGGTCCGGGCCCTGCTCGCCGCCGGTAACGAGATCGAGGTCGTGTCGCCCCAGCCGTCGGCCGCTCACCACCACGCCGACCCCGGCAACGCCCGGGGCGCCGCCCGCCTGGCCCGGATCGTCGGTGGCGCCGAATTCGTCGCCCGCTTCGATCCCGGAATCCTGGGGCAGAGCGGCGGTCGTGGCCCCGCCCTCGCCCGGGCCACGACCGGCCTCGCCGTGCGTCGGGCCCGGTCCGCCACGATCTACCTCTCGCCGCTGACCGCGCCGCCGGCCCCCAAGTGGGTCCGGGCCATTCTGGGCCCGGCTGATCGGGTCGTCGTGGCCAGCCCTGAGGACGCCGACCGGCTGCGAGCCGCCGGCCTTGAGGGCGAGAAGCTGTCGATCGCCGAGGATTCGTGGTGGTTGCCGTCCCGGCACGACGGCGGGGCGGCCGGTGACGACTCCGGCGCGACCACCCAGCGGGAGGCGTGGAGAGTGGAACCCGGTGCCTCCCGCGAGGCCGTCGAGGCCGAGGTTCGCCGGCGGGCGGCCCGGGCCCGCGAGGAGGAGGCCACCAGCCCGCTGGCCGCATCCTGGCCGCTGCAGATGCTCACTCCGCTGGCACCGGCGCCGACGGAGTCGTCACAGCCGCTGTTCCGCTTGGTCAAGCGCTACGTGCACCGGCTGGTGGCGTGGGAGGTCGTGCCGATCGTCGAGCAGGTCAACCACCTGCACCGGGCGACGCTGGAGTCGTTCAGCCGGCAGGCCGAGGCGGCTCAGGCCGAAGCGGACGCCGCGTCGTCGACCGGGGCGGCGTCGCCGAAGAACCGGTAGATCACGTCGGCGACGGCGGCCGCCCCGTCCGCCACTACGACCTTCTCCCGGCCGGCGTGGACGGCGTCGAGCCGCACCAGGCCGCTGATCCTGGATGCAACGACGAAGCGGCGAGCGTGCGCCACAGCATCGCGGCAGAAGAGAATCCCGAGCCGACGGGCCTCCCCGGCGGGAAGGGGACGGTCGGGATTGAATCCGGAGGTGACCAGGTCGCCGTAGCTCGCCCGCACGACCCGTCCGATGCCTTCGTGGAGCGCCCCCGAGCGCTCGGCGTGACCGTAGAGGTTCGACAGGTAGGCGTCGTGGCTCACGACCACGCCGTCCCGGCGGCGCCGGAGCGCAGCCAGGCTGCCGCAGTGGTGCTCGTCGTCGGCGATCACGTACACGACGCCGTCGAACGGGCCATCGCACCGTTCGACCGCTTCCAGGCTGCCGAGGGGATGGACGGTCACGGCGGCGGGCACGTCCGGCGTGCGGGCGTCCCGCCCGGCGGTGGAAGGCCGGTCGGCGAAGGCGTGGACCTCGACGTCGGGCCGGCCGGTCAGCGCCTCCAGCAGCTGCCGGTTCGCCGGCGCCCGGGGGCCGCCGTCGGGCGGCAGCGCAGCGACCACCGCCAGCCGGAGGCGGGGGGATCGCCTTGGTCGGCGCCGCAGCCTGGTGTCGCGCTCGAGGATCCGGTCGTAGGCCGCCACGGTGGCGGCGGCCACGTCGGCCCACGTGCTCGGCGGCCGCCCGGCGTTGGCCAGGAGCCGGCTACGGAAGGACTGGTCGGTGAGCCCCCGGGTGATGGCCTCCGCCATGCGGCCCGGGTCGCCGGCGTCGAACAGCGCGTCGGGGCCGACGATCTCCGGCAGCGATGATGTGTCGGCGGCCAGCACCGCCGCCCCGCAGGCCAGCGCCTCGGCCACCGGGAGGCCGTAACCCTCGTACAGGGAAGGGAAGACGAAGAGGTCCGTTCCCTGGAGCAGAAGCAGCAGGACGTCGTCGGGGAGGAACCCGGTGACGCACAGTCCTTCGGTGATGCCGAGCTGGGCCGCCCGGTGCAGGAGGTGGTTCCGTTCCAGCCGGTCCGGGATGGCCGACACGACCAGGCTGTAGCGGGCCCGGACATCGGGATCGAGGCGGCTCCAGGCCTCGAGGAAGGGCTCCAGGTTCTTTCGCCGGTCATAGCTCCCGACATAGAAGACGAACGGGGGCCGCAGTCCCGGCACGGCGCGGGCGGCCGCGGCGGCGGCTTCCGGGCGGGACCGGGGAGGGACGAACTGGCGACCGGTGCCCGTTCCCGCCACCAGGACCCGGTCGGGGTCGAGGCCGAGGTGCTCGATGGCGTCGGCCCTCGTCGCTTTGGAGTTGGTCAGTACGGCGTCGGCCGTGCGCAGCAGCTGGAGGCGGGCCCGGTAGCGGCGCCGGCGGCCCGGGTCCTCCAGGTACGACTCCGGCATCAGCCAGGGAATCAGGTCGTGGAACGTGACGGTCCAGGCCACGCCGGCCGCCAGCGCCGCCGGGGGCAGGAGCCGGTCGAGATGCGTGCCCATCTCGAACAGCGAACCGGTGTGGAGGATACGGGCGGCGCTCCAGTCGACTTCGTCGGAGGCCCGCACCTTGCCCGTGGCCACGAAACGCTCGGCCGCCTCCGGCAGTGCCAGATCGGGGTTCACCAGATAGGCCCCGACGTAGCGGGGCGCCGTTTCCTCCAGGGCCAGGGCCAGATCGAGCACGTAGCGGGCGATGCCCCGGTGGCGCTGGTCGACGCTCTGCAGCGCCTGCAGGTCGAAGAACACCGGTCCCTCGGGCCGGGCCGGCCGGCGCCCGGCGACAGACGAGAGGCCACCGTCGACCGCGGCGCGAACGGCGTCCGCCGCACCGGCGGGATCGGCCGGGATACAAACGACCTTGTGGCGGTCCTCGCGTTGCGCGTCGAGGCGGGCGAGAGCGGCGACCTGCTCGGAGGTGCCGAGGAAGGTCCGGCTGGCATGGACCGCATCCCGGGCCAGCAGGACTCCCAGCCGCCGGGCTTCGGCGGCATCGAGCCGGTTGCTCCGACCGGTGCCGGGAAGCACCGCGTCGCCGTAGGCGGCGGTGACGGCGGCTTCGAGCCCACCCGGAAGGTGGCCGGTGCCGGCGGCATTGACGTACAGATCCGAGAGGTAGGCGTCGTGGGCGACCACGATCCCGTTGCGGCGCCGGCGGAGGGCGGCGAGCGTCGACGCGTGGTGCTCGTCGTCGGCCAGCGAGTACACGACATCGTCGTACGGCCCGCCCAGACCAGCTCGACGCTCGGCGAACACCCGGACATCGAGATCGTCGTGGCGCGTCAATCGCTCGAGGAAGGACTGATTCCACTCGCCGACGGGGCCGCCGTCGGGACCCAGCGGGCCCACGAATCCGACCCGCCGCCGGCGGTCGCCTCGGGATGGCAGACTCCAGCGGCGTTCCTCGCCGAGGCGCGTCACGACCTGCTCGTAGGCCGCGACGGTGGCGGCCGCAACGTCGGTCCACAGGTTGGGCGGTTTCCCGGCGGCAGCCAACAGCCGTTCCCGCAGCTGGGCGTCGGTGAGGCCTCGTTCGATGGCCGCCGCCATCGGCGGGGGACTGGTGGCGTCGAACAGCGCCTCGGGGCCGAGGATCTCGGGCAGCGACGACGAGTTGGCCGCCAAAACCGGAGCGCCGCAGGCGAGGGCCTCGGCCACCGGCAGCCCGTAGCCCTCGTAGATGGACGGGAAGACGAACAGGTCGGTGCCCTGATGCAGCAACAGGAGCACGTCGTCGGTGACGAAACCGGTCAGGCACACCGAGTCGGCCACACCGAGCCCCGCCGCCCGGTGCAACAGGTGGTTGCGCTCCAACGGTTTGAGCGGGCAGCACAGCGCCAGCTGCCAGCGGGCCCGGACCGCCGGCGGCACGAGCGCCCACGCCTCCAGCAGCGGCTCCAGGTTCTTCCGGCGCTCGTAGCTGCCGATGTAGAAGACGTACGGCGCTCGCAGTCCCGGCACGGCGGCCGTCGCCGCCGCCGCGGCCGCTTCACGCGAGGCCGGCGGCACGAACCGGGAGCTGGTGCCGGCGCCGACGACGAACACCCGCTCCGCATCGAGGGCCAGATGCTCGACCACGTCGGCCCGGGTCGCCTCCGACAGCGTCAGGATCCCGGCCGCATTGCGGACGAGCTGGAGCCGCGCCCGGTAGCGCCGCCGCAGTCCCGGATCCTCCAGGTAGTACTCGGGCATCAGCTGGGGAATCAGGTCGTAGAAGGTCACGACGTAGGGGACACCGGCCGCCCGGGCCGGCGGCGGCAGCAGGCGGTGACCGGGACGGGTCATCTCCAACGGAGAGGCGATGTGCAGCAGGCTTGCCCGGGCCCAGTCGACGTCGTCGCTGCCCCGCAGCTTGCCGGCGGCCAGGAGCCCGTCGGTGACCCGGGTTTCCGGCACGGCCAGATCCGGGTTGATGAAATAGGTGTCGATCGCCTGGGGGGCGATCTCCTCGATGGCGAACGAGAGGTCGGCGACGTAACGGGGGATTCCCCGGTGTCGCTGATCGACGCTCTGGGTGGCCTGCAGGTCGAAGACGACGCCGCGAGGCCCGCTCATGCTCCCGTCACGCAGATCCGGTGGGGGCCCGGTTGGTGACGGCCGCCTCGATCGCCGTCAGCCGCTCGTTCAGGCCGCCGATCTGCTGTTCCAGGCGGTCGATCGAGTTCTGCAACCGGGTGAGCGACTCGCCGAGGAGCACCGTCGTCTCGTTGGCCGCCTCGAGATCGTCGATCATCCAGCGGCGCAGCTCGCTCATCGTGAACAGGAGCTGTTCGGAGGCGCTGCTGAGCTCGGAGACCGCTTCCGTCTGTTTCGTCAGGTCGGGCAGGACCCGGTCCTCGAGCTTGCGGTCCAGCCGCCAGTCGATGCGCCGGTCCACCCGCGGTAGCGCCTTGCCCAGCATCCGCTGCACGACTCCCAACATCCCTCCTGTATGGCTCAAGCCCGCCGAAAGCGTAGTCCTGGCTGGTAGCGTCGGCGGCCATGAGCCGGCTGTTGTTCGTCGTCCAGCGCTACGGCCGGGAGGTCGCCGGCGGCGCCGAACTCCACTGCCGGCAGTTCGCCACCCGCATGGCCGCTCGGGGTCACCGCGTCGATGTCCTCACCAGCTGCGCGGTCAACTACGTCGACTGGGCGAACCACTATCCGGCCGGCACGGGCGAGCTCGACGGGGTGACCGTTCACCGGCTGCCGGTGGCGAAGGAGCGTGACGACCGCCTGTTCGAACCGCTCAACACCCGGGTCGTGTGGGGGGAACGGCCCGTCCCGCTGTACCTCCAGCAGGAGTGGATGCGGGCCCAGGGTCCCTACATCCCGGAGCTGCCGCCGTGGCTCCTCGAACACGGCGGCGACTTCGACGTGGTCATCTTCTTCACCTACCTGTACTACACGTCGTGGGCCGGATTGCCGGCGGCGTCAGCCGTGGCGCCGACCGTCCTGCACCCCACGGCCCACGATGAGCCGGCGCTGTATCTCGACCTCTACCGCACGATGTTCCACCATCCCAGTGCCTTCGCCTTCTCCACCGAGGAGGAAGCGGCGCTCGTCGAGCGGCGTTTCCGGCACCGGCGGCCCTACGAGATCGTCGGAGTCGGCGTGGAGGCGGAGCGCCACCGGGGCCACGACGGCGCCGCTTTCCGGGAAGCCTTCGGGCTCGGTGACACGCCGTATCTGCTCTACGTCGGTCGGGTCGATCCCGCCAAAGGCTCCGAGGAGCTGCTCGACTTCTTCGCCGCCTACAAATCACGCAACCCCGGCCCGCTCAAGCTGGCCATCGTCGGCGACGCCGTGCGGGCGCTGGAGCCCCACCCCGATGTGCTGGTGACGGGGTTCGTCGACGAAGCGCTGAAGGAGTCGGCGCTGGCGGGATGCGCGGCGCTCGCCCTGCCGTCATATTTCGAGAGCTTCTCGATGATTCTGACCGAGGCGTGGGCCCATGGGCGCCCGGCGCTGGTGCAGGGCCACTGTGAGGTGCTCGACGGGCAGTGCCGGCGCAGCGGCGGCGGAATTCCGTACCGGGGGTTCGCCGAGTTCGAGGCAGCCGTCGAACTGGTGACCGCCGATCCGGATCTCGGCGCCCGGATGGGCGCGGCGGGGCGCCGCTACGTCGAGGAGCGCTACGCCTGGGACGCCGTCCTCGACCGTTACGAGCGGGTGCTGGCTCTGGCCCGCCGCGCCGAGTCGTCCCGCTACTCGCGAGCGCCGGCGGGTACCGCCGCCCGGTGACCACGGAGGCGCCGCCCGTCGCCGAGGCGAGCCGGTCGTGGCGGTGGCACTGGGTGGTCCGGCCGCTGGCGATCTACGCCGCTTCCCGGGCGGTGTCGCTGGTGGCGTTCATCCTGACGGTGACGGTGGCGTCGGTGACCGGCCTGGACTGGGTCACCGGTCGGCCGTGGCCGGCGCCGCCGGCGGGCCAGAGTCCGCTCCTCACCGCCCTGACCGGTTGGGACGGCAGTTGGTACGTCCAGATCGCTCACCACGGCTATGGCGAGCAGTCCGGCGTGATGGCCTTCTTTCCGGGCTATCCGATGAGCATCCGCCTCGTGGCCGGCGTCACCGGCCTGAGTTACGGCGCCGCGGCGGTGGTGGCGGCACTGGCCTGGGGCGCGGTGGCCTCGGTGTTGCTGTGGGCGCTGTCCTCGGCGCTCGGCGACCGGTCGTTCGCTGATCGCAGCACCGCGCTGTTCGCCTTCTTCCCCGGTTCGTTCGTCTTCACGATGGCGTACTCCGAACCGATGATGCTCGCCGCCTCCATCGGATGTCTCCTCGCCCTGCACCATCGGCGGTGGGTCGTCGCCGGTCTCTGCGGTGCGGTGGCCACGGCCACGCGCCCCAACGCGCTGGTGCTCGTCGCCTGTGGCGGGTGGGCGGCGGTCATGGCCATCCGGCAGGAACGCGACTGGAAGGCGTTGGCCGCTCCGGGCCTGTCGCTGGCCGGGGTGGCGGCCTACTTCGCCTTTCTGTGGCGGCGCACCGGCTCCTTCTGGGCCTGGTTCGACGTCGAGCAGAACCTGTGGAAGGAGTCGTTCTCTCCCACCGCCGCCTTCACCCGGGCCGGCGACGCCTTCGATGTGCTGCTCGGCCGCGGCCGGGGCCCTGATCTCAATCCCGTGCTTCCGACCCTGGGGCTGGCGTTCGTCGTGGCGGTCGTCGTCCTCCTCGTCCGCTGGCGACCGCCGGTACCGCTCGTCATCTACACGGTGGGAATTCTCGTGCTGGCCGCCGGTTCCGGGAACCTTGGTCTCCGGCCCCGGTTCATCGCCACCGCCTTCCCGCTGTCGCAGGCCCTGGCCCGGCGGATGGGAACGGCCGCCTTTTCGGTCACCCTCGGAGTGTTCGCTGCCCTGCTCGGCGCGTTGACGTTCGTGTCGGTCCTCACCATGCTGGCCACGCCGTAGCCCGGCCTGCTCTTCAGCGGAGGAACTGCGGGTCGTCCCAGTCCCAGATGCGGCCCGGGTCCTGGTGGACGTCGACCGGGTACCGGTTCCAGAGCTGGGTCTCGAACCGCGTCGCGCCCCGGTGGTTGGTGAACAGGCTCCAGGCCAGCACAGCGGCGACGGCGCCCCGACCCATCCAGTGCCGGCGCCGCAGCTCGTCGACCGCCGGCACCGACAGCACGGTGAGGATCGGAAGGACGTCGGTGAAGAGCCGGGGGCCGACCGAGAAGCCCGCCCACCACGGTTCGAGGGTGGAGATCACGATCCAGTAGCCCATGACGGCGGCCACGAGCCCGCCGGTGAGGGCGTCGAATGCGCCTCGGCGGTGGGCCACGACGACGCCCGCCACGGCCACGAGCACGATGGGGCACCAGACCAGGAGACCGCGTTGGGGGCTGATGAGGTTTCCGGCCAGGGCTTCGAAGAAGTGGTCGCTGTCGAACAGGCGGCCGGGGCTGTAGTAGGCCGGCTGGAGCTGCTGATAGGTGGCCAGGTTCACGGCGAAATAGGCCGCCGCCCCGAGGGCTCCCCCGGCCAGCATCAGTGGGAGGCGGCGCCGGTGGCTGATGGCGACGACCACGGTGAAGACGACCGCGATCACCGCCGTGGTCGGGCGAACGGCGTAGGCCAGCACGAACAGCGGCCCGAGCAGAGGGATCAGCCGGTCCCGCCCCGGCCCTCGGGGCGGTGGCCGTGAGCGCAGGAGGATGGCCAGTTCACAGGTGATGACGAGGATCGCCGGCCCGTGGGACCACAACGCCCGGGTGGCGGTGGAGAAGGCGGAGGTGGCGAAGGCGAAGCTCAGTGCCACCCCGGCCGACCACCAAGGCGAGCCGAGCTGGGACAGGGCGATGAGGAACATCAGCCCGGTGGTGAGCGCGACGAGGATGCTGGCCACCGTGTTCTCGGTCTCGTGGGGAGCGTCCTGGGGCCGGATCTCGGCCTGGAGGCTCCGGCCCCGGAGCTTCTCCTTGATCTCGAGGCCGGCCATCACCGGGGCGATCACCACGGCCGTCCCCCAGGGGAAGGTGTACACCGGCTGGCCGTGCTCGTTCGTCCCGGTGTGGACGGGATTCTTGGCGATCCGATCCTGCCAGCGCTCCAGCGTCAGTGTCTGGTCGTGGAGCAGGCTGAGCGCCTGGTAGGTCGTCCAGGTGGAGTCGCCTCCGGAGTGGCTCGACGAGGCGGCGTTGTGGCCGATGAAGGTGAGCAGCATGACGGGCCCGCAGAGAAGGATCCCGGCCCGCTTCCGCATCAGGGGCGATGATACGTCGGTGGCGTCGCGTCGAAGCGGGCATTCCCGCCGCTCCCGCCGGCAGGGCTTCGCCCTGGCCGGCCTGCTGCCGGCGACGCTCCATCTCGTTCTGACCCTGGGCTACGACTCCAGCTATTCGCATCAGCTCTACGCCCGGGAGGCCTTCCTCTATCAGTACCGCCACGGCGTCTACCGCTACCGGGTTGTCGGCCGCGAGCTGGTGGTCGCGGTCGGTCGGGTGCTCGATCACTTCGGCGTCGCGCTGCACACCATCGCCACCGACATCGGCCATGGTCGCCCACCGGCGGATCTGTTCACCGCCCTTCTGGTGGTGAACGGCGTGGCGTTCGTCGCCCTGGCCATGCTGCTGTACGCCGTCACGGCGCGAGCGGCGGATGAATGGCGCCTGTCATACGTCATCGTCGTCGTGCTGGTGGCGCTGAGCGGCTACGTCGTCACGCCGTACGACAACCTGGGCTATCTCCTGACCGTGGGCGCCGTCGTCGTAGCCCTCAGCGGCCGACCATGGGCGCCGCCCTTGTGTCTCGTGCTGGCGGGCGTCGGGACCGCGACCCGGGAATCCTTCGTCGTGGCGGTCGCCGCCGTTGCTGCCGTGTTGGTCGGGCAGCACGGCTGGCGGGCACTCGGCCGGGTACGCGACCCCGTCTGGTGGTCGGCCGCCGCCCTGGCCGGAGGCTGGCTCGGCACCTACGTGACGCTTCGGCTCGTGGTCGCCACCGACCCGGAACTGGACACGTCACTCTCCGAATCCGTGCTCAACGAAATGAACTGGGAGATGAGCAGCGTCGTCGCGCTCGTGTTCTACGGTCTGGGTGCCTGTGCCCTCTACCTGACGTGGCCCGCCTTGTCCGAGACGGCCCGGAAGCACTGGCGCCCGACCCGGTTGCTGCTGTGGCTCTTCTCGGCGCCGTACGTCGCGGCCTGTGTCGCCGAAGGCATCTGGTTCGAGGCCATGCGGCTCCTCCTTCCCGTCCTCCTCTGCGAGCACGTCCTACGGCGCACCGTTGCGGACCGACCGCCGGCAGATCTCTCGTTCGGCGATGACCGGGTCGCGGTCCACGCGAAAGCTCTGGAGCCGCAGCGCGACTCCTAGGTTGCGGACGAACCGGCCGAGCGAGAGCCGGCCGGTCGTGGCCGCCCGGAGGTCGGCCAGCTGTCCGCACTGCAGCGCGGCCCGGGCGGCGTCCACCGCCTCCCGGGGCACGTCCGCAGGCGGCGCGGCGGCGGGGTCGGCGAGACGACCGAGCACCCAGGCGATCGGGAGTTGCTTCTCGTGGCCGGGCCGTCCCCGGCTGGTGATCTCGACCCGGGCGGCGAGCGTGTCGCCCAGCCCCATGCGGTCGGCCACGTAGATGTCGGGGCCGGAGACGAAGCCCATGACCCCGACGTAGTCGCTGCTGAAGGCGACGGGGAACGGGAAGTCCGGCCGGAGCGGGGCAGTGGCGAATCCGTAGGCCCGGTAGTCGGGTCGCCAGACCACCAGGCGTTGCCCATCGCGGCGCAGCCGCTTGGCCTCGGCGGCGTCTTCGTGGAAGGGGTGCCGGACGAAGTCGGGGGCGGTGATGGGGTTCGACCGCTTCGTGCCCACCGTGTAGAAGGCCCGTTCGTCGGTCAGCCCGTCGGCCGTCATAACGTAGGGGACGCGCAGCTGGGCGCCGCAGACCACAGCCCAGGCAACCACCGTGGCGGCCGCCAGCCATTGCGGCGCCGTCCGGATCCGGCAGACCATGACCGGCATCACAACGGCGAAGAGGCCGGGCAGCAGCAGGCGGCCGTGCATGAAGTCGCCTCCCACCCGGGTGATATAGAGGACATGGGCGACGCCGCCGACCACCGGGGCGGCGAGCACGACGAGTCGGTGGCGAGGTGCGGGCCAGGCGTGCCGGGCCGAGAGCGCCACCAGGACGGCGACCATCAGCATCGGCAGCCAGATCCAGTACGTGCCGACGAAGTCACCGAGATAGCGGAAGCCCTGTGACCACCACGCCCGTGAGGCTTCCTTGGCGAAGGCGGTATTGGGCACCAGGGCGCCGTAGTAGCCCATCCGGAAGATCTGGTAGGCGGCCGGGAGAGCCAGCCCGCTGACGAGCAGCACAAGCCGGAAGCGTCGGGGCCGGTCGGTCGCCTCGGCGCCGAGGATGATGGCGGCGCCGAGGAAGACCGCGGTGAACAGGGCGAACTCCGGGCGGATGAGAGGCCCGAGACCGGCCGTCAGAGCAACGGCTCGGAGCGCCGGGCATCGCGCATCGCTGGTGGCGAGCCGAGCCAACAGCGCGAAGCAACCTCCGAGCCACAGGAAGCCGAATCCGGTTTCGAGGCCGGACGTGGCGAAGTCCCACATCGGCGGCAGAACGGCCAGGATCACGGCTCCGAGGGGCAGGAACCAGGCCTTGCGGTCCTGATCGTTGTTGCGCCACAACCGACCCGCGCCCCAGGCCGCCAGGAGGAGACCCGCGATCGTCGACAACAGCGCCAACCCGACCGCCGCCTTCTCCGGTCCGATGACCCGGGGCGCCGAGACGACCGCCAGCACGAGGACCCACAGCGGACTGGTCGAGGCCTCGACCCGTTCTCCGGCGTTGAACACCGGGCCGTGGCCATGGAGGATCTGTTCCACCACCCGGAGATGGATGAACGCGTCGTCGGCCATCCATCGTCGCTGCCAGGCGCCCACGAGGAGGACGGCGGCGGGGACGACGACGAGCCAGATGCTTCTAATGCGCCGCAAGCGCCTCCAGCACCGCCGAGCCGGTGGCATTGATGGCGGCGGCGATGCGGGTGATGTCGGCCGGCTGGGCGTCCTTCGAGAAGACGTAGAAGGAGCGCCGGGCCGGTGTGGCCCCGGCCAGGTAGTCGTCGTAGCGGCGGTGGAGGCCGGCTTCGATCTCCGGCTGGCGGCGCAGCCCGACCGCTTCGAACTGGGCCACCCACCAGTCGCTGCGGCCCCAGATCAGGTGGCCGTTGAGCGGATAGCCGAGCTCGTCGCAGTGGAGCGTCCGGTAGTTCTGGCCTCGATCACCGTCAGCCCGCCACTCATCGATGTAGATGGGAAAGACCTCGCCGAAGACGGGATCGTGACCGAAGGCCGGGATGTTGGCGAAGACGAAACCGCCCGGCGCCAGGTGCGCTTCGACACGCTTCAGGCACTCTCCGAGGCGGTTCGGATTGAGATGCTCGAAGATGTCGAGCCCGAAGATCACGTCGTAGGAAGAGGACAGTTCGAACTCGGTGGCGTTGACCCGGTGGATCCGGCCGCGGACGGCGGGAAAGGCCGCCTCGATCGCCGCGCCGCTGATCTCCACGCCCTCGGCTTCGACCCCCAGGTCGTGCAGGCACTGGAGGACGGCGCCGCTGGCACAGCCGAGCTCGAGCACCCGGCTCGGCTCCAGGCTGGCGACGAGTTCGGCCATCAGCTTCTTGTCGGTCTCGATCTCCAGCCGCCACACTCCGGGCCGGTCGTAGTATCCGCTGTCGAGAATGGCCGTCTCGAGCCAGTCGAAATCCTCCGGGCCGTCCGCCTGGAACAGCACCCAGGTCCCCGGCTCCTGGTTCTGGCGCTCGAAGTACTGGTCCGGGCGCAGGCTCCGGAGGTCGACCAGCGGGAAGTACCGCGGGAGCGCATGCCGCCGGTATTCGTCGGAGCGGACGATTTCGCGCACGACGGCGTCGCGAGTCCCTCGTCGCTGCAGCGTTTCCAGCGCGCTCGCCCCGCCGATGGCATCGGGTTCCCGGCCGAGGAGGGTCTGGTAGGCCCAGACCACGAAGTCGTCGTCCGAGAGACCGGGTTCGGGGTCCAACTCGGCGACGACCCGGTCGGCGTGGGCCGGCTGGGCCAGCATCCGGCTGAGAACGCCGAGCCGGCCGTGTTCGGACAGCAACGCGGCGTAGCGCCGGCGAGCGACCAGGTTCGGAGATGTCCCGAAGACGCGGCGATGGGCCATCTCCACGAAGTCGGCCGAGGCACCGGGCCTCGCGTCGCGACCTCGGCGTCGCCGAACCTTCACGGCGCCAACACTAACGGAAGGAGGCTGACTGGTAGCTTCTCCGACCACGGTGGCGAACAAGACCGTGACGTTTCGGCCGTTCCCAGGCCAGGAGTTCTCCATCACGGGGAGCGAGGCCTGCGCGGGCTGCGTCGGCGAGCTGGAGCGGTCCGGCGGCTACTACCAGCCGGATCTCACCGCTCTGCTGCAGCGCCGGCTGCCGCCGGATGCCGTCGTGGTCGACATCGGCGCCTACATCGGCGTCGTCACTGTGCTGCTCGCTTCGTTGTGCCCCAAGGGCCACGTCTACGCCTTCGAACCGGTAGCCGAGAATTTCGTCCACCTGACGGGCAACGTGGCGGCCAACGGATTGGACAACGTGACGGCGCAGCGGGTGGCGCTGTTCGACCGTGACGGCGAGGTGAACTTCGAATACGAGCCGGGCTATCCCGGCGGTTCCCACGTCGGGACGGCCGGTGCTGCCGTCCCCTCCGTCCGGTTCGACACCTGGGCCCGCCAAGCCGGGATCGACCGCCTCGACCTCGTGAAGCTCGACGTGGAGGGCGTAGAACTTGCCGTTCTCGAGGGAGCGGCTGAGACCCTCCGCCGGTTCCGGCCGATCCTCGTCGTCGAGTGCAACCCGGTGGCCCTGCGTCGTTTTGGGGAGGCCGACTACGAGCGACTCCTCCGTCGGATGCGCCGGATCTACCCGTTCGTCGGCGTGATCGCGGCCAGAGGCGACATCACGCCCATCGCCTCCGTCGGGCATCTTCGTCGGATTCTCGGACGACGCGGGGTGGTCGATCTCGTCGGCGTGCCGGCGATGCCGCTCAGGCAGTTGGTCCGACAACGGGCCTTGGCTGTCGTCGATCTCGCCAAGCTCTCGGTCCACGAGAATCGCTGGCGGATGCCAGAGGAGACGTTCGTGATCGATCCTCGAGGGATCATCCTCCGCCCGGCGGTGGCAACCCTTTCGGCCGCTCCCGGGCAGAGGATCGAGATTCCCGTCGAGTTGACCAACGGAAGCCGCTGTTGGCTCTCATCGGAGTTTCCCCATCACCCCGTCGACGTGTCGTATCGGTGGCTCGATGAGACCGGCGCCCGCAGAGGCTCCGACGGAAGGCGCACCGGTCTTCCAGAACCGGTCGGTCCCGGCCGATCCACCCGGCTTGTCGCGACCGTCGACGTCCCACCGGTCGCTGGGCGCTACACATTGGCGTTGACGCTGGTCCAAGACGGCTTTGCCTGGCTCGACGACACCGAGCCTGGGTGCTCGGCGACGATGCCCGCGCTCATCGGCGGAGACGGCTCCTGAGTCAGCCCGGATCGACCCGGATCGTGACCGGCAGCCGGGCGACGCCAATATCCCGACCAGGGGCCGCCACCTCGAACCGCCGGAGCTGTTCCCAGCTGTCGTAGACGAGACCACCTCGGGTGTGGACGCCGAACGTCACCGCGTAGGTCCCGTCGAGCAGAGGTACATCGGTCAGGTCGTACGAGATGGTCGTCCGGCCGGCGACCGTGCCGAGGTCGATACCGTGGTGCTCGGTGTTGGTGCCGAACACGAGATATCCAGTCGAGTTGTAGATAGCGATTCCAACGACGACGTCCTCGACCGGTTCGGCCGCCTCGAGTGTGACGACAAGATGCATGGGTTCGCCGGGGGCTGCTGCCTCCTGATCCGGTGTGGCGTACACAACCCGGGCGTCGACGATCTTCACCCGACCCCAAGTCGGCGCGATCTCGGTGCCGGCCCACTCCCGAGTCATTTCCTCGGTCGGGGTGGCCGCCTTGAGGAGTCGTTCGCGGAATTCCCGGATGACGTCATTCGGATCGCCCTCAGCGACGAGGACTCCTCTTTCCAAGGCGGCCGCCTTGTCGCACATCTGACGGACGAGGTCGGCGGCGTGGGTGACGACGACGATCGTTCGTCCTTCCGCCTGGAAGGCTCGGACCTTGTCGATGCATTTGCGCTGGAACGACTCGTCCCCAACCGAGAGCACCTCGTCAACAAGGAGGATCTCTGGGTCGACGTTGATGGCGACTGCGAAGCCGAGCCGGACATACATTCCGGACGAATAGTGCTTCACCGGCGTGTCGATGAAGGATTCGAGTTCGGCGAAGCCGACAATGTCGTCGAACACCCGGTCGACCTCAGCCCGCTTGAGGCCCAGGATGGACCCGTTCAGGTACACGTTCTCGCGACCTGACAGGTCGGGATGAAAGCCCGCCCCGAGCTCGAGGAGGGACGCCACCCGACCCACTGTACGGACCGAACCGGACGTGGGCTGGAGGATCCCCGCCATACACTTGAGCAGCGTGCTCTTTCCCGATCCGTTGTGACCCAGCAACCCAACGGTGGTGCCCGCCTCGACATCGAGACTGATGTCGTCGAGCGCGGTGAACGGTTCCCACCGAACGCGACGGAAGTGGAGGATTCGCTCCTTGAGGGAGGTCGGCTTCTCCTTGTAAAGCTTGAATTTCTTCGTGACCCGATCGACTTCGATTGCTGCCGCCATCGCCGATCAGAGCTCCTCGGCCAGATTGCCTTCGAGTCGGCTGAAGACCCGTAGCGCGACCACGACGACCACCAGCACGCCGATGGTCACGATGCCGAGGTTGCGAAGGTGCCACATGACATCGAGATTCGGGGGGATGACGGGCTTGGGACTGCCGAAGCTGCCGTAGAAAGCGCCCTGGAAGGCGACGACGATTGGAGTGACGGGGTTCAGCAGAGCGACGTCGGTATGGCCGCGCAACGCCTCGCCGAGCTGGGTGAAGGGATAGACGATGGGCGTCAGCCAGAACCACGCCAGGAGCGCCAGCTCGACGAAGTGCGCCATGTCCCGCAGGTAGACGTTCGCTACTGAGAATAAGAGCGCCAGGCCGGCCGCCAAGAGGATGAGGTCAAGCAGCGCGAGGGGTATTAGGGGCAGCTTCGACCAGCCCACCGGATGGCGGACGATCACGAGGGCGCCGAGTAGGACGAGCAACTGGAGGAAGAAATGGACCAGCGCGGCGCCGACCGACGCTAACGGCAGGACCTCGCGCGGGAACCACACCTTTTTCACGAGGCCGGCTCCGGCGACCATCGCCCCGGTGCCGCCGTTGAGCGCAGAAGTGAAGAAGTTCCACACGAGCAAGCCGGAGAGCAGATATATCGGAAAGCGCGGAATGCCGCTGCCCAGGATGACGTCGAACGCGACGTAGAAGACCACCAAGTAGAGCGCAGGGTTGAGGAGCGACCAGGCGAAGCCGAGGGCGCTCGCCTTGTACTTGGCTTTGAGCTCGAGGCGGATCAGGTTGCGGAGAAGCTCGTGGTGGGCGACGATCTCGCGGATTCGCTCCATCGTCGTCATGCGGTGCGTGAAAGTCCGCGCGGGCGCAGCAAGTTCTGCCATGTGGATAAGAAAGGGTAGTGCCCAGGGCTCCGGGACTCGGATCAAAGGGCTGACCGGCGGCGGACAACTAGACGAACCGGGACATCTGTGGCCTAGCCTGCGCTCCGGAAGCGCCGGTCAGGGCCCGGCTGTCACCCCATTGCGGCTGTCCGCCTCTTAGAGTGGTCCACCATGAGTCACTTGCGCCACCAACGTGACGAGAGAGTGATCGCATGACGGTTGAGGCCCGGTCCCGCTCCTTCCGGGGGGCGGTGCGCATTGGGGCGGTGGCCGCCATGGCGGCCTTCGCCGTCCTGGCGCCCATCCGCATGGCCGAGGGCGCCCCGAAGACCCGCTTCGCCGTCGTGCCGGCGTCGGTGACGGGCGCGCCGCGGGTGGCCGCGGCGGCCGTCAGGCCGGAGATCCCGCCGGCCGCCGGGCCGGTGGTGCAGAGCCCGTTCCCGCTCTCGCACCTGGCGGTCCGCTGGGTGGGGAGCGAGGAGGCGGCCGTCGACATCCGCCTCGCCGGTTCCGACGAGGGCTGGGGGCCGTGGCGGGCCCTGCCGGTCGCCCACGACCTCGAAGACGGTGCCGGCGGCCCCATCCTGTCCGAGCTGATCCGGGCCCATGGCGCCACCCGGGCCCAGGTGCGGGCGTCGGGCGACGCCCGCGACGTCGAGATCGTGGCCATCGACACGATGCACGGGCCCCGGACCCGAAAGCTGGCCACCGGTACTCCGGCCCGGGCGGCGGAGGACGAGAACCCGCCGGCGGATGGGGGAGAGGACCGGGGCCCCAGCGCCACGCCGTCGTCGTCCTCCACCACCAGCACCACCAAGGGAACGCGGTCCTCGTCGACCACGACGACCACCGGCCGGCCGAAGCCGCAGGCCGTCCAGCCGCCGATCGTCACCCGGGCGGAGTGGGGGGCCGACGAGTCGATCCGTAAGAACAACCAGAAGTACGCCCCGATCACGAAGCTCTTCGTGCACCACACCGTCACGTCCCCCGACGGTGCCGACCCCGATCCGGCGGCCACGGTGCGGGCGATCTACGCCTACCACGTCCAGGGCAACGGCTGGGACGACATCGGCTACAACTTCCTGATCGACGCCGAGGGCCGGATCTACGAAGGTCGCTGGGCCCGCGACTACCAGCCCGGCGAGAAGCCGACGGGCGAGGACCTGCACCACAACGGCGTCGTCGGCGCCCACGTCCTGAACCACAACGCGGGCTCGGCCGGGGTGGCCGTGCTGGGAGATTTCAGCGGCGGCGAACCGACCACGGCCGCCCGTGACGCCCTGGTCAAGCTGATGGCCTGGAAGGCCGACCGCCACGACATCGACGTTCTCGGCAAGGACCCGTTCCAAGCCAGTGACGGTGTCGTCAGTACATTCCCCAACCTGGCCGGCCACCGCGACGCCGGCCAGACCGCCTGTCCCGGCGACCGCCTCTACCCGCTGCTGCCCGATCTCCGGGAGCGGGTGGCGTCACTGGTGACCGCCGCCCACGGTCCGACCACCGGCTACTGGTCGGCCACCGCCGACGGCCGGGTGCTGGCCTTCGGCGACGCCCCGGCGCTCGGCTCCATGGCCGGCATCCCGCTCAACGGCTCGATCGTCGGGATGGCGGCCACCACGACGGGCAAGGGCTACTGGCTCCTCGGCTCCGACGGCGGGGTCTTCTCCTTCGGGGACGCCAAGTTCTTCGGCTCGACGGGGAACATCAAGCTCAACAAGCCGGTGGTGGGCATGGCCCCCACGCCCACCGGCAAGGGCTACTGGTTCGTGGCCACCGACGGCGGCATCTTCTCCTTCGGGGACGCCAAGTTCCACGGCTCCACCGGGAACATCAAGCTGAACCAACCGGTGGTCCGGATGGCCCCGACCCCGTCGGGGAAGGGCTATTGGCTCGTGGCGTCGGACGGCGGCATCTTCGCCTTCGGCGACGCTCCGTTCCACGGCTCCACCGGCGGCATCAAGCTCAACAAGCCGGTCGTGTCCATGGCCCCCAACCCGATCGGGAAGGGCTACTGGCTGGTGGCGTCGGACGGGGGCCTGTTCGCCTTCGACGTCCCGTACCTCGGCAGCGTGCCGGCCGCCAAGCCGGAGAACTATCCGGGGGCGGTACAGATGCGGGCCACCGCCACCGGCAAGGGCTACTACATCGCCGACGCCAACGGCGGCATCTCGGTGTTCGGCGACGCCCGGTTCCTCGGCGCTGACACGTCGCAGCGGCCGCCGCGGGCCGCCGTCGACCTCGTCCTGGCGCCATGAGCGGGCGGCGTCGGGTGGCGAGGGCGCTCACGGCGTCCCTCCTCGCCCTGTCCGGAGTTCTGCTGGTCGGCGAGCGGTCGGCCGCCGCCTTCCCCGGCCCGACCGTCGACCTGATCGGCCACGGTTACGGCCACGGCCGGGGGATGGGCCAGTTCGGCTCGCTCGGCTACGCCCTGAAGGGCTGGACGTACCAGCGCATCCTCGACCACTACTACGGCGGCACGAAGATGGGCACCCTGCAGGACGGCACCATCGACGTCCACCTGACGAAGTTCGACGGCGTCGATGTGATCGTCTCCCAGGAGAAGGGCCGCCTCCGGACCAACGCGGCGGCCGGTGACTTTTCGGCGCTGCGAGCCCAGAGGGTCGGTGCCAATCTCTATCGCGTCGACAGGGCTGGGGACTGCGGCGGCGGCCCGGACGGCTGGCGGGAGCTCACCACCATGCGGGGGCCTGTCACCTTCTCGCCGCCCGACCCCCGGACCGAGGACCGGTCGGAGATGCTCCAGGTCTGCGAGCTCGGCGGCACCCGCCGCTGGCTTCGCGGTGAAGTTTTGGCCCTGGAGGGGGAGGCCAACAAGATCACCACGTCCCGGGCCGTCAACCGGGTGGACCGCGAGGGCTACCTGAAGGGCGTCGTGCCGCGGGAGTCGCCGGCCAGCTGGGGGACCGCCGGCGGTGGCCTCGGCATGCACGCCCTGCGGGCCCAGGCGGTGGCCGCCCGCTCCTACGCCATGGCCGAGGACCGTTCCAGCTGGGCGAAGACGTGCGACACCCAGAGCTGCCAGGTGTACGGCGGGCGGGCGACCCAGGACGCCACCGGCTTTAACGACCTGGAGTCGGCCACCACCAACCAGGCGGTGGAGGAAACCCGGGGCCAGGTCCGCCTCATGCTCTCCGACGGCAGGGTGGCCCGCACCGAGTTCTCCTCTTCCACCGGGGGTTACACGGCCGGCGGCACGTTTCCCGCCGTGCCCGACGAGGGCGATGCCGTCGAGTCCAATCCCAGCGCCACGTGGACAGCCCGGGTCCCCGTCAGCGTCCTCGAGAGCGCCAAGCCGGAGATCGGCACGCTGCTTTCGGTCGACGTGACCAAGCGCAACGGGCTGGGCGACATGGGCGGGCGGGTCCTCGAGGTCGTCCTCCGGGGCAGCAAGGGCAAGGCCACGCTGACCGGCTCCGATCTCCGGGGGCTGTATTCGTACTCCCCGGGTGCCCGGCCCGACGGGGTGCGCTCCGACTGGTTCCGGGTCGTCAACAACCCCAGCGGCGGCCTGTCCGGCTACTGGGTCGTGGCCCCCGACGGCGGGATCTTCAGCTTCGGGGAGGCCAGGTTCCACGGCTCCACCGGCGGGATCCGGCTGAATTCGCCGATCCTCGGCATGGCCGCCACCCCGGCCGGCGCCGGCTACTGGCTGGTGGCCGCCGACGGCGGGATCTTCAGCTTCGGTGACGCCCAGTTCTACGGCTCCACCGGCAACATCAAGCTCAACAAGCCGGTGGTCGGCATGGCGTCGACCAATGGCGGCCAGGGGTACTGGATGGTGGCGTCGGACGGCGGCATCTTCGCCTTCGGTGACGCCCAGTTCTACGGGTCGACCGGCGGCATCAAGCTCAACAAGCCGGTGGTGGGGATGGCCCCCACGCCGACCGGGAAGGGCTACTGGCTCGTGGCGTCGGACGGCGGGATCTTCGCCTTCGGCGACGCCGGGTTCTTCGGCTCCACCGGCGCCATCAGGCTCAACAAGCCGGTGGTGGGGATGGCGTCCACGCCGACCGGCAAGGGCTACTGGCTCCTGGCCGCCGACGGCGGGCTGTTCAGCTTCGGCGACGCCGGCTTCTTCGGCTCCCTGCCGGGATCGGGGATCAACACCCCGGCGGTGGCCATGCGGCCCACCCGGACGGGCGCCGGCTACCTGATCGTGACCGCCACCGGCGCGGTCGTGAGCTACGGCGACGCCCCGGTGCTGGGCGGCGTGCCCGACGTCGTGCCCGGCTACAAGGGCGGCGTCGTGGGCCTCGAGGTGAAGGCCGCTCCGGCGGTTCCCAATTCCTCCCAGGCGACCCGCTAGATCCGGCCGGAATTTGCCCGTCGCGGGAGGGAATCCCCCCGGACCGTGACGAATATGACCGGTGTCCTCGTAAGACTTGTCCAGCGCGGTCACCTTCGCCCCCACCGTCCCCCTCGTACGGTTCGGGCAGTCCGGCGGCCGGAGCTGGGTTCCAAAGCGGCTGCGCAACCCGCGATGCGCCGCCGCAGTGGGAGGCACCATCCGCATGGGTCATCGGACCATGGCTGGAGGGCGCATCGCTCGCCGTCCCGCGCTCGCCGCCGCTCTCGTCGGGCTGGTGCTGGCGGGCGCCGGGCTGGTGCCGGCGATCGCCGTCGACCAGGGCTCCGGGAACGACACCTCGGCTCCGAGCAGCAAGGCGCCCAAGGAATCAGCGCGGGCGGCGCGCAAGAAGGTGGTCGACAAGCTCGACCGACTGGTCGTGAAGATGGCCAAGGCGGGCGGCCGACAGGACGAAGACGCGCTGGCGGCCTCGGTCGGCGGCCGCCACGGTGGGCGGATCCGGCCGGGAGTGTTCCGGGTCGACGTCCCGAGGGGCGAGGGCCCGGCCGCGGCCCGGAAGCTGCGGCAGAACCGGTCGGTGGCCCACGTGGAGGACGACGTCCGCTTCCGCTCCGCCGAGGTGGCACCGACGAATTCCGAGCCGCTGACCCCGTCCCCGGCCGAGACCGGCTCCGGGGCGGCCGCCAGCCCGCCGCCGGTCAATGAACGCTGCTACGCCGGGTGCGCCCTGACCTTCGACAGCGGCGCCACCTCCCGGATCTACAGCCAGTCCGACTTCATGAACATCGGCGCCGCCGAGGCCTGGGCCGTCACCCACGGTGACCCCAACATGCTGGTGGCGGTGATCGACACCGACGTCGACGCCACCCACCCCGACCTCGTCGGCAAGGTGGTCGTCGGCCAGAACTTCTCCAACGACACGACGCCCGACCCCGAGGGGCACGCCACGGCCGTGGCCGGCCTCATCGCCGCCATTCCCAACAACGACAAGGGCATCGCCGGGCTGGGCTGGAACACCAAGGTCCTGTCGGTCCGGGTCCTCGACAGCCAGGGCAACGGGCTGGCCAGCGACATCGCCAAGGGCATCCGCTACGCCGCCGACTATCCCGGCGTGAAGATCATCAACCTCTCCCTCCAGCAGGACCCGAACGACGCCGGCAAGGTGTCCGACGTCCTCAAGGAGGCCATCAAGTACGCCCAGAGCAAGGGCTTGCTGGTCGTCTCGGCCGCCGGCAACCAGCCGCTCGACACGCCGAGCTACCCGGCCAACTTCGAGGGAGTGCTGTCGGTGGCGGCGCTCGACGGGTCCGACGACCGGCTGGCCAAGTTCTCCCGGCGCGGCCCCTGGGTCGACATCGCCGCTCCCGGGGTGGGCGTGCTCACCCTGGCCACGCCCTGCGCCGACGGCAACTGCTGGGTGACCCCCGACGGCACGTCGTTCGCCACCCCCATCGTCTCGGCCGCCGCCGCCCTGGTCTGGGCGGCCAATCCGGGGCTCACGGCCCAACAGGTGGCCGCCCGGCTGATGAACACGGCCGACTCGGTGCCGGGCACCGGCGTCGACTTCGCCAGCGGCGAGGTCAACGTGGGACGGGCGGTGGCCGGCGCGGCGGCCCTCCCGCTCCAGACGACCTCCCCCGGCGTGGCCACCTCGATTTCGGTCACGTCGGTCCCGGTCGGGCCGACGGGGAAGGGCTACTGGTTGGCGGCGTCCGACGGCGGGATCTTCAGCTACGGCAACGCCACCTTCCTCGGCTCGACCGGCGGCGTCAGCCTCAACAAGCCCATCGTCGGCGTGGCCGCCACCCCGACCGGGAAGGGCTACTGGCTGGTGGCGTCGGACGGGGGGATCTTCGCCTTCGGCGACGCCGGCTTCTTCGGGTCGACCGGCGCCCTGCAGCTGAACAGACCCATCGTGGGGATGACCGCCACCCCGACCGGGAAGGGCTACTGGCTGGTGGCGTCGGACGGGGGGATCTTCGCCTTCGGTGATGCGCCCTTCTTCGGGTCGACCGGCGCCGTGCGGCTGAACAAGCCCATCGTGGGCATGGCGGCCACCCGGACCGGCCGGGGCTACTGGCTGGTGGCGTCGGACGGGGGGATCTTCGCCTTCGGTGACGCCCCGTTCTTCGGGTCGACCGGCAACGTCCGGCTCAACCGGCCGATCGTGGCCCTGACCCCCTCGCCCGACGGCGACGGGTACTGGCTGGCGGCGTCCGACGGCGGCGTCTTCGCCTTCGGCCGCTCGGCCTTCTACGGGTCCCCGGCCGGGACGGTGACCGGCTCGGTCGTGGCCATGGCCACCACCGCCAGCGGCAACGGCTACTGGATCGTCAGCAACGACGGCAGCGTCTACAACTTCGGCGGCGCCCAGTACCTCGGCGGCTTGGGCGGAATCCCGCTCAACCGGCCGATCGTGGGCCTGGCGATCCGCTGACGGTCGTCCGTCAGCCGCGACCTGTAGTCCCGTTATATGGTCGCGGCGTGAATGCTGACCTCGACGCAAAGAGCGCGGTGGCCCGGGTTCCCTTCTGGTGGCATTCGATCGACGTGGGCGACGGCGTGGTGACGCCCGGCCACAAATCGCCGGACCTGTTGTCCTCCGAGCTCGAGCAGCTCCAACTCCCCGATCTGACCGGCCAAACCGTCCTCGATATCGGGGCCTGGGACGGTTACTTCTCGTTCGCGGCGGAGCGCTTGGGTGCCCGTCGGGTGGTGGCGCTGGACCACTACGTCTGGTCGCTCGACCTCGGGCGGCAGCAGGAGTACTACCGGCAGTGCCTGCTCAGTGACGAGAAGCCCAAACCCTATGAGACGGTGCCCGAGTTCTGGCAACCGGATACGCTTCCTGGAAAGGCGGGTTTCGACACGGCTAGGGCCTTGCTCGGAAGCGGCGTTGAGGACGTCGTCGGCGATTTCATGGCGATCGACATCGCCGAGCTCGGCCGGTTCGACATCACCCTGTTCCTCGGGGTTCTCTACCATTTGCGTCACCCACTCCTGGCGCTGGAGCGCCTGAGACGGGTGACCAACGGAACAGCCCTGATCGAAACCGCAGCGCTTGTCATACGCGATCATCGCGATCTATCCGTCTGCGAGTTCTACGAGACTGACGAGCTGTCCGGTGACGTCAGCAACTGGTGGGCCCCGACAGCCCCGGCGCTGCTGGGAATGATCCGAGCGGCCGGATTCTCCCGAGCCGAACTTCTGACCGAAGTTCCGGAGCCCGGCGACGACCCTGTCATTCGCTACAGGCTGGTTGCCCGGGCCACCGTTTGATGCCCAGGTCCTGCTGCGCCAGCTGCAACAGGTATTGCCCGTACCCACTCTTCATGAGCGGGACGGCCAGCGCCTCCAACTGCTCACGGGTGATGTAGCCCTCCCGGTAGGCGACCTCCTCGGGGCAGCCGATCTTGAGACCCTGGCGCTCCTCGATCACCTGGACGAACTGGGCCGCCTGCATGAGCGAGGTGTAGCTCCCGGTGTCAAGCCAGGCCGTGCCCCGGGGGAGGACGGCGACCTTGAGCTTTCCGGCCTCCAGGTAGGCCCGGTTGAGGTCGGTGATTTCGTACTCGCCCCGGGCGCTGGGCTCAAGCTTGCCGGCCAGGGCCACCACGTCTTTGTCGTAGAAGTACAGACCCGGGATGGCGAAGTTGGACTTCGGGACGGCCGGTTTCTCGTCCAGCGACACGGCCCGGAAATCGGCGTCGAACTCCACCACACCGTACTCCGATGGGTTGGCCACCTGGTAGGCGAAGATCACGGCGCCGTCGGGATCCCCGTGCGTCTTCAACTGGTCGCCGAGGCCGGCGCCGTAGAAGATGTTGTCGCCTAGGACGAGCGCCACGCTGTCGCCGCCGATGAAGTCCGCTCCGATGACGAACGCCTGGGCCAGGCCGTTTGGAACGGGTTGGACGGCATAGCTGAAGCGGCAGCCGAACTGACCTCCATCACCCAGGAGGCGCTCGAATTGCGGTCGATCAGCCGGAGTCGTGATGATCAGGATCTCCCGGGCGCCGGCCAACATCAACGTCGTGAGCGGGTAGTAGACCATGGGCTTGTCGTAGATCGGCATCAGCTGCTTGCTCACCGCGTGGGTGATCGGATACAGCCGGGTGCCAGAGCCGCCGGCGAGGACGATGCCCTTCATGCCTGGTAGGTCTCCCAGGTGATGATCTCGGTCCGCTCCTTGATGGGTCGCCACCAGTGCTCGTGCTCCTGGTACCACTGGATCGTTGCGGCGAGTCCCTCTTCGAAGGAGACGGTGGGCTCCCAACCCAATTCGTCGCGGATTCGCGTGGCGTCGATGGCGTACCGCCGGTCGTGGCCTGGCCGATCGGCCACGAACTCGATCCGGTCCCGAGGGAGCTCGAGGAGGTCGAGGATCGTCTCGGCCAGGGTCAAGCCGTTCCGTTCAGCGCCGCCTCCGACGCAGTACGTCCGGCCTTCCTTTCCGGAGTGAAGGACGAGGTCGATGGCCCGGCAGTGGTCGCTGACATACAGGTAGTCGCGCACCGCCCGCCCGTCCCCGTAGAGCGGCAGAGTCTTGCCATCGAGGGCGTTCGTGATGAACAGCGGGATCGCCTTCTCTGGGAGGTGGTAGGGACCATAGTTATTGGAGCAATTGGTGATGGAGAAGGGAACACCGTACGTCTCCCCGTAGGCCCGTACCAGATGGTCGCTGGCCGCTTTGCTGGCGGCATAGGGGCTGCGGGGGGCATACGGGGTCTCCTCGTTGAACCGGCCGCCGTCGAGCGGCAGCGCACCGAACACCTCGTCGGTCGAGATGTGGTGGAACCGTCCTACGTGGTGCTTCCGGGCCATCCTCAGGAGCGTCTCCGTACCGAGGATGTTGGTGCGGAGGAAGGGTCCGGGGTCGTCGATCGACCGGTCGACGTGCGACTCGGCGGCGAGGTGCACCACCACGTCACACCCGACCATCGCTTCGTCCATGGCTGCCTCGTCGCAGATGTCCGCGTCAAGGATCGTGATCCGATCCGCGACCGTGGCCAGGCTCGACCGGTGCCCGGCATACGTGAAGGCGTCGACCACCACCACGTCGTAGTCAGGATGGGCTTCGACGGTGTGATGCACGAAGTTCGAGCCGATGAATCCGGCCCCGCCGGTGATGAGGATCTTCACGAGGTCATGTTAGGAAACTGAGGCGGGCCTCTTTGCGGTCCGACGCGTGGGGAGAGCTTGCGTCGAGGAAACCTCTCGTCCGTCCGAGGGGCGGGGTGCGGCTGACACTACGATCGCGATCGTGGACGAGTCAGACGAGGTCGTCGTGAACACCGAGTCACCTCCCGACATCGACGAGCTGGTTGCCCTGCTCCGGGCCCGTGTGGAGGCGCGTCGCCGCTCCGGTGCCTACCCGCCGGACCTCGAGGAGCAAATGACCGCCCACTTCCGCCGGATCCTCACTCTGCGTCGCGAGGCCCATTCGCTGCCCGACCTTCGTCAGCCAATCACCCGATCGGGTCAGGCACTTCCCCTCCGGGCGTCCCGCATCCCTCTGGCGTCGGGGTTACCCGCCGGCGAAGTTTTTCACAAGACGATCGCCCGGCTGGTGAGCCGCCAGACACAGGGCGCGCTGCAACAGGTTCAGGCTTTTGCCGAGCCCGTTCAGGCCGCTCTGGAAGCCCTGGCCACGGCCGTCGAAGATCTCAGCCGCGCTGTTTACGCTGACATCGCACAGAGCATCGATGCGCTCTACGAGCGCCAGGCGCTGCAGGAACGGATCCTGGCCGGCCTTGGAGCCGACAGGGCGAGCCTTCCCGACATGCAGCCCTGGCAAGCGAACGGTGGCTTCGAACAATCATTCCGTCCTACGGGCGAAGAGATGGCCGAGCGCTACGACGATGTCGCCAAGCGACTCGCCGGAAAGGGCCCTGTCCTTGAGATTGGGTGCGGTCGGGGTGACCTCCTGAAGGTACTGGGGGGGCAGGGACTCGATGCGTCCGGAGTCGAGATTGATCCGGAGCTGGTCAAGTCCGCTAGGGCACTGGGCCTTTCGGTCGTGGAAGATGACGGCATCCGGTATCTCGCCGGAATGGAGAACGATTCTTTGGGCGCGATCGTTCTCGTTCAGGCCATTGAGCGTTTCTCGGTTCAGGAGGTTGTCGAGCTTTCAGCGCTGGCGGCGGCGAAACTCCGCCGCGGTGGTGTTGTGTTGGTCGAAAGCCTCCATCCGCAGTCGCTCTATGTCTTCGCCCATTCCTTCTTTCTTGATCCTACGCACCTGCGTCCCGTTCACCCTGCGTACCTCACCTTCCTGCTCCGCGAAGCTGGATTCGCCCAGGTGTACATCGAATGGCGCTCCGCGCCGGAACCGCAAGAGCATGCGGACGGCGCGAGCGTCTCACTCCGCTCGGTGCATCACGACGAAAACACCCAGCGGCTAAGCAGGCTGCTTGTCGCTCCAGAGGATTACGTCCTCACCGCTGTCCGCTGATGGGCATCCATCAGGTCGTGGCAGGAGCTTCAGCGGGCGACGCGGTGACCAACACTGCTCTGGGTTTCCAGGGGATCCTCCAGCGGGTCGGACCCTCAGGGATTTTCGCTCGGTACGTCGATCCTCGCCTCGACGGAAAGGTCGCTCCGTTGGGTGCGTACGCCGCATGCGCCGATCGCGACGACATCCTCATCTACCACGCCTCCATCGGGGAGCCCGAGGTCGTGAGGTTCCTGCTCGAGAGTCCACAGCGGCTCGTCCTCGTGTATCACAACATCACCCCGGCTCGTTACTTCGTGCCGTACGATGCCACCTTTGCCAACCTCCTTGCTACGGGCCGCCGCGAACTCGTGATGCTCCGGGATCGTGTTCTGATGGCTCTGGCGGTCTCCAACTACAACGCCAACGAGCTGCAGGCTGTGGGATACGAAGATGTTCGCGTTTCACCGCTCCCCGTCGATCCCTGGGTGTTGCGGAGCCTTGAGCCGGACGAACGCATGGTGGCCGAAGTCGACGCCATCAAAGGCCCGTTGATCCTGTTCGTGGGGCAGATCCTGCCCCACAAGCGTCCCGATCTGCTGCTCCATGCCTTTCACCTTCTCGTGACCCACATCCGGCCCGATGCCAACCTCGCCATGCTCGGTCCGACGCGACTCGATGGCTATTACCGGGCGTTGCAGCAACAGGCGCGCGAACTGAATCTTTCCAATGCGCTCGTGCCGGGATGGCTCCGAGCCGAGGAACTCGTCGCCTTCTACCGGGCCGCATCCCTGTTCGTGACGATGAGCGAGCACGAAGGTGTCTGCGTACCCCTGCTCGAGGCCATGTCCTTCGATGTACCGGTCGTGGCCCGCGCATTCGCCGCAATCCCGGAGACGATGGGTAATGCAGGGATCCTCCTTCCACCCGAAGATGATCCCGCACTCGTGGCCGAGGCCCTTGCCGCGCTGCTAGACGACGAACCGCTTCGAGGTCAGCTGGTGGCCCGAGGGCGAAAGAGGATCGGGGAGGTCGACTCCGATGCCGCCGTGGCGGCGTTCCTTGATCATCTCGCCAGCATTGCCTAAGGAGATCCAATGTCTGAGCACGGCCAGTATCCAACAGGCTCTCCGCCGGTCGCCCTCGTGACCTGTGCAAGCGGCGGGTATTGGATAGTGACCGCCGATGGCGGCGTGTACGCCTTTGGTGGAGCGCCATTCCTCGGTTCGTTGGCCGGGACTCCGCTCTCCGCTCCCATCATCTCGGCGTCCGGTACCGCCTCCGGCCGGGGGCTATTCCTAATGGGCCAGGACGGCGCCGTGTACGCCTGGGGTGACGCTGCCTACGAGGGGCGCGTTACATTCGCCGGCTGACGGTTGGCAAAACGGGATCGTTCTTGACGCCGTTCGCAACCGTGGTGGTCTTCGGCGGAAGGGCATCGACGACGGCGTCGAGGAAGGCCTGTCCGAGAATGTCCCAGTCGTAGCGTTTCTCGACAAGATCCCGAGCGGCCCTGGCCATTGACTGGGCTCGCCCCGGCTCGGCGACGATGGCGCGAATCGCGGCGGCAAACCCATCCACCGGTGTGACTTCCAGGTGGCGTCCGGGCTCAACCTCCAATCCCCGTGCCCCCAAGGGCGTCGAAACGACCGGTACACCGGCCGCGAAGTATTCGACGATCTTCAGGTTCGTTCCGGACCCGGACAGCATCGGATTCAGGGCGATGTCGACGCTTTCGAGGATCTGACGCTTCACGGCGTGGGACACGACGCCGAGCGGTACGACATTGGGCGGAAGAGCATGGGTCCGCAAGAAATCGCAGTGGCTGCCCATGAGGAGGAAGAGCACGTCATCGACCTGCTCGGCCAGCTCGACGATCTGACCAGCGGCCTCGTTGTTCGGAGGGTGCCACGACCCAACGAAGACCGCAGTGTGGTTGACTGGCTCCGGCGACGGGAGTCCAGCGAGGAACTGTTCCCGCCAGCGGCGCGATCGATCGGCCCGAAGGTCCCCGGAGGTGAAGGGCAGACCCGCGGTGTCGATCCCGTTGGGAATCACGACAAACCGGTTCGCCGGCGCGAACGTCGATCGCAGGACATTCAAGTCTTCGGTCGAACAGGCCGAGACGAGAACCGCCTGACGGGTTGCGGCGGCCTCCACCTCGCGAGTCAAGTCAAGGAGGGCCTGGCCGACTTTGGACTGGGGCAACACCGTCTGCTTGAGGAGGAACTCGGCGTTATGGGCGTCGTATATGACCGGGAGTTTGGGCCGGAGGCTTCGCACGGCGGGATAGAGGAATGGATGGGCGAGCACGACCCCATCGGCGCCGAGCAGCGCACGGTCGAGGGCCTCGAGATAAGCGGGCGTCTGGTTGATCAGCCCGCTGGCCAGGATGTCTGTGACCGAGCCGCCGACGATGGCGGTGATCCGGTTTTCGCTCGCCTCGTGCTGCGCCGATTTTGGTATGGCGGTCTCCGTCATTCCCGGGGCGATCGGCGTCGACCGGGTCGGACTGGTATGCGGGGCTAGGCTCACGACCTCGACATCGTAACGGGCGGTCAGCGTCCGGTAGAGGTGGAAACACCGCAGCTGGCCCCCGCCGGTTGGCGGGTGGATCGGGAAGGTGGACGTCACCACCAGCCGGGAGCGTGAACGCCTCACGGCGCGATCATGTCGAGTCACCGGTGGCTGAGCCGCCCGGTGGAAAGGCGACCATCCGATGATGGTCGAGACAGTTCGTCGCCACGTCACCTTCTCGGCCGTGCGGCGAGCCGCTTCCCCGAGCCGCGGGGCGGTGACCGGATCGGCAGCGAGGCGGGCCAGCGCCGCTCCGAGCTCCGGCGCCCTTGGCCGCGTCACGAAACCGTTGACGCCGTCGATGACCAGCTCCGTGGGCCCACCCGAATCATGGCAGGTCACCACCGGCTTGCCGCTGCTCATCGCCTCCAGCGTGATGAGTCCGAGGTCCTCCTCCAGAGGGATGAACGGAACGGCCAGCGCATCGGCGTAGAGATCGATGAGCTGCGCCGAAGAGACGTAGCCGAGGAACTCGATCCGGGCGTCATCGGCGGCCATCGCCCGGAGCCTGTCACTGTCTGGACCTGTTCCGGCGATCCGAAGCCGGACGCCGGGAGGTACGAAGCGCATTGCTTCCACGAGAAGATCGAGGCGCTTCGGGCCGTCGAGGCGGCTGGCCGTGAAGAGGTATTCGAACCTCCCGCACCGGTGGCCCGTCAGGTCGGAAGGGTGATGGACCGCCTCCGCCACGACCCCGGGCGGGAAGTAGCCCCGTCGCTCGGCGACTGTCCGCGATATTGCGAGATAGCGACGGACGGACTCCGGCGCGAGCCCGATACCGTCGAGGAAATGGACGATTTCGCGGGCGAGGGGGCCAGGAAAGGCAAAGACCGGATCATCCCGTCCGTGCTCGCTCAGCAGATGTCGGAACCTTTCGAAGAACTCTGGGAGAACGGCCCGGCCCTGACCGCTCCGCATGAGCGCTTGTAATTCGCGCAAGCCCGGCTCGCGGTAGGTGGTCAGTTCCGGCAGCCCGGTCAGGTGGTAGTGGTCGTAAAGCCCCCGGAGTGTGTGCTGGAGATAGACCACGTGGTTCGGGTGCTCGACCATCCATGCCGGGTACTTCGTGGAGACGACGAGGTCGAAGTGGCTGAGGTCGAGGAGGCTGAAGGCGCCGTACGTCTCGACAAGATCGGGGAGGTTGTGCTCTCGCGATGGCAGCTTGATGAGCTCGGCGTCGTGTGGGGTCAGGTCGTTGATGGCCGACGTGAGGCCGTTCCACAACCGCTCCGCTCCCCCAAGGGTGAACGGCACCGAACTGGGGGCGACGATCCCGATCTTCATCCGGTCACTTTGGCCAGGCCCGCGAGGATTTCTTCTGCCGCCCGCTGCCAGCTGTAGCGCGAGCCGGCCTCGCGAGCGGCCTGTCCCATCTTCCAAGCGAGGGACGGGTCATCGGCGAGCGTCTGAATGGCTTCGGCGATGGCCCGTCCGTTGGGCTCGACGACGAAGCCGGTCTTCCCGTCTTCCACGAAGTCGACCAGGCCTCCGCCGTCCTTGCATACGATCACAGGCTTGCCGAACGCCATGGCTTCGAGGGCCGTCAAGCCGTAGTCCTCCAGATAGGCAGGAGCCACGACGCAAAGCGCCGCGCCGTAGAGTTCGGCCAGCTCGGAATCGGTTACGTGGCCGACAAAGCGGACGTTGCTCTCCCCGGGCGGCAGCGGGGGGACGAGCGTCCCGACCGTGCGAAGCCACAGTTCTCGATCTCCCCACGAGTCAAGATTCGAGCCGGGGGCCGCGAGTTGCGCGTCGACTGACTGCACCCACGGAAGCCGACCGCCTCCGCCCACGGACACGCCCGAAGTCAGAGGGAGGTACTTCATGGCGTGGACGAACAACTCCGTCCGCTTGGGAAATTCGTGCCGGCTGACGCAGAGGGGGTATTCGAATCGACTGGTGTCGACGGCCGCAGTCAACGACTCCGGAAGGCCAGGACCGGCGTGGTATACCCCGACATTCTCGGAGAGGCCGTTGAACACCCGGAGCCGCTCGGCGACCACTTCCGACGCTGCGAGGAAATACGTCACAGCGTCAAAAGCCGGTGTGTCCACTCTCCGGACGGCTGCTTCCGCCTGCCGGTGGAGGCGTTCGTCGGCGAAGCCGGCGGCGACGTACACCTCGGAAAGGTCGTAGAAGACCCGGTGGTGATGGGAGAACAGCGCCAGATGACGGGGGTGTTCCACTGCGAACGAAGGGGGTTGCGTCGAGATGAGAATGTCGTAGCGGTGGGCGTCGACGGCGCGGAAGGCTTCCACCAGCTTGAGATAGCCGAAGAACTCGAATGATTGTTCCCAAACATGGGGTGGCACCGGAACACCGAACGGCGCTCTGTCCAAGGCCGCCACGTCGGCGGTCAGCCAGTGGACCGTGTGGCCCTGCATGGTCAGATCACGTTCGACGCGGCGCAGGACAACCTCGAACCCTCCGGAGATCCCATAGTCGGGTTTCGCAAAGGCGATGCGCATGGGTTCAGGCGGGGCCGGCTTTGCGTCCGATCACGCCCGTGTCCTGAGGGCCGAAAAAGGCCCAGTTGAGGTGGTCGACCAACCGCTCCATCACCGCGGTCTGCTCTTCACTTCCCAGTTGGGGAACCGTGAAGGTCGGTTCGGGAGACGGGTTGAGGTATCGGCGTTCGACGTCGACGAACCCTCGTTCCTCGACCAGAAACTCGAGGAAGTGAGGATGAATCGGCTTCAGGTGCGTGGGGTCGAGGTAGAACGCGGAGGCGCCGACGACCAAGTTCGTCGGGTTCGGAGTCTCAAGGATGAGCACCCCACCCGGGGCGAGCGCCCGCAGGGCGCCGTCGATGAGGGCGATCAGTGCCGCGAGATCGATGTGCTCGACGAGGTGGAAGGCCGACACGGCCCCGAGTGAACCCTCAGGGAGCGAGGCGAGATGTGCGGCGCCGTCCTCTAGGCGGACGTCTAGACCACGTTCCCGATTCTTCTCGACGAACGGCTTGTTCGTGTCGACGCCGTAGCCCGGAATTCCGTGGCGCCGCAGAAGCTCGAGCCACTCGCCCCGACCGCAGCCGAGATCGAGGACGGGAAGATCGCCCCCCTTGAGGAAATAGACGTAGTCCAGATAGGGCTCCTGACGGCGGGTGATTTCCTCCCGCGTGCCACGGAATACGCTCTCGAATTGAGCGTAAAGGCGACTCTGGGCCTCATCCATCTGCCTGGTGAAGGCAAGAGCGAGGGGATCCGGCCCACCGTCAACCGGCCGGGACCGCCGCGCCTCGTTGAGCAGCACCTCGAGGCGGGACTGCTGCATCATCAGCTCGGTGCGGTCAACAGCCCGATCCCGGGCGAGGTCGAAGAGCTTGAGCCGGACTTCGGTGAGCTCCTTGTCCAGGCGCTCGATGGCCTCAGCTTTCTCTTCAAGTTCGAGCTGAGCACTGGTGATCGCGGCGTGCGACGTGTTGAGGCGGTTCAACGCCTCCGCTCGGAACGCCAGCGTCTCGTTGCGGAATTTTGTCGCGGCGCTGAACTGACCGGCAGTTTCGGTGCCGAGCTGCTGGAAGTGCCCCCGCAGCGCCGCCAGTTCGGCGGCTTGACGGATGTTGACTTCAACGAGTGCCTGGATTACATCAAGCGCCGCTTGGTTGTAGGCAACTTGCCGGCGGGTGAAGAGCCGGGAGATCCGGAGCAGCAAACGCTTGAAGAAGCGGAACCGGGTCTTGGTGGGCAGTCCATCGATCTCGGCATGGGCCCGCATCACCGCGAGTTCGTTGTCAACATGGATTGGTGCTGGAGAGGCTGTTGAGGGAGATGTGAAGGCAAGCGTGGCGACGGGCTGTGGCTCGCCCAACGCTGCCGACGTAACACGGTCGATGTAGACGGAAACCTCGTCGACCGTCGGGCCCTCCATGTCGATCGACGACGATCCGGCGCCGTTTTCCACCACGCAAATCCCTTCCTCTGACCAGCAGATCGATGGTAATGCAGGCCCCGGGTTCGAGTCCCGTCTCAGTGATGGCCGCGCCGCACCCGGCCGGGTTGGGCGCAAGCCGGCTCCTTCAGCCGGAAAACATGGGCCGTGCCGGAGCGGAACGCTTCCTGGAACCGAGTATCCGTCTTGAGCGCTTCGAGGTTCAGCATGGTCTCCGCGCCATAGAGGCGACGATCCGAGTAGTAGACGAAGCCGACGCAGTACTTGGCGAGCAGAAAGTCGACTTCTTGCCTGGCGGTTGCATCGTTCAGGTGGCGCGCCACGAACAGACGTTCGCTCCAACTCTTGAACAAGCGAGACTCTGCCGGAGGCCTCATCCCGAAGACCGGTGCGACCCCTGTCAGCGAGTACATCCAAATCGATCCATCGCCCAGCTCATCACCCAAAACGGCGAGTGGCGTTCTCTGTTCCCGGACGAAGCGGAACGCCGCCAGTTCGTCAGCACGGACTGCGCTATAGCCGTCGATCTGGCGCCGGAGCATTGCTGATGTCCGCGGGGGGATGTTTGCGGCGACCACTAGCATGACGACGCTGGCCGCACCGATCGCCAACCACCGGCCGGGTCGGCCGGGGTACCGGTGGGCCACCACGCCGGCTAGCGAAGCGACGGCCAGCGAGCCGACTATCGCGGCCATGAACGCCACCACGTAGGCAACCCGCTCTGACTGGCGGTACCAAGGCGAGACGAGGAGTCGGAGGAGCTGGTTCGTAGACGACGCTGCGATGGCGTACAACGCCACCACGCAGCCGAAGGCGAGAGCAAGCCATGGTCTCCGACGCCACAGGAGGACGGCGATACCCGACGCAGCGAGGAGGGCGATGCGGCCTTGGTCCGTATCCACCGCCACGCGGAGACGAGCCAACTCGACCAGCGCGTTCTCGACGGGAATGGTCGGGTTATCAGGGTACGATGAACGGTCCTCCATGGCCCTTCCCGCCAGCGGCAGCGCCAGAAGGCCGAACACTCCGCCGATCATTGCCAACCGGGCCGCCCGGGTGCGGATGAATGGCCACCAGTGCCTTCCGGGCGCCTGGTGCAGCACGAGAGTGCCCACCAAGAGGACCACGAGGGGAACCTCGCTGGTATGGACGACGAGCACTCCCACGAGTGCGATGACGGCCAAGACCAGGGCCGCGACTGACCAACTTGCCCCGACAGAGGCTTCGAGGACCCCGACCACTCCCGGCGTCAGCGCCATGCCCATGATGAGAGCGATGCCGCCCCACGCGATGGGCTTGTATGGAAAGAGCGGGATGAGCACGGACAGCAGGGCTGCCACCCCAGGGGACAGTGGATCGTCGGGGAAGAATCTTCGGGTGAGGCTGAAGATGCCAACCGGAAGGCAGAGCGCTCCGGCGACAACCACGATCCACCACAGGATGTCCGACAGACTCGTGCCGGTGACCTGGTGAACCAGCGCGGCGACGACGTGAAGCCCTAGCGGATAGAAGGCCGTAACCGGTTGGTCTGAATGTACGCTGGTCACCAGGACCTGGTCGGCCTCGAGGGACCCGGTTTCGGAGATCCGGGCGGCCATGAAACCGTGGTACATCGAGTCATGGTTCGGCGGAACAGCGAACTCTCTCGGAATGCTAGTGAGCCAGACGCCCGCTCCAAGGGCGATCGCCATGATGAGCAGGCCCAGAGCGATGGAAACCTCGAGACCCCGCTTGGGCTCCAGTTCCATGGGAGCCGGCCGCCGCATGCCCCGCGGCCCGAAGGCAAGCCCGATGAGCATCACGAGAAGGATGAAGAAGGCACCGGGTGACACCGGCACTGAAGCGAAACCGAGAATTCGGAAAAAGAGGTAGACCACCGCGCAACTGAGTGCAGGGGCGGATGCCAGCCGGTCGACTATCGACCGACGGGGCAGAAGGATCCGCTCAACGAGCAGACCCGGCAGAAAACCCACAAGCAGAAGTCCCACCACGGGCCAGAGAACCGCCTCCATCGGGCCGGATGTTAGATGGCGGTCTCGGAGGCGACGTGACTTCCGGGGGTGGTGCGGATCTGACTCAGCCCGTCGGATAACCTTCCCCGCTGTCACGATGAGCACTCGAATTCCGATCAGCGCGGTCACTCTCGGCGAGCAGGAGGAACAGCTCGTGCTGTCGGTGCTCCGATCCGGCCGCCTGGCCCAAGGCCCGATGGTGGAGGCGCTCGAACGTCGATTCGCGGAACTCTGTGGTGTCGAGCATGCCGTCGCAGTGAACTCCGGAACCACTGCCTTGGTGGCGGCCCTGCGAAGTCTCGGCATCGGCCCTGGCGACGAAGTCCTCACCAGTCCGTTCACCTTCGTGGCAACGTTGAACGCCATCCTCGAAGTCGGTGCGACTGCGACCTTTGCCGACATCGACCCGGAGACGTTTACCCTCGACCCAGCCGATGTTGAGCGCCGGATAACTTCGAAGACCCGCGTGGTGCTGCCAGTGCACCTCTATGGCCAACCAGCCGACATGGGGGGCCTCCAAGCGGTGGCCAAGGCTACAGGGGCTGTCATCGTCGAAGACGCTGCGCAAGCTCACGCAGCGGCTTTCGGCGAGCGGCCGGTCGGGTCGTTTGGCATCGGTTGCTTTTCTCTGTACGCCACGAAGAACATCGCCGCCGGGGAAGGGGGAATCGTCACGACGAACAACGCCGAAATCGCTGACCGGCTACGCCTTCTCCGAAACCATGGGATGCGGCGGCGCTACGAGTACGAGATACAAGGCAACAATTACCGCTTGACTGAGATGCAGGCCGCCCTGACGCTGCCGCAGCTGGACCGGCTCGCCGACAGCACCGCACGGCGGCGGCTCAATGCGGCCCGGCTATCGGAAGGGCTCGACGGTCTCGGCGGCCTCGTGACCCCTGGAGTCGCTGCAGGTCGGGAGCACGTCTTCCACCAGTACACGATCAGAGTCACGGCCGAAGCCCGGCACAACCGAGACGTACTGGCCGCAAAGCTTTCGGCGATGGGCATCGACACGGGCGTCTACTATCCGCGCCGGGTCCACGACTATGACTGTTACCGAAACCAGCCCTCGGTGGTAGACGCCCCGACGCCGGTGGCGGACCGGGCGGCCGCTGAAGTTCTGTCGCTGCCGGTCCACGCCGGCCTCACCGACACCGACGTCGACCGCATCGTCAAGGCGGTCCGAACCTGCCTGCAGTAGCCTCGGTCGATCCCGATTCGAGCCCTTCCCGGAGGATACTATCTCGCTCCGTGGTCCTCGACCTCACTGACAGCCGGACGATCAACATCGCGCTCGTTGGGGCTGGAGCGATGGGCTCGCTCCATGCCCGTGTCGTCTCCCAGACGCCCGGCGTCGAATTGGCCTGCATCGTCGATCCCTGCCCCGAAGTCGGGCGCCGCCTCGCCGCCCAGTTCGAGAGCCGCTGGCTGCCTGATCTCGACGGCACGGGGCTGATCGATGCCGTGATCGTGGCGTCGCCGACCGACACCCACGCCTCCTGGGTCGAGCGTGCGCTGGATGCAGGCAAACCGGTCCTGGTGGAGAAGCCGCTCTCGACCGATCTCGCCGAGGTGGAAGCCATGGTGAAGCGGTCGGGAGACGTCGGAGTCCCGATCATGGGCGGGTTCGTCGAGCGATTCAACCCGGCGATTCTGCTCGTCATGGACATCCTGAAGGACCCGCTTTACCTGCAGGCGGTCCGTCACTCGCCCTACGTCAACCGGATCCGGACGGGTGTCGCACACGACCTTCTAATCCACGACGTCGATCTGGCATTGAGGGTATTCGGCGGGGTCCCCGAGGAGGTTCGGGGCCAGCTAGGGCACTTTCACCGGGAGAGTGAGCCTGGAGCGGAGGACGTCGCCGACTTTCACCTGACCTTCGAGCGAGGCCGCCTCGCCTCGCTCTCCTCGAGTCGAATCACACAGCGGAAGATCCGCTCGGTCACGATCACGGAACTGGATCGGCTCATCGAGATCGACATGATTCGTCAGGACGTGACGATCTATCGCCATGTAGGGCATGAGATCATCGAGGACAATTGGGGCTATCGATCTCAGACGATCATCGACGTTCCCGTCATTCCGAGCCGCCGTGAGCCACTGGCAACTCAGTTGGATCACTTCGTCGCCCTCATCCGCGGCACGGTCGACCCCGAAGTCGAGCGGCTCAGCCTTGTGCCCCCGCACGAGGTCGTAGCCAACGCGCTCGCTTCCGTTGCGACCTGACGAGCCGTTCGTACAGCTCCAGGTACTGTTCGCTGACGCGCTCCATCGACAGATGCTTGAGCACGAACCGGCGGCCGTTCTCGCCTATTCGTGCTCGCAGTTCTTCGTCTTGGAGCAGACGGCGGAGGGCGTCCGCTAGAGCGGCGTGATCCCCGCAGGGGACGATCACAAGATCTTCCCAGTTGGCGAGCTCGAGCCCCGGGAAGTTGCCCTCCCGAAGAGCGGCAACAACCGGAGTGCCAGTTGCCATCACTTCCATGTTGGCGGTCCCGAGCCCGAGGCCCTGGAGGTCATGGCAGTCCAGATCCGCGGCGGCCACCAGGCCGGGCACATCGTCCTTTGGAACGCGACCCAGGAGGATGAGGCAATCGTCGACGCCCAGTTCCCGGGCGCGGTGGACAAAGCGATCATCGTAAATGTGGCCCACGACGACAACCGCTACGTCGGGGACCGCACGACGGAGCCCGGGCAAGGCCTCGACCAGAGCAAGGCGGTCACGGAGCGGGATCACATGACCGAGTGACAGGACCATCGGGCGAGTCCCAATCCCAATTCGGTCCCGGACCGCATCTCCCGACGGTGCTTCGAACCGGTGGACGTTGATCCCGATCGGGATGTTGCTCAAACGGTGCTCGGCCACCCGGTATCTGCGCTTCACGTACTCGGTCATGAAGAGGTCCGGTGCCACGACATGTGTACCAGCAAGGCGGATGAAGCTCTTGGCCACCGCGTGATCCAGGGCGGCCAAGGCAAGGCCCGGCACCCGACGGGTATGGATGAGAGCCGTGTGAATGGTGAGAACGACGGGGACGCCTCGGCGACGGGCCCAGACGGATGACATCAGCGAGAGATCGAAAATCTGATTGTGCTGATGGATAACGTCCGCACCGAAGTTGTCCAAGACGTTGAACAGGCGGCGCAAGTTTGCGGGGGAGGTGCAGAATGTCAGGTCATAGCCGAAGGCGAGACGATTCGAAGGGACGGACCGCGAGGCCAGCCGCACCACTTCGAACGGGTGGGCGCGGATCGGTTCCTCGAGGCCCTGCCCCTCCGCGGTGACGACCAAAAGCTCGTGCCCCGCGGCCGTCATCTCGTTGGCGAGTTCCTCGGTGAAATGGGCACTCCCTCCGGCACGGGGAGGGAAAAAGTTGTTGACGAGAGCGATTCGCATGGCGGCCTCTACACCGCGGCGCCCGTGGGACCGCTGACCAACCGCACGTTGGCCCCCTTAACGGTGACGTGGCCGATAACCCGGGCGGGCACCCCGGCCACGATGTCGCCCGGCGCGACGTCGTGGGTCACGACGGCTCCCGCGCCGACCACCGCTCCGTCGCCGATTGTCACGCCCATCAGTACGACGGCGTTAGCTCCGACGAAGACGCGGTCGCCGATCGTGACCGAGGCCCGTTCGACCGCGGCATGGGCACGGCCGCTCACACAGCGGCGAACGGTGTTGTGCGTGTAGATCTGTGCCCCACAGCTGATGTCACAACCGCGCCCTATTCGGAGCCCGCCTGAGCCGTCGATCACCGTAAAGGCGCCGATCCATGTGCCATCCCCGATCTCAGGCGAGCCGATCACCCAGGCGTGGGAGTTGAATGAATTCGGCGGAAACTCGGAGTGGGGCGATGGAGCCGTCATGCGAGTTCGCCCTTGGCCTTCAGATGCTCGATCACGCTGGCCAGTCCCTCCTCGAGCCCGACCGTCGGCTCCCAACCGAGGACCGATCGGATCCGGGTGATGTCCGCCTCCCGTCGGGACACCAGAACGTCTCGCGGCCAGAACTGCGGTTGAATACCTGCACCCATGTGCCTGATGAGGATGGTGGCGAGTTCAGCAATCGATGTCTGCGTGCCAGTGCCCACGTTGAGGACCTCGCCGGAGGCATCGCCCTCCAGGGCCATGACCACAGCTCGGGCGACGTCCTCCACATGGACGAAGTCCATCGTCTGTGTCCCGTCGCCGTCGATCACCGGCGGTTCGCCGCGGGCAATGCGACGCAGGAACGTCAGCACAACCGAGGTGTAGTAGGCGCCGGCGTTCTGGCCCGGCCCGTACACATTGAAAAAGCGGAGGGCGACCCAGCGCAGCGCCTGTCGTTCGGCGTAGAAAGCGAGCATGCGCTCACCGGCGAACTTTCCGATGCAGTACGGCGTCCGGGGGTTGATCTCGTCCGTTTCCGTCATCGGGAGGGTCTTCGGCTCGCCGTAGACCGAGGCCGAGGAGGCGAAGACGACCTTGCCGATCCCGTGGTTGCAGGCACTCTCGAAGACGTGCTGCATACCCCTAAAATCGATGTCGAGGCTCTCTGCCGGATCATTCGACGACTTGTTGATCGAAGTGGCGGCCAGATGGATGAGCTCGTCGGCCCCCCTCATCGCTCGGTCGACGGTGGCGACGTAGCGGATGTCTCCCTCGTGGATCTCCGCCCCGGGAAGCTGGGCTTCGATCTGCTCCCGCGACGAGCGAGAGAAGTTGTCGAGAATCCGCACGTTCCAACCTCGCTCGAGGAGCTGGCGGCAGGTCACCGAGCCGATGAACCCGCCTCCACCCACAACGAGCACCGTTGCGGCCTTTGACACCGAAGCTCCTCCTCTTCAGCCGATCCGATGCAGCTGGGACTCCACAGCGTCATAGAGGGTACTGACGACCTGCTCAAGCTCCTCTGCCGAGAGGTCGGGGTACATGGGTAGCGCCAGGTGGCGGTCGAGAAGCGTGGCCGAGACCGGACACGAGCGGTCGGTTCCGTAGACCGGTTGTAGATGGGAAGCGTACGTCCCGATCCCGCATTCCACCCCGCGTGACCGGAGATCGAGGGCGATCCGATCGCGGTCGAGCGGCTCGCCGATCGTCACTACATACGCCTGCCAGGCATGGGTCCGCCCCTCGGCTGTCACCGCGGGCGTGACGCCCGGGAGATCACCCAGCAGGGTGCTGTAGCGGGCGGCGATTGCGGCCCGCCGGGCCATGAGTTCGTCGAGACGGTCGAGCTGGACGATCGCGATGGCAGCCAGGATGTCGCTCAGCTTGTAGTTGTAACCCAATTCTCCGAACACTGGGATGGGCAGGCTCGCGCCCCGCTGGCGGGAAAAGGCACTCTCCACACCGAAGCACGACCGCTTACGGGCTGATTCGGCGATGTCGGCCCGGTCGGTCACGAGCACGCCGCCCTCGCCCGAGGTGATGCCCTTGCGGGCGTGGAGTGAGAAGCATGCGACGTCGCCGAAGCTGCCGGCGGCCTTGCCCTGGTAGGTGGCCCCGATGGAGCACGCTGCATCCTCGATGAGAAAGAGACCCCGTTGGGCACAGAATCGTTCGATGGCCTCATAGTCGGCCGGCTGTCCAAAAGTATCGACCGCGATGACGCCTCGCGTCGCCGGGGTGACGGCCAGCTCCAGTTGCTCTGGGTCGAGGGCACCGGTGTCGGGCCGGACGTCGACGAACACCGGCCGGGCCCGGCAGAACAGCACGGAGTGGCCCGTCGCGGGATACGTGTAGTCGGCCACCAGGACGTCGTCGCCAGGACCGACGCCCAGGCCCAGCAGAGCGAGATGGAGGGCGGCCGTGCAGTTGCTCACGGCCACGGCGTGTTGCATGCCGCACCGATCCGCCCACCGCGCTTCCAGTTCGCCCCCCTTGGGCCCTTGGCCGGCGACCCATCCCGACGCCAGGACGGCGCGCACCGCCTCGACCTCCTCCTCGCCGAAGTGAGGTCGCGCCAACGGAACGGCCGAGCGAGTCATCTCCTTAAGCCTAGAGGTCAGGCTCTTGCCAGCCTGACTTTTTCACCGACCTCAGCGCCGATCAGCTCGCCGATCGCCAGAGAGGACGTTGCCCCCGGGGAGGGAGCGTTCAACACGTGGACGATTCGTCGGGTACCCCGGAGCAGGAAGTCGTCGACCAGGCTCCCGTCGTCACGCACCGCCTGGGCCCTTATCCCGGTCGGACCGGGGAGCAGGTCGGCGAGCGCGAGCCCGGGAAGATACCGGACCATCTCGGCGTGAGCTGCCCGCCGCACGAGGTCGTGGTAGAGCTCCTTCGCTCCTTGCCGCCAGTATCGACGGACCAGTCGCCAGGTCCCTCGGAAGCGGACCAGATCAGCGATATCCGCGGGATTGACGGTTCCACGCTGGTACGCCTCACGGCACGCCGAGACGATGGCATTCGGCCCGGCCCATACCGAGCCGTCGACCCGTCGGGTGAAGTGCACGCCGAGAAAGGGAAAGCGGGGGTCCGGGACCGGGTAGACGTTCCCGTTTACCAGCGCCGCGGCGCGGGGGCGCAGGGAAAACCAGTTCCCTCGGAAGGGCAGGATGCGTACCCCCGTAGCGTGGCCCGTCTCGGCGGCGAGGCGGTCGGCCTGGAGCCCGGCACATACGACGGCGGTTTCGGACTCGAACTCCCCCGCCAGTGACGTGATCCGGACCGCGGAGCGCACCTCACGCAGGGCTAGGACTTCGGCATGAGTTCTGATTTCACCACCTCGGGCCGAGATCTCGTTGGCCAGGGCCTCACAGACCAGCGAGAAGTCGATCACGGCCGTCGAAGATGAGTAGAGGGCCTTGATTCCTACGACGTGCGGTTCGAGCTCGCGCAGCTCGGCAGTGTCGAGCATGCGGAGCCCTTCCACTCCGTTCCGGCGGGCTCGGTGGGCGAGTTCGTCGAGCCGGCCCAGTTCGGACTCGTCGACGGCCACGACGACTTTGCCTCGGCGGACCACTGGTATCCCGTGGTCGGCGGCGAACTCCTCCATGCGCCGCCGCCCGCGGCTGCACAAGCGGGCCTTCAGAGAGTCCGGCGCGTAGTAGAGCCCAGCGTGGAGAACACCGGAGTTGTGGCTGCTCTGGTGGAGACCAACACGCGGTTCTTTTTCGAGGACGAGAACCCGTAGGTCTGGCCCTGCGACCAGCAGCTGGTAGGCCGTGGCCAGTCCGATGATGCCGCCACCGATCACCACAACGTCCCAGTCAGGACGCATAGGGTGAGCATTCATGTCGTCAAACCGTATCCACCCCACGGCCGTTGTCAGTGAAGGGGTCGAACTCGGCGAGGGCAACGTCATCGGGCCCTATGCCGTCGTGCTCGGGCCCTGTCGGATCGGGAGCGGAAACTGGATCGCCTCACACGCATGTATCGGGGGGCCGCCGGAGTACCGGGGCGGGCCGCATCCAGCGGCTTGGGACGGAAAGCTCGATGGCGCCGGAATCCGGATCGGCGACCGGAGCGTCATCCGTGAGTTCGTCACGATCAATCAGGGTCTGCGCCGCCCCACAATCGTGGGAGACGAGTCGTACCTCATGACCAAATCTCATGTCGGGCACGATGCGGTGCTCGGCGAGGCGGTAACCGTGGCGTGCGGGGTCCTCATAGGGGGGCACTGCGAGGTCTGGACCCTCGCCAATCTCGGGCTCGGGACGGTGCTCCATCAGTTCGTGCGGATCGGTCCGGGAGCGATGGTCGGCATGGGGTCGGTCGTCCGCAAAGAGGTCGGAGCGTTTCTCGTCACGCTCGGTAATCCGGCCCGCACCGTCGGTGTCAATCGGGTGGGCCTCAGCCGGCAGGGGTGCAGTGATGACCAGATCACGGCGATTGAGGAGCACCTGAGAGGTGGCGCCGGCCTTCCGGATGACGTACCCGCCCCGATTCGTTCGGTCCTGGCCCAGTGGGCGGACAGACCAGCATGCGGGGAGGTTTGAGGGACTCGGGCTAGCCTCGGGCGGGGCAACAACCAGGAGACGGAAGTGCAAGAACGCGTGCTGAAGATTGTCCTCGACGTCTGCGTGGAGATGAACAGCGCCTATGACGCGGATATCGACGTCGCAAGAGGCGCGGAAGCTCCGCTGTCGGGAGAAGCAGGTGTCCTCGAGTCCGTAGAGCTCGTATCGCTGATCATCGCTGTCGAGGAGGCGGTGGAGGAAGAATTCGGCATGGCCGTGGCCCTCGCCGATGACCGGGCGTTCTCGAGGTCGAGCAGCCCCTTCCGCACGGTGGGGTCACTTGCGGACTACATCCTCGAGATCCTCGGTGAACGCGACTGAGCCATCCCGACCGGTCACTCTGGTAACCGGGACGCGTACCGGGATCGGTCGACAGCTCGTGGAGCACTATCTGACACTCGGCCATGAGGTCATCGGTTGCAGTCGGGGCGACGTCGACTTGGTCCACGATTCATACCGGCATCATGTGGCCAATGTTGCCAACGAAGCCGATGTGAAGCGCGTCATGACCGCCGTGCGGAGCGAGTACGGCCGTCTTGACCACCTGATTAACAACGCCGGTATTGCCTCGATGAACCATGCGATCCTCACCCCGGCGTCCACGGTCGAGCGTGTTCTGCAGACAAATGTGGTCGGCACATTCCTGTTCTGCCGCGAGGCCGCAAAGCTCATGAAGCGCAACGCCTGGGGTCGGATCGTCAATCTCTCCACCGTGGCCGTGCCGTTGAAGCTGGCGGGGGAGGCGGCCTATGTCGCGTCGAAGGCCGCCGTCGTGTCGCTCACTCAAGTACTGGCGAAGGAACTGGCGTCCTTCGGGATCACGGTCAACGCAGTCGGGCCCACTCCCGTGCGGACCGATCTGATCCGATCGGTTCCTGAGCGCCAACTCGAGGCGCTGCTCGGCCAGCAGGCCATTCCGCGCTTCGGCACCGTGTCGGATGTGGCCAACGTGGTCGATTTCTTTTTCGATCGCCGGAGCGATTTCGTGACCGGCCAGACGATTTACCTGGGCGGCGTCTTCTGATGATCAGAACACTGCTTGATCGGATGGCGGATTACGGCCCAGCTCCCGCCTTGGCTTGGGAAGGTGCGGAGGTCAGCTATACCGGGCTCCTCGAGCGCATCGCGGGCTGGCGCCAGGTGTTCGAGGCGAAAATCCCGAAGAGCTCAGTGGTAGCGCTCGTCGGCGATTTCTCGCCCGATTCGGTTGCGGCGCTTCTGGCCCTCATCGAACACCGATGCATTGTCGTCCCCATCACCACCGCCGTGGGGAGTCAGCGAGCTGCCTTCCTCGATCAAGCGGAATGTGAATGGGTCCTGGATGCTCTCGAAGGAAAGTCGTCTCTTGAGGGGATCGACAGGACCGCGGGCCACTCCCTGTTGCTGAAGCTTAAAGCAATCCGCCATCCGGGCCTCGTGCTCTTCTCCTCCGGTTCGACCGGGAAGAGCAAGGCTGCCCTCCATGACTTCGTTCCGCTGCTAATGAAGTTCGAGCAGCCTCGAGCGGCGACGAGAACACTGAGCTTTCTGCTCTTCGACCACATCGGCGGAGTCAATACGATGTTCCACACCCTCTCGTCCGGGGGGTGTCTGGTGACAGTCAGCGATCGGTCCCCGGAGGGAGTGTGCCAAGCGATCGAGCGGCACCGTGTCGAGGTCCTTCCCACATCACCGAGCTTCTTGAACCTCTTGCTCCTGAGCGCGGCTGATCGGCGCCACGATCTGTCCTCGCTCAAGCTGATCACGTACGGGACCGAGGTCATGCCTGAGAGAACCCTCCAGCGCCTGCATGAGGCGTTCCCGTGGGTGGCCCTGAAACAGACGTACGGCCTCTCGGAGCTCGGCATCATGAGGTCCAAGTCGCGCGAGGACGGTTCCTTGTGGGTGAAGGTTGGGGGAGAGGGGTTCGAGACCCGGGTGGTCGACGGCAAACTCGAGATCAAGGCCCGATCGGCCATGCTCGGTTATCTGAACGCCCCGAGTCCATTTACCGCCGATGGCTGGTTCCAGACCGACGACGCCGTCGAGGTCGACGGCGACTGGATTAAGATCCTGGGTCGGGCCTCCGAAATCATCAATGTGGGCGGGCAAAAGGTGTACCCCGCGGAGGTTGAAAGCGCCCTACTGGCCGTCGACGGGGTGGTCGACGTCGTGGTTACGGGCCAGCGGAACGATCTCCTCGGTCAGATCGTCGTCGCCCGTGTGTTGCTGTCGACGGACGAAACGCTGGCCGAATTCCGGGTGCGGGCCCGTCGCCTGCTCAAAGAACGGTTGGAGCCGTTCAAGATCCCCCAGAAGATTGAACTCGTCGCGCATGATCTCCATGGGGCGCGCTTCAAGAAGGTGCGTGCGTCGTCCGCGGCAGAGAGCTAGCGGCCTGTCCCAGAGCGGACGGGCGATAGCGCGACCATTGTCCCGCCGAAGTCGCCGAGCAACCGCCCTCCCGGTGCCGAGACCGCGCCAGGGGTCGAAGCCACCACGAGCAACTCGAGGCTTTCCCTGCCCGAGCGTCGGTGTGCATCCCCGAACATGAATAGCCAATCGTCGGTCACCGCAACACGCCATCCGTGCTTTGTGAGTTGGTTGACGAGCCCCGTTGCCATGGACCAGCGATCCTGGGTACCGATGCGCAGAAGGATCTCGGTCCGGTAGCGGGGAAGTGCAGCCTGCGTTGCAGCCCAGGCGGCGCGGGTCGGGCCCCACTCCGGTGTTTTGAGCGGACCGGTCGCCAGCGGCCGGGTCATCTCGACGGCGAGGACCAGGGCCACGGCGGCCATTACGCTCCCGGCAATCTGAGTGAGCGATTTGCGCCTCACTTTCCGGGCCAACAGATGGCCGAGACCCAGCCACAGCGCGACGGGCAGCACTGAGATCCATGCGGTAAGGAAGTCGAAGATTCCTCCGGACACCCGCATGACGGAGATGACCGAAATCACAAGGCCGAGCCCCGTGGACATGCCTAAACGGGCGACGAACTGCTCGCCCCGCCGCCGGCCGAGCGCTATGAGAAGAATGGAGACTGCGAGATAGAAGAGGAGAACCAGGCCATCCGTGGCGTGGCTCGGCACTGGATCGTTGACCAGTCGCCCCCGCTCGAATGGGAAACGCCGGAGCTGGCTGCCGACGGCCTTCATGGCCTCTGACAGGCTGTGCCCGGGATCGGGCAGACGGACGAACCTGAGAATGAGCCCGAGATTGCCGGGAGAGTGGGTCAGTTGCTGGACGAGGGGGGGGACCCAGAGAACGAACAAGGCGGCCACGGGCAGGACGATTCTTGGTTGGCGCAACCGGTTCCATCCGGCGATGAGCCGCTGACCCGGGTTCCGGCGTCGACGGAGACACTCGATTCCCACAACCGAAATACCTATGCCGGCAACGATGGGGGCCGTTCCAAGATGGGTCTGGACAAGGATGGAGCCGAGCACCGCGCTCCAGAGAAGCTTGGTGGACGGGCGGAGGACATCTGTGGCGCTCACGACGATTAGCAGCAACATGGGGAGGATGAGCGCCCACGGATTCCACGGGTAAATGAAGAGGTTGACGTCAACCGAACGGATGTACACGACGAGAAAGAACGCCGTCAGAACGACAAGTCGGCGCCCCCCTTGCCGCCAACAGAGCCACAGAAGCGCGGCTCCGACAAGCACATGAAACAACGCGGCTGCGACGACTATCGACCACGACTGGAATCCGACAAGGCGGTAAGGAACGGCCAGGAACAGGAACCAAGCGGGTCCTGGGTGGCTCCAACCGAACCGCGAATAGGGCCCGAGCATCTGGGCGCCGCGGGCCGCTTGACGAGTGGCCATCTCGATGAGAGCGACATCGCCGGCAAAGGTGATGCCGGGCTGGTGAAGCAGCAGTCGGCCGATGTAAACGAGGACCGGGACCGCGAAGAGCGGCAAAATGAGGAGCGTGATGCCTCCGCCTCCCCGTCCGATCCATTGTTTCAGGCGCCGGTTCACGGCAAGCTTTTCCCAGCGCGACGTATCGTGTCACGTCCGTCCATCCGATCGGAGCATACCGACTGATGAGATCACGAGCCGAAGCAGTCCGTTTGGTGGTCCTGCTCTACCGGCTACTTCTGGGACGAGAGCCGGACGATGGCGGCTTGCGGCACTACGTTGACCAGATCCGTCGCGGTGTCGACACCGAGGACGTGGCCGGGGAGATCGCTCAGTCTGAAGAAGCATCCCGGCGGCTTTTGCGCTCGCGGGCTTTGGTTCAATTGGGCCACAGCCAGTGGCGCGATCTCCTCGAGTGTCGGGAGATCCCTCGGCTGTTCTTTCTTCACATCATGAAGACCGGTGGGACGGCGCTTCGCCGGGGTCTCTGCCGGTCGCTTCCCCCCGGACTCTGCCTGACCGACGTCCTTCTGGATGACCTCGTGGTGCTGCCGCGGCATGTCCTCCGCGGCGCGATCTTCATCACCGGCCATCTGCCGCTCGAATCATTGGAGGTGCTCGCGCCCGATGTCGCCGTCTGCACAGTCCTACGGGATCCAGTCGAGCGGACGATCTCGCACTATTGGCACCTTAGCCGGCAGGCCAGCGTCCGCCAGGAGCAGCCTGACTTCTCGCTCGACCTGTTCTTGCGGTCGCCTCGGTGGCGATCGCTCTCCGCCAACTATCAGGCTCGTTACCTTGTGCACCGCATCGGAATAGTCGATGCATGGGTGCGGTTCTCGCCGGTGGAACGATTCGCCCAACTCGGGCCGCCGTTTCCAGCGTCGCACCAGCATCCGCTCCAGAGCCTGTTTGATTCCACGGCGATAGCTGAATTTGATGGGGATTTGGCGGAGCTCGCCCAGGCCAAGCTCGACGGGATCCAGTTCGTCGGAGTGACTGAGGCTCTCGACGTGCTGTTCCGCCGAGTGACCCAGTATTGGGGCGTCGTCGATCCGGAACCGCTCGCTCATGAGAATGTTGCCTCGGATCGTCCGTCCGTCGACGATCTCCCTTCATCCACCATCGAACTGATCCGGGAGGTTAACCAGGTTGATCTCCTCCTGTATGAACAGGCGAAGCGTCGCTCCTGCTTGAACGAGTCCGGATCAGGCGGACGGCGCGTCGGGAACGTGGGTGATATCGCCGTCTCCACCTGACCGCGGCCAACGTTCCCCCGCGCCGGCCCACTTCCGCCAGACCTCTTCCGGAGAGCGTCGCCAACGGCGGGCCAGTCGCTGGCGTTGGCCGAGCGCTTCGGGAACCCTCTTCACGAGGGAGCGTCTGATGAGCGGCCAGGACTTGCTATGACGCGCCGCCCAGAGCTGCGTCGTGATCACCGGAATGGGAGCGTTTCGAGCCAACATGAGTAGGCGGTTGCGGGCGGCGAAGAAGCGCACGCGGGGGTTTCCTTCTCCGCCCGCTGTGGCACCCCGAAGGTGGCGTACGGTAACCCCGGGCTCGTAGCGAATCCGCAGACCAGCGAGCTGTGCTCGCCAGGACCAGTCGGTGTCCTCGTAGTAGGCGAAGAACGAGTTGGCGAACAGGCCGATCCGCCCCAGGACGTCCGCCGTGGTGACGAGCGCCGCCCCTGAAGCGCCAAAACAGTCTCGCGGTCGGTCGAAGGCGCCCCTGTCCGGCGTCTCGTAGCCGTAGTCGCCGCCATAGCCCTCGGTGCTCAGGTACGAACCGGCGTTGTTGATGAGGTCGACGACGGCCGATACCTCCACCGGTTCCCCGTTGCAGCACACCGCCGTAGTCGTGTCTGGAGCAGGCACGTAAATCGGGTCGTACCCATTCGTCCAGCGCCAGCGGGGCGGCCCGGGGGGACCCGTCTCGATGTGGTAGAGGCCGCCCAGGGCATCGGCCAACCGGTCCGTGCCGGCGACAGTGACGTCGTAGAGACAGCGGCCGAGCGCACGAGGGTCCCCGTCGACCCGGCGCGGAACGTCGTCGAATCGAATCTCCGCGTAACGATCTGCGAGGAGAAGTTTCGGGACGACCGCAGCGATGTCGGGGGCACAGGCGAGCTGTGCCTTGGATACCGCGATCCAATTGGGGTCGGCCATGGCGTCGTCGTTGAGGAGGGCGATCACGTCGCCCGTCGCGAGGCGGAGACCCAAGTTCACCCCCCCGGCGAAGCCGAGGTTCACGTCCGAGCGCACGGTGCGGGCCCCGGCTCGCGATGCCGTTCTAGTTGCCGCCGCGTCTCTGGAACCGTTGTCGACGACGATTACCTCGTTGACCTGGTCGAGGATCGATGTAAGACACCGGGTCAGCCAACGACCTGGATCATGGGAGACAACGATCGCTGATGTTGTCGCCGTGCCCATGTCGAAAGCGTACGGCGCTGACCCGACCCTCGCCGGTTCGTGGCGCGAAATCCAGAGCTGCGACTCCGGGCTCATGATTCAACCGGTCACACGATGACGAGCAGATGGGGTACCGAGCGGCGGACGCCTCACGGGCGACCCTCTGCTGAGCTTCGCCATCGACCGACTGGGTCAGCCGGCGTCTACCTCGGCATCGTCGGGAAGCACCACCTCGGCCGGCTGGCGCCGGGGCGTGATCGGGGCGGCCCGGCCGGTGCCGGACTCGCCGCCACCCTCGCGTAGGTCGACCGACTTCTCTTCGTGGTACTCCTCTTCGACGTTCACGTTCCAGATGTCGTGGCGGGCGCCGAGAATGTTCTCGACCGAGAGCATGGCCGTGTACATCGAGTGGTCCTGGTTGTTGTAGCGGTGCATCCCGTTGCGGCCGACGGGATAGACGTTCGAAACGTTCGCTTCGATCCAGGCCCGCATGATGTCGACGTTCTGCTTGTAGGTCTCGTCGTAGACGGGATAGGCCTTTGGCATCCGTACGACGTAGCCGGCCTCGACGTCCGAAGCCTTGACAAGGCCGACTTTCTCCAGCTCCTGCTTGCCGAGCTCGACGAGGTCGGCGTCGTCGGCGGCCCAGAGGTCATCGCCTTCGAAGACGAAGTACTCGAGGCCGAGACAGGTACGGCCCTCCTTGACCAGATACGGCGACCAGGAGCCGAAGTTCTGGATGCGGCCCAGGCGCACCTCAGGGGAGTGGACGTAGATCCAGTTGTCGGGGAATCCGGCGCTCTCCGGCACGACCAGGGCAACGGTAAGGAAGTCGCGGTAGCCGAGGCCCCGGGCCGCCGCCTGTACCTCTGCAGGCGCCGGCGGGTCCATAGCCAGGATCAGCGAGGACATCGGCATCGACGAGATGACGTGCGTGCAGGGGTGCTCCGTCTTCCCGCCCTCGGACTCCACGACCACCGACGTGGCGCGGCCGCCCGAGTGCTTGACGGCGATTAGCCGGGTCTCCATGACCACCTTGGAGCCCTGGGCCTCGACCTTGTCCCGGCAGACTTCCCACATCATCCCGGGCCCGTACTTAGGGTACTGGAACTCCTCGATGAGGGAAGTGATCTCCTTCTGGTTGCGCTTCGGCAGCAGTGCGTTCATCACGGCTTTGAACAGCGACAGGTTCTTGATGCGCTGAGCCGCCCAGTCCGCCTGGATCTCGGTAGCCGGGACGCCCCAGACCTTCTCCGTATAGGTCTTGAAGAAGATGCGATACAGGCGCCAGCCGAAGCGGGCGGCTACCCAGCCCTCGAAGTTGGACTGGTCCTTCGGCGGACGGATGCGGGCCCACAGGTACGACAGGACGCACCGGAAGGCCTCGATGATCCCCAGGTTGGTGAGCGCGTTGCCGGCCTTGAGCGGATAGTCGAAGAACTTGTTGTTGTAGTAGATGCGGCTCATCCGGGGCCGCATGAGGAAGTCGCCCTCGGGGAGGATCTCGTGCCAGAAATCCTCGACCTCTTGCACCTTTGTGAAGAAGCGGTGGCCGCCGATGTCGAAGCGCCAGCCGTCACGTTCGACCGTCCGGCTGATGCCACCGACGACATCGTCGGCCTCGAAGACTGTGCAGGTGTGGCCCCGTTGCCCGAGCTTGTACGCCGCCGTAAGGCCCGCCGGGCCCGCGCCGATGATGACGACATCGGTTGTGCGCTCTTCGACCGACATGCGCTCCCTTCACCGGGCCAGGGTCGCGCGCGAGCGCGACCGGTCCGTTCATATCCGGTAGATCGTAAAGCGTCCTGCCTCGACAAGGCGGTTTATGCGGCTGACCGCTCCGATTGAACTCTGAGCGCAGCCTGAGAAGCTCGTGGATCGGCGGCAACATAGTTAACAGGGGTGAACCAGCCCAACAGACGGTGAGGTCCGGGGTCGCTCTCGAGAGCGCAACTAGGCTTTCGGTCGGCATGGATGCGGTTACGGAGGCGCCGGTCGTCCCAGCGGCGATGTCGACCGCTCAATGCGCCGACCCTCCTGCTGCCCAGCGACCCGTCGCCACACGACTGCGGCCCCACGCCATGGCCCTCATGGGATACGTGGCGTTGACCGGTGCCGTGTACTGGCCGATCGTCGCCAATCCCCGGAGCCGGATCCTCGCCGACAGCGGGGACGGGACCTTCTTTCTGTGGAACTTCTGGTGGCTGCCACGGACCGTGTTCCAGGGCGAGAACCCGTTCCACACCGGGGCGGTTTTCCACCCGCTCGGGGCGAACCTCGGCTTCAACACGATTCTCGCCCCGGTGAACCTCCTCGCTTGGCCAGTGCAGAAGCTGCTCGGCCTGGCCCTGGCGGCCAACGCCGTGCAGCTGGGGGCGGTCGTGTTGTCAGGCTTCGGTCTGTATCTCCTCGCCCGGCAGGTCGGTGCGGGCCGATTCCCGTCGTTCGTGGCCGGCGCCATCTTCGCCTTCACTCCCTACCGGATGAGCCAGGCGCCAGGGCACTGGAACCTCAATCACACGGAGTTCCTGGTGTTCGGCCTGTGGGCGCTTCTCCGTCTCTACGAGCGCCCCACCAAGGGCCGGGCCGCGTTTCTAGGCGCCGTGCTGGCCCTCACCGGCTGGAGCGACGGGTACTACAGCGTGTTCCTCGGGCTGGCCACGGTCTTCGTGGTGGCCTGGCGGTGGAGGGAGAGCATGCGACCCCATATGGCGCGCCAGCTCGCTCGCGCCGTACTGGTCGCCGCTCTCATCTCCGCGCCGCTCCTTGCCGCCATGGCGAACGACCTGCGGCGAGGGGAACTTGACCCCATCCCGGGCTGGGGCGGGGCCGACGCGTACTCCGCCGATCTCATGTCGTGGATCACGCCGCAACGCGATCGGCGGCTGTTGCCTGACATGCTGACTTCGGTCGACCCCATTCTGTTCCAGGGCGAGCGGACGATCTTCCCCACGTGGACCCTGTTGGCTGCCGGCCTGGCCGGAGCGATCTGGGGCGCCCGCCGGCGCAAGGGGATGTGGGTCGCGTTCTTCTGGCTTTTCTTTGTGCTGTCGCTGGGCCCGTTCCTCCAGGCCAACGGGTGGCGGGGCGGTGCGTTCAGCCGCTTCGACACCCCATTCAGCGTGCCGCTTCCGGGCATGGTTCTGGGATGGATTCCCGTGCTCAACGGCGTTCGAGATCCGGCTCGCTTCGGTGTGATGGGCGTGCTGGCGCTCACCGTGCTGACGGCGCTGGCGCTGACCCGTCTGCAGGCGCGCCACCGGAAGGCGGGCACGGTCGCCGCCGTGGTCGTCGGCGTCCTCGCCCTGGCGGAGTCGCTCCCGTCCCACACGCCGACCCTGCCCTCGGCTATCCCTGCTCCGTACGGGGCGATTGCGGCCGACCCGGGAGACGGCGCGGTGATGGAGATCCCCCTTCAGTGGCGAACCGGGTTTGGGAGCTACGGGGACTGGGACGGCGACCACACGCGGTTCCTCTACTACGCCACCCGGCACGGCAAGCCGGTGGTCAACGGGATGATGCCCCGCTACCGCCAGCGGACGCTCGACCGGCTGCTGAGGATTCCGGTGTACGACCAGATGCAGGGACTCCTGCCGGACGCCGCGGCCGGAGTGATCGAATCCGTTCCCGCCGGTCGCCGGCCGGGGGAACGCCATCCCCCCGCGATCTTTGACGCCGCCGACCTACGGGCGCTGGGTATCGGATACGTCGTGTACCACCGCAACGTTCCCCGGCCGGAGGCCGCGGCCTACATCCAGAAGCTCGGCCTGCCGGTGCTGGCCGACGACGGCAACATCATCGTGTGGAAGGTGACGTGAGCCGGCCCCACAGCGAGGCGCCGGCCGCGGTTCCGAGCCGCTGAGCAGCCGCTGCCGGTGCCGGAGCGGTCGGGGCGGTGAGCCACAGTTCCGACCGCTCGCGGTTCGTCGGTGCGAACTGGTCGCCGAATAGTGCCGCCCACTGCTCGTCGACCGTGACATCCACGCCGTGCCGATCGAGCTCGTTGACCAGTCCGACGGCCACCGGCCACAGGTCGTGCTGGCCGATCCGAACCCGTACTGGGCCGCCCTGCACCCGGAGCCACGGACGAGTCATGGCCGTCGCGGCGGCCACGTCGGGGTTGCCCCCGACCGGCGGCAGGGGAGCCCGCACCATCGACCAGGTCAACGTGGTCCCGACGACGAGGAGCGTCACAGTGAGCAGCTGTCGCCAGCGGAGTGTGTCCGTCAGCCGGCGGCCGACGAGCCCGATGGCCATCCATGCCGGCAGGAGCAGGGACCCGGTCCAGACGAGGAGGTACGGGTGTGCTTCTCCGACGATCTGGGTGGTGGACCAGATCGCCGTCGTCGATCCCACGATCGACAGGCCACCGAGCGTGGCGACGAAGAGGTGGCGTCGTCGCCATCCCAGGACTGCCACGACGCCGCCGGCAACGATCCCGGCCAGCGCCAACGCAGTGCGTGTCGCGTCTCGTTCCGTGCCGCCGGGATCCGCCGGCTCGTCGAACGGTCGACCCAGCGGCAGCGTGGCGAGATGGGCAGCGACCTGGGTGGCGGCGGTCCCGAGGCTGTGGTCGACGGCGGCATCGAATTCCGGGTGGGACTCCCGGAAGAACCGGGCGATCAACGTCGCGTTCCCGGGGGAATGGGTGACCTGCTCCACAACGGGCGGGATCCAGAACGCGCCTAGCAGGACGGCGGCCGCGCCGACCACCGCCCACCGGCGATGACCACTTGCCGGGTGGGCCGAGCGGTCGCAGGTACGGCGCTGCCGGCCTGCGACGGCGATGACGGCCGTGACACCGAACAACGCCAGGAGGGTGACGGCGGTCCCGAGGTGGGTCTGGACGACGAAGGTGCCGACCACGGCCGCTCCGGCGGCCGCCGACCAGGACCCGGCCGCCGCCCGGGCCGCCAGCAGGATGGTGAGCAGGAGCGGCGTCCCGAGCACGTAGGGGTTCCAGGGGTCGGCCAGCAGCGCCGGGCTGACGGCCAGCAGGTAGCCGGCGATGACGACCGCCGACCAGCGGGCGGCCGGTTCGCCGAACTGGCGGCGGACGACGGCGATGCAGGCGGCGGCGGCACCGAGGTTGATCACGAGGGCGCCGATGAACAGTGACCGGGGGGAGCCGCCGGTGAGCCACGAGAACGGCGCCTGGAGAAAGAAGTAGGCCGGCCCCGGCTGATGGAAACCGAACCGGGAATAGGGCCCGAGAGCCTGCGTGCCGGTGGCCACCCGGCGGATGGCGGTCTCGAGGATGGCAGCGTCACCGGCGTGGGCGAACGGGCGGTGCAGGCCGATCAGGAACCGCATGAGCGCCAGCGAGGCGGGCACCAGGACGACGGCGAGGCTGAGCGGGGCGAGGCGACGGGCATCGGCCGGTCGGGAGGCGGGTAGCCACGTCGGAATGCGGCCTGTTCTCCGGCCGCTTCGGCCGCCCGACGGCACCTCGGTGTGCTCCGACGTGGTCTCGCGGGGAACCACGTGCCTGGCCCCGGTCAGTGGCCGCAGAACCGGGCCTCGGCGACCACGGGATCCGGCGGAATCCGAAGGTCGTGGAGCCGGATCGACAACCGGATGTTCCGCATGAACCGAGCGGGTGTCAGGGGCGCGGTCGTGGCCTCCAGCAGGTCCGACAACGGGCTGCACTGCAGGGCTCGCCGAGCGGCCTCCACTGCCCCCGGGTCAACTCCTTCCGGAACGTGTCTTGGATCGCCGAAACGGGCGACCACCCATGCCAGCGGGAGGTGCTTCTCATGGCCGGGACGCCCCCTTTCTTGCAGCTGCACTCGCGAGGCGAGCGGATCGGCCAGTCCGCTGGGATCGACGATGTGGATGGACGGCGCGGCAAGGAGCCCGGTAATACCCAAGTTGCGGGCCACGAAGGCGGTACGAATCGGGAGTCCGTCCCGCAAGGGCATGGATGTGTATGCCGGTGGATCGGGATGGGTGATCCATCCGAGACGCCGAGCTGGCTCGCCGTGGAGACGACGGGCTTCCTGGCCGTCGGCATAGAGCAACATGCGGTTGAAATCGCCGACCTGTATCGGATTTCGCTGTTCGGCGCTGATGGCGTAGAACGCCCGTTCGTCGGTGATGCCGTTGGGGTTGACGACATAGTCGAGGCGAAGGTCGACGAGGCAGACGAGCGCCCACGGCAGGAGGAGAGCGACGGCGGCGCTGCGCCACCATGGCCTGGCCTCGACCACGGCCAGCGGCATCAGGACGGCGAATAACGCCGGCAGTAGCAGACGGCCGTGCATGAAGTCGCCGCCGACACGGACAACGTAGAGCCCGTCGGCCAGACCAGCAACCACCGGTGCTGAGGCCACGAGAAGACGGTAGGCCTCCCGGTGCCGGACCGACCGCCAAGCACCGGTGAGCAGGATCGCCGACGCTATTCCGAGGGGTATTGCGAGCCGGTAGGGCTGGAGAAGGTCGGCAAGGTAGAGCCGACCCTGACTCCACCACGCCTCGCTCGCTTCCTTGGCGATGGCCGTGGTCGGAACGAACGCGCCGTAGTACCCCATGCGGAACACCTGATAGGCGCAGGGAGCCGCGAGGCCGAGGACGCCGAGTTCGATGAGGCGGCGAACGTGTCCCGGTAGGGCCTTCCTCGCCAAGAGCAGAACGACCGCCAGGAAGGCCCCGGAGAACAACGCCAGATCCGGCCGGATCAACGGGCCGGCGCTGACGACGACGGCGACAACTCGGAAGGGCGTCCGCCCATGTCCAGACTTCGCCGTCAGCCGAGCCAAGAGGAAGAACGACAAGCCCAACCACAGGAATACAAGACCCGTTTCGAGCCCGGAGGTGGCGAAGTCCCACATCGGTGGGAGTACAGCCAGGACGGCCGCCCCGGCCGGCAATTGCCGCGATCCCTCGTTGTACCCGCCCCACAGGATCGCCGCCCCGTGCATGGCCAGGAACAAGCCGCTCACCGTGCAGACCAGGCCCGTCATGACCGCCAGGGTCTCGATCCCGAGGAATCCCGGAGCCCGCAGGATCGACAACAACGCGACCCACAAGACGCTGGTTGACGCCTCGATCCGCTCGCCGGGATTGAATACGAAGCCGTGGCCGCCGAGGACGTTCTCGACAACACGGAGGTGAATGAGGCCGTCATCGGACATCCATCGTCGTTGCCAGCCCTGGACCAGCAGTACGACGAGCGGGACGGCCGTGAGCCAGAGGTCCCAGCGGATTCCGGCAGACCGTCGGGCCGCGCCGGAGGTTCCGGCGACCTCTGAGGTGAGTCCCTGCTCCTCCGTTCCCGCTGGCGCCGTCGGTTGCATCGACGTGGCCATGGCCAGAGAGCCTACGAGCCTTCGGCCCGAGGCCGGCGGTCCGGGCCCGGCCGGCGGCGCCGGCGCCCGACCTTCACGCCGGTGGCGGCCAGGGCCAGCATCTCCCGGTCGCCGGCGCTGTCGCCGTAGGCGTAGGCGATCGTGAGGGTGCCGCCGCGCCACTCCTGGAGGCGCACGACCTTTTCCGGGCCCCGGCAGTTGGCGCCCTGGATGCGGCCGGTGAGGCGGCCGGCGGAGTCGACCTCGAGGCGGGTGGCCAGGACGGCGTCGAAGCCGAGGCGGCGGCCGATGGGAGTGACGTAGAGCTCGGGGGAGGCGGACACCAGCACCAGCTCGTGGCCCTGCTCCCGGTGCCAGTCGACCCGGGCCCGGACGTCGGCCCGCAGGCTGTGGGCCACGACGTGGTCGGCGAAGGACTCGGCGGCCTCGGCGAGGGCGGCCAGCGGGAGGCCGCCGAAGACCCGTTGCAGCACCACGGCCTTGGCCCGGTCCCGATGGGGGCCGCCGAGGGCCGCCGCCCGGGCCAGCGGGAGCGACGACGCCAGCAGCGCCCGGTAGGTGCGGTTCCGGCCGATGGCCTGCAGCAGGAACGGCATCAGCGTGTCCCGCCGGGTGAGCGTGCCGTCGAGGTCGAAGGCGGCGAGGGGCCGCGACGGAAGCGGGCCGTGCTCGCGCTCGACGGAGGACGGTTCCGCGGAACCGCCTTCGGGTCGCCCGGTCATTCTTTGATGCGGCGCCACACCGGTCGCGGCAGGTGGCGCATGACGCTGAAGACATACCGCAACGGCGGGGGAGCCCAGATCGTCTCGGCGCCCTTTTCCAGGCCTCGCACCACGGCGTCGGCCACGGCGTCGGGAGTGGTCGAGAACGGCGCCGGCTTGCGGCCGGCGGTCATCTTCGTGTGGACGAATCCCGGCCGGACCACGACCACCCGGGCGCCGGTGCCCACCAGGCTGTCGCCGAGACCCTGGCAGAAGGCGTCGAGTCCGGCCTTGGACGAGCCGTAGACGAAGTTGGCCCGGCGGGCCCGCTCGGCTGCCACCGATGACAGCACGAGCAGCGTGCCGTGGCCCTGGGCCTTCAACCGGCGGGCCACCGGCAGGGCGACCGAGGCGGCACCGACGAAGTTGGTCCGCAGCACGGCCAGGGCGGCCTCGGTGTCGCGCTCCGCCTCCTCCTGGTCGCCCAGGATGCCGAAGGCCAGGATCACCAGGTCGAAATCGCCGCGGCGGCCGAAGACGTCGTCCACGAAGGCGTCGTGGCCCTCGGTGGCCAGCGCATCGAAGGCCACCACGTCGACGGTGTCGGCGCCGGCCGCCCGCAGGTCGTCGGCCGCCGGCTTGAGCGCTTCGGGGTCGCGCCCGCCCAGCACCACCGTCTTCGCTCGGCGCTCCACCAGCCGGCGGGTGATGGCGAGGCCGATCTCAGAGCTGCCGCCGAGCAGGAGGACGGATTGCGGCGAGCCGAGCGCGTCGTTCATCGAAGCTCCGTTCCGGCGAGGAGGATGAGGAAGAGGGACGTGAGACTGTCGATCATGGTCGTGGTTCCTCGATGAGCCGCAGGCGCCGGGCCAGGTCGGAGCGCAGCACGCCGTGCGGGTCGGCCTTGGCCCGCACCGCCCGCCACTCGGACAGCCGGGGGTACATCACCGGCAGCAGCTCCGGCCGCAGCCGGGAGTCCTTGGCCAGGTAGATCCGGCCGCCGGCCTCGGCGACGAGCTCGTCGAGCCCGTCGAGCAACGCCGCCAGGCCCGGGGCGGCGGCCGGGATGTCCAGCGCCAGGGTCCAGCCGGGAGCGGGGAACGACAGCGGCCCGGGATCGGCGGCGCCGAAGCGCTTCAGCACGGCCAGGAACGAGGCGGCGCCCGCCGACGAAAGCCGCTCGACAGCCGTCCGCAACGCCGCCTCGCCGGCCGCTCCGAACGGCACCACGAACTGGTACTGCACGAAACCCCGCGGCCCGTAGATGCGGTTCCAGCCCGCCAGCCCGTCCAGGGGATGGAAGAAGGCGTGCAACGGCACGATCCGGCCCCGCTCGAAGCGAGGTGCCTTGCGGAACCACAGCTCGTTGAAGGCCCGTACCGACAGGCGGTTGAGCATCCCCGGCGGCACCCACGGCGGTGCCGACAGGCGCTGAGCAGGCCCGAAGGCCAGCGCCCGTTCCGGCCGCCGTTCCTCCTCCGGGAGTTCGTCGATGGTGGCGTGATCGCCCCGGGTGAGCACCGACCGCCCGAGCGACCGGCCCCGGGCCAGACAGTCGATCCAGGCCACCGAATAGCGGTAGCCGGCGTCCCCCGAATCCATGCGGGCCATGGCGTCGTCGAGATCGGCCGCCCGTTCGGTGTCGACCCGGATGCGCGACGTCTCCACCGGCGTGAGCCGCAGGGTGGCGGAGGTGACCACGCCGGTCAGACCCATGCCGCCGGCGGTGGCCCAGAACAGATCCCGCCGCTCCGAATCGTCGGCGTCGCGCTTCGGGTCCAGCACGAAGCGCCCGGCCGGCGCGGCCAGGGTCAGCGAGGCGACGTGCTCGGCGAAGCTCCCGTCCCGATGGTGGTTCTTGCCGTGGATGTCGGCGGCGATGGCGCCGCCGATGGTGACGTACCGGGTCCCCGGCGTGACGGCCGGGAACCAGCCCAGCGGCACGAGCACGCGCATGAGCCGGTCGAGGCTCACACCGCCGCCGGCCGTCACGGTGCCGGTCCCGAGGTCGATCGACTCGATGCGGTCGAGGCCGGTCCCGTCGAGCACGACGCCGCCGGCGTTCTGCGCCGCGTCGCCGTAGCTGCGGCCGAGGCCCCGGGCGATGACGCCCCGGGGTGGCGGTGACGCCAGCGCGGTGTCGGCGTCGTCGGCGTGCGCCAGCGGGGTCAGCTCGGCGGCCGTAGGAGCGGTGCGCCCCCAGCCCGTCAGCACGGTGCGGGCGCTGGCGCCGGAGACACGACCGCCGGGCTCAGGCCGCATACACGCCGGCAGCGAACAGGCCGACCCAGATCACGCCCAGGATCTGCAGCGACCGGTCGCCGATGACGATCTCTTCGGGCGCCCCGCCCCGTCCGGCGTCGAGCAGCAGGGCGTAGCGGAGGATGGCCAGGACGAACGGGATGATCGACAGCTGGAACAGCACCGGAACGTTGGCCACCTCGGCCTTCTCGAAGGCCCACAGGCAGTAGGCGGCGATCGTCACTCCCGACGAGATCGACCGCACGTAGCCGAGGAAGTTCAGCGAGTACTCCTCGAGCGTGGCCCGGTGCGCGCCCCGACCTTCCCGGAGGTCGACGTGTTCGGCGTGGCGCTTGCCGGCGACCATGAACAGCGACCCGAACGACGCCACGATCAGGAACCAGTCGGAGATCGGGACGTCGGCGGCCACGCCACCGGAGATCGCCCGCAGCACGAACCCCGACGCCACCGCCGCCAGGTCGATGATGGCCATCTCCTTCAGCCACAGGCTGTAGGACAGCGTGATGAGGGCGTAGAGGGCGAGCAGACCCGTCACGCCCGGCGCGCCCCACACCGCCGGAGCCCCGGCCCCGACGGTCAGCAGCGCCAGGCCCACGAGCCGGGCCAGGTTGACCGAGACGACGCCGGACGCCACGGCCCGCAGCCGCTTGCGGGGATGGAGGCGGTCGGCCTCGGCGTCCATGGCGTCGTTGACCAGATAGGTGCCGGACGACACGAGACACCAGGCGACGAAGGCGCCGAGGACGGGCGCCACGTTGTCGACCGTGAGCGACAGTCCGGCCGCGCCGGGAGCGGCGAAGACGAGGACGTTCTTGATCCACTGCCGGGGACGGGCCGCTCGGAGCAGCCCCCCGGGCACCGTGTACTTCCAAGCGTCGCGCTTGACCCGCGGCGGCCGGGCCGGAGCCACCGGCTCCACGACGGGGGCGTCGGGCATCACCGGCGTCTCCACGACGGGCGGGCGGTCGGTGGAAAGGTCGGCGTCACTCATGGTTCGATCGGGAGCTGGTGGCTGGCCTCGACCAGCTCTTCGGCGTCGTGGGTACCGGCCAGGCCCTTGGAAAGCAGGCTGTAGACGGAGATGGCCATGACGACGGCGGCGGCGATCGAACCGGCGAGGAATCCCCGCTCCACCCGGGGGAGCAGCTCCTGGCCGACGGCGGTGACGGCCACGAAGGCCACGAGGCCTGAGGCCCAGCCGAGCACGACCCGGCTGTAGTTGGCCAATGCGATGAGGGCCTGGGCCAGCGCCAGGGCCAGCATGTAGATGGCGCTGCCGGCGGCCAGGTAGCCGAGATCGGTGTGGCTGAGGCGGAACTCCTCACCGAAGAGCGTGGTCACGACGAACGGCCCGATGGCGAAGGCGGTCACGGTGGCCAGCACACCGATGCCGACCACGACGGCCAGCAGGCGCTTCAGGCCGGTGCGGAAGTCCTCATGGCGGCCGGCGCCGGCCAGGTGGGCCAGCTTGGGGAGCAGCGAGGCCTGCACGGCCTGGAACATGAACAGCGGCACCCGGGCGATGATCAGCCCGTTGAGGAACCGGCCGGCGACGCCGCCCGGCCCCTTCTCCTCGGCGTCGGCCAGGATCTGCACGGCGAAGACGCCGGCGTTCACCAGCAGCTGGGCCATGACGGATCCGGCCAGCAGGTAGCCGAGGGCGCTCGACAGCTCTGACCACGGCGCGTCGGGCCCCGGGGTGACGAGGCCGCGTTCCCGTCCGGCGCCGATCAACGTGGCCACCACCGGAGCGAGGCCGACGAGGACGCCGTAGGGCCCGACCGTTTCGACACCCACGACGGCCAGCGCCAGGCAGGCGAGCATCCGGAGAAAAGCCTCGGACCCGACGATGATGCCGTAGGCCTTGAACCGGCCGTTTCCGGACAGAATCCCCCGGACGAGAAACTCCACGTAATAGCCGGCCAGGGCCACGATCAGCGCCACCAGCAGGAGCACCTTGTCGTCGAAGAGGTGCTCGAGGGACAGCGAACCGGTGGCGGCCGTGAGGGCGATGAGGACGGCGGCCGCCACGCCGCCGGCCATCGTGGCCCGCCGGATGAGCGGACCACCGCCGAGGCCCTTGGCCCGGCGGGAGGACAGCGCCCGCCCGACCTCCTGCTCGAGGGGAAGGAAGACACCGGGGCAGACCACGTACGTCAGGGCCCACAGCACACCGAGCGGCGCATAGCGCTCGGGGCCGAGGGCCCGGGCCGAGATGGCCAGGAACACGTAGGAGGTGACTCCGCTGACGATCAGCCCGGCCCCCACAGCCAGGGTGCCTTCGGGGAGGGGATTGCTCCGCCCCTCCAGCAGCTTCCTCGGATCCATCGGGGACGAGCCTAGGCCAGAGGTACCGGCCGACCGGTGAAGGTGCCCCCAGGTGCGTATCAGGTTTTGGGCTCCGACGGCCTCTTCGGGGGATCATGGACGGGCCATGAGCACCCGCTACCTCATCATCGCCGCCCTCGTCACCGGCGTGGTCATCCTGGCGGCTTCCGCCGTCCAGCTCCTCATGGCCCGCTGATCGCGGATTTTCAGGCGCAGGTAACGGCGACAAGGGCACTGAGAGTGCCGGCCGCGGCACCGGCAATCACTGATCTCCTGATCGTCTTGATCGTCCGTTGAAGGCGCTGTTCGGCGGTCCGAGCCTGGGCCCTTGCATCGGCAAGGCCGAGCTTGTATTCGGGCGGCGCCTCGAGCACCCGGAAGCGCTCCTCGAGTATCGTCACCCGCTCTTCGAGGGCCGCTCGTCTCATGCTCGTTCCCTTCATCGCAACTGCGACACTGTGAACACCGCAGCGACATTCGAAACGATGGCCGTGAAGACGATCAGGACTGTGCTTGTGTTGATGGCTTTGTGAAGCTCCGCCCGCAGTTGGTTGGCCGACCGATCGATCTCACCCCTCAGCACGACCTCGAGGTGGTCGAGGTCACGTTGAGTAGCGGCGGCGAACTGATCAAGGTCGCGCTTCCTCGCCACGTCGCCCCAGCCGGTCGGCGGTAGGTGCTCCATCAGGGTCGAGGCGGCCTCGGGGCCGAGGTGCTCCTCGAGCCGAAGATAGAGCTGGTGGCGGGCGCGTTCATCAATGGCCATGGTGACTCCGCTAGTCCATGAGGGGCAAGGTTGGGGAGCGGTGCGCCGGCTCCCGAGCGGGAATCTCCAGGTACGAACTGCCGTTCGAGATGTCGAGGCGGGGTAGGTCACCCACCCGCCCTAGACTCGGCTACGGAGCGTATTGCTCGAGGAGGTCTCGTGGCGCAGGAATTCGACGTCGTCATCCTCGGTGGCGGGCCCGGGGGCTACGCCGCCGCCCTCTACGGGGCGGCCGCCGGGCTGTCGATCGGCATGATCGAGGAGTCCCGGGTCGGCGGCACTTGTCTGCACCGGGGCTGCATCCCGGCCAAGGAGCTGCTGCAGACCGCCGAGGTCGTGCGCACCGTGGCCGGCGCCAAGGAGTTCGGCGTGGAGGCCGGCCAGCCCGTCCTCGACCTGACGGTGTCACAGCAGCGCAAGCAGCAGGTCGTCGACCGGCTGACGAAGGGCCTGGAGTCGGTCCTCAAGGGTCGCAAGGTGACGACGTTCAACGGCCGGGGCACGGTGGTCGACGCCGCCGCCCGCAAGCTGCGGGTCGACGCCAATTCTGATGACGGGGGCACCGAGATCACCGGCACGGAGGCGCTGATCCTGGCCACCGGCTCGAGCCCCCGCAGCCTCCCCGGCCTCGACTTCGACGGGGAGCGCATCCTCAGCTCCGACCACGTCCTCAACCTCGACCACGTGCCGGCCCGGGTGGCGGTGATCGGCGGCGGGGCCATCGGCTGCGAGTTCGCCTCGTTCCTGGGCGATGTCGGCAGCGACGTGACCGTCCTGGAGGCGCTGCCCCAGATCCTCACCGGCGTCGACAAGGATGCCGCCGACGTCGTGGTCCGGGCGTTCAAGAAGCGGGGCATCAAGGTCCTCGCCAACGTGAAGGTGAACGGCGCCGACCGCAATGGTGACGGCGTCACCGTCCGCTACGACGCCGGCAAGGGCGACGAGGAGCTGGCCGTCGACCTCGTGGTGGTCAGCGTGGGGCGCCGGCCCCGGTCGGAGGACATCGGGCTCGACGGCTCGGGTGTCGAGGTCGATCAGCGGGGTTTCGTCACGGTGGACGGGCTCATGCGGACGGCCGTCCCCGGCGTCTACGCCGTCGGTGACCTGGTGGCCACCCCGCAGCTGGCCCATGTGGGATTCGCCGAAGCGATCATCACGATCAAAGCCATCCTGGGCGAGCCGGTCGTGCCGATGGACTACGGCAAGGTGCCCTGGGGCATCTACTGCCACCCGGAGGTGGCCTTCTGCGGGCTGACCGAGGCGCAGGCCAAGGAGCAGGGCTACGACATCCGGGTCTCGACCCACCGGTTCATGGGGAACGGCCGGGCCCTGATCATCGGCGAATCGGACGGGATCGTGAAGGTCGTAGCCGAGAAGGACGGCCCGATCCTCGGCGTCCACATCGCCGGCCCCTGGGCCACCGAGCTGTTGGCCGAGGGCTACCTGGCCGTCAACTGGGAGGCGCTGCCCGAAGAGGTGGCCGCCTTCGTGCACCCGCACCCCACGCTGTCGGAGGTCTTCGGAGAAACCGCCCTTTCCCTCACCGGTCGCAGCCTGCACGGCTGATTCCCAAGGAGCACCACCGTGGATATCACCATGCCGCAGCTGGGCGAGACGGTCACCGAGGGCACGGTCACCCGGTGGCTCAAGCAGGTCGGTGACCAGGTCGCCCCCGACGAGCTCATCTTCGAGGTGTCCACCGACAAGGTCGACTCCGAGGTGCCCGCTCCGGGCGGTGGCTACCTCGTCGAGATCCTGGTGCCGGAAGGTGAGACGGTGCCGGTCGGCACCCGCCTGGCGGTGCTGGGCGACTCGCCTCCGTCCGGGGGCGGAGGGGGCGGAGGGGGCGCGGCCACGGAAACGGCTGCCCCGACCGAGGCGGCTGCTCCGGCGGCGGAGGGCGCACCGGCGGCCGAGGAGTCCGCACCGGCACGGGCCGAAGCGGAGCCCC